>NZ_CP060634.1:0-1200000 GCF_014337195.1 Qiania dongpingensis
CTCATCTGATTCATAAGACTGTTTTAAAAGTATTCAAAGGTATACCCAAGGGCATTCCTTAATACATGCCCTCCAGGCGGGCGCACTTCGTGCGGTAAGGTATACTAATGGAGCCGTTTGGAAGGTTCCGTTTTTGGATGTTTTTTTCGAGTAGCAGAATCAATATGGAGCGGAGGCGTTGATAACGGAAGGTTTCGTTTAAAGGAAAAAAGCCATGCGGTCTTGGCAGCCGCCTGGCTTATGGCGCATAAAAACGGAGAAGGCGAACTGTGAGAGGAAAAAAAGATGTATGAACTGACTATTCCCTTAAGTGAATCGGAGGACAGACCTCTTTACGAACAGATATATGTGTATATAAAAAGACAGATCAAACAGGGTAACCTGCCGGCAAGGACGAAGCTTCCCTCTACGAGGAAGCTGGCGGAGCATCTGGGAGTCAGCAGAAGTACCACGCAGATGGCCTATGACCAGCTTCTTTCTGAAGGCTATCTGGAAGCGGAGCCGTACCGGGGATACTATGTGTCAGAACTGGAAGCTTTGTTCGACCTGGGCGGACAGTCAGTTCCGGGCGAGGAGAGACAACAGGAGAAAGATAAGAAGTGGATTTATGACTTTTCCCTGCGGGGAATTGACTTGGAGAGTTTTCCATATGGAATCTGGAGACGGTTATCCAGGAATATATTAAACGGAGATAATAAAGAACTGTTTTCCGCGGGAGATAATAAAGGAGATTTTAAGCTCAGGCAGGCAATCTGTACGTATCTATACGGGGCAAGAGGGGTGACCTGCCGGCCGGAACAGTTGATTGTCGGAGCAGGGAACGAATATCTCCTCATGCTTTTGAACCAGCTGTTTGGAAATCAGAATGTGATCGCCATGGAGACGCCCACCTACCGTCAGGCATACCGGGTATTTGACCGACTGGGACATCTTGTGGTTCCAGTGGAGATGGACGAGAGCGGGATGGATATCAGGAAGCTGTCTGTGTCAGATGCGGATATTGCCTATGTGATGCCGTCCCATCAGTTTCCGACGGGAATTGTCATGCCCATCCGCAGACGCATGGAGCTTTTGTCATGGGCAGCGGAAAAGGAAGGACGGTATATCATCGAGGATGACTATGACAGTGAATTTCGCTATCGGGGAAAGCCGATTCCTTCCCTGCAGAGCGCGGATACGGCCGGACGCGTTATTTACTTCGGCACGTTTTCGAGGGCGGTCGCTCCTGCTATCCGTGTGAGCTATATGATGCTTCCGATGCCTCTTTTGGAACAATATGAAAGGACCTGCAGCTTTTATGCCTCCACAGTGTCCAGGATCGATCAGAGGATTCTGGCGGAATTTATTGAAGATGGTTATTATGAGCGGCATCTGAACAAGATGAGGGGGATTTACAAAGCGAAGCATGATGCCCTCCTCGCGGCACTTTTGCCTTTGGCAAAGGAATATTCCATTGGCGGAGAACACGCCGGAATTCATATTTTGTTAAAAAGTATGCGGGGGGTTCCGGAGGAGCGTCTGGTCTCCCTGGCGGAGGAAGCCGGAGTGAGGGTTTACGGGCTGTCAGAATTTGGTATCGGAGAGGGAAACTCATCGCAGGAAATTCAGAAAGACAGATCTGGGACCGTGCTGCTGGGCTACGCAAATCTTAGCAGGAAGGAAATAGAAAAAGGCGCGGATTTGCTTTGCCGCGCCTTTAGAATGGCTGATGCCGATTTACGGCCATGAAATATCCAGAGAAAGGGAGGTAAGTGCCTGAGACGCGGCGGCTTCCTCATTTGTCGTTTTACATGCGTCGATCCAGTCCTCCAGATGATAGAATCTCAGCTGGGTGGGACGTTTACCTTCCAGTGGGAAGCAGGCACTGTTCATTGAGCTTGAATTATCCCCGCATTGTATGACATTTCCATCCTGGTCAAATAAAGACAGGCCGCTCATACAAGCTCCTTCATTTTCGAAAGCTTCATAATCCGGAAGAAAAATAGCTTTGATCTGGTATGGAGAAATATATACGGTTGATATACCATACACAGTCTGTTCGGGATTCAGATCATCATATATCTGAAGCTCTGTGACATCAGCGTTAAAAGAAAAGCTTACCTCCCAGCTGCCCTTTACCCACATGGAAGCGCCGATAGGATTGGATTCTACAATGACCGGATTTTTATTAATGTCAGCGAAATCGGCGCCGATGGTATTCAGGCGGATGGTCAAATTATGGGAACCGTCTGATCCGATTATGGAATCTGGCAGGTTTATCTTTAACATTCCGCTGAAATTGTGTTCATCCGGTTGTTCGATATGGAAGGACGTGTTTCCGAGCTCTCCGTCTCCGCCAGCTTCTTCCGCGTCGATCAGGGCCGATCCGGAAAGGTAGACATGTGCGGGAATCGGGCTGCCTGTCTCATCATAGAAAAATCCCATGGGTTCTTCTGAGAAAAAAGACAGGGAAAGGAAGACAGAAATACCATCGCAGTATACCTCGGAAGCAGTCAAGGTGATTCCTTGATCTGTGACCGTATAGAGTTCCGACGGGGAAGCATCCGATTCAGCGATTGCTGCTGAAGTATTGGTCTGTGTCACAGTATCTGCTTCGCTTTCCGCGGGAGTGGTGCTTTTTGTGGGCGTCAATACCTGAGCCCGGTCAGAATAATCACCGGGATAGGCAAAGTCATCCTGTAAATCTGAGAATAGGCTTCCGACAAAGGGGAGTTTGGCGGCAAGCGACGGATTACTGACGCAAAAAAGAATGGCGATGATAAATGCGGCAGCAGTGGATCCGATGCCCATCCAGATTCTCTTTCGGATTTTTTTCCGCCGTTCATTTTTTAATTTGTCCAGACTGGATTTTACGGTTGCTTCCAGTTTCGGGGATATGGGAATCTTATCTAATTTAAGTGGCATAAATATAATCCTCCTTTAAAAAATTTCGGAGTTCTCTTCTCGCACGGCTTAAATAAGCCTTGACGGAACCTTCCGGTATATTCATGGCATAGGCAATCTCATTCACAGTCAAGTCATTGAAATATTTCAGAATGATCACAGTCCGGTGCTTTTCGGGCAGCAGATCAATCGCATCATATAGATCCCATTTTTCTTCTGGAGAAATTCCAGGAGAAGAAGAGACAGCCTGAAAGGTATCTGCGGAAGCCAGAGGCAGCAATTTGTGAAAAGTGTCCATGGCACAGTGTATCAGAATCCTTGTCAGCCAGGTTTTGAAGAATTCCGGTTTTTTCAATGTATGGATAGACTGAAATCCTTTCAAGATACAGTCGCCCACCACGTCCAGGGCAAGATCCTCCTTTTTTACATATAAAAAAGCTGTGCGGTACAGATAATCCTGATAATCAGTGATCAGGGTGCCATAGGCATCGATATTTCCACGGACGGCCCGCTTGACCAGCGACAGCGTATCAGCTTGTGAATTTTCCATGGCATGCCCTCCTTATATTGGTCAGTTGTGAATTCAGATGGTCCATCTGTCTATTAGACAGAGAATACAGGGAAAAGGTTACCAGGAAATGAAAAAAGGGCCATCCATAAACCATTGGTTTATGAGGTCCTTTTTTTGGCTGCCGTCAGTCTTCTTTTTCTTCCTGGCTTTCGTTTTCTTTTGCTTCTTCGCTGTCTTCTTCTTTTGAACCGTGGGAGAGAGGGACGTAATTCCTTGAAAGAGTATCCTTGCCGCAGTCATCGCAGCAGCAGAAATCATCTTCCTCAAAATCACCGTTCTCAGAATCTTTTATGGCGCTGTTTTTTACAAGCTTTGTAATGAGGATGGCCGCGCCGCCGGCTATGGCGGAAACCGCCAGAACCTTTCCTAAAATGCCTTTACGCATGGCACAAACTCCTTTCTATTATAGAGAAAATAATTTTGTATTATTGTAATCCTTTTTTGGCCGGATGAAAAGGGCTATTTCCATTTCTTTATAGAAAATTTCGTTTTGATGGATTCTGGCGAATCGGAAAGTCCCAAAAACAGAGAAGATATTGATAAAATTATAGAAAAAACAAAATAGGTGAAGAAAACAAGAGAAAAGTGGAGATAATAGAGAAAAATTCACTGAATTAGCCGGTAAACGGATGTTGCATTTTGACCTTAAATTATATAATATAATACCAGTCGGTTAGCACTCGATTAGAGTGAGTGCTAATAATTAGATAGGAGGAATCGTAATGAAATTAGTACCTTTAGGCGACAGAGTCGTATTAAAACAGGTTGAAGCTGAAGAAACCACAAAGTCAGGAATCGTGCTGCCCGGAGCGGCAAAGGAAAAACCCCAGCAGGCAGAAGTGATTGCTGTGGGTCCCGGAACCGAAGAAGTAAAAATGGAAGTTGCCGTAGGCGACAAAGTCATCTATTCCAAGTATGCCGGAACGGAAGTTAAGTTGGGAGAAGATGAGTATATCGTAGTGAAACAGAACGACATTTTGGCAATTGTAAAGTAATATAACAGCGAAAAGGAGATTGAGAAGCTATGGCAAAGGAAATCAAATATGGTGCTGAAGCAAGAGCAGCACTGGAATCTGGCGTGAATCAGCTGGCAGATACAGTAAGAGTGACATTGGGACCGAAGGGAAGGAATGTCGTTCTGGATAAATCCTTCGGAACTCCCCTGATTACCAATGACGGCGTGACTATCGCGAAAGAAATTGAATTGGCGGACGCATTTGAGAATATGGGCGCACAGCTCATCAAGGAAGTAGCTTCCAAGACGAACGATGTGGCCGGAGACGGTACAACGACTGCTACAGTATTGGCTCAGGCCATGGTACATGAGGGTGTAAAGAACCTGGCGGCAGGTGCAAACCCCATTATCTTAAGAAAAGGTATGAAAAAAGCGACCGATAAGGCTGTGGAAGCGATTGCTGAAATGAGTGAGCCCATCAGCGGCAAGAACCAGATCGCAAGAGTCGCGGCGATTTCTGCCGGCGAGGATAGCGTAGGCGAGATGGTAGCTGACGCTATGGAGAAAGTCTCCAAGGACGGCGTTATCACCATTGAAGAATCAAAGACCATGAAAACAGAGCTGGATCTCGTCGAAGGTATGCAGTTCGACAGAGGCTATATATCAGCTTATATGTGCACAGATATGGAAAAAATGTGTGCAGAGCTTGACAATCCTTACGTATTGATCACTGATAAGAAGATCAGCAATATTCAGGAGATCCTTCCTCTTCTGGAGCAAATCGTGCAGAGCGGTTCCAAGCTGCTGATCATCGCAGAGGATATCGAGGGTGAGGCTCTGACCACTTTGATCGTAAATAAACTGAGAGGAACTTTCAGTGTTGTAGGAGTAAAGGCTCCCGGTTATGGCGACAGAAGGAAAGAAATGCTCAAGGATATCGCTATCCTGACGGGCGGCACCGTGATCTCCGAAGAAGTCGGATTGGATTTGAAGGAAGCTACCATCGATCAGCTGGGCCGTGCGAAATCTGTAAAGGTTCAGAAGGAAAGTACAATCATCGTGGACGGCGAAGGCAAGAGTGAAGATATCAAAGCCAGAATCGGCCAGATTAAGTCTCAGATTGAGGAGACAACTTCAGAGTTTGATAAAGAAAAATTACAGGAGCGCCTTGCCAAATTATCCGGCGGCGTGGCAGTCATCCGCGTTGGAGCGGCTACCGAGACTGAGATGAAAGAAGCGAAGCTGCGTATGGAAGATGCTCTTGCGGCTACCAAGGCGGCTGTGGAAGAAGGCATCATAGCAGGCGGCGGTTCTGCATATATTCATGCTGCAAAAGAAGTTGAAAAGATGGTAAGCACTATGGATGGTGACGAGAAGACAGGTGCTAAGATTGTACTGAAGGCTCTGGAAGCTCCCCTGTATCACATTGCTGCCAATGCAGGACTGGAAGGCTCTGTAATCGTAAATAAAGTAAAAGAGGCGGCAGTAGGCCATGGCTTTGACGCTTTGAAGGAAGAATATGTAGAAATGATTCCTGCCGGCATTGTGGATCCTGCCAAGGTTACGAGAAGCGCCCTGCAGAATGCCACAAGCGTTGCAGCTACGCTGCTGACTACAGAGTCTGTAGTAGCAAACATCAAAGAAGACGCTCCGGCAATGCCCGCAGGCGCTCCCGGAATGGGAATGATGTAATTGTTCAGTTGGAAATCCAACGAAACATCAGGATTTTAAGTGATAAATGCAGGGGGACCGGTCTATTTCAGACCGGTCCTTTTTTGTATGAAAAGATTGCAAAACCTTGTCGAATTTGTTTGACACCGGCGGACATTTTTGGTAGAGTATTATATTAAATAAGATGAGCTTTTGAGCATGTGAGGAAGAAAGGAGAAATAAACATGGGCAAAATAATCGGTGAGGGAATTACCTTTGATGATGTGCTGCTGGTACCGGCATATTCCGAGGTAACACCGAATCAGGTGGATTTATCGACCCATCTGACTAAGAAAATCAAATTGAACATTCCGATGATGAGTGCCGGGATGGACACAGTTACAGAGCACAGGATGGCGATTGCTATGGCAAGACAGGGAGGTATCGGCATTATCCATAAGAATATGTCGGTGGAGGCCCAGGCCGAAGAAGTGGACAAGGTTAAACGCTCTGAGAATGGTGTCATCACCGACCCTTTTTATTTATCTCCTGAACATACACTGGCGGATGCCAATGAGCTGATGGGCAAGTTCCGGATCTCCGGCGTCCCCATTACAGAAGGGCGCAGGCTGGTAGGCATCATAACAAATCGTGACCTTAAGTTTGAGACGGATTTTACGAAGAAGATTAAAGATTCTATGACTTCGGAGGGGCTGATTACCGCACCTGAGGGAATCACGCTGGAAGAGGCGAAAAAGATTTTGGCGAAGGCCAGAAAAGAGAAGCTTCCCATCGTGGATAAGGATTTCAATCTGAAGGGCCTGATCACCATCAAGGATATAGAAAAACAGATAAAATATCCGCAGTCCGCGAAGGATGATCAGGGACGTCTGCTGTGCGGAGCTGCTGTTGGAATCACAGCGAACCTTCTGGAGCGTGTCGGAGCACTGGTCAAGGCAAAGGTTGATTGTGTGGTAGTGGATTCTGCCCATGGACATTCCGCCAATATTCTCAATGCCGTCCGTGATATCAAGGCGAATTATCCGGAGCTCCAGGTCGTGGCCGGAAATGTGGCTACAGGTGCGGCGACCAGGGCTTTGATCGAGGCTGGAGTGGATGCGGTAAAGGTGGGAATCGGACCTGGATCCATCTGCACGACCAGAGTGGTCGCCGGCATTGGCGTACCTCAGATTACAGCTATTATGGAATGTTATGCGGTAGCGAAGGAGTTTGGGATTCCAATCGTGGCGGACGGAGGCATCAAGTACTCTGGAGATATGACAAAGGCCATCGCCGCAGGCGGAAGTGTCTGTATGATGGGCAGCATTTTTGCCGGCTGTGACGAAAGCCCCGGAACATTTGAACTGTTCCAGGGAAGAAAATATAAAGTATATCGTGGTATGGGTTCCATTGCGGCGATGGAAAACGGGAGTAAGGACCGGTATTTCCAGACGGGTGCGAAAAAGCTTGTGCCGGAAGGCGTGGAAGGACGAGTGGCCTATAAGGGAACGGTAGAAGACACAGTGTTCCAGCTGATAGGCGGCATCCGATCCGGAATGGGCTACTGCGGAGCGAAGGATATTCCTTCTTTGATGGAAAAAGCGGAATTTGTGAAGATTTCGGCCGCATCCCTGAAAGAGAGCCATCCCCATGATATTCATATTACCAAAGAGGCGCCCAATTACAGCGTGGACGAATAACGGGATAGGACCGCTGCCGGATATCACCGGCAGCGGTTTTTTAGATGATACCCAAGGGCATCCCTTAATTCATGCCCTGTGGGCGGGCGCACTTCGTGCGGCAAGGTATGATAAAAAACACTTTTTGGAAACATTTTTAGAAAGCTCCGATTAAGCTCCAGTTGGGCACCGGCAGAAATTCCGGACCGTCACGATTCCGGTTCGCTGGCGATGCAGGGGCCGCTTTATCCCCGCTCCGGCAGTACCGCTCACATGTCGACGGAAAATCTGGATGATTTTTCGTCTCCGGTTCGTTCAGAAATGGAATCGGATTTTCCATTTCTGCCTCCCTCCGCCTGGGGAACACCGGCCGCTGCCCTGCGGCGCTCACCTTTAGGCCGGCCCGGAATCTTTCTGCCGGTTTTCTTTCTGCCGCATTGTTAAAGATGGGCGCCATGTCCCAAATTCCAGAAAAGGATTGGATATCCACACGGCCCGCGCGCCTTATGGCAGCGGGCTACGATAGATCGTCCCAATGGCTTTTAAAACGAATGGGAGTTTATTTCGGTGCGGGAAGAAGACAAGAGGAAGGATCCGCATCCAGCGAGCCGCCTGGATGGAATCGGATTTCCTCTTGCCTTGTAAGCCAGATTAAGAAAACTTGTTTGAAAGATATTCAAAGGTACACCCAAAATTTTTTTATGATAAAACTGGGAGAAGAGATATGAAAAAGAAAAGAGGCATTATTATCGCCCTTGTGTGTGTGATCATCGCAGCGGCAGCAGGCAGCCTTTGTCTTCTTATTTATATGAATAAGGAGAAAAAGACGGGGTATGAGAAGTGGATGGAAGCGGGGAAGAAGGATTTGGCGGAAGGAAATTATGAGGAGGCCATATCTTCTTTTAAGCAGGCAATCGAAATGGAGCCAGAATATACAGATGCTTACATAGGGTTTGCGGACGCATCTCTTGGCGCGGATTTTTCCTATTGGAAAGAAGCGGTTAGAACAATTTGCGATGGTATTCAAAGAACAAATAATTCTGTATTGGTGAAAAAAGCGCTGGAGATTGGGCAGAAGCGTTCGGATGAGACAGAAAAACGGGAAGTTTTGGATATGGTAAAGACGGTCTATCCGGAACTGCCAGAGAAGACCATTGAAGATTATTGGAATGATGAAAAACAGGAAACAGCAGAGGAAAATGGAGAGAGCACTGTAGACGAGACAAAAGAAAATTCTGAACAAGAAACAGGGAATGTGACCGGAGCGGGAAATTTGGCTGGAAATATAAATAACGGCGGATACGTGGTCGAGAATGAAACCTACGTAGTATACAGCTATGAGAATGCCCTTTGGCGTATGAATCAGGATGGGAGCGGCAGAGTGAAGCTTTTTGACGGAAGCTGTTCTTCTCTGAACCTGTGGGAGAATCAGATCTATTTTCTGGCGGAAGAAGAAAAGACTGGAGAATATGACAGGCCGTATAAGACGCGGACACCGTACCGTGTTGGATTGGATGGAGACGGACTGACCGCAATCGGTGTGCCGGCCGATGAGGGCAATGCGGTCATGAGCTTTTCGGATTATTATATGGATGAGTATACGGCTGGAGCCGGCTACCGGGGATTCACTGTATATGACGGATATCTTTACTATATAGGAAGAAACGGGAGAGAAGGGACTTATACCTGCGCCAATCTGAACAGCAATGGCGACCAGACGGCGACGGTGACCTATCATGACAATGCTTCCCTCTACCGAATGGATCTGGACGGAGGAAATGTGATGGAGCTGGCGGAGAATTTGGGGAACGCTTCTCCTCAAATGTGCATTTCAGATGGAAAGCTCTATTATACAGTCAGCTATTACAACTGCTTCTTCGGACCTTATAATTTTACCAAATTTTACCGGGCTTCTTTGGACGGTACCATGGCGGAAGAGCTGCCGGTACATCGGGAAAATAATGCGCCGTTTACAAGCGATTACGGCAGTTATACGGAATATGTGCTGGGAATCCAGGTTTCGGACGGAAAGCTGTATCTTTCCTGCGGGGACAGTGAGGGGGAATTCCCGGATTCCAGATTCCATGTGTATGATGCCTCCAAGGAGACTTTTGGAGATAAGCTGCTGGAAGAAAGAAGCTGGGTCGGAACTGTCGCTTCGGACGGAAAGCTGTATGCCGCCACGGGCGGAAGAGTCTGGGGGGAAAATGGGGCACCTCTTACTAACCGGGCCATGGCAGTCTGCGGAGTCAATGGTCAGGCGGAGAAGCTCCTGAAGGTGTTTGATGAAGCCGCGTACGGGGGAGACAGCTATTTTAATGAGATTTTTTATGAGATCAACGTGACAGAGGATTGGGTATATTACCGGATGAAGAGCGGACAGAACAGTCTGAAAAAGCAGGAGCTGGGCAGAATATCCAAAGATGGGACAAAGCAGGAGTTTCTGTATGGAAACTAATGGCAGGCGTCCGGTTGACAATTAAGAAGAGCTATAGTATGCTTTGTTTGACTTATGAGAAACGAAAGGAGCAGCGCTTACATGAAAAAGGAACCTTTTGTAACACTGGAACAGTTGAAAGAAATCGACAAGAGTTATCCGACTCCTTATCATTTGTATGATGAGAAGGGAATAAGGGAGAATGTCATGCGGGTGAAGAAAGCATTTGCCTGGAACAAAGGCTTTCGTGAGTACTTTGCGGTGAAAGCCACTCCAAATCCCTTTTTGATAAATATTTTAAAAGAGTATGGCTGCGGCTGTGACTGCTCTTCATTGACAGAGCTTATGCTGGCGGATGCTTTGGGAATTACCGGAGACGGGATCATGTTTTCCTCCAACGCGACGCCGGCCGAGGAATATCAGTTTGCAAGAAATCTGAATGCGACCATCAATCTGGATGATTTTACCCATATAGAATACCTGGAAAAATGTGCGGGGATTCCGGAAACCATCAGCTGCCGGTATAACCCGGGAGGAATCTTCAAGATGAGCAATGGCATCATGGACAATCCCGGCGATGCAAAATATGGTTTTACCCATGAACAGATTATCGAGGGATTCAAGATACTGAAAGCGAAAGGTGTGAAAACATTCGGTATCCATGCTTTCCTGGCCAGCAATACTGTGACGAACGAATACTATCCGATGCTTGCCAAGGTGCTGTTTGAGCTGGCGGTGGAGCTGAGGGAGAAGACTGGGGCGGATATTAAATTCATCAATCTGTCAGGAGGAGTGGGAATTCCCTACCGGCCGGAGCAGGAGCCCAATGATATTCAGGCGATCGGAGAAGGAGTGCGAAAAGCATATGAAGAAGTGCTTACGCCGGCCGGCATGGATGATATTGCCATTTACACAGAGATGGGGCGTTTTATGATGGGGCCTTACGGCTGTCTGGTGACAAAGGCGATACATCAGAAGCATATTTATAAAGAGTATGTGGGCTGTGACGCCTGCGCTGCGAATCTGATGCGGCCGGCGATATACGGAGCATACCATCATATCACGGTCATGGGTAAGGACAACAGTGTCTGTGACCACAAATATGATATAACGGGCTCACTTTGCGAGAACAGCGACAAATTTGCCATTGACCGTATGCTCCCTAAGGTTGATGTGGGAGATTTTCTGGTAATCCACGATACGGGAGCCCATGGATTTTCCATGGGATACAATTATAATGGGAAGCTGCGTTCGGCGGAGCTATTACTTAGGGAGGACGGAAGCGTTCAGCTGATACGGCGGGCGGAAACTCCCCGGGATTATTTCGCCACGTTTGATTTTTGTGATATATTAAAAGATATGAAATGGCAGGAATAAGGAAATGCATAGGATAGACACGATACTGTTTGACTTGGACGGAAGCCTTTTGCCAATGGATCAGGATGAGTTCATTAAGCGTTATATGGGCGCGCTGGGAAGGACCTTTGCTCCGTCGGGCTATGACCCGAAGCAACTGACGTCTTCCGTGTGGAAGGGTACGGAAGCTATGGTGCGCAATGACGGGACCATGAGCAACCGGGAGCGGTTCTGGAATGTGTTCTCGCAGGTGATGGGACGGGAAATGCTCAGCGAAGAGCCGGTATTCGAGCAGTTCTACCGGGAACAGTTTGGAGAAGCGAAAGCGGCTACGGTTTTCCAGCCTCTGGCAGGTGAAACTGTGAGAATCTTCCGGGAAAAGGGCTACACGGTGATCCTGGCCACGAATCCGCTGTTTCCTTCTGTGGCCACCCGCCGCAGGATGGAATGGGCGGGACTTTCTCCGGAGGATTTTGATTTGGTGACCACTTATGAAGAAGAGACATTCTGTAAGCCGAACCTTAAATATTATATCTCCATCTTGGAGCGTTTCGGCAAAATGCCGGAACAGTGTATGATGGTAGGAAACGACGTGGATGAGGATATGTGTGTCACATCCCTGGGAATCAAGGGATATCTTTTGACAGACTGTCTGCTGAACCGCCATGGAAGGCCTCTGGAGGGATATCTTTCCGGAAGCTTTGAGGAATTTCGGAGATTTGCCGAAAAAATGCCTAGCCTGTCCTGACAGGAGGAAGTACATAATATGGATGAAGATGCCGGCGGAAGACGAACGGCATCTTTTGTTTTTACTCCGTCCGTTCATGTAACTTCTTTCCGTCTTAATTAAAAAAAGGGGCGATCCGGCCGGAGGTTCTTCCTATGGAAATTATGGTGTGCCTGTGATATACTTGTCATGGTTGGGGAAATTCCTCAAATGGAAGGAGCGGGCATATGAATAAGGAAGAAGATGGAAGATTGGAAACTGCCAGACATGGGATGAAGAAATACGCTTCCATGGGTCTGACGGCATTTTTAGTGATTGCGGCGAGTATTCTGTTTTTTCTGCTTTTATTCAAAATAGATGTAGTCTTGAAAGCCATCCGGACCATCTTAAAGATCCTGGAGCCGATTGTTTTTGGATTTGTATTCGCTTATATCATGTATCCGGTAGTGAGATTCTTTGAAAAGAGGCTGGACGGTCTTATTAAGAAGCTCATAAAAAAGGATGAACGGGCGGTTAAACTCAATAAGGGACTCAGCATTTTTTTGGCGCTTGTCTTTTGGGTCGCCATCATTGTGATCTTGGGTGTCATGGTACTTCCCGAGCTGTATACCAATATTCGCAATATGATCGTGGCGCTCCCGGGGCAGATTCAGCATGCGTCGGCAGCGATTACCGACTATATGGGCCAGGAGGGGATGAATACAGAGATTGTCCGGAATATTACGGAAAAGATCATCACTTTCTTTAATAACTGGGTACAGACGGATTTCCTGAAGGATATGAACATGGTCTTTGGATACTTGACTGCGGGAGTCATCAATTTCTTCAGCACTACCTTGAACATCGTGGTGGGCGTGATCGTCGCGCTGTATGTCCTGAACGGCAGGCGTACTTTTAAGAGGCAGGCGAAGCAGGTCATTTATGCAGTCTTTTCCAAGAAAAATGCGGGAATCCTCATCGATACGCTGAAAGACAGCAACAGGATATTCGGCGGTTTCATAGCCGGAAAGCTTGTGGATTCCTTGATAATCGGGATTCTGTGCTTTATCGTGCTTTATTTCCTGAACATGCCTTATACAGTCCTCGTCAGCGTAATAGTGGGTGTGACCAACGTGATACCGTTTTTCGGACCGTATATGGGGGCCATTCCCAGCGCGATCCTGATACTCTTAGCCAATCCGGCGAAAGGTGTCATTTTCATCATATTCATCATCATTCTCCAGCAGATTGACGGAAATATCATTGGACCGAAGATATTAGGGGAATCCACAGGACTTTCAGCTTTTTGGGTGGTGTTTTCAATTCTTTTCTTCGGAGGGCTTTTTGGGATCGTGGGGATGCTCATCGGAGTCCCCGTATTTGCCGTGATATATCAGATCGTCAGCTCCATTGTCGATTATAAATTGAGGAAAAAAGGGCTGACGGCCTTGGCGGATGAGGGGAAAATTGACAAAGAAATTTGATGCATGATTCGGGAAATTATGATAAAATAACAGTGAATTTTCAATGTCTGACATAAGATGCAGGAGGATAGATCATGTATTGTGAAGAATGTGGGAAGCAGATACCGGATGATTCCAGGTTCTGTGACGGATGTGGCGCAAAGGTCCGGCCTGTGGAGCGGCAGGACGATCCGCTGCCTCAGGATTGGCAGGATCCGTACAGAGGCGGGCAGTCTGCTTATGATATGCCGGAGAACGAGAAAAAAGGCAGGGGTACGACGATTTTAATTGCCGTTTTGGGTGTGGTAGCCGTAGTGCTGATAGGCGTGCTTATATTCCTTGGGGTAAAAGTTTTCGGCGGAAAAAATGGAGGCAATGTGGAAATAGCGGGAGCGGAGACCACCTCTGAGGCCAGTATGGAAGGCGGGAAAGAAGAGAGTAAAAAGGAAACAAGGACCAGTGAGTCGCCTGCCGAATCCTCCGTGACAGCAGTACCTACGGCGCCTTCCACATCGCCGGCGACCACAGCACCTGTGACTACTGCGGCTGCAACGGCTGCGGAAAGTGAATACGTACTGCCTGGCAGTGATTCTAGTTATCTGACGGAAGCAGATTTGGCCGGACTTACGAAAGAGCAGCTGAGGATAGCGAGAAACGAGATATATGCCCGCCACGGACGAAAATTTAAGGATGCGTCCCTGAACGAATATTTTATGAGCAAGTCTTGGTATACGCCTCTTTACGAGCCAAACCAATTTGAAAATCTGGGGGACAGCGTATTCAATGATTATGAGGTTGCGAACCGGAAGCTGATCGCGGATTACGAAAAGAAGATGGGGTATTGAATTCAGTTATCCCAGGAAGGACGTTTGAGAAAATGAAGCAGATACGGATAGCGGTATATGATTTGGATGCCGTGTATACGGAACGGTTTTGTCAGTATATGGGAGAACGATATGGGCAGACAGCAGAATTCTGCCCGGTCTATGAAAGGAATGAACTGGATGGCCTTATCGCCGCCAGATCTGTGGATGTCGTGTTGACGGCTGATGCGCTTCGGGAGGAATATCCACCGTTTATAGGGGATATCCATGTGGGATATTTTACTGCAGAAGTCTCAGAAGAGCCGGGAAAGATTTTCCGCTTTCAGAGCTGCCGGGAACTTTTTCATGGTATAGAAATGATATTGGACCAGGAAGACACTGCAGTGAAGACAGTGGCGTTTATCGGTGCGAATGCGGCGGTGGGGACTTCCACGGCGGCTGCAGCATATGCGATGCGTCTTGCCGCGGAGGAAAAACGGGTTCTGTACATCAATATGAGCGATTTGGGCGACACCGGCAGTATCTTTCAGGGGGTCAATCCAAAAGACTTCCAGTTCCTTTTGACGGAAATGAAAGCAGGAGCGGATATAGATGCCGCCATGTCTGCCGCGCTGAACCGGGATTCCAGCGGAGTGTATTTTTATGACAATGCCGATGCCCCTCTGAGCATTATGGATATCGAGGAAGGGCGGGTGGCAGCATTTTTGAGGATGCTGAAAGAGCGGGGAGATTTCCGCTATCTTATCATAGACAGCAGTTTTTCCGTAAATCATGGGCTTTTTGCGGCTCTTGGAGCTGCGGATAAGGTGGTTGTGGTCAATGACGGAACCTTTGTTTCCAATCAGAGATTCCATAAGATCTGGACGCTGATGAAACGTCTGGATTTGTCCACGCATCCGGGGATTTGCCAGAAGACGGCACTGCTTTATAACAAATTCCATTCCCAGTACGGGAAACGTTATGAAAACCCGGAGATTGCGGTTGCTGGGAGCATAGAAGTTCTTCCGCCGGCCGGAACGGTGCAGATGGCAGAGCAGATGGCCCGGCTGGAGGTGCTGCAGGAAATATTGCGGTAGAACAGAAGGGAGCAGAGATTACATATGGACAGGATCGATAGACAAGCGCCGACAGAAGCGGTATTTGATGGGATTACTTATGAAATGCTTATTTTTAATGATATAGAAGGTGTTCTGAAGCTGGAGATTGACGAAACGGCAGGAGAGGCGAGATATATTACGGATGGATATTCTCCGCTCCCTCGGATGTTTCCTGGCAGAATGCCGAAAAAAGCGGTGGTCCAGGTGCTTAAAAGTCTTCTGGGAGTTTGGGTGAACCTGGATGAATACATGATTCCGAGAAATGAGCTGCTGATGGAGCTTTCCGATGTATTTATCAACGAGGAGAGCGGAGAAATCAAATGGATCTGCGGGCTTCAAAAAGATTCGAGGAGTCCGATAGAAAAGCTGCGCCTTTTTATGACGGAGCTGGTAAATGTCATGGAAGGGAATCCAGAAAAAAATCAGGAAAATATGATCACGCTTTTAAAATACGTAAAGGGAGTGAAGCAGGATAATCTGGATCAGTGCAGGGAAATGGCGGACGCCCTTCTTCTGCAGGATATCGCAGCTGATTCAGCGGAAGCTGCGGCGGCAGAGAATCCGGTATCTTTTGGATTGGAAATGCCGGGAACAGATAACGCGCCGGAATTTTCGTATGAAGAAGAGACGTCGGAGGATGGGCTGGATATCATGCTCCCGGATGCGTTTGCCGCCCGTGAGATCGCTTATATCATCCGTATCCGGACCGGTGATGAAATGGCGGTCGTGCTGGATGAGACTCTCATTGGAAAGAGTCCTGACGCGGACTTTTGTATCCCGGATAACCGGGCGGTCAGCCGTCACCATGCCAGTATCCTGATGGATGAAGGTGAATATTATCTGGTAGATCATAACTCTACTAACTCCACATATTTGAACGGCATGCGGCTGGATCCGGGAGATGAATACAGGCTATGCCACGGAGACGGGTTTGTCTTGGCGGATGAGCCGTTCCAGTTTATGATCAGGTAAGGCAGAAAGGGAGGAGAGTATGTATTGTACGAACTGCGGCGTGAAGAACAGCGATGGGGCAAGGTTTTGCAGAAGCTGCGGCAGGCCGATGGAATCAGAGACCATTCCGTTGGCAGATGAGATGAAAGAGGCCGCGAGAGAGGAGTCTTGGAATCGGGCCGGTCAGCCGGTAACACAACCTTTTAATCCGGAGTATGGGGATCCAGTACAGCCTGGAGTACAGCCTCCTCATCCGGAGTATGGAAACTCGGCGCAGTATGGAGCACAGCCTGGGATGCCGTCCTATCAGGGAAATGATAGGAAGAAGGGGAAAAAAGGGCTGGTCATCGCCGTTGCTTTGATTCTGGCGGTGGCTGCCGCTTCGGCCTTTGGATTTATCGCATATAAGGAGAGCAGGCCGATGGCGCCGGTGGAACAGCTTGTGGGAGCACTTAAAAAAAACGACTGGGGAGCTCTATATGACAGTGTTTATTGGGGCACAGTACCGGAATATGACAGAAAGACCTTTATCTCCGAAGCAAGGGAAAATATGGGACAATTAGTTTCCTACATATCGATGCTCGGCAATATCAAGGTGAGCAAGGTGGCGGAAGGGACGCCATACCGGAATTCGGATGGGCTTATCTGTAAAGATCTGACAGTGAATATGAGTGTCTCGGCTCTGGGGATGTCTCAGAATCAGGAAGCGACCATAACGGTGGTGAAGAGCGGAAGGAAATTTTTGCTTATTCCCGTTTGGAAAATATCGGCGGAGGATGTCGGTTCCATATTGGATTGACGAAACGGAATCAGGCTGCGCAGAGAGCGAATAAAAACATAAAAATCTTGGTTTTACTTGTAAATATCAATATAAAAAAGTTCTTTAGCTTTAATGCGGAACGACATCAAGGAGGAAGAAGTATGGCAAAGTTTTGTAGTCAATGCGGCAGGCCGCTGAATGAAGGTGAAATTTGTACGTGTCAGCAGCAAAAAACACAGGCGCCTCAGACACCGCCAGCAGCTGCAGAGGAGCGGCAGGCGCCGATACAGCCGGATAAAGAAGGACAGCAGACGAATGCACAGCAGCCGAATCAGGGCCAGTTCTATGGGAACCAGCAGGGATATACGCAGCAGCCGAACCAGGGTCAGCCCTATGGGAATCAGCAGGGATATGCACAGCAGCCGAACCAGGGTCAGCCCTATGGGAACCAGCAGGGATATACGCAGCACCCGAATCAGGGTCAGCCTTACGTGAATCAGCAGGGATATACGCAGCAGCCGAATCAGGGTCAGCCCTATGGGAATCAGCAGGGATATGCACAGCAGCCTGGCCAGGGTCAGCCTTATGGAGGACCTCAGGCACCGAAGCAGCCCGGGGCCGCAGGCGTTTATGTGAAGGGACTGTGGGGAACGATTCTGGATGCGTTTAAAAAGCCGGCCGGAACTCTTGGAAACCTGGCCGCAGCCGGAAAGAGCCATGTGATATTCGGCCTTTTGGGAATTCAGGTGGTCTTGTTTGCTCTGATGTTCGCTTTCTTCGGATTTAAGATCAATTCAATGGTGAGTAAATATAGTTATGGCTTGGGAATCAAGGTGGTCAATACTCCTTTGCTTTTCTTTATGGCGCTTCTTGCAGGTGCGGCGATTTTTGCGATTTGGGCCGCTTTTTCCATGCTGTTTGCGAAATCCATGGCGAAGAAGCCGATGACTTATATGCAGGGGCTCGGTGTTGCTTCAGCAAAAGCCCTGGCACAGATGCCGTTCACGGCATTATCAGCACTGCTCATTTTGATTCTTCCTTTGAGCGGCCGATTTACTTATATTTTGTTCCTTCTTGTTTATGAAGCTGGCAGTCTTTTGTGTTACTTCTTCATTCCGGCAGCGATGGATTCTTTTTGCCCGAATGATAAAAACAAGAGAATTTGGATGCTGTTTGTGACTTTCCTTGTGAATATAGTTGCAGCGGCGATTATTTCGTGGATTTTCCTGAACGTGGCCGGACGAAATATTCTCGGTCAGCTTACGGGCTATTCCAGCCTTTTCTAAATTAAAAACAGCAAGAAACAGCGTACCGCCGAATCTGTTTGGAGATTCGGCGGTTTGCGTTTGTTAGCATGCCTTATAATGTTTTTAAAACATTTTTGGTTTCCAGAATGACAAGAGGAAATTTGGTTCCATCCAGGCGGCTCGCTGGCAGCCATAAGCGGAATTTTTACAGCCTCCAGTCGGTCCTTTCCAACTGACATGGATAAATCGATATCGCACCGTCACGAAGTAAGGCTGTTTTAAAAAGTGCGGCGGCGGACACCGCGGCCCACTGCCATAAGGCGCGCGGGCCGTGTGGATATCCAATCCTTTTTTGGAATCAATGGAACGGGAATCATCCAGAATGGCGCGGCAGGCAGGACACCGGCAGAAAGATTCCGGGCCGGCCTAAAGGTGAGCGCCGCAGAGCAGAAGCCGGTGTTCCCCAGGCGGAGGGAGGCAGAAACGGAAATACCGATTCCGTTTCTGAGCGAACCGGAGACGGGAAATCATTCAGATTTCCTGTTGACATGTGAGCGATACTGCCGGAGCGGGGATAAAACGGCTCCTGCATCGCCAGCGAACCGAAATCGTGACGGCCCGGAACTTCTGCCGATGCTAAGCTGCGGTTTGATTGGAGCTTACTAAAGATGATTCCAAAAAGTATTCTAAGGTATGATTGAAATATACCAGGTTTTCTCAGGCTCTGGCCTGAATTTTCACGAATTATGGGTTGAAAAGGTGAAAAGAGAGTGTTAGAATGATAACGATAGCATGGCGGCGGTATACGCCGGCGTGCGGGAGGAAAGGTAAGGAGGAAATAAAATGTTCAAGATTCTGAGAGCAGAGCATCTTGCAGAGAACATTGTTCTTATGGATGTGGAAGCAAAGCGTGTGGCAAAAGCTTGCCAGCCCGGACAGTTCATCATCGTCAGGCTGGACGAAAAAGGGGAGAGGATCCCTCTGACCATCGCAGACTATGACAGGGAAAAGGGGACCGTAACTATTGTATTCCAGCCGATTGGAGCATCTACTTATCAGTTTGCAAATCTGAAAGCCGGGGACAGCTTCATGGATTTTGTAGGTCCGCTGGGCCGCCCTTCCGAGCTCACTACAGATGATCTGGAAGAAGTGAAAAAGAAAAAAATTCTGTTCGTGGCAGGCGGTGTCGGCACGGCGCCTGTATACCCTCAGGTAAAATGGCTTCATGAGCATGGGATTGATGCCGATGTCATCGTCGGCGCAAAAACTAAGAGCCTGATCATTATGGAAGACATGATGAAAGAGGTGGCAGGAAATCTTTATGTTACTACCGACGACGGAAGCTACGGCAGAAGCGGTATGGTGACAAAGGTCATCGAAGATCTGGTTGCAGAAGGCAAGCAGTATGATCTGTGTGTGGCGATCGGCCCGATGATCATGATGAAATTCTGCTGTCTGACAACCAAGAAATTAGGTATTCCTACTATTGTCAGCATGAACCCCATTATGGTAGACGGCACTGGTATGTGCGGTGCCTGCCGCCTGACTGTGGGGGATGAAGTGAAGTTCGCATGTGTAGACGGTCCTGAGTTTGACGGCCATAAGATTAATTTTGACGAGGCTATGAAGCGTCAGGCTATGTACAAGACAGAAGAGGGCAGAGCCCTGCTTAAATTCCAGGAGGGTGATACCCATCATGGTGGATGTGGACATTGCGGAGGTGACAAGTAATGGAAGGATTAAAGAGAGTACCCGTAAGGGAGCAGGCCCCCAAAGTAAGGGCCGCTAACTTTGAAGAAGTGTGCCTGGGCTATAACCAGGAGGAAGCAGTTGAAGAAGCAAAGCGTTGTCTGCAGTGTAAAAAGCCGCTTTGCGTACAGGGATGTCCGGTAGCCATCGATATACCCGGATTTATCGGGAAAGTCGTTGAGGGAGATTTTGCTGCCGCTTATCAGATACTTTCGGATTCCTCTTCTCTGCCGGCTGTATGCGGACGCGTATGCCCCCAGGAGAGCCAGTGTGAAGGAAAATGTATCCGTGGAAAGAAGGGTGATCCTGTTTCCATCGGTAAGCTGGAGCGTTTTGTGGCCGATTGGGCAAAGGAAAACGGAATCAAACCCAAAAAAGCGGACAAGCAGAACGGCAAGAAGGTGGCAGTCATCGGTTCCGGCCCCGCAGGCCTTTCTTGTGCAGGCGATTTGGCAAAATGGGGATATGATGTAACGATTTTTGAAGCTCTTCACGAGCCCGGCGGTGTGCTTACATACGGGATTCCGGAATTCCGTCTTCCCAAAGACGCGGTTGTGAAGCCCGAGGTGGAGAATGTGAAGTCTTTGGGTGTGAAACTGGAGACAGATGTGATCATCGGCAAATCTGTGACGATCGATGAGCTGCTTGATGAAGAAGGCTTTTCTGCTGTCTTTGTCGGCTCCGGCGCAGGTCTTCCCATGTTTATGGGGATTCCTGGAGAAAATGCCAACGGCGTATTTTCTGCCAATGAATATCTGACAAGAAGCAACCTGATGAAAGCAAGACTGGATGATTATGCGACTCCCATGCCTGTAAGCAAAAAAGCAGTCATCGTAGGCGGCGGAAACGTGGCTATGGATGCTGCCAGGACGGCGCTTCGTCTGGGCGCAGAGAGCCATATCGTATATAGGAGAAGTGAAGCAGAGCTTCCTGCCAGAGCGGAAGAAGTTCATCACGCAAAAGAAGAGGGCGTTATCTTTGATCTTCTGACCAATCCTGTAGAAATCCTTACGGATGATAAAGGCTGGGTAAGAGGCATCCGCTGCATACGGATGGAACTTGGCGAGCCTGATGCCTCCGGAAGAAGAAGACCTGTTGCCATCGAAGGTTCTGAGTTTGAGATTGAGGCGGATGCGGTGATCATGTCACTGGGAACTTCCCCCAACCCTCTTATCTCTTCTACGACGGCTGGTTTGGATGTGAATAAGAGGAAATGTATCGTTGCAGAAGCTGAAACAGGAAAGACCAGCAAAGAAGGCGTATACGCCGGCGGCGACGCCGTTACCGGCGCGGCTACGGTCATTCTGGCTATGGAAGCCGGACGCGCAGGCGCTAAGGGCATCCATGAGTTCTTATCGAAATAAGGCATGTGAAGGAGACTTATGATGGTTAAGCATTTGGTGAGCTGGAAGTTTAAGCCGGAATTGTCCGAGGAGCAGAAAGCAGCTGTTGCGGCGGAGTTCAATGAACGCCTGCAGGCAGTGAAAGCTGTGGCAGAAGGAGTAGTGGACGTAAAAGTGATCGCTCCGCCCCTGCCCACCAGCTCTGCAGACATCGTTCTGGACAGCACCTTCGTATCGGCAGAAGCGTTGGCTGCATATCAGGTACATCCCGGACATGTGGAAGCAGTGGGGGTTTGTGTAAAACCGTACCTGACTGACAGGACCTGCTGTGATTACGAGTGTGAATAGATAGTGGTAAAGGGCCGCCGGGACGTTAAAGACCGGCGGTTCTTTTTCAACGAAAAAAGGAGAGGATAATATGTTGGAGAGATTAAAAGAGGAAGTATATCGGGCAAACATGGAGCTCCCCCAGCACGGTCTGGTAGTTTACACATGGGGAAATGTCAGCGCCGTTGACAGAGAGAGCGGCCTGGTGGTGATCAAACCCAGCGGCGTTGATTACGCCACGATGAAGCCAGAGGATATGGTTGTTGTGGATTTGGATGGAAAGGTAGTAGAAGGCACGCTCCGTCCGTCTTCCGATACGCCGACCCATGTGGAGCTTTATAAGGCATTTCCAGGGATAGGCGGTATCGTGCACACACACTCTTCCTGGGCCACTTCCTGGGCACAGGCTGGCAGGGGAATCCCCTGTTATGGAACGACCCATGCGGATTATTTTTACGGAGAGATTCCCTGTGCGCGTGTACTGACGAAAGAAGAAGTCGAAAGCGCTTATGAAAAGAATACAGGGAAGGTCATCATTGAGGCCTTCGAAGGAAAAGATCCTTTGTCCACGCCCGGAGTACTCTGCACCAGCCATGGTCCGTTTACTTGGGGAAAGAACGCGGCAGAGGCAGTCCACAATGCAGTCGTGCTGGAAGAAGTGGCTAAAATGGCCACTCGGACAGAGATGCTGAATCCGAAAGCGGAGCCGGCTCTTTCTTATATCCAGGATAAGCATTATTTCCGGAAGCACGGTCCCAATGCGACCTATGGCCAGAAGTAGACAGAGCTTGCCATTATATTAAGATAAAAGATTATCGTATAGAATCTCCTTTCCCTGCGGACAATAAGGACAGAAGCGCGGAAAGGAGAAGAGTGATGAAAGAAGACGAGAAAACGAAACAGTCCATATCTTCCAATATCGGGGATAATATGCAGCTGTTCCACGAACTTTTGAGAGTGGATACCAACTTCGACGTGGTTTACCGCACCATGAAAATCGGAGGCCGTCAGGCCTGCTTTTATTTTGTGGACGGATTTGTAAAAGACGCGGTACTGCAGAGGATCATCCAATATATGTGCGGGATATCCGCGGAAGAATTTCCCAAGGAGGCCCACGAGTTTTCTAAAAAGCACCTGCCCTATGGAGAGATTGGTATTCTGAGGGACGTGGATGAGATCACGACACAGCTTTTGATGGGCATCACCTGTCTGTTCATTGACGGCTATGACGCCTGTTTGACCATAGACTGCAGGACATATCCGGCTAGAAGTGTGTCAGAGCCAGGAAAAGAAAAAGTGCTGCGCGGTTCACGGGATGGATTTGTAGAGACCCTGATCTTCAATACCGCCATGATACGGCGCAGAATCCGAGATCCGAAGCTGAGCGTGGAAATCACCCAGGCGGGAAAGAGCTCCCGGACGGACATTGCCATCTGTTATATGGAAGGGCGTGTGGATACGGAGCTTTTGAAGAAGATCAAAAAGAGGATTGAAGATATCCAGGTGGACGCTCTGACCATGAGCCAGGAGAGTCTGGCAGAATGTATATATCCATATAAATGGTATAATCCTTTTCCGAAATTCAAATATTCGGAACGTCCCGACACTGCTGCCGCCCAGCTGCTTGAGGGAAATATCATCATTCTGGTGGATACATCGCCTGCGGCTATGATTCTTCCGTCATCTGTATTTGATATCATTGAAGAGGCGGATGATTTCTATTTTCCGCCGGTCACCGGGACCTATCTGAGACTTTCAAGGATGCTGATCACAATCCTCGGAGTAATCCTTACGCCGCTGTGGCTTTTGTTCATGCAGAATCCGGAATGGATTCCTGATAGCTTTCAGTTTATCATGATCAAGGATGCGGTGAACATTCCATTGATTTGGCAGCTGCTCATTCTGGAATTCGCCATTGACGGTCTGAGGCTGGCATCCTTGAATACGCCCAGTATGCTGTCGACGCCGCTCAGCGTGATAGCGGCCCTCGTGGTCGGAGAATTTGCGGCAAATTCCGGCTGGTTCAATTCTGAAACAATGCTCTATATGGCGTTTGTCGCTCTGTCCAACTACACGCAGTCCAGCTTTGAACTGGGATATGCACTTAAATTCATGCGTCTGATCCTGCTTATCCTTACTTCGATATTCAATCTGTGGGGGTTCATCGCCGGCATGCTGATTTTTGTTCTGGCTGTGGTGACGAATAAGACCATTGCCGGAAAGAGCTATATATACCCGATCATCCCGTTCAGCCTTCGGGAAGTGAAAAGACGGTTTCTCCGAGCCCGCCTGACTCCCGGGGAGAAGGAATCCTGATTTCCGAAACTTTTGTTGACAAATATTCTTAATTGGCATACAATTCTCATAGAATAGCCCTGGAGGAAGGAATTCCGCACCAGGGCTATCTGTCAGAATGAACGTCGCGGAGGGAATGAGGAGAATGACTCTGACTGAAGGGAAAATAGGCTGTGTTTATCAAGTGGAGCGTCTGCAGGTGAAAGAAACTGTGACCCGGCGCCTGGAGGCGCTGGGGGTCAATGAACAGACGAAGATCACGATTTTAAATAATAAACGGAATGGTTCGACCATCATCCGCGTGCGGGGAACGAGGCTGGCTTTGGGCCGCTTGATCACCGACGGTATTTTCATAAAGGAGGTACAGGGATGAAGGCGGCTTCAGGTCAAAAAAGCATTACGGTAGGATTTGTCGGAAACCCAAACTGCGGAAAAACTACATTGTTCAATGCCCTGACTGGAGCATCCCTTAAAGTGGCCAATTGGCCGGGGGTTACTGTCGAGCGTGTGGAGGGAGAGGCGAAATACAGATCCCAGAGGATCAAGGTCATTGACCTTCCGGGCATATACAGCCTGACTTCATACAGTATCGAGGAAAAGGTATCCAGACGGTGTGTCATGGGAGAAGAAGTAGACGTCATCATCAATGTGGTGGATGCGTCTTCTTTGGAGCGGAACCTGTATTTGACGCTTCAGCTTTTGGAGCTTGGAAAACCTGTGATCCTGGCGCTGAATATGATGGATATCGTGGAGGAGCGGGGGCTGGAGATCGATCTCCACCGTCTGCCGGAAATGCTGGGTGGAATTCCCGTGGTTCCGGTGTCCGCAAGGAAAAGGACCGGGCTGGAGGTCCTTCTTCACGCTGTGGTGCATCATTCCGAGGAGGGGCTTCACAGTCAGGTGATGTTTTATTCCAAAGGGCTGGAGGCCAGGATTGCCAAGACAGAGAATGCTCTGAATAAAAAATATGGAGAGCTGCCTGGTGTCAGGTGGCTGGCCATTAAAGAACTGGATTTTGACGAAGAGGTCACGAAAGAATATCCGCTGGATCTGCCCGGAGTGCTGGATGAATCCTATGAAAAGCAGATTATTAATGAGAAATATGACTACATAGAAGAGATTATGGAAGAGTGTATGGTCAATAAGGAGAAAAAAGCGGCCAGCACGGAGCGGATTGACCGGTGGATGACGCACCGTATCTGGGGAGTGCCGATATTTCTGGGAATCCTGGCCCTGGTGTTTTTCCTGACCTTTACCATAGGAGATTTTCTTAAGGGTTATTTTGAAATGGGATTGGAGTGGTTTTCCGGTCAAACGCTGCTTTTGCTGCAGAATATCGGGGCTGCAGACTGGCTGGTATCGTTGATCGTAGACGGAATCATAGCGGGGGTGGGCGGTATTCTTACCTTTCTGCCCAATATATTCATTCTGTTTCTCGCCCTCGCTTTTTTAGAGGACTCCGGGTATATGGCGAGAGTGGCTTATGTAATGGACGATATCATGGGCAGGGTGGGTCTCTCCGGAAAAGCCTTTCTGCCCATGGTCCTGGGCTTTGGCTGCACGGTGCCTGCCGTTATGGCGACCAGGGGTCTGGAAAGCGAGAGGGACAGGAGAAGAACTATCCTTATCACGCCGTTCATGTCCTGTTCGGCGAGACTTCCGGTCTATGTCCTGTTTGCCAGTGTATTCTTCGGAAACAAAGCCATGTTTGTCGCCTATTCCCTTTATGTCATCGGCGTCCTGATGGCCATTGTCGTCGCTTTGGTGGTCGACCGCCTGTCGCCTAAAAAACTGGAAAATGCCCTTCTCATTGAGCTGCCCGAATATAAAACGCCCAATGCCAGGACCATTGCCATCTATGTATGGGAAAAGATCAAGGATTATCTTACCAAAGCGGGAACCACAATTTTCATTGCATCGATAGTACTTTGGTTCGTCCTGAACTTTAATTTTTCTGGAATGGTCACAGAAGTGTCGGACAGCTTCGGGGCCATGCTCGGCCACGCTCTTGTCCCGGTATTGGCTCCCGCGGGCCTCGGCGTCTGGCAGATCGCGGTAGCGCTCATCAGTGGGTTATCCGCAAAAGAGGTAGTGGTATCCAGCTGTTCTGTGCTCTTTGGAATCAGCAATATCAATTCGGCTTATGGCATGACCGCCCTTTCGGGAGCCCTGGGCTCGCAGGGATTCGGTCCGCTGAACGCATATGCGTTCATGCTTTTTTGTCTGCTGTATACGCCCTGTGTGGCGGCTATCGGCACCATCCGCAGAGAGACCCATTCTTTGAAGTGGACGGCCGGAATGGTTTTGTTTCAGATGCTTCTGGCGTGGACGGCGGCCGTGCTGGTATATCAGATAGGAAGCCTTTTTCTTTGAGAAAAAAAGGGCTTTCTAATTAAAATAAAATCGTATATAATGGCTGTAGTTTTATAAAGGGGAAGGGTAAACGGGCTGCAGAATGTGGAATTGACAGAGGTGATGATATGGCATATGAAATATTGAAGAAGATGATCGATGAAAGCCAGAAGATTATGGTGTTCAGCGGCATGGGTATGATACGGGAATCGGGAATCGCTTACTTTCGGGATGAGCCTTACGCGTATCAGATTGAAGCTGAATACGGTGTGTCGCCGGAAGAGCTTTTAAGCGCCCAGTTTTACAACAGCCGTCCAGGCTCCTTCTACAACTTTTATAAGAAAGAGGTCTTAAGCAGAGGCGGAGAGCCGAATCCGGCTCATTATGCCCTGGCTCGTCTGGAAGCTCAGAAAAAGAAAACCGGGGGATATGTGACCGTAGCGACCAGGAGCATATCTGGTATGCATCAGGCGGCCGGAGTGAAAAATGTCATAGAGCTGCACGGAAACTTTCACAACAACAGGTGTACCGGGTGCGGAAAGGAATTTTCACCGGAGTATATTTTAAAATCCCACGGAATTCCCCACTGTGACAAGTGCCAGAGTGCGATCAGGCCGGGTATCCTTCTGGCGGGAGAGATGCTCGACAATGGCCTGATCACTAAGGTGGCCAATGAAACGGAGGCGGCCGATATGCTTCTTGTGATAGGCACCCATCTGGATGCTTATCTGACCAAGAGGTTCCGCCTTTATTACACTGGGGACAAGCTGGTGCTGATCAACAATGAGACTCATCCGACGGACCGGGAAGCCGATATGGTGATCTATGAAAAAGTATCGGATGTACTGCCAGAGGTCATTCAATAGAACTATACAATAGGAAGGACAGCTATCATGGAAAGAGTAAGAACGAGGTTTGCGCCGAGCCCCACAGGCAAAATGCATGTGGGAAACCTGCGTACGGCGCTGTATGCTTATTTGATCGCGAAACACGACGGGGGTGATTTCCTTCTGCGTGTGGAAGACACGGATCAGGAACGCTTTGTGGAGGGAGCCCTGGATATTATTTACCGGACGCTTGAAAAGACGGGGCTTATCCATGATGAGGGCCCTGACAAGGACGGCGGCTGCGGCCCCTATGTGCAGAGCGAGAGAAATGCCCGGGGCATTTATCTGCAATATGCAAAAGAACTGGTGGATAAGGGGGAGGCGTATTATTGCTTTTGCGATAAGGACCGGCTGGATTCTCTAAAGACTGAGGTTGCGGGTAAAGAAATCGTGGTATATGATAAGCATTGTCTGCACCTATCCAAAGAAGAAGTGGAAGAGAAGCTGAAAGCCGGAGTGCCCTATGTGATTCGCCAGAACAATCCCACGGAAGGGACGACGACTTTTTCCGATGAGATTTATGGGGATATCACCGTGGAAAATTCTGAGCTTGACGATATGATCCTGATCAAGTCGGACGGATATCCCACTTATAATTTTGCCAATGTGGTGGACGACCATTTAATGGGAATTACCCATGTGGTAAGAGGCAACGAATATCTTTCCTCCTCGCCGAAGTATACGAGGCTGTACCATGCTTTCGGCTGGAAGGAGCCGGTGTATGTCCATTGTCCGCTGATCACCGACGAACAGCATAAAAAACTGAGTAAGCGCTGCGGCCATTCCTCCTTTGAGGATTTGATCTCTCAGGGCTTTGTGACGGAGGCAGTGGTGAATTACGTGGCGCTTCTGGGCTGGTGCCCGGAGGAGAACCGGGAAATCTTTTCCCTGGAGGAGCTGGTAAAGGCCTTTGATTATCGTCATATGAGCAAATCACCGGCAGTATTTGACATTCAGAAACTTAAATGGATGAATGGTGAATATATAAAGGCGATGGATCCGGATTCGTTTTATGCCATGGCAGAGCCCTATCTCAGAGAGGCCATCCATAAACCGCTGGATTTAAAGAAGATCGCACAGATGGTTCAGACGAGGATTGAAGTATTTCCAGACATCGCGGGGCTGGTCGATTTTTTTGAGGCCCTTCCAGAATATGAGACATCTATGTACGTCCATAAGAAGATGAAGACCACAGAAGAAAGCTCCCTGGCGGTATTAAAAGAGATCCTGCCGGTGCTGGAAGCCCAGGAGCATTTCACCAATGACGCGCTTTACGGTGTCCTAAAGAATTACGCGAAGGAAAAGGGCTGCAAGAATGGCTACGTATTGTGGCCGGTCCGCACTGCGGTGTCCGGGAAACAGATGACGCCTGCCGGGGCTACGGAGATCATGGAGATCATCGGGAAAGAGGAGACGGTTTCCCGCATACAGAAAGGCATTGAAAAGCTAAGCGCATGCTAAAACAGCCATTATCGGAACAATCACAGCTGAATTCTTATCAAAAGATGGCAGTCAGCCATAAAGAGGGTCCCGCTCTTGTATTAGCGGGACCCGGTTCTGGAAAGACTCTAGTTATCACCCACCGGATTCGGATGCTCATAGAGGAATACGGTGTGGCGCCGGAGCATATTCTGGTCATTACGTTTACCAGGGCGGCGGCCACGCAGATGAAGACACGGTTTGAAGAACTGATGGAAGGACAGCATCTTCCTGTAACCTTCGGGACCTTTCATTCCGTGTATTTCCGCGTGCTGAAGCATGCTTATCACTACGACGCGTCCCAGATCATTGGGGAGGAGAGACGGCTCCGTCTCCTTTCCGAAGTGTCGGCACAGGTGGAACCAGCCATGGCGGAGGAGGGCATAGAGTCCCTTCAGGAGCTGCTCAGTGAAATCAGCGCGGTAAAGAGCGATATGCTGGATATCAGCCACTATTATTCCAGAACCTGTCCGGAGGACACATTTCGGGAGATCTATCAAGTATATGAGGAGCGGCTGAGAAAAGAGCAGGTAATTGATTTTGACGATATGCTTTCCCTTTGCTTTGAGCTGTTTTCAGCCAGAAAAGATATTCTTTCTGGGTGGCAGAGGAAATACCAATATATCCTCTGTGACGAATTTCAGGATATCAACCGGCTTCAGTATGAAATATTAAAGCTCTTGGCACTGCCGGAGAATAACCTGTTCATAGTGGGGGACGATGATCAGGCCATATACCGGTTCCGGGGAGCCAGACCGGAGCTGATGCTCGGTTTTGAAAAGGAATATCCGGGAGCGGACCGGTATCTGCTGGCGGTGAATTACCGTTCTTCGGAAAAGATCATCCAGGCGGCGGAAAATCTGATCTCCCATAACAAGGTTCGGTTCCGCAAGGAAATTTCCGGAACGGGAAAGGATGGAGGACCTGTTATCCTGGGAAGCTTTCCGGGGACAGGAGAGGAATACGAACGGATTCTGTCCCATATCCGTTCTTACCGGGAAGCCGGCAGGGCTTATGAAGAGATCGCTGTGCTCGTGCGGACGAATACGGGGGCCAGGAAGCTTCTTGGAAAGCTTATGGAATATAATATCCCGTTCCAGACGAGGGATACAGTCCCCTGTCTGTATGACCATTGGACCAGCGGTGACATTTTTGCCTATATCCGGGCGGCTATGGGAGATGAGAGCCGGACTGTCCTCCTGCGGATCATCAACAAGCCCTGCCGTTACATCTCCAGAACTGTATTTTCCGGAAGCAAGGTATCTCTGGATGAAATAGAAGCGATGTATGAAGAAAAGCCATGGATGGCGGAACGAATCCGGTCTCTTCGTGAGGACCTTCGTGCAGTGGGCAGACTTTCTCCTTATCAGGCGGTGGGGTATATCCGAAAAACCATCGGATACGACGGGTATCTGAAAGGATACGCGAAGGAACGGCATTTGGAGGAAAACGGTCTTTTAGAGATTCTGGAGGAGCTTCAGTCGGATGCGGGAGAATACAAAACCTTTGCTGCCTGGTTCAGTCACATGTCTGAATACCGCGAGGAGATGAGACGGCAGAGAGAGAATTCGGCGGCGGATCGCCGCGGAGTGGTGATCTCGACCATACATGGGGCGAAAGGGCTTGAATATCCTGTCGTCTTCCTTCCGGATGTCAACGAACAGGTGATTCCCCATGAAAAGGCCGGTCTTTCGGCGGATGTGGAGGAGGAACGGAGGCTGTTCTATGTGGCGATGACCAGAGCAAAAGAAAAGCTGCACATCTATTCTGTCAAGGAACGCTATGGGAAATCCGCTGTGGTCAGCCGGTTCGTGGATGAGATTAAAAGCCGGAAGGATACCGGCGGATCATAAGGATAAAAAAGGAGGCAGTCTCTTTGGACTATATAATAGACGCATTAAAAGACGGACTTTGGGATACCGTGAAAATGCTGCCTTTCCTGTTTGCTGCATTTTTGATTCTGGAGGTTATAGAGCATTATTCAGAAAAACACAGGAATGGGATGCTCACGCGGATTGGCGGGGCCGGCCCCCTTGTGGGAGCGCTTTTCGGGTGTATTCCCCAGTGCGGATTTTCTGTGGCGGCCGCCAATCTGTATTCCGGCGGAGTGATCACCGTGGGAACGCTTCTGGCAGTGTTCCTTTCCACCTCGGATGAGGCCGTACTTTTGATTCTGGGGAACCCGGGCAACGGAGCAGTGGTGATCCGTCTGCTGGCCATCAAGGTGGTGATAGGAGTTTTGTTTGGATATGCGGTGGATATTTTACTCAGGAAAAGTCCGATGAAACGAAAACAGCTGGGAAATATCTGTGATCACTGCGGATGCGAAGAGGAAGGCGGCGTCCTGAGAGCGGCTGTCCGTCACACCATACAGATTTTTCTTTATCTGCTTCTGTTTAATTGTGTCCTGAATCTTCTGCTGGAAGCGGTCGGCATCGAGACCTTATCCCGTATATTAATGAAGGATTCTCTGTTTCAGCCGGTGCTGGCCGGACTCGTAGGATTGATCCCGAACTGCGCCGCATCTGTGGCACTGACGGAGCTTTATCTGAGCGGAGTCTTGAGCTTTGGCTCTGTGATCGCGGGACTTTGCGCCAGTGCGGGGATTGGACTCGCGGTGCTTTTCCGCGTGAATAAAAATGGAAAAGAAAATCTGAAGATCCTGGGAATCTTGTTTTTATGTTCCATAATCGCGGGAATGCTTTTGCAGGCGGTGATGTGACTGGACAGATAAATCGCGCGGGAAAATGCTTCCATTTATGGAATTAATGAAATTGAAGGGAATATTTAAGGGAAAATTCAGATATTTTAATAGGGGTTTTATGCTATACTTAGGGTGCCGGCAGGAAAGGCGCCCTTTTTGGCGCCTTAGATAAATAGAACATAAAGCGTATAGAAGGATAAGACAAAGGAGAAAGGCAGGGGTTTCGATGAGGGAGGAACGGGTCAGAAAGATTACGATCGCAGCGGGAATCATTCTTGTGATAATATTATTGGCCATGTTTGTAAAATCTGTGGTGTTTTCTGGGAATAGCAGGCAGACGGAGGGCGGAGACGGCCCAGGCATCAAAACTACGGGCAGTCAGGGGAAGACGGGAGATTCCAGTCAGCCGGTTTATATTGACGCCGGAGGAAAACGGGTCATTCAGTGGGAGAAGATAGAAGTTCCGGATTGGATAGAGAGGGACCTTCTTCCGACCAATGAATATTCCAGACCGGGTACGGCTCTGGACGATGTGGACGGCATAGTGGTCCATTATACGGCAAATCCCGGCACCACCGCCAAGCAGAACCGGAATTATTTCGCGGGCCTGGCAGATGGGAGCTCCGGCACCTATGCCAGCAGCCATTTTATCATCGACACGGACGGTACGATTCTCCAATGTGTTCCCATGAGTGAAGTGGCATACGCTTCCAATGACAGGAACAGCAACACCATCTCCATTGAGTGCTGCCATGAGGACGAGAGCGGAAAATTTACGAAGGCTACTTATCAGTCTCTGGTGAAATTGACCGCATGGCTGGCTGATACCTATCTGATCGATACGGAGGATATCATCCGCCATTACGATATAACAGGAAAAATCTGCCCCAAATATTTTGTGGATCATGAAGATAAATGGGAGAAATTTTTAAAAGAGGTGGACAAGTCCAGATAATATGCTATAATCGGGGAGGAACTGAAAACGCATTGTATCCAGCGGCTCCGGAACGTCAGGCGATCCGGGAAGCGGAACAGTAGCAGGAGGAAAAATGAATACTTCGGTAAAAACCCGGAACATGGTCTTGACTGCGGTCATAGCAGCCATTATCATTCTGATGGCCTTCGTGCCTTACGTAGGCTACATCAACCTTGTGGTCATAAAGGCCACTCTGATCCATGTACCCGTCATTATCGGATCCGTAGTCTTAGGACCGAAAAAGGGCGCGTTTCTTGGATTTATCTTTGGGCTCACCAGCCTGATCAACAACACCTTTAATCCCAGTCTTTTGTCATTTGCGTTCTCGCCTTTTTATTCCGGAGGCAACCTATGGAGCCTTTTGATCTGCTTTGTCCCCCGGATTTTAGTAGGGGTGTTTCCCTATTTTGTGTTTAAGGGCATCATGATGCTGGGGAAGGGAAAGAAGTCCATGGAATATGTAGCTTTGCCCGCAGCAGGCGTGGTAGGAGCTTTGACCAATACCCTGCTGGTGATGAACCTGATTTATTTTTGCTTTGTGGAACAGTTCGCTGCCGCAAAGGAAATCGCGGTCGGTGCAGTATATCAGGTGATCATAGGGATCGTTATAGCCAACGGAGTGCCGGAAGCCATCGTTGCGCTGGTACTTACCATGGCACTGGGAAAAGTTCTTTTGCATTTTAATTTCAGCCGATAGATAAAACTAATTAAAAGCGCTTTGTCTCCGCCGGAGACAAGCGCTTTTTGTCTGTTCTTTCAGCCGCATCACAGTAAAATTCTGCTATTGTATTTTCTGCCTGTTTATGGTAAAATCCCTATGGAATTGTGGGCTTTACTGGTTTTTGGCATAGATGATCCAAAGCCCTTTTAAAAGCAGGCTGTCATCATAGATGATTTCATGCCGGCAGTGTGGGATGATGGCTTTGGACAGGCCGCCGGTGGCGATGACGGTGGGAATTTCCCCCAGCTCCTCTGCGAACCGGTCGATCATGCCGTCCAGCATGGAAGCGCTGCCGAGGACGATGCCGCTTCTCATACATTCAATGGTATTTTTGCCGATGACGTGTTTCGGTGTCTCCAGGCTGATGGTATAAAGCTGAGCGGCTTTTTGGGCCAGGGATTCCAGAGAGACACGGATTCCCGGCATGATTGCGCCTCCGATATAGTTGTGATGCCTGTCCACACAGGAAATCGTGGTAGCGGTCCCCATATCGATCACCACGAAGGGCGCCTGATATTCCTTGATGCCGGCTACTGCTGTTACCACCAGGTCACTGCCGACGGTGGCGGGATTGTCCATGACGATGTTGAGCCCGGTCTTGATGCCGGGACCCACCAGGAGACAGGGTTTTCCGATGATCTTTTCCACGGACAGTTTTACCGTGTTTGAAATAGGAGGGACCACGGAGGAAATGATAGCGCCTTCAAGCCCCTTGGGGTTGATATGGTAAAGCTCCAGTATGTTTTTGATGGTGATGGCATATTCCAATACGGTCAGGTTTACATTGGTGGAAACGCGTTCGACAAAATAGGTCTGCTTTGAGTCAATACATCCGACTACGACGTTGGAATTGCCGATATCTATAGCGAGAATCATTTGAGATAAATCCTTTCTTGCGGCGTATGCCGTCTTTAGAATAGGGTGCGGCCGGCAGCCGGCCACGGTGCGATTATAGCACAGAACCACGAAAATAACAATCACTGCCAATAGAAGGAGTATAAGATATGCTGCAGGGAAAGACGGTACTTTTAGGTGTCTCCGGAAGCATTGCCGCTTACAAGATCGCCAATCTGGCAAGACTATTGAAGAAGCAGCACTGCCAGGTGCATGTGCTGATGACAAAGAACGCGGCCAATTTTATCACGCCCACGACGTTTGAGACTTTGACCGGGACAAAATGCCTGATGGATACCTTTGACCGGAATTTTGAGTTCAGTGTGGAGCATGTGGCTCTGGCAAAAATGGCGGATCTGGTGATGCTTGCTCCGGCCAGCGCCAATGTGATAGGAAAGATCGCAAACGGCATTGCCGACGATATGCTGACCACCACGATCATGGCATGCCCCTGCAAGAAGCTGGTGGCGCCGGCCATGAATACGAATATGTACAATAATCCTATCGTCCAGGAAAATATAAAGAAGCTCAGGGGTTACGGATATGAATTTGTAGAACCGGTGGTGGGGATGCTGGCAAACGGCGATACAGGGAATGGAAAAATGGCGGATGAAGAGACTCTCTTGTCCTATATCCTCAGGGAGCTGGCTTTCGAAAAGGATATGGCGGGAAAGCGCGTGCTGGTTACAGCAGGCCCCACCAGAGAATCTCTTGATCCGGTGCGCTTCCTTACCAATCATTCCACGGGAAAGATGGGATATGCCCTTGCGAAAATGGCCATGTACCGGGGAGCCCGCGTCACTCTGGTCACGGGGCCTGTGGAAATCCAGAAACCGGATTTCGTAGAAACAGTGGAGATCACGACGGCGAAAGAGCTTTTTGAGGCGGTGGCGGAGCGGGCGCCGGATCAGGATATCATTATAAAGGCGGCTGCGGTGGCAGACTATCGTCCGGTATCCGTCAGTGAGGAAAAGGTGAAGAAATCCGATGATTTTCTTTCTATCCAGCTGGAAAGGACAGAGGATACCCTGGGTTATCTGGGGAAGAATAAGAGGCCGGGCCAGTTTCTCTGTGGCTTTTCCATGGAAACAGAGAATATGGTGGAGAACTCCAGGAAAAAGCTGGAGAAAAAAAATCTGGATATGATCGTGGCCAACAATGTGAAGGTAGAGGGAGCAGGCTTCGGAACCGACACCAATGTGGTCACTATCCTTACGGCAGAAGGGGAGACAGTGCTTCCCAAAATGAGCAAAGACGCTGTGGCGGAAATCATTTTGGATGAGATATTAAAGAGACTGTAGGCCCTGTGTTACCTGGGGAGAAACCGTTTGCGCGGGGAGAAAAGACAGGAAGGAGAGGACATGAGGCGGATACTTACATTTCTGACCAGCCGAATGGTATGGGTGGCCATGGTGATCATCCTGCAGGTGGCGTGGATCGTGGCTTCCGTGCTGCTTTTGGGAAAGTATTACTGGACGATCACTGTCCTTTTGTCCCTGATCGGACTTCTGCTGGTCATCCATATCGTGCGCCAATGGAATAATCCGGCCTATAAACTGGCCTGGAGCATCCTGATCTTGAGCGTGCCCATCGTGGGGACAATACTTTATCTGCTTTTTGGCAGGGCGAATGTAATAGTCGCCCATCGGAAAAGACATCAAAGGATAGACGAGGAGCTGTATCCTTATATGGTCCAGCGGGAGGGGATAGATCAGGAGCTCAAGGCGGCTGATCCTGCCATGGCAAAGCAGTCCAGGTATTTATATGAGACTGCTCATTTCCCGGCTTACCGGAATGGTTCCACCCATTATTTTTCCGGAGGGGAAGAGTATTTTGAAGAGCTGTGCAAAGCTCTGAAGGAAGCGGAGCAATTCATTTTTCTGGAATATTTTATCATAGAACAGGGTTACATGTGGAAAACGATCCTTAAGATTCTGGAGGAAAAAGCAAAAGAGGGCGTAGAGGTGCGGCTTTTATATGACGATGTAGGCTGTATATGGCTGCTTCCGAGAAATTATCCGCGTATTTTAGAGAAAAAAGGCATCCATTGCCGGACCTTCAATCCCTTCCGCCCTGTAATGTCTGCTATCTTCAACAACAGAGACCACAGGAAAATGGCCGTGATAGACGGACGCGTGTCGTTTTGCGGAGGCCTTAACCTGGCTGATGAATATATCAATAAGGTAGAACGCTTCGGTCATTGGAAAGACGGAGGAATCCTGGTAAAAGGCGAAGCGGTCTGGAATTATACCTCTATGTTCCTAGGCATGTGGAATTCCATAAAGCATACGGATTTTGACTATGAAGCCTACCGTGTGAAAGAGCATATGGGTGAGAGCGCAGAAAAAGGATATGTCCAGCCTTATGGAGATTCCCCGCTGGACCATGAGTGCACCGGTGAAAACGTGTATTTGAACATCATCCATAACGCCCGGAAATACTTATATATTTATACGCCGTATCTTATTATCGATCACGAGATGATGGTGGCGCTGACTTTGGCGGCAAAAAGTGGCGTGGATGTGAGGATCATGACGCCGCACATCCCCGACAAAAAGCTGATCTTCATGCTGACCAGATCCTATTACGCCCAGCTGATAAACGCAGGTGTGAGGATTTTCGAATATCTGCCCGGATTCCTCCATACGAAGGCATTCGTCGCAGACGATGCTCTGGCGGCCATCGGAAGCATCAATTTGGATTTCCGCAGTCTTTATCTGCATTTCGAGTGCGGAGCTCTGCTTTATAAGACGGAAGCGGTAAATGAATTAAAACGGGATTTTGAATCGACCATGGAAGAATCCATGGAGATCACCATGGACTTTTGCAGGCGCCGCCCGCTATATGAACAGCTGCTGGTTTCAGCAATGAGTCTGTTTACCCCCCTGTTTTAAATTGACTTGGCGGAGGAACGGAATGGGGAAGGAACTTTGAATATCACAATTAGGAGGAACACATCAAGTGGCTTTTAAGCAGCAGGAATCATGGAAAAACGAGATAGAAAAACGGCGGACGTTCGCGATCATTTCCCATCCCGATGCGGGAAAGACAACATTAACGGAGAAATTCCTTCTCTATGGAGGCGCGATCAACCTGGCCGGCTCCGTGAAAGGAAAAAAGACCGCGAAGCATGCGGTGTCTGATTGGATGGAAATAGAAAAACAGAGGGGTATTTCTGTCACATCGTCGGTTCTTCAATTCAATTACGGAGGATTCTGCATCAACATCCTGGATACACCGGGACATCAGGATTTCTCTGAGGATACCTACCGGACGCTGATGGCGGCGGATTCCGCAGTCATGGTAATCGATGCCAGCAAGGGTGTAGAAGCTCAGACGATCAAGCTTTTCAAGGTCTGCCTGCTCCGGCAGATTCCTATATTCACTTTTGTCAATAAAATGGATCGGGACGCAAACGATCCGTTTGACCTGATGGATGAAATCGAGTCGGTTCTTGGCATCGCCACCTGCCCGGTCAACTGGCCCATAGGTTCAGGGCGGGAGTTCAAAGGTGTATATGAAAGAGACAGGAAATGTATCACCACATTCACGGCGGCAATGAACGGACAAAGGGAAGTGGACACAAAAGAGGTGGACTTGAACGACCCTCAGGTGAACTGGCTGATTGGGGAAGGCTATCACAGCCAGCTGCTGGAGGACATTGAGCTTTTAGACGGCGCGGGCCAGGAGCTTGACATGGAGCTGGTGAGGCAGGGGAAGCTGTCCCCGGTTTTCTTTGGGTCAGCGCTCACAAATTTTGGGGTGGAGACGTTTTTAAAGCATTTCCTTAAGATGACGACTCCTCCTCTTCCAAGGAAGGCAGACATCGGAATCATAGATCCGGTGAGTCCGGATTTCTCTGCCTTTGTATTTAAAATACAGGCTAATATGAACAAGGCCCACAGAGACAGGATTGCGTTTATGCGGATCTGTTCCGGAAAATTTGAAGCAGGCATGGAGGTAAACCATATCCAGGGCGGCAGAAAGGTGAAGCTGTCCCAGCCTCAGCAGCTGATGGCACAGGAGAGGAAGATTGTGGAGGAAGCCTATGCGGGGGATATCATCGGCGTCTTTGACCCGGGGATTTTTTCAATCGGCGATACCCTTACCTCCTCCGGCCAGAAATTTGCCTATGAGGGAATCCCGACCTTTGCTCCGGAGCATTTCGCGAGACTTCGGCAGATGGATACCATGAAGCGGAAGCAGTTCTTAAAGGGTGTGAACCAGATTGCCCAGGAGGGTGCCATCCAGATTTTCCAGGAGTTTAATACCGGCATGGAGGAGATTATTGTGGGAGTGGTAGGCGTCCTGCAGTTTGATGTCCTTTTGTTCCGCCTGAATAACGAGTACAATGTGGAAGTGAAGCTGGATCCGCTTCCCTATGAGCATATCCGCTGGATCGCCAACAAGGACGGCCTGGATGTGGAAAAGATTCAGGGCACCTCTGATATGAAGAGGGTGAAAGATCTGAAAGGGAATCCGCTTCTTCTGTTTATCAACAGCTGGAGCATGGGAATGGTGCTCGACCGGAATCCGGGCCTTGTCCTGGAGGAGTTCAGCAGGAACTGACCGGGATATCACCGGCAACAGGCAACAAGTACAGGCCGAATGGCATAAAATATCTTTAAGGAAAGTATTATGCCGGGAGAGCTTGCCATGAGGATGAGCGATTTAAGAATGAAAGAGGTCATCAATATCTGCGACGGAAAGAGGCTGGGCTTTATAACCGATGCAGAATTTGACTGTAAAACGGGCTGCATTCAGAAGTTCATCATACCGGGCCCGGCCCATATCTGTGGTTTCTTGGGCAGGGATTCGGAATACATAATTCCATATGGCTGTGTAGAGCAGATTGGGGAGGACTTTGTACTGGTGAAGGTGATCACGGAGGACTGCCTGAATAAATGCAAATGAGCAGCGGAAAAAGGAGGATATACCATGAAGTGTCCGTTCTGTAATAACGAGAACATCAAGGTGATCGATTCCAGGCCTGCAGAGGACAATAACGCCATCCGGCGGAGGCGTCAGTGCGAGGCCTGCGGACGGAGATTTACCACCTATGAAAAGATCGAGACGATTCCGCTGATGGTGGTCAAAAAGGATGACACCAGACAGGCCTATGACCGTGCGAAAATCGAGGCTGGAGTGCTGCTGGCATGCCATAAAAGGCCGGTATCCACCCAGGATATCAATCGCTTGGTGGACGAAGTGGAGAATGAAATCTTCAATTCGGAAGAAAAAGAGATCACCACCACCAGGATCGGCAACCTGGTCATGGACAAGCTGAAACAGCTGGACGAGGTGGCGTATGTCCGTTTTTCCTCTGTATACCGGGAATTCAAGGATGTGAATACCTTCTTGAAGGAGCTGGAGAAGCTTTATAAAGGCGGGAAAAGGGAGCTATGATGTTTGGACGATTTTATCCGGATGAATATGTGGACTCCTCCTACGGGATTGATTATGAGGCGTTATGGGCCAGAGGAATCCGGGGTCTTTTGTTTGATATTGATAACACGCTGGTGCCTCATGGAAAGCCGGAGACGAAGGATGCGGTGGCCCTTTTTGCCAGGCTCCATGACATGGGATTTGAAACCTGTTTGATATCCAATAACCAGGAGCCGAGGGTGGCGCCCTTTGGAAAGGCGATGAACAGCCGTTATCTGTACAATGCCCATAAGCCGTCCAGGAAAAATTACAGGCGTGCCATGGAAGAGATGGGAACGGATGTTTCAACAACAGTATTTGTCGGCGACCAGCTGTTTACCGACGTGTACGGAGCCAAGCGCTGCGGGATATACAGCATATTGGTGAATCCCATCCATCCGAAGGAAGAGATCCAGATCGTGCTCAAACGGTATCTGGAGCGGGTGGTCCTACATTTCTACAAAAAATCCTTGAAAAACTAATTGATATAGTATAGAATTAAACAGATAGACAAGTTGAACTGAAGGAGGAATATCAGAGATGGTATCAGCTGGCGATTTTAGAAACGGTATTACGGTGGAAATCGAAGGGAACGTGTTCCAGGTCATCGAATTCCAGCATGTAAAACCCGGCAAAGGCGCAGCTTTTGTTAGAACGAAATTAAAAAATATTAAGAGTGGCGGTGTGATTGAAAAGACCTTCCGTCCCACAGAAAAATTTGAAAACGCTCATATTGACAGGGCCGACATGCAGTATCTTTATTCAGATGGAGAGCTGTATTATTTTATGGACGTGAACACGTATGATCAGATTCCTCTTGGTCAGGATATGGTCGGCGATACGCTTAAATTTGTAAAAGAGAATGAGATGGTAAAGGTATGTTCCCATAAAGGACAGGTATTCTCTATCGAGCCTCCTCTGTTCGTTGAATTGGAGATTACGGAAACGGAACCCGGTTTCAAGGGCGATACGGCTACCGGCGCGACGAAGCCTGCTACGGTCGAGACCGGCGCGGTGGTATATGTGCCTCTGTTTGTGGAGCAGGGGGACAAAATCAAGATTGACACCAGAACGGGCGAGTATTTATCCAGAGTATAAATTCAGAATCAAAGAACAAAGGCACTTCGGCTGACAACCGAAGTGTTTTTTTGACTGTCCGCTTGGGGAACCCCGGCCTCTGAATCGCCAGCGAACCGAAATCGTGACGCTCCGGAACTTCTGCCGGTATCTTGCCTGCCGCACCATTTCGGATGATTTCCGTTCCATTGATTCCACAAAAGGATTGGATATCCACATGGCCCGCGCGCCTTATGGCTGCGGGCTGCGGTGGGCCGCCCCAATAGCTTTCAAGGCAATCGGAAAATACTTTGGTGCGGGAGGAGGAACAGGAGGAACGATCCGATTCCATCGTAAGGCGAGCGCCGCAAAGGCGTTAGCAGGATCTTCCCGGCCGCAGGGAGGTAAAAACCGAATTTCATGCAGGTTTTTATTGGAATCTGACATGGAAAAATATCGATTTATCCATGTCAGTTGGAAAGGACCGACTGGAGGCCGTAAAGATCCTGGTTACGGCTGCCAGCGAGCCGCCTGGATGGAATCGGATTTCCTCCTGCTTTTAAAGCATACAAAGAAAGCTTGTCTGAAAGGTGTTCAAGGGTATAAATAAAAGACCTGCAGTCCCTTCTCTGTTCGAGAGACGGCGCCGCAGGTCTTATGCTAGTATCACATTTGGATATGACTAGATCATTCTCCGCAGATCATTTCGGGCAGGTCCATCCTGGGAGCTTCCTGTACCGGAGAGACCACAACGGCCTTGAAGGTACATCCTTCGGCTACCGCTACGAAGTGGCCTTTTCCAGCAGCGATATCCAGCTGAACTCCTGCGGGGATACGAACCATCTGAGCGGTATCCATGGCGGGTTTTCCGTCAACGATATCGATGAACAGCATCAGAGCGGTTCCTTCAAAGAAATAGAACTGCTCTGCGTCCTCATGAAATTCAATCACGTCGAAGTTGGGAGTATGGTGCCATCCCTGAAGTACGCCGGACATGATGTTTCCGGTCTTGAATCCGGTCACGACAGGAAAAGCGGTCCACTCGAAGAAATTTTCCTTATAAGCTTCACATGTGTCAGTGAAAGCCACATTTACTCCTTTAATGGTTACATCCTTTAAATCCTGAATCTTTACGTTCATATTAATATCCTCCGTTTTATTTTATACCTTTAAACAGTATAACACCCCAGGACAGGATTGAAAAGATAAAATGCTGGATTTTTTGGGGAATACATATTATAATATATCGGATAGGCTAAATGAAAAAAACAGGAAAAATCATTGAAACCGAGGAGGAACCATGAAGAAACTGATTGATTTGATAACAGAGACCGTAGAGCAGGGATTTGAGGCCTGCGGATATGAGGGGTCACTGGGCAAGGTGACGCTGTCCAACCGTCCGGACCTTTGTGAATATCAGTGTAACGGCGCCATGGCCGGTGCGAAGCTCTATAAAAAGGCCCCCATCATGATCGCCGGCGATGTGGTGGAAAAGCTGAAGATCGCTCCGTGCTTCGAGGAGGCTGCCGCGGTATCTCCCGGTTTTATCAATTTAAAGCTTTCCAAAACATTTTTAGCGGATTATCTGGAGGAAATGGATCATTCGGAAAAACTAGGAGTGGCCTATGACGGTGATAAGGAGACAATCGTCATCGACTACGGCGGCCCCAATGTGGCCAAGCCTCTTCATGTGGGGCATCTCCGTTCCGCGATCATAGGTGAGAGTATGAAGCGTCTGGGCCGTTTCCTCGGCCATGAAGTCATAGGAGACGTGCATCTGGGCGACTGGGGTCTCCAGATGGGCCTGATCATCGAGGAACTGAAAGAAAGAAAACCGGAGCTTCCCTATTTTGATGAGGCGTATACGGGGGATTATCCGGAGGAGGCGCCGTTTACCATAGGAGAGCTGGAAGAGATTTATCCGGCGGCCAGCGCTAAATCCAAGGCTGACGAGGCCTTTGCGGAAAAAGCCCATGATGCGACCTTTAAGCTGCAGCGTGGCGACAAGGGATACATGGCATTGTGGAATCATATTCTGAATGTATCTGTCTCGGATCTGAAGAAGAATTACGAAAAGCTGAATGTGACCTTTGACATCTGGAAAAAAGAGAGTGATGCACAGCCTTATATCCCGGCTATGGTCCAGGAGATGAAGGAGAAGGGGTTTGCCCATGAGAGCCAGGGGGCCCTGGTGGTAGATGTCAAGGAAGATACGGACACTAAGGAAATCCCGCCCTGTATCCTTCTAAAGTCGGATGGAGCCACTCTTTATTCGACGACGGATCTGGCCACGCTGGTGGAAAGGGAGAAGCTGTTTTCTCCGGACCGTGTGCTTTACGTGGTTGACAAGAGGCAGGAGCTTCATTTCACACAGGTATTCCGCTGCGCCAAAAAGACCGGGATTGTAAGGCCTGAGGTGAAACTGGATTTCCTGGGCTTTGGCACGATGAACGGAAAAGACGGAAAGCCCTTTAAGACCAGAGACGGCGGAGTGATGAGGCTGGAATATCTGATAAAGGAAATCTGCGATGCGGTATATGAAAAAATCATGGAAAACCGCACGGTTTCAGAGACAGAGGCCAGGAAGACGGCTGAAGTCATCGGTCTGGCGGCGCTCAAGTATGGGGATCTGTCCAATCAGGCTTCAAAGGATTATATGTTTGATGTGGACAGGTTTATTTCCTTTGAAGGAGACACGGGCCCTTATATTCTGTATACCATTGTCCGGATTAAATCCATTCAGGCAAAATATGAAGCACTGCCGGAACATTATACGGGAACGGTAAGGGTGCTTCCCGCGGCTTCCGAGAGTGAGAAGGCTCTTCAGATTGAGGTGAGCAAGGTTTCTGACGCTCTGCTGTCTGCATTTTCAGAACAGGCGCCTCATAAGATCTGCCAGTATATATATGACTTATCCAATGCCTTTAACCGATTTTATCATGAAACAAAGATCATGGCGGAGGAAGACAAAGAGAGGCAGGCGGCATATATCCGGCTGCTGGAGCTTGTAAAGCGGGTACTTGAAACCTGCATCGGTCTTCTCGGCTTTGAGGCACCAGACAGAATGTAGGTGGGAAATGATGACATTCTCCAGCGATACGATTCGCAGAAAATCCAGAAGTGCACAGGAATACGAGAAAGGAAGGGAGCTTTTTCAGATGGGAAAGGTTCGCTTTCTCTCCAGCGAGAGCTTTTGGAAAGGGGAAGAGAATATAAAAACATCCGTGGCGGACGGGAATAGGGTCTATCAGGTATCTCTGCTGATCAAGGGAGACTGCATTTATCAGGCAACCTGCCAATGCCCCGCCCATAAAGAATACAAAGGGCTGTGCTGCCATGAGGCGGCGGCAGCCTTTTATGCAATGGAAAAAAGGGAAGCAGAGGCCTCTCCCCATGTATCTACGCCACCAGAAGTCCGGCGGATGATCCACACGTATACCAGCCGGGAAATGACAAAGCTGATGGCTTCCAAAATGGAAGAGAAGATCCATCTGGAGCCGGTGCTCCGTGAGAAAGGCGGAATGCTCCGCATTTATCTGAAGGTTGGTATAAGCAGACTTTATCTGGTGAAGGATATGGCGGCATTTTCCGAAGCCCTGGAATGCGATGCATATGTGGAGTATGGAAAGCAGCTGGGCTTTTATCACAGCCTGGAAGCCTTTGATGATGAATCTGCCCGGCTGGCTGAGGAGATAAACAGGGCTGTAGGAGAATACCGTTATCTTTACGAGAAGCTGAACCCCATAAGAGGGGCGATGATGCCAGTGCTCCGGGAACTGGAGCTTTCACCGGGAGCCTGTGACAGCTTTATGAAAGCGCTGATAGGACGAACGGTGGAATTTGAGACACAGGAAGGAAGCATAAAAGAGCTCAAGGTAAAAAAGGAGAATCCGAGACTGTTTGGCGTCATCCGGGCGCACGGAAGGGACGGGGCCAGAATCTCCCTTCTGGATGAGATTACGGTGTTTTACGGAAAAAGAAGGATGTACCTAATACGAGAGGATATTCTATACTGCTGTGACAAGGGCTGCACTGCCGTTTTAAAGGAGTTTTTGCAGGCCATGAGTCCGAGGAATGGAAGCAGAATCCTGTCTGTGGAAATGAGTGAAAAGGATCTTCCTTCTTTTTGTGACTATGTCCTCCCGAGAATTTCAGGCTATGTCAGCCTGGAATCCATGGGCATAGATCTGGAACAGTACCATACGGAGCCTCTCAGAACGAAGTTTTACTTTGACAGTCCCTCTGCTGATGAGATTACGCTGAAGGCGGAATTCTGGTATGGCTCGGTTAAATTCACCCCTTTTGACAGAACGAGGTATTCGGAAGTGTTTCGTGACCAGGTGGGGGAACTGATAGTCGGTACTCTGATAAAGCAGTATTTTACCGGACGTTATGCCGATGACAGCTGCTTTACCGTCAAAGGGGATGAAGAAGCCATGTTCAGCCTGTTGGACGGAGGAATCTCGGAGTTTGAAAAGCATGGAGAAGTATATTTAAGTAACGCGATGAAGGAACGCAGGATACTTTCCGAGAGCAGGGTCTCAGTGGGCGTCAGCCTGCAGGGAGAGTGGCTGAATCTGCAAGTGGATACAGGCGGGCTCTCTTCTTCAGAGCTGTCGGAGATATTGTCCGCCTATCGTCAGAAACAGACCTATTACCGTTTGAAATCAGGAGATTTTCTGAGGCTGTCCGAAACCGGATTCGGAACACTGGCTGAGCTGTCAAAGGGGCTGGCCCTGGATGATCGTCAGCCGCTTGAGGGCGAAATCCATGTGCCGAGATATCGGAGCCTCTATCTGGATAAAGTGCTGAAGGACGGAAGACATATTGATGTAAACCGGGACAGCGCTTTTAAATCCATTGTCCGGAATATGAATTCCGTGAGAGAAAGTGATTTTGAAGTGCCGCCGTCCCTGGGAGATATCCTCAGAGAATATCAGAAGCACGGATTCTTCTGGTTCCGCACATTGGATGTCTATGGTTTCGGAGGCATCCTGGCGGATGATATGGGCCTCGGCAAGACAATTCAGGTCATAGCCCTTTTGGTGGATGAGGCCAGAAAAAATCCAGATATGAAGGCGCTTATCGTATGCCCGGCTTCCTTGATCTACAACTGGGAGAGTGAGCTGCGCCGGTTCGGGCCGAAGCTTACGGTGACCGTTGTGGCCGGTTCGGGAGCGGAGAGGGCGGAGCTCCTGTCCGTCGGACGGAAGCCTTCACAGGTATATGTTACTTCTTATGACCTTCTGCGAAGAGATACGGCGCTGTACCGGAGTATGGAGTTTCGTTTTCAGATTATCGATGAGGCTCAGTATATCAAAAATCATGCGACGCAGAATGCGCGGGCGGTAAAACGGATCCGGTCGGTTACCAAATTTGCTTTGACCGGAACGCCCATTGAGAACCGCCTTGGGGATCTGTGGAGCATATTTGATTATCTGATGCCTGGCTTTCTATACAGCTATCAAAAGTTTAAAAAAGAATTTGAGGTGCCTGTGCTGCGGGACGGAGATAAGGCCGCTTTGAAACGTCTGCATCGAATGATTGGCCCATTTCTTCTGAGGCGCTATAAAAAAGATGTCCTAAAGGATCTGCCGGATAAATTGGAAAGCGTAGTATATTCCCGTTTGGGAAAGAGCCAGAGAAGTTTGTATGCAGCCAATGCCATAAAGCTAAAAAAGGAGCTGGAATCCTCAGGAGATGAGCAATATCAAAAGAGGCGGATACAGATTCTGGCGGAACTAACAAGACTGAGACAGCTTTGCTGTGACCCGGGTCTTTGCTATGAAGATTATAAAGGCGGTTCGGCCAAACTGGAGACTTGTATGGAGCTGATTTTGGGCGGAGCGGAGTCAGGCCATAAGATTCTGCTGTTCTCCCAGTTTACTTCTATGCTGGATATCTTGGGAGAACGTCTTTCTAAAGAAGGAATCGCATATTATAAGCTGACGGGACAGACAGGAAAGGAGGAACGGATGGAACTTGTCAATGCGTTCAACCATGACGAGGTACCGGTATTCCTGATCTCCCTCAAAGCGGGCGGAACAGGACTTAATCTGACCGCGGCTGATGTGGTCATTCACTTTGACCCGTGGTGGAATCTGGCCGCACAGAACCAGGCCACTGACAGAGCTCACCGGATTGGACAGAAAAAGGTAGTGTCGGTGTTCCGTCTCATAGCCAAAGATACCATTGAAGAAGGAATTCTGCGGCTTCAGGAAATGAAGAAGGAGCTGACGGATCAGGTGATCGAAAATGAGGCAGCTTCGTTCGGAAGTCTCAGCAGGGAGGCGCTGATCAAATTGCTGGAGGAAGAGGATGCTGGATTATATTGACATGCACTGTGATACGCTTTTGGTATTTGCGGATGAGGGCGGAAGTCTCTATGAGAATCAGATGAAGATCGACATCCGGAGACTGAAGAAGGGGGGATGCCTTGCACAATTCTTTGCCATCTGGATGCCGGATGAGGATGCGAAAATCCAGGTAAGGAGCCTGCCGGAGAAAGACGAGGACGGAAAATGCCCGGGATCAGAGCTGGCTTTATGGGATGAATCCTATATTGAAAAATTGATTTCCGGAATCAAAAGGGAGGTTTCTCTGCATGGAGACGAGATTGCGTTTGCCGGTTCCTATGGGGATTTAAAACGGAATGAAGCGGATAAAAAGATTTCCGCTTTCCTGACTCTGGAGGACGGCAGGGCGGTGGGCGGAGAGCTTGAAAACCTGAAGCGGTTTTATGACATGGGAATCCGGCTGATAACTTTGACATGGAATCATGACAACTGCTTCGGAAGGGCTAACTACAGGGACGCCGTCTATGGGAGCAAAGGCAGCGGCCTTTCCTCTTTCGGAAAAGAGGCGGTGGCCTATATGAATGATCTGGGAATGATCGTAGATGTGTCTCATCTGTCGGATGAGGGATTTCATGACGTGGCAGAGCTTTGCGCCAGGCCTTTTGTGGCGTCCCATTCCAATGCCAGAGCATTGGCGGACTGTTCCAGGAACATGAGTGACGGCATGATTCGTCTGTTGGCGGAAAAGGGCGGCGTCATGGGGCTGAACTTCGCTCCCGGATTTCTGGATGAGGATTTTTTCAGTGAACACAGCAGTGTTGTCCGAATGGCGGCCCATGCGCGTCATATCCTGGACTGCGGCGGGGAAGGCGTCCTGGCGCTGGGATCCGATCTGGACGGCATTACAGGAGATTTGGAGATCGACTCTCCGGATAAGATGTATCTTCTGTGGGAAGCTCTCAAAAACTCAGGCTTTACGGAACGCCAGCTGGAGCTTGTCATGCGCGGAAACGCAGAACGGGTCATTCGGGATGCCATGGGATAAGTTTTACGGTTTCCGGCAGAGTTTTTCCATGATTGCTATGGAAGAATAAAGGGAATTGTGATAGAATGAATTCATCTTGGATAAAAATAAAACGGTAAGGAGAAAGAGAAGGTATGGATAATTTTACATTTTACAGCCCGACATATTTTGTATTCGGAAAAGGAAAAGAGAATGAGACAGGCCATTATGTAAGGCGCTTCGGCGGCAGTAAGGTGCTCATCCATTACGGCGGCGGAAGCGTTGTCCGTTCCGGTCTTTTAGACAGGGTAAAGGCTTCTCTGGACAAGGAAGGGATTTCCTACATAGAGCTGGGCGGCGTAAAGCCGAATCCCAGGAGCGGCCTTGTATATCAGGGCATCGAGCTGTGCAAAAAAGAAGGGGTGGATTTTGTCCTGGCAGTAGGCGGAGGAAGCACCATTGATTCCTCCAAGGCAATCGCCATGGGGGCTGTTTACGACGGAGATTTCTGGGATTTCTACGCAGGCAGGGCAGCTGCGGAGCGCGCCCTTCCGGTAGCGTCGGTCCTGACCATAGCGGCTGCCGGCAGCGAGGGCAGCGACGGTTCCGTGATCACCAATGAAGACGGTATGTACAAACGGCCTTACGGAAGTGAAGTCATCCGGCCGGTATTTGCCGTTATGAACCCGGAGCTCACGATGACTCTGCCGCCGTATCAGACGGCGAGCGGCTGTACGGACATCATGGCTCATGTATTTGAACGGTATTTTACCAATACGAGAAATGTGGAGATCACGGACCGGTTCTGTGAGGCCGTTTTAAAGACTATTATCAAGGAGCTTCCGAAGGTCCTCGAAGATCCCAATGATTATGAGGCCAGAGCCAATATCATGTGGGCGGGCACCATGGCGCACAATGACATCTGCGGAGTTGGAAGAGAGCAGGACTGGGCGAGCCACAATCTGGAGCATGAGCTTTCCGCGCTTTATGACTGTGCCCACGGAGCGGGCCTGGCTGTGATGTTCCCCGCATGGATGACGTATGTGATGCCCCATGATGTGAACCGTTTTGCCCAGTTTGCGGTCCGCGTTTGGGGATGCGAGATGGATTTCGAACATCCGGAGGAGACGGCCAAGGAAGGGATTGCCAGGACCAAGGCATTTTTCCATTCCATTGGCATGCCGACCTCTTTCGCGGAGCTGGGAGCAAAAGAAGAGGACATACCGAAGCTTCTGGATACTCTGCAGATCGACGGACGTACAGAGGGATTTTTTGTGAAACTGGGACGAAAAGAATGTGAAGAGGTTTACCGTCTGGCCTGCAGATAGAGACTTGACAGGAATGATGAAAGCCGGATGAGAAGGGCGGGAGAGAGATGAAAAAACGTTATTTGTGCCCAGTGTGTGATCATGAGCTGACGGCAAAGAGTTTTTGTCCGGAGTGTAAGCGGCTTCGGAAGGAGCCGATCATATATGAGGGAGATTTCCTGCCCAATGAAAGTGGTTCGGGGGCAGGCGTCCTCGAAACCGCGGCAGTGAAGCCGAAGGATACATGGAGTGCAGGGAGCTATGGGAGCGCTCCTGCGCGCACCGGTTCAAAAAGACCTTCGCCGGACGCTTACCAAAACACCAGGTATCCGGATACCTGTGGCGGAAAGCATACATATGGTATACCAAATGTCGATCCTCATCGGAGGAAAAATACTCTGGAGGATGAAAAAAAGAAGGACGGAAGCGGCATGAAGATTGTGGGCCGGCTGTTTTTTGCGGCGGCCCTGATTCTGGTCATTATCCTTTGCTGGGAACCGATCAAAATGACGGCTCTCAAGCTCTGGAAGGACAGCGGTCTGGAGACGGTCTTTAACGGAGAGGATGCTTCGGACGAGGAGCCAGATGATTCAGATATCTATCCACAGGAGGTTGATGAGGAAGAAATTCTGGCTGTCGGAGAGCCATGCAATGGTCATACTCATTACGATGTGGACGGACAGCTTTATGTGGACACGCTGGCCGGTTACTGTAAAGAACTGTGGCAGAGTGAAGATATCCAGATTTCCGATGCGGTGACCAGCAATTGGCTGTCCTCCTATGGGGACAGAGACTACACTTATTATGAGAAGAGCGTCTATGTTGATATCGGCGATGATACGGGAAGCTATTTTCGGATCGTTTCCGATACAGTCACCGGGGAGGTGATGCAGGTGTCAGTCTCCGCCAGTGAGAAGGATGCGGCTCAGAAGCTCCTGCTTTTGGCGGGTTGCGGCCTTAATCCTGCTACGGACCGGAACCAGCTCTGGCAGGAGGTGCAGGGCTTTTTTTCCGATGCGGAAGAGGAGGGCTATCTGTTTACGGAGTGGGGAACGAGTGATCTTTACGTTTCCATAGACGAGGGGAGCTATTACTGTACTCTGGAGTGCCTGGACGAATATGACAAATATTGACGGCAGAAGGCGTGTAGCTTAAAAGGAGGAGCGAAAAGGGGTAGGCCATGGAGAATTTTGATTTTTATGCGCCGACAAAGATGTTGTTCGGCAAAGGGAAGGCAGTCTGCCTGCCGGAAGAAATGAGACCGTTCGGAAACAGGGTGCTCATGGTGTACGGCGGCGGGAGCATTAAAAAGAATGGTATTTATGATACCGTATGCGGCATTTTGAAGGATAGCGGCTTTCAGTTCTGGGAGCTTGGGGGTGTGACGCCGAATCCTAAAATTGAGACTGTACGGGCAGGGATCGCCATGGCAAGAGAGCATCAGGCGGACATGATCCTGGCCGTGGGCGGCGGGAGCACCGTGGACTGTGGAAAAGTGATAGCGGCAGGATATTTCTACGAAGGAGACGCCTGGGACGTAGTGAAGGACCCGTCCTTGATTGCCGGCGCGCTTCCGGTATTTACTGTGCTGACCATGGCGGCTACCGGATCGGAGATGAATCCGACAGCGGTGATCACCAATCAGGCCGTCCATGAGAAGCAGGGAGTACACAGCAGCCATTTATACCCCCGGGCTTCTGTCCTGGATCCCACATATCTGTATACACTTCCGGCGATTCAGACAGCAGCCGGTGTGGCGGATATCATGTCCCACATTTTTGAAGGGTATTTTAAAAAGACAGAGGACGCGTATGTCCAGGATAAATTTTCAGAGGGTATCCTTAAGACCTGCATCAAATGGGGTCCTGTGGCCCTGACAGAGCCGGAGAATTATTCGGCCAGGGCGAATATCATGTGGGCGGCCAGCATGGCTCTGAACGGGCTGTGCGGATGCGGCAAGGAAGGAAAATGGTCCTGTCATGCCATACAGCATCAGCTTGGGGCATATTATGATATCACTCACGGCGTGGGGCTGGCTGTCATAACTCCTGCCTGGATGCGCTATATCTTGTCGGAAAACACAGTAGGGAAGTTTGTGGACTATGCCATAAATGTGTGGGGATTTCCCAGGCAGCCGGATGAATTTGCCTTGGCTAATATGGGGATTGACGCTACGGAGCAGTTTTTTGTTGACTGCGGGCTTCCCGTCACACTTTCCGAGCTGGGGATCGACGATTCCCTGTTTGAGGTAATGGCAAAGGCCGCGGTACCTTACGCACAGCTGGATACACAGGCTTACGTGCCTCTGCATGAGCAGGATGTGGTAAATATATACCGCGCTTGTCTGTAGAAATACAGGATTTAAAAGAGAGGAGATACAACCATCATGGAACATCAGTATAAACCGGAGACTATCTGCATTCAAAGCGGCTGGACACCTAAAAAGGGGGAGCCGAGAGTGCTGCCCATCTATCAGAGTACAACGTTTAAATATGATACCAGTGAGCAGATGGCCAGGCTTTTTGATCTGGAGGATGACGGGTATTTTTATACAAGGCTGCAAAATCCTACCAACGACGCGGTCGCACAGAAAATCTGCGAGCTGGAGGGCGGTTCTTCCGCGATGCTGACTTCCTCAGGGCAGGCGGCGACTTTTTACGCGATATTCAATATCGCTTCGGCGGGAGATCATATCATAAGCTCCGCCACTATTTACGGCGGCTCCTCCAATTTGTTTACCGTGACGCTTAAAAAGCTGGGCATTGATTTCACATTGGTGGATCCGGAAATATCACCGGAGGATTTGGAAAAAGAATTTAAGCCCAATACCAAGGCCGTGTTTGGAGAGACAATCTCTAATCCGTCGCTGGTAGTTTTGGACATCGAGAAATTTGCAGAGGCGGCGCATAAGCACGGCGTTCCGCTTATTGTGGATAATACCTTTGCGACTCCCATCAACTGCAGGCCTTTTGAGTTCGGCGCAGATATTGTGACTCATTCCACTACGAAATATATGGATGGGCATGCGATGAGCGTGGGCGGCTGTATCGTAGACAGCGGGAATTTCGACTGGATGGCTGTCAAAGAAAAATTTCCCGGACTTACGACTCCGGATGACTCTTATCACGGACTTGTATATGCGGAAGCGTTTGGGAAAAAGGCGTATATCATGAAAGCGACGGCCCAGCTGATGAGGGACCTGGGAGCGATCCAATCTCCCCAGAACGCATTCCTTTTGAACGTGGGCCTGGAGACGCTGCATCTGCGGGTACCCCGCCACTGCGAGAACGCACAGAAGGTCGCCGAGTACCTGGAAGCGAATGAACAGGTGGCCTGGGTGAATTATCCTGGGTTAAAAAGCAGTCCCTACTATGAACGGGCTCAGAAATATATGCCGAACGGCACCTGCGGCGTGATTGCTTTCGGCCTTAAAGGCGGGAGAGAGCTTTCCATCCGCTTTATGGACAATCTGAAGCTGGCCTGTATCGTGACCCATGTGGCGGATGCAAGAACATCGGTGCTTCATCCTGCCAGCCATACTCACCGGCAGCTGAGCGATGAGCAGCTGATCGAAGCAGGCGTAAAGCCGGATCTGATTCGCTTTTCCGTTGGAATCGAGAATGCAGACGACATCATCGCCGATATTGAACAGGCACTTGATTCTGTTAAAGAATAAAAAAACAGACGCACTTCAAGATGCCGGATCTGACTCCGGCGCCTTGAAGTGTTTTTTAATATACCTTGCCGCACGAAGTGCGCCCGCCCGGAGGGCATAAATTAAGGGATGCCCTTGGGTATGATACAAAAGACTTTTTGAAATCATCTTTAGTAAGCTCCTGGTAAGTTTCAGTTAAACACCGGCAGAAGTTCCGGGCCGTCACGATTTCGGTTCGCTGGCGATGCAGGGGCCGCCTTATCCCCGCTTCAGGAGTACCGCTCACATGTCGACGGGAAATCTTTATGATTTCCCATCTCCTGTTTACTCAGAAACGGAATCGGTATTTCCGTTTCTGCCTCCCTCCGCATGGGGAACACCGGCCGCTGCCCTGTGGCGCTCACCTTTAGGCCGGCCCGAAATCTTTCTGCCGGTATTCTTTCTGCCGCACCGTTTCAGACGACTTCCATTCCCATGATTTCATAAAAGGATTGGACATCCACACGGCCCGCGCGCCTTATGGCAGCGGGCTGAGGTGGCCGCCCCAATGGCTTTCGAGGCAAATGAGCGCTTATTTCGGTGCGGAAGAGAGGCAAAGAGGAAGGATCCGATTCCATCGTAAGGCGAGCGCCGCAAAGGCGTTAGCAGAATCTTCCCGGCCGCAGGGAGGCAAAAATCGCATATCATGCGGATTTTTGTTGGAATCTGACATGGAAAAATTAAGGTTTATCCATGTCAGTTGGAAAGGACCGACTGGAGGCCGCAAAGATGCTGGTTACGGCTGCCAGCGAGCCGCCTGGATGGAATCGGATTTCTTCTTGCCTTGTAGATTAGACAAAGAAAGCTTGTTTGAAAGGTATGAAAAGGTATACTTCTACATTCTGGTATTAGAATATGGTGCCTGCCGCAGTCACATTGCCGGCCAGATCGTCTCTGTAATTTTCTGCCGTATGATTCAGGCTGCTTATGACGACTCCGTCGTCCCCCATGCGGCCTGTAGAATGGATGTACTGAAGACCGCCGATATAGAGGGCCATGTGTCCCGGAAAGTATAAAAGGTCGCCGGGCTTTACTGCGCATACAGGTATTTCCCTGACGGGATAGCCTTCCTTCAGCTTTGCGTCCCGGTATATGGAGATTCCATGAAGCAGATAGACCATGGAACAGAGCCCGGAGCAGTCGATTCCCTGAGGTGTTTTGCCTCCCCATCGGTATGGAGTATGGAGATAAGTGAGCGCGGTGCGGACCAGGCTCTCTCTTAAGACATCCTCTTCCTTTTTCAGAGAATAGTGGGATTCAAGAAGAGGGCGGAGATGACTTTTTCTCATATATGCGCCGCGCCCGTCTACCAGCCGGATCTGATTCCAGCCGGCCTGTCCCGGATTTTCCGTCGCGGCCACCTGGCTTCCCTTTGGAAGGCTCAGGAAATACGGATTTTTAAAGCCGGGAACTTCAAAGACATCTGAAAACGGCACATCCACCACAAGCCGGCGGAATCTCTGCCAGCGTCTGACTGTCCATTCGTGCAGCTCCAGTCCTTCTGCCTTTACGTATCCCTGATATCCATAATCGGTTTCAATGGAGACCCAGCCCTTTGGGGCCCGTTCACGGATAAAGATTTCCATGCCATATAGGGCCTCGTCTACCGTCTGAGCCTCATCCAGAGGATGCTCCTTCATCTTGAGCACCGGTATTTTTACAATTCCGCAGTTACTCCACATATATGTTCTCCTTCCCGTTGAATGCCTGTACTGTCTTGTACATGACTTTAAGACATCCTATGAGAAAGAAGATTCGATTATGAATCCAGAATTCTTTCCCATTTCCTTTTAACCGTTCTCAAACATAGGTTCAATATGCTCCCTGATCAGTGCTATTCTGTCTTTGGCCCTTGGTGCAAAAAGAGAAGTGACTGCGGCCACCAGATTTTTCCTTTCGTTGACATAGATTACATTTCCACCGTCTCCGAGGGCGGCATAGGCATGTTCTTTTTCATCGATGATCCACCATAAATAACCATAAGACAAGTTTCTCCATTTGCTCTGTACTTCGGTACTCTCTTTTATCCACTCAGATGGCAAGATCTGTCTGCCGTTCCATACTCCGCCGTCTAAGTATAACTGGCCTATTTTCGCCATATCAGAAGGAGCCATGGTGAGGCCCCATCCTCCTGTGTTCACTCCCGCCGGATCTGATACCCAGCCGCTTATCTCTTTGGAGCTGTTAAAAGCAATCTGTTCTTCTTTGCTTTGAAACACAATGGACTTTTCGACTGTGATCCCCAGCGGCGAAAATAAGTATTCCGAGGCAAAGTCAAGTACCGTCCGTCCTGCCGCTCTTGTAAGAATACCAGATAAAATATCCGGTCCGATGACGGGCGTGTATCGGAACTTTCCTATTTGTCTCTTTCCTCCCAACAGGTCCAGGGTGAATCTTACTGAGTCACTGCTCTTGAAATATTTAATATAGGGTACAAAATATTTATATTTATACGGAGCTGTCATGGTCAGTAAATTTCCGAGGGTGATATTCTGTATGGCGTTTTCTTTCCTTTTGACTGTATAATCCGGGAAAAAATCCAGCACCTTTTGATTGCAGCTTTTTAAATATCCTTTATCCATGGCGATTCCGATCAATATGGAAAGAATGCTTTTCGTCACAGAATATATGTGGATCCGGCTGTTCTTTGTACAGGAGTTAAAATAGTTTTCGTATTGAAGCTGACCGTTTTTCAATACGATTATACCTGCGACTGTAGCATAATCTTGGTATATTCGCTCTTCCAATTCTGCTGTTTTTACCTGATTCATAGAATACGACCTCTCTTTTTTTCATGCTGCCTCTTATGTATCGACACTAAGGATAAACGAATAAGAAATGATTTTCAACCCTTTTTTCAGCAATCGTTTCTGATGATTTTTTTACATAAGTGCTGCATAAATATTCTCTGATATCTTTTTATATTTATAAATATTAACTGTAATCATTATGCATTATTTTGAATTTGCTTATTATCGTACATAATATCTTGATTTTACAGACGTCTGTGGTATGATAATTATGAGAGATATATTTCATCTGCCCTTCGACGCCGGATATCATTGACACGAAATACGGTCGGGAGGCAGATATTTATATTGGAGGGATATTTATGAGAAAGAAAAGGATTGTGATCGCCCTTGGGGGAAATGCGCTGGGCAGTACCCTTTCAGAACAGAGAAAGGCAGCAGGGCATACGGCAAGGGTCATTGTAGATTTGGTGGACGAGGGATGTGAGGTGATCGTCACCCATGGGAACGGTCCACAGGTGGGAATGATCAGCAATGCCATGGCGGCACTTAGCCGGGAAAGGTCGGAACAGCCGAATACCCCGCTGTCTGTTTGCGTTGCTATGAGCCAGGCGTATATCGGATATGATCTGCAGAATGCTCTCCGCGAGGAGCTGCGGTTACGTGGATATGATACGCCGGTCACTACCATGATGACACAGGTGAGGGTCAATGAAGATGATCCCGCGTTTTTGTCACCGTCTAAACCCATCGGTCATTTCATGACGAAAAAGCAGGCAGAGGAGGCTGAAAAACAATACGGATATGTGATGAAGGAAGATGCCGGACGCGGATACCGGAGAGTGGTCGCCTCGCCGAGACCGGCGGAGATCATTGAAATGGACGCGATCCGTTCTCTGGTGGATTCCGGCCATCTCGTCATAGCCTGCGGAGGCGGAGGGATCCCTGTCACAAGGTGTGAAGCCAGGCTTTCCGGAGCCAGCGCCGTGATCGACAAGGATTTTGCCAGCTGTCTGCTCGCAGAACAGCTGGATGCAGATTTTCTAATTATTTTGACTGCGGTTGAGAAGGTTGCGATCAATTTTGGAAAACAAAATGAAACATGGCTGGACAGGATGACTGTCAAGGATGCGGAGCATTATATCAGGGAAGGGCAGTTTGCCCCGGGTTCCATGCTTCCGAAGGTGCAGGCCGCTGCAGAGTTTGCTTCCTCCCGGCCCGGCAGGAATGCGCTGATCACACTTTTAGAAAAGGCACGGGACGGAATCTGCGGAACGACCGGTACCCTCATCTGTCAGTGATTTCTTTATGGACGGTAGTATTAGAGATGTTGTCATATGATTTAGGTTATGGCCCATATAAAAAGATGTATTGGCCTGTTTTCCTCCGCCAGTGCTACACTGAGGACAGAAAAGCAATTCAGGAGGATAGGAAAAGGGGGAACCGATATGTCGGATTGGAATTGTAAATTAGTATGCACCGGATGCGGCGCGGAGTATGACGCGTCGAAAGCCGCAGTTCGCTGTGAAAAGTGTGGGGAAACTCTGGAGGTCCCATTTGACGGCCGAGGGGAAATACGAAAGGAAGAGCCATTCGGGGGAACTCTGTTTGAGCGATACAGAGAATTTTTCCCTTACTTTGAAAAAAATGACGCCTTGAACATGGGGGAAGGATTCACACCGCTCCTTTTCATGCCGAGACTTGCAGAGGAAACCGGAGCAGGAGAGATTCTGATTAAGAATGAAAGCGTGAATCCCACCTGGTCATTTAAGGACAGAGGATCAGCCGCCGGCATCCGGCGGGCCCTGCAGCTGGGATATCGGAAGGTGGGCACTTTGTCCACCGGGAATATGGCGATCTCCATGGCGGCATTTGCCAACCGTGCGGGCTTAAAGGCGTTTATCCTGGTAAATGACCATATTGACGAGGAAAAACTGAATCCAATCGCCGTCTATGATCCTTGTCTCATTAAGGTGGAGGGAGACTACGCCAAGCTTTATGACGAGAGTCTTTCCATTGGAGAGCGCCATGGAATCTACTTTGTGAATTCCGATGAGCCCTTCCGGATAGAGGGATACCGGACTCTTTCCTTTGAGGTCTGCGAACAGTTGAATTTTGAAGTTCCAGATTTTGTTGTAGTGCCTACCAGCGCGGGAGGACATTTCCGAGGAATATTAAAAGGTTTTCTGGATTTTAAGAAAGCGGGGCTTATTTCTAAGATTCCTGTTATGGTGTGTGCCCAGGCGGTTGGATGTGCTACTATTAACAATGCGTATGGAAAAGGACTGGATAAAATCGAACGCACCCAGAATCCGGATACTATCGCCCATTCCATTGAGAATGCGTTTCCTCCCAGCGGGAATGCGGTGCTGAGATGTCTGAAGGAATATGGAGGAAAGACTGTGTCCGTGACAGATGAGGAGCTTTTGGAAGCACAGCGGACTTTGTGCCGGAACGGCCTTTTTGTACAGCCGGGTTCTGCCGCTTCCTATGCCGCTGTGCGGAAGATGGGACAGCAGGGAATGCTTAAGGGAAATGAACGAATCGTCTGCGTGACCACGTCCACAGGTCTCAAATATACCTCTATCTTGTCGAGACATAAGCTGGTATGTCACAATACGAAGTTAGAAGAGCTGGATGATTTTATTGCAGGTCTATAGAGGAAAAGAAAAAGGCTTCTGCTATAATGGCAGAAGCTTTTTCTATTATGGCCGGTCGGACGGAATCAAAAATTTTAAGAAGGCGGCGCCGGCTCGGGGCAGATAACGGTCGTTCCGGTAGGTAAGATAAATCCCCCGTTTTGCAGATGGGTCGAGCAGTTTGAAGAATACGAGGCGGTCGGTTTCCGGCACATAGTGCAGGATGGAATCCCTTATGAAGGTTATGCCCATCTGAGAAGCTGCACAATGGTAAGCAGTCATCATCTGATCCAGATACATGCTGACAGTGGGGGAGATGCCTGCATGTTCAAACATGGCGGAAGCTCTCTGATACATATCATTGCCGCGGCGAAGAAGAATGAAGGACTCATTTTCAAATGCTTTCAGGGAGACGCCGGGGCAGTCCTCCAAAAGATGCCTCCCATTTCGGATATCGGTGTGAGACAGGCTGATTTCGGACAGCAGCTTTGTGGTTTTGAGACAAGAGGGCGCTGCCAGGATTATGGACTCTGATGCAAATGTTTCACAGAGGAATCCGGGTTCGTCACATGTCAGGTTGTCCAAGGAAAAATCCAGAGAAGAATCTCTTAGAAGCTCCAGAATCTCAGGGGAAGAACCTTCCGTGAGCTGGACTCTCAGACCAGGGTAAGAGGCAGAGAAATCATGGATGAGCGGAGGCAGGATGTAGGTACAGAAATATGTGGCGGCACCGAGCCGTACTGTTCCTGTCTGCAGGTTTGACAGGTCGTGGAAATAAGCCTCCATATCGGATTCAATGTCCATGATCTTCCTGGCAGATTGAATATAAAACCTGCCGGCTTCTGTAAGACGGATGGGCTTGGCGCTCCGGTCAAACAGCGGCAGTCCGATCTCGTTCTCCAGCTTTTTGACAATGGCGCTCAGGGCGGGCTGAGAAATAAAAAGCTTTTCTGCCGCCTTTGAAAAGCTTTTTTCCCGGTAGATCTCATAGACGTAGTACATTTCTTTTTTCATGGGAGGCTCCTCCTAAAAAATCCTTGATAAGATAAGTATAGAGCAGAAACTTCTTTTTGTAAAAGAAACCAGGAAATAATGTTATTAAATAGAATTTTGTGAATTCTTAAGAAATCATAAACAGTATTGACTTTCAAAGAATTTGAACTATAATAAGTGTTTGTCATTGTTAATAGTTTACATTGTTAATTATATTTACTCGGATGGCATACAGATAGGAAGTGAGAAAATGGAAAACAATAGGGAAAGAGAGACCTCAGAGCGAAGAGCCGGGCCCCATGGGAAGATCCACGGTGACTGCGGGATTCCCAGAGGGAGGAATAGGCGGTATTACCGCAGAAGGACCGGAGAGGAATCGGTTGCTCAGATGGGAAGAATGTTTTTTGAGCAAATAGAACGGTTTCACCGTTTTTCCTGTCTGCAGGAGATGTCCCTGAAGCTTAAGCCCAGTGAGATGATGATGATGATTCATGTGGACCGCATGGCGGAGGTATCCGCTCATGAAGAGGGTGTGAAGCCCTCTGATCTGACAGGCGGCGGTTTTATCAGCAAGCCGGCTGTTTCAAGGATGCTTGGAAATCTGGAAGAAAAGGGATATCTCGAACGGACAGCGTCCAAACACGACCGGAGGGTAGTGTTCGTAAAACTCACGGAGCTGGGAAGAAGATGTCTGGAGGAGGAGCGGATGTACCGGGATCAGATGGCAGAACAGATTTTTGAGCGGATGGGTCAAGAAAAAATGCTGATGCTGCTGAATCTGTCGGAAGAGCTTTTCGATTACGCAGAGGAAGAGGTAGAAAGACGCAAGGCAACTTTTACAGAATAAGACATCAGAAGGAGAATATGTATTATGACTAAAATATTGAAATATCTCAGAAAGTCGGCGGGCTGGGTGCTGTTGATCCTGGCGCTTTTAGGCCTGCAGGCGTTCTGCGATCTGTCGCTGCCGGCGTATACGTCCGACATTGTGGACGTGGGAATACAGCAGGGGGGTATCAGCCATGTGTCGCCGGAGGTCATCCGCCGAACGGAAATGGATAAGCTCCTGCGGTTTATGGATGAAGAGGAGCGGGAAGCTGCGGAAGCTTCCTACACCCGTATTTCCAAAGAAAGCCTGACAGAAGAAGAATTTAACAAATATGCGAAGAAGTATCCGGAGCTTCGCAGCCAGGATCTTTTTTTGAGAAACGAAATGGAAAAGGACGACCTGGAGATTCTGGACGGCATCATGGGCGGGCCGGTCGTTTCACTTCTGATGGCAGAGAAGAACGGAATGGATGTGTCGGCTCTGCCGGAAGAGGCAATCTCTCAAATAAGAGGGGAAATGGATAAGCAGATGGCAGCCCTTTCGGATTCCATTATGGATCAGATGGGGATTACCTACGTGAAGGCAGAGTATCAGGCTGTCGGGATAAATATCAACAAGCTTCAAACAGACTATTTATGGTCAGAGGGGCTCCAGATGCTTGGGATTGCCCTGTTAAGCATGGCGGCCAGCGTACTGGTCTGTCTGATTGCTTCAAGAGTAGCCGCTTCGGTCGGCATGAGACTGAGAGGTCAGGTGTTCTCGAAGGTGGTCTCCTTTTCCAATGCGGAGATGGATAAATTCTCCACCTCTTCCCTGATCACGAGAAGTACAAACGACATTCAGCAGGTACAGCTGGTGGTGGTGCTGCTTTTGCGGATGGTTCTCTATGCTCCGATCATCGGTATCGGCGGCCTGGTGAGGGTGCTTCGCACCAATACCTCCATGGCGTGGATCATCGCGGTGGCAGTAGCGGCAGTCAGCTGCCTGGTGGCAGTCCTCATGGTCGTGGCAATGCCGAAGTTCCAGAAGATGCAGAAATTGGTTGACCGCCTGAACCTGGTGACCAGAGAGATTTTGACCGGCCTTCCCGTCATCCGGGCGTTCAGCCGTGAGAAGCATGAAGAGAAGCGGTTTGACGATGCCAACCGGGATCTGACCAGGACGATGCTGTTCACCAACCGTTGTATGACATTCATGATGCCGGCTATGATGCTGATCATGAACGGCATCACGGTACTGATCATCTGGACCGGGGCGCACGGTATTGACAGCGGGAACATCCAGGTAGGCGATATGATGGCATTTATCACTTACACCATGCAGATCATCATGGCGTTTTTGATGATCACTATGATCTCCATCATGCTGCCGAGGGCCAGCGTTGCGGCGCACAGGATTGACGAGATACTCGTAACAGAGCCTTCCATAAAAGAGAAAAAATCCCCTGTGAGCCTGCCAAGAGACAAGAAGGGAATAGTAGAGTTCAAACATGTCTCTTTCCGGTATCCGGGGGCAGAAAATGATGTGCTCCACGATATTGACTTTGTGGCAAAGCCAGGTGAGACTACGGCATTCATCGGCAGTACCGGAAGCGGTAAGTCCACTTTGGTGAATCTGCTCCCCCGTCTCTATGATGTGACGGAGGGCGCTATCACCCTGGACGGAGTGGATATCCGGGATCTGTCGGAGAAAGAACTGCGCAGTCAGATTGGATTTGTTCCTCAGAAGGGAGTTCTGTTCTCTGGGACCATCGCATCCAATCTGAGGTTCGGACAACAGGACGCCACCGACGAAGAGATCCGGAAGGCGGCAGAGATTGCCCAGGCTTCCGATTTTATAGAAGAAAAGCCGGATAAATACGACAGCCATATCGCCCAGGGAGGAGCCAATGTGTCCGGCGGACAGAAGCAGCGTCTTTCCATTGCGCGGGCTGTGGCAAAGAAGCCGCCGGTCTATGTGTTTGACGACAGCTTTTCCGCACTGGACTTTAAGACGGATACAGCTCTCAGAAGGGCTCTTAAGGAGCAGGTGTCCGACAGCACCATGCTGATCGTGGCACAGCGTGTCAGCACGATCCTCCATGCGGAGCAGATTATTGTTCTGGACGAGGGGAGAATAGTGGGAAAAGGCACCCATGAAGAGCTGCTTAAAACGAATGAGGTATACCGTCAGATCGCCCAGTCCCAGCTGTCAGAGGCGGAGCTTTCGGGAACAGATGGAAGCTCTGGCAGCGAGAACCTGGAAAAGGAGGTTGCAGACAATGAGTAATGAGACAGGAAAGAATCCGGGGAAGGTGCGTATGGGCGGCCGTATGGGACACGGGCCCATGGGCGCAGGTGAGAAAGCGAAAGATTTTAAAAAGACCATGAAGAAGCTTTTGGCTTATATGGGACGTTATAAATGGGGAATCTTGACGGTGCTCATTTTTGCCGTCGGCAGTACCATATTCACTGTGATCGGGCCGAAAATCTTGGGGAAAGCAACGACTAAGATTTTCAATGGCCTCACTGGGAAGCTGAGCGGAGGAGCCGGAATTGACTTTTCCGGCATTGGAAGGATACTTCTGATCCTGCTTGGGTTATATGTGATCAGTGCCTTTTTCAGCTTTATCCAGGGCCTGGTGATGACCTCCATTTCACAGAAGGTAAGCTTCCGGATGAGGCGGGAGATGTCTGAGAAGATAAACCGTCTGCCCATGAATTATTATGATACAAGGACACACGGAGAAGTGCTTTCCCGGGTGACGAATGATGTCGATACGCTCGGGCAGAGCCTGAACCAGAGCATTACGCAGCTGATCACATCAGTGGCGACCATTATCGGCGTCCTGGTCATGATGCTCAGCATAAGCCCGCTCATGACTATCATCGCACTGCTGATCCTTCCCATTTCCATGCTGCTGATTTCCTTCATTGTGAAGCATTCACAGAAGTTCTTCAGCCAGCAGCAGGAATATCTGGGCCATGTGAATGGGCAGGTGGAGGAAACCTACGGCGGCCATACGGTAGTGAAGGTGTTCAACCGGGAAGAGGCTGTCCTGGAAGAATTTAACGATACCAATGAAACCTTGTACCAATCGGCATGGAAGTCCCAGTTCTTTTCCGGGATGATGCAGCCGATCATGCAGTTTGTGGGAAATCTGGGATACGTGGCCGTGGCAATCGTGGGCGGTTTCCTGACCATCCGCGGGACCATAGAAGTCGGCGATATCCAGTCCTTCATTCAGTATGTGAGGACCTTCACACAGCCGATCACTCAGATCGCTCAGGTATCCAATTTGCTCCAGTCGACGGCAGCAGCGGCAGAACGTGTCTTTGAATTTCTTGAAGAGGAGGAAGAAGATCAGGTCGTGGAGAATCCCGTATCCATCGAAGGGATTGAGGGAAATGTGACCTTTGACCATGTGAAATTTGGCTATCGCCCCGACAAGATCATCATAGGAGATTTCAGCGCGGAGATATCGGCGGGCAGAAAAATCGCCATTGTCGGACCTACCGGTGCGGGGAAGACAACGCTTGTTAAGCTGCTCATGCGTTTTTATGATGTAAGCGGCGGCTCCATAAAGATTGACGGCCATGATATCCGTTCCTTTAACAGAAGCGAGCTCCGGGAGCTTTTCGGAATGGTCCTTCAGGATACCTGGCTGTTTAAAGGCTCCATTATGGAAAATATTCGGTACGGGAATCTGGATGCCACTGACGAAGAGGTCATAGCCGCAGCTAAGGCAGCTCACGCTCATCATTTCATTTCCACACTGCCGGAAGGGTATAATATGGAGTTAAACGAGGAGGCGAACAATGTCTCCCAGGGGCAGAAGCAGCTGCTGACCATAGCGCGCGCGATCCTTGCGGACAATAAGATACTGATTTTAGACGAAGCCACCAGTTCCGTGGATACGAGAACGGAAGAGAGAATTCAGAAAGCTATGGACAATTTGATGAAGGGGCGTACCAGCTTCATCATCGCCCACCGGCTTTCCACCATCCGAGACGCCGATTTGATCCTCGTCATGAAGGACGGGGACATCATCGAGCAGGGTACCCACGAAGAGCTGCTGGCGAAGAAGGGATTCTACGCGGATCTTTACAACAGCCAGTTTGAGAAAACTGCGTAAAACACCGCATCTTGTTCGGTCATCGGGGCTGGATCTCCGGTATGGTATCGTCATAGCTCAGGACCATGACGTCTATGGCATCCGGCCCCCAGGTACCGTTAAGTACGCACATGGTATACATGTTCCCGGCTTCTATGTCAGTGAGCACGGATACCAGAGGATTTTCCTCATCCTGAGTCGACGTCAGGTAAAAGCCATATTCCCCGGGACGCAGAGGCTTGAAGGGGGTGACCTCTTTGAAGCCCACGTCGGTGAACATCAGCTTATTGCCGTAGAGGAAAAAGTCCATGGATTGGCTGCCGTATGCCAGGTTTGCGGCTCGGATGCATCCGAACGTGTCGGGAAACAACGGGCACATGTAATCATACATTTGCCGCAGATCCAGTCCATTGACCGTCTGAATGATCGCGATGGTATATTTAATGGGCAGGAAAAAAGGCAGAGTCTTTTGTAGATAAACCCGTCTGGTGCGTGTACCGGACAGCGTGATAGTCACGAAGCCGCATTTGACCGGACCGTATCCACTGACGGTACGGAAAGGGAGGCTGGGGATAAAAGACGTGTCGTCCACGGAAACTTGAAGGGCTTCTGTGTCTGCAGCAGCGTGAAAAAACCGGATATAACAGGAGGTTTCGTTCAAGGAAAACATCCTTTCAGGAAAATGCTGTTGATTTATGATATGTCAGTTCAAGGGATTGGTGAAACTTATACGAAAAGAAGCGTTGACATTTTTTTACAAAATGTGAATGGAAAACCCTGATATTTTGCGCATTTTTTTAGTGAAAAAAGAACTGTTAAAATAGAGACTTTATGATATAATAAAAACGAAGCGCGCAGGAAGCGCAGAATCCATAAGGAAAGGAAGAAAAAACAATGCCCTTAGTTACAACAACTGAAATGTTTAAAAAAGCATATGAAGGTGGATACGCCATTGGTGCATTCAACGTAAACAACATGGAGATCGTTCAAGGTATCACAGAAGCCGCAGCGGAGGAGAAATCCCCTATCATCCTGCAGGCGTCTGCCGGTGCAAGAAAATACGCAAACGCTGCATATCTGAAGCATCTTGTAGATGCTGCCCTGGAGATTTATCCGGATCTTCCGATCGCTCTGCATCTGGATCACGGCGCAGACTTTGAAATCTGCAAATCCTGTATTGACGGTGGATTCACATCCGTTATGATCGACGGATCTTCAAAGCCCTTTGATGAGAATGTGGCCCTTGCGAAAAAGGTTGCGGAATATGCTCATGAGAGAGGCGTTGTGGTAGAGGCTGAGCTCGGTACTCTGGCCGGCATCGAAGATGATGTAAAGGTTTCCGAAGAGGATTCTTCTTACACAAGGCCGGAAGAGGTTCAGGAATTTGTAGACCGCACAGGCGTTGATTCCCTGGCTATTGCCATCGGTACAAGCCATGGCGCATATAAATTCAAACCCGGTACAAATCCTCAGCTGAGATTTGATATTCTGGAAGAAGTGGCAAAGAGACTGCCCGGATTCCCCATCGTGCTGCACGGCGCATCCTCTGTTCCTCAGGAGTATGTAAAGATCATCAATGAAAACGGCGGCGCTCTGAAGGATGCCATCGGTGTTCCGGAAGATCAGCTTCGTCAGGCGGCAAGGATGGCGGTATGCAAGATCAATATCGATTCTGACCTGAGACTGGCTCTGACCGCCGGAATCAGAGAGCATATGGCGGCATATCCGGATCATTTTGATCCCAGACAGTATCTGACGCCTGCCAGAGCTAACGTAAAGGCAGTTGTTAAGCATAAGATCGCAGAAGTGCTCGGCTCTTCAGGAAAAGCTCTGTAACAGCAGGAGTTTATCTGTGAAACGGACAAGCGGTGTGGATTTCCATACCGCTTTTTCTTATTTCTTTCGCATATTGACGGTATAGAAAATTCGATGGAGAGTTCAGCGCCTGCGTTGACAAAGCATGTCGATTTTGTTAAAATATCTGCGGAAGTAAATAGCAGTGGAATGACGGCGGGCTGCTGAGTTTTCAGCGGCCTTTTCTGTGTTGGACCATGGGGAAACGGCAGATGCTTGAAAAATATGTGATGAAGCAGAATAAGAAGCTGCGGTGCGGCTATACGACCGGGTCCTGTGCCGCAGCAGCGGCAAAGGCGGCGGCTTTCATGCTCTTAGGAGGATCGGAGGTCACGCGGGTGGACCTGATGACGCCAAAGGGAATCCTCCTGCAGCTGGATATACAGGATATAAACAGAGGGGAAGGATGGGTCAGCTGCGCTGTGGAAAAGGACGGCGGAGACGATCCGGATGCCACCAGCGGCCTTCTCATTTGCGCCAGAGTAGAGTACAGGGAAAAGGACGGAAGAGAACGTCTTCTTGTGGACGGAGGCGAAGGCGTGGGGCGAGTGACGCTAAAAGGGCTGGAACAGCCTGTGGGAGCAGCCGCCATCAATCAGGTGCCGAGGCAGATGATAAAGGAAGCGGTATCGGAGGCGTGCGAAGCTTATGAATACAGGGGAAATCTGAACATTACAGTTTCCGTGCCGGATGGGAGAAGGATAGGCGAAAAGACCTTCAACCCACGCCTGGGAATACAGGGCGGGATATCCATTTTGGGGACGACCGGAATTGTGGAGCCTATGAGCGAAGCTGCGCTGATAAAGTCCATAGAAGTGGAAATGAAAGTGCTGATATCAAGCGGATTGGAGTATCTGGTGGTGATTCCGGGAAACTATGGAACTGTGTTTTCCAGAGAGGAGTTCCAGATCGATCCTTCCCGTTCCATGAAATGCAGCAATTATATCGGGGATACCATTGACATCGCCATGGGCTTGGGAGTGAAAGGGATACTGTTCATAGGGCATATTGGAAAATTCATAAAGCTGTCCGGCGGAATCATGAATACCCATTCCCGAAACGCAGACTGCCGGATGGAGCTCCTTGCATCGGCGGCGCTTAAAGCTGGGGCGCCTGTGGAAAAACTCCGGGAGCTTCTGGAAGCCCCCACCACCGATGACGGGGTAAGGATATTGAAAGAATGTGGATATTTAAAAGGAACAATGGAAATCGTCATGGACCGGATCGGCTTTTATCTGGACCACAGGTGCCTGGGGGGCATGGAGACAGAGGCGGTCACATTTTCAAATGTATACGGAATTCTGGGGCAGACGTCCGGCGCGGCGGCTATGCTGAAGGGGGTTCGGGGATTCTGAGACAGGAGGTGCGGTATGTTGTTCATGGTCATTTGGAGCCTGGTGAGCGCTGTTTTTCTGGGATTGGGAGTCGGCTGTTTTTTTGCGAAGAGACAGATGGGGTTCTGGGCCAATGCAAAAGCTCCGGAGGTGACAGACATCAGGCGGTATAACCGATCCGTCGGAATCATATGGATCTTATTTTCTGTTCTGCTCTTTGTGCTTGGACTTTTTTCAAGAGGCGGACAGAATTCACCGGGGGCTATCGTGACGATCCTGGGGACTATGCTTCTGTGTATTGTTATGATGATAGCTTACTCAGTCGTTCTGGATAAATATCGGAGGAAAAATGATGAATAGTGGAAAACTCTTTGGGGTCGGAGTAGGGCCCGGAGATCCGGAGCTCATGACCTTAAAGGCGGTGAGAGTGATTCGGGAGGCTGATGTGATCGCCCTGCCGGCGGCTTCGAAGGAAGAATGTGTGGCATACCGGATCGCGGAGGGGGCTGTGGAAGGAATTGAAAAAAAAGAATTCCTCTGCGTTGATATGCCCATGACAAAGGATAAGGATAAGCTGGCGGAAAGCCATGACGGGGGAGCCTGGCGCATTATAGAGCATCTAAGGGAAGGAAAACAGGTGGCGTTTCTCACCTTGGGAGACGTAACGGTCTATTCCACCTATCTTTATATCCACAGAAGGGTGGCGGCGGCAGGATATCCTACGGAGATCATAAACGGGATTCCTTCTTTCTGCGCGGCTGCCGCGAGGCTCAATCTGGGACTTGTGGAGACGAAGGAAGAGCTTCATGTGATACCGGCTACTTATGGAGCGGAAGAAGCTCTGAAGCTCCCGGGAACTAAGATCCTGATGAAATCAGGAAAGAAAATGGGTGCGGTCAAGGAGCTTCTCCGAAAGAAGGACTGCGAAACTTATATGGTGGAAAACTGCGGGATGGTAAATGAAAGGATTTATCGGTCTGTGGAAGAAATTGACGAAAACGCGGGATATTATTCTCTGCTGATCGTAAAGGAGGCACATCATGATTAATTTTGTGGGAGCAGGATCGGGCGCTGCGGATCTCATCACAGTCAGAGGCAAGGCCCTTATTGAACAGGCTGATGTGATCATCTATGCAGGTTCCCTGGTAAACCCGGCACTTTTGGATTATAAGAAGGATTCCTGTGAGGTATACAACAGTGCGGTCATGACCTTGGAAGAAGTTATAGAGGTGATGAAGAGTGCGGAGAAATCGGGAAAGACGACGGTGCGCCTTCATACGGGGGACCCCTGTCTATATGGCGCGGTCCGGGAGCAGATGGACGAGCTGGAAAGACTTGGGATTCCCTTTGAGTCGTGTCCGGGAGTCAGTTCTTTTTGCGGGGCCGCCGCCGCCCTTCATGCGGAATACACGCTTCCCGATGTATCACAGACTGTGATCATAACTCGGATGGCCGGCAGGACTCCGGTCCCGGAAAAGGAGGAAATTTCCCTCCTTGCCGCTCACCAGGCTACTATGGTGATCTTTCTTAGCACAGGGATGCTTAAGGAACTGGAAACGCGGCTTCTTTCCGGCGGATATGGGGAGGATACGGAAGCGGCCATCGTATACAAAGCGACTTGGCCGGATGAGCAGGTATTCCGCTGCACGGTCTCTACTCTGGCGGAAACGGCGGAAAAGAACGGAATCAAGAAGACGGCCCTTATCGTGGTCGGAAAGGTACTGGGTGATACCTATGACCGTTCAGAGCTTTATAACCCGGCGTTTACCACAGAATTCCGAAAGGCGGTAAAATAGGCTGCTTTAGGAAAAAAGGAGGGTCCATGCGGATAGCGGTCATCAGTTTTACGAAGACGGGAAGCCGATTGAACCGGAAGCTGTGCGGGAAGCTTCGCGGCCTTGGATATCTGGCAAAAGGATATGAGAAGAGGGCGAAAAAGAATCAGGCAGAGGACTGGGAGGGTTCGCAGGAAGCGGATCAGCCGGAAAGCGTGAAAAGCTCTCTGAAGGACTGGACCGGCCGGGCCTTTTTGGAATACGACGGTCTGATCTTCATCGGGGCATGTGGGATTGCCGTGCGCGCGGTCGCGCCGTTTTTAAAAGACAAGTTCACCGATCCGGCGGTGGTAGTGATGGATGAGCGGGCCGGATTCGCCGTATCTTTGCTGTCGGGGCATGTGGGCGGAGCCAATGAGCTGGCTGTTTTAGCTGCGGGACTCGCCGGCGCTGTCCCGGTGATCTCCACCGCTACCGATGTAAACGGACGGTTCGCGGTGGATGTATTTGCTGTGAAAAATGGACTTTTCCTTTCGGACAGGAGTTTGGCGAAGCGGGTGTCCGCTTTTCTGCTGTCAGGAAATACCGTACCCTTTTACAGCAGCCAGCCTGTCAGAGGAGAAAAGATACCGGAAGAATTATGCTTCTGTGAGACGGTAGAAGCATTTCGGGAACGGGATGGTCTTAAAGTGGCCGTGTCGGAGCGGGAACTGGATTCCGGCGAGGATACTTTGTACCTGATTCCCCGCACCGTGACGGTGGGAATGGGCTGCAGAAGAGGCGTTTCCGAGGAGAGACTGAAAGAAGCCCTTGAAAGACAGCTTTTGATTTCCGGAATATTTAAGGAGGCGTTGGAGCAGATTGCCACCATAGATGTGAAAAAGGAGGAGGAGGGCCTTATAAAGCTTTCAAAGACCCTGGGTCTTCCTATTTGTTTCTATTCCGGACAAGAGCTGTCCGGTGTTCCGGGAATGTATACAGGATCGGATTTTGTGAAGAAAACGGTAGGCGTGGATTCTGTATGTGAACGGGCGGCTGCAGCAGGAAGCGGAAACGGCTGTGTTCTGCTCAGGAAGCAGGCAGGAAGCGGTATTACCATAGCGGCTGCAAGGCGAGAAATTGAGATACGGTTTGATAAGGAGAACGAGGATTGAATACATTATATGTGATAGGAATTGGTCCGGGAGCCTATAAGAAAATGACCATAGAGGCGGCCGAGGCATTGAAAAAAAGCGACCTGATCGTAGGATATACGGTTTATGTGGACTTGATCAAAGAGCATTTTCCGGAAAAAGAATATATGAGCACTCCCATGAAACGGGAAGTGGATCGGTGTGAGCTGGCCTTTGAAGAGGCGATGAAAGGAAAGACTGTTGCGATGATCTGCAGCGGAGACGCCGGCGTCTACGGTATGACGGGGCTGATGTATGAGATAGGCGTCAGATATCCGTTTGTGGAACTGCGTTTGATCGGAGGCCTGACCGCGGCTACGAGCGGCGCGGCGGTGCTTGGAGCTCCTCTTATTCATGATTTCGCGGTCATCAGCCTGAGCGATCTGCTGACGCCCTGGGAGAAAATTGAGAAAAGGGTATCACTGGCGGCGGCAGCGGATTTTGTGATCTGTCTCTATAATCCTTCCAGTAAAAAAAGACAGGATTATCTGCAGAGAGCGTGTGATCTGGTCCTGGAGCATCAGAAGCCGGATACGGTCTGCGGCTATGTGAAGAATATCGGCCGCTGCGGCGAAGAAGGACATGTTCTGACCCTGGGAGAGCTGCGTGAGACTCAGGTGGATATGTTCACTACTGTATGGATCGGCAATTCTCAGACGAAGAATATCGAAGGGAAGATGGTAACTCCCAGGGGATATCGAAACGTCTGAAAACGGTCAGGAAGGTGAAGGAAGATGAATAAGATACTGATATTCGCAGGGACTACGGAAGGACGGCGTTTGGCAGAACGGCTTTCCGGCGCGTCGGTCCGGACGTCGGTCTGTGTGGCGACGGAATACGGAGAGACGCTTCTTCCGAAGGGCGAGACCATCACACACTTGACCGGACGCCTTGATGAGAAACAGATGGAATCCCTGATGGCGGCGGAGGGCTTTTCCTGTGTGGTCGATGCCACTCATCCTTATGCGGTGGAAGTGTCTGCAAATATCAGAGAAGCAGCGGAGAAGATCGGCATGCCTTATTTTCGCCTTCTTCGGGAAGAAACGACAGGGGAATATGGCGAAAATACGGTCTTTGTGGACAGTGTGAAAGCCGCCGCCGAATATCTTAAGACAACGGATGGAAACATTCTTGCATCCACGGGGAGCAAGGAGCTTAAGGAATATACAGAAATAAAGGATTACAGGAAACGGGTATTTGCCAGGGTGCTGTCCACAGAGGAATCTGTCTGTGCAAGCCGCAGTCTGGGATTTGAGGGGAGAAATCTTATCTGCATGCAGGGACCTTTTTCTGAAGAACTGAATTATGCCCTCATGAAAGAATATAACATCCGCTATCTTGTGACAAAGTCATCGGGAAAAGCCGGAGGATTCGACGAGAAGCTCCGTGCGGCAGAACGAGCAGGGGCGGCTGTGGTGATCGTAGGGCGGCCGGAGGAGCACCAGGGATATTCCTATGAGCAGGTTCTCGGTCTTCTGGAGAAAATGGAGATCCTTCCTTCCTGTGTGGCAGAGAAAGAGGCGCCGGATGAAGGCGGCTTTCAAATGAAGCGTAGGGAGGCAGTGCTGGTGTCCATTGGGACCGGGGCGTTTTCTCAGATGACAGAGGCGGCAAAGGAGGCTTTTGATAAATGTGATGCGGTCATAGGAGCAGAGCGGATGCTGCAGGCATTGGGGACCTTTCGGAAGCCGTCTTTTGTATCCTATAAAAATGAGGAGATGATCTCTTGGATGGAGGAGCACCCGGAGTATCGGAATATTGCGGTGGCATTTTCCGGCGATCTGGGATTTTACAGCGGCGCCAAAAAACTGCTGCCGCTTTTGGAGGAAAAGGGATACCTCGCCCGCTGTATTCCAGGCATGTCCTCGCTGATCTATTTTGCGGCAAGGCTGGGAATCTCATGGGATGATGCAAAGCTTATGAGCATCCATGGCCGATTTGAGAACCTGATACAGTCCGTGCGGGAAAATAGAAAGGTCTTTGCCCTCCTTGGAGGGAAGGACAGCGTGGGGAAGCTTTGCAAGGAGCTTTTGTACTATGGGTTTTCTGATGTGGGTTTGACTGTGGGAGAAGAGCTCTCCTATAAAGAGGAGCGCATTCGGCGGGGAACTCCAGAAATGCTCCTTTCCGAGGAGTTCCATCCTCTGGCGGTGGCTTTTATTGAAAATCCCAAGGCCGCCGGACATGTGGTGACCCATGGTCTGGAAGATGACGCTTTTATACGGGGAAAGGTGCCAATGACCAAATGTGAGATCAGGGCAGTATCCATCTCCAGGATGAGGCTGTGCCGGGATTCTGTGATTTATGATATCGGGGCGGGCACCGGGTCGGTCTCAGTGGAAGCCGCGCTTCAGGCCGCGGATGGTAGGGTATATGCCGTGGAGAAAAATCCGGAGGCGGTCGCTCTCCTTCGGGAGAACAAACAGAAATTTGGCGTCCCTAATTTGGAGATCATAGAAGGGGAAGCGCCGGAAGCGCTGGAGGCGCTTCCGGCTCCGACCCATGCGTTCATCGGAGGCTCTTCTGGAAATCTGAGGCCTATCGTCGAGCTTCTGTTCCGGAAAAATCCAGGGATACGGATCGTCATAAACGCCATTGCCCTGGAGACGGTGGCCGAAGCTGTTTCGCTGATGAAGACGTATGCTGCAGAAGACGGGGAGATATCTCAGGTGATGGTCTCCCGGGCAAAGAAGCTGGGGGAGCATCAGCTGATGATGGGGCAGAATCCGGTCTACATCGTCAGTTTGACCGGAAAGGGAGAGATATGATGGCGGGGAAGACTCCAAGGATCCTTTTAGCGGCAGCGAGCAGCGGAAGCGGAAAAACGCTTCTCACCTGCGGCCTGCTGGAAGCGTGGAAGCAGAAGGGGGTCCGCTTGGCTTCCTTTAAGTGCGGTCCGGATTACATCGATCCGATGTTTCACAGGAGCGTGTTGGACATGGAATCCAGAAATCTGGACAGCTTTTTCACAGAAAAGGAAACACTGCGCTTCCTCCTGGAGAGAGGGGCCGGGGAAGCGGATCTTTCTGTGATAGAGGGCGTCATGGGATATTTTGACGGTTTAGGCGGCATGTCGGCGAAGGCCAGTACCTATGAAGTGGCCGCTCTGACGGAGACTCCGGTGGTCCTCATCGTAAACTGCAGGGGGATGAGCCTGTCAGCGGTTCCCCTGATAAAGGGATTTCTTGATTATGAGAAGCAGAAGCAGATCCGCGGGATTGTTTTAAACCAGGTTTCTCCAATGATATATGAAAAAATGAAGGCATTGATCGAAGCAGAGCTTCCGGTAAAGGTTTACGGGTATGTGCCGAGGCTGTCCGAATGTTTCCTGGAAAGCCGTCATCTGGGATTAAAGCGTCCCGATGAGATAGAAGATCTGAAAGAAAAGCTGTCAGGACTCGCAGAAGTGATCTCGGAGACTGTTGATCTGGCAGGGCTGTATGCGCTGGGAGAAACGGCGCCGCCTCTTTGCAGTAAGAAGCCGGATCTGAATCGTTTTGCCTCCGGCGGGACGGTCCGGATCGCGGTGGCGAGGGACGAGGCTTTCAACTTTTATTATGCGGACAATCTTCAGTTGCTTGAGGATATGGGAGCAGAGCTGCTTCCTTTCAGTCCCCTTAGGGATGAAACGCTGCCGGACGAAACGGATGGAATGCTTCTCGGAGGAGGATACCCAGAGCTCTATGCAGGAGCGCTTTCGGAAAATACGGCAATGCTTTCGGAGATAAAGAATGTGCTGGACGGAGGCCTTCCTTGCCTGGCCGAATGTGGCGGTTTTCTGTATCTCCACGAGACGCTGGAGGACGGAGAAGGAAAGGTATGGCCGATGGCAGGTGTGATTAAAGGACATGCCTACCGTACGCCGGGACTTTCTCGGTTTGGTTACGTAACGCTGACGGCTAAGGAGGATACCATAGCCGGGAGGGCCGGGGAGCGTTTCCCCGCCCATGAATTCCATTATTGGGACAGCACCTGTAATGGAGATTCCTTTCTGGCAGAGAAGCCTGCGGGGAAGAGAAAGTGGGAATGTATGGTGAATCAGGGCAGTCTGCTGGCCGGATTCCCGCATTTTTACTACTATGGTAATCTGGAATCTGCCGGAAGCTTTTTGAAGAGCTGCCGGGAATTTCAGAGAAAAAAGAGAGGATAAGACGATGGACGGAGAGATGACGATGGAAGGGAAGCTTGCGGCGAGACTTGATGAACTGCTTCGCAGCGTGAGTCCCGTGGACGAGGACGCCGCCAGGGATACCCAGAAAAGATGGGACAGCCTTGCAAAACCCTTAAAGAGCCTGGGGCTGCTGGAAAAGAATGTGGCAAAGATAGCAGGGATTCACGGCAGCAGCCGTGTGGATCTTAAAAAGAGGGCGCTTGTGGCCATGTGTGCGGACAATGGCGTGATTGAAGAGGGGGTCACTCAGACGGGAAGTGAAGTGACCGCCATTGTGGCGGAGAATATGGCAGTAGGAAGTACTACGGTGACAGTGATGGCGGAGGCAGCCAGGACCGACGTATTTCCTGTGGATATTGGAATGGCAACGGAGGGCTGTCTTTTAGAAGGAGTTCCGAAGGAGGAGGGGGAGCTTCTTTCCAGAACATTGCTTCCGCGAAAGGTGAGAAGAGGTACCCGGAACTTCGCGAAGGGGCCGGCCATGACCAGGGAAGAAGCGCTCCGGGCTGTTTTGGTGGGAATCGAGATAGCAGGACGTCTTAAGGCACAGGGATACGATATCCTGGCCACAGGGGAGATGGGTATCGGCAACACTACCACCAGCAGCGCAGTGGCCGCAGCGCTTCTTTCCCAGCCGGTGGAACAGATGACCGGAAAGGGAGCAGGCCTTTCCGACGAGGGGCTGCAAAGAAAAATAAAAGTAATCCAAGAGGCGCTTGAAAATCTAAAGCCTGACCGAGAAGATCCTATGGATATCCTGGTAAAAGTAGGCGGATATGATATCGCCGGCATGACGGGTCTCTTTCTCGGAGGCGCCATATATCGGATACCGGTCCTGATCGACGGGTTTATTTCCAGTGTGGCCGCCCTTTTGGCGATGAATCTTGAACCTTTGTCCAGGGATTATATGATCGCTTCCCATGTTTCCAAGGAGCCGGCCGGCCAGCTTATATTAGACGAGCTGGGTCTTAAGCCCATGCTTTGCTGCGAGATGTGCCTGGGAGAAGGGACCGGCGCGGTGGCCGCCCTATCCGTTCTGGATATGGGGCTCACAGTTTACCACAGGATGGCTACCTTTGATGATATGAACGTGGAGCAGTATCAGCCGTTATAAGCATTTTGGAAGTACGGAGGAAAACAGATGTTTGTGGTAGTGACGGGAGGAAGCGGGAGCGGAAAATCGGAATTCAGTGAAAACCTGCTCTTAAGGATGGATGAAGGAAAGGGCGGCAGATTTTATCTTGCCACAATGTTTCCGTTCGACGAAGAAAGCCTCAGGAGAATCGAACGGCACAGGGAGATGAGGAAGGATAAAGGATTCACCACCGTAGAGTGCTATACTGGTCTTAACAGTCTGCTGCTGCCTGCCGTAAAAGGAAAGAAGCCGTCCGTACTTCTGGAATGTATGTCCAACCTGACTGCCAATGAATTCTATCAGGAGGGCGGAGCAGGCGTCAGGACGCCGGAGGCGGTCATGGAAGGAATCCGGAATCTGAGAGCGCAGACGGATCATCTGGTGGTAGTGAGCAACGAAGTGTTTTCGGACGGCGTATCTTATGACGCGTCCACGGAAGCGTACAAGAAAGCCCTGGGGGAGATCAACCGGAGAATGGCGGCAGAGTCAGATGCCCTGATAGAGGTGGTGTATTCCATTCCTGTCTGTCACAAAGGAGGACTGTTATGATAAATTCCTTTTTACTGGCCTTTGCCATGTATTCTAAGATACCGGTGCCGCGGGCCGACTGGTCGGAAGACAAAATGAAATATGTCATGTGTTTTTTTCCTCTGATCGGCGTGGTCATCGGTGCGCTGGCCGCCGGGTTCGGAGCTCTCTGCAGCTGTTTGGAGACGCCGGAGCTTCTGCGGGCTTCCGGTCTCACGGTGATACCGCTTTTGGTGACAGGGGGTATCCATATGGATGGTTTCGTGGATACGACAGACGCGCTTTCCTCATACCAGAGCAGAGAGAGAAAGCTGGAGATTCTGAAAGACTCTCATACGGGAGCCTTTGCCATAATCGTCACAGGAATCTATTTGGTCGTCTCTCTGGGCATGTGGAGCGGTATTCCGGATGAGTATCTGATGGTCATGGCCGTCTCTTTCGTATTTTCCAGAGCCCTCAGCGGAATGTCTGTGGTGACCTTTAAAAATGCCAGGAAGGACGGCCTTCTGGCGACCTTTTCCACCAATGCGGAAAAGTATGTCACCCGCTTCGTATTGGCTGTCTTTCTTTTGGCAGCTGGCGCCGGCATGATCCTTCTGGACTGGAAAGCCGGACTTTTTGCCGTAGCTGCCGGGCTTTTCGTTTTTTGTTATTACCGCTATAAAGCTTATAAGGAATTTGGAGGTATTACCGGCGACCTGGCCGGCTGGTTTACAGAGCTTTGTGAGCTGTTCATGGGAATAGCCGTGGCAGCCGCCTGGTATCTGCCGTTTTAGGCGGAACGGAAAAAGAAGCCGGCATTGTATGGGAGAAAGTTCAAAAGGATAACGGACAGACCATGACACAGCTTTTATTTTGTGATAAAATGATAAGGAGCAAAGTATGGTTTTGATAATTGGAGGAGCTTACCAGGGAAAAACGGAAGCTGCCCTTGAAATAGCCGGAAAAGAACCGGACCGGGTGATGAACAGAGTCCATGAGTGGATCAGGGGGCGGATGGAAGCCGGTGCTGACCAGGATGAGATCCGGGACGAGCTGTTTGCGATAGCGGAGCACAGGAAGGATATGATATTTGTGGCAGATGAGATTGGCTGCGGTATCGTGCCGGTGGATGCATTTGAGAGAAAATACCGGGAGACAGCCGGCAGGATCCTCTGTGATCTGGCAAAGCAGGCAGACGAGGTTTACCGGGTCGTGGCCGGGATTCCCGGAAAGATCAAAGGATAGGGCATGAAGATATATTTAATCCGGCATGGAAAAACTTCGGGGAATCTTCTTGGACGTTATATCGGGACAACGGATGAACCGCTCTGTGCGGAAGGAAAAAAGGCGCTTGCGGCCGGATCTTCTATTCCGGATCCGGAGGCTGTATATGTGAGCGGCCTGCTCCGCACGAAAGAAACCGCGTCTCTTTTGTTTCCGTCGCTGCCTGTTCGGATCAGAACAGGCTTCAATGAGTGTGATTTTGGAAGATTTGAGAATAGAAATTATAAAGAGCTTAAGGACGTGCCGGAGTATCAGGCTTGGGTGGACAGCGGCGGCGCACTGCCGTTTCCAGGCGGAGAGAGCCGCAGCGTTTTTGCAGAAAGATGCTGCAGGGCTTTTTGTCTCGCTGTCGGTGAGCTCATGGAAGAAGGAGCCGGTTCGGCGGCCTTTGTAGTCCATGGAGGGACGATCATGTCCATTCTGGAGCGGTTTGGCTCTCCGAAACGGAATTTTTATGAATGGCAGGTAAAGAACGGACAGGGGTTTTCCGCATGGTTATGCGAAAAAGACTGGAAGTCCGGGGACAATAAACTTACAGATATCAGGGGTGTTCCGTGACATGAAATATTTTGCATTTGCGCTTGGCATAGGGTTTCTTTTGGACATGATTTTTGGCGATCCCTGCCGGCTTCCGCATCCGGTCTGCCTGATCGGCAGCCTGATTTCTATTTTAGAAAAAAAGATACGCAGTTTTTTTCCGGATACGAGGGGAGATCAGATGGCCGGCGGGGTTTTGCTGGTCTTTCTGGTCTTGGTTGTTTCCACGGGCATTCCATTTCTGGTTCTATATCTGGCCGGCATGGTGCATCCATATCTGCGGCTGGCCATAGAAAGCTTTATGTGTTATCAGCTTCTCGCGGCGAGATCCTTGAAAAAAGAGAGTATGAAAGTGTACAGACAGCTGAAAAAAGGGGATCTGGAGCGCTCCAGGAAAGCGGTCGGCCGGATTGTGGGCCGTGATACGGAAAAGCTCTCTGAAGAAGGTGTCATAAAAGCGGCGGTAGAAACAGTTGCGGAAAATACCTCAGACGGTGTGATCGCACCCATGCTTTACATGGCGTTTGGCGGCGCGGTGCTGGGGTATTTTTATAAAGCTGTAAATACCATGGATTCTATGATCGCATATAAAAATGAAAAGTATCTGTACTTTGGGAGGGCAGCGGCTTGGCTGGATGATATCTGCAATTACATTCCGGCCAGGATCTCCGCATTCCTGATGATGCTTTCCAGTGCTTTTCTGAAAATGGACTGGCGGAATGCCTGGATGGTGTTCTGGCGTGACCGCCACAATCATGCCAGTCCCAATTCAGCACAGACGGAATCTGTCTGCGCGGGGGCCCTGGATATCCAGCTGGCGGGGGATGCCTGGTATTTCGGGGTCCTTTACAAAAAAAAGACCATCGGAGATGCAAAACGGCCGGCTGCTGTTGAAGACATACGGAGAGCCAACAGGCTCATGTATATGACATCAGCTCTCGGACTTGTCCTCTTTATGGGTTGTTCTCTTCTTTTGTACCGTGTGATATTTAAACTGGGATGAGGTGGCGCAGGTGAAACATATACATGGCGGAAATATATACCAATACGGAACGATTCTGGATTTTTCCGCGAACCTGAATCCCCTCGGCATGCCGGAAGGGGTGAAAGGGGTGGCCAGGGAAAGCATTGACCGGTCGGAGCATTACCCGGACCCTGACTGTACGGAGCTTCGAGAGGCCATCGGCCGGACAGAGAGGATCTGCCCGGAACATATCATATGCGGAAACGGAGCCGCCGAGCTTATTTTTCTGCTGGCGGCGGCCAAGAGGCCAAAGCAGGCGCTTCTCACAGCTCCGTCATTTGCCGAGTATGGACAGGCGCTGGAGGCCTTTGGATGCCGGTGCCGGTATTATCCCTTAAAACGGGAGCAGGGGTTTCAGATCGGAAGAGACTATCTGGACGCCCTGACAGAAGAGACGGACATCGCGTTTTTATGCAATCCCAATAATCCCACGGGCATTCTCACCAGCCGGGATTTTCTAAAGGAAGTACTGTTAAAATGCCGGCGTCTTGGAATCTTTCTAGTTTTGGATGAATGCTTCCTGGAACTCACGGGAGAAAAGGAGCGCGTTTCCATGGTCGGAAGCATATCGGAGGGCGGAATCTTTCTTCTAAGGGCATTTACAAAGTCCTATGCCATGGCCGGTCTCCGCCTGGGATATGGAATGACGGAGGATACGTTTCTATTAGAAAAAATGAATGAGCTGCGGCAGCCCTGGAGCGTATCGGTGCCGGCCCAGGCCGCCGGCATCCAGGCGCTGAAGGAAACAGATTTTCTGAGAGCTTCCGTCCGTTATATAAGGAATGAGCGGCAGTGGCTTTTGGAACAGATGAGGAATTATCCGCTTACCGTATATGGGGGAAGCGCCAACTATCTGTTTTTTCACAGCGACAGGAAGGATCTCAAAGAAGCTATGGTCCGCCTCGGCATCCTGATCCGGGACTGCGGTAATTACCAGGGACTCTGCCCCGGATATTACCGGATAGCGGTGCGTACAAGGCAGGAGAACGAAGTGCTCCTGAAGGCCCTGGGACAGATATATAACGCAGCGGATTCATAAGTCGGAGAATAAGAGAACGGAAGTCAGGCGGAAAGTGACAGGAGGACAAACACATGGCGAAAGCACTGATGATACAGGGGACCATGTCCAATGCGGGAAAGAGTCTTTTGACGGGCGGGCTGCTGCGGGTCATGAGACAGGACGGATACAAGGCGGCGCCGTTCAAATCACAGAATATGGCGCTCAATTCCTTTATCACCAAAGAGGGGCTGGAGATGGGAAGGGCCCAGGTCATGCAGGCGGAAGCGGCGGGAATTGAGCCCTCGGTGCGGATGAATCCGATTCTGTTAAAACCTACCAATGACACTGGATCCCAGGTGATCGTGAATGGAGAAGTGCGCGGGAACATGGCGGCGCGGGACTATTTCCGCTATAAAAAGGCATTGGTTCCTGATATTATGAAAGCGTATAACTCTTTGGCGGAAGAATATGATATAATTGTCCTGGAAGGGGCGGGAAGCCCCGCAGAGATCAACCTTAAGACGGATGATATCGTGAATATGGGCATGGCGAAGCTGGCAGGCGCTCCTGTGCTTCTGGCCGGAGACATTGACAGAGGAGGGGTATTTGCCCAGCTGGTCGGAACGGTCACTCTTTTGGAAAAAGAAGAGCGTTCCCTGATAAAAGGGACGGTCATCAATAAATTCCGGGGAGATAAGACTATACTTGATCCGGGCATACAGATGCTGGAAGAGAGAATCCACATTCCTACTGTAGGAGTTATCCCATACCTCCATGTGGACATTGATGATGAGGACAGCCTGACGGAGCGATTTGAGCGGCATGAGGGCGGAGGCCTTGTGGATATTGCGGTCATCCGGGTTCCCAGAATCTCAAACTTTACGGATTTCAGGCCGCTTGAAGCCATGGAGGGGGTTACGCTCCGGTATGTGACGGCTGCGGGACAGCTGGGAAATCCTGACATGATCCTTCTTCCAGGAACGAAAAATACCATGGAAGATCTTTTGTGGATGCGCCAAAACGGACTGGAGGCCGCGGTGATAAAGGCTTCATTTGCGGGAACTATTGTCATGGGTATCTGCGGAGGCTACCAGATGCTGGGAGAGACGCTGTCGGATCCTTTTGGAGTGGAAGCCGGAGGAAGTATCCGGGGAATGGGTCTTTTGCCTATGGATACGGTATTTGAAGAGCATAAGACCAGGACACAGGTGGAAGGAAGCTTCCGGGATGTGTCCGGCATTTTGGCCGGTTTGTCTGGCGTCCGGTTCAAAGGATATGAGATCCACATGGGAAAAAGCAGCTTAAAGGGGAATGGACGTCCGCTTACCTGGCTTGACAGCTTCGGAAAGGCTGACGGCGCTCAGAGCGGAAGCATTTATGGTACATATGTCCATGGTATCTTTGATGAGGAGGCTGTTCTGAAAGCTGTGATCGGCAGCCTTTATGAGAAGAAGGGACTGGATATTTCAGAGGTTCAGGCTTTTGATATGGAGGCTTATAAGGAAAGGCAGTATGATATTTTGGCCGATGGGATAAGACAGGGCATGGATATGGATGCGGTATACCGTATTCTGGAGGCCGGTCTTTAAGACATATAAGGGAAAGGACGGCTGTATGGAGGGATTGATACAGATTTACTGCGGCGACGGAAAAGGCAAGACGACGGCGGCCACCGGACAGGCTGTGAGGAGTGCGGGGGCAGGGCTCACCGTGGTGTTTTCCAGATTTTTAAAGACAGACGGATCCGGAGAACTGACAGTACTGCGGGATATTCCCGGAGTCGTGATGATCCCCTGTGAAAAAAGCTTTGGTTTTTATTTTCAGATGAGCGAGGAGCAGAAGAAGGAAGCGGCTATAGTATATCAGGAGGTATTCCGCCAGGCGGCTGCAGCTGCAATCGCAGCCGCTGAAAAGAATGATACGGTTTTGATCATGGACGAGATCATAGCGACTTATAACCATGGACTGGTCGACCGGGAAGAACTTCTGGATTTCCTGCGGACGAAGCCGGATAACCTGGAAGTCGTCATGACAGGACGCGGTCCGGCCCCGGAGCTTATGGAGGCGGCTGATTACGTGTCGGAGATAAAAAAAGTGAAGCATCCGTTTGATAAAGGAATCGTCGCCAGAAGGGGTATAGAATATTAGGAGGAAACGATGAAAGTAGCGTTGGAGAATGTACTGCCCGGCGAGATAGAGGCCCGGAGCTTTGAAATCATCACAGAAGAGCTGGGAGGCCGGAAGCTAGATGAGGATAAGGCGCCGGTGATAAAACGTGTCATCCATACTTCAGCGGATTTTGAATACGCGGACACGCTCTGTTTTTCAGATGGTGTCATCGGTAAGGCGCTGGAGGCCATCCGGGGCGGAGCGTCCATAGTAACAGATACCCAGATGGGGCGGTCTGGGATCAATAAAAGATCTTTGGCCCGGTATGGGGGGCAGGTGTACTGCTTCATGGGAGATGAAGACGTGGCGCGCCAGGCGAGAGAAAACGGCACTACGAGAGCGGTGGCGAGCATTGACAAGGCGGCTTCCCTGGAAGGGCCTCTCATTTTTGCCATCGGCAACGCGCCCACGGCGCTGGTCCGCCTGTATGAGCTGATCAAAGAGGGAAGGATCCATCCGGCGCTGGTCATCGGAGTACCGGTGGGCTTTGTGAATGTAGTTCAGTCTAAAGAGCTGATCATGGAAACAGAGGCGCCCTATATCGTGGCGCGGGGGCGGAAAGGCGGAAGCAATGTAGCGGCGGCCATCTGCAATGCACTGCTGTACATGATTGACGAGACGAGGGGACAGTGATATGAAAAAAGACAGCCAGAAAAAACTGGCGGTCCTGCTGGGAGTCCTGTGTCTCAGTCTGATTCTCATCCTGTCCGCCTGCATGATGGTATTTGAAAAGCATGAATCCCGCGCATCCGGGCGGTGGCGTGAGGCTATAGAGCTGGGCGACATCTATCAGGAGGAAGGAAGTTATGAGGAGGCGGCTGTTTCTTATAGAGAAGCTATTTCTTTGGAGCCCAGAAGGGATGAAGAACCCTATGTAAAGCTGGTGGATATTTATCTGCTGGAGGGAGATTACGAATCGGCCCAGAGTGTCATCGAGGAAGGGATGGGGTGTCTGGGCACCTATTCGGAGCTGGAACGCCAGAGCAGGGTCGCGGAAGCCGGTCTTTCTGGTGAGTCACAGATTACTATCAGGTCGGAGACCATGGAAGAGTCAGAGACCATGTGGATGGAATCCGAAAAATCTTCCAGTTCGGGTCTGGATTTTGCCGAGGGGTATTATCTGGCTGCTCAGGGAGGGCTCATTGCTGCTGTGTCTGAGGGGACAGGAGTAAATATCTATTCACAGGGGCAGATTCTATGGGAGCTGTCGGTACCAGGGATATGCGCTCAAATTGCCTTTAACGGAGAAGAGCTCATCTATGTGAAAAAGACGGAAGAGGATGCCTATGCAATCTATCGGAATGAGTACGATGGTTCCGGTGAGCAGATAATCGGAATCTGGGAGGATATCCCGGTGCCTGTCGGCCGGATTGGAGCAGATTATTATTTTCTGTCTGCTCCCGGGGAAGGGGAGACAAGCGGTCTGTACCGGGTAGATCCGGAAGCCAGTCAGCCTGAGCTCATTCTGAGTCAAGCCGGACAGGCTCGGTGCGGCGGAGACTATATTTATTGTATGGAGCAGCCGGACGGCACTGACGCGGAGGCAGTCTTGTATCAGATCGACGGAGCGGGGTATATCATGGAGATATCCGCGGGCTGCCGTTATATGGACGTCCAGGACGGAGCCTTGTATTTCGCAGAAGCGGAGGGCAAAGGACAGTCATATAAATGGTCAACACTCATCTTTTACCGGTATGATCCGGCGGAAGAGTTGTATACAGTTCTGGGGGAATCCAAGTCTGAGGACGGCTTTGTGATCTCCATGACTTCGGATTCAGCCATTTATTGTACGGGGGCTGAAAGGGGGAACCAGTACAGCTGGGCTTATTTTGAGGTGGATTTCCTGCAGGGGACAGAATCATTTTTGACGGAGGAGATATCCTGGATGGATGCATTTACCGACGATACGGAGATTTATTTGTTTGATTACTACGACAGGATTCTTTATCAGGTCATGGAAAATGCTATTTTGGAGAGCAGACAGAGTATTTCGGAAGATGCGGTGATAAGAAGTATTTATGATGGGTGGATTTATGCAGAGTCAGATGACGGCCAGCATATTGTAGTATATGGTTATGGACCGGTCTGACGGCATAATGACATAGATGACTTGAGAGTCACAACATGGAAAAATCAGGGAGGAAAAGAGGAAAAAATGAAAAAAAGAAAACAATGGATCGGATTGGTATTATGCATGCTGCTGGCGGCAGCGGCGGCGCTTTCCGGCTGCGGAAAAAAGACCACCGCAGAAAGCCTGATGAAAGAAGTACAGGCTAACGTGGAGAAAATCGGCTCCATGAGTGCGAATATGAAGCTGGATATGGGAATGTCCGTGGAACAGAGCGGCATGAGCGTGGATATCGATGTGAATATGGATGTTGACATGGATGTCATTCAGGAGCCTATGGCAACCCATATGAAAGGAAATGTTTCCATGAGCCTGATGGGCCTCAGCGTGGATATAGAATCCTATACGGTAGTTGAGGACGGCAAAGCCGTAACTTATACGAAGAGTATGGACCAGTGGACCAGAACGGAGGCTGAGCTTCCGGAGGAAGATCAGATGGAATCCATTCAGTCTTTGTTTGACAGTTCTGTGGCCTATACGCTGAACGATAAGCTGGAGAAGGTGGACGGAAAAGACGTATATGTCCTGAGATCCAAGGTTTCCGGCGATCTGATGGAAGACATGATGGGAGAGATGTCTGACAGCATGGGAGAGATGTCGGGAGAAATAGACTGGTCGAAATTCAGTGCTGATGTGACCATGAAGATTGATAAAAAGACCATGCTTCCGGTAGAAATGATCATGGACTGCAGTGAAGGCATGTCTGAGCTGATGGAAGGCGCTGCCGGGGGAAGTGGTGCGTCGGCTAAAGTTGACAGCTTTACCCTTACTTTTGCTTATACGGGATTTGACAATGTGAATGAGATTGTAGTGCCGGACGAGGCGAAATCCGCTTCTTCAGACGGAACAGGAGACAATCAGCTGGATGACTTCCTGGGCGGAAACGGAAACGAACCGGGGAGCATGGAAGAGAGCAATCAGGCCGGTGAAAGCGAAAGCGGAGAGGAAGCCGGCGTCACTCCCAACGCAGACGGCAGCTATACGCTCAAAAGTTATTTTGGTGACGGAAGTGTGAATATCGGCGCTCCGGAGGGTTATGTACTGAATCCGTATTCGGATGAAACATATCTTGCTTTTACGGATACCAATGAACAGGATTTTGACGATGTGTATCTGACCTATCGGCTGAGCTCTGACTACACGGAAGAGCAGCTGGTCCAGGACTGCAAGGACGATGTGGCTTATTACCAGGAGGATGATGACTATACCAACGTGGAGGTGCAGGAGCTTAAAAAAGTCCAGGCAGGCGGAAGAGAAGTCAGCTATATCAAGGTGAGCTATATCTTTGACGAAGACAGTAACTATGTGGAATATTATGCATGGACTTTCCTGGAGGGGAACCTGGTTCTGGAATGCTCCATTGAAGAGCATGCGTACCAGCAGGAATGTGCCCTGATCGATGAGGCGACCATAATGGAAACGCTGTTTTCCAAGATATCACTGTAAAGGATAAGTTCCGTAAAACAATGACGGGAAAGCCAAATGGCTTTCCCGTTTTGTTTGTTTAAATTTGTATTTTGCATACGATACGTCCTACAGAAGAACGGCTTCTTTGGCATGCTCCACGAAAATATTCCGGACAGCGGGGTATTCTCCCAGTCCTTTAAGGATACAATCCACTTCGTAACCTTCTCTCTGAAACTCATTTTTCCAGGAGCTTTTTTCTTCCCCGGCCATGTCGTTGGTGGCATGATCGCCGGCCACGATCATCAATGGGGCCAAAATGATACGTTTAGGAGCTTTTTCACGGACCAGCTCCTTGACAAGAGGCAGATCCGGATATCCTTCTACAGTGCCGATATAAACATTAGTGTGCCCGTCTGCCTTCAGCATATAATCCAGCGCAGGATAGACAGCATTGGCGTCATGCTCCGTCCCGTGGCCCATGAAGACCAGGAATTCATCGTCTTTTAAACTGGAGAATTCACACATGACCCCGTCGATCAGAGCCCGATAATCATCGGTGGTTGTCAGGAGCGGAGTTCCTACGCGGACAGAATGAAACTTATCCAGGTAGGAACGCACGGTATCCAGCATGATATCATTTTCAATACCATTGATGATGTGGGTCGGCTGAACGATGAGATCGGAAAATCCGTCCATAACAAACGATTCCAGGGCTTCTTCCACCGTATCTACATGGAAGCCGTCCCGTTTTTGCAGCTTCCGGATGATCATGCCGCTTGTAAAAGCGCGGCGGAGTTCGCAGTCTGGAAATGCTTTTCCGATGCTTTTTTCTATAGCCTGTATGTTATTGGCCAATGAGTCTTGATAGCTGGTCCCAAAACTGACGACCAGGATTCCTGTCTTTTGCATGGGTAATGAGCTCCTTTTACATGCTTTTTCCACTTTCTTTTTGTTTATCTTCCGCTTCTTTTTCTCTTCTGTGCCGTTCCCTCATGACGCCGAAGAAATAGAAGAAGACGCCCGAACCGATGGCCGCCTGGAGACAGAACAGCAAGGATTCCGTTTCTCCGCCGGGGGGCTCCAGCACAGGAGACGCCCATACCTCATAATCAGGATCGATTTCTGAAATCGCATCTTCAGCCGCTCCGTCGGCGCCTCCGAATTCAGAATCTTTGTTTATGGCAAGTGGGATGACTGCGATCAGTACGCAGATTAAAAGCAGGATCAGGATGGTTTTCCATTTACCCGCAGATGCTTTTGTCTGTTCCATCATGCAAGTCCCCCTTTTTTAAAATATCCAAGATCTGTGAGTTCGCTCTTTGCGTAAGTCTCCAATCCCATGATCACAATGGCGGTAAGAATCCCTTCGATGACTGCCAGAGGAATCTGAGTCACTGCAAATATTCCGAGGAACTCGAGAGAGGAGCCTGCGATACCGCTCGTTCCAGGATGGGCCATGCCCAGCTGGACAGAAGTCACGCAGTAAGTGAACAGATCGCCCAGGAATGCAGCTAGGAATACCGATACCAATTTCGGGCATTTAAGTTTTGCAGCCAGCTTGAAAACGCCATAGGAAACGAACGGACCTGCAATGGCCATGGAAAATGTGTTGGCGCCGAGAGTGGTAAGTCCTCCGTGGGCTAAAAGGATTGCCTGGAAGAGAAGGACGATAACACCCAGTACGCTCATGGCGCAGGGGCCGAATAAGATGGCGCCCAGGCCGGTCCCGGTCGGGTGAGAGCTGCTTCCTGTAACGGAAGGAATCTTCAGCGAGGAAAGGACGAACGCGTAAGCTCCGACCATGGCCAGGATGGTCAGCGTCCTTCTGTGCTCTGAGACAGTCTTTTTAATGGAAAAAAGCCCTGCCAGCAGAAACGGGATACAGACAGCGCCCCAGCCGATGGCATGGGAAATGGGAAGATATCCTTCCATGATGTGCATGGCATTGGCAGCGGGCATGATTCCGAACCCAAGAGCAAATGCGCTGGCGGCAACGACCAGCTTCCTTTGTTTCTTAGTCATTGATATGACCTCCTTATATAGTATAAATAAAAAAGCCTCTTCTGGTCTGGACCGGAAAAGGCATAACGGAAAGAATCTGCTTAATACCGTAACAGATTCTGTCTGCATTACACCGAAACCATCGTCGCAGTTTCTGTGCAAAAATGGTGTCATCAGGCAGGTCTCCTGGCTTAGGTTTCTTAGGTGGATTCGCCTTCCCATCCGCAGACAGTGGCATCTGAATCCTCTTTCTTCCTTTACAGTGGCGGGACCGCGTAAGAATCTCACTTACTTCCCTATTCTCCGGAGCTTCTGGCTCCGGCACCTGAAGGCACTAGATTTTCATTAAAAGTCTACCATCCTGTGAAACCATTGTCAATAAAAAGTGGGCCGTCAAACTTTAATTTCCCATCATTCAGGGAAAACTTCCAGACACAGCTGTTGGAAAGGCCGAGCCGTTCCAGACCGGCCGTAATACCGTGGACCGTATCGTGCATAAGCTTTTCTCCGGACAAGGCCTGAAGAGCCAGCATGACATCACCATGGGTGATCACGGCGGCCGGCGTTTTTCTTTCTTCCAGTGACAGGAGCGCCTCCTTGGCACGGACAGCTACCTGAGCATAGGATTCTCCTTCCGGATGGGGGACGCGGAAAGGATCTGCCAGCCAGGCTTTGTAGGCCCGAGAGTCGGAAGCTTTGATCTGCGCCCATGTTTTTCCCTCCCAGCGTCCCATGTCGGTCTCTTTCATGGAGGGGAGCGGAAAAGGAGTGAGGCGAAGAACTTTTCCAAGTATCTGAGCTGTTTCCAGTGCCCGGGAAAGAGGGCTGGAGTACAGAGCTTTTATTGGCAGAGCCTTAAGGGATTCCGCCAAGGATTCTGCCTGGCTGCGGCCGGCCGCGTTTAACGGAATGTCAGTCTGGCCCTGCATGATGCCGCGAACATTCCAATCGGTCTGACCGTGCCGGATAAGGTAAATTTCCAAGTCGTTTCCTCTTTCTAAAAAATTTAATAAACGTTTATAATATGGTATCGTATCATATGGACTCTGTTTATGCAAATAACCGGGACGAATAGAGCAGAAAATCCGGCATAAAATGAACTGATGACGGAAAAGCCGGGAAGGTATCCATGAAACAAAAACCTCATTACCAGAAAAAAAGCATCCGGAGGAGATGGGCGGCAGTTCTTTTTTCCTTGGTCATAGCCGTGATGGCGGTATGCCCGGCAGTTCCCATACTGGCAGAGGAACCGGCCGGATCCGGACCCTCCAATGGAGAAGGGACGATGTCTGTACCAGAGGAGCTGGGACAGCTGTACGCCGTTTCTGCCGTTCTTCTGGACGGAGATTCCGGCCGGATCCTTTTTGAGAAAAACGGTCACGAGGTGCGGCCCATGGCCAGTACTACTAAGATCATGACCTGTATTCTGGCTTTGGAGACGCTTGATGAGGATACGGCTGTCACAGTTTCCGAATACGCCGCGTCTCAGCCAAAGGTTCATTTGGGCATGCGGGCGGGGGAAGAATACCGCCTTGGGGACCTGCTGTATTCTCTGATGCTGGAATCCCATAACGATTCGGCCGTGGCCGTCGCAGAAGCGGCAGGAGGAAGCGTGGAAGGGTTTGCGGAAATGATGAACAAGAAAGCGAGGGAGATTGGATGCGAGGACACCTGCTTTCTGACGCCCAACGGTCTGGACGCGGAAAAAGACGTGGACGGAGAAAAAAAAGTCCACTCCACGACTGCGGTAGATTTGGCGCGCATCATGCGCTATTGTACCATGGAATCGCCGGCAAAGGAACGGTTCCGGGAGATCACGGGAACAAAAGACTATGCTTTTTCGGCGGCAGGGAGGAGCTTTTCCTGTTATAATCACAATGCTTTTTTGTCCATGATGGAAGGAGCTTTTTCTGGAAAGACTGGTTTTACAGGAGACGCGGGATACTGCTATGTCGGGGCTCTGGAGAAGGATGGAAAAACGTTCATCGTGGCTCTTTTGGCCTGTGGATGGCCAAATAATAAGAGCTATAAATGGAGCGATACCAAGAAGCTGATGGGCTATGGACTGGAGAATTATCAATACCGCGAGATTTATAAGGCGCCGGAGCTTAAGCCGGTACCGGTGTTAAATGGAATACCGGAAAGCGGAGAGCTTACGGACACAGCGGAGATTGGACTCGTAGAGGTAAAGGAAGAGGGGAGCAGATGGGAGCTGCTGATGAAAGAGGGAGAAGAAGTAAAGATTGAACAGACACTGGAGGAGAGCCTTGAGGCCCCTGTGACAGCAGGGCAGACTGTGGGACGGATCGTTTACAGCCTGAACGGTGAAATGGTGGCATCCAGCGAGATCCGCACGGCAGGACGGGTGGAAGCGGTCAGCTTATCTTGGTGTATTTCAAAAATAATTGATAATTTTTTGTTAAATTTCTAAAAACCGTGTCAGCATTCTCAGAATGTGCTATGATAAAAACAACGAAAGTATGTTGTAATGGAACAGTTGGACGATGATACGAGAGAGGGTGTGCATATGTTCGGATACGTGACGATCAATAAGCCGGAGCTTAAGATCAAGGATTTTAAACGATATCAGGGATATTACTGCGGACTGTGCAGAAGTCTTCGCATGCGGTACGGATTTACGGGACAGCTGGCTTTAAATTACGATATGGTATTTCTGGCGGCGCTTCTCACGGGGCTTTACGAGGGCGGAGAGTTTTTGTCCATGAGAAGATGTGCTCTCCATCCGACGGCAAAGCATATGTCGATCCAGAATCCTTATATTGACTATGCGGCGGATATGACGGTCCTTCTGACTTATCACAATCTGCTGGATGACTGGATGGATGACCGGAATGTGGGCTGTCTGGCGGCGGCCCGGATCCTGAGGAAAGACTGTGCGTCTTTAAGAGAAAAATATCCGCGTCAGTGGAACTCCATGGTAGAATATCTGAAGAAGCTTCATGCCTATGAGGAAAAGAAGGGAAAAAGCCTGGATACGGCAGCGAGATTCACCGGAGAGATGCTGGGAGAACTGCTTGTTTTTAAGGAAGATGAATGGGCCGCTTCTCTGAGAAGGATTGGATTCTATCTGGGTAAGTTCATATATTTGATGGATGCGTATGAGGACCTGGAAGAAGATGAAAAGAAAGACCGGTATAATCCTCTCCGTGAAATGAAAGAAAAGGAAGAGTTTGACGTTTGGTGCGGCCAGGTGCTGACCATGATGATGGCGGAATGTTCCAGGGAATTTGAGCGCCTGCCTATTTTAAAGGATATTGATATTTTACGGAATATATTGTATGCTGGTGTATGGACAAAGTACGATATCATAAAAAAGAAGAGAGCAGAAAGAACGGGAGAATAGCATGGACCCTTATAAAGTGCTGGGAGTGGATTCCTCGGCATCCGATGAAGAGATAAAAAAAGCATATAGGAATCTGAGCAGGAAATATCACCCGGATTCCAATGTAAACAGCGCCCATCCGGAAATTGCCGAGGCAAAGTTTAAAGAGGTTCAGCAGGCTTATGAGATCATCATGAAGCATAGGCAGAACGGAGGCAGCGAAAGCTTTGATTCCGGAGGCTATGGCGGAGGCACCTATGGGGGACGGGAATATCAGGATCCCTTCGGCGGCTTTGGGGGGTTCGGAGGCTTTGGCGGTTTCGGAGGTTTCGGAGGCGCTTACGGCGGAAGCAGTCAGCGCCAGAACACTTATCAGAGCGAGACGGACAGCCATCTCCGGGCTGCTGCTAATTATATTAATTCCGCGCACTATAAGGAAGCGCTCAACGTATTGTCAGGAATCAGCAATCGGAATGGGACCTGGTATTATTACCATGCCGCTGCCAATTCAGGACTGGGAAATAATATTGAAGCCATGGAGTCGGCGAAAAAAGCGGTTGAGCTGGAGCCGGACAACCAGCAGTTCCGTACACTGCTCAACCAGCTGCAGTCTGGAGGGAGCTGGTATCAGTCCATGGGAGAAGGCTACGGGCGGAGTATGGGCGGCGCGAGCAATTGGTGCTGCCAGATAATCGCGCTGAATGCCATATTGAATCTGTGCTGCTGCCGGCCTTTCTGATTTTATGGATATGAGAGCGGCAAGCTCATTTTGTCTGTGCCGAAGGGAGGAAGGGTTATGAATCCGATCATTAAAGGAATCCATCATGTGGGCATCAAGCCTGCCAGAAAAGATTTTGAAAAGGTGACGGCGTTTTACACCGGCTTATTGGAGCTTCACCTGGAAAGAAGCTGGACAAAGGAGGGTGCACGGGGGGCGATGGTGTCCGCCGGAGGAGGCAGCTTTATAGAGATCATAGAAGTAGACGATGGTGCAGCTTTATCACCGAACCGATCTGTCCATCTGGCTTTTCATGTATCTGATACGGATGAAATGATATCCCGGGTGCGGAATGCGGGATATGAGATTCTTGTGGAGCCGAAGGATGTCTGTCTTCCGTCGGAGCCTCCTTATTCCATACGGGTAGGATTCTGCAGAGGACCGGCGGGTGAAGAAATTGAGTTTTTCTGTGAGCGGTGACGGCGTCCGGATGGTCCGGGCTTTTTATGAGTTCATACCTTGCCGCACGAAGTGCGCCCGCCCGGAGGGCATGAATTAAGGGATGCCCTTGGGTATGCGATATAGGACTGCTGCGCGGTTTTTGCGCTGCGAGAACGGCACAGCTTTGGCTGCTGCCGTTTTTCATTTCATACCTTGCCGCACAAAGTGCGCCCGCCCGGAGGGCATGAATTAAGGGATGCCCTTGGGTATACCTTTGAATACCTTTCAAACAAGTTTTCTTAATCTGGCTTACAAGGCAAGAGGAAATCCGATTCCATCCAGGCGGCTCGCTGGCAGCCGTAACCAGAATCTTTACGGCCTCCAGTCGGTTCTTTCCAACTGACATGGATAAATCGATATTTTTCCATGTCAGATTCCAACAAAAATCCGCATGATATGCGATTTTTGCCTCCCTGCGGCCGGGAAAATTCTGCTAACGCCTTTGCGGCGCTCCCCTTACGATGGAATCGAATCATTCCTCTTGCTCTTTCTTCCGCACCGAAATAAGCGCTCATTTGCCTCGAAAGCCATTGAGGCAGTCCACCGCAGCCCGCTGCCGTAAGGCGCGCGGGCCGTGTGGATATCCGATTCTTTTCTGGAATCAATGAAACGAAAATCATCCAGATTGGTGCGGCAGGCAGGGCACCGGCAGAAGGATTCCGGGGCGGCCTAAAGGTGAGCGCCGCAGGGCAGCGGCCGGTGTTCCCCAGGCGGAAGGAGACAGAAACGGAAATACCGATTCCGTTTCTGAGTGAACAGGAGATGGGAACTCATAAAGATTTCCCGTCGACATGTGAGCGGTACTCCTGGAGCGGGGATAAGGCGGCTCCTGCATCGCCAGCGAACCGAAATCGTGACGGTCCGGAACTTCTGCCGGTGTCTAACTGGGGCTTGGCCGGAGCTTATTAAGAATGATTCCAAAAAGTGTTTTGTATCATACCCAAGGACTTCTCAATACTCAAGTTTGTATTTTGAAACATAGAAAGTGTTATTTCTTTGTGATAAGCTCCTAAATTGTGACAAAACTCTTAAATAATTCTTGATAATTTATTGCCTTTAAGATATAATTAAAATCGGCAGAAAATTGTTTTACTTTTAAATAAATGAAAATGGAGGACTGCAAAATGAGTAATTTATCAACAGGAAAAGCAAGCGAGAGAATCGCTGGCTTACTTGACGCTCAGAGCTTCGTGGAAATCGGCAGTTATGTAACAGCCCGAAGCACTGATTTTAATTTGCCGGAAAAAGAGACGCCGGCAGATGGCGTTATTACCGGTTACGGTACGATCGACGGTAATCTGGTGTATGTGTACAGTCAGGACGCTTCCGTGCTTGGCGGTTCCATGGGCGAGATGCATGCGAAAAAGATTTCTAATGTATACGCTCTGGCTATGAAGATGGGAGCACCGGTCATCGGTCTCGTTGACTGTGCCGGACTCAGGCTTCAGGAAGGAACGGACGCTTTGCAGGCGTTTGGAGAGCTTTATAAAAACCAGACGGATGCTTCCGGTGTGATTCCTCAGATCACGGCTGTTTTCGGAACCTGCGGCGGCGGTATGGGCGTAGTGCCGGCCCTTACGGATTTTACTTTCATGGAGAAGGAAAAGGCCAGGCTGTTTGTAAACGCTCCCAATGCGCTGGACGGCAATATCGTGTCAAAGTGCGATACGGCTTCCGCGGCTTACCAGAGCGAAGCAATCGGCTCTGTGGACGTTGCGGCGGCGGAGTCTGAGATTTTTGAAGAGATTCGGACCCTTATTTCCGTTTTACCTGCAAACAATGAGGACGATATGTCCTACGATGAATGTACAGATGACTTAAACCGCGTATGTGACGGACTTGAAAACTGTGCGGGAGATACCTCCATTGCCCTGTCCATGATTTCAGACGACAATTTCTTCTTCGAGACCAAGAGGGAATACGCAAAGGAAATGGTCACCGGTTTTATCCGCCTGAACGGCACCACGGTAGGGGCGGTAGCAAACCGTTCCGAAATCTGTGATGAAGAGGGAAAAGCCGTTTCGACCTTTGATAATGTGCTGACAAGCGCCGGCTGCAGAAAAGCTGCGGAGTTTGTGGAGTTCTGTGACGCATTCAGCATTCCGGTTCTGACACTTACCAATGTAAAAGGCTATAAAGCCGATATGCATCAGGAGAGAAAGATTGCGAAAGCGGTGGCGGATATGACTTATGCGTTTGCCAATGCCACAGTGGCAAAAGTAAATGTGATCGTAGGGGCTGCCTATGGAAGCGCTTATGTCGCGATGAACAGCAAATCCATCGGCGCAGATGTCGTGTTCGCATGGCCGGATGCTTCCGTCGGTATGATGGATGCCACCAGCGCTGCAAGGATCATCTATGCGGATGAGATTGAAAAAGCAGACAACGGGGCTGCGCTTTTGGCGGAGAAAGCCAAGGCATATGCAGAGCTCCAGTCCAGCGCGCTGTCCGCGGCGAAGAGAGGCTATGTGGACAATATCATCGATGCTCAGGATACAAGGAAATATGTGATCGGCGCATTTGAGATGCTTTTCACCAAAAGGGAAGAGCGCCCGGCCAAAAAACACGGAACAGTCTAAAAATGAGGTGAGCATATGAGCTTAAGTAATATTTTTGCAGACGCCCTTTCCAATACGCTTCTCGGTATGGGGACGGTGTTCGTCGTATTGATCATCATCATCCTGGTGATCATGCTGATGAGCAAATGTGTCCGTTCTTACGAGAACAGAGGAAAAGAGGCTTTGGAAGCACCGAAGGCTGCGGCTCCGGTTATGCCGGCTGCGCCTGTGGAAGAGGAAGAAGTTACGGATGATCTGGAATTAGTCGCGGTTATCACTGCAGCCGTGGCGGCATCTGCGGGAACTTCCACCGATGGTTTTGTAGTACGCTCCATCAAGAGAGCACAGCATAGAAATTGGTAAAATAAGAATTCAGGAGGAAATCATAATGAAAAATTATACAATTACAGTAAATGGTGTGGCATATGATGTGACAGTGGAAGAAGCAGGCGCAGGAAGCGCACCGGCAGCGGCTCCTAAGGCGGCTCCGAAAGCAGCTCCCAAGGCGGCTCCGGCAGCGGCTCCGAAAGCAGCACCGGCAGGCGGCGCGGGCAGCATTCAGGTAAAAGCGGGCGCGGCCGGAAAGGTCTTCAAACTGGAAGCCAGCGTAGGACAGGCGGTAAAAGCAGGAGATCCTGTCGTTGTCATTGAGGCAATGAAGATGGAAATTCCCGTTGTGGCACCCGAGGACGGCACCGTGGCCAGCATTGACGTGGCAGTCGGCGACGAGATTGCGGCAGGCGCAGTTTTGGCGACCCTGAACTAATCACTCATTTCCATTGTTTCTGGAAACGAATTCATCTTACAATGCGAAATGGGAGGTAGCGCAATGAATATTTTTGATACGTTAGGGAACCTGCTGGGGCAGACTGCGTTCTTAGGCCTCGAATGGGGAAACTACCTGATGATTGTAGTTGCCTGTGCGTTCCTTTATCTGGCGATCGCGAAAGGGTTTGAGCCCCTTCTTCTCGTTCCGATTGCCTTTGGTATGTTGCTCGTTAATATTTATCCGCCGATCATGGAAGAGGGAGGCCTTCTGAACTACTTTTTCAAGCTGGATGAGTGGGCGATCCTGCCGTCCTTAATCTTCATGGGGGTAGGCGCGCAGACCGATTTCGGTCCGCTGATCGCGAATCCAAAGAGCTTCCTTTTGGGAGCGGCCGCTCAGTTCGGCATCTATGCCGCGTATATCGGCGCGATGCTTCTTGGCTTTGGTGACAAAGCGGCTGCAGCTATCGCTATTATCGGCGGCGCCGACGGCCCTACGTCCATCTTCCTGGCCAACAAGCTGGGACAGCAGGCGATTCTCGGACCGATCGCAGTGGCGGCATATTCCTATATGTCCCTGGTGCCGATCATCCAGCCGCCTATCATGAAGCTCCTTACCACAGAAAAAGAGCGGAAAATCAAGATGGAGCAGCTTCGTCCGGTATCCAAACTGGAAAGAATCCTGTTCCCAATCATCGTAACTATCGTTGTCTGCATGATTCTGCCCTCTACAGCGCCGTTAGTCGGTATGCTGATGCTCGGCAACCTGTTTAAGGAATCCGGTGTGGTAAGACAGCTGACAGAGACTGCTTCCAACGCCATGATGTATATCGTAGTCATCCTGCTTGGTACTTCTGTTGGCGCGACCACGAGTGCATCTGCATTCCTCAATGTGGCTACTTTAAAGATCGTCCTGCTCGGACTGATCGCGTTCGCGTTCGGTACGGCGGCAGGAGTGCTTCTCGGCAAGCTGATGTGCAAGCTTTCCGGCGGCAAGATCAATCCGCTCATCGGCTCTGCCGGCGTATCCGCAGTTCCGATGGCTGCCCGTGTATCCCAGAAGGTTGGTGCTGAAGCAGACCCGACTAACTTCCTGTTAATGCACGCCATGGGCCCCAACGTAGCAGGTGTTATCGGTACGGCAGTGGCTGCCGGTACCTTTATGGCAGTATTCGGTGTGAAATAATAGAGAAGACAGGAGGAAATAACATGTCAGAAGTAGTGAAAAAACCGGTAAAAATTACCGAGACTATATTGCGAGACGCTCATCAGAGCCTGATCGCGACAAGAATGACCACGGAGCAGATGCTTCCCATTGTTGATAAAATGGATAAGATCGGCTATCATGCCGTAGAATGCTGGGGTGGCGCCACCTTTGACGCCAGCCTTCGGTTCCTGAAGGAAGATCCCTGGGAAAGGCTCCGGAAGCTGAGAGACGGATTTAAGAATACGAAGCTGCAGATGCTGTTTCGCGGACAGAATATCCTGGGATACCGCCATTACGCAGATGATGTAGTGGAATATTTTGTACAGAAATCCATTGCAAACGGTATTGACATCATCCGTATTTTTGACTGCCTGAACGATATCCGCAACTTGGAGTGTGCGGTCAAGGCAGCCGTCAAAGAAAAAGGCCATGCACAGGTAGCCCTTTCCTATACGCTTGGAGAGGCTTATACGCTGGATTACTGGATGGATATCGCAAAGAGAATCGAAGATATGGGCGCACATTCCATCTGTATCAAAGATATGGCAGGCCTTCTGGTACCTGCAAAAGCGACTGAGCTGGTTCAGGCGCTTAAGTCCGCGACCAGCCTGCCCATCGATCTGCATACCCATTATACCTCCGGCGTTGCTTCCATGACTTATATGAAAGCGGTAGAAGCCGGCTGCGATATCATTGATACGGCTATGTCACCCCTGGCGATGGGTACGAGCCAGCCGGCGACTGAGGTTATGGTCGAGGCGTTTAAGGATACTCCTTATGATACAGGACTTGATCTGAATAAGCTGTCTGAGATTGCCGATTATTTCACGCCGATACGCGAAGAAGCGCTCAAGAGCGGCCTTCTGAATCCTAAGGTTTTGGGCGTAAATGTTAAGACCCTGATGTATCAGGTGCCCGGCGGTATGCTCAGCAACCTGCTCTCTCAGTTAAAGGACCAGGGAGCAGAGGATAAATACCGGGAAGTTCTGGAGGAAGTTCCGAGAGTGAGGAAGGACTTTGGAGAGCCCCCTCTTGTTACGCCTTCCAGCCAGATCGTAGGTACTCAGGCTGTTCTCAATGTTCTGATGGGAGAGCGCTATAAGGTAGCTACTAAGGAATCCAAAGCTCTGCTGCGGGGCGAATACGGCCAGACAGTGAAACCGATGAATCCCGATGTGATCAAGAAATGTATCGGAGATGAAAAAAGGATTACCTGCCGTCCTGCCGATCTGATCGAGAATGAGCTGGATAAGATTGAAGCAGAAATGTCCCAGTGGAAGGAGCAGGATGAGGACGTTCTCTCTTATGCTCTGTTCCCTCAGGTTGCCGTTGATTTCTTTAAATACAGAGAAGCACAGAAGAGCAAAGTTGACCCTGCTGTTGCAGATACGGACAATAAGGCATATCCTGTGTAAGCATCAAACGAATTTTGAAAGAAAGGCCTGGCGTAATATACGGCAGGCCTTTTGTTAGTAAAAGATGGATTTAGGAGAATTGAGATTGATGGAACAATGTATGCTGACGAAAAACGGGATACCGGTCTATTCTTATCCGAATCAGCATCTGCACAGTTTCTGCCTGTGCATGTATGTGAAAGCAGGCTCCATGTACGAAAAAAAGCAGGAAAACGGTATCGCGCATTTTTATGAGCATGTAGTCATCCGCAATATTAACAGCCTCATGAATGGGCAGTTTTATAAAGTCCTGGACAGGTTTGGCCTTTCCTTCAATGGAGCGACCTATAAGGAATTTGTACAATTCAGTATAAGCGGCGCCGCTGAACATTGGAATGAGGCTGCAGAGATATTTGTAAAGCTGTTTGAGCCTCTGGCCTTATCGGAAGAGGAAGTTGCAACAGAGCGTAAGCGGGTCAAGGCGGAGATTCGGGAATGCGAGAAGAAAAAGTCTGCAGAACGGCGAATGGAAATAGCCGTATGGAAGGGGACTTCCCTGACACAGACCATTGCAGGAAAGAAGAAAAACCTGGAGCGGACAGGAAAGAAAGAGCTGTCTGAGTACAGAAGACAGTTTTTGTCGTTTGGGAATCTTTTTTTATATGCGACGGGACGGTGCAGCCAGGAAAATCTGGAGTATCTTCGGGAACTCCTGGAACAGAGCGAATGGTATGATGCCGGGTCGAAAAGGATGAATCTGGCCCCGGTGCCGGAGAACTTTTTTCACCGGAGCATAGAGCCTGTTTTGATAAAGGGCGGTGAGACAGAGCTGGCTGTATCTTTTGACGTGGACACATCCAGATATACCGACGCGATGCTGTGCTTGTTTTATGATATGCTGTTTGTGGGAGATTACTGTCCTATGTATCAGGAGCTTTCGGAAAAGACCGGATATATATACAGCTATGATGACCGGTTTGAACGCTATAAGAATCTGGGCAGCCTGCAGCTTAACTATGAGGTTTCTTCTGGAAAGCTTATGAAAGCCTTTCAGAGAACGATGGAAGTCTTTCGGAAGATGAAGCATTCTCCAGGAAGCCTGGAATACGTCAGGGCGATTTATGTGGACAACGGGGACATGGCGCTGGATGATGCCGATGATTTCAACTGGAACCGGGCGTATGACTGCCATATACTGGACGAAGAATATCCGGATATCGAGAAGAAAAAAGAAGCATTTCAAAGGGTGACAGAAGAGGATATGGCGCGGATGGCCAGAGAAATATTCCGACCGGAAAACATGGTGGTGGTAATAAAAGGGAATAAAAAGAAAATCCCCGTGGAAAAGATAAAAGGGCTGATTCGGACCCTGGCTGAATGAAATCAATCATTCAGCCAGTTTTTTTTCAGAAATTCTAGGATTTCACTGGCCTTTGGGGGGCAGCCTTTTAAAGAACGGCAGAATTTTCCGGTGCAGCGGCCGACGCCGATGAACCCAGATCGATTCCGGCAGCCCTGCCCGATGGCGATTGGTGAAGCTTTAAGCTGTTTTTTTAAGAGACCGGCTTCATCCAGCCGGTTCAGGGCATGGATCAAAGAGCCGTAGCAGGCGCTGCAGGCATTTTCAGGACAGATGTATTGGGCCAGGGCTTCTACCCTTCTGGACGGTTTCGGAGAGAAATCAGGTTCAGAGGGCTGGTTCAGCATATGGATTTCTGCCTGTGAAAGATCAGAGGAACCGACTCCAAGCTTTTCCGCCATTCGGATATAGGGAACCTCGTCTAAGGAAAAACCCATGGTGTCGCATACAAAGGCGTCGCAGAGCACCGGGTCTGTGAAGCCAAGGATCCGGTCCATGGGAACTGGATTTCCGCCTTCTTCAAAATCCAGATCTCCGCATATATTGTCCACCAGAATAAAGTCGTTTCTGGCAATCGTATTTAAGTGTGCGATTGGTTTATGCAGCCCAAGAGTATGGAAGCGCCGCTTTTCACTGTTGGGTATGACTCCCTTATTGTTTTTCAGCGCACAGGTGATCGTGGTCTGGCAGTGTCCTTTCAGCACAGGCATATTGATCACGAAGTCTGAGGAAACGGCTGTGTCGCACAGCTTGATCTTCATGCCGGCCGCGTCATATTCCTGAAATCTGTCTTTTTGGAGATCGATGAGCGGGATTTGATGAAGCTCCGAGATTCTGTCATAGCCGGCCGCGCGGAATGCCCGTTCTGTGCTGTCCCCGACCCAGGAGCCTTCCATAATACGGATACGGGAAAATCCCTGCTCTTTTAAATATTCGATGGTGCCCTCCAGAAGCTCTGCATGAGTGGTAGCTCCTGAAGAGGGAGATTTGGCCACCGCCAGATTGGGTTTGAGGCTGATGACGGCTTTTCTGTTTCCGATCATGCCGGCCAAGTCCGCCGCATGCAGCAGTGACTTGGTCATCTCCCGGTAATCAGAGCCGTGAATCATGAATATATCGTTTTTTTTCATTGGGAAGCCTCCTTCTGCATTTCTTTTATTTTAATGGAATCCGAATAGAATTACAAGCGCAGAAAGAACTGTTTGACGGGATTCCCCTTTTGAAATATAATTAATAGCATCTGTGTACAGACAGGAGGGCCTTGTATGAAAAGGATCATAGTAGTCGGAGGCGGCGCGGCGGGCATGATGGCAGCTATTGGAGCGGCGGAAAAAAAGAACCAGGTGATTCTTTTGGAGAAAAATGAGAAGCTGGGAAAAAAGCTTTTCATAACCGGGAAAGGGCGCTGCAATGTGACAAACGATTGTGATGTGGAAACTCTTTTGTCCCATGTGGTCACGAATTCTAAATTTTTATACAGCGCTTTTTATGGCTTTTCCAGTCGGGATATGAAGGACTTTCTGGAAACTCGCGGGCTCAGACTTAAGACAGAGAGGGGAAATCGTGTGTTTCCGTTATCTGATCATTCTTCCGATGTGATCGCCTGTCTGGAGAGGGAGCTGAAGAGGCTTAGGGTGGAAGTGAGGCTTCGGGAGGCTGTAAAAGAAATCGTTATGGAAGACGCGGCGGAAGAAGCTGAGTCCGGAAATAAAGATTCAAAGAGGATAAAAGGAGTTCTGACAGACAGGGGAGAATTCTGCGGGGCAGATGCGGTGATCTTGGCCACGGGAGGCCTGTCCTATGCCTCTACCGGGTCCACGGGGGACGGATACCGGTTTGCCAGCGCCGCCGGGCATACGATAACGGAGCTTTCGCCGGCGCTGGTGCCTTTTGAAGCGGAGGAGGAATGGGTCAAAGAACTTCAGGGGCTGTCTCTGAGGAATGTCAGCCTGAAGATCAGCAGCGGGAAAAAGGTTCTGTATGAAGAGTTCGGAGAGATGCTGTTCACTCATTATGGGGTAAGCGGACCGGCTGTCTTAAGCGGAAGCAGTATTGTGACCAGGCAGATCCGGAAAGTTCCTCTTCTTTTGAGTATCGATCTGAAGCCCGCCCTGTCCAGGGAACAGCTTGATCATCGAATTTTGAGAGATTTTGGAGAAGCAAAGAACCGGCAGTTTAAAAATTCTCTGGGAAGCCTCTATCCTTCCAAATTGATTCCTGTTATAATAAAAAGAAGCGGTATTTCCGGGGATAAACGAGTCAATGAGATTTCCAGGGAGGAACGGGAGACGCTTGTCAGTCTCACGAAAGCATTTACCGTTACCTTGACAGGGCTTCGTGATTATAAGGAAGCAATCATCACACAGGGTGGTGTGAAGGTACGGGAGATCGATCCCGCCACAATGGAGTCCCGGCTCGTCCGGGGACTGTATTTTGCCGGCGAAATGCTGGATCTGGATGCGGTGACCGGCGGTTATAATCTTCAGATAGCCTGGTCAACAGGATATGCGGCGGGACAGAGCGCCGGCGGGCAGGATGCAGGCTGCCAGTCTGAAAGAATAGAGCAGTGAGAAAGGATAGGGCACATGAGTATCAACATTGCCATTGACGGGCCCGCGGGGGCCGGAAAGAGCACCATTGCAAAGCTGGTGGCGAAGAAGCTCGGCTTTGTTTATGTGGATACGGGCGCTATGTACCGCGCCATGGGGATATATTTTGTGAAAAAGGGGATATCGCCGGACAATGAAGTCTCCATTGGAAAAGCCTGCGGAGATGTGGATATTTCCATTGTATATAAGGATGGAGTCCAGCAGGTGTTCTTAAACGGCGAGAACGTGACCGGACTTTTGCGGACAGAGGATGCGGGAAAGATGGCTTCCGCCGTGTCGGGATATCTGCCGGTGAGAGAAAAACTGGTGGAGCTGCAGCAGAAGCTGGCCGCGTCGGAGAATGTGGTGATGGACGGAAGAGATATCGGAACTGTTGTGCTTCCGAAGGCAGATTTGAAGGTTTATCTGACCGCAAGCGTGGAAACAAGAGCAAAAAGAAGATTTCTGGAATTGACAGAAAAGGGGATTCCCTGTAATATAAAAGAAATTGAAAAAGACATAGAAGAAAGAGACTACCGGGATATGCACCGCGAAAACTCTCCTCTCAGGAGGACGGAGGATGCTGTCTATCTGGATTCTTCGGATATGGACATCGGTCAGGTAGTGGAAGCGATACTGGAAAAATTAAAAAGCAAAGAAGGTTAGGCATTTCATGAAAGTAGTGGTAGCGAAGACCGCGGGATTCTGTTTTGGAGTGAAGCGGGCAGTTGACACCGTTTATGAACAGGCGGCCCGGGCGGAGGAAAATGAAAAGGAGAAGCCTATCTATACATATGGCCCTATCATCCACAATGAAGAGGTGGTCCGCGACCTGGAGGAAAAGGGGGTCCGCGTCCTAAACAGTGAAGAAGAGATCGGGAAGCTGTCAGGCGGTACCGTGATCATCCGGTCCCATGGGGTCAGCGAGAGGGTATATGAGCTTCTCGAAAGACAGGGTGTGAATGTGGTTGACGCTACTTGCCCTTTCGTGAAGAAAATCCACAGGATCGTCAAAGAAGAGTCTGAAAAAGGAAAGACGATCGTGATCGTGGGAAGCGGGAACCATCCGGAAGTGGAGGGAATCCGCGGCTGGTGCAGCAAAGAGGCTTTTGTGGTGGAAACGCCGGAAGAGGCGGAAAAGCTTAGATTTCCGGAAGGGACAAAGCTTTGTATCGTGTCACAGACGACATTTAATTACAATAAATTTCAAGTTTTAGTTGAAATAATATTAAAAAAGAGTTATGATAGTATCGTTGTGAATACTATCTGCAGTGCTACCCATGAACGTCAGGCAGAAGCAAGGCAGCTCGCCTCCAAAATTGATGTGATGCTGGTAATCGGCGGAAAGCACAGCTCTAATACCCAGAAGCTATTTGAAATCTGCAGAAAGGAATGCAACAATACTTACTATATTCAGACTATCCGGGATTTGCAGGAGCAATGGCTGGAGGGCAGACGAAGCGTAGGTATTACAGCGGGGGCATCCACCCCGAATCATATCATAGAGGAGGTTCATAGGAATGTCAGAATTAAGTTTTGAGCAATTACTGGAAGAATCATTGAAAACAATCAGAACAGGAGAGGTAGTCACTGGCACAGTTATCGGTGTTAAAGAAGATGAGATCATCTTAAATATAGGTTACAAGTCAGACGGCATCATCAGCAAGAATGAATATACGAATGACTCCTCTTTGGATCTTACTAGTGTCGTAAATGTAGGCGACGAAATGGAAGCCAAAGTCCTGAAGGTAAACGACGGCGAGGGACAGGTGCTCCTGTCATACAAGAGGCTGGCCGTTGACCGCGGGAACAAGCGTCTGGAAGAAGCATTCAACAGCGGAGAGATCCTGACTGCTAAGGTGGTCCAGGTACTTGACGGCGGGCTCAGCGTGAATGTGGACGGCGCCAGAGTATTCATACCGGCGAGCCTTGTATCCGATTCTTATGAGAAGAATCTGGACAAGTACGCTGACCAGGAGATTGAATTTGTCATCACGGAGTTCAATCCCAGGAAGAGAAGGATCATCGGCAACCGCAAACAGCTGCTCATGGCGAAGAAAGCAGAGATGCAGAAAGAGTTGTTTGAGCGCATTGAGGTTGGACAGACAGTAGAGGGTATTGTGAAGAACATCACGGATTTCGGCGCGTTCATCGATTTGGGCGGCGCTGACGGGTTGCTTCACATTTCAGAAATGTCCTGGGGCCGTGTGGAGAACCCGAAAAAGGTCTTCAAGGTCGGTGAAGAAATCAGGGCATTCATTAAAGATATCAATGGTGACAAGATTGCACTCAGTCTTAAGTTCCCTGAGGAAAATCCTTGGGTTCGCGCAGCTGAGAATTATGCGGTGGGCAATATCGTGACGGGCCGAGTAGCCAGGATGACCGATTTCGGCGCATTCGTAGAATTGGAACCCGGTATCGATGCATTGCTCCACGTATCCCAGATTTCCAGACAGCATGTGGAAAAGCCTTCCGATGTACTTGCCATTGGAGAGGAAATCGAAGCCAAAGTTGTGGATTTCAATGGGGAAGACAAAAAGATCAGCCTGAGCATGAAGGTGCTGGAAGCACCTGCAGAACCGGTAGCAGATGAATTCATAGAGGAATCCGGCGAAGAGGCAATGACTGAAGAATAATGATGCGATAGCGACGACGCCTTTGGAAAGATTTTCCAGAGGCGTTTTGTTTCTTACGTAATACAATTGACAAAATAATTGGTTTTTTGTATAATTATTCATTGGGTGCATTTGCGCCTGTGTTTGGAAAATTTGGGAAAGAGGTGGGATGTATGTATGGAATAACAGAAGGAAGCTTCCGCGACGATATGCCGCGGCTTTATGGCGATTGGGGCGTGGATTCCGAGATAGGAAAGCTTCGGGCGGTGCTCATGCGCCGGGCAGGCAGGGAAATAGAAGGCATAGAAGATCCGAAAGCCATGGCAATGAAAGAAAACTGGGATCCAGAAAAGGTTCGTTACCAGCAGGACGTGCTTGCGGATATTTACAGAAACAACGGTGTAGCGGTCCATTACATAGAGGAAATGGGAGACGCTTATCCCAACGGGATCTATGCGAGGGACCTTGTCCTTATGACTCCCGAGGGTGCAGTTGTAGCCCGTCCCGCGGCAGAATGCCGTGTGGGAGAAGAAGTGTATGCGGCGAGACAACTGTCGAAGCTGGGTGTACCAATCATAAAAACCATCCATGGAACCGGTATATTTGACGGAGCTTGTCTTTTGTGGATGGATGCAGAGACCTGCATGCTGGGGTATGGCCTGCGCTGCAACCAATCCGGTATGGAACAGATAGAAGCGGAGCTGAAAGCCATGGGGGTGAAGCACGTTATCAAAGTGGAGATTCCCAGAGGAATGGCACATTTGGACAGCTTTATGGCGTTTGTGGATTACAGAACGGCCCTGGTGCTGCGGATGGCGGCGCCGAATACCGTATATACGGAGCTCGAAAAACGGGATTTTAATATCGTCGATATTCCGGATCTGGGAGAGTTTGCAGGGTTTTGCCAGAATCTGGTCGCGCTGGAGCCGGGAAAAATCGTGATGCCCACCGGCTGCCCTAAGACAGTGGCTGCTCTGGAGAAAGCCGGAGTGGAAGTGATCCAGACTGATGTCAGCGAGGTAATGAAGGGCAATGGCGCGATTCATTGCATGACGGCCTTTTTAAAACGTGATAGCGTCCCCCTGTATCTGCCCGAATGACCCGGTTAGGGTTGCGGGAAAGGGTTGGGAATGTTATAATTAAAAAGAGAGACAAGGAGGATACAGTAATGAGAAAGAAATTGATAAGTGCATTATCACTGCTTCTCGTGGTAGTTATGCTGGCATCCTGTGGGGCCACAGGAAAGACAGACAAAGACGAGACAAAAGCAAAAGAGACAGGAGCAGGCGGTGAAACGAAGAGCACGGAGGCGGTTAATACCGGAACAGGTGTGACGATTCGTATTCCCTTTGCGGCGGAGCCTTCCTCCCTGGACCCTGGATTCGGCAACAGCTCTGACAGCATTTGCCCCAGAGGTATCATGTATGAGGGACTTGTCCGTATATATGACAATAAGATCGAGCCGGCTATCGCAGAATCCTGGGATATCAGCGACGACGGCCTAACCTATACCTTCCATTTAAGAGATACGAAATGGGCGGACGGCGAACCTGTGACTGCACAGGATTTTGAATACGGAATCAAGCGTCTCCTGGATCCCAGCGAAGATGCGCCCAATGGGAATTATTCTTGGATGGGGTATTATTTCAAGAACGGCGAGGAGTTCAACAATGGGGAATGTTCTGCCGATGAAGTGGGCGTAAAAGCTTTGGATGAAAAGACTCTGGAGATTACTGCGGTGAGGAATATGCCTTATTTCCTCGACCTTATGAAGATGCCCTGCTTCTACCCTGTCCGCCAGGATATTGCGGAGCAGTACGGCAAGGATTATGCTTCTTCTCCTGAGACTGTCGTATGCAACGGGCCTTTCGTACTGAAACAGTGGGATCATGAAAGCAAGCTGGTGTTTGAGAAGAATCCCGGATACTGGAATGCGGATGCCATCAATGTGGATACGATCGAAGCGTACATTATCTCTGACGAAAATACGATCATGGATATGTTTGACAATGGGGAGCTGGACATCACCAATACGATTCCCAAGGAGCAGATCCAGAAATATATTGATAATGGCGAGGCTGTAAATATCGTGGGCGCTACCATTTGGTATTCCGTCATCAATGTGAAAACGGACCGCGGCGAAGCTTCCAAGCTCCTTAAGAACAAGAGCTTCCGTCAGGCATTCTCTTATGCCATTGACAGAGAAGGACTGGTTCAGGCGGCAAGGGGCGACGGTTCCTTTGCGGTGACCAGAATGATGCCGGATCTGATGTCAATCTGCGACTCCACATGGGCAGAGAAGTTCCCGCTTGAGAATCCTCTTCCCACATCTGCGGATACCGACAAAGCGGCTGAGCTTTTTGAACAGGCACTTTCTGAGACGGGCCTGAGCAAGGACAGCCTTCCCAAGATGACGATTCTGACCTTTGACGAAGCAGCGGCCAAGACATCCGCTACCATTCTTCAGAACGTGCTGAAGACAAACTTCAATATTGACGCGCAGATTGATACGCAGACCTATTCCGCAAGACAGGATAAGGAAAACCAGGGTGATTATGATTTCTGTATCACCAACTGGGCGCCGGATTATAACGATCCTATGACCTTCATGGAATGTTACAGCAGTGGAAGCAGCTATAATATGTACTTCGGCGGATTTGAGAATGCGGATTACGATGCGTTGATCAAAGAGGCGAATACTACGGATGATATGGAGAAACGTGCGGAGCTTCTGTTCCAGGCGGAGACGCAGGCCCTGGACGAGATGTTCTGCGTACCGCTTTTCCAGACCAGCGGCTACTGGGGTATGAAGAAGACGCTGACAGGCGTTTCCAAGTGTGGCTTTGGTGCGAACGACCCTGATTTTGCAAGAGTGAAATATGTGGGGGACGCACAGTGATTTTAGCGGAACCTGATCGGTTTCCGGTTGTTTTGTAATTGGCAGTATAAGGATGCCTTCGCGGCCGGCCTTTCGGCGGGAGGCATCCTTATATATTATTCCTTGCTCCCGTCGGGAAAGAGGACACTATATTCAGAAAAAGGTAGAGAGTATGGTTAAATACATAGTTAAAAAGATTTGTGTTGCATTCCTTACAATCTTCATATTGGTCTCTGTGGTCTTTCTGATGATAAGACTTCTTCCCGGCGACCCTTTTAACGATGTGAAGGTGCCCAAGGCCACTCAGGAGAAGATGCGGTCATATTATGGTCTGGACAAGCCTCTCCATGAACAGTATCTGACGTATATGAATAATCTGCTCCATGGCAATATGGGATACAGCCTCCGGACACAGAACCGTACTGTTAATGAAATTATCGTAAAAGCATTTCCCTATTCACTGGATCTGGGAATCCGCGCCCTGATCTTTGCGGTGGTTGCCGGACTGGGCCTGGGTATCCTGGCCGCTTTGAAACATAATAAATTCTGGGACCATTTCAGTATGACCATAGCGGTCATCGGGATATCGGTGCCAAGCTTTATCATAGGGAGCCTCATCCAATATGTATTTGCGGTGAAGCTTAAAATACTGCCGGTCGCGCTGTGGGAAACAGAGGCGTCTACGATACTTCCGACTTTTGCCCTGGGACTTGGTTCCGTGGCCAGTGTGGCGAGGATCATGCGTACCAGTATGCTGGAAATTTCCAATGAAGATTATATAAAGACCGCAAAGGCGAAGGGACTCAGCAATTTTGAGATTACTAGAAAGCATAAGCTGCGTAACTCGCTTCTGCCCATCGTGACGGTCCTTGGCCCCATGGTGGCGGTCCTCCTTACAGGTACCTTTGTAATTGAGAATATTTTTGCGATTCCTGGTCTGGGCAAGCACTATGTGAACAGTATCCAGACACTGGATTATCCGTTGATTCTGGGCATGACTTTGGTATACAGTGTGTTTTTGATCGTCATGCAGCTGTTTGTGGATATTGTATATGGACTGGTAGACCCCAGGATAAAATTGTATCAATAAGGTGGAGCGGATATGGAAGAAAATAAGGAATTGTTTGAATTTATAGAGCATTCAGATGCGGAAGCAGAAGAGCTGTACGGCCCCAGCGTCACCTATTGGAAGGATGCCTGGCGCCGTCTGAAAAAGAATAAAGTGGCAATGTTTGGTGTTGTGATTCTGATCCTTCTGGCTATCATGGCCATTTTTGGTCCGATGATGGGCAAATATAATCATGCGGACGTGGACCTCATCAATACCAACAAATGGCCGAGCGGAGAGCATTGGTTTGGGACAGATGACGTAGGGCGTGATATCTGGGCCCGCGTATGGATGGGAGCCAGGGTATCGCTGTTCATCGCATTGGTCGCCGCGGTGGTCCAGAGCACCATCGGCGTGATCATCGGCGGCATCAGCGGTTACTTCGGAGGCAAGCTGGATACATTTATCATGAGGGCCACCGATGTGATTGATTCCATTCCGTTTTTGGTATATGTGATCGTGATCACCATGCTGTTTGGCACGGGTATGCTGCCGATCATCATGGCGTTTGCGCTGACCGGATGGATAAAGATGGCGAGGCTTGTCCGCGGGCAGGCCCTGCAGCTGAAGACTCAGGACTATGTGGTGGCGGCCACCGGGCTGGGGGCCAGCAAATGGCGGATCATCATACGTCATATGGTGCCTAATATGCTGGGGGTCATTATTGTGACACTGACGATGAATATACCAAACGCTATCTTTACGGAAGCTTATCTGAGCTATATCGGTATCGGCCTGCAGCCGCCTCTCACCAGTTGGGGACAGCTGGCCGACGCGGGTTCCAAGGTGATGAAAGCGTTCCCTTATCAGCTGATTATTCCGGCTATTTTTATCAGCGTCACCATGCTGTCTCTGCAGCTTTTGGGAGACGGCCTCAGAGATGCGCTGGACCCGAAACTCAGGAAATAAGGAGGCTGTCCCATGAAGGAAGAACAAATATTATTGCAGGTTGAAGATTTGCAGGTGTCTTTTGACACCTATGCCGGTGAAGTGAAAGCGGTGCGGGGAGTTTCCTTTGAGGTACATGAAGGAGAGACGCTGGCAATCGTAGGCGAGTCCGGTTCAGGAAAGAGCGTAACGGCCCAGGCTGTGATGCGGCTTACGCCGGACGATCAGATTCAGTACAAAAGCGGCCGTATCCGGTTTGAGGATACAGAAATCCTTGAGGTTTCTCAGAAGGAAATGGAGAAGATCCGCGGTGTGAAGATTGGAATGATTCTTCAGGACCCGCTGACCTCTCTGAATCCTACGATGCTCGTGGGCAAGCAGATTGCGGAAGGCCTGATAAAACATCAGCATCTCGATAAGACCGAGGCCATCAAGCGTTCTGTGGAAATGCTTAAGATGGTCGGGATTCCCAATGCGGAGCAGCGGGCGTGTCAGTATCCCCATGAATTCTCTGGAGGTATGCGCCAGCGTGTCAGCATTGCCATCGCTCTGGCCTGCAATCCGAGGCTTTTGATCGCGGATGAACCGACCACCGCTTTGGATGTGACGATCCAGGCTCAGATTCTGGAGCTGATGAAGGACCTTCAGAAGCGCTTGGGCACCTCTATCATATTGATAACCCATGATCTGGGCATTGTTGCAGATATGGCTGAAAATATTGTGATCATGTATGCGGGTCGTCTGGTGGAAAAGGGAAGCTGCAAGGACGTGTTTTACCGGCCGGGGCACCCTTATACCTGGGGGCTTTTGGAATCAGTTCCGAAGATTGACCAGGCGAGCAAGGAAGAGCTTGACAGCATACCTGGGACTCCGCCGGACCTGCATTCGGATATCAAAGGATGTCCGTTTAAAAGCCGCTGTAAATATGCAATGAAAATCTGCTATGAGCAGGCTCCCGAAGCTTTTGAGCTGGGAGAGAAGCATACGGCCAGCTGCTGGCTTTACCATGAGAATGCGCCTGAGGTGAAGAATCCGATTACGAACAGGGAGTGTAAATCCGATGAGTGAAAACATGGTGGAAGTAAAGAACCTGAAGAAATATTTCAATGTGGGCAAGGGGAAAGAGCTGAAGGCTGTGGACGGTGTCAGTCTCTTTATCCGCAAAGGAGAGACTCTGGGGCTTGTGGGAGAATCCGGCTGCGGAAAGTCCACCTTGGGAAAGACCATAATGAAATTTTACGAACCCACGGAAGGACAGATCCTTTTTCAGGACAAGGACATCACGAAGCTTTCCAGAAAAGGATATCTGAACTTTACAAAGGAAGCTCAGATGATTTTTCAAGATCCGTATGCTTCCCTGGATTCCAGGATGACGGCGGGAAGTATCATTTCCGAGGGCATGGATATCCATAAAATCTGCTCCAGCAAAAGCGAAAGGCAGGAAAGAGTATATGAGCTTTTGAACCTGGTAGGGCTCAACAAGGAGCATGCCAACCGTTTTGCCCACGAGTTTTCCGGCGGACAGAGGCAGAGGATTGGAATCGCCAGGGCACTGGCCCTGAATCCGGCCTTCATTGTCTGCGATGAGCCGATTTCCGCGCTGGATGTTTCCATTCAGGCTCAGGTGATCAATCTGCTCTTAAAGCTCCAGGGAGAGTTGAATCTGACGTATTTATTCATCGCTCATGATTTGAGCGTGGTGAAGCATATTTCTGACCGGGTAGCGGTGATGTACTTGGGGGCGATCATGGAGGTCTCCGACAGTCACAATTTTTATATGAATCCGCTGCATCCTTATACCGAGGCGCTTCTTTCGGCCATACCGATTCCAAATCCGGATGTGACGCGGGCTAAAAAGCGGATTCTTCTGGAGGGAGACGTTCCCAGCCCTGTGAATCCCAAGCCGGGCTGCAAGTTCGCGTCCCGATGTAAGATGGCGAAGCCCTCCTGCTTTGAAAAGGCTCCAGAGCTAAAGGAAGTGGAGCCGGGACATTTTGTGGCGTGCCATCTGGTAACGGGAGAATAGAACTTTAAAAGAAATCGAATAATCACGGTAAATAATCACGGATAAGGGGAAAAAGAAGTGAAGTGTTTATGCGAGCTCTATACAGAGCAGGGATTATTGGAAAAGAGCTCCGGGCTGCTTATAAACAGGCCGGGCATTTTCTGTTTGGAAAACAGGGAACAGGAGAGGCTGTTTGTCAACCTGGCCGCCCGTATTGGTGTGGAATGTTCCGGGATGAAACGGCCTGTCTGGAAAAGTGAGCCGGAGCTTGCCGTCCGCCTGTTACGGAATCTGGAACTGGGAGCCGGAAACGGCCGGATCTTATTGTCCTGCGGAGGTGTGCTGGCAGAGGCGGGGAGTCAGCGGGACCTGGAGAGTCTGACTGAATATCTGGCCTGCCGTTTTCCTGAAGCTCCCGCGGGAAATGTGAGAAGGCTGAAGGAACATTTGGCGGAAGCTTTTTCTGCAGAGATATGTGTGGAGGAAGTACGGATTCATTTTCCGGAAGGCAGGATTACCGGCGTAATCTATCGGGAGGATGGATCCAGGAAAGAACTGAACGAAGAATGGCTGAAAAAACTGGCTGCTGATTTCGGCGATTCGAAAGAGGAGGAAGATTCCTGTAAATCCTATGATGCGCTGAAGCCCAGTCTCTCTCAGAGCTTGAATAAGCGGATTCATATGGAGAAAGCTGATCTTCTGGATACGGACAGTTTATTATCATTGGCGCTGTTCATAAGCCTTCGGAATTTTGAAACGGTCTATCCCCTTGCTGCAGCGGAATCCACAGATGACGCAGAAGGAATAGAATATCTCCGTTTCCAGGAGGAGGATACGGCGAAAATCCTTTTTCAGCAAAATGATATTGTATTTGTGGGAAGTGAAAAAACGTTTCCGGAACTGGTAGCCTCCTGGATGGAGAGGTCAGAGGAGCTTCGGGATCAGGAATGGCTGGAGGATTTGTCAGCCTTAGCCGGTGGAAGAAAGGAAGTAGGGCAGGCCGCCGCGTTTTTGACACGGAAGGAGAAAGCGGAAAAACAGGCAGAGCTGGTCACAAAGGAGTATACGGCCGGAATTCTGGACGAGACTTCTTTTGAGCGTTATTTGACGGAGCGAACTGGCGTACCTGTGGATGTGAAGAAATGCCAGACGGGGCGGGAAGTGAAGCGGTGGAATTTTACGTCTGTCTGGGAGGGAAAAGAATTTTGGGATAAATTCAGCCAGAAGGCGCTTCCATTCCTTTCGGAAGGAGACGTTGTGGAGATTTCCGGACGGCTCAGTGAAGATGCGGACGTCAGAAGGCGGATAGAAAAAAAGCTTTGCGATGCCGTTGAGGCGGCCGGGGCCAGAGCGGACAGTATTTCAGTCTGCCGTTCCTTTAAATCCGGAAGCTGCTGGATAGAGGAATCAGTCCTTCCCCGTTTGAAGATGCTGGGCGATATAAAGAGGATAGAAATTGATTTTTCTTATTTTGTCAATGAATTGGGCGAAGAAGAATTTGAAGATGAATCTGCCCCCAATTATGGGGAACATCAGGACAAACCTCATAAATGGTTTGACATACCGACCAGATGGCTTCAGGAGCTGTTTCCTGTGGATGAGATTTTGGCGGACAGTCTTTCCATTTCTGCCGATGCCGTTACCTTCCATCGTGCCGACAATCTGGGTCATACTTACAGAGTCCGAGCCTACGGTGCAGGGAATGCAGAGGTGTTTACAGATACCTTCGATGTAAAATACATCGAAAAATATTATATGAACCGTTACCCTGTGATCGGGAAGACCCATGTGACGACAGGATGGATAACTGTAAAGAAGAACGGCAGAATTCTTTTGGATGAGCAGGTCGTGACGGATACGGAAAGAGTCTGGACAGCCATGGAGGATACAGTCCTGCCGGAGCTGGAAAAACTTTTGACGGACAAATATACGGTGGACGGGCTTGTCGCAGCCCAGCCGTTTTTTAACCGCCTTCAGCTGAATGTTTCGATGAGTGAGGTGGACTATGATACGGGAATCCGTGAGGAACGCGTATCGACCACGGAAAATATGCAGGAGGATATGTATTTCTATCTTCTGGATTGGTTTAAGACCTTTGGGGAGCGCGAGTGCGGCCGCGGCCTGGATAATGTGGGACTGATCATACCGGAGATAAAAAATGTGAAGGAGAAAGACTCCCGCTTTGAGGTGATCCTCTATGAGGATTATGCGGAGGAGCCTTATGGAAGCTTCGACGGAAAGATTTGTCCGATCGTGCAGGAAAAGGTGGAAGCAGAACCGGCTTCTCTTCATTTTGAAGGCGATACTGCGGTTTTACTCATGGAATTCAAAACAGAAAAGGAAGAAATGCAGAATTCATGCGTTTCGTCCGCCGTTTCCCGTCTGAGAGTCGCAGGAGAGCTTTTGGAAAAAGGAATCCTGAATTATTGTCCGGATTCTCCGTGGAGGCTGATATACAGAGGGTGTGGGGAAGAGGCAGTCCTGGATATCCTGCCTGCCGATGTGAAAGACTCGGCGCTTAAGGAAAAAGAGAAAGACCGGATACTTCGGGAGGACGTCATTGATTATGCGGGATATAAAGAGCTCCTTACCTATTACAGCCGGTATCCGGAACTGAAAATACGTCCCGTGGAAACTACTTATCAGGGACGGAAGATTTACTATATCGAATATATCAAGAAAGACGCGGGCATCCTGTATGCCCGGAACAAGCTGATGACCAACCGGCTTATGATTTTGTTCAACGGACGGCATCACGGAAACGAGGCGTCCAGTGTGAATTCGGCATTTCTGCTGCTCGACCGTCTTCTGAAAGACGAAAGCCTGAGGAACCAGCTGGATACGGTAAATGTGCTGACGCTGCCCTGGGAGAACATCGATGGCGGGGAGCTTCACTGTACGGTGCAGAAAGAGAATCCGAAGTGGCTCTGCCACCCCGCCAGGTATAACAGCGCGGGTTTTGAATTCCGGAAGGATTATAACAATCCGGATACCATTTATGGAGAATCCCGCGCCGTGGTCAAGCTCTGGAGGAAATGGCTGTTTGATGTGGTAACGGATAACCATGGATTTGAGGGACACGAACTGGTCCAGCCCTTTTCCGGATATATCTCTCCTTGGTATAAGGGCTTCTGGATTCCCAAAGCTCTCTATTATGGTTATATTTGGTTTGATGAGAGAAATCCCTATACCATTTCTTTTGGAGACCGGGTGAGAAGCAAGGTGGCCGATTACATCAATGGGGATCAGGAAATCTGGGAGCGGAACAAGGTCTGCCAGGAACGGTTTTATAAATATGCAGAGAAATGGTTCCCCACCATGTTCCACACAGAAACTTATAAAGATGTGATCTTCTACTGGATAGAGACCAACAAGCAGAAACGGGCAAATAATTTCAATTTGAGTGATCCGGAGATCACGACGCTTGACTGGACTACAGAGGTAGCCGATGAGACGGTGACGGGAGATGACATGTGGCTGAATGCCAGAGCACATCTTTTGTCGGACCTGGCTCTGTTTGAGGTTCTTAGAGAGACGGACCTGATATCTGAATGCCGGGTATCGGAGCAGCATGGACATTATACATATACGAAGTTTCGCAGACGCCCGCTCATGTGAGCGCCGGGGCAGTATAAAAGGAGGATGAGAATATGGCTGAACAGACGACAAATACTTTCAGGGAGGATTTGCCGAAGCTTTATGGAGATTGGGGGGTGGATTCGGAAATCGGGAAGCTGCGCTCTGTGCTGATGCGCCGTCCGGGAAAGGAAATCGAGAATATCACGAGAGAGGACAGTGAAAGACTGGCCTTTGTCATGACAGACGGAGATGACTATGATCCGGAATTAGTGAGGAAACAGCATGATGAGGTGGCTCGGATCTACCGGGAAAACGGCGTACAGGTGAATTACGTGGAGGAGATGGATGAAAGCTGTCCCAATGCCATGTTCTGCCGGGATCTGGTCCTGGGAACTCCGGAAGGCGTGATCATGGCAAGGCCCGGAATCGCCGTCCGTGTTCCTGAGGTGAAATATGCGGCCCAGGCGGCGGCAAAGCTGGGAGTGCCGATCATCAAGACGGTCAATGGGTCGGGGACCTTTGACGGCGCCTGTGTTTTCTGGATTGACCGGGAGACGGTGATTTTCGGGACCGGCACCCGCTGCAACCAGTCCGGATACGATCAGGTGTCGGAGGAACTCTATAACATGGGCGTGAAAAATATTTACAAGCTGAGTATTCCCAGGAGACTGAAGCATCTGGACGGTATGCTGTCCATAGCGGACCATGACGTGGCGCTCGCTTTTTCAAGGAGTACTCCGGAAATCGTGTACGAAGCCTTGGAGAAAAGGGGCTTCCGCGTATTGGAAATCCCGACTTTGGAAGAACGGGATAATCTGGCTGCAAATCTGGTGGCGCTTGAACCGGGGAAGGTCTTAATGCCGGCCGGAAATCCTTTGACGAAAAAGCTTTTAACAGAGGCTGGAGTAGAATGTATAGAAGTGGACATCAGTGAAATCAAGAAGGGCGGAGGAGCGCTGCACTGCATCACTGCCTTTTTGAAGAGAGACCCTGTCCCTGTATATCCGGTAAAAGAATGAAGTGGAAGAAATGACCAGCAGTTTCTGCTTGCAAGCCTCCTGAAATAATGATATGCTTTTACCTAGCGATTAATGAGAAAATTGTCGAATTATAGGTGTTGTTTTGGGAGTGTTGTTTATGATAGATTCTGCAGCCATTTTGGAACGGCTGATGGAGTATTATGCGAATGATTATGATCTGACCTGTCCTTACCAGCTGGGAGACACAATTTATGATACTTATGCCGCTTACAGCCACTTCAACTGTTTTGAGCACGCGTTCATCCGTGACACGCTCACTTTGTCAAAGGGAGATCTTTTTCGTTTTAAGAGCCATCTGACTACGGCCATAGAGCCGTTTTTGGTGCGCGGAGGAGAAGAGTTCCCTGCTCCGGGACATATATATACATATGTGACCGGTATTTTTATCAGTGAACGGAAGGTTCGGGATGATGTACGACGCATTATCAGGCGTTTCCGCTATTACAGGGGCTATGGGTTTTATAACCGCGGATACTGTCAGGCACGGATTGCCGCTTTTGATACGGAAACAGGGACCCTGATATGCAGTCCCGCCGCAAAAGAATTGATGTTGGAGTATCAAAGAATATTGGGATAATGAAAGCATTGATCAGCTCCCTTCTGGACTGACAAGCAAAAAAGCTTGTCGCTCAGGAGGGAGTATTTTTTTGTTCTTTCACAAAAAGTACCTTCTGAGAGCCGTTGAAAGAAAAACGCGGCTGAGTTGGATAAAAGATGAATGAAATATTCATACTGAAAGTACAGGAGGGATTTATATGAAAGAAATCATCATAACAGAAGGTATGATCACTTGCTATCAGTCGCATTTGGTCCGTGAAGAAAAGAGTCCGGCCACGATCGAGAAATATAACCGGGATGTCCGTGCATTTTCCTCATTTCTGTCAGGACGGGCTGTGAGCAAAGAACTGACGGTGAGCTACAAACGTAAACTGGCAGAAGACGGGTATGCCGTACGTTCCATCAATTCCATACTGGTATCTATCAACCGCCTGCTGGCGTTTTTGGACAGGCCGGACTGCGTTGTCAAAACGATCCGGACGCAGCGGCAGACCTTTTTGGAGGAAGAAAAAGAACTGACTAAGGCAGAGTATTATCGGCTTCTGAGGGCAGCGAAGGGCAGTCCGCGGTTATGTCTTCTGCTTCAGACCATCTGCGGAACTGGTATACGGGTATCAGAGCTGCAATATTTTAATATTCCATCAATGCTAAATTTTAAATCAGTTTCCCATCGGATGATACTACATAATACAAATTATGTTCCTATGGCTAGGAGAGTACCGCGTCTTCTTGATGGAAGGGAGCATGGTACGATGGATAAAGCTGGGATAAAGGCAGTGCCGGAAAAGAAACTCTGTCAGGATCTCACTGGAAAACGTTTTGGGAAGCTATTGGTGCTGGAATACGTGAGGCCGGAGAAGGGAACGGGAAAATGGAAGTGTCGTTGTGACTGTGGGAATATCACCTACAAAAGTACGGGACATTTAAACGCGGGTACGGCTGTCAGCTGCGGCTGTGTGAAAGCGGATATCGATGCCGGAAGGGATTTTAAGAAGGTATTGACTTACAGGGATGGCACCTGTATTGAATTTCTGAAAAATATTGACAGGCCCACTAAAAGTACCTCTTCTGACACCGGGGTCCGAGGAGTCCGGCTTTTGAGGAGTGGAAAATATAATGCCACCATTACTTTTCGCCGTCATCGATACAGTTTGGGCACATACACGAAATTAGAAGATGCTGTGTCGGCAAGAAAGCAGGGAGAGAACATGGTGAAAGAGTATTTGGAAGATTATAATTCAAAATAACCAGAACCTCCGGCCGTGTCTCATCCAGCGGCTGGAGGTTCTGAATTTTTCTGCTTTTATTTCAGAAAGGAAAGAGAGGAGGAGAGGAACTGCTCTAAAAGCCCATCCTCCAGCCATATGTTTTCCTGATATTCCACATAGGAAGGGCGGGATTTATATTCTTCATAAAACAGAGGATGTTCTCCGGCGGCGTTTTCCGGAAAGGGGATAAAGAGTCCGTCGCGTTTCTGATAGCAGGTCCTGGCTGTGGCTTTCACCCGGTGGTTTTTATCAACATAGGCGGCGACACTTTTGTGCAGGGCTTTGTCTTCCTCGGGGAGATAGTAATAGCTGCTGTGATTCCGGAAGAAATATTTGAGTGTTCCGTTTAAGACCGGCATTCGGAATACAAGGCGGTCTTCCTGACAGGAAAACGTATAGGAATCAGCAGAAAAACGGCAGGGTACGGGTACAGCTTCCGATTCGTTCCTGCATGTAACAAGAAGCTCCCTGGCTGTTTCTTTCTCATATGTCTGGTAGGTATGGAGGCGCTCCTCTTCAAAGCGAAATGTGCCTCCAAAAAAATCCTGGTAAGACAAAAGAGAAAGCATGGCGGGAAGTCCCTTAACGTCTTCTTCATTATGCAGAAGGAGCACACGAAAAAGCCGGTCATCCTTTGAGCGGAGGTATTCCTCATAGATTTCTATCAGCTGCCCGCCGTTAAACGGATCTTCTCTGCCGACTCCCAGAAATGCCTCCAAAGTCTTCTGTTTGCAGTCAGGAAGCGAGAGGAGCTTTTTAAGCGGCCGGATCTTCCGGTAGATATCCAGGCTGGCCGGAGCCTGTCTGCCGGAGGGCGTCTGGAACTTGGCTGCCCGCTCTCTGAGGAACGGAATATCAAAAGTAGTTCCGTTGAAGTGGACTAAAGTGGAAAAGCCGGAAGAGAACGTGAGAAAATGAAATAAAAGCTCCCGTTCCGCTTCCGGTGAGTCCGCAAACCACTGCTTCAGATGCCAGACTCCATCCTTTACGTACACACATCCGATCAGGTAGATCATGTCTCTTTTGGAAGATAGGCCGGTCGTCTCGATATCGAAGAACAGAAGCTCTTCTGGATTTCCCAGACGTTTTATATCATATGCAGTTTTAAATGAGTATTCTTTCGTGATTGCTATCATGTCCTTATTATAAGCGGCTTATTTTTCAGTGTCAAGAAAAAAGAACACCTGTACGAAAAAACTTGCCATGGCCTGGGAACTATGTTAAACTGTTCATGAAACGGAAGAAGGAAAGAAGGACAGAAAAATGATTTCATATATCAAGGGAAGACTTCTGGAAGTGTATGAAGATTCGGTCATCGTGGAAAATGGCGGGATCGGTTATCAGATTCAGGTGCCGGTCTCAGCTCTGACAGAATTTTCCATGGGAGAAGAGGTCCAGATTTATACCTATCTCTATGTGAGAGAGGATGCTCTAAACCTTTATGGTTTTTCTTCCCGGGATGATTTGGATATATTCAAGCTGCTGATCGGTGTCAATGGAATCGGGCCTAAGGGGGCCCTGGGGGTCCTTTCTGCCATTTCGCCGGATGACCTGCGCTTTGCGGTCCTCTCGGAGGATGCCAAGTCCATAGCCAGAGCACCCGGAATCGGCCTTAAAACGGCTCAGAAGGTCATATTGGAGCTGAAGGACAAGCTCAGCCTGGAGGACGCATTTGAAAGAAAGAGCGCCCACGAGATGGTGAAGGGGAAGCTTTCGGGGGCTTCGGCGGACAACAAAGGAGAGGCTGTTCAGGCTCTGACAGCGCTTGGATACAGTGCTTCGGAAGCCATGAAAGCCGTCCGTCAGATACCCGGTGCAGAGGAAATGGAAGTGGAAGCGATTTTAAAAGCCGCCCTGAAAACGATGGCGCTGTTTTGACTGAGAAAATAAAGGGGCAATAGGAGCGGTAAGGAGAAAGGAAGTTTCTGCCGATGGAAAAGCGGATCATCAATACGGAATTTACCAGAGAGGAGCAGGGGATAGAAAATCACCTGCGGCCCAGAACCCTGGATGAATACATTGGACAGCAGAAGGCCAAGGATATGCTGCGGGTCTATATCGAGGCTGCAAAGTCGAGGGGAGAATCCCTGGATCATGTTTTATTTTATGGCCCGCCCGGACTTGGAAAGACCACCCTGGCCGGTATATTAGCCAACGAGATGGGGTCGGAACTTAAGATAACCGCAGGACCTGCCATAGAGAAGCCGGGAGAGATGGCGGCCATTCTCAATAATCTGAATGACGGAGACATCCTTTTTGTAGATGAAATCCATCGGCTGAACCGGCAGGTAGAAGAAGTGCTCTATCCGGCTATGGAAGATTATGCTATCGATATTGTCATCGGAAAGGGAGCGTCCGCCCGCTCCATACGGCTGGATCTGCCTCATTTTACGCTGGTAGGAGCGACTACCAGGGCGGGGCTTCTGACGGCTCCCCTCCGGGACAGGTTTGGGGTGGTGCATCATTTGGAATTCTATACGGAAGAGGAGCTTCTGTCCATCATCCTGCGGTCGGCTAAGGTACTTCAGGTGGAAATCGAAGAAGAGGGGGCCAGACAGATTGCCTCCAGATCAAGAGGGACGCCGAGACTGGCTAACCGGTTTTTAAAAAGAGTCCGGGATTTTGCCCAGGTTCGGTATGACGGCGTGATCACTGCTGAGGTGGCATCAGATGCCCTGGATCTTCTGGATGTAGATCCTCTTGGCCTGGATTATACGGACAGGAAGGTCCTGCTTACTATGATCGAAAAATTCGGCGGGGGCCCCGTCGGCCTGGATACTCTGGCGGCGGCTTTATGTGAGGATGTGGGCACTCTGGAAGACGTATACGAACCATATCTCCTTAAAAATGGATTTATAAACCGTACTCCCAGAGGCAGGACGGTGACGAAACGGGCTTATCACCATCTGGGTCTGCCTTTTTTGGAGGACACAGAGGCATAAAGCGGGCAATGGATACTATATCTTGTGTCTTTTCTCTAAAGTTGTATATTTCTAGTTGTCTTTTGTGGGGAATCCCATTATAATAAAAGGAAAGACTGGCGGGACCAGGGAACATAAGGAGAAGCAGGATGAGTTCCAGAAATTATACGGATGTGATCATTGCCGGAAAAGTATATACTCTGGGCGGCTACGAGAGTGAAGAGTATCTTCAGAAGGTGGCCGGCTATCTGAACGGTAAAAACAGCGAGCTCAGAAAAGTAGACGGTTTTCTGAGGCAGACGCCGGATTATCAGAATGTGCTTTTACAGCTGAATGTGGCGGACGACTATTTTAAGGCTGTTGGCCAACTGGAAGAGCTGGAGGCCCAGACAGAGGCGCAGGAAAAGGAAATATACAGCCTGAAGCATCAGCTGGTGACGGCTCAGCTCAGACTGGAGGAGATGAAACGGGATTTGGATGAATCACACCGGCAGGCGGTATCACAGGAAGCACAAGAGAAGCAGCTTAAACAGGGGATACAGGACGAGCCGGAGGAAAAACAATGAGTTCAGGCAGTTATATATCTGCAGGGATTGACGGTGAAATGAATTGGGGGCGGCTGATCAGCACGGGCCCCCTGTTTTTCTGTTGAGGGACAAGATATGAAGAAAAAGGGAATGGAAGTGCTGGCGCCGGCCGGCTCCTTTGAGAGTATGCGGGCGGCTGTCAATGCGGGGGCTGACGCGGTGTATATGGGCGGCACGCGGTTTGGCGCCAGGGCGTATGCGGAGAACCCGGAGCAGGATATGCTGCTGGAAGCTATCGATTTTGTACATCTGCACGGAAGAAAGCTGTATCTGACAGTCAACACTTTGTTAAAAGAGAAGGAGCTGAAAGGAGAGCTTTATGACTTTTTGCTTCCTTTGTATGAAGCGGGGATAGACGCGCTGATCGTGCAGGACATGGGAGTCTGGCAGGCAGTGAAACGCTGGTTTCCTGAGCTCCCGATCCACGCCAGCACACAGATGACTATTACAGGCGCAAAGGGAGCTGTGGAAGCGGAGCGGCTGGGAGCATCCCGGATCGTGACGGCCAGAGAACTGACAGTAAAAGAGATTCAGGAAATCCGCGAACAGACGGATATTGAAATCGAAACCTTTGTCCACGGAGCGCTGTGCTACTGCTATTCTGGCCAATGTCTTTACAGCAGCCTGATTGGCGGAAGAAGCGGAAACAGGGGGCGGTGCGCGCAGTCCTGCCGTCTTCCCTATGGCGTATGGGAAAAAGGCCGCAGATTGTCCGGGGTGGATCAGGGCTATGTGATGAATCTGAAGGACCTGTGTGGTCTGGATTTTCTTCCGGAGCTCATGAGAGCGGGAGTGGATTCCCTGAAAATAGAAGGACGGATGAAAAGCCCCAGATATACGGCGGGAGTGGTGAGCGTTTACCGGAAATATGTCGATATGCTTCTTGACAGAGGAGAGCGGGAATACCGGGTGTCACAGGAAGACAGGAAGCTTCTGCTGGAGCTTTTTGACAGAGGCGGATTTTCAGACGGATATTTTCATGACCACAACGGGAAGCAGATGGTGGCGCTCAGGGAAAAGCCGGCTTTCCGGGATGTGGATGCCGGGCTTCTGGCGGATTTAGACCGCCGTTATTTGAATCATGAAATTAAAGAGAAAATAAAGGGAAACTTAACAATTGCTCAAGATTTGCCTGCTAAACTATCTTTAATCCAGAGAGATTCTAGTATTACTGTGGAAGGAGACACGGCGCTTCCGGCGAAGAGCTGTCCGCTGAAAGAGACAGATCTGAGGAAGCAGATGGAAAAATTGGGAGGGACGCCTTTTGTTTTGGAAGAACTCTCCATTCAAATGGATGCCGGTATATTCCTGCCGGTCAAAGCTCTGAATGAGCTGCGGAGAAAGGCTGTGGATGCTTTAAAGGATGCCATATTGGTAAAATACAAAAGAAAAGCGTCAGATGAAATCATACAGGCAGAAGACACGGAAAGAGCGCCAAAGGTTCGGGAGGCGTCCACAGAGGCTTTTGCTTCGCTGTCTGTTTATGTGGAGGAGGAAGGACAGTTCTGTGCAGCGGTGAAGGAGAAGGCAGTCCGAAGGATCTACTTTTCCGTGAACCGGATTTCATGGGAAAAGATATCTGTATACGCGGAGGAATGCCATGAAAGGGGAAAAGAGTTTTATCTGGCGCTTCCTCAGATTTATAGGAGCCGGGCAGACGAAGAGTTTTCCGCCCAGGAACGTTTTTGGCACATCGGAGATGTCGACGGTTTTTTAATAAGAGTAGTGGATGAACTGCATTTTATGGAAAAATTGGGAACAGAATATGACTATGTGGCGGATCATTCCTTATATTCCTTTAATAAAGAAGCCAGGGACTGGCTCAGACAGGCGGGAATGTCCATGGACACGGCGCCCTTGGAGCTGAATGAAAAGGATCTCCGAGAAAGAGGATGTGCTGGAAGCGAGATGATCGTGTACGGAAGGCTCCCCATGATGGTATCGGCCCAGTGCATTCGCAAAACAGCGGGAGTCTGCGACAAAAAGCCTGTTCTTATGGAGCTGGAGGACAGGAAAAAGAAGCGATTCCCAGTGAAAAATGATTGCAGATTCTGTTATAATATGATCTATAACAGTGATGTGCTGTGGCTGGCGGATGAGATACCGGCGATCATGCGCTTAAAGCCTTCTATGATGCGGCTCCAGTTTACAACGGAAGAGCCCGGAGAGGTTACTCTTGTCCTGAAAGCATTTGGAAAGGCGCTGAGGGGCGAAGAGCCCGGATATCAACCCGCCGCCCGCACAAAAGGGCATTTCAGACGGGGAGCAGAGTAGGTGGAAAAGTGACGAGTTTAGTGATTCAGGCAACCAAGTATGTGATGATAGTGTTGATTATTCTGTATACATTGTCCACATATCATTATCTTCGGATGAAGACCCATAAGCGCAGGAACCGAGCCTGCGTAATGCAGCTTTTTTGTATGTTCATGCTGCATCTGACCGGATATCTGGCCATCACATTATATACGAATCAGGTGTCCATGGTGACGTTTTATCTGGCTCAGCTGGTTTTCTTCATCTTATATCTGATGTTTTTCCATATTTTTTACCGGAAAGCGTCCCGGCTTCTGATCAATAATACTTGTATGCTGCTGGCCATAGGCTTTATCATGCTCACCAGGCTGAATGTGGACCGGGCCGTGCGGCAGTTCATCATAACGGTGGCGGCCGCTGTGGTGGCTATGGCAGTTCCGGTGATCGTGCGGAAGATGCGGTATCTCTGGAGATTTGGCTGGATTTACGCGGGAATTGGAATCGCAGCCCTTGCGCTGGTACTGGTCTTCAGTATGACTTCCTATGGGGCGAAGCTTTCCTTTAATATCGGAGGGCTGTTTTCACTGCAGCCTTCGGAATTTGTGAAGATTTCCTTTGTATTTTTTGTGGCGTCCATGTTTCAGACCAGTATCAGCTTCAAGCGGGTCTGCGTCACAACTGTGGTCGCGGCTATGCACGTACTAGTCCTTGTGGCCTCCAAGGATCTGGGAGCCGCGCTCATTTATTTCGCTGCCTATCTCCTGATGCTTTTCGTGGCGACGAAAAGCTACTTATATCTGCTGGGAGGGACCATAGCGGGAAGCGGAGCTTCCGTGCTTGCTTATAAGGTTTTCGGCCATGTACGGACACGCGTACAGGTATGGAAGGATCCCTGGGTGGACGCGACCGGCGACGGCTGGCAGATCATCCAGTCTCTGTTTGCCATCGGCAGCGGCGGCTGGCTGGGAGCAGGGCTTTATCAGGGAATGCCGGAAACTGTGCCGGTCGTCCGGTCTGACTTTATCTTTTCCGCGATCTCTGAGGAATTTGGGGCGATTTTTGCCATTGCGCTGATTTTGATCTGCTTAAGCTGCCTACTGCAGTTTTTGTGGATTTCCACCTGGATGGACGGAATGTTTTATAAGATCATAGCCTTCGGGCTGGCGGCAGTCTATGGCGTACAGGTGTTCCTGAATATCGGAGGCGTCATCAAATTTATTCCCTCTACGGGAATTACGCTTCCGTTTGTGAGCTATGGAGGCAGCTCGATCATGAGTACTTTCATCATGTTTGGGATTATTCAGGGGCTTTATATTTTGAAACAGGACGAGGTTGATAGAATTGAACAGGAAGAAGAACAGGAACGAAGACGACAGGCCGTATACGCGAAGAGATATGGAAAAGGTGCAGAAGGCTCTGGAAAGTCAGGTGAAGGAAGAAGAAGAAATCCTTCAGGTAGAGGAAAGAACCAGAAAAGTAAATAGGGAGATCCGCCTTGCTGGAGTCCTTTTCGTACTGATGTTCATCGCGACCATCGGTTACTTTTCCTATTATGTTACGGCGAAGAGCAGGGATATCATCAACAGCTCTTATAATGCGAGGCTTGATACATTTTCGGAAAAGATCGTGAGAGGGGAGATTCGCGGGAGCGGCGGAGAGGTGCTGGCTAAAACAGTGGAAGATGAAGAGGGAAATGAAACGAGAAATTATCCTTATGAGAACCTGTTTGCCCATGTGGTCGGATATTCCGCGTCAGGAAAGACTGGACTGGAGTCGTCGGCGAACCAGTATCTTCTCACTTCCCACCTCAATGTTATCGACCAGGTGAACAATGAACTGTCTGAGGTGAAGAGCCCCGCGGATAATGTGGTGACTACTCTTGACCCGTATCTGCAGCAGCTGGCATATGATGCATTAGGAGATTATAAGGGAGCCTGTGTGATCCTGGAGCCCAGTACCGGAAAAATACTGGCGATGGTATCAAAGCCGGACTATAATCCAAATACGATATCCGCGGACTGGGAGTCTTTGATCTCGGAAGAGAATCAGGACGCGAACCTATTGAATCGGGCGACCCAGGGGCTTTATCCGCCTGGCTCCACGTTTAAGCTTTTGACTACTCTGGAATATATCCGGGAGTACCCGGATACCTGGGAAAACTATCAGTTTGACTGTGAAGGTACACTTCCCTATGGGGACGCGGTCATGAGCTGTTATGACAACCATGTACACGGCCATCTGAATCTGCGTCTGTCCTTGGCAAACTCCTGTAACTGTTCTTTTGCTACCGTCGGACAGCAGTTAAACCTGGATAGTTTCCATGCACTTTGCGACAGCTTCCTGTTCAATACGGAGCTTCCGCTGTCCATGGAGTATAAAGAGAGTTCCTTTGTCATGGACGGCACCTCAGGCCTGGCCGAGCGGGTGCAGACCTCCATCGGGCAGGGAAGGACCATGATATCCCCTATTCATAACGCGATGATTACGTCCGCGATCGCCAACGGAGGGACCATGATGTCGCCGTATTTGATCGACCGAGTGGAAAGCTCCGATGGCAAAATCGTCAAGCAGTTCATGCCCTCGTCTTATGGTAAGCTTTTATCTGCCTCAGAGGCGGAAACTCTTACAGATTTTATGGTAGCTGTGGTAAATGAAGGGACCAGTCCTTCACTGAAGTCGGACAGCTATCAGGTAGCCGGAAAGACTGGCTCTGCGGAATTTAATTCCAATAAAGAAGACAGTCATGCCTGGTTTGTCGGATTTGCTCCTGCGGAAAATCCGGAAATCGTCATCAGTATCATCTATGAGAATGGAGGGTTAGGCGGTTCTGTGGCTACAAAAGGCGCCAAAGCACTTTTTGAAGGATATTTCTCCAAAAAAAACGGACAATGATCACATGACAGCGGCGGCCCTTGCACCTGTTTGCAAAATGGGGTATAATCTCGTTAGAGTCAGACACACCAAGACCAGGAGGGATTGCAATGATCGAAGCAACGAGCTGTGGCGGTGTGGTTATATTTCGCGGCAAAATTCTTGTCCTTTATAAGAATTATAAGAATAAATACGAGGGCTGGGTATTGCCGAAGGGAACTGTAGAAGCAGGAGAATCCTATGAGGAGACGGCGCTGCGCGAAGTGAAAGAGGAAACGGGCGTTCAGGCATCCATTGTCAAATATATTGGGAAAAGCCAATATTCGTTCAACATTCCGCAGGATACTGTGGAAAAGGACGTGCATTGGTATCTGATGATGGCGGACAGCTATTACAGTAAACCACAACGGGAGGAATATTTCCTGGATTCCGGATATTATAAATTTTATGAAGCTTATCATCTCTTGAAATTTCAAAATGAAAAGCAGATTATGGAAAAAGCCTATCATGAGTATCTGGATCTGAAGAAAAGGAACCTCTGGAGCAGCAAAAGGAATGTTTAGACGAAAATAGAACACAATAGAGAAGAGGATGTGGGAGCATCCTCTTCATTCCTTTGTGGGAAAAGAGAGCTTCGCAGGTTTGCCCACATTAATTTTTTATGGATATTCAAAGGAGGGACTTTATGGAAGCCAAAGAAGCAGAAGAAAATAAGGGAGATGAGTTTTCAGGATTCCTAGAGAGGTGGAATGCCCTTCAGACTGCCCTCACTCTTTTTGATTGGGACAATGAGACTCTGGCGCCGCCGGAAGCGGCGGACCGGACCGCGAAGGTTGTAGGAACGTTATCCGCCGATTACCAGGAGCTTCTTGTGAGGGAAGAAACCGGAAAGCTTTTAGAGAAGGAGAAAAAAAAGGAGGGGCTTTCGGAAATTCAGAGGGCTGTGCTGAAATCTCTGGAACGGGAGCGGGAGAAGCTGTCTGTTATCCCGCCGGATGAATACCGCCGTTTTTCGGAGCTTACGGCTGTGTCTGTCAGCAAATGGAGCCAGGCAAAGAAAAGCGGTGACTTTAAAATATTTGCACCGGTTTTGTCTGAGATCGTGGATACGAGAAAACGGTTTGCGTCATATCGGAAAAAAGAGGGTGAAAACCTTTATGACATTCTTCTTTCAGACTATGAAGAAAGATTTACGATGGAAATCCTGGATGACTTTTTTGATCAGGTGAAAGCAGAAGTCGTTCCGCTTGTGAAGGCTGTTACAGAAAAAAGCAAGAAGGAGCCTGTGGAATCGGGATTCCTTTTTCAAACCTATGATATAAAAAAACAAAAGAATTGGAACAGATGGCTGGCGGCTTATCTGGGATTTGACTTTTCCAGGGGCGTGTTTGCGGAAAGTGAACACCCGTTTACGACCAGTCTTCATAAAGACGATGTGCGGATCACGACGCATTATTATGAAGATAATCTGGAGAGCGCCATTTTTTCCACGATACATGAGACGGGACACGCGATATACGAACAGGGGAACGGCGACGAAGTGACGCAGACCCCGGTCATGGGAGGAACCTGCGGTGTACATGAGTCACAGTCCAGGTTTTATGAAAACATCCTGGGAAGAAGCAAGGCGTTTTGGGAACCAATCTATGGAAGATTACAGAATCAGTTTCCGGATCAGCTAAAAGACGTATCCTTAAATCAGTTTCTGCGGGCGATAAACCGTGCAGAGCCGGGGCTTATCCGGACTGAGGCCGATGAACTTACCTATTGTCTCCATATCATCGTCCGGTATGAACTGGAGAAGAAGCTGATTGACGGAAGCCTTTCGGTGGAGCAGCTGCCGGAGGAATGGGAACGGCTCTACGAAGAATATCTGGGACTGAAGCCGAGTAACCCTACAGAAGGGGTGCTCCAGGATATCCACTGGGCCATGGGAGAATTCGGCTATTTTCCTTCTTATGCCCTGGGAAATGCCATGGCTTCCCAAATATATCATCAGATGTCAAAGGAATTGGATGTGGAAAGCCTGTTAAAGAACAGCGGCCTGGCACAGATCACCGGGTATCTGAATCAACACATCCACAGGTTTGGCGCGGCCAGAAACATGGGTGAGGTGCTGCAGGATATGACAGGCGAGCCTTTCAATCCTCATTACTATATCGCCTATTTGAAGCACAAGTATTCGGCACTTTATGGATTGGAACAGTAGATCATCGGGCATTCACACGGCCTGCGCGCGAAGCGGCGGGCCGCCGTCTCCGCCCACAGTGAAAGGAGGTTTTGTATGAAAATTACATATATCCATCACAGCAGCTTCTCCATTGAATTTCCCAACGCTGTCTTTTTGTTTGATTATTATGCGGGAGAGCTTCCGGAATTTCCCAGGGAAAAGGATATTTTTGTTTTAGCAAGCCATAAACACGACGATCATTTCCGGGTGTCGGTGCTGTCCCTGGCTGAAATCTATCCGAATATCCATTTTCTCCTGTCGAAGGATATCCGGATGAGCCGCGCCTATCTGGAAAGGATAAAGGTTCCGGCTTCGGCGTATGATAAGATTTCTTACATTGGAAAGAACGCTTCGGCGGAATTTATAGTGGGCGGCAGCGTTCTCCAGGTGGAGACACTGGCCTCCACAGACGAGGGTGTGGCCTTTCTTCTGTCCTATGAAGGAAAAAGCCTGTACCATGCGGGAGATCTGAACTGGTGGACCTGGATTGGAGAGACAGAGGCAGAATATGAAGATATGACCAGGCGGTTCCAGACTGAGATTCAGAAAATGGACGGAAGACATTTTGATGCTGCCTTTGTTCCGCTGGATCCCAGGCAGGAAGAACGATATTGGTGGGGATTTGACTATTTCATGAGGAAGACAGATACGGATGTTGTATTTCCCATGCATTTTCAAATGGATTATACGGTGATGGACCGTCTGCTGGAAGAGCCGGTCTCCGAGCCATACCGGGGTAAGATAAAGCGAATCAGAAAAGAAGGAGAGACGTTTTCCTGTTGAACTTTAGCTGGTTTCCTGTTATAATGACTTCTGCAGGGAAGGGCAGGAAGCCAGCTTATTCTTTGCACATCAGTTATTTCATGACCGGTTCTGGTCAATAGTTTCCATATCATATTAAAAAATCAATAGAGTGAATACCAAAGAGAAGCAAATTTAAATTATAAAGGAGGGGAAGGTCTGTTATTAAGTTTGCTTCCTGTCCGTCCAAAAACCATTATATGAGAGGACGGATTATATGAAAAGAAAAATAAGCAGAACTATTTTGTACCTGTTTATAGGATTGACAGCTATTTGTTCTGTGACAAAGGCAGAGGAGGTTTCTGTATCCGGGTTTTTAAAAATTCCCTTTGAAAAGATGTATCTGGTGATCAACGATACCAGCAATGTGATTCAGGCGTATCAGGACACCTCGGACGGGGCGGTGGCGTACTGTTTAAACAGTACGCTCCAGAGTCCCGACGGGAACCAGTCCTATGGAGGCGCCGGAGGCGGTGGACGGATAAGCGGAAAAGGAATAGAAGCCATACGGAATGTCATAGCCGACGGTTATCCATTGAATACCAGATATTGGCTGAGTAAGGGGATTCCCGAAGAGGCGCAGCGGCAGGCGACACAATTGGCCATATGGTCGGTGCTGGCCTCCATGCGCGAGGATGGCAGTGATTACGACTATTTTGCTTACGAAAAAGCCTCCCCCATAAATCTGGAGGGAGTGGATGCAGCCTCCATGTTCCGCACACTGGCCGGAAATGCCATCTATGGAAACCGTATAAAGAGATATCTTTCTATCAGCATTACAGGCGTTTCTGCGAGCCGGAGTGAAGAAGAGATTGTCGTCAGTTTTTCTGTTTTCGCGGAAAATATGGACGCCTGTACCATATCGGCAGAGGGCCTGGAAGAAGGGAGTGAGATCAAGCTGGACGGAGAAATCTTGTCCGAAAATTCCTGGAGTACGGAAACAGAGCTCACGGACCGAAGGACGTATTCTTTGAGCTTTCCCTGGAAAGGAAACGGTAAAAAACAACTGATTCTGAAGGCGACAGGATATGCGGGGGACGGTAACCAGGTGTCGGTGTTCGAACCGGCAGACAGTGCTTATCAAACGATGGGAAAGGTAGAAAAGATAGGAACAGCAGAAATAAAGCATGCAGAAAATGGGATCAAGCTGCCGGAGGAGCCGGGAAAAATCCAGGTCAAAAAGTATGACGGGGAAACGAATGAACCGCTGGCCGGCGTTCGTTTCGGCGTGTTTCCCTTGAATGCTCCTGCAGATTCTGACCCCATATGCGAATTTTTCACCGGAAATGATGGAATAGGTATGAGCGGCTATCTGGCCGACGGCAGCTATGAAATAAGGGAGACTGAGGTCCCGGAAGGATATATAAGGACGCAGGAGCCAAAAACTGTCATAGTGCGGGCGGGACAGATCGTGGACAGTACCTGGGAAAATCTTCCGGCAAAGGGAGCCCTGTCCTTAAAAAAACGCTCTTCAAAGGAGGGAGAGCTTTTTGGAGACGCTTCGTTGGCCGGCGCGGTCTATGAGGTCTATTTTCTTTCCGGCCAGGCAGAAAACGGCGAACGAGAGCGTATTCTGATGGGACAGATTGTCACCGATGAGAAGGGAGAAGGGGCACTCGGCGGTCTTCCACTTGGAGACTATATAGTGACAGAGGCTGCTCCGCCGAAAGGATACTGGAAGAATCCGGAGGAATATGAGGCAGCGCTTCAATATCAGGATGATACGACGCCTGTCGTAGAGGTTATGATTGAGGCAGAGGACGAAATGATCAGACGGCCGGTCATCCTAAAAAAATATGGAGATGCGGGAAAGGAGCTCCCTCTTCCTCACGCAGGTTTTTCATTTTATTTAAAGTCATCTTTGGTACGAAAGGAGGGGGAATATGATTGGGAGAAGGCAGAGCCGGTCGTGATCGGAGGCCTGGGAGAGACGATTCTCTATACAGATTCCAATGGGAAACTAGAAACGGTGCCGCTTCCTTATGGTGTATATCTGGTCCGCGAAACAGACGTTCCGGAAGGATATGAACCATGTGATGAACTGGAGGTACAGATTGAAGGGGAGTCAAAAGGGGAGCTGGTAATCACGGCAATAAATAAAAAGAGTCCGGAAGAACCAGAGGAAGAAACGACGGCTTGTGCAGAAACGACGGTTCAGGAAAAGGCGGAGACATCAGAAGTTCAAAAGGAACCGACGACTGAGGAGAAGACAGAAAGAGAGACGGTACAGACTACGGCATCTCCGGAAACAGGAGACCGCCAAAATGGAGGTATTTGGTTCTTGATATTGGGGAGTACATTTTCTATCATATTGTTGTTTGTGTGTTTATGGGCGAACAGAAGGAGGGGATAGAAAAGGCCGGGATTTATCAAATAGCAATTTTGGATAAGTCAAAAGGGTAAAAAGGTGTTATAATAAAAAAATATGACATGTTTGTAACAAACAGAATAATGAACGGGGAATCCGGTGAAAATCCGGGACAGTCACCTCTACTGTAACGCAGACGAAAAGGCGGAGACCATTGGCAGATTTGCTGAGAAGGGCCTTGGAGGAAGAAGCGAAGTCAGGATATCCGTTTCCAGATATTTCCGGGATGAGGGGATTGGTTATTTTTTAGTGACCTCTTTTGCTCCGGCAAAAGAGGTCCTTTATTGTTTTGTTGCTGGAGGATAAAAAAATGGGATACCCATTCAGTGCACTGGTAGGAAACGAAAAGGCGAAACAGGCGTTGATCTATGCGCTGATCAATCCGGCTGTGGGCGGTGTGATGCTCACGGGTGAAAAGGGGACGGGAAAATCCACCATGGTTCGCGGTCTTGCAGAATTGGACCATAACATGAAATTGTACGAAGTCCCTCTCCATACGACGAGAGACAGGCTTTATGGATGCGATGACTGGGAAAGTCTTACAAAAGACGGACGCAGAGAGCATATTCCGGGAATACTGGAACAGGCGCGGGGACATCTGTTATACATGGATGAATCCAATCTGCTGCCGGATGAGACGGCGGCCGGAATCTCTGCGGAGGCTGGAAATATGGTTTTTATTGGAACCATGAATCCGGAAGAGGGACAAGTCTCCCCTGGATTTTTGGATAAATTCGGTCTTCTAGTATACATGGAAGGAGAAAAGGAATTAAGGAAGCGGATGCAGATCATTAAACGCCGCTTGGAATACGAAGAGGACCCTCAAAAGTTCTGCGACAGATTTCGTGATAAAACACAGATTATAGCAAGGAACTTAGACAGAGCCAGAAAACGGCTGCATAGGATAGAAATCACGGAGGGCTCTAAAACATTGGCTTCCGAACTGGTGAAAGAAGCCGGGTGTGAGGGAAACCATGCGGAGCTTTTCTTGATTCAGACTGCCCGGGCCGCCGCAGCCTGGGGGAATGGGACCATGGTGACTGCGGCTCATCTTTTGGAAGCGGCACAATATGTATTCCCTCACAGAGGCCGTCACAGATTGTCGGAAGAATGGGCGGAAAAGAGTCAGGGAAATGAGGCGGAACGGGAAAAAGAACTAAAAGGCAGTAAGAAAGAGGAAGGCACGAAAACAGAGCGGGGGACGGATGAAAACCTTCTAAAAGAGGAGGATCTTCAAGCACCAAGCGAAGTCCATCCGGTCAATGATTGGATGAAATACGGCGAAAAGATACACTCTGCAAACTGTACCGGCCGGAGGATTCGGGCAGATGAAATGAAAGGTCAGGGACACGTCGTGAAAAGCAGGCCGGGAATCCCAATGAGCGCCTCAGATGTCGCGTTCGGGGACACCCTGCTTCACGCAGCATTTCATTCTACAGGAGAAAAAGGGGCGGGGGAACAAAAAATGGCGGTCAGGATAAAGTCAGAGGATATCCGGCTGAAAGTAAGAAGCGGAAAGACGGGATGTTATCTTTTATTTGCGGTGGATGCCAGCGCATCCATGGGAGCGAACGAACGGATGGCTGCCGTGAAAGGAATCGTACTTTCTCTTCTCCAGAATTCTTATGAAAAGCGTGACAAGATCGCTATGCTCATTTTTCAGGATAGGGAAGCCCGCCTTTTACTGGAGTTTACAAACAGTGTGGATCTGGCTGCCAGCCGGCTGATGGAATTGAGGACGAAGGGGAAAACGCCTCTTGCAGAGGGAATCCGTCTTTCTTACGAGATATTGAAGGGAGTCTTGGCCAAGGAAAAAACGGTGTTTCCAGTGCTCATGCTCATCACAGACGGAAGGGCGACAGCCGGTGAAAAGGCACCCTATGAAGAGGCTGTCTGCCAGGCAGAACGCTTTGCGAGCGAGGCAATCCGCAGCATAGTGATCGATACAGAGCAAGGATATGTGCGTCTGGGACTGGCAGAGCAGCTGGCAGATGCCATGAACGGATATCGGATTCCCTTGGAGAAGCTGACGGAGAGTTCGGATATCTTCCAGGATATCCTGAATGAAATACGATAGAAGAACGGCTGCGGCCGGGAAAGAGGACATTATGGTGACAGAGTATAATTATCCCTTTTCTGCCATTGTGGGACAGGAAGATATGAAAACGGCGCTTCTTCTGAACGCCATCAATCCCAAATTGGGAGGAGTCCTGATACGGGGAGAAAAAGGGACGGCGAAATCCACCGCGGTCAGGGCGCTGGCGTCTCTGATGCCGGAAATGAAGGTGGTGAATCTGCCGGTAGGCGTCACAGAGGATAGAGTAGTAGGCACGCTTAGTCTGGAAAGCGCCATACAAGAAGGAAAACGGAGATTTGAGCCGGGGCTTTTGGCAGAAGCGGATCAGAACCTTTTGTACATAGATGAGATCAATCTTCTGGACGATCATATTGTGGATCTGCTCCTGGATGTGGCGGCGATGGGAGTCAACCGGGTAGAAAGGGAAGGAATCTCCTACAGTCATCCCTCCCGGTTTGTCCTCGTTGGGACTATGAATCCGGAAGAGGGACAGCTCCGTCCTCAGCTTTTGGACAGGTTTGGCCTGGTAACGGACGTGAAAGGCGAACAAGAGACGGCAGATAGGGTAGAGGTGATATCCAGAAGACTGGATTTTGAGGAAGATCCGGAACCGTTTCTTGAGAAATACCGGAAAGAGGAGGAAAAACTCACAGCGCGGATTTTAAAGGCAAAGAAACTCTTTCACATGGTTTCTTATTCGAAGGATATTCTGATGCTGGCCGCCCAGATTGGGATTTCCCTGCATGTGGACGGACACAGAGCGGATATCTGTATGGTGAATACCGCCAGGACACTGGCCGCATGGGAAGGACGGACGGAAGTGATCCGAGAAGACATCCGAAGGGCCGCTTCTTATGTACTGCCGCATCGGATGCACAAACGTCCTTTTTCCGATGAGGTTCTGGACTGGGAAGAGCTTGACCGGCTGTGTTCCGGAGAAGACGGCGGCCGTCATGAAAAAGAATAAAATGCTTCTGGTCCTGTGGGTGACGGGCAGATGCAATCTTCAATGTATGTATTGCTATGCCAGTGCGGGAAGTGAACTGAGCCAATGCCAGGACATGCCGGTGAAAACCGCGATGGCTGCCATAACAAGATTTGCAGACGCGCCGCTTATTATCCAGTTTACCGGCGGAGAACCGCTCCTTGGATGGGAGACGATCTGTGAGGTGGTGCGGAATGTGGAGAAGCAGGGGATAGACGCGGAATTCCGTCTTCAGACGAACGGCACTCTTTTGGAGAGAAAACATGCCGAGTTTATCAAAGAACATGCCATATCAATTGGGATCAGTCTGGATGGAGTGCCAGAGGTCAATGAGCTTCTGAGAGGAAAAACGGCGGACGCTGTCCGTGGTGTCCGGCTGCTCGCAGAATATGGGATCAGGGTAAATATAAATGCGGTAGTAACAGCCATGAATGTAAGAGAGCTTCCCAGACTGGTGGATTTTTGCTGGTATTTGGGATCGGTAAACGGGATTGGCCTGGATCTTTTTCGGTCTGCCGGAAGGGGACGGCCGGTTTTTGACAAACTTCGTATTACTCCCTCTCAGATTGAAGAGGTTCTTCCGGCCATGCAGAACAGATGCGATCAATTGAGAACTTTATCCGGAAGGAGCATAGCGCTTAGGGAAGTGGAAGAGGCCCGGAGGAGAATGACCTTCGGAAAGAAGCTGCCGTACTGTTATGCCGGCTGCGGAAGAGCAGCCGCTCTGCTTCCGGATGGCAGCTGCTATCCCTGCGGCTCTCTGGCGGGAGAAAAAGATTATTTTATGGGAAATATCCTGGAACAAGTTTCTCTGAAAAAGCTGGACGGGGAGGCAAAGCTGGGGAAGCTCCGGAAAAAGGAATGTTTTTTATGCCGGTATGAAAAGTTTTGCCCGGAGGGATGCCCTTCTCGTATGATTTTGAATGGGGAGCCGGAAGTGGACTGCACCCTCAGAAAGACAGCGTTTCAGATTGTGGAGAACTCAGATGTTTAAACTGGTATTGATTCATCAAAGTGATGAGAGGGCTTATCATTTCCTGAAAGCCGAAAGGGAGCTGACTCCGCCTCTTAAGGGGAAAATAGAATTTCACTCTTTTGATGCCTGGAAGGCAGGGAAAGCGGATAAAAAACAGCTCATGAATGCGGTGGAGGAAGCCGATTTCCTGGTCCTGCTTTTACATGGAGGGCTCGCATGGTTTCCCGAATTTTCGGAATTAGAAGAAAAGGTCTGTCATAAAAAGCCGTTCTTCTTTCATTCGGAGATGGAAGAGGAGGTCTGCCAGCTGCAGGAGAAAAGCGGCCTGCTTCCGGAAGAGTATCAAAAAATCGCAGAGTATTATGAACTGGGAGGAACCGGAAACTTTCAGAACCTGATCGCTTATCTGCTTCGGGAATTCGGTAATGCTGAGGTTTCTTTTGAGGAACCTGTTCCAGCGTATCGGGAAGGGATATGGAAGGTTCCTGAGTGTGAAGAACAAAGCGTCCTGCAGGAGGCGGATGCGTTTGAGGGGCCTGTGATCGGGATTCTGGTGCACTATCTGAACGCGCTGAATGACGACACGGCCCATGTGGCCATGTTATCGGAGGAGATCAGGAAACGCGGCGGTTTTCCTCTGCCTGTAGTAAGCACGATGCAGCCTACGGAAAGGACAGAGGGGCTTTCCGGGATGATCAGACGGTACCTGAAAAGAGATGACGGAAGCGCAAGAATACAGGGACTCATCGTCACCACAGGTTTTTCCATGACCATGCTCGCCTCTCCCGGAAAAGGCAGAGAGGATGCCGGTGAAAGTGTGTTCACTGGCTTGGGAGTCCCGGTATTTCAGGCGATGACCACTTATTTTTCCTATGAAAAGTGGGAAGGGTCCACACAAGGTATGGATGCTATGACGATGTGTTCCAATATTTATGAGCCGGAATTGGACGGGCAGATCATCACCTCTGTGATTGGGTGTACGGAAGTCCGGGAAACGGAATACGGGAAAATGAATCGTATCGTGCCGGTACCGGACCGGATAGAGAAGCTGGCGGGATCAGTGGTAAACTGGGGGCTTTTAAGCCTTATGAAATCATCCGAAAAAAGAGTAGCAGTCCTTTTGCATAACATGCCGCCGAGAATGGATATGCTTGGCTGTGCTTATGGGCTTGATACGCCGGAGTCGGTTTTTCAAATGGTAGAAGTGCTTAAAAGAGAAGGACTGACCCTTGACAGGGATTGGAAAGACGGGCAGGAGATCATCCGTGAACTGACAGAAGGGCTGATGAACGAATTTGGATATCTATCGAACGAACAGATAAAGGAGAGAAGCGCGGACCTTATGTCAGAGGAAGAATACGCCGGCTGGTTTGAGGGTCTTCCGCCTTCCGTGCGGGAGGAAATGGAGCGGGTATGGGGAAAAGCGCCCGGAGATTTCATGACGCTGGAGAAGAATATCCTGATTCCCGGAATCCGAAACGGCAATCTGTTCATCGGAATCCAGCCGTCCAGAGAATCGGCGGAAAAGGCGGAGGGAGTGTATCATTCCATGGAGCACCCGTGCCCTCATCAATATCTGGGATATTACCATTGGATAAAAGAGGTGTTTGGCGCGAATCTCATTTACCATGTGGGCGCCCATGGCACAGCGGAATGGCTTCCTGGGAAATCAGTGGGCTTGTCTGCTTCCTGCTATCCGTCCATTGTATTGGATGAGCTTCCCCATGCGTATCCATATATCATGAATCTGCCGGGAGAAGGGACACAGGCCAAGCGCAGGGCTTCGGCCGTATTGATCAGTCATATGGTTCCCGCTATGAAAGAAAGCGGGATCTACGGTGATATGGAGGTCCTGGAGGATAAGCTTGAGCAGTATGAAAATGCGATGGAGTTTGATAAAAGTCAGGGGAGGGGACTCCTGGAGGAAATCAGGAAGGTCGCCGGCGGTTCTTTACATCTCCTGTCGGAAGAAGAAATCCGGGGCTTTTTTAATGAACCAGACGCCATAGTAAATAAACTGCACAGCAGGCTGGAAGAGATACGCCATTCCCAGATAAGAGATGGACTGCATGTGCTGGGAAAGATTCCGGAAAAAGAACGGATGGACCATTTGCTGGACTTTTTGGAGCTGGGCGGGGGAGACCGAAGAGACTTAATAGAAAAAGTTCTCAAAATCCCGGAAGAGCTGGATGCAGTGATAAATGCTTTTCATGGTAGATTTATAAAACCCGGTGCGTCCGGGTGTCCGAGCCGCGGGGCTTATGAAGCGCTTCCCACCGGCCGTAATTTCTACGGTGTCCATCCCTTCCAGATACCGACGAGGGAGGCATGGAGATCAGGAGAGAAGCTGGCCAGGCAGCTCCTCCATAAAACGGTATCTGATTTGGGAAAGGCTCCGGAAGCAGTTACGATAGTCATATATTCCGGGGAAACCATGAAGACTTATGGAACTACGATCGCGGAGGTCCTTTATCTTTATGGTGTACGGCCCAAATGGTTTCCGAAGCATGACAGAGTCTGCGGAGTGGAGGCCATCCCCGCAGGAGAGCTGGATCATCCCCGTATTGATGTTACGCTGCGGGTAAGCGGTCTGTTCCGGGATAATTTTCCGAATTTGATGGAGCTACTGGATGAAGCGGTAAACCTTGCGGCTTCCGAAGAAGAACCGGATGAATTTAATTACATAAGAAAACATATTAACCGCGATATCAGGAAGCTTATCAGCCGGGGGATGGAACAGGAGCAGGCGAGAAAGCAGGCGTCTGCCCGGATTTTCAGCTGTCCTCCCGGACAATATGGAGCCGGCATCAATCTGCTTATCTCCAGCGGAAAGTGGGAGGGACGAAAAGAGCTGGGAGACGCTTATCTGGCCTGGAGCGCTTTTGCATATGGACAGGGACGCGAGGGGATACAAATGGCGGATTCCTTTGCCGACCGTATGAAAGACAGTCAGGTGGTCCTTAAGAATCTATCTTCTGTGGAGGAGGATCTGTTGGACAGTGATGACTTTTATAATTATTTTGGCGGCGCTATAGCCGCGGCAGAGGCGGCCGGCGGCAGCGCGGTATCCTATACGGTTTCATCCAGCGACGGAAAAGAGGAGCAGATACGCACCACAAAAGAAGAGCTGGAGCGGCTGGTCAGAACGAAGTTATTAAATCCTTCCTGGATCCAGGGGCTTATGGAGCATGGTTACAGAGGCGCACAGGAAATGTCTGCCATGTTTGATATCACCTTTGGCTGGGATGCATCGACAGGGAATATCGACGGCTGGGTATACGAAGGGCTGGTGCAGACCTACCTGGCGGATGAGACACTGAAAGAATGGATAAAGGAACAGAATCCATGGGCCGTGCACAATATGAGCGGACGTCTTCTGGAAGCTTATGGGCGCGGAATGTGGGATGCGGAGGAAGAGAGCCTTACGCTTGCCCGGGATATATATCTGGAGATGGAAGGAAGCCTGGAGGATATGGGATAGAGAGGAGGAAAAGCTATGGATACATTTGAAGGATACCATCCGGTTGTGAACTTTACTTATTTTTTAATGGTGCTTCTGATCACGATGTTCTCCATGCATCCGCTTTTTTTGGCCATGACGTTTCTGGTATCTTTTCTTTATTCCTTCATGCTGGAAGGCGGAAAAGCGGTAAAGCGGAATCTCTGTTTCCTGATACCGATCGTGCTGCTGGCGGTTCTTTTGAACCCTCTTTTTACTCAGAGAGGACAGACCATTCTTTTTTATCTCAACGATGCCGCGGTGACCATGGAAGCAGTTGCCTTTGGAGTAGCGGCGGCCATTATGTTCACCAGTATGATCATCTGGTTTTCCTGTTTCAGCTGTGTCATGAATACGGATAAATTCATATATCTGTTCGGGAGGATCATACCGTCTGTCGGCCTGGTCTTATCCATGTGTTTCCGCTTTATCCCTCTTTTAAAAAGAAGGTTCCGCGAGATCGCCCAGGGGCAAAAGTACCTTGGACGGAATTTTACCGGTCAGAAGCTGTTTCGGAGAGTGAGGCAGTTGGGCAAAGAGATATCCATATTGATCGCCTGGTCTTTGGAGGCGGGAATTGAAACATCTGATTCTATGGAAGCCAGAGGATATGGACTGAAAGGGAGGAGCAGCTACAGTATCTTTCGCTTTGACAGGCGGGATGCGTTCATGCTCACTTCCATAGCCGCTCTTTCTGGAATTGTCATCTATGGATGTTTCCAGAAGGTCAATTCCATCTTGTATTATCCAAGAATTGTTTTCCGGGAGGTAACGGCACTGTCCGCTGTTGTATATATAGCTTATGGTATTTTGCTGCTGCTTCCCATTTACATAGAACTGCAGGGAGAGATAAAATGGAAACATTTGTATTCAAAGATGTAAATTTCTGCTATCCGGGCAGAGAGAAAAAGGCTCTTGATAAAATGAGTTTTTCCATCGAGGAGTCCCAATTCGTTTTAATATGCGGAAAATCAGGATGCGGGAAGAGCACTCTCCTGCGCCATATGAAGAAAAGCCTGATTCCATATGGGGAAGGAGAAGGAGAGATTTATTATTGCGGACAAGATTTTATGCACCTGGATGATCGGACAGATGCGGAAGAAATCGGATTTGTAGGACAAGATCCGGAAAATCAGATCGTCACCGATAAGGTCTGGCATGAGATGGCTTTCGGCCTGGAGAATCTGGGACTGTCCACAAATTCCATCCGCAGAAGGGTCTCTGAAATGGCGTGCTATTTTGGAATCCAGTCCTGGTTTCGAAAAAATACGAGCGAACTCTCAGGCGGGCAGAAGCAGCTTTTAAATCTGGCCTCTGTGATGGCTATGTATCCTAAAGTAATCGTTTTAGACGAGCCAACGGCACAGCTTGACCCGATTGCCGCCTTGGAATTCCTGGAAACCCTGAGAAAGATAAACCGAGATCTTGGTATTACTATCGTGATTTCTGAGCACCGTCTGGAAGAAGTGTTTCCAATGGCGGACAAGGTCATGGTCATGGAAGAAGGGAGACTTTGCTTTTGGGGGACTCCCAGGGAGACAGGCGCTTATTTAAGCGACCGAAAATGCCGCCATGAAATGTTTCTGGGTCTTCCGGCCCCTATGAAAATATATGCGGATGTGGACGGAGGGGATGATTATCCTCTGACTATCCGGGAGGGAAGACTATGGCTGTCAAAGGTTTTTCCGAAAATTATGGTGAAGTCGCTTCCAGAATCGGAAGAAGAGTCCGGCGAAGACAGGGAAAAAGCAGTTACGATCAAGAATGCCTGGTTCCGTTATGAGCGAAATTCAGAAGATGTGGTGAGAGACTTATCTCTTTCCATAGAGACGGGAGAGTTTTTCTGCCTGCTCGGCGGCAACGGCGCAGGAAAGAGCACAACGCTCGGTATTGTATCTGGGGTAAACAAGCCGTGGAGAGGCGCAATACGGATTTTAGGAAAGCCGCTGGAAAAATACAAGGGAAATGAACTGTTTACAAACTGCCTGGGGGTCCTGCCGCAAAATCCGGCGTCTGTTTTTACAGAGATCACGGCAGAGGAAGAGCTTTATGAAGCGCTTTACTATGACCCTGTGCCCAAAGAGGAAAAGCTTTTGCGAATTCAGCAGATGATGCAGAAAATGCAGCTTGGCGGCATGGAACAGGCTCATCCCTATGATCTGTCCGGAGGAGAGAAACAGAGGCTCGCTCTTGGAAAGATACTCCTCAGGGAGCCTAAAATACTGCTTTTAGATGAACCGACAAAAGGGCTGGACCCTTTTTTCAAGACAATATTGGCCGACATATTGAGGGAGCTGAAAAACCAGGGGGTCACGATTTTTATGGTGACCCACGACATTGAGTTCTGTGGGGAATATGCAGATCGGTGTGCAATGTTCTTTGACGGAGGGATATCAGCGATAGATACACCTCATGAATTTTTCGGCGGAAATAATTTTTATACGACAGCGGCGAACCGGATGTCCAGACATCTATTTGAACGGGCGATCACTTATAGGGAAGTGGTGGAGTTATGTGGCAGAAATATACAGAAAAACAATTCCTGAAATTAAGACGTAAACGGATTTTTGTCTCAGCGGCTGTGATTTTTGTTCTGATACCGCTCACCATTTTTGTTGGGATCGAATTTCTGGAGGACAGAAGTTTTCTATTTATCAGTCTGCTGATCATCTTTTATATTATGGCGCCCTTTTTCATGATGTTTGAGGGAAGGAAGCCAAGGGCAAGAGAGATTGTTCTCGTGGCTATGATGACGGCGCTCACCGCTCTCGGAAACATGATATGCTATATCACGATACCTTTCCAGGCGGGGACCGCCATGGCGATCGTTTCCGGAATTTCTCTGGGACCTGAGGCCGGCTTCCTTGTGGGAGCGCTGGCGCGGTTTGTGTGCAATTTCTTTCTGGGGCAGGGACCATGGACCCCATGGCAGATGTTCTGCTGGGGGATTCTCGGATTTTTGGCAGGGGTGGTGTTCAATAAAAAAGATCTGGATAAATTGAACAGCCGGAGTTTCCGGGTGATAGCTGGACCGATCACAGGAGTTTTTCTTGCCATTTTGGCGGCCTGGCTCGAATGGCGGATAAGCGGTAACGGTATCTTTATGGGCTGGCGGCTGTATGTCTTCGGCGCGGTCGGATTGATCGCCGGATATTTGATACAGAGGAAGAGGATGCCGGTGGATGACTTGACCTTGTCCGTATATGGATTCCTCACGACCTTTATTATTTACGGCGGCATCATGAATATCTCGGCGCTGGTATTCAACAGCTATGTCTCAGCTTCCGGGCTGGATATAAACTGGGAGTCTTTAAAGATATTATATATTTCCGGCGTCCCGTATGATTTCACCCATGCCCTGGGGAGCGCCTTTTTCCTGTTTGTTTTTGGAGAAAAGGTGATCCGGAAAGTAGAACGTGTAAAAATCAAATATGGGATTTACCGATGAAAGAGAGGAGCAAATATGAAAGAGAATAAAGTCAGGAAAATTATATTGGGTATCTTGTCTGTTGTGATCGTGGCCGGGATCGTACTGCATTTTTCCATTAAAGGCCCCGATATTAAGAGCAAGATTTCCAAACAGGTATCCATCGGGCGGGAGCTTGTGAACACGGCTGATAAAGGGAACGATAACGGTCAGTATTCGGAATACGCGGTAAAATCATTTTCGGAAAAAGTGGAGGCTGCCGCTGCTGTGATGGCGGACAGAAAAGCCGCCGAGGACGATTCCAAAAAAGCGTTGGAACAAATCAAATCCGACATAGAAGATTTTAAAGTGGCGGAAAACGAAAATTCCATTTCCGCGGCGGATGTTCAGGCCCTTATGGATGAGGGAGGGATAAAAGAACACACAGAAGAGGTATCCGAAGGCCTTCAGGCAGAATGGAGGATCGAAGGAAACAATCTGGATGAGGCTGCTCCTGTCAATCTGGACATCAAAGAAGACGGCGTATATACCGCCGATCTGAACCAGCAGGTTTCGGACAGCTATGAGGCAGAGAGGGTTTGTAATTTTTCCCTTCGTCACGATGGAAAGCTTCCGGGAAAAGCGACGCTTGTTCTGAAGGGGGATTTCAGTCAGGAGGAAAATTATCTGGCCTGCAGATATGACGGAGAGGCAAAGGGAATCGAGGAGCTGGAGGTTTCTCTGAAGAACGGATTTCTGGAACTTGGCGTGGAACAGGGCGGGGATTATGTTATTCTCCGGGGTGAAGAAAAAGAGCTGGTAAATCACGGAAATACGAATACTGGTACGAAGGGTGCCGATTCATCGGAAGCTTCAGAAGGGACATCCGGAGAAAGCGATTCCGAGGCGTCAGAAAGTACGTCATCACAGGGAGAGACAATAGAAGGGTCTGTTCCCTCCGGCGCGCAGGGCGAAGAAAATACGGCTTCCGGGGAGAATCCCAGTTCCGGCGGCCGCACGGAGAATACAGAAGGGAATACGTCTGGGAATCAGGGCGGAAATTCCCAGACGGCTCCGACTCAGCCTGCGCCGACTCAGCCCGCACCAACCCAGACTGCGACGGAGCCGGAAGAAGTAACGCGTACCTGCATCATAGAGATTCGCTGCGATACCGTTTTGAACAATATGGATCAGCTGACAGAAGGTTTAGAGGGGTATATCCCCGGCAATGGTGTGATCTTATCCGCTTCCGAGGTGGAGCTTTATGAAGGAGAGACCGTATTTGACGTCCTGAAACGGACGACAAGGGAAACCGGGATCAAACTGGAATTCCGGAACGACGGCGTACATGGAGCCGGCTACATTGTAGGCATTAACCATTTGAATGAATTTGACTGCGGAGAAGGCAGCGGATGGATGTATACGGTCAACGGATGGTTCCCCAACTATGGATGCGCAAAGTATGTTCTGGAGGATAATGATGTCATTCAGTGGATTTATACCTGTGATCTGGGAAGGGATATCGGCGGACATTACTGGTGAATTCCGGTGAAACCGCAATTCCGGATTAGAAAACCGGAGAAGGTATGTGCTATAGTGAAGAAAGTGCAGGAGGAATAGCAGTGGGATGCACAGATATGATGAAAGAATGCCGAAACTATATAGACAGTCATCTGGAGTCAGAGCTGTCGGCCATGGAGCTGGCGAAGCGTTACCATTATTCTTATTATCATTTTTGCCGGATTTTCCAGATTTCCAGCGGTATGTCCGTAGCGTCTTATATACGGGAAAAACGGTTGGAGCTGGCGGCAGAAAAGGTGAAAAAAGGAACCGGTATATTCGAAGCGGCTTTGGAAGTGGGATTTGAAACACCCAGCGGTTTCGTAAAGGCCTTTAAAAAGAAGTTTGGCTGTACGCCCACGGAATATTTAAAAATGCAGGCCTGCGGTATAGGAGGGGTACAAATGGAAGAACCCAGATTTGTGGCGTTAGGACCGATTCATGTATTGGGACACAGCTGTGAGTCCGATAAAAAAGAGCTGGACAGCGTTCAGAACGGGGCGTACTGGTTTCGGGAAAAAGGCTCCGAGGAGAAACAAAAACATCATCATGGACATATGGATGAGAACACGGTGAAGATTGGTTTATGGCTGAAAGAGCCGGATGCCCAGGGTAATTTGTCCTATTTTTTCGGTAAAAAACTAGAAGCAGATCAGACTGGTCCGGAAGGATTGAATGTGGTCACGATTCCTGCCGCGGAGTATGCGGTATTTACGACAAGACCGCTGGATATGACCCTGGAAGAGGGGCATAAAGCTTTTGCGGAGAGCATCCGGGAGACCTGGAAATATATATATGAGGATTGGCTGGAGACCAGCGGCTATGACCTGGATGAAGAAGGCTATGATTTTGAGTGTTACGATGCCAGATGTAAGGATAAACACGCTTCCTGCATGGATATTTATATACCCGTGAGAAAACATAAATAGAAGCAGAAAATAGAATTCGCGATGGCGGTTGTTTGTTACATTAATAGGGAACACGGTGAAAAACCGGGACAGCCCCCGCTACTGTAAGAGGGATGAACGTCTGCATAAGTCACTGGGAGACCGGGAAGACGCAGACCAGTAAAGGGAACTCGAGTCAGGAGACCTGCCGGCATTGCAATGGGTGACTTTTCGGGAGGGAAGGTCTGGGTTTTTAAAGCTATTTTAAATCCAGATGTACCGGAAGGTCATCTGGATTTAAATTTCTGCCGAAAGAAGGAGAGAAAGATGAGAAGGATAAGCAAGATCAAAAAACGAGTACTGTCTTTGGTACTGTCGTTTCTTCTCCTGGCCGGCACGGTTCCGATGAATTCGCTGGCTGCCAGTGAAGAAGCGTCATCAACTGTTTCAGGCGATCCGAAAGAAACGGTTGTTTCGACGGGGGAAATCGAAACGACGGCCGGAGAGGAAACAAAGATTGAGGAGACTACGGAGGCCAAGACGGAGAGTACTTCCGAGGATACCATTTCGGAAACCTCCGAGGAAACGACTGCGGCTGAAACTACGGCGCCGGCTACCGGCGCTTCCAAAAATGCTGCGGCTGAAATTCCCGCAACGAAAACGGCTGAGAAAGGGATAATATTATATTCCGACGTTTCTTCGGCGCAGCTGACCAGCCTGATGCTTGGCAACAGCCTGAGTATCACCGACAGCAACAAACTTCCCCTGGATAAGGAATTTGACAGCGGCGTTTTGGAATACGGCTGCACGGTCTACCGTTATACGAATAGGAACCTTTATATCAAAGTGAACGCGGAGAACGCTCAGACCATTGAGGCTTCTTATGTCCCTTACGGCTCTGATGCGGCGTCTTCTGTCACTTTGACAGCCGGAAACAGCCGGGGCGTGGTACTTACCAACCTGCTGAAGAATGGTTCTAATGTCCTGACGCTGACCCTGACGGATGCAGATGGGAATAAAAAGGAGTATAAAGTAACCATAAACTGGAAACCCACTCTGAGCGCGCTGAATGTATATACCCAGGATATGAGCACTGCCACTCTGAGTCCCAAATTCAATTACAGCACCACAGAATACGAAGTTGTGGTTCCTTCATCGGACACTTCCATGACGATCGGGGCGATTCAGAGATCTGCGGACGGAGATGTTCAGCAGCTGACGGTAAATGGTGTTCTCAGTGATCCGGATGTGGAAGGCGGGAATGTAACAGTCACTCTGCCAGATGAAGATACCTTCACCATACCTGTCGTTGCGAAGGATACAACGGGCGGTGCGGAGACGTCGACGGTATATAATCTGAAAGTGACGAAATCTTACGATGTTACCTTCCAGCCCGATCCAGTGTTTGCTTCTGTGACTGTGCTGAGCTCTGACGGTACGGAGATGGCGCCGGTAAACGGTGTCTATACTCTTCCGGCCGGCAGCTACACCTATAAAATAACGGCGAACGGCTATCAGGATCTGGAAAAGAGCCTGAGCGTTGGAAAAGGACAGGCAGTCAGTATCCAGGAGAGTCTGACAAAAGCGGCAGATTACAGTGACGTTTCTTACGTGGAGAACATGATCTCCTTCATCGGAGGCGTTACCTTAAGACTCAGCAAGCCGAAGATCGATGCGGCGAGAGAAGCCTACAACAACCTGGCAGAAGCAGAAAAGCCAAAAGTGAGCAACTATGATGTACTGGTAGAAGCGGAGCATTATTATAACCAGCTTCTGGCCAAAACAGAAAATCCTTCACCGGAAGATGCCCTTAACTGGAATCAGTTCCTCGGAAATGAGGATTTGAAGGGGATTTCGGATGCGAAGACGCCTCAGAGCGGCGACGAGCTGACAGAGAAATGGAAAATCCAGGCCACAGGCGGAAATACGATGATGCAGCATGTCAGCGCGCCTGCGTATTATAATGACTATGTATACTACACGTCGGATGACAAGGTCCGGAAGGTAAACCCGGAAACCGGAGCGATTGAGGCTGAAAATGATGTGCCCAAAAGCATGATGCTTCTCCCTCAGGTAACCTGCGCGGATGGAAAAGTGTTTGCAATGAGTACGGATGACAATAACAAAACCCGCGTGCGTGTATATAACGCGGACACTTTGGAGTTCCTTTATCAGACAGTTGCGCTGAGCGGGGCTCAGATCGAGACGCCGATCATGTATCATGACGGATATTTCTATTTCGCATCTTATGGAAAAGGAGCTTACTATGCCTTTATCGCAACGGATGAAAAGCTTGACTATGATATAAGTCCGGAATGGTCAGTAGGCGCCTTGCCCACCTCCAACCAGGGCTTTTTGTGGGGCGGAGCGGAGTTCGTCGGTGACTATGCGTATTTCGGCGACACAGACGGCAGACTGTTTGCTGTGAACTCCAAAACGGGAGAAGTAGTGGATACTTTGATCCTGGACGGATATCAGGTACAGTCGACTCCGAATTATTATGAGAAGAACCAGCGCCTTTACGTGACGCTTGCCATGAACAGCGGCGCGATTCTTTCCATCAAAATGAACGCGGACGGCACCTTTAACAGAGAATCGGAGAAATGGTTCAAATCGGACATCGCGGGATCCGGCATTAAATCCTCGCCGGTCATCTATAATGACAGACTGTATGTATGCGGCGGCGGCGGACACGGCGGAAGCGGAGAACCCTTCCGTGTCATCGATGCCAATACCATGACGGAGATCTACCGGATCGACGAGATCGCTTCAAAGGGGACACCGGTACTTTCCACCGCATATGCGACAGAGGCGAACAACCACAAGGTTTATCTTTATGTGGTGCCCTATGCGCCGGAGGGAGCCGTTTCCGACCGGGTTTCCAACATGTATATCATTCAGGACAGCGTAGGACAGACAACCCCAATCTACGAAAAGGTGGAAAACATAGGCGTGGGCCAGTATTGTTCCCAGAGCATGACCATCGGAAGCAACGGCCTTATTTATTACTACAATGATGCCAATTACCTTTATGCGTATGGTCTGGATGATCTGACGGCCAGGATCATCACCGGTGCGGATGTGGACCAGCAGATCAAACGTCAGCCGGAAGTGAACGAATATAAGTTCTATAATGATGCGGAGATAAGAAGAATCAAATCCCGGTATGACGCGCTGAGCGACAGTGAAAAGGCGATGGTAACACAGTATCAGAAGCTTCTTGATATCATGGCTATTTCCTCCATGGATCCGGCAGAACGGATGAACAACGGGATAGCGGCGATTCCGTCAATCAATGATATCACCTTGAATGACAGGGATATGATCGAGAATCTATACCAGGGTTACCAATTGATGGAGGAAGCTGACAAAGAGCGGGTCATCGGCTACAGTATTCTGGAAGCGGCCTATGCACAGATTCCGATCCTGGAGCGGAAGGTGATCACCGACGCGATCGTGGCGGATATTGAAAAGCTGCCAGCAGAAGCGGATATCCTGACGACGGATAAGGATGGAATCTATTCACTTTTAGAGAGAGTGAATGCGCTTGGAGATGACACATCTGCCATTACGAACCTTTCCCGACTTACCTCGGCGAAAGCACGTGTGGACCAGGTCATCAAACAGAGAAGCGACGTGGATTCTCTCATAAATGAGACTCTCCCCGGAGTGACCATAACTTTGGAAAACCGCGCGCTCATCGACGCGGTCGACAAAGCGGCAGAGGGACTGAATAAAAAGGACCTGATGAGCCTGGAAAGCTACGAATATTATGTAAGCCCTGCAAAGGTAAAGCTCATCAATGAGCTGATCAAGCAAAATAAGCTGGGAAATCAGCTGGAGATCACCAAAGATAACATCGGTACTCTGCAGTCCCTTTTGGATGAGATCAGGCGGCTTCATGACGGTGTGCTGGAGGACGACGAGAAATATCTGGAGAATTACAGCGCCGTATCCGTAGTTCAGGCGAAGATCGATGCCTTCAAAGAAGAGGAAGATAAAAAGGACGATAACAAGCAGGACGATAATAAACAGGATGACACTAAACAGGATGACAATAAGCAGGAAGATAATAAGCAGGACGGAAATGGAACGAATAATGGAGGCGACTCCAAGAATGACGGAAAGACGCCGGGAGGCGCTACTAAAACAGCCGGTGGGAATACAAAGACGGCGGGAGGAGCGACAAAGACTCTTTCAAACGGCAATGTAAAGACCGGAGATGAATCCAATGCGGCATGGCTGATATTTGTTATGTCTGCGGCGGCGGTGGCTCTTTTGGCAGTCAGCAGGAAAAAGAAGAGTATTTAAAACATAAAAAAGAGGCCATGTCCCTGATGGGATATGGCCCCTTTTTAAAAGTACTGTATTTACTTAAAGTTGAGCTCAAACTGCCGGAATTGTTCTTCACGGGTCCGGTTGTATTTCGCGATCAGTTTTTGAATCTTTTCGGTAGGATCGATGATCGTGTTCAGAGACCGGTCATGGTTAATGGTGTTGATGATGGCGGCGGTGAATTTGGACATATCGGCCTCCAGATACCATTCACGCGCTAAAAGTTCGTCCGGGCGGTAATTCAGATTCGTTGTGACCACATAATCAAAATAGCCGCGGCTGTGGAATTCGTCAAATTTATCAAAGCCGTCGGTGAACAGACCGAAGGTACAGCAGATGATCACCTTGTCCGCGTGGCGGTCCTTGAGCTCCTTAGCCGTATCCAGCATGCTTTCACCCGAGGAGATCATATCGTCGATGATGATCACGGTCTTTCCGGCCACATCAGCCCCCAGGAATTCATGGGCCACGATGGGATTTCTGCCGTTTATGACTGTGGAATAATCACGCCGCTTATAGAACATCCCCATATTGACGCCCAGGTTGTTGGCAAAATATACGGCGCGCCCCATGGCGCCTTCATCCGGACTGATGACCATTAAATGATCCTTGTCGATAGTCAGATCATGGTCCTTTTGAAATACCGCCTTGATGAACTGATAAGGCGGCATGAAATTATCAAATCCATGCAGCGGGATAGCATTCTGTACTCTGGGGTCATGGGCATCAAAGGTGATGATATTTGCCACGCCCATATTGGAAAGCTCCTCCAGCGCGCAGGCGCAGTCCAGTGACTCCCGTTTGCTGCGTTTATGCTGACGCCCTTCATACAGGAAAGGCATGACCACATTCACCCGGTGGGCGTTGGCGATGGATGCGCCGATGATTCGTTTTAAATCCTGATAGTGGTCGTCCGGGGACATGAAGTTCTGATGGCCGCAGACGGTATAGGTGAGGCTGTAGTTGACCACATCGACCATGATGAAAAGATCGGTGCCCCTCACGGATTCGTGAATGATGCCTTTCCCTTCCCCGGTGCCGAATCTGGGACAGGAAGCGTTCAGCAGATAAGAATTGCAGTCATAGCCGCGGTATTCGATGCTGGCCTGACGGCTGAGCAGCTCTTCCGTGTCATTTTTTCGGAAAGTCACGATATGCCGGTTGACCTTCTCTGCAAAGGAACGGCAGCTTTCCAGAGCGCAGAGCTTAAGCGGTGCTACAGGAATCGTATTTTTAAAAGCGTAATCATTGGACATGGGAATCCTCCAGTAATGATATATCCTTGTACAGTGGCGGAACAGAAACCTTACACTCATATCCACCCATACAATTTATAACATTTCTTGCGCCTTTTCGCAAGTACAAAAGAAGCAAATCCTTTACAAAGGAGGCAAATATTGTTATGATAGGGAAGGTGCGGAAGGTCCGCCCAGGAGTGTGATTATGAAAAAAGAAGGACATGTCATTACCTGTGTGCATCCCGATTCCGCAGCGGAAGATCTGGGGCTTGCCCCCGGAGATGTCCTGTTGGAAATAAACGGGCACAGGATCGAAGATATTTTTGATTACCAATATTATATGGAAGATACGTATGTGGAACTTCTTGTGAAAAAGCCGGACGGAGAGGAATGGCTTTTGGAAATCGAGAAGGACGAGGATGAAGACCTGGGGGCTGAGTTTGAAAACGGCCTGATGGATGAATACCGCTCCTGCAGAAATAAGTGTATGTTCTGCTTCATCGACCAGATGCCCGCCGGGATGCGGGACACGCTGTATTTTAAAGACGATGACAGCCGCCTTTCCTTTCTTCAGGGAAATTATGTCACGCTCACCAATATGAGCGACCACGATATAGACCGGATCATCGCCTATCATCTGGGCCCGATCAATATTTCCATCCATACCATGGAACCGGAGCTTCGCTGCCGGATGCTCCATAACCGGTTCGCCGGGGAGGCTCTTGCGAAAATCGGCCGGCTTTCAGATGCAGGTATTGAGATGAACGGACAGATCGTACTCTGCAGAGGAATCAACGACAGGGAGCATCTGGATTATACCATTGAGTCTCTGGAAAAATATCTGCCTCATATGAAAAGTGTATCGGTGGTCCCGGTGGGGCTCACCCGGTACAGAGAATCCCTGTATCCTTTGGAATCCCTGACAAAAGACGATATGGAGGATACCATCCGCCGTATTGAAGCGTGGCAGGACTATTATTTTGAACGATTCGGAAGTCATTTTGTCCACGCCAGTGATGAGTTCTATCTGATGACGGGAAAAGAGCTTCCGGAGGAAGCGCGCTATGACGGATATCTGCAGTTGGAAAATGGAGTAGGGATGCTCAGGCTTCTTTTAGAAGAAGTGGAGGAAGCCCTTTTGGCGGCAGCGGAAAGGGAGGCAGAAGTACAGGCGGTATCCATCGCGACCGGATGCCTGGCAGCCCCTTTTATCGAAAAGCTTGCAGGCCGGGTACGGGCACAGTATAGAGGGCCGAAAGTCCATATATACGCCATAGAGAACCGCTTTTTTGGAGAAAAGATCACCGTATCAGGGCTGATCACGGGAACTGATCTGATGGAGCAGCTAAAGGGAAAGAACCTGGGAAACAGGCTTCTCCTTCCGGCGAATATGCTACGGAGCGGAGAGAACGTTTTTCTGGATGATGTCACCGTGGAGCAGGTAGAGGCTGCTCTGCAGACGAGAATAGTTATTGTAAAATCAAGCGGGCAGGAGTTTGTAGATGCCCTGACAGGAGCCTGCGGGACTGGTGGAACGGCCGTCTATCAGGCATATGAATTAAAGGAGAAACCAGATGAGTAAACCGATCGTGGCCATTGTAGGCCGCCCCAACGTGGGAAAGTCCACCCTGTTCAATGTACTGGCAGGGGAGATGATCTCCATTGTAAAAGATACGCCGGGAGTCACCCGTGACAGGATCTACGCGGACTGTACCTGGCTGAACAGCCGATTTACCTTGATCGATACAGGAGGCATAGAGCCGGATACCAAGGATATCATATTGTCCCAGATGCGGGAACAGGCGGAAATCGCCATTTCTACGGCCGATGTGATCATCTTTATTACTGACGTCCGCCAGGGGCTGGTGGATTCCGATGCGAAGGTGGCGGATATGCTGCGCCGTTCCGGAAAGCCGGTGGTGCTTGTTGTCAACAAGGTGGACAGCTTTGCAAAATTTATGCCCGATGTCTATGAATTTTATAACCTGGGAATCGGGGATCCGGTTCCCGTTTCAGCCGCTTCCAGGCTGGGGATCGGAGATCTCCTGGATGAAGTCGTAAAACATTTTGACGAACAGGAGGGAGACGATGAGGATGATGACAGGCCGCGGGTCGCCATCGTGGGAAAACCCAATGTGGGGAAATCCTCGATCATCAACAAACTTCTGGGAGAGAACCGGGTGATCGTATCCGATATAGCGGGAACTACGAGAGACGCTATTGATACGGTCATAAAACGGAACGGAACAGAATATGTGTTCATTGATACGGCAGGCCTTCGGAGGAAGAGCAAAATAAAGGAAGAGCTGGAACGCTACAGCATCATCCGTACCGTCACGGCAGTGGAAAGGGCCGATGTGGTGGTCCTGGTCATCGATGCCACCGAAGGCGTAACGGAGCAGGATGCCAAGATTGCCGGCATTGCCCATGAGAGGGGAAAGGGAATCATCATCGCCGTCAATAAATGGGATGCCATAGAGAAAAATAATAAGACGGTCAATGAGTTTTCCGCGAAGATCCGGGAAATCCTTTCTTTTATGCCTTATGCGGATATCATATATATTTCCGCCCTTTCCGGCCAGCGGCTGCCGAAGCTGTTTGATCACATCGACGTGGTAATAGAAAATCAGAACCTGAGGATCTCAACAGGAGTCTTAAATGAAATCCTCATGGAAGCCGTGGCCATGCAGCAGCCTCCGTCAGATAAAGGGCATCGCCTGAAGATCTATTATATGACGCAGGTGGCCGTAAAGCCGCCGACCTTTGTCCTCTTTGTGAACGACAAGGAACTGATGCATTTTTCATATACCAGATATCTGGAAAATAAGATCCGGGAGGCTTTCGGCTTCGGCGGAACGTCCCTCCGGTTCATCACCAGGGAAAGGAAGGACAAGGAGTAATCATGGAACGTCTTATTTGTCTTGCGGCCGGCTACGCTTTTGGCCTAATTCAGACCGGCTATATCTATGGAAAGATCATACACAAGGACATCAGGCAGTATGGGAGCGGAAACGCCGGGACGACCAACGCTTTGCGGGTGTTGGGGAAAAAGGCCGGAGCGGTCGTATTTCTGGGCGATTTTCTGAAAGCGGTCGTCCTCTGCCTCCTGGTACGTTTCCTCTATGGAAAGACGCAGCCGGAAATGGCGCCTCTTCTGATGCTGTATGGAGGGCTTGGCGTCGTGCTGGGGCATAATTATCCTTTTTATCTGAATTTTAAGGGAGGAAAAGGAATTGCCGCCACGTCGGGCGTGATCATCAGCATGGACTGGAGGATCACTCTGGTGTGTCTCTTGGCATTTATCGTCAGCGTGGCAGCGACTAGGATCGTCTCCGTCGGCTCTCTGCTGGTGGTCAGTATTTTCTTGGCCATGTGGATCGGATTCGGACTTTTTGGGCTTCTGCCGCTGACAGGAGCGTATCTGACCGAATCTTATATCGTTGTTCTCGTGTTTGCCGCTTTGGCCTATTGGCGCCACCGTGCCAATATCAAACGGCTGTTAAATGGAACGGAAAATAAATTCGGTTCCAAGAAATAAGAATTCAGAAAAGAAGAGGACCAGACGGTTCTGAAGGAGAAGAAATCATGGCGAATATCAGCATAATCGGTTCCGGCACATGGGGAATGGCTTTATCCCTTCTGCTGTACAAGAAGGGGCATACGGTAAAGGTATGGTCAGCGATAAAAGAAGAGGTGGATATGCTCCGGGAAAAACGGGAGCACAAGAATCTTCCGGGCGTACCGATACCGGAAGATATGGAAATCACCGGGGATTTGGAGGCCTGCATAAAAGGAGCGGACCTTATGGTCCTCTCTGTGCCCTCTGTATTTACCCGTGCCACAGCGAAAAGGATGGCTCCCTTTGTGGAAAATGGGCAGATCATCGTTAATGTGGCGAAAGGGATTGAAGAGGAGTCCCTGATGACACTCTCAGAGCAGATCGAGGAAGAAATTCCCTGTGCGAATGTAGCGGTCCTTTCCGGCCCCAGCCATGCGGAAGAGGTGGGAAGAGGGATCCCGACCACCTGTGTCGTGGGAGCAAGGGATAAGAAGACAGCGGAATATATCCAGAACATTTTTATGTGCAGCGTTTTCCGGGTTTATACAAGTCCTGATATCATGGGAATCGAGCTGGGCGGTTCTTTAAAAAACGTCATAGCCCTTGCGGCCGGCGTCGCGGACGGCCTCGGATACGGCGACAATACAAAGGCGGCTCTGATCACCAGAGGGATGGCGGAGATTACCAGGCTGGCCCTTAAAATGGGAGCCAGGATGGAGACCATGTACGGTCTGAGCGGAGTCGGCGATCTGATCGTGACCTGTGCCAGCATGCACAGCCGGAACAGGCGGGCCGGCATCCTCATCGGACAGGGAAAGACCATGGATGAGGCGATGAAAGAAGTACAGATGGTCGTCGAAGGCGTCTATTCTGCGAAAGCCGCGTCCAAGCTGGCGGATAAATACGGGGTGCAGATGCCCATTACGAAGGAGATCAACAAAGTGCTCTTTGAAGGAAAGAAAGCCTCCGACGCAGTGGAAGATCTGATGCTCCGGGATAAAGGAATCGAACATCCCAATATTCCCTGGGAGCAATAATACCGGACAGACTGAATACAGGAGGGAAATACAGATTATGTACTGTGTGAAGAATATTACGGAAGATTTATACTGGATTGGCGGAAGTGACCGCAGGCTGGCGCTGTTTGAAAATATTTATCCCATACCGAATGGAGTTTCCTATAATGCGTATGTTTTAATGGACGAAAAGACTGTATTGCTGGATACGGTGGATTCTTCCATAAGTGAATTGTTTTTTGAAAACCTCGCCCACGTATTGGGAGAAAGGAATCTGGATTATCTGGTGATCGACCATATGGAGCCTGACCACTGCGCGGCCATTTCCGGCGTGGTGTTTCGTTATCCGGATGTGAAACTGGTATGCAATACAAAAACAGCCGCCATGCTGAAACAGTTCTATTCTTTTGATGTGGACTCCAGGATTCTCTTGGTAAAAGAAATGGATACCTTGAATACCGGAAAGCATACTTTGACGTTTGTCATGGCACCTATGGTTCACTGGCCGGAGACGATGGTGACTTTTGATTCCGTCACCGGAGCTCTGTTTTCCGCAGATGCTTTCGGCACCTTCGGCGCGTTGAGCGGAAATCTTTATGCGGATGAAATGAATTTTGAGAAGGACTGGCTGGATGACGCCAGAAGATATCTGACGAATATCGTAGGAAAGTACGGCCCGCAGGTACAGGCGCTGCTGAAAAAAGCCTCCGCGTTGGACATCCGGATGATCTGCCCCCTCCATGGACCCGTATGGAGAGAGAACCTCGGCTGGTTCATAGACAAATATAAAGCGTGGAGCAGTTACACGCCGGAGGATTCGGCGGTGATGATCGCCTATGGCTCCATTTATGGAAATACGGAAAATGCAGTGAACGTCCTCGCTTCCCGTCTCGCAGATGCCGGAGTGAAGAATATCGCCATGTATGACGTATCGGTGACGGATTCTTCTTATATACTCTCTGAGGCTTTCCGGTGCAGTCATCTGGTATTTGCGTCTTCCACTTACAACGGAGGGATTTTTACTCCCATGGAGACACTTCTTTTGGAGCTTAAGGCACATAATCTGCAGAACCGCACAGTGGCGGTGATAGAGAACGGGACCTGGGCTCCGGCGGCAGGCCGTCAGATGAAGGAAATCATATCTTCCATGAAGAACATGACGATTCTTTCCGAGGAGCTGACGATCAGATCCGCGCTCAAAGAAGAACAGCTTCCGCAGATGGAAGCGCTTGTCAAGGCAATCGCAGGATCCATGTAAATATGATACAAAATACTTTTTGGAATCATTTATCGTTGGCTCTGATCAGGCTCCAGTTAGACACCGGCAGAAGTTCCTGGCCGTCACGATTTCGGTTCGCTGGCGATGCAGGGGCCGCTTTATCCCCGCTCCGGGAGTACCGCTCACATGTCGGCGGAAAATCCGGATGATTTTTCGTCTCCGGTTCGCTCAGAAACGAAATCGGTATTTTTCGTTTCTGCCTCCCTCCGCCTGGGGAACACCGGCCTCTGCCCTGCGGCGCTCACCTTTAGGCCGGCCCGGAATCGTTCTGCCGGTATCCTTTCTGCCGCACCGTTTCGGATGATTTCCGTTCCCCTGATTCCAGAAAAGGATCGGATATCCACACGGCCCGCGCGCCTTACGGCTGCGGGCCGCGGTTGGCCGCCCCAATAGCTTTCAAAACAAACAGAAGCCCGCTTTGGTGCGGGAGGAGGAGCAGGAGGAACAATCCGATTCCAGCGAGCCGCCTGGATGGAAGCGGATTTCCTCCTGCCTCATCTGGTTATAAAGGTAAGTTTGTTTAAAAGATATTCAAAGGTATACCCAAGGGCACCCCTTAATTCATGCCCTCCGGGCAGGCGCGCTTCGTGCGGCAAGGTATAAAAAAACCCCGGAAGAGACTGCACTTGTTATGTGCAGTTCCCTTCCGGGTTTTTGGATATTCTGATTCAGACGCTTTCCGGCACGGAATCCGGTATGTTTTTTAACTGCTTTCTGTAAGTTCTGATCAGGAGAACGACGCACAGGGCGGCTGAAACGATCTCCGCGATTGGAAAGGCAAACCAAACGGCGTCCAGGCCAATGGTGACCGCGAACAAATAAGCGACGGGTACGATGACGAAGATCTGCCGTATCAGGGAAATGAGCAGACTGTAAAACCCATTTCCCAGAGCCTGAAACACAGAGGAGATAACGATGGCGGCGCCTGCGAATATAAAGCAGAGGCTGATTCGGCGCAGGGCGGGAACCCCCATGGAAATCATATCAGGGGAGCTGTTGAACATCCGGATGAGGGCTTCCGGAAAGATCTGGAACACGGCAAAGCCCACTGCCATGATGCCGACCGCGATAACGACACTCAGTCTGATGGTATCTATGATCCGTTTTTTCTTTCTCGCTCCAAAATTATAGGCGACAATGGGAATCATGCCGTTATTCAGGCCGAAGACCGGCATGAAAACAAAGCTCTGAAGCTTAAAATATACTCCGAAAACCGATACGGCAGTGGAAGAGAACATCAGGAGAATCCCATTCATTAAGAGAGTCATCAGGGAGACGACTGCCTGCATGATAATAGAGGGAATCCCGACCTTGTAGATCTGCCGGATGATGTAGCCGCTTGGACGGAATTTGCGGAACCGGAAGTGCAGCTCGTCATTTTTCTTTAAATTGAAAATGAGAGCCATTACGGCGGCGACACACTGGCCAAGGACCGTAGCCGCTGCGGCTCCCGCCACTTCCATGCGGGGAAAACCGAACAGACCGAAGATCATGATCGGATCAAAGATGATATTTATGATGGCGCCTGTCCCCTGGGTGATCATAGTATAGATTGTTTTTCCGGTGGACTGCAGGATACGTTCCAGCGTCATCTGCATGAAAAGGCCGATGGACACCATCGTACAGATGGTCAGATAATCCGTTCCGTACCGGACGATCACTTCATCCTGTATCTGGCTGGCAAAAAAGAACCGGCTTCCGAACAGGCCGAAAACGGCAAAGGCGATATAGCTTAAAAATGCCAGGAAAATTCCGTTGATAGCGGCGGCATCCGCCTGAGCGAAATTCCTTTCTCCCAGATTCCTGGAAAGATACGCATTGATGCCGACTGCAGTACCGGTGCCGAAGGCGATCATGAGACTTTGAATGGGAAATGCCATGGATACGGCTGTAAGGGCGGCTTCCGACAGCCGTCCTACGAATACACTGTCTACGATATTATACATTGCTTGTACCAGCATGGAAATCATGATGGGAAGAGACATGCTGATCAGCAGCTTATTGATCGGCATAACCCCCATTTTATTTTCCTGAGGCTGTGTCATTTTGACTTTTTCTTCTGTCATAAACTCACTCCATTCACTTGATTTCAAACAGCATCAGGAACAAGCATAGCACAATTAAAAAAATGCCGCAATATATTCCTTGTAGAAACAGAGAAAATGTGGTACTTTTAGGAATGGAGTGAACAAAAGGCTCGCAAAGAAATCAGAATAAGGAAGTTTTAAATTATGGCAAAGGATATGTCTGTGGGAAAACCGTTTCCTACTTTGTTCAAATTTGCAATGCCCATGGTGCTTGGGAATCTGTTTCAGCAGCTTTATAATGTGGTGGATTCCATGGTAGTGGGCAATTTCGTGGGTGAAGATGCCCTGGCGGCGGTCGGGACCACCACGGCAATCACATTTCTGTTTATCGCCATCGCCATCGGCATGGGTATCGGCTGTTCCGTGGTGATCTCCCAGCTGTTTGGGGCCAAGAATATGGATACGATGAAGCTGGCCATTCACACTGCGCTGATTTCCATGCTGGTGCTCAGCGTAATTTTGTCCATATTCGGTCTGGCGGCCCACGAATGGATTCTGAGATCTATGAAGGTGCCGGAAAATATTTTTGCGGATGCCGCCGCTTATCTGCGGATTTACTGCATGGGCCTGGTGTTTTTGTTCATGTATAATATCTTGAATTCCATTTTCAATGCTCTGGGGGAGTCAAGGTTCCCTCTTATCTTTCTGACCATGTCCTCCATCCTCAATGTGATACTGGACTTGTATTTTGTGATCGGGCTTCATATGGGAGTTCCGGGTGTGGCATGGGCGACGCTGATAGCCCAGGGGATTTCCGCAGTCCTTTCTTTTCTTGTTCTCATAAGGAGTGTGAGAAGGATTGAGACAATAGAAAAGCCGGCGCTGTTCAGCGGCCATCTGCTGGGGCAGATGTTCCGTCTGGCGGTCCCTACCACCATCCAGCAGTCCATTGTGTCGCTGGGGCTTGTATTTGTTCAGGGACTTGTGAACAGCTATGGTTCTGTCGTGATCGCAGGATATACGGCAGCCACCAAGATTGATACGATAGCCATCAATCCTATGGTACAGGTCGGAAACGCGGTGTCCACCTTTACGGCTCAGAATATGGGAGCCAAAAAAACGGAGAGGGTCAAGTCGGGGATGTGTTCCGGTCTTATCATAGCTTCCTCAATCTCTGTGTCCCTGGCGGTGATTCTGTATTTCTTCGGAGGAGCTTTTATAGGAGCTTTCATGGACAGCGGAAAGAGTGCGGAGGCCATAGGAGTAGGAGTCCATTATATGCGGGTGGTTTCTTCCTTTTACGTTGTGATGGGCACGATGAATGTCTTTAATGGAGTCCTCCGGGGGGCCGGCGATGTCCGGGTATTCATGCTCGCCACTCTGTGCAATTTTTCCGTCCGCGTGGCCGGTGCCCATATTTTGGCCGCTTCCCCTATGGGAGCCAGTGGAATCTGGTGGGCGATTCCCATCGGATGGATTGTGGGAGCTCTGATCTCTGGGAGCAGGTTTGCCAGCGGCAGGTGGAAGACTAAGAAATTGGCAGTTACGGAGGAATAAAATGGCACGGATAATCTTATTTGATCTGGACGGCACTCTTGCGGATCCGAAGGAAGGGATCACCAGATGTGTCCAGTATGGAATGGAGGCTTTGGGATATGCGGAGCCGGATCTCGGCCGGCTGACGCCGTTCATCGGGCCCCCGTTAAAGGACATGTTCATGGAATACTGCGGTTTTGAACCGGAGCAGGCGGATGAAGCCGTCAAGAAATACCGGGAGCGGTTTTCTGAAAAAGGAATGTATGAAAACGAGATTTATGAAGGTATAGAGGATATGCTAAGAACGCTTAAGGAATCGGGCATACGCCTGGGGGTTGCGACTTCCAAGCCCTGGGTATTCGCGGAACCGATTCTGAGGCATTTCGGAATCCTGGATTATTTTGAGTTTGTGACGGGGAGTGAACTGAGCGGCGAGCGTGTTCAGAAGAGTGAGGTCATCGAAGAGGCCTTAAGACGGTTCGGCGCAGGACCGGAAGAGAAAGGAAACGTCTTCATGGTAGGAGACAGGAAGCACGATATCCTCGGCGCATTGAAAGCCGGCGTGAATTCTGTGGGCGTCACATACGGATATGGAGGCTATGAAGAGCTTTCACAGGCAGGCGCCGGCCATATCGTCGATACGGTGGAAGAACTGACAGAACTTCTCTTAAAACTGTGATTAAAGGAAACGAATACGGAAAAATGCCGGCAATCTTCTTGTTTGCCGGCATTTTTTTACGTTTCCTCCTTTCTGAAAAATAAAGGGGTCACCTGTTATCGGCATAGTGAATAATCTAAAAGGAAAAGGAGGGATACCATATGTCTTGCAGACAGCCATTCAGTGATGTTACCAAGAAATATCTGTGTTGTTTTTATGAAATACTGGAGGATATGATCTCGGAAATGACAGAAGCAGAGCTGACAGACAGCTTGTCTCATAACTTTATCGTACAGATGATTCCCCATCACCGGGCAGCCATTGAAATGTCGTATAATATTCTGCAGTATACGACCTCAATTCCTGTACAGAACATCGCTCAGAATATCATAAGCGATCAGACGAGAAGCATTGAAAATATGCAGCAGATATTGGAAAACTGCAGCGGGCTTTGTAATTCAGAACAGGATCTGTGCCTTTATGACAGGCATTTCCGGCAGATTACGCAGACCATGTTTTTTCAGATGCAAAATGCCTGTTCCGACAATAATATCAATGCTGATTTCATGAGAGAGATGATCCCCCACCACGAAGGTGCGGTCCGGATGTCGAAAAATGTACTTAACTATTCCATATGCCGGGAGCTTGTCCCGATTCTTGAAGCGATCATTACGTCACAGGAGCGAGGGATACAGGAGATGAAACGGCTGCTCCGGTGTATCGGGCAATAGAGGATACGAACCCTTCTTTACATTGCTTTTTCCGGTGATCTTATGCTATTCTATACTTATATGAGGTCATCCGTCAAACGGGAGAAGAACAGGAGGAAGGAAACATGGATAAAACACCTAAAGAACTATTTCAGGAAAAGCGCGGCATTACCGTAGTGAAGAATCTGGAAAACCGTCATTTCGAGGCATATTACTGTCCCACAGAAGAAGAAGCCCTTCAAAAGGTATTGGAGTTAATACCGGAAGAGTCGTCTGTATCATGGGGAGGCTCCATGACCATCCGGGATATGGGACTTACGGATGCGCTGAACCGGGGGAATTACCGGACGATCGACCGGGATAAGGCAGAGAATGAAGAAGAAAAGAAGAAAGCATACAGGGACGCCATGTCTGCGGAATACTATCTGACCAGCGCCAATGGAATCAGTGAAGACGGACAGCTGGTAAATGTGGACGGTACGGGAAACCGCGTCGCAGCGATCGTATATGGACCGGAATATGTCATAGTGGTCGCCGGCATGAATAAAGTGGCGAAGACAGCGGATGATGCGCTGGTTCGGGCGAGGACCATAGCCGCTCCCACAAATCAGCAGCGTTTTCAGAGAAAAACGCCGTGTACGGTTACCGGCGCATGCGGGGACTGCATATCACCCGACTGTATCTGCAATCAGGTCCTGATCACCAGAAACTGCAGTCCTGCCGGGAGGATCAAGGTAGTGCTGGTCGGAGAAGAGCTGGGGTATTGACTGATTTAGGCATGAACGGCTTCTTCCGTCTGGCTGTCCCCATCGAAACGGCCTCCGAAGACAAGAGTCAGGAGGAAGGATGCTGCGAAGCTTATGGCGGCGGCTATCATGGCTTTCATGAGATTGTCCGGTTCACCGGAATCCGCAAACATCAGGAAAGACGGCATCCCCGGAAAGGCGTATACATAGCAGTGGATCGTGACAAGTCCCTGGTAAGCGCCGGCGATGGAGGCTCCGATCATGGAGGTGATCAGCGGCCGCCGGTACGGAAGTGATACGCCGTAGATGGGCGGTTCTGTGACGCCGGTCAGAAAGACTGTGACGGCGCAGCTCAAGGCCAGCTTTTTCAGAGCGGATGTCTTAGCACGGAAAAAAGCGGCCAGACAGGTGCCCGCCTGTGACAGCGTAAGGATGAAAAATCCCACCATGACACCGTCTTCCATGCCGAACGTCCCCAGTTGACTGAGAGCCACCGCGACGAATACCCAGTGAGTCCCGGTGATGACGAAGAGGGGAGAAAGGCCGGCAAACAGAGCCCAGGCAGCCACAGGCGCATGAGCCTGGAGCCATACCATGATGCCGGACAGAAAGTTTCCGATCAGAGTGCCGATGGGACCGATCAAAAGGATGCCGAGCAAAGAGGATAGGAGCAGGATCACCAGGGGAGACAGAATATCGTCCAGAACCTTGGGCATTAATTTATGTACCAGCTTTTCCACATGAATCATGGCCGCGATCAGCAGAATGATGGGAATGGTGCTGTACGCATAGGTAGCCTTCACCAGGGGAATTCCCGCGAAAGAGAGTTTCCCTGCTGAAGATACCAGCTCCACAAAGGCGGGGCTCATCATTGCTCCGACGGCGCCTATGGCCAGTACTGTGTTCACATGAAAATGGACAGAAGCCGTATATGCGAGGAAAAAAGGCAGGAAATAGAGGGGAGCGTCTCCGATTATGGACAGGACAAGTTCTGTATGGCTGCCCTCCAAAAGTGCTCCCGTCATGGTCAGGATAATGACCAGAAGCTTAATCAGCCCTCCCGCCACGAGAATGGGAATAACTGGCGCCATACAGCTGGAAATGTGGTCAATGACCGCGGTAACAATGTTCTTTTTTTTATTCTGTTCCATGATACGCACTCCTAGGAAATGTTTTTAAGATCAGGATACGGCAGACGGCCTCTGCCGTCTGTGCCACAAAGCAAGTATAGCATTGCCGGAATGGGTTTTCAAGGAAATTCCGGGCATGAAAGGAAGCGGATATGAAATTATCCTGTAAGGTTTCAATGATTCAGATGAGGGTGAGGAAAACGAAAGAAGACAGTCTGCTCACTGCGGGAGAAAAGATCAAAACCGCCGCAAAAGACGGAGCGGATTTTGTCATACTGCCAGAGATGTTCACTTGTCCTTATGAAACAGAGAATTTTCCTATATATGCCGAGGATGAGAACGGAGAAAGCGTAAGAAGACTTTCTTCTGCCGCCGCGGAAAATCATGTGTATTTGGTCGGAGGCAGCCTTCCGGAGCGGGATGACACTGGGAAGGTATATAACACTTCTTTCGTCTTTGATCGTGAGGGCCGTGTCATCGCAAAGCACCGGAAAGCCCATTTATTTGATATTGATATCAAAGGCGGTCAGTTTTTTAAAGAGTCCGATACGCTCACGCCTGGAGATAAGGCGACGGTTTTTTCCACAGAATTTGGTATGATAGGCCTTTGTATCTGTTATGATATCCGTTTTCCGGAGCTATTCCGCAGAATGGTGGAGGACGGGGCAAATATGGTGTTCTGCCCGGCGGCCTTTAATCGGACGACCGGACCAAGACATTGGGAGCTTTTGTTCCGGAGCCGGGCAGTGGACAACCAGATTTTTGTGGCAGGTGTTTCTCCGGCCGCAGACGAAAGTGCCTCCTATATCGCATACGGACATTCCATCCTGGTATCGCCATGGGGTGAAATTCTATACGAAGCGGAAGAAGACGAGACCGTTTTGACGAAAACAATAGATCTGACGGAAGTAGAACGCGCAAGAGAGCAGCTTCCGCTGCTTAAGCACAGAAGAAAAGAAATTTATTGAGAGCCGCTTGAAAATAAGAAAAATGGCTGTCCGCATTTTTGTCCGGACAGCCATTTTCCATTTGGAAACTATTATATTTCCAGGTCATTCAGGTCAGAGGCCTTATTTATTTGCCAGCCATCTGTCTTTCCTGCTCTTCGATCATCTTCTTAACCATATATCCGCCTACGGAACCATTCTGGTAAGAAGTAAGGTCACCGTTGTAACCATTCTTTAACGGTACACCCAGTTCGTTTGCTACTTCCATTTTGAAGCGATCCATTGCTTCTTTTGCTTCAGGTACGTTTACCTGATTGCTGCTTCCTGTGCTCTTAGACATGTGAAGCACCTCCTTTTCGGTTGTTATTTGGTACACGCTTATTATGTGCATGCAATAAAATAATACACTGGCAACTTCTGATTCTTCTGTCAGAATTTGTTAATTCCTCATAAAAATGTAATGATTAAATACTTGATTGAAAAAACAATCCATACTATAATATAACAAGCTAACCAATCCGGTGAAAATTATTTATGAACGGATTAGAATTGAGGAAACAACAATGAGAGTGATAGCTGGGACAGCCAGGCGGCTGCCTTTGAAGACACTGGACGGACTGGATACCAGGCCGACTACAGACAGGATCAAAGAAACCCTTTTTAATATGATTCAGGCAGATGTGAGCGGCAGCCGGTTCCTGGATCTGTTTTCTGGGAGCGGTTCCATCGGCATTGAAGCTTTGAGCCGCGGGGCGTCGGAATGTGTTTTTGTAGAAAAGAATCGGAAAGCCGCTGCCTGTATCCGGGAGAATCTTTCTGTCACCCGTCTGGAGGAACACGCGGTGCTGATGGAATGTGACGTCCTCACCGCACTGCGGAAGCTGGAAGATGCGGGAAATGAGGCCTTTGACATCATATATATGGATCCGCCTTATGGAAAGGATTTGGAAAGAGAAACGCTGACCTGCTTAAGCCACTCCAGACTGGTGGATGAAGTCACGCTGATCCTTGTGGAAGCGTCTCTTGATACGGATTTTTCTTATCTGGAAGACACCATATTTACGATAGTACGTGAAAAGAAGTATAAGACCAATAAACATGTGTTTATTTCGATGAAAGAGCTATAAGACTTCAGATAAAGGAGAGCAGGTATGAGGATTGCCGTATATCCGGGGAGCTTTGATCCGGTCACACTTGGGCATCTGGACATCATCGAGCGTTCATCCAAAATGGTAGACGAGCTGGTGGTGGGAGTCCTGAACAACAGTTCAAAAAATCCGTTGTTTTCTGTAGAGGAACGTGTTACTATGTTAAAGGAAGTGACGGTACATCTGCAGAATGTGAGGGTCGAGGCTTTCGATGGTCTCCTCGTGGATTTTGCCAGACAATGCGGCTCAAAGATGGTAGTCAGAGGTTTGCGCGCCATCACGGATTTTGAATATGAATTGCAGATGTCACAGACGAACAGGATCATCTGTCCGGAAATGGATACGATTTTCTTGACGACAGATTTGAAATATGCTTATTTAAGCTCCAGTATCGTCCGTGAAATGGCTCGTTACGGCGGAAATATTTCCGCTTTCGTGCCTGCGTTGATTGTGGAACGGGTGCTGAAGAAATTTGAGTGATAAATAATCTTTGGGAGGAAACAGGACATGAGCAGGATTGAACAGTTGATAAGCGAGATTGAGGAGTACATAGATGGCTGTAAAGCACAGCCCTTTACCAATAATAAGAAGATCATCGTGGACAAAGATGAGATGGAAGAGCTGTTGGTGGAGCTTCGCCTGCGCACTCCCGATGAGATCAAGAAATATCAGAAGATCATCAGCAATAAGGAGGCTATTTTGAGCTCCACGAAGGAAGAAGCGGATCACATCATTGAAAGTGCGCGTGCCGATGCAGAAAGGATTCTTGCAGAAGCCCAGGCTCAGGCGGAGGGAATCATCGCTGAGACGGAGCAGCATACTGCTGAGATGGTGAGTGAGCATGAAGTAATGCAGCAGGCGTACCAGCAGGCGGGTGAAGTAGTGGATCAGGCCAACGGGCAGGCTCAGCAGATCATCAACGACGCTGTGGCTGATTCAGACAACATTCGTGAGGGGGCCATCCGATATACGGATGATATGCTCAAGGGGCTTCAGTCCATAATCAATCTTGCCATCGAACAGACGACCGGTAAATTCAACTCTTTTATTGATTCACTTCAGTCCACCGGCGATATCGTGACGAATAACCGGAATGAACTGCAGGTGCCGCAGGCGGAGGCCGCCCCCACCGCAGAAGACAGAAGGGCAGAGGCAGTACCGGAGGATAACGGCGTTCTGAACGCCGATATGCTGGAATAAGAAAAATGAGGCGGGGATGCCAGCGGCATCCCCGTTTTTATTTCATACCTTTAAATATCTTTATAACAAACTTATCTTTATAGCTAGAAGAAGCAAGAAGAAATCCGATTCCATCCAGGCGGCTCGCTGGCAGCCGTAACCAGAATCTTTACGGCCTCCAGTCGGTCCTTTTCAACTGACATGGATAAATCGATATTTTTCCATGTCAGATTCCAATAAAAACCTGCATGAGATTCGGTTTTTACCTCCCTGCGGCCGGGAAGATCCTGCTAACGCCTTGCGGCACTCGCCTTACGATGGAATCGAATCCTTTTTCTTGCTTTTTCTTCCGCACCGAAATAAGCTCTCATCTGTTGTAAAATCTATTGGGGCGGCCCACCGCAGCTCGCTGCCGTCAGGCGCGCGAGCCGTGTGGATATCCGATTCTTTTCTGGAATCGCTAGAACGGAAATCATCCGAAATGGTGCGGCAGAGAGAGCATCGGCAGAAAGATTCCGGGCCGGCCTAAAGGTGAGCGCCGCAGGGCAGAGGCCGGTGTTCCCCAGGCGTAAGGAGGCAGAAACGGAGATACCGTTTCCGTTTCTGAGCGAACCGGAGACAGGAAATCATAAAGATTTCCTGCCGACTGTGAGCGGTACTTCCGGAGCGGGGATAAAGCGGCCCCTGAATCGCCAGCGAACCGAAATCGTGACGGTCCGGAACTTCTGCCGATGTATTGGTAAAGACTCTTAAGGAATGATTCCAAAAAGTATTTAGTTGTATAAGATGCATACTTTGTTCTTCTATAGGAAAGTTCCAGCTGTATGTATTCATGCCTGCAGAAGAGGGAAAAGTAAAAATAGGATAACAAAGGTCATAGCTGCCTGCAGAAGCTTCCAGAAAAGGTAGCTTCGTTTGGACAGCGGAGTGCGGCCTAGGACGCTGGCCGTCTGCGCGAGACCGGAAAGTCCTCCGAATGCTGTATAGGTAAAACAGAGAGCGACCACAAGAGTGCGGGAAAGGCCGGACTGGACTGTGAAGGCGATTCCGGATGTCATTTCCAGGAGCCCCGGTACCAGAGTATTCAACAGCGGTATCGGACATCTGTCCCGGAAAAAATAGGAGAGCATTGTGAAAAACATCAGATAGCCCCCTATTTTGGCTATGACCAGAAACCCGTCCATCATCGCCCCTTCAAATCGGAGGAAAGAAGCCAGGATTCCTTCGCTTCTTTCATTTTCGGACAGAGTATCGGACCTCTCTGCATCTATCGGTGCATAATGCCGGGATATCTCCGTTTTTTTGTGACGGACAGCCATGGCCGCGCCATAGCAGAGCACCGGCGGAAGATAAATGGCAATCAGGCAGGGAAGTACCTGCAGAATAGGAAGGTGCAGCATACCAGTGCATAAGAATCCGGTGAGGAACATGGGGCTGGGTTCACAGCAGAGGATTAAAAGCAGGTTTCCGTCCTCTCTGGACAGCCGCCCTGTTTTATATAGATCGGCGATTGCTTTTGCCCCCATTGGGTAGCCGCAGAACCACCCGATGACAAATGCAAACGGGCCGGGAGGCAGTTTTTTTACAAGCTCTGTAGAGATCAGATAGCTTGAAAGGACGATGCAGGGGAGCAGCGTAGGGAGAACCGTACAGTACCAAAGGGAAAGGCCGGCCGCCGCTCCAGGAATGGCTTCCGCAGGATGAGAGATGCAAAAGAGAAAAAGAAGCAGCATGCATAGAGGAAACCAGAGTTTTTTCACGCAGATTTACCCCTTTCGTTTTTTATAGTCTATGAACAGAGGCCGTTGTCCATGACAAACAACGCGCCGGTCAAGGAGGATTCAGATGGAGTACAAAGAAATTGCAGGAAGAATGCCGGAAAAGGTGTTTGAGTATTTCAAGGCGCTTTCAGATATTCCCAGGGGCTCTGGAAATACGAAAGCCGTCAGTGACTATTGTGCGGATTTCGCCCGGGCGCGCGGGCTTTTTTACCGGCAGGACGAAGCGGATAATATTGTGATCATAAAAGAAGCTTCTGACGGATATGAAACGGCTCCCACCGTCATGCTGCAGGGCCATCTGGATATGGTATGCGGGAAAGAGGCGGGCGTTCGGCATGACTTTGAACGGGACCCGATCTGCCTGACAGCAGAAGGAGATTATATCCGTGCCGAAGGGACGACGCTGGGAGGGGATGACGGTATAGCGGTCGCTTATGCCCTGGCCATCCTGGATTCCAATGAGATTGCCCATCCGCGCCTGGAATGTGTATTTACTTCCGACGAAGAGATTGGAATGCTGGGGGCGAATGCCCTGGATATGGACGGGCTCCGCGCCAGGTATCTGCTGAACCTGGATTCTGAGGAAGAGGGCAGCTTTCTGGCAGGGTGTGCCGGCGGGGTCCGTTATGATTTGGAACTTCCTCTTTCGTGGAAAATGGCTGAAGGAGTTCCGGTACGGATACAGCTGGTCGGTCTTACAGGCGGCCATTCTGGCGTAGACATTCATAAAGGACGTGCCAACGCGAATCTGCTGATAGGAAGGCTCCTATGGGAGCTTTCTCAGGAGCTTCCGGATATGCGGCTTCTTTCCGCGAGAGGGGGCTCTCAGGACAACGCCATTCCCAGAAATTCGGAACTTCACCTGCTGGTTAAGTGCCAGGACCTGGACTGCTTAAAATCCAAGGTGAAAGAATGGGAAGATATTTTCTGTTCCGAGTACCGGGTTACAGATCCAAAGCTGCGCCTTCTCTTTGAGGCGGATGAGAAAGAAGCTTTTTTGCCGGCAGTTATACCGGAGGATATGGAGCGAGTCTGTTTTCTTCTTCTGAATACGCCAAACGGCGTCCAGGCCATGAGCCAGGAGCTTCCGGAGCTGGTTGAGACTTCTTTGAATCTGGGCGTCCTGACCCTGACAGAGACGGATGGATTTTCTGCTTCCTATTTGGTGCGAAGTTCCTCTTCATCCAGAAAACGCGCGCTGTGCCAGAAACTGGAGCTTTTTATAAAATTCTCAGGAGGCTCCTTTCATACATCTGGAGACTATCCGGAATGGGAATTCCGGCCGGAATCACCGCTTCGCGGGCTGCTTTGCAGGGTATATAAAGAGCAATACGGGAAAGAGGCCAGGGTGGAAACAATTCATGCGGGCGTGGAGTGCGGGCTTTTTTCCGCGGGGATTCCCGGCATTGATGCAGTATCCATGGGGCCGGATATCCTGGATATCCATACCCCGAAGGAGCGTTTGTCCATTTCCTCGGTGGACCGGGTGTGGAAATTTCTGATCGAGGTACTAAAACAGATGAAGGATGCATAGACCTTTATAAAAATGGAACCGGAGCGTGCCGTGAGGAAACGAAACAGCCTGGGATTCCTCGGCTTTGCAGTGCTTCTTCTGGGAATCGTCCTAGTCTGCATGCTGCATTTTTTCTGGGAGAATCCGGTCTATTACCAGTTGAATGAGTATACTTCCGAAGAAGAGCCCTTCCGCGCTATGGCTTTTGGGGAAGGGAACTTGTCCGCCATGTTTTCCATGGCGGAGGAAAAAAAAGAGGACCCCTTTGAAGTCATCGCCGCATTCATGGCGGACAGTGAATATGATCTGACGGACGAGAAAGGTAAATCCCTTTCTTTTGGACGGTGGCAGGACATTAAAAAGGGTGTGAGCAAGGTGAAGCCGGTGGAGTTTACGAAGCTTTCCCATGCCTATGAAACGCTTTTGGCAGACCTTGAATATTTTCCGCTGCCGCAGGGAGACAGCGAAGCCTCCCGGAATTACGGCTATGAAGACTCCTGGGGATATGAACGTACATACGGAGGGGAGCGGCGTCATGAGGGGACAGATATTATGGGCGGCGGAAACAGCCGGGGATTCTTTCCAGTGATAAGCGTGAGCGACGGGACCATCGAGCATATCGGGTGGCTTGAGCTGGGCGGCTGGCGTATCGGCATCCGTACGCCCCACGGCGCATATCTTTATTATGCCCATCTGAGCTCTTATGACCATGAATTTGTACCAGGAGAAGAAATAAAGGCGGGACAGCTTTTGGGATTTATGGGCGATACCGGCTACAGCAAGGTCGAGGGGACCACCGGGAATTTTGCGGTCCATCTGCATTTTGGAATCTATTTTCGGACGGATCACTATGAAGAGCTCAGTGTGAATCCTTATTGGATTCTAAAATATCTGGAGGATAAGAAAGTAAAATATTCCTATTAGCTCCCTATTTGGCAGAAAATATGGTATAATAACTGCGAAGAAGCAAAGTAGAAAGGCAGAGCTGCTGCTTTCGCCCATTCCTATTATTTTACAGGAGTACGGTTTTATGAAGATTCAACTATGGAGAGAGTCCCTCGCTCCGTATCATCTGGCGGTGGAGGAGCTTGTAGTAAAGTTCAACCACATCATCAATGAATGCCGTGAATCAGGCGTTTATTCTCCTATTGAGGCGGTTCAGGGCCGGGTGAAGAAGATTTCCAGCATCCTGGAGAAAGCTCAGCGCAAGGGTATTGCGCTCAATGAGTTTACAGAAAAGCTGGATGATATCGCCGGCATCCGTATCATCTGCCAGTTTGTGGAGGATATCGACAAAGTGGTGCAGCTCATACGCAGCCGCAGAGATATGGAAGTCGTCAGTGAGCGGGACTATATCAGTCATACGAAAGAAAGCGGTTACCGCAGCTATCATGTGAATGTCCTCTATGAGGTTTATACCATGAGCGGAAGTCATAATATACAGGTGGAGATACAGATTCGGACGATGGCCATGAATTTCTGGGCTACGATCGAACATTCCCTGCGCTATAAATATCAGGAAGAGATTCCTGAGAAGCTGGCAGGACGTCTGAGCGCCGCCGCAGAGGCGGTATTGGCGCTGGACTGTGAGATGTCGGCCATCCGCGATGAAATCGTGGACGCCCAGCAGCTCTTTCAGGAGAAAGCCTCTGTGGTGGCGGATATCCTGAATAATCTTCAGAATTTATACAGCGGAGAAGAAGAATACGAAGATGCCATGCTGAATATACAAAATGAATTCTATGAAATCTATCACAACGGCTCACTGGAAGAGCTGGAGGAATTCGGAAGACGGCTGGATAAGCTGGCGGCAGTCAGGAAGGTCCAGGGGCTTCATTCCTTTTGATACATAAAGAAAACGATTGTGCGGTGAATGGATGAATCCAGAGAAAAAGAGTATAGAACTGCCAGAAAAATACCTGGAAGAGATGAGACGGCTCCTGGGGGAGACGGAATTGAAAGCATATCTGACCTGTATGGAAGAAGAAACCTTCCGCGGCATCCGGCTGAATCCGCTAAAGGTGGCGGAGGACGGCATAGCGGGGGTCCTTTCTTCTGCAGACGCCCGGACGGAGGAGCCGGTTCCGTGGTCAGATTCGCTGGGATATTATTATGAAGAAACAGGGACACCCGCCAGGCACCCATATTATTATGGGGGCCTGTATTACCTGCAGGAGCCCAGCGCCATGGCGCCTGGAGCCATTCTGCCGGTTGAGCCGGGAGATCGGGTAATGGATCTGTGTGCCGCACCGGGAGGAAAAAGCACCCAGCTGGGTGCAAGACTGGCCGGAAGCGGCTTTTTGCTGTCCAATGATATCAGCGCCTCCCGGGCCAACGGACTATTAAAAAATCTGGAGCGCTTTGGAATCGGAAATATCCTGGTTTCCAGCGAAGAGCCAAAGCGGCTTCTCCGCAATTTTCCGGAATATTTTGATAAGATCCTGGTGGATGCCCCATGCTCCGGAGAAGGCATGTTCCGGCGGGAACCGTCCATGATCAGGAGCTGGATGGAGAAAGGACCGGAGCATTACAGTCCGATTCAAAAGGAACTTCTTCGGTGCGCCTGCGGGATGTTAAAGCCGGGCGGCATGCTGCTGTATTCCACTTGTACCTTTGCGGCGAAAGAGGATGAAGATAATATTGAATGGATTCGGAAGGAAATTCCGGAGCTGGAGCCGGTGCCGATACCGCCAAAGTATGGATTTGTCCGGGGAAGCGACGGCGCATCCATTCGTTTGTTTCCCTGGAGGCTTTCCGGAGAAGGGCATTTCCTTTCCCTGCTTCGTAAAAAAGGCCGCCCGGAATTTGATTCCCGAGAGACTCGGAAGATTCGCTCAGACGATATGGAAAAGAACAACCGGGATTTTCTGAAAAAGAGAGAAGAGCTTGCCGGGTTTTTAGAGCTCGTTCACCGTCCGATTGAAAAAGAAGGGTATTTCTGGGAACGGGAGGGGCAGGTCTATCTGCTCCCCGTACCAAAGGAGGAACTTCCGCCCATACGTTTTCTTCGCACCGGTCTTCTTTTGGGCACGCTTAAGAAAAAACGCTTTGAGCCATCCCAGGCTCTGGCCATGTATCTGAAAAAAGAAGAGTTTGAAAACGGCGTAGATTTTCCGTCGGAGGATCCAAGGACAGTGAAATACTTAAAAGGTGAGACGGTGGAAGCGGATAATGCAGTTACATGGGGGAAAGACGGATGGTGCCTCGTCTGTACCGACGGATATCCTCTCGGTTTTGCAAAGCGGAGCCGGATGACTCTTAAAAATAAGTATTATCCAGGATGGAGATGGCAATGATTCAAATACCAGATTCTATAAAAGCCGTGATATTTGACTTGGACGGCACCCTTGTGGATTCCATGGGCATGTGGAAGGATATTGATATTGAATTTTTAGGAAGGTTTCATATTCCTCTTCCGGAAGACCTTTCGGATGCTGTCGAGGGCATGAGCTTTTCTGAAACGGCGTATTATTTTAAGGAGCGTTTCCAGATTCCCATGAGCCTTCAGGAGATTAAAGACTGCTGGAACCAGATGGCCCTGTACCAGTACAGCCACGAGGTCCCGTTAAAGCCTGGAGTAAAAGCATTTTTGGAATACTTAAAGAAGCGGGGGATTCCCATGGGGATTGCTACCAGCAATTCCAGGGAGTTAGTCACTGCCGTCACCGACGCTCTTAATATCTCGGAGTTTTTTTCTGTGATCGCAGTCGGCTGTCAGGTGGCGAAAGGGAAGCCGGCCCCGGATATTTATCTTTGTGTGGCGGAAAGCCTCGGAGAGAAGCCGGAGCACTGCCTGGTCTTTGAAGACGTGCCTGCCGGGATCCTGGCGGGCAAGCGGGCCGGTATGACCGTATGGGCGGTAGCAGACGGTTATTCTGAGACGGTGAGAGAAGAGAAGAAGAGACTGGCCGACGGATTTATTGAAACTTATAGCGAAATAGACCTGAGTGTTTAGAACGCCGTACCAGCGGAATATATACAGGAGATGCGCCCATGAAGGATTTTCTTCCCGTCAGCCGGACGGACATGGAAAAAAGAGGCTTTACACAGCTGGATTTTGTTTATATCATCGGAGATGCTTATGTGGACCATCCGTCTTTCGGACCGGCCATCATAAGCCGTGTCCTGGAATCCAGGGGCTATAAGGTGGGGATCATCGCTCAGCCGGACTGGAAGGATGACGGAAGCATCCAGGTACTCGGGAAGCCGAGACTTGCCTTTTTAGTGAGCGGCGGAAATATGGATTCCATGGTCAATCACTATTCTGTGTCCAAGCGCCGCCGCGGGACGGATTCCTATACTCCGGGAGGAATCATGGGAAAAAGGCCGGATTACGCGGTGACCGTATACTGTAATCTGATCCGGAAGGTATTCGGCGGGATACCTGTGATCATCGGAGGGATTGAGGCGAGTCTCCGGCGCCTGGCCCACTATGATTACTGGTCCGATCAGGTGAAACGCTCTATCTTGATGGATTCTCAGGCGGATCTGATCAGTTATGGCATGGGAGAGCGCTCCATCGTGGAAATCGCGGAAGCGCTGGAAGCTGGTATCCCGGTATCCGAGATCACATATGTGCCAGGCACCGTATATAAGACAAAAACTCTGGACTCCGTATATGAGGCCATAACCCTTCCGGACTTTGAACGTGTGAGGCAGGATAAGAAAACCTATGCAGAGAGTTTTCTGATTCAATATATGAATACCGATCCATTTCGCGGAAAAGCTTTGACGGAAGCTTATGGAAACCGGGGATATGTGGTGCAGAACCCTCCGGCCGTGCCTCTTAGCCAGACGGAGATGGACGATATTTATGATCTGCCTTATATGAGGACTTATCATCCCATGTATGAAAAAGAGGGAGGAGTGCCGGCTGTTTCTGAGATCAAGTTCAGTCTGGTCAGCAATAGGGGTTGCTTCGGAGGCTGCAGCTTTTGTGCTCTGACCTTTCATCAGGGAAGGATCGTACAGGCGCGAAGCCATGCGTCTTTGGTAAAGGAAGCAGAACTGCTCACAAAAGATCCGGACTTTAAAGGCTATATTCATGACGTAGGCGGACCTACTGCGGATTTCCGGGCGCCGTCCTGCGAAAAGCAGCTCAAATCCGGCGCCTGCCCCGACCGGCAGTGCCTGTTCCCGGTTCCGTGCAAAAACCTGCAGGTGAGTCATAAAGACTATCTGGCGCTTCTGCGGAAGCTGCGTGCTGTTTCCGGAGTAAAAAAGGTATTTATCCGCTCCGGCATCCGGTTTGACTATGTGATGGCAGACAAGGACCGTGAGTTTTTGAAAGAATTGTGTGAGCATCATATAAGCGGACAGCTGAAGGTGGCGCCGGAGCATATTTCACCGAAAGTGCTCAAATATATGGGAAAGCCGGACAGCCGTGTGTATTTAAAATTTGCGGAGTCATACCGGGAGATGAATGAAAGACTTGGAAAGAAGCAGTATCTTGTGCCATATCTGATGTCGTCCCACCCGGGGTGTACTGTCCGCGATGCAGTGGTCCTGGCAGAATATTTGAGGGATATCCGGCATATGCCGGAGCAGGTGCAGGATTTTTACCCGACCCCGTCCACTCTTTCCACCTGCATGTATTATACGGGATTGGACCCAAGAACGATGGAACGGGTCTATGTGCCGAGAAGCCCTCACGAAAAGGCCATGCAGCGCGCACTCATCCAGTACCGCCTTCCAAAGAACCGGGAGCTGGTCCTGGAGGCGCTCAGACAGGCGGGCAGAACAGATCTGATCGGCTATGGGAGCCGCTGTCTCATACGGCCTGACAAAGATGGAATTTCTTCCGGAGGGAAACAGAGGGATAAAAAGAAAACGGCCATCCGAAACGTTCATCCCAAAAAGAGATAATAAGGAGATAATAGTATGGAATTGATATTTTTAGGCGCAGATCATGAAGTGACCGGAAGCTGCCATATGGTAAAGGCCGCCGGTATGAATATGCTGATCGACTGTGGAATGGAGCAGGGAGAGGATGTTTATGAGAACCAGGAGATTCCGGTACATGCCTCGGAAATCGATTGTGTTCTTCTGACCCATGCCCATATTGACCATTCCGGGCTCCTTCCTCTTCTTTACGCGAAAGGCTTCCGGGGGCAGGTGTATGCCACCAGGGCGACCTGCGATCTATGCCAGATCATGCTCCGTGACAGCGCCCACATCCAGGAGTTTGAGGCGGAATGGCGCAACCGGAAGGGGAAACGTGCCGGAAAGCCGGAATTTATCCCCTTATATACCATGGACGACGCCTTAGGGCTTTTGGAACAGCTGGTCGCCTGCGAATATAACGAGCTGGTGGACATTGCGGAAGGCATACAGGTCCGTTTTTCCGATGTCGGCCATCTGCTCGGTTCCGCCAGCATCGAACTATGGATCTCTGAGGACCAAGAAGATAGAAAACTGGTCTTTTCCGGCGATGTCGGAAACCTGGATCAGCCTCTGATCAAAGACCCTCAATATCTGGACACGGCTGATTACGTCGTGATGGAATCCACGTATGGAGACCGGATCCACAGTGACGTCCGTGTGGACTATGTGAAAGAATTGACGGAAATTATCCAAAAGACCTTTGACCGGGGCGGGAATGTGGTGATTCCTTCTTTTGCCGTAGGGCGTACCCAGGAAATGCTTTATTTCATTAGAAAAATCAAAGAAGATAAGCTGATTCGCGGCCATGAGGGCTTTAAGGTATATGTGGACAGTCCGCTGGCCATAGAAGCCACAAATATCTTCAACAAATACAAATATAGCTGCTTTGATAAAGAGGCCACGGAGCTTTTGGAGAAGGGGATCGATCCCATTAAATTTCCGGGGCTGACCGTATCGGTAAGCAGCGCCGATTCTAAGCTGATAAACTTTGACCAGGAGCCGAAGGTCATCATATCGGCGTCCGGAATGTGTGAGGCAGGCCGTATCCGCCATCACCTGAAGCATAACCTGTGGCGCCCGGAATGTACGATTCTGTTTGTGGGATACCAGTCGGGTGGCACCTTGGGGCGCGCCCTGCTGGACGGCATGAGCACCGTAAAGCTTTTTGGAGAGACCATCGAAGTAAAGGCAGAGATAAAGAAGCTGGATGGAATCAGCGGCCACGCGGACAAAATCGGGCTGCTGAAATGGATTGATTCTTTTAATCCGAAACCGAAAAAAGTATTCGTAGTCCATGGCGAGGACAGCGTATGCGACCACTTTGTATCCTGTTTAAAAGAAGAACATGGGATGGATGCTTCGGCTCCTTACAGCGGGGCGGTCTATGATATGAAAACGGATTCTTGGGTCTCGGAAGGCGTCCGCATCCTGAAGCGGCGTGAAAAATCTGCGGTAAAGAAGGCCAATACCGTATTTGCGAGGCTTTTAGCTTCAGGAGAACGTCTGATGGCGCTCATTCGGAAGAACGAGGGAAGCGCCAATAAGGATCTGGCCAGAATGGCAGATCAGGTCAATATGCTGTGTGATAAATGGGAGAGATAAACAAAACATGGAAAAAGGAACTTACGGTTATGGAAAAAAGAAACTAAAGGCACAGATCTTGAAACTGGCGGCCTGCTGCGTCCTGGTTTTCGGCGCGCTGACCATAGGCCTCATCACCACCGGAAACCGGAAAAACATCTGGACGGTAGGCGCGGTCTGTTCCGTACTGCCCGCAGCGACTTTTGCGGTGAACGTCATAGCCAGGTGCAAGGGGCTTCCTCTGAAAAGCGAAGAATATGAACGACTTGCCAAAGTATCGGGAGGGCTGGTGCTTTCCTGCGATATGATTTTGACGGCCGGTCAGAAGCTGATCCCGGTTCAGGCGGCTGTTTTCCATGAAATGGGCATCACCGCCTATACGGCCAGTAAGAAAGTGGAAGTCAAGCAGGCAGAAAAGGATATAAACGGGCTCTTGAAGAGTATCGGTGTCTATTCAAAGATTCAGCTGTATACCGATTACAGCGCGTTTTTAAAGAGGGTGGACGGAATCCAGCCTCCTGAATCCGATGAAAAAAAGAAGGAGCTAGAGAAGAAAAAGGAAGAATTCCTTGTTTATTCCATGTAGAGCAGAAGACGGAAGAAAAGCAGGAGGAAACCGATGAGGGAATTGCCGGTAGGGGCGGCGGAGGCAGGGCAGAGACTGGATAAATATCTCCAAAAATATATGGCGCTTGCGCCAAAGGGTTTTTTTTATAAAATGTTTCGGAAAAAAAACATCACCATAAACAAAAAGAAATGCAGCGGTAGAGAACAGATAAAGGAAGGGGACAGAATCCAGCTTTTTCTTTCCGAAGAAACGATTGAAGGGTTTCGCAGAAAAGCAGAGACTTCCTTTAAACGTCCTGCTTCAAAATTGTCTGTTATCTATGAAGACTCTCAGGTGGTCCTGATCAATAAGCCTGCGGGTATGCTTTCCCAGAAAGCCGGAAAAGAAGACGTATCATTGGTGGAATATCTGCTCTCGTATCTGCTGGAAAGGGAAGAGATAACGGAAGAAACTCTTAGGAGCTTCCGCCCTTCTGTATGCAATCGTCTTGACCGGAATACCAGCGGTCTTGTGACCGCGGGAAAGACTCTGAAAGCCCTTCAGGAGCTTTCCATACTTTTCAAGGAGCGGAGTATCCGCAAATACTATCTGTGCCTTGTGGACGGCGCTGCAGTAAAGAAACGCCGCCTGCACGGATGGCTTGTCAAGGATGAAAAAAACAATCAGGTGAAGATCTATTCGGAACAGAGAGAGGGAAGCAGTGAGATCCATACGGCTTATGAGCCAGTTGCCGCCGGCAGCAATCAGACTCTGCTTAAGGTAGAGCTCATAACCGGACGTACCCATCAGATCCGGGCGCATCTGGCGGCTGACGGCCATCCCGTAATTGGTGATGAGAAGTACGGGGATTCATCTGTAAACCGGAAATTTCGGTCTGAATATCATCTGGAGCATCAGCTGCTCCATTCTTGGATCATGGAATTTCCGGAGCTTTCCGGAGCGCTTAAGGGGCTTTCAGGCCGTTCGGTACAGGCCCCTCCTCCGGAACTTTTCCGCAAGATTCTGAAAGAGGAAAAGGTATTGCCGCTTCCTGGCATAGCGGATACCTGGAGCAGCCCGGAATAAGACGCTGCCGGCAGACCAAATCCGGCACATATCATAAACTGGAGAGGAAGCAAAAGCCCATGGCTACCTGGGGGACAAGAGGGCTCCGGGGTTCGACCCTGGAGGATTTGATCAACCATACGAACGAAAGATATAAAGAGAGCGGCCTGGCATTGATCCAAAAGATACCGACGCCCATTAAACCTATCAATATCGATAAAGAAAGCCGCCATATAACGCTGGCTTATTTTGACCAGAAGAGTACGGTGGACTACATCGGGGCCGTCCAGGGGATTCCTGTGTGTTTCGATGCGAAGGAGTGCGTGAGCACGACGTTCCCTCTGCAGAATATCCACGAGCATCAGATGATATTCATGGAGGAATTTGAAAAGCAGGGAGGCGTTTCGTTTATTATTCTCTATTTTACCGGCCTGGACGAAATGTATTATGTTCCCTTTCGCCGCCTTCTGGAGTATTGGAACCGCGGGAGAAACGGAGGAAGAAAAAGCTTTACTTACGAAGAAATTGACAAAACCTATCAAATACATACAAAACACGGAGCCTATGTCCATTATCTGGAGATGCTGCAAAAAGATTTGGACAGCAGAGATTGACAGATTCCGTCTCATCCAGTATAATTTATTCTGCGTGCTACTATGATAATGAATTATCACGTTAATATATTAAAGCGTCAGGAGATCTGTATGAAACAATTACTACATACGCCGGAGGGAGTCCGGGACATTTATAATTCCGAATATGCTGGAAAGCTGGTCATCGAGGACAGGATCCGCAGTACATTAAAGCGGTACGGATATAACGAGCTTCAAACCCCTACCTTTGAGTTTTTTGATATTTTCAACAAAGAGCGGGGAAGCGTCGCTTCTAAGGAGATGTATAAATTTTTTGACCGGGAAGGGAATACTCTGGTGTTACGGCCGGATATGACGCCTCCTGTGGCCAGATGCGCCGCTAAATATTATACGGACGAGCCGTTTCCCATCCGTCTCAGCTATCTTGCCAATACATTCATCAATCACAGCAGTTATCAGGGACGCCTGAAGGAATCTACCGTGCAGGGGGCCGAGCTGATCGGGGACGATTCCAGTGACGCAGATGCGGAAATGATCGCTCTTACCATCGATTGTCTATTAAAAGCAGGCCTAAAAGATTTTCAGGTCGACATCGGACAAGTGGGCTTTTTCAAAGGACTGGTGGAAGAAGCAGGACTTGACGAGGACACGGAAGAGAGGCTCCGGGCGCTCATCGAAGAAAAGAATTTCTTTGGTGTGGAGGAGCTGATGCAGGAGCAGAACCTTGATGAGAAACTTACAGAGGTATTCTTAAAGCTTCCTGAGCTTTTCGGATCCGCTGAGCTCATAGAGACAGCAAAAGCCATGACTGTGAACGCCCGCTCAAAGGCGGCCGTGACACGCCTGGAGAATCTATACCGTATCCTCAGCTACTACGGGCTGTCCGATTATGTATCCTTTGACCTGGGGATGCTGGGCAAATATAAATATTATACCGGAATCATTTTTCGGGGAGTTACCTTTGGCATGGGGGAACCAATCGTATCGGGCGGTCGCTATGACGGCCTGATGAAACAGTTTGGAAAGGACGCTCCGTCCGTAGGCTTTTCTATTTCCATAGACGGCCTGATGTCGGCACTTTCCAGGCAGAAGATCGAGATTGAGACTCCAAAGGTGGACATCCTTTTGCTCTATGACAGATCCAGACAGGCATCTGCGATACCGTTGGCTTCCCGTTTCAGAAATTCTGGGAAGAATCTGCAGCTCATCCGAAGAAAGGAAGAGACTACGCTTGAAGATTACACAGCCTTTGCCAGACGGAACCGTCTGGAGGAGATTTATTATTTATCCGACGGCAGACAGGACATCCAGGCGGTTTGTCCGGATACGGGAGAGATAAGACATCTTTCTTTTCCGGAAGGAATTGAGCAAAAATAGTACCCAGGAAAATGAGACAGATAGAAGAGGATAACATATGAGATATTTAACATTTGCCCTGGCTAAGGGACGTATGGCTAAAAAGACCATGGAGCTGTTTGAAGCCATCGGGCTGTCCTGTGAAGAAATGAAGGAGGAAGGGACCCGTAAACTGATCTTTGTGAATGAAGAGCTTAAACTCCGCTTTTTCCTGGCAAAGGCCAATGACGTTCCTACTTATGTGGAATACGGCGCGGCCGATATCGGAATCGTCGGTAAGGACACTATTTTGGAAGAGGGAAGACGGCTTTATGAAGTCCTGGATCTGGGCATCGGAAAGTGCAGGATGTGTGTCTGCGGACCGAAGGATGCGGCGGATAAGCTTAAGCATCATGAGCTCATCCGGGTAGCCACCAAGTATCCTGGTATCGCCAAGGATTATTTCTATAATAAAAAACATCAGACCGTAGAGATCATCAAGCTGAACGGATCCATAGAGCTTGCTCCCATTGTAGGCCTTTCAGAAGTCATTGTGGACATCGTGGAAACGGGCTCTACTCTGAGGGAAAACGGGCTTACGGTCTTGGAGGAGATCGTCGGGCTCTCCGCCAGGATGGTGGTCAATCAGGTCAGCATGAAAATCGAGCACGAACGCATCAGCAGGATCATTGCCGATATGAGAACACTTATCCAGTCAAGGGAGCGGGACGGGCGGTAATATCCGTACTTTTTGCCGTCAGAAGACAGGAGGAGACAAAATGAGAATAGTGAAGTTGGATGAATCATCCAAAAAGGACATACTGGATCAGCTTTTGAAGAGAAGTCCCGGACACTATGGCGCCTATACGGAGACCGTAAATGCCATTGTGGAGGAAGTACGGAAGAACAGGGATTCAGCCCTGTTTGCTTATACGGAAAAGTTTGACGGCTGCAGGCTGGACGCTTCTGCCGTCCGTGTCACAGAGGCTGAGATGGAAGAGGCGTACGGCCTGGTGGAAAAAGAGCTTGTGGAGGTGATTCGAAAGGCGCTTGTGAATATCCGGGCCTTTCATGAAAAACAGCGGAGGTACAGCTGGTTTGATTCCAGTGAGAACGGCGTTTTGCTGGGACAGAAGGTCACGCCCCTTAACCGGGTGGGCGTATATGTTCCGGGTGGAAAGGCAGTGTATCCATCCTCTGTACTCATGAATATCGTTCCTGCCAAAGTGGCGGGAGTGGGAGAAATCGTCATGGTCACCCCGCCCGGCAAAGACGGCAGAGTAAATCCGGCTGTCCTGGTGGCCGCGAAAGAAGCCGGTGTGGACAAGGTCTTTAAAGCAGGCGGGGCTCAGGCGATCGCCGCTCTGGCTTTTGGGACGGAGTCCATCCCACGGGTCGATAAGATCGTAGGCCCCGGAAACATTTTTGTCGCTTTGGCTAAAAAAGCGGTGTTTGGTTTTGTGAGCATCGATTCTATCGCCGGCCCCAGTGAGATTCTTGTACTGGCTGATGAAACGGCAGACCCCCGCTATGTGGCCGCGGATCTTTTGTCCCAGGCGGAGCATGACGAGATGGCCTCCGCTATTCTGGTCACCACCTCTGAACGGCTGGCAGATGCGGTAAACCAGGAAATAGACGGGTTCCTTAAAATTCTCAGCAGAAGGGATATCATCTCCAGATCTCTTGAGAATTACGGATATATCCTGCTTGCAGACACCCTGGATGAGGCCATAGAAGCTGCCAATGAGATTGCTTCTGAACATCTGGAGATTATGACCAAAGATGCTTTTACCGTCATGACGAAGATTCGGAACGCAGGAGCCATCTTTGTCGGAGAACACAGCTGCGAGCCGCTGGGAGATTATTTTGCAGGTCCGAACCATGTGCTTCCCACCAACGGGACGGCCAAATTCTTTTCACCTCTGGGCGTGGATGATTTTGTAAAGAAGTCCAGTATCATATCGTATTCCAGGGAAGCCCTGGAGCCCATCCATGAAGATATCATACGATTTGCGGATCAGGAGAAGCTGACCGCCCACGGCAATGCCATAAAAGTTCGGTTTGAATAGGAGGGCGCCATGAAACGAATCGGAACAGTTTCAAGAAAAACGAGCGAGACAGACATATCCGTTACATTAAATCTGGATGGAACAGGCTTGAGCGAGATTCAGACCGGAATCGGTTTTTTTGACCATATGCTCGTTAGCTTTGCGAAGCATGGCCTGTTTGATTTAAACGTATCGGTCAAGGGAGACCTGGAAGTGGATACCCATCATACCATTGAGGACACAGGCATCGCCCTGGGGCAGGCCATTTTAAAGGCGGTGGGAGATAAGACGGGAATCCGCCGTTATGGCTCTTTCCTGCTTCCCATGGATGAATCTTTAGTTCTCTGCGCCCTGGATCTTTCGGGCCGTCCCTATTTGGTATATGACGCCGTTCTCACGGCAGAACGCGTCGGCTGCCTTGAGACAGAGATGATCAGGGAATTTTTCTATGCGGTTTCTTATTCGGCGGCTATGAATCTCCACATCAAGGAGATTCACGGCGAGAATACTCATCATGTGATTGAAGCCATGTTTAAGGCGTTTGCCAAGTCCCTGGATATGGCCACCATGACAGACAGCCGGATTCCCGGCCTCTTGTCCACAAAAGGTTCTTTATAATTTATAAATCGTGAGGAGAAGACAACATGGCAGAAGAAAAGAAACTGGCGGCTTTGTTTGCCCTTAGAAACGGTCAGGTGGAAATTGAAATCGAACGGGGAGGGTTCCCCGGCGGCAGCCCGGAAGAGCTGTGCCGTTATTACGATGACAACGGCGCTGATGAATTAATGATCATGGATCTCTCGGAGGATGATGCAGGACATGACGCCCATATCGGCATGATCAAGAAGATTGCCCGCACCGTGGATATCCCTGTGATCACAGGCGGACGGGTCAAACGGGTGGAGGATGTAAAGAAATATCTCTATGCCGGAGCTAAAATGGTGTATCTAAAAGCCTCCGAGGAAGAAAGCATTGATATTTTAAAAGAAGTTTCCGACCGTTTTGGGAAAGAGAAGATCGCCGTTTGGCTGGACAGGGAGGATAAGATCTCACGGATGGAGGAGTACGCTTCTTTGGGAGCCGGCTGCTTTATCCTGGATATGGGGGCCGCTTTCACATGTCTTCCGGAAGGCAGCGGGTATCCTATGCTGCTTTTGACACAGATGCGTACAGCGCAGGAGCTTAAACCCATCCTGTCGCTTCCCGGAGTAAAGGGAGCCGTTCTTTCATTTGGGAAAGATGATGGCACCGACTGTATGGCCCTTAAACAGCAGCTAAAAAAAGAAGGGCTTTCCATGAATACGTTTGAAAGCCCGGTGAGCTTTTCAAAACTTAAGCAGGGACCGGACGGCCTGGTTCCGGTCATCGTACAGGATTATAAGACCTCTGAAGTCCTCATGATGGCGTACATGAATGAATTAGCCTTTGAGGCCACGCTGGAAACGGGCAAAATGCACTATTACAGCCGGAGCAGAAAAAGCCAGTGGCTGAAGGGGGAGACCTCCGGTCACTTCCAATACGTAAAATCCCTCTATTCGGACTGTGACAATGATACCCTTTTGGCCAAGGTGGCTCAAGTGGGCGCTGCCTGTCACACCGGTTCCCGCTCCTGTTTTTTTAATAATCTGGTAAAAAAGGAGTATGACGATACCAACCCGCTTATGGTATTTGAGGATGTGTATCAGGTGATCCTGGACAGAAAAGCCAATCCCAAGGAAGGTTCTTATACCAACTATCTGTTTGACAAAGGTATCGATAAGATATTAAAGAAGGTAGGAGAAGAGGCGACGGAAATCGTCATTGCCGCCAAAAACCCCAACCCGGAAGAAATCGTTTACGAACTGTCGGATTTCCTCTATCACGCCATGGTATTGATGGCGGAAAAGGGCGTGACCTGGGAAGATATTACAAAAGAATTGGCAAATCGCTGACTTATTACTTGATTGTCCCTCCGGAATAGGGTAAAATTACATAAAAGAACTGCAAAGGGGGAGCGGCCATGGCATGGAAGGAGAAATGTTTTCGTTCCTTAATGGATGCGAAACTGTTTTTATCAACGGCGCATATGGAGAGGTTCAAGGAATTGTGGAAAGTTCTGAAAAAGCAGCCTTTCTGTACAAAAGGGATGTGTAAATGTCTGTTCATGGCGGCGTGGGACCAGGAGCATTATCAGTTCCTGAAGGACACGGTGGATGAGATGATCGCCAGGAAAGACACGGATACCTCCTATATGCTGGAAAAAGGAAGAGTCGTGCTGGACAATGTCGCCCTCAGCGAACGGGAGCTGTTTAAACTCTCTATCCGTTTTCTGGAAGAGGAAGGAAGGACACCGGACGAGCGGTTCCTCTTAAAGCTGGCCCATCATTGGGTTCCGATCGCGGACAATACTCTGGAGGCAGGACGTCTTTTGGATGCTTTGGAATAAATGAGACAAATATGAGGTTTAAATGAAATATGCTGGATTGGGCAGTTGCGGCCTTGTTCGGCATATTTTTTTATCGGTTCATGCCGTTTCCGGATGCCGTTCTTCCCACCTGGACAGAAGAAAAATGATAAAAAATCCTGCCGCCGCCCAAAAGATGCAGGAAAAGATTTCTTTCCCGGCCGGCATTCGCGGGATTTCGCCCATGATATCTCCGATGGAACCCATCACGAATCCCAATATGATCATATAGGTGGGATGAGGATATCGTTTCATGGCTGTTTCCAGAAATCTGGTCAGCAGAAGAATACCCAGGATACATCCTGCGCCAAAGGGAAGAAGGGCCAGGAAATTTCTGTCTCCAAGCGCGCCGAAAATAAAATTATAGACTCCCATCATATACAGCATGGAAGAAAAAGAAATCCCAGGCAAAACTAACGCCAGTGCACCTAAAATACCGGCCAGAAACTGGATGAGGAAACTGATGAGGCCCCCGTTTCCGGCATGAAACAGATTTTTCGGAAGCATGGCGATGCCAAATACAAGGGCCAGTCCGGCGGCAAGATAGAGGAAGCTTATAAAGGTCAGGCGTTCCGTCCTAGTTTCTTTATAGATGACCGGAATCCCTCCGATGACAGCTCCGATCACAAAGAATCCCATTTCCTGTGGAAAATGACGGTTCAGGGAAGCCATGGGCCCCGATAAGATCAAGAATGCGGCTCCGGCTCCCAGCACGAACTGGAGCAAAAAGAAAAAACTCTCTTTTTTGTGCTTCATAAAGGAACTGACCGATGAAATCATGCGGTCATATATGTTAAAGATCATGGACATGGTTCCGCCGCTGACCCCTGGGATCAGCATGGAGCCGCCGATGATAAACCCTTTGATTATCGTTGAAATCTCGAACATTCTGTCTGCCTTTCTCATATTTTCTCTTGAATTGTGTAAACAAGATGACGTGAAATTGATACCACTATAACAGACGAGGAGCCGTCTGTCCATAATTCCGGCATGAGCTTGATGCTTTCTTAACACATTTTACTTAGTACTTTTGGATTCTCCGGATAACTTCTATTCCTTTGATTCCATAAAAGGATTGGATATCCGCACGGCCCGCGCGCCTTATGGCTGCCCGCGAGCCGCCTGGATGGAATCGGATTCCTCCTGCCCATAGTACTGCATTCGTTTCCAGCCTGTTTATACAACTCTATGCAAATGTTAAAAAAATATCCCCCGGGGCGGCTTCCAGAAGAAGCTCGAATTATGTATAATAAACCCGTTGGCTGGAAATGCACAAAACAGGAGGATGGAAAAGATGAAAAAGGGAATGAAGGCACTCGCAGTGCTTTTATGTATAACCGCTTTGGCAGCAGGATGCGGCAGATCCGGAGATTCCGGGACATCGACAGTCAAGCCGAGCCAGACGACAGACGGCGCAGAGAAGACGGAGAAGGAAGAGACAGAGAAAAACGAGGGGGAACCTGCGGAAGCAAAAACAGAGGTGACCATCGGCTTTTCCAGTGAAGGGGATTCTTTCGATCCCTGTACAGGATTCGGATACACAGGCTCTCCTCTTTATTCTAGCCTGGTAAAAGTAAACGGCGACGATCAGCTGGAAAATGATCTGGCTACAGAATATACGGTCAATGACGACGCGCTGACATGGACTTTTAAAATAAGAGACGATGTGACGTTTACTAATGGTGATCCACTGAAGGCTTCCGATGTGGCTTTCTCGTTCAACACCGCCAAGGAAAAGGCCACTTACATGGATCTGACCATGATGGAGAGCTGCCTCGCAACGGATGATACTACTGTTGAATTCAAGCTGTCAAAGCCCTGTGTGACATTTATCTATACAGTCGCTCAGATGGGTATCGTGCCGGAGCATGCCTACAGTGATAAATTTGGTCTGGAGGTGGACCAGATCATCGGCTCAGGTCCTTATAAAATGGTCCAGTGGGATAAAGGACAGCAGTTTATCCTGGAAGCAAACGAAAGCTACTATGGCGAACAGCCTAAGATAAAGAGAGCGGTTGTCCTGATCCAGGAAGAAGACGCTCGTTTTGTAGCCGCACAGGCCGGAGAAGTGGATATCGCTCTTACCTCTGCGACACTGGCCGCCACGGAAATCAAAGGAATGCATGTGGAAGAAGTCGAATCTGTGGACAACAGGGGCATCACACTTCCTACCGTTCCCGATGAAGGAAAGACGACAGAGGACGGCTATAAAATTGGAAATAACATCACTTGCGATGTCAAGGTACGAAAAGCGCTTTGTTACGGCATTGACCGGGAGAAGATCATAGAGGAAGCTTTAAACGGCTATGCGGCTCCGGCGTATTCCGAATGTGACGGAATGCTGTGGTGGAACAAAGAAGATGTGATTGATACGGACATTGAATATGCCAATAAGCTCTTAGAGGAATCCGGCTGGAAGGATACGGATGGAGACGGAATCCGGGAAAAAGACGGAGAGAAGCTTTCCTTTAATCTGATGTACTTCGCCGGGGACTCCATGCGTCAGGCAGTGGCAATGTCTGTGGCAAATCAGGCTAAAGAAAATATGGGATTTGATATAAACGTCGAAGGTGTGAGTGCGGACGATACTGTGAAAAGAATGTTCTCGGAACCCATGATCATGGGATGGGGCTCCGACAGTCCGATGACTTCCTATATGCTGTATCACAGCAGCAATGCAGGTAAGACAGATTTTTATAATCCTGAATTTTATACCAGTGAAAAAACAGATGAATATTTGGATAAGGCGATGAACTCTCTCACGATCGAGGACTCCTATGAATGGTGGCAGAAAGCGCAGTGGGACGGAGAGACGGGTACCTCCATGAGAGGAGAGGCCCCCTGGGCGTTCTACGTGAATATGACGCATCTTTACTATGTAAAGGATGGACTGGATATCGGAAATCAGAGAATCCACGCCCATGGACAAGCCTGGCCCCTGATTGCCAATCTGGCAGAGTGGACCTGGGAATAAATAAAATCACCGATAAAAATACTATTTTGCTCCGGGCAGATTTTGTCCGGAGCGAAATGTGCGTTTATAATAAAAGAAAAATGAAGGTGGGCTTATGAAAAAAATGCACGTTCTTAAATTTACGGGCAAATATCTGGTCCGGGTGGTGACACTTCTTATCGCAGTCAGTATAATCAGTTTCATTCTGGTCAGCGCGTCTCCTGTGGATCCTGTACAGCAGTACGTGGGAGCAGTTCCAAACGTCAGTGAAGAACAAAGAGAAAAAATAGCAGAATACTGGGGATTAAATGATCCTCCGCTGGAAAGATTTCTCGCGTGGGGAAATTCCATTCTCCATGGCGACTTCGGTACATCATTGATATACCGTCGTCCGGTTCTGGATATCATCAAAGAAAAGTTCGCTGCTTCTTTGGCGCTCATGCTGACGGCCTGGCTCTTTTCGGGTCTGATTGGCTTTGGCATTGGATGCGCCATGGGGATTTTCAATGGAAAGTGGCTGGATAAGATTCTGAAAAAGATCTGCCTTATCATGTGTTCGATTCCTACGTTTTGGATAGGAATTGTATTCCTCATGTTCTTTTCTGTAAAGCTGGGCTGGTTCCCCATGGGGATGAGCGTGCCAAAGGGGGTGCCGGCCGATGAGGTAACCATCCTGCAGAGAATTCATCATCTGGTTTTGCCCGCATTGACTCTGAGTTTTCTTTCCTTTGCCAATGTGGCGCTTCATACCAGAGAAAAGCTGGTAGATGTGCTGGAAAGTGATTATGTTCTGTTTGCCAAGGCGAGAGGAGAATCACGCTTCAGCATCCTGAAGCGGCACGGGTTCCGAAATATACTGCTTCCCGCTGTTACCATGCAGTTCGGTTCATTCAGTGAATTGTTCGGCGGTTCTGTGCTGGCGGAAAGTGTCTTCTCCTACCCCGGACTGGGCGCGGCTGCGGCTGCGGCAGGTATGGGCTCGGACATCCCATTGCTTTTGGGTATCACCCTGTTCAGCGCCCTGTTTGTCTTTGCCGGAAATATGCTGGCCAATATTATCTATGGAATCGTAGATCCGCAGATTAAGGAGGGATATAAGAATGAGTCATATGGCAGCTAAGGACCGTACTCTGCGGGGGGAAAAAGGCTCCTGTTTTCTGAACAGGAGGACAAAGATCATCGTTCTGGCGGTACTGATGTTTGCCGTACTCGTTGGGATATATCTGGCGGGGGCTTTATCAAGCAATGATCTGATCGCGGCGGATTTCTCCCAGAAAGGTTTAAAACCTTCCTGGGAACATCCGTTCGGAACAGATATGCTGGGCAGAGACATGCTGGTGAGGACCATAAAGGGTTTATCTGTCAGTATTGTAGTGGGGACTGTGGCGTCCTGTGTAAGCGCCGTAATTGCTTTGATCGTGGGCGTTGTGGCGGCTACAGGGGCCTCCTGGCTGGATCACTTTATCAACTGGGTGATAGACCTGGTGATGGGGATTCCTCACACGGTCCTGCTGATCTTAATATCCTTTGCCTGCGGGAAGGGGCTTAAAGGAGTTCTCATAGGCGTGGCGGTCACCCATTGGACAGGGCTGGCCCGTATCATCCGAAGTGAGGTCCTTCAGATCCGGTCCCAGCAGTATATCGAGGTGTCCAGAAAGCTTGGACATTCCAGCTGGTGGATCACCGTCCATCATATTCTGCCTCATATGGTGCCTCAGTTTATCATTGGGCTCATACTGATGTTCCCCCACGCCATCATGCACGAATCCAGTCTTACCTTTCTTGGATTTGGACTGCCCCCGGAGCAGCCCGCTATCGGTATCATCCTGTCAGAATCCATGAAATATCTTTCAACAGGAATGTGGTGGCTGGCCTTTTTCCCTGGACTGATGCTGGTGATCATCGTCCTGCTGTTTGACCGTTTGGGAGAGAATCTGAAGAAGATCATAGATCCGTACAGCGCCCACGAATAGGAGAGAGTTATGGAAAAAGAACCAATTTTAACAGTCAAGGATCTGTCAGTATCCTTTCATATGTATGACACCGGACTTGAGCAGTACGATCTTAAAGTGATCTCCAACCTGAATCTGGATGTATGCCCCGGAGAAATCGTGGCAATCGCCGGCTCCAGCGGTTCCGGGAAAAGTCTTCTGGCTCATGCGGTCATGGGGCTTTTGCCGGGGAACGCGGCAATGAGCGGGGAGATTTCTTATAAAGGCAGCATATTGTCCCAGAAAGATAAAGAGAAGCTGAGGGGAAAAGAAATGGCGCTGGTCCCCCAGTCAGTCGCTTATCTGGATCCATTGATGAAGGTGGATGCACAGGTGAGAGGCAGCAAGCCGGACCGGGAACGTATAGACGCCCAGAAGGAAATTTTCAAACGGTTTCATCTGGACGAGAAAACAGAAAAGCTGTATCCTTTTCAGCTTTCCGGCGGCATGGCCAGAAGAGTCCTCGTCTCCACGGCAGTGATCAGCGGTGCGGATCTGATCATTGCCGACGAGCCTACGCCGGGACTGGACCTTAAGATGGCCCTGGAAGCCCTGAAGGTTTTCCGGGAATTGGCAGATGAGGGTAAGGCCGTGGTATTGATCACCCATGATATAGACTTGGCGTTTCATATAGCGGACCGTATCGCCGTTTTCTATGCGGGAACAACCGTAGAAATAGCGGAAGCGGAGGACTTCAGGAAAGGGCCGGAGGCTCTCCGCCACCCTTATTCTAAGGCATTGTGGGAGGCTCTTCCGCAGAATGGTTTTAAACCGATCGCTGGTTTTCAGCCTTATGCAAAATATCTCCCTGACGGCTGCCTATTTTCTCCCAGATGTCCTCATAAAACAAAGGAATGTGAACAAGAGATACCCATGAGAGAAGTGCGTGGGGGATATGTGAGGTGTATTCATGCGGATTGAAGCTAAAAATATCAGCTTTCGGTATGGCGCCAAGTCTCCGTGGATTTTACAGGACGTCAGTCTGAGCGTAGAAGAAGGAGAGCGGGTCGGTCTGGTAGGGCCAAGCGGATATGGGAAGAGTACGCTGATCCGGATCATGGCCGGGTATCTCCGCCCGCAAAAAGGGGAAATCCTGCTGGACGGAAAACCGCTTCCGCGAAAAGGCGTTTCTCCGGTACAGTTAATCTATCAGCATCCGGAAAAAGCCATAAATCCCCGGTGGAAAATGAAAAAAGTGCTGCAGGAATCCGGCATGTATCGGGACGAGGTGATGGAAGCGCTCGGGATTGAAAAGGATTGGTTGGAGCGATATCCAAGAGAGCTGTCCGGCGGTGAGCTGCAGCGGTTCTGTGTGGCCCGTTCCCTGTTTCACGGAACTCACTTTCTGTTTGCAGATGAGATGAGCACTATGCTGGATGTGATCACGCAGGCGCAGATCTGGAATCTGATGCTGAAAGAAGTGGAAGAACGCCGCCTGGGACTTTTGATGGTCACCCATAACAAAGAACTGGCGAAAAAAATCTGTGACCGGGAAATCCATTTAGAAGAAATCAACAGCAAAGAATTATGATTTATCATAGCAGAAGACAAGGGGCCGCCAGGGCCTCTTTGTTTTTCACAATGTTTCTTTCATTTTCATACAATATCATGAGTTTATTTATTCTATCAGAAAAGAGGCGATTCATATATGTTCTCAAATCTCTTTGGAAATAACAGCTGCCGCTGTTCAGACTGCTGCTGTGAACGCGGGCCAGAGGGCCCTATGGGACCGAGCGGCCCCGCGGGTCCTGTAGAGCCGTTTATTTATGCACAACATTAGATTTTCCTTTGTGTTGAATAGGCAAGCCGTTAGATTGCCTTGTTCTCAATCACTCGGATAACGTTGTGGTTATTCTCGATGTAATCAATAATTCGCTGGTACTCGTCGGCAAAATTGAAGTCAACCGTTATTTCCCCGTTCTCATGCACCCAAACCGCTTTTACGAGTTCAACCATAATCCCGCGGTTAAGGCTCTGAATGTTTTTGTATTTCAGAAAGGCGGTTAGATACGGGTCGTCGGTTCCGATACCATCAGCCATTACCTGCATTTCCTCTTTCAGATAGGAGATGTTCGCTTCAAGCTGTTGTATCTGTTCTGCAATCTTGCCTTTCAAGCGGCGGTATTCCTCTTTGGTAATCTCACCGCTTTTCCAATCAAGGTACAAGCTATCGGAAGCGTCATTGTACTGTTTTAGCTGCTTCTCTGCCTGTTTCAAGGAATGGGATAATCTCTTGCTTTCCCGGTTGATAACAGGCGCGTTGTTAATCCGTTCAATTTCTTCTGCAAGCCGATCTACAAGGGCAATTTGCATTTGCAACGCTGCCAATACCGCGTTTTCCAACTTGTCTTGCCGGATAGAATGTTTGCTGCAAATCTTCTTATCGGTGTAGCTGCGGCAAGAGTAGTAGGCAATATCGCGGGCGGTTTTGCGCCGCATGGCCTTTTTGCAATCCGCGCAACGGACAAAGCCGGACATGAGATAGACTTCCTGTTTGCCGGGGGCTGTCCTTGTGTCGCGCTTATGTAGGGCTTGCGCTTTCTCGAATGTTTCCCTGTCAATAATCGCTTCGTGTGTGTTGGGGACGACAAACCATTCTTCTTCGGGGACGTTGATCTGCTTGTGTACTTTGTAGCTTATTACGCGATTACGGCCTTGCACCATTACGCCCGTATAAACTTCATTTTGCAATATCCTTACAATCGTGCTGGCAGACCACAAACCATCGTTTTTGTCGGAATTAGGGTTGTTATACTTAAAGCCTTTTTTCTTCTTATAGGCTTCGGGGTTCGGCTCTCCCATTTGGTTAAGCCGCTTTGCAATCCCCATTTTACTGTACCCCTCATTGACAAACCAATGGTAAATGCTTTTGACAACCTCCGCTGCTTCTTCATCTACAATCAAGCTGTTTTTGTCGTTTGGGTCTTTCTTGTAGCCGTAAGGGGCAAACGCGCCTATGAACTCGCCGCGCTCCCGTTTCATCTTGAATGTTTTGCGGATTTCTTCGGAAGTGGTCGCGGCAAACTGCTCGTTGAACATTCCCCTAATAGGTACTTCAAGGCCGCTTGCAGAATGGGGATTTGCGTAAGTGTCAATAAATGGTGTGCCTGTGCAAATAAACCTTGCACCGTTAATGGGTATGAACTCCTCTAAAAACTTTTGCTGGTCGGCAAGGTTGCGGAAACCGCGTGCAAGGGATTTGATAATCATGCAGTTTACTTCTTTTCGGACAATGCAGCCCTCAAGCCGTTTGAAGTTTGGTCGCGCTGTGTCGGTGCCTGTCAATCCGTCGTCGGCAAACACGTCTACAATCACATAGGTTCCCGGCTCAAAATAGCTGTCTACAAAGTCGCGGAGTATCTTTTCTTGGTTGATAACACTCTCGCTTTCGTCCTCGTTGTCGTCCTCTCTGGATAGTCGAATGTATAGCCCAATTTTCCAAAACGGCTCTGCATAACTGCGTGCCATTTTGTCTTTGCGTATGCGGGGCATTATACCTCCTTTCCCCCTATAATTACGAGTTAATTATACCATTTTCGCCCCGTAATCACAAGGTCTTACCCATAGAGTTAGGGAAAGTCGGCGGTTATTTCAGACTTAAAAAGTAATCGCACAATGATTGCTTTAGCGTTCTATCCTCTGCGACAAACCGTATTCTTACGGGCGTATCGCCGCAAAGAAAACAATACGGATTGACGATCTGCTCCAAGTAGCTTTGCATTTTTTTTGCTGCTGGCAAAGAACTGTCAATATGGATATTACGAATATCAACCAAAGTGCTGCGGTCAACCTGTGTAATATCAACATTTCTCATTTGTTGAAGTTGTAACTTGGTAATCATCTTCTTTCCCTCCCGGTTAGCGGCATAGTACAGAATATGCGCTCCGGCTTGTACGATATGAGAAATAAGGCTGAAACGGGCGGTTGTTAGCTGCAACCTCACGGGAGTTTCACCCCGGCCCATGCTTATGGGTGCGCCGCGCAATACTTTGAGGGTGTTCAACGCGGGAGTATCATTGTGCCGCCTTGTATGTCGTCGCCCACAAGCTGCTAAACCTGTTTTACGGCGCGGTAGTTGTCGCTCGACTTTTCCCCGTAGGGGAAAAGCTGTCATGGCGTACCCGCCGACTGGCTCGGTACAGACGGAATGTACCCGTTTGCCTGTTATGCTGCGCACCAAAGGCCGCTTTCTTTGTCAAAGAACAATAGGCTTTGTCGGCCTGCAAAAGCACATCAACAGCGGATATGCTTTTGCGGAACGACAAATAGCCCATAACGGGAAGCGTGGAAAGGGGACACGCTCCCCGCATGGGCTAAAAGATTATCCTACATGAAAAGCAAGGGTGCGGGTAATAAGGCGCACTTGCAGCCTGTTACGCATTTCCTCGTCCACATAGGAATAGGTATTGCCCGCGTCGTCTTTCAGCGTGCGGGTACAAAGTTTCGCTATGTAACCCTCGTAGTGCTTCAAGATCGCGCACATGGCGGTTGTGTCGCCGTTTGCCGCTGCGGAAATGACAGGGAACGGCAACAGATTTTCAGACTTCCTAACGGTATTCATCATCTGCTTTTCCCTCCAAATACTGTTTGATTTTCGCAAGCGCGGATTTCCTGTGCCGGAAAACCGTCGTGCGTACAACATTCAGCAGTTCGCCAATTTCCGCGTCGCTCATATCCAAGAAGTAGGACAAAAGGATAATGTCGCGTTTCCTTTCGGGCAAAGCGTTAAGGGCTTCGGCAAGCAGTTCATTTTTGACGAGTACATCAAAGCCGGACACTTGAAAACGGAAATAATCGCTTTCGTATTCGTCCGTTGTGAAAAGCTGCGCGAGTTCGCTTTCGCTCAAATCCGAAAAAGTAACTTCGCGTGCTGCGCGTTTCGCAAGAGTGCGGCGGTGGCTTTTCGCTTCGCCGACCAAAGTTTTCTTTGCTAATGCGTCGTACTGATGTTGTATTCTTTCCTTGTCGGAAGAAGATAGCTCCATAGAGTTCACCTCCTTCCCGCGTGGAGTAGAGGACGGGAGTTAAGGGCTTGTCCTCTCTGCCCCTTTCGCTCCGTACCCGTTCGGGAGATGGCTCTTGAGTGCGCTTTTCAGAAAAAAGTTGAAAAAAGCAAAATGCGCCCGTCCGCAAGACGCGGACGGGCGCAAAGGAAATGTAAGCAGTAGCTAAATGTATTGACAGTTCACATTCATAGCCGGAATATCCCGCTTGCGGAGCATAGCTTTTTTTGACCGCAAAGCATTAGGCGGGTTACAGTAAATAAAAATGGACACGGCGATACCTCCCCGATACCGCCGTATCCTTAAAAAAGGGCGACTTTAATACACTACCCGCAATCCATTCTATAATAGGGAACAGCGGCTTTTGCGCAATATTAAATAAAAAAGCCGATAACACATAGGTTTTTTGACCTAATGCGTTATCGGCTCTGCGTCTATGCGTCTGGCACTTTTAATCATTTTTTTTTGAATTTATTATATGTGTTAGCTAACTGTCCACAAGCCGCGTTAATCTCTCTGCCATGAGAAACTCTCATAGTAACTTCAAGTCCTGCTTGCTCTAATTGATGTTTGAATGCAACTATTTCCCGTTTCTGTGGTGCTTTAATTCTTGAATTGCTTGTTGGGTTGTATTGTAACACGTTAATCATAACTTTTTTGCCCCGAAACCATTTTGCAAGTTGTCTTACATCTGAGGGCCGGTCATTTATACCCGGTAAAAGCAAATACGCAAAGACAATTTTGCGATTATGCCTTTCAGAATAGGATAAGGCTTGCTTAACAACATCTTCAATAGCATATATGCGCATGTGAGGAATAATACGATTTCTTGCAGATTGTGTTGCTGCGTGTAAAGATATTGTCAACTGAATTTTAAGATGTTCCTCGCGCAATTTTTTTAATTGATCGACCGGACCAACTGTTGATATGGTAATGCCGTCGGTTGGAAAGTTGAGCCCATATCTATCTCGGAGAATATGGATTGCTTTTATCAAGTTGTCATAATTGAATAAAGGCTCTCCCATACCCATAAAAACGATACGGTTTACTTTTCGACGCAACAATATAATCTGTTGTACGATTTCTGACGATGTTAGATTACGAACAAAGCCATTTCGCCCGGACTCACAAAAAATACAACCAACAGGACAACCGACTTGTGTGCTCACGCAAACAGTTCCACCATCTCGCCGCTTGATAAAAACCGTTTCAATGTATTTGTTGTCTTTCAGTTCGTAAACATACTTTTCAGTATCACTGCTTTTGCAAATATTTTTTACCAACATTGATAGATTTTTTTTGCGTGGTAATTGCTTATATAATTCTTCATATAAGGCTTTTGCTTCATTCTCGCCAATAACTTCCGACATTTCTTTGTAAGTAAATCCGTATGGATCATTCCGTACTTCCGCAGGCGTATATTTAGGTAAACGTTTCATTTTTATATCCTTTCTTATAAATAATAAAAGTTTGTTTTTCTGTATTTTTGATTACAATCTCTAATTTTTCTACATCAATGATATGCGTCAATTTGCATTTAGGGCAGAAAAGAGGAAAATCTTTTAATACAGTATTATGAAATACTTGAACTCTCGTCTTTCCGTTACAAATCGGACATTTTATCCAATATTTTTTAAGCATTATATTTCACTCGTCCTTTTTACACAAAAAATGCAGGTCAATCCTCAACATGAGCATTGACCTGCATTTATAATGCACAGAGCAGTACAACAAAACTAAGGCATAGCTTGCACTATATCTATACGTCGTTAGTTTTTTGTATAGCATCCGCAAAATAAGCATGACAAAAAAGCCCATGTTGAAAATGGGAAAATCCTTTTTTTCAATGCTTATCTAATACGCATGCTATGCAACATAAACGCCGCCTCCTTTTACATAAATTTTATTTTATCAGAAAATCAGTCTACTGTCAATACACAACAGGAAGTATTTAACCTAATGATATGAATTGTGTGGACATATCCAAAAAGAAAGGTGAACTGTAAAATGTAACAGGGTGAATGAAAATGGCAAAAAGACCCGTACCATTGTACGACTTTAAGGCTTTCGGGGCAGCTATAAAAGCCGCGAGAAATGAATACGGCGAGAGCCGCAAAAAGGTAAGCGACGAGTTATATATTTCCCCGCGCTACCTTGCGAATATCGAGAACAAGGGACAACAGCCGAGTTTACAGGTATTCTATGACCTTGTAACCCGGTATCATATTTCGGTAGATCAATTTTTCTTCCCGAACAGCAATGCGGAGAAATCCACCGGGCGGCGGCAGCTTGACGCGCTGCTGGACGGTATGAGCGATAAAGGCATACGGATTGTAACCGCAACAGCAAGGGAGATAACGGAAGTCGAAAAAGCAGAGGATTAACCTCACAATATGAGAAATCGGGAGATTGCAGCGCATGGCGGCTGCAATCTTTTTTTGCGTCCAAAATCAAGGGAATGCGCAACAAATACCGCCTTTCGGTAGGGGTATGGAGTAGATAGCAAGCACAGCAAACGAGTACCCGTTTGCGAAAAATGCTTGTTGGGATAATCCCAAACCCTTATACCGAAAGGCGGCGCGGAAATGGAAAACCGAAAGAGAAATATCCAAATGAAGTTTTACGTTACGGAAGAAGAAAAGCGGCTGATCGACGAGAAGATGAAGCAGCTTCCCATAAAGCAGTATGGGGCATACTTCCGCAAAATGGCGATTGACGGGTATATCCTTGTCATTGACCGAAGCGACACGAAAGCATATATCCGGGAACTGCAAGCGGTGAGCCGGAACATCAATCAAATTGCCAAACGCGCCAACGCGACGGGGGCGGTTTACCAGCAGGACATTGAGGATATAAAAAAGGCGGTGGACGAGATATGGCGGTTACAAAGACGCACCCTATTAAATCAACCTTAAAGGCCGCAATAGACTATATCTTAAATCCCGAAAAGACAGACGGAAAGCTGCTTGCGTCCTCTTTCGGCTGCGGGCTGGAAACCGCCGATATAGAGTTTGCATGGACGCGGGAAGCTGCCGGAGATCGCGGCACACATTTAGGGCGGCACTTGATACAATCCTTTGCGGTAGGCGAAACCACGCCGGAAGAAGCGCACAAAATCGGCATGGAACTTGCGCAAGCGGTGTTAGGCGGCAAGTATGAGTTTGTTTTGACAACCCACGTCGATAAAGACCATCTGCATAATCACTTGATTTTCAACGCGGTTAGCTTCGTTGACTACAAAAAGTATCATTCCAACAAGCAAAGCTATCACGCTATCCGACGCACCAGCGACAGGATATGTAAAGAGCATGGGCTATCCGTCGTCGTGCCGGGACAGGACAAAGGGAAAAGCTATGCGGAATACACCGCCGAAAAGCAAGGAACAAGCTACAAAGCCAAGCTGAAAACGGCGATAGATACCCTCATTCCCCAAGTCAAAGATTTTGACGAACTGCTGCGCCGTTTGCAGGAAATGGGGTATGAAATCAAACAGGGCAAATATATTTCTTTCCGCGCTGCCGGACAGGAACGGTTTACCCGCGCAAAGACGCTCGGCGCGGCCTATACGGAAGAAGCCATAAAGGAGCGTATCAAGGGCGTATATATTGCCAAGTCAAAGCCGCTGCGGGAAGATAAGAAAATCCGGCTTGTCGTCGATATTGAAAACAGCATTAAAGCCCAACAATCGGCGGGCTATGAACGGTGGGCGAAAATCCATAATCTGAAACAGGCTGCAAAAAGCATGAACTTCTTGACCGAAAACAAGATTGAATATTACAGCGACCTCGAAAGCAAAATCGCGGATATTATGACCGCCCATGACGCGGCGGCAAGGGCGGTTAAGGAAGTGGAACAGCGTATGTCCGATTTATCGCTGCTTATCAAGCACACCACCACATACCGACAATTAAAACCGATTTACGAGGAATACAAGAAATCGCGGGACAAGGAAAAGTATCTGCGGGGGCATGAAAGCGAAATTATCCTGTTTGAAGCTGCGGCAAGGGCACTCCGGGAAATGCAGATAAAGAAGCTGCCCGATCTCGCCGCGCTGCGCAAGGAGTATAGCGGCTTAAACGACAGGAAAAGCAAATTGTATGAGGATTACCGCCAAGCGAAAAAGCAAATGCAGGAGTACGGCGTTGTCAAAAAGAACGTCGATAGTATTCTTTACCCGTCCCAAAGCAAGGCGCGGGAGCAGGAGCGATAAGGCGCAAAACAAGGGGTAGCAAGTGGAACATTAAGGGCTGAAAACGCCTGTGTTTCTGCGGCTTCCAGCGCGGGGAAACGGCATAGACGATACTTTATATTCAAACCCGCAAAAACAGCTTTCTAATTGTCCACGCAAGGACAAAAAAAGAACAGGGGCGCGGTGCCGGAAATCGGCAACCGCGCCCCTGTTTTCTATGGGCTATTCCTCGTCGGTCAAGATAAACTCCCGTTCGGAAAACTCGCTGTCCGTCATGGCTTGCAGCTTTTTCACCGCTGCGGCGGCAAGCTGGCGCATATCCTCGTCCATATAGGGCATGGCGGCAAGGATATTTTCAAGCGTTGTTTCCCGGCTGTCCTCGGCGTAAATCGCAATTATGTTTTCTTCCTCAATGGTAAAGCGGATATTCATACTATCAAACCTCCAAATCCTTTTTCTGCTCTTTCTGCTTGTCTTTCGGCTGCTGCGCCGCCTGTTTCTTGTACTCGTCCAGCTTCTTCAAAATGGACGGTTTCTTTTGCGGCTGCTCCCGTTTCTCGGCTTTTACCGCTTTCGCAAGGTCGGTAACGGAAATCGCTTCGCCCGCCTTTGCCCGCTGCTCCAAATCCGCGACGGTGGGCGTTTGCGGCGTATTATTGATAATCCCGTCAAAGTTGTTGTCGTTCTGCTCTACAATGTCCTCAACGTGCTTTAAGGGATTATCCCGCTGCGGCTGCTCGGCGGCTATGGCATAAGCCTGTGTGCCATTTCCCATAATGAGATACTTCCCGTCCTCCGACGCATGATGAAAACCAAAGCCCGCCGCTTCGATCTGTTCGCGGCTCATGTCGGTAATGTAAAAGTTCCCTCGCGGCGTTCTGACGGTTTCGCCCGTCATAAGGCTTTCGGGGGTCGCTTCCGGCTGCTGCTTTTCAAGCTGCCCGCCCTTGTAGGAATACCCTTGCGCCGCGATTGCTTCAAGGGTCTTGCCCGTAACGTCGCCATAAATCCGCTTGTCTGCGTCTACAAGCAGTTGCAGCGTATCTTTTACGGTATCGGATAGGGCTTGCTGCTGTTCGGGAGATAGCTTATCAAATACGGGGGTCTGCTGCGCTTGCTCCTGTAAAAACTCCGGCACCTGCTGAAAACCTATGCTGTCTACATAATGGGCGGTGTTCTCGCCGTTCTGATGAAGCACAACAATGTCGGAAACGGAAAGGCTATGCCCCTTGAAGTCGGCGGGGCGGTCGATATTAAACTTTTCCCAAATGCCGCCAAGCGTCATATCCTTTGTAAGCGGTGCGGTATAGACGAGTTCATAATTTGCCCGGTCAACGAAATGCCCCGTTGCTTGCAGACGGTCGAAAGGCTCAAAGCGCAAATCCATAGTTTCCTCTCTGCGGGCTAACTGATAAATCCCGTAGCTGTCCTCCTTGCCGTTGAGAAGCAAGGTTTCTTTTGTTTTCGCTTCCTGCTCCTGCTCGGCTTGCCGCTGCTGCTGCAATTCGGTAAAATGCCCCTCGATCTCGGTAATGAGTTCCTTTGCGGTTGCCTGTATCGTTTCAAGGGACGCTTTTAATTCGGTCATTTCCTTGCCGCTGCTCCACCCGGCAACATACCCGAAAGAGTAATCCGACGTATCAAGCCCGAAATGCTGACACACCGTATAGGCAACGCTTTCAGCCTGTACCTCGCGGCTGCGGCGGTCAACGCGGTTTTGTTCCTCCAGCGGGGCGTTTAAGTCCACGTCATGCAGCTTCGCATGGGCGATTTCGTGAATGGCGGTCTTAACCGCTTGCAGCTCGCTCACACCCTCTTTGATAGCAATTCGCTTATCGGTCAAACTGAAATATCCGTTTGCGCCGTTTGTGATCTGCTCAAAAGCAATCGGAACGGGGGACGCTTTTTCAAGGGCAGCGAAAAAGTCCTCGTACTGTTCCACATCGGCAAGCAGCGGTTTGACGGAGAGGTCGGGAAACTCCTTGCCCTCGGTCTGCGAAATGTCAAAGACGGTTACAACCTTAAAGGCGGGAACGGTAACTTCCTTTTCTTCCTTAACCGTCTTTCCCTCGCTGTCAAGTATGGGCTTTCTTGTGTCGGGGTCGATTTTATCCACCAGCTTTTTTACCTTGTAAGGTGCGGGGGCAAAGATTTTAATACCTTTCTCGCCGCTTTTCACATGGCGGTCAAACTCTTTCTGCCATTGTGAATAGCCCTTTACCAAATTGCCGCCCTGCATGGCGATTAGGATAGTGTTATTCAAGCTGTAATCGTGAAACTTTGACATAGCCGTTAAAAACTCTTTGTAGCGGTCGCTGTCAAAAATCGCTTGTATGCCCTGTTCCAGACGGGCGGTGATCTCCTTTACCTTGTCGCCGGGTTTTTCAGAAGAAAGGATAATCGGCACGACGGGGCGGGGCTGCTGCGGCTCTGCGGTCTGTACGGCTGCTTGCTGCGTTTCGGCTGCGTCCATATAGGCTTTGTCCTGTTCGCCGCGCTCCGGCTGCGGGTAACTCATAATGCGGTATTCCTCCGGCACTTCGCGCCCCTCAAACTGCCGTTCCCACTCGTCGCCGCTTTCCACGATATAGCCGTATTCGGTAAACGCGCCTTTTTCCTGCGCGGCGGCGTTCCTGCCAAAAGTAGTAAGGTCAATGCCGCCTTTCCATTCTTCGGGCATTTGTACCATGCCGGATTGATTTAAGTAATAGTCGCCCAAATCGCGGTAGGTATGTACTTCGGGAATATGGACGTAAAAATCCACGTTGTAGGTGAAGTCAATTACCTGTCCGATATTTGCAAGCCCGTTTTTCTGCTGCAAAGCTGCGTTCAGCTTGCCAACCTCGGCGGGGTCAAGCTGTTCGAGCCGCGCCGCAAGAAAATTGAGTTCGTCCACGTCGGCGGCGCATACCATTTCATAAGGCAAAGCAATATGTTTCTCTGGGTCGTCGGAATAGCCGCGAATGGAAAAATCCTGCGGGTTATCGGCGGTAATGCCGACGCTCTGCATAGCGGTCTGTAACTGCTCCTTTGTGGCGGGCATATCCAGCCAATAACCGCCGGGGTCGCCCGCTTCAAAACGGCTGCGGTTGCCAATCATAATAGAAAACTGTTCGCTCATGTGTTCACGCTCCTTTTGCTGCCCGGTAGTTTCGGGGATAGCTGCCGCCTGTGGCTGCTGCTGCGGGGGTTCCTCACCCTCAATGGTATAGCCCGGTAAAAGCATACCGTTTACTTTGAAATGCTCGGCGTACTCCTGCGGGATAGGCGGGGAGATTTCCGTAAACAGACGGTCGTATGCTTTGATACGTCCATTCAGATACTTTTCCATAGCCGCCTTATCGGAAAAAACCTTTCTGTCCTGTCCGGCAATCTTCGCTTGCCCGTTCCTGTTCGGGCTGTTGGTATAAACGCCCCATGTGAGAGAATAAGAGTAAGGGACGCTTTGCTGCTTCTCCCTGTCGTAACGGGTGTTCTCGTAAATGTGGTAGTTCATCTGATATACCCGGTTGCTGCGGGTATATCGGTCATATTCGCCTTTCTGCCACTCGTTAGAAGTGTGCTGCACAACGGTTGTCCTTGTGTATTCAATCGCTTTGTCAAGCAAAAGCGTTTTTCCCGCCTGCTGTTCCCAAGCGGCGGCGCGGGTTGAGAGATCGTTAAAAATCGCCTGTTCCGCTGCCGCGCTTTCCTCACGCATGGCGTGTAGCTGTTCCAGCGGCAAAGAAACATAGGGGGCAATATCCCCGTCCTTTGCTTCAAAATATATCCGGCGTTCTATCCGCATGGTTTCGGCGGTTTCCAATTTGTCATGGTCGTATGAAGAATACGGCATATTGTTTCATCACGTCCTTTCTCGATTTTTAAGGGTTTGGGACTATCCCAACAAGCAAAATGCCCGCGCTTCCCATAGAGCAGCGCGGGTATTTCTCGCAAACGGGTACTCGTTTGCTGTGCTTGCTATGTAGTTATTTTTATCCGTAAACGCCTGTTTCTCTCGCTTTCCGCTTTCTGCCTGCGGCGTATCTTTGCCGCACAATCGGGACAGTATTTCGCCCGATTGCTGCCCGCCGCAAACGTGCTGCCGCATACCGCGCAACGCTTCAAATCGGTTTCCCCGCTGCGGGTGATCTGTTCGCATAGCTGCCTGTCTGCGGGTAAAACCGCTTCGCGGAAATAACGGCATAACAGCGAATAGCTGATACTCTGCACACAAACGCAAGTTTCCCCGTCGTCCAATAGCAGACAGTTCCCGCAATCATTGTTGGCGCACGCGGCTCGGGCCATTTTCTTAACGGCTCGATACTGCTTTTCATCAAGCCTAATCATTTTCGGTTCTGCTCGACGCGGAAGTTTACATACTTGCCGCCTGTGTCGGCAAGCAGCACAACCCCGTCAAAGGTCTTTCCCGTTTTGGTGGAGTACATACCCTTGATTTTTACCTTTCCGTCTTTCAAAAGGGCGGCGGCAATCGCCTTTGTGAAAGTCTTTTTGCGCTGCTGAAAGAACAAGTCATTTTTCCACATGACAAAGCTGCACGCCCTGTCGGAACAGTAGTAGTTTTTCTTGCCCTCGTAAACCGCCGCGCCGCAACGGGGGCAAGTGCCGATTGCTTCCCGCTGCGGGGTAAACAGTTTTGCTTTATCCTCGGAAATCGCGGAATAGGTCTTGACAAGCCCCGCTGTCATTTCCTCAATCCCTCGCATAAAGTCGGCGGGGCTGTCGCTGCCCTTTGCAATCCCGGTAAGGCGCGTTTCCCATTCTGCCGTAAGCTGCGGGGACGTAAGGCTTTCGGGCAGAATGGCGACAAGGTTATACCCGTCCTTTGTGGGGATTAGCTTCTTGCCCTTGCGCTCGGCAAAGCCCGCTGAAATGAGCTTTTCAATGATACCCGCCCGCGTCGCGGTGGTGCCTAATCCCTTGCGTTCCGCGTCCTCCGGCGTTTCCTCCTTGCCCGCGTTCTCCATAGCGGACAGAAGCGTATCTTCGGTATATGCTTTTGGGGGCTGCGTGTAACGCTCGGAGATCTCCGCTGCGGTATTTTCAAAGGTCTGTCCCTCGGTAAGCGGGGGCAAAACCGCTTCCGGCTCTGCGTCCTCGTCCTGTTCCTCGGACGCGGCGCGGGATAATCTTTCAATCTCACGCCAACCCTCGCAAAGCGTTGTCCTGCCCTTTGCGGTAAAGGTATAGCCGCCGCAAGTGAAAACCGCCGTAACCGCTTCATACGCATAGGGCGCGGCTGCGGCGCAAAGCAGCTTTGCACACACAAGGGTCATAAGTTTTGTTTCGCTGTCGGCAAGGGAAGCAAAGCCCGCTTTCAAAAACTCGGCTGTCGGCAAAATAGCGTGGTGGTCGGTTACTTTGCTGTTGTCGCAAACCCTTATAAGGTCTGCTTGCAGCTTCACGTCCCGCATAAAGGGAAGCAGCGAACAAAGCCCGGTAATGAGTTCCTTTGTGCTGTCCTGCATATCGGAAGTGATATATTTGCTGTCGGTGCGGGGATAGGTCAAAAGCCGCTTTTCATAGAGGGCTTGCGCATAATCAAGGGTCTGTTTCGCCGTAAATCCATACAGGCGGTTAGCTTCGCGCTGTAACGCGGTAAGGTCAAACAGCTTCGGCGGGGCAACGGTCTTTTTCTCTTTTTTGAGGGAAGTACAAACGGCTTGCGATTTCTCGCAAGCCGCTTTCATCTGCTGCGCTGCCGCTTCGTCGTTCAGTCTTTCGGACAAAGCCGAAACACCGCCCGCGTCCAGACGGACAACATGATATTTTTCTTTCTTAAAGCTGCTGATCGCATAGTCGCGGTTTACCAGCATGGTAAGGGTGGGCGTTTGCACTCTGCCGACATTCAGCGTTTTGTGATAGAGGATAGAGAAAAGGCGGGTCGCGTTAATCCCGACAAGCCAATCTGCCTTTGCTCTGCAAAGCGCGGATTGATAGAGGTTGTCATAGCTGCGCCCGTCTTTGAGGTTTGAAAAGCCCTCGCGGATTGCGCTTTCTTCCATGCTGCTAATCCAAAGGCGGGAAAAGGGCTTTTTGCAATTTGCCTGTTCGTAGACAAATCGAAAAATGAGTTCTCCCTCGCGCCCGCTGTCGCACGCATTGACAATCTCGGAAACGTCGCTGCGGTGCATAAGGTCTTTGAGTACGGAAAACTGCTGCTCCTTGCCGCTGGCAACGATAAACTGCCAATCCTGCGGGACAATGGGGAGATCGTCATACTTCCATTTTCGGTACTGCTCGTTGTAGGTCGCCGCGTCCGCAAGGCTAATCAAATGCCCGATACACCAGGACACAAGGTAGCCGCTGCCCTCAAAATATCCGCTGCGCTTTTCATTCGCGCAAAGTACGGCGGCAATCGCCGCCCCGACGCTCGGTTTCTCTGCAATTACAAGTTTCATACTTCCTCGTCCTCCTGCTCGGTTTCTAATTCTTCCGCGTCCTCGTCGTCCTCGTCAAAGTCGAGATCGTCAAGGTTGCTGCTGCCTTTTGCCGCGTCCTTTTTGGGCTTCATAATCTTAAAGTAATAGAACGCGCCGCCGCCCGCTGCGGCAAGAAGCAGCACGACAAGCAGAATAGCACCGCCCATGCCGCCGCCTTTATCTTCCTCCGGCTCCGGCTGCTCGGTTTCTTCCAGCTCCGGCTCGGCTTCCTTGCCCGCGCACTCGCTCATGTTGACGCTGCAAACGGGGCAATCGGTGTTGATGCTTCCGGCAACGCATTTTTCAGTACAGCTACAAGCGGGGGTTTCGGTCTGTTCGTCCTCCATAAGCTGCAAAAGGTCTTTTTCATCAACTTGATTGAGGAAATGGACGGTGTTTTCTCCGTCCTCGGCTCGGTCAATGATGATGTAAAAATAGTTTCCGTTTTTCGTAACGACGGTAATAAACTGTTTATCGCCGGACGCTTCGCCCGTTATGTCGTCCACAAGGCTCATGTTGCCCTCCGGCGTTAAGGGCTGCGGCTCATAGCCGCCCGTCGTTTCTTCCGGCTCGGTTTCGGTTACGGGGGTAGGCGGCTCGTCGCTCACATCACCGCCGCCCGCAAAAGCGGTAACAGAAAAGCCGCCCATGAGTACAAGGGCGGCAAGCAAAGCGGTAACGCTGCGGAACAGTTTTTTATGCTTCATCTTCGGTTTCCTCCTGTTCGTCGGTATAGTCTGCGTCCGGCTGCGGCAAGGCAATTTCGCCGCTGGCGTAAGCGGAGAGGAACGCGGCAAGCTGCGCCCCGTCAAGGTGTACCGCTTTCACCATTTGAACGATCTGCGCGTTTTCTTCCTCGATTTTCTGCGCTTCAAGGTCTTTCAGCCTTTTTTGGTATTCAAGGATTTTCGCCCTCGTTTTCTCAATATCCCGTTCGATACGGTCAAGTTTCGTGTTTGCCATAGAAATTAACTCCTTTCAAAGTCAGTTGTAATGTAGCCGCCCATAGGCGTAAAAATGGGATTGCCAATAGCTTGTATCAAGTTTTGTGTATTGTATCGGGTCGCCACAATGCAGCATGACGGGGCTTCCGTCCCCGTCCTCGCCAACGTAGATACCCACATGAGATACCCCCGGCGTGTCGTATGTACCCGTAAAGAAAACCAAATCCCCCGGCTGCGGGTTGGAAACGCGGGTTGAAATGTTGTAAAGCCCCTGCGCCCCAAGTCTGCCCGTATTGTATAAGCCGCTGTTCGTCAGCACATAGCTAACAAAACCGCTGCAATCAAAAGAGGTTTCCGGGGTGCTGCCGCCCCACACATAGGGAAAGCCGACGTATTTATCCGCTTCCTCAATGAGCCGCGCAAACTTTTCATCGGAATTAAGCAGCGCGGCGGGTACTTCGTAATCGGCGGGCGGGTTTTCATAGTATTTTGACACATAGCCGGACGACGGGAACAAATCGGGGCGGTTCCCCAGCGACGACATATACATAGCGTACATGGATAGCTGTTCCTCGCCCATAATGTAGACGGGGACATGGGAAAGGTTGAAGTTTTCCAAATCCACATGAAGAATGTAATAGTTATATGGGACTTCAACCTCATATTCGTTGCCCTCGCTGTCCGTCCTCGTTTCGGTGCGGTAGCGTACCTCGACTTCCTCCGTAACGGTCAAGATATACTGTTTCTCAAAGAGCATTTCAAGGGTGCTTTGCGCTTCATCAAGGGTAAACACGCCCTCATGCAGCGCGGAAAGGATAGAGATTAGCACATAGGGGTCATGCTCGATCTCGTCTGCGTTCACCCGGTATTCGTCGTAGCCGGGGTATTCGCGCTCGATATTATTCAGCATATCCTGTAACTCTGCTTCCATATCGGTGTAAGCTGCTTCCGCGCCCGTAATATCCGCGTCCTCGGAAAGATAGGACGACGCAATCAAGCCGCTACCGCTGTTGCCGCCAAAGAGGGAGCAAGAGGACAAGCCGCCGAAAAGCAGCAGCACGATAAAGGCAATCCCGCCCACAAGCAAGCAGCCTTTCCAATGCCGGACGACAAAGAACGTCGCCCGTTTGGTTTCCTGCGCGGTTTTCTTCGCTGCCTTTGCGGTGGCTTCGGCGGTCTTTTTCACCTTGCCGCCCGCTTTCAGCGTCTTTGCATACTGCTTTTTAATGCGCTGCTTCTGCCAAAAACGGGAAATGGGGTTAGAGTGCGCAAGGGCGGGGTTATCGTGCAGCGCCTTTTGATAGAGGAAATCGGCGTTTGCCTTTACCGCCTTTCTCTCCGCTGCCGCCGCTGCCCGGTAGGGTTTCAGCTTGTGGCTGCGTATGCCGCGTTTTACCGTCCGCGCCGCCATGCCGCCCGCTTTCTCGCCCGCAAGTTCTACCCGGTGCCCGCTTTCCACACCGACGTTTTCTTTCTCTACCTCGTAGATTTTTCCATGTACGGTGCTGTTTAACTCCTGCGCCGGACGTGATAAGGGGTTATGCCGCAACTTGCCGTTTGGGGGCTTATCCGTCTTTTCAAAGGAAAGGCGCGTTTTTGCCCTGCCTTTCGCTTCGTTAAAAACGCGCTCTTTCTTGATTTTGGTATGCTTGGGGATAGCCGCCCGCGCCGCGTCTAAACGGTCTGCCGCCTTGTCCGACTTCCTAATTGCCTTTTGAAGTTCCGGCGTTGCCCGTTCCTCTGCGGAAAACTGCAAGCGGGAAGTATGGGTTTTAAGCTGCGCTGCGTCAAGGCTCTTTTTCTCCGCGCCCTTTTCTAAATGGCGGCTAACCTCTGTGCTGATACGTTGGGTCGCTTTTTCCGCTGCTCCCGCTGCGGGGGCTGAATAGTTTTCCTCCGGCGGTCTTTCGCTGATACTCGTCGTTTCGCCCGTCGTAAGGTTTTCCGCAATCGCCCCGTCGCGGGTCATTTTCTGCGTTACCTTGTCGGGGGCTTTTAATTCCTTGCTCAATGTTCATCACCTCCAATACGCTGTTTTGCAAGGGTGCAGTATTCGGGGTTGATCTCTATACCGATATAGCGGCGGGAAAGGCTTTTTGCCGCCGCTGCGGTCGTGCCGCTGCCTAAAAACGGGTCAAGCACAATCCCGCCGACAGGACAGCCCGCCAAAATGCACGTTTCCGCAAGTTTGGGCGGGAACGCTGCAAAATGCCCGCCGCGATAGGAAGTTGTGTTGATCTGCCAAACGTTGCGGCGGCTGCGGACGGGGGAAATCATTTCGTCGGTGTATGCGCCTTTCCTGCGGGGGCGGTTGATTTTCTGCGGCTGGTTTTGCCCCGGAACGGTAGCGGCATATTTGTTGCCTTTCCCAACTCCGCTTTTCAGCCGTACCGCCGTTGTGGGGGCTATCGGCTCGGCTACTGCCTGCCAATCGTAGTAATATTTCTTTGACTTGGTAAGCAGAAACACATATTCATAGCAGCGGGTCGGTCTGTCCCGCGTGCTTTCCGGCATGGCGTTTCCCTTGTGCCAAATGATAGAACTTCGCAAATACCAACCGTCGCCCCGCAAGGCAAGGGCTACAAGCCACGGAATACCGATTAGGTCTTTCGGCTTGCAGCCGGGGGCGCGGTGGTTTACCGCCACTTGCTGCCCGTTCCTGCCTTTGGGGTATTTCGGGTCTTGGTGGTCGGCTTTGCTGCCTGTGCCGCAATAAGTGTCCGCGATATTCAGCCAACAAGTACCCTCCGGCGTAAGCACCCGCTTTACCTCATGGAAAACCGCCGTAATGCGGGAAACATATTCCTCCGGCGTTGCTTCACGCCCGATCTGCCCGTCTGTGCCGTAATCGCGCAAAGCATAGTAGGGCGGGGACGTTACGCAACAATCCAAACAGTTATCCGGCAAGGTTTGAAGCACCTGCAAGCTGTCGCCGCAATAGATTTTATCCGTTTCTATCCTCATGCCGACACCTCGCCGGGCTTGGTCGTCATTACGCGGTAGAGCTCCGTATCTTTCGGAAAACGGTCAATAAAGGGCAAAATCACGTTGCCATAGAAGATAAGTCCCTCGCCCGCTTCGGAATGGGTTACATAGGTCATTTGCTGTTGTGAAATGTTAAGCTGCTTGGCAAGGATTTCCCGGTCGCCCTGGGCTTGGTTGAGCATATAGACAAAATCGCTGTTTTCAAAAACATTTGAAACTTCTCTGCTCGTCAAAAGGTCTTTGACGTTCTGCGTGATACCTGTCGGAATACCGCCCCACTTCCCAAAACGCTTCCAAATCTCGACGCTGTATGCTGCGGTCTGTTCCTCTTTCAAGAGTAAATGAAATTCGTCGATGTAATACCGCGTCGCCTTGCCCTCGCTGCGGTTTACCGTTACTCTGTTCCATACTTGGTCTTGGACGATAAGCATACCGACTTTTTTAAGCTGCGTACCGAGTTCCTTAATATCAAAGCAGACAAGGCGATTATGAATGTCAACGTTTGTCCTGTGGTTAAAAATGTTCAAGCTGCCGTTTACATAGAGTTCCAATGCCGCCGCGATACGCTGCGCTTCCTTTTCCGGCTGCTTCTTGATCTCGTCGTAGAGGTCGCCCAAAATCGGCATATTCTCCGGCTTCGGGTCGGCAAGGTAGTTGCGGTACACGCTGATAACAGCGCGGTCAATCAAGGTCTTTTCGACAGCTTCCAGCCCGTTTTTACCTCCCATAATCAACTCACAAAAGGAAAGGATAAAATCGCTCTTTAAGGCTATGGGCGTGTCGCCCTCGCTGTAATTGAGGTTAATATCCATAGGGTTAATGTACTGCGTGCTGTTCTGCGAAACCTTGATAACCTGTCCTTTCAAACGTCCGACAAGGGGGTAATATTCGGCTTCGGGGTCGCAAATGATAATGTCGTCGGACGTGATAAGAAAAGCGTTTGTGATTTCGCGTTTTGCAGAAAAACTTTTGCCGCTGCCCGGTGTGCCGAGTATCAAGCCGTTGGGATTTTTCAGCTTCTTTCGGTCGCACAAAATCATGTTGTTGGAAAGGGCGTTTAAGCCGTAATACAATGCTTCGCCGCTTTGGAACAGCTCTTGCACCGTAAAGGGAACGAAAACGGCGGTGCTGCTGGTCGTCAAGCCGCGCTGGATATGGATAAGGTTTTCCCCCAACGGGATAGAGGACATAAGCCCCTGTTCCTGCCGGTAGTCAAGGCGGGTCAAAATGCAGTTGTATTTCTGCGCGATTGCCGCCGCTCCAAATACTTCGTTATCCAATTTCTGCTTGGTATCTGCAAGGTTTAAGACAAGCAGCGTAAGCAGAAACATTCTTTCGTTGCGGCTCTGCAAATCGCGGAGTAGGTTTTTTGCTTCCCCGCCGTAGGTGGCAAGGTCGGACGGAATAATATCCATGTCGTAGCCGCTGCGGATTGCTTTTTTCTGTTCCTCGATTTTCATACGGTCAAGGTCGGTAATCTTGCGCTTAATCGTCTTGATTGCTTCGTTGTGGTCGATACTCTGAATGTGCAGATTGACGATAATCCCGTTTTCCGCGTCCATGAAGTCGGCAAGCATACGGTCGGAGAGTTCCGGCGCGACGATCTGCAAAAAGGAAACTGCGCCAAACTTGCCGCCCATTTGAAACATTCGCCCGTCGCCAAATCGGAAAGAGGACGGCGCGATAAAGTCTTTGACAGAAAGACCGCTTGCGGGTAGCCATTCCCACGCAAAGTTAAAGCGTTCCCCGTCCGGGTGGAAAATCCCATGCAGCACTTCAAGACGCTGTTTCCCGTCCAATACCCGCGCCGCCGCGCCGATCACCTTAAAATGGTTGAGGGTGTCCGTTTCAATGCGGGCAAGACGCGCCCGCGCCGATCTAATGTCCTTTGCTTCAACGGTAAAGGTGAGAAACTTGGTCTTGATAAGCCCGTTGTTTCCGCGTTCAAGCTGCGTCCTAAGCATTTCGGTGTATTCTGCTCTGATACTGTCGAAGTCATCATTCTGCGGCGCAATCGTGATACTGTTCTTGAAATCGTCCTTGTTCGCATGGCGGCTGATTAGGGAAAGCTGCACGCTGATAGAAGCGTCGAACGAGTTATACATATCGCAAAGGGCTTCAAAAATGGCGGTTTTGTCGTCCGGCTGCGCAAGCTGATAGTTGATGTCCTCAAACTCAATGCACTTGGAATACCGCCCGTTTGCAAGGCGGCAAATCCCGTCCTTATACATTCGCTCAAACGGTATGCTGTCCTGCGCCGTATGGGGCTTCCCGTCGCCCTTTGCCTGTCGGATAAGGGTATCTATCTGTTTTCTTTCCTGTCGGGAAAGTTTACGCTTTTCGTTTTGGGTGTTTTTCTTTTCCTTTGACAATCGCCCGTACCTCCTTATCTAATTGCTCTTGCCGCGCAAGGGCGGCATAAAAATTGTTGGTCTGATAAGGTCGCTCTTTGGGGCGAAGAAACTTCACTTCCACAAATTGCCGAATAATCACTTCCAGCGGTTGCCCGTTTTTCTCGTACATGGCAAGCAAAAACATAGGCAGCATGGCAAGCACCATGCACAATGCCGCTGTGGTTGTTCCAACGCTGTCTTTTACCAAAAAGAACAGCGGCAGTCCGATTGCTACCGCCGCGCTGAAACAAATTAGCTGTCGTTTCGTAAGGTTGAACATTACCTTGCTTTTGATTTTTGTTAAGTCCTTTGGGACGGTTACATACGCCATTTCAAACCTCCTTTCTGCCCGGAATGTAATCTTCAAAACGGGGGACAGCATAGAAAAGCCGTTTGTTATTTACCCACCGTTGCAAATGGCGGGTAACAGGCGGGGCGGTTGGACGCTCGTAAATCATCACATACGGGTCAAAGCCCATAGCCCGCAAGGTGTTCACGCGGTATAAATCCTGTTCGTGAGTGCTGCCGTAGTTGGTAAGAACATACACGCGCCGCTGGCGGCTGCTCTTAATGGCGGTCAAATCCAAAAAACGTTGGAAATACCCGGTTAAGTCCTCGTCGGGATTATCCCATGCAAAATGTACCGCTTTTATCCGTACCCGATTTAACAGGCTGACATTATCCCTGTTCACAAGGCGAATATCCAGCCCTTGCGAAAAATCCACCCATGCGCGGCTTCGTATAAGCTGCTCAATGAGATTTTCATGGTCGGGACAGGCAAGCAGATTAGCGTCCATGATTTTTATTTCCGGCTGCCATTTCCAAAACTCGGACAAATCCGCAACCTTAACACTTTCGCGTCCCTCTTTACTGCTGACAATGCAAAACCCGCAATTTCTCGGACAACCCCGGCTTAAAAAGCCGTAGGCAATCCCGAAAAACTGCGGGTAGATAGAATAATCCGGGTAACTGTGTTCCACTTCCGGCAGCAAGCGGTTTTTCGTGTCGTAGCCCGTACCGCCGAAAATAACTTGTTCCGCGTTGGTAACGGTTATCGTGTCTTTGGAATAGGTGTCCGTAAAGACGCGGCTTTTATATACAAGGTCGTACCGCCCCTTTGCGTTCCACCATTCCACCGTATGCCCCTTTGCTTTATGATACGCGGATAGCTTCATCAAGCAGAGGTTGGGGAAATTATGGCTGTCAACGTCGATTAAACCGATTTTCAAATCATAACTCACCCCCTTAATGTGCCGAAAAGACGCTCTTTGCAAGGCTTCCCGTTTTGAAAAGCGTAAAGCACAAGAGGACGGTATAGCCCATGCAAGCCCAGATCGCGCCGGAAATGTCGTCGGTCGCTGCGATTGTTTGTATCAACACCGCATAAATGCCGACACACACCAAGATCAGAAACGCCTGAAAACCAAGCGCAAGCAAAGATTTTAAGTAATTCTGTCCCATGCTGCCCCATTCGTGATTTACCATTGTTGCCATAGGGATAGGGGCAACGCTCGTTACAAGATATATTTCAATCATGCGCCCATACACCACAAGCATAATGCAGATTGACAGGGCTTTCATGGTAAGCCCTACAAAGAGGGATTGAAACCATAACCCCAAAAGACCGCCCACGCTCATAGCGTCGAGTTTTGCTTCAATGTCGGTAATGACGGTGGTAACGTCTATGCTTGTATCGGATATGATAACCCCCGCGCTCTGATTGACGACGCTCTGCGTAACGTCGAAAACTCCCATGACGATGTTCCAAGTGTTTGTTACCAGCAGCACCGCAACAAAGGTCTTAAAAATCCATTTGAAGAAAATCCAAGTGTCGAGATCGTGCAGATTGTTTTTTTCAATTACAAGCTGGATTAGTTCATAACACATGACAAAGGTAATGATAACGCCCGCAATCGGTACAATGACGTTTTCCGAAAGGCTGCGTATCATGTTGAATATGCCCGCGTTCCACCCGGCGGGGGTCGTGCCGACTTGTGTTGCGATTTCTCCAACCTCTGTATTTACGCTGTCAAACAAGCCGGAAAGGTTCGATAAAATCCCGTCTGTCAAAATGCCGCGAAACCAATCTTCAATCATCTGCCATATCAAAAGTTAATCCCTCCTTTCCCGCGCCCTCCCGTTTCCGAGAGGGCGCGGCGGGTGGTATTTGTTTTAGGCATTATCCAAAAAGTTGAGAAAGCAGGGGAACAAGGGTGCCGCCGATCAAAGCGACGCCGCCGCCCGCCATGAGCTGCTTCATGCCCTGGCTCTTTGCGCCCGGATTGTCGTTGCCGTAACCCTCCATGAGGTTAATGGCACCCCAAATGCCAAGACCTGCGCCAAGCGCGATAACCAAAGTCTGCAATACACCAACTGCGCTGTTGAAAAACTCCATATAAACCTCGCTTTCTGCCGCTGTGCGGCTCAAAAAAAGTTGTTGAAAATGAAAATGCCGCCGTTATTCCTCGGCGGCTGCGTCCTCGTCGGACAAATCTATTTCGTATATGTCAAAGGCTTCATCGGGCTTTACGATTGCCGGACGGGTAGACATATACCGTTCCACGTCAAAAGCGTTTCTTTTGTCGAAGTCGGAAAGGTATTTGTAGTTCGGGTGTTTCGTGATGTCGTATTTGTCGCTTAAAAAGGGACGCACACCGCGTAGCTGCAAAATACATTTCCCACCGTCCATAACTGCTATTTCGTCCTGTGTCATCAGCTCCTTTCCTAATTTTTGATAAGTAAGTCCATGAGAAACCTGCGTGCCGCGATTTTCGGAAGTATTGAAACTGTCGATTGTTTCCCGTCCCAAGTTATCCGAAATATCCTTTGCATTTTTCCCACGTCCTCCCAAAAACAAGGTGCTGTCGGCATTATCAAGTATGATTTCTGCCGCGTCCTTGTAAATGGCTTTTAGTTGGCTCTGCGATTGCAGAATGATAGAAGCGGACATTTCCCTGCTGCGAATGGTCGCAATTAACTTATCAAAGCGGGGTATCTGCCCGATGTTGGCAAATTCATCAAGCAAAAACCGGACATGAATAGGCAATTTGCCGTTGTATTCGTCGTCCGCTTTATCACAAAGCAAATTGAAAAGCTGCGATTGCAGAATAGCGATAACAAAATTAAAGGTGTCGTCGGTATCGCTCATTATGAGGAAAAGCGCGGTTTTCCTGTCGCCCAATGTATCAAGTTCCAATTCATCATAGGACATGAGTTCCCGGAGTTCCTCTATATCAAAAGGGGCAAGACGCGCACCGCAAGAAATAAGGATTGACTTTGCCGTTTTGCCCGCCGCCAATTTGTATTTTTTATATTGCTTCACCGCGAAATGGTCGGGGCTGCGTTCTTCTAAATCGGCAAAGAGCAGATCAACGGGGCTTTGGTATTCCTCGTCGTCCTCGCGTGCTTCGCTTGCATTGATAAGTTCAAGCAGCGTTGTAAAGCTCATTTCCTCGGCGGGGGCTTCATACCAAATGTAGCCGATCAACGCGCAATATAATAATCTCTCGGCTTTCACCCAAAAATCTTCCGCGCTTTTTTCTCCCTCGCCTTTGGTATTGACAATAAGGGTATTGACAACCTTTAACACGTCCTTTTCGCTGCGGATATAGACAAAGGGGTTATAGTGCATACTTTTCCGAAAGTTTATCGTGTTCAGTACCTTAATGCGGTAGCCTGCCCGTTGCAGCAGCTTTCCGCACTCGATTAGGACGGTGCCTTTTGGGTCGGTCAAGACGTAGGAAGAATGAAGCTGCATTAAATTAGGCTTTACGAAAAACCTTGTCTTGCCGCTGCCGCTGCCGCCGATCACCACGACGTTTTTATTTCTCGCATATTTCGGCTGCTTCGGGCGGCTGTTCATGGTAAGGCGTTCGGTCTGCGTCAAAATGATGTTGTTCTGAAAATCCGGGTCGATGTAGGGCTTTATATCTTCGGCGTTGCCCCAACGTGCGCTGCCGTATTCTGCGCCCTTGCGGTATTTCTTTGCGTTTTTCCCTTTGACATAGACAATCAGACGAATAACCACCGCGCCGACAATGCCGATAAGCAAATCCAACGGGTGAACGCTCGGCAAGGCATTTGAAAACGCTTCGGAAAATCCCTGTGTGATATTGAGTATCTTTTCGGAAATATCCGCGCCGGGGGCAAGCCGCGTCGCCTGTCCTACTTTATCAAAGAGATAGACAAAGAACACATAGGGGATATTCGGGATTATCAGCTTTTTGTAGTTTATCTGCTTCATATCTCGCGCCCCCTGTCTATTTTCTTTACCTTGTCGCGGGCGGCGTTAAGCTGCTTCGCCTTGTCCTTTGCTGCGGCAAGGGCTTTGCGGATAGAGGGCTTTTTATCCCTGTTCAGCTTCTTTGCGGAAAACTCTTGAAACGCTGCGATCATAACGTCCGCGTCCCTGCCTTTGAAAAACACAAGGTAACGGGTCTGTTCGCCCTTAACCTTTTTCAGCGAAAAATCTATGTTGTACTTCTTCGCGGTACTCTCAAAGGCTTTGATATTGCTGTCGGTGATCTCGATGTTGGAAACACCCGCATTTTGCTTCATAAGCTGCCGCATGGTCTGTTTCCCATGCGGGGCTTTGCTTTTCTGCTCCAAAAACTTCTTGATTGCTTTTTGCAACGCCTGTTCGGTAAGCCTTGCCGCGCCTTTTCCCACATTGACGGATAGGGCAATCGTTTTTTGGGTTACTTCCTCCTGCAAGGTATCAACTCCTTTCCCGGTAAACTGCGGCTATGCTCATTTGCTGCCGTAAAAGTCGTGATTGACAAGGGCGGTATAATAGCTGTCAATGGTACTCGGCGCGTTGAACAGTACCGCTTTCAAATACTGCTTGATATTGCGCACTTTGGTTGTGTTCTCCCTCATGCAATCCAAAACAAACTCAATATGGCTGCTGTTCAGCTTCAAAAACTTTGATTTCACTAATTCGGCGGGGTAGTCGTCCCCGGCAATACGGATTGTCTTTCGCGCTGTGCAGACGGTTTCCAGCATAAGGTCAACTATCTCATTTAGGCGGTCTGCGTCAATTTTGCAGTTTTGAATGAGATGGTCGTATTCGATATTGTCCTTGATAATCTCCCTGTAAATCTCTACTGCGCTATTGCTTTTCGCTTCCGTTCTTTTCCTTTCCGGCGGCGTAGCCGCTTCGCCCTGCTCAAAGGGCAAGGGGTTTAGGGAATGGAATGGAAAGGAATGGGTACTTGATAAATCCGTAATTGATTGTTCTTTACTTGATATATCTTTATTTAATTGCGTTGGATTTTCCAACGTAGGTTTTTCCTGCGTAGGTTTTTCCAACGTTGGATTATCCAATGTTGGATTTTCCAATGTAGGTAAATCCAATATAGGCGGCTGTCCGCCGCTGGTAGCTGCTTCCGGCTCTCGCGGCTGCGGCTGCTCGTATATGACGTAATCCGCGCCCCGCAAGCGTCCCTTTTCGTCGCGCTCCCGGCTGCGCACGATATATCCGGCTTTTTCGAGTTCCTTTACCGCTTCGCGGATTGCGTCGATCTTCTCCCGGTTGATATGGGATAAGCCCGCAAGGGTATAATCCCAATCCTCCGGCAAAGACAGCATTTGCGACAACAAGCCCTTTGCCTTTAAGGACAATTCTTTGTTGCGCAAGTGGTGGTTGCTCATAACGGTATATCCCGTATTTCGCTCCACTCTGAAAACTGCCATATTTCCTCACTTCCTCTCTTGGTCTGCGTGGACAATTAGAAAGCCGTTTTCGGCGGTTTTGGTATTGCAATATGCCCTTTGCCGTTTTCGCGTCTGCAAAGCCGCATGGCACAAGGGCTTTTGCCCGTCTATTTGTCCATGCTGGCGGGCGTTTTCCGCGTCCTCTTGCCGGGGCAATAGGGACACTCTTTGAAAACGCAAAACTCATATTTCCACCCGGGGCGGTAGAAACGGCAAGTGCCGCAATCTTCATCATCTCCGGCACAACCGGATTGATAGCGGTCAAATCCCGGCTTCTGCTGCATGAGCAGTTCAAACGCCCGCTGCTTGCCCTTTGTGAAATACATTCCGGCTGCGCCTCCTTTCCTGCGGGCATAAAAAAACGCCACAACTTCTTTGAAGCTGCGGCGGCATATCCTACCCACTTAAAAACGCCATATCAAGGCTTGTCCAACCTTGCTACGGCGTTTTAGGTGTAATCATAGGGGCTGTTTAATTGTCTTTAAGATAGTGGAAAGCCGCATGGTTACGGCAATTTCCGTGTTGTGCATATATTGACGGAGCAGTTGGTCCTATGGGTCCTGCCGGCCCTATGGGACCTGCCGGTCCGACCGGCGCCGCAGGGCCAGCAGGTCCCAAGGGAGATACTGGTATGACAGGTCCGGCTGGAAAAGCTCCGGACGATGTCTTTGCTTCGTTTGCCAATTATGCGGTCCTTCTCACAAACGGTAGCCGGATTCCTTTGAACCCCCAGGTTTCTGACCCCGCCGGACAGATTCTCTATGATGGTCCGGCCAATATCATACTGGAGCCGGGATATTATCTGATATCCTATGGTGTTTCGGCCATCCTGCGTTCTGCCGGTTATATGCAGATAACACCCTTTTATAATAATGCTGCGCACATTGAGACAGGCGTTTACTTTAAGACCGGTTCTGACTCTTCCAGCGCTTCTGGTTCTACCTATTTTATACTTTACGTCCCGTCGCAGACGGTGTTTAATCTGACATTTAACGGTCCCGACACTGCCATCGACGCTGAGGTTTCTCTGACCATTCTTAAGTTAAACAGGACCGCACAACAGCGGTGCTGATAACGTACCGGCTCCCTTTATCCCGGAGCGTACAGTCCATTTTAAAACTTCAGGGGAATCTGCCTTTTGTACTGCATCATCACAGAAGTATAGAAGATCCCTTCTTTCCATTCAAAGCGTACTATGCCGTGGTAGCGCTCTGCGATATCCTGTATGGAAGATGTCCCGATTCCCATGCCATCCCGCTTTGAGGACATGGGTACGCCCTCCTTGAATATAACAGGGGTACTGCATGTATTGTCTGCGAGAATCAGCAGTTCCGAGCTGCTGCGGCGCAGGATCCTGAGTTTAATAAAAGTTTGGTTTCCCGACTGGCGCTGGCAGGCTTCTGCCGCGTTTTCCAGAATGTTCCCCAGCAGTACGGTGATGTCTGTTTCCGATATGGAACAGGACTCCGGATAGTCTGCCTTGGCGTCAAAACGTATATGGGAATCTTTGGAGAGAGCTGCATAATAGCAGATGACAGCATTCACCACATCATTGCGGCAGTAGAACTCAAGCACATCGGGCGGCAGTTCACTGCGGTACAGGTCGATATAACTCCTAAGTCCTTTCTTGTCATCCTTTTCAATAAAAGACTGCACGACCGCCAGGTGCTGGCGCAGGTCATGTCTGGCTCTGCGCATATCATCCATGTGCCTTGCAAGGCTGTCGAACTGCTTCTTCTGTGCCAGTATGCTGTGGTCGGCGTATTTCAGCGCTTCTTCCAGCTGCGTACGGCTCTTGGATATCTCCAGTACCTCCAACGCCACATAGGACACATAACATGTGCCAAACAGCATGAGATAACGTGATACCATGAACTGCCAGGTAGCATATGCATAGACATCGTCATTGAAGCAGTACAGCATTCCAAACAGTGACGAGAACAGCGGTATTTTCCAGAGGTGGTGCCACATCGTTTCATCCTGTATCTTTATGGCATCTGCGATCGTATGTCTGAAAAAATGGAACAGGAAAGGGCAGGTCAGCAGGTATACAATGACGCGGGCGATGTTGTATACAAGATAAGGATGCTGGTCTGAAAAATCCCAGAAAAACCTGCTCTCTATGTAGTTGGCATTTCCGAACACAAAGAATGACCAGGCAAACAGCAGTAAATATGTGAACATTAGTTTGGAAAAACTTTCTTTTATGAGTGTAAAGGACAATGTCAGATTGACGATCATGAACCCGTAGCGCATGATGGTCGTCCACTGCATCGCCATCTCATACCCGCCCCTGTTGATGAGATAAAAGCACAGGCTGTTGAGAGTTGCCACAGCCGTTATTAATATCAAGACGTATCGAAACGGGATACGCAGCCTGTCCTTAAACATCAGGTAACGTGGAATGGCAAAAGGGATAAAATCCAGGTATGGAAACAGTATAACCATCCATGTATCAATCATAGCAGTCCCTCCTCTCTTGCTTTTTGAAACAGATAGGTATGATAGTCACTTTTTATCTTCTTCTTGTCTCTCTTGGAAAAGAGAACCTTCTCCCCGTTTATCAGCAGAAAATCCAGGTCGTTTATGCGCTCTACATGGTCAAGATTGACGATACCCCCTTTGTAGCAGGTCAGAAACTGGGGGTATGCCAAAAGTTTGTCCGCCACTAGACCAAAGGGAACGCGGAAGCGAAGAATCCCTCTCTGGCGTGTGTGGATCTGAACGTAATGTCCATCCATGTCACACCAGAAAATTTCGCGCAGCAGTATCTTTTCATCCTGTACGCATATAAACCGGGCATTTCGTAATCTGGCTATTCCGAGCAGGAGCATGGTCTGTTCAAAAGCCTCATAGGAAAATGGCTTCAGCATATATCCGCCTGCCCTTACCTGATAACTTTCTATCGCATGGTCCCGGCTGGTCGTGATGAACACGAGAGTAACAAGGTCATCCCTCTGCCTGATCTGTCTTGCGGTATCAATGCCTGAGAAGCCCTGCATGTACTGGTCTATGAATATAAGGTCATAGGCTGCTTTCTGGAACGCGGACAGAAAATCTTCTCCGCCGGAAAATTCCGTAACGCAAAGTGATTCATCCTCATAATGGTCCGAAAAGAACCGGTGCAGACAGAGCTGGATTTCACTCCTGCATTCCAAAACGTCATCAATGATTGCGATTTTCATGTTCAACTCTCACTTCCTTAAACAAGTTAAAATGATTAGTTAATCCTATTTTACACGAAAAAAAAGCGCGGAACAATACAAATTGAAGCCAAAAAGTGCATAATTCAGCCACCCTATATACTGTAGTCTTGTTTTTTGATATGGTAAAAGCTAGAGATAGATGCGTAGGAAAGGGTGAGAAAATGTATGCAAGCAATTATCTGTGACACTGATGTTAAGGAAAACTGTTTGATAGAAAACTGTGTCCGTAACTATTATAGGGATAAGGATATAGACGTACAGATAAGAAGCTGCGGGGAGTGGCAGGAGTTGTGCAAAGAAATCAGACAGCGGAAAGCGGATGTTATTATTATAGCGCAGAGCGGGGTAAAAGGGCTGGATATCATCACAGGGCTGAATGTCCCGGCAGGAAAGGTCATCTGGTTCTCCGATCTGGATTTTGCCCTGCAGGCATACCGTCTGAACGTAGCCTACTTTAACCTGCTGCCCGTCACGCAGGAAAAGGTCTCACAGGCTCTACGTCATATTGAGACAGCGATGCAGCGCTGATGGCTGTGTTCCAAAGCTCTACGTATAAAAGAATACCGGATATGATTACAAATGAATGAGAAGAGGGGGGATATGGAATGAAACGAAAAACATTTTATAAAGCAATCATCAGCGCAGGAGTATTCTTACTATTCTGCACATTCCCAGGCGCAGATGCCAAAGCAGGGGACACGGCAGACAACACAGGCTACGCGATCATCTATGAGTATCTGCTCAAGCCCGCCGATAAAGATAAAACCAGCGCCCTGGCAGCCGGGGATGAGAAGACAGAACTGGATTCTTGGAATAGTAGGTCTAACACTGCATCATATGATCCAGATAACGGTACTGCGACAGAATTAAGAGAGTTTGAGGCAGAGGGAAACGAGAATTTCCCGGACAATCCTTATGTATATGCAGCTCTCACCAGGGAGGCCATCCTGGCCTGGGATGTTCCCGGCAGTAATGAATCCGGGTCCTATTCTTATACCCTGTGTCAGAAACAAGGGGACGGAAGTTATGTTCCCGTGAAAAACGGGACGGGAATAGATCCGTCAAAGGGCTATTTCACCCTTCATAAACTCAAGCCCGACACACCTTATACATTTGCTTTTCAGGGACAGTCCCCAGAAGGCGGCAGCGTGATGGGAGCGGACATCCATCTGACAACACGGGAGGAGAATTCAATCATAATTTCCAGACAGCCCAAAAGTCTAATGGCTCAGGCAGGGAAAGGGGTGATATTTGAGGCCACTGTAGAGGGTGAGCAAGGTAATAGGATTGAGAAAACCATCTTCCAGTGGCAAAAGCTTGATCGTGACGGAAACTGGGTAGATATTGATGGAGCCTGTGCAACGGAGACAACATCGGATAGTATAACAACCCAATATGCAACTGGGCCTGTATCTTTGGAAGACGCAGGCTCCCGCTACCGGATCAGGGTAACCAGATATTATAGGACTTCAAGTCAGCCCTCCGTGAGCGACTCTAAAAGTGCAGAACTGTATGTGGGAGAGGGCCCCTATGACATGAACCTGCAGATCGTGGATGGTACTGAGAATGAGATCTTTACCTACAGTTACCTGGACGGCGATACTGGAAGTCTACATAATAGGACGGCTGTGCTTTTTGACCCTGGTTCCGGGGATGATCTGTCTATTCCGATAACGGCAGAAATCCAGGACAATCAGGATAAAGCGGACCAATGGAGGGTCACTATGTTATACGGGAATGCGCCAATGCAGCAGACAACGTATGATCTTTCTGATACCAGCAACGTAATTTTCTCAACTGACCAGCAACCCAGCAGCGAGTTTATGCTGAAGGGGGAACTTCTGGATGAGAATGGCAATATTCTTGCAAGCTCTGACCAGAAACCGGTCAGCATACTGACACCCGGTGCGGACAGGTATGCTTTATTATATGATGTAAACGGAGGAAATAACGCACCGGAGAATCTGTCGTATATCGGCGCAGAGGCGGTGGGGATTACCCTGTATGCCCCTGCAAAGCAGGATAGTGAATTTCAGGGATGGCGGTTTGAAGGTTCCCAGAATCCGCTCCCTATGGATGCGGACAGCCTGCAGACATATCTTACGGTCGAAGAGATCAAAGGGGCGGACACAAAAGGGAATAAATCCATCACACTGGAGGCAGTCTGGGCGGACAAGGAGCACGCTATTACTTATGAAGGCGCGGACGGTATAGACAATCCAAACCCTGCCGTGTACACATCATACAGTAATGTGGATCTTGCAGACATTAGAAAGGAAGGGTATGAGTTTACCGGCTGGTACGAGGATGCAGCGCTCACGAAGCAGATCAGAACAATTCCGGGAGATCTCTCCCCGGAAAAGAAAGGGCAGGACATCACCCTTTACGCCGGCTTCAGCCCGCTGAAAGAGGAAACCGGTCCTGGAGGCAATACAGATCCTGACAGAAAGCCAACCCCTGCCCAGAATGGCAATCAAGACAATGGGGTAAAGGAAACAAGTGTATCTACCGGGGATAACAGCAGTCAAGGCAATGGGGCAAAGAAAACAAGTGTATCTACCGGGGATAACAGCAATGTGTGGACGCTTCTGGCGGTTATGTCAGCAGCTCTGGCAGCCGGAATCAGCGCTGCAGTGCCTAAGGACAGGAGACGTAAGCAGCGTTAGAATATCAACATTTCGCTGCAAAGGAAGGGAAAATGGATATGAAAAAGAGCTGTAAAATATTCGCTGCCTCCATATTTCTGGCGGCAGTCATCGCAGGAGTTCTGACGGCAGGAAATATACCGGGCCTTTTGGATGTCGTTACCAGCACCGTACACGCAGAAGGCGAAAGCGGCAGGGTATTACCGCTTCCGCCCTTACATCCATACGTGTACGCCACTGGAAAGACATGGGCTATGCTGGCGTGGGATGCACCGGACGGGAGTGATCCGCGTTCGGCGGACGGTTATAAGATCTACCAGGACGATGCAAAGACCTCACTGAACGGCGGGGAAAAGATAGATGCTGCATATGGTTATTACCTTGTGACAAATCTTACTCCGGATACGACCTACCAGTTCCATTTTGCCGGCGTAAGAGGAGACATCGAAGGGGAGAAATCCGCTGCCGTACAGGCCGCCACCCTGCCCGATGGTTTTACCCTCACCGGTCCTCAAGATCAGTTTAAAAAGGAAGGGGAGACGGCGGAGTTTGAAGTAGAGGTTCAGGGCATAGATGCGACAAAGGACATTGTAACCTACACATGGCAGCAATATGACGCAGCCGGTATCTACCAGGGGCAATGGAACAATATAGAAACGTGGGGAGAGCAGACCAATGTGCTTAAGAGGACCATCCACGCGGATAACCGCGGTGAGTTAAACGGCAAGCACTACCGGGTAAAGGCAGATATCCAAAAGGGCGGCACACATTCCGCCATCACCACCTTATATTCACGGGCAGCCACCCTGCATGTGATAGATAACGACGGCAAAGGAAGGGCGGCTGTTGGGCTCACCGCCGTCTATGAAGACGGGACTCCACTTCCGGAATATAACGGGGAATACTATATAAATCCTGGAGAAAAAGTAACATTAACAGCAACAGCGATCAAGCCAGACGATAGTCCGGTAGATTCGGGAGCGATAGATATTGGGTATCAAATGAACCAGGTTTTCGACCGTATATATAAATTGAATGAAGGAGAGGAGGGACCAGATAAGAATGGACAGGTAACAGCCACCCTTCAGACAGGCCCGGGTACAGACGCAGATGAAGGAATCTGCAGACTGGCCACAGAATATAGAACCGGCGATCCGGATGATCCCAGGGCATACTCTGCACCGGTTATCATCCATATGGGAGAGAACTTAGCAGGGGAATCCTACCAGATCGATTACCAGTTGAACGGCGGTGTAAATGGCCCGGGGAATCCATTGGCCTTACCAAAAGACACCCGGGGAGTCACCCTTACGGATGCGTCCAGAGACTACGCTTCCTTTACCGGCTGGTATACAGACTCCGCTACAGGAGCAGAAAGCCGTATTGAAAATGCAGAGCTGACCCGGGAGCTGCTTAACAGCCAGGCGGATGAAAACGGCGTTGTTACTCTATACGCCGGATGGCAGGATTATGAATACTTGGTCACCTACGACTTAGGGGACTGCGAGCCCGCGGATACCCTGGCGAAGGCAGTCAACGATCCGGACAATCCGGACACCTACACGATGAACGAAAGTATACTGCTCAAAGCTCCGGTGCGGCCAGGTTACACCTTCCTCGGCTGGTATAAAGAGCCTGAACGTACCAACCGGGTAGACCACCTGCCTCCATACGATGCCTCCGACGGGGAGAGCTTCATCCCGCCAGAGCCGCCGGAGGCAGTTACCCTGTACGCCAAATGGCAGCTTGAGGCATATACCATTACTTACATCCTGGACGGCGGGACCAATAACCCAGCCAATCCGGCTTCCTACACTGTAGAGTCGCCCGACATCATACTGGCAGCCCCGTCAAAGGAAGGCGCGGTCTTTGCAGGTTGGTACAGGAACACCCTCACCGTAGACGGCACAAACGAGCAGCTTGACACCATAACCAGGGGAAGCACCGGAGACCTGACCCTGTATGCCCGGTGGGACGCAGAGAACAAAAAAAGTCTGCTTGAAAAAGACAATGACGGCAAAGGCGGCAATTCCGGTTATCTCCCGGTAAAAAAGACCACAGGCGGGGTAAAGACCGGGGATACGGCGAACTCCCTCATCTGGGTATGCCTCATGCTGGCGTCAGGCGCAGGGATTACGATTGGAGTCAGGAAGAAGAAACATAGCAACAGGGAATAAGAAAGAACCAGGACATAGCAGCATAAAATTCAGAGCTGTAGACAATAAATATCTACTTGAAGTTCTTCTTTAAACTGCGTATACTTATATAAGTATGCGTAGTTACACAAACTGAATTTGAGCGGCAATATGCAAAGTATTGTGTTCAACAGTGTTTTTAAACAGCAGACGGAGCGTTCAGGGACAGCTGGAGCTTATATACAGCTAAGTGTTGCAGGTATGTCGTAATTATTTTTCTGGTATCTCTTCTGATAGCATGCCTTATCTGTATGTGGGCTGAATGAACAGTTTTGTATTGTGCATTATTAACAAAATATCAAGGAGATATGATGAGAAAACTGGCTTTGAGTGATGAAATACTGTTAAAAGTCGAAAAACCTGCGCGCTATATCGGTAACGAGGTAAATTCGGTGAAAAAGGATCCTCGAAAGGTGGATGTCCGTTTTGTGATGTGCTTTCCCGACGTATATGAAATCGGGATGTCTCATTTGGGGATCCAGATTCTGTATGATATGTTCAACAGGAGAGAGGATGTCTATTGTGAACGGGTGTATTCTCCATGGATTGATATGGACAGGATCCTGCGGGAAGAACACATCCCTTTATTTACGTTGGAAAGTCAGCTTCCGGTAAAGGACGCGGATTTTCTCGGTATTACGATCCAATATGAAATGTGTTATACAAATATTCTCCAGATACTGGATCTGAGTCAGATTCCCCTTCATGCTGCAGACCGCGGAGAAAACTGTCCCATTGTCATAGGGGGAGGGCCCTGTACCTATAATCCAGAGCCTATCGCTGCATTTTTCGACATGTTTTATATCGGAGAAGGCGAGACCCGGTATGATGAACTCATGGACATTTATAAAGAAAATAAAGCTTCCGGCAAAAGCCGTCAGGATTTTCTGGAGCAGGCCGCGGGGCTTCCGGGCATTTATGTCCCGTCCTTTTATGATGTTTTATATCACGAGGACGGTACACTTAAATCCATGGCGCCCAATAATTCTCATGCTCCGAAACGGGTTGAAAAACAGCTGGTCATGGACATGGAGCAGGTCAGTTATCCGGAAAAGCCTCTGGTGCCTTATCTAAAGGCAACCCAGGACAGAGTGGTCTTAGAAATTCAAAGAGGCTGCATCCGGGGGTGCCGGTTCTGTCAGGCCGGCATGGTATACCGGCCGGTACGGGAAAGAAGCCTGGAGCAGCTGGAACAGTATGCGGTAAATATTCTGGAAAACACCGGTCATGATGAGATTTCCCTGAGTTCTCTGAGTTCCAGTGATTACAGCCGGTTAAAGGAGCTGGTCTATTTTCTGATTGAAAAATTTCGGGACAAGGACGTGAACATTTCCCTTCCCTCTTTGAGAATCGACGCCTTTTCTCTGGATGTGATGAGCCGTGTTCAGGATGTGAAAAAAAGCAGCCTTACCTTTGCACCAGAAGCCGGAAGCCAGAGAATGCGGAATGTGATCAATAAAGGCCTTACGGAAGAGGACATCTTGAACGGATCGTCTGAAGCATTCCGGGGAGGCTGGAATAAGGTGAAGCTCTATTTTATGCTGGGGCTCCCGACGGAGACAAGAGAAGATATGGAAGGAATCGCAGATTTGGCCAATAAAGTGGCGAAGGAATACTATGAAGCTGTCCCGAAGGAGGAACGGCAGGGACGGGTCCAGGTCAATGTGAGTACTTCTTTCTTTATTCCGAAGCCTTTTACTCCGCTTCAATGGGCGTCTATGTTTACCAAGGAAGAATATCTGGCAAAGGCCCGTGTGGTCAATGAGGCTATAAAAAGCCAGCTGAATCATAAAAGCCTTAAATATAACTGGCACGAGGCCGACGTCTCCGTGTTGGAGGGAGTCCTGGCAAGAGGAGACCGCCGGGTGAGCAAGGTCATATTAGACGCCTACCGCCGGGGATGTATCTATGATTCCTGGTCCGAATGTTTTGATAATGAAAAATGGATGGAAGCATTTGAAGCCCAGGGCCTGGATCCGGCTTTTTATAATCTCAGAGAGAGATCCTTAGACGAGCTGCTGCCCTGGGACTTTATTGATACCGGAGTGACAAAAGATTTTTTAAAGAGAGAATGGAAGCGCGCCTTGGAGGGAATTGTCAGTCCCAATTGCCGGGCGCAGTGTCAGGGCTGCGGTGTCAGGAAATTCGGCGGAGGTGTATGCTTTGAAAATCAGGATTAAATTTTCCAAGACCGGCGTCATGAAATTCATCGGTCATCTGGACGTAATGCGCTATTTTCAAAAAGTAAATCGGAGAGCGGGAGTGGATATTGCATATTCCGGCGGATTCAGCCCTCACCAGATCATGTCCTTCGCTTCTCCCCTGGGACTTGGCCTGACCAGCGAAGGGGAATACCTGGATATGGAAGTGAACAGCACGGAGGATTCCCGCACGATGAAGGACCGGATGAATCGTGAAATGGCAGAGGGAATGGAGATTTTAAGCTACCGAAGGCTGCCCGATACTGCCAAGCCTGCGATGTCCATAGTAGCTGCCGCTGATTATATGGTATCTTCAAAGGAAGGATATGAAGAAGTCCTTTGGGATGGGTGGAAAACTTCCTTTGTTTCTTTCTGTTCTCAGGAATCCATCTTAATCTGGAAAAAAACGAAAAAAAGTGAAAAACAAGTGGACATCCGTCCAATGATATATGAGTGGAGAGTGGAAGAATCAGATATATTTTTGCAACTGGCGGCCGGAAGCGCCGAGAATCTAAAGCCGGAGCTCTTTTTAGAGGCTTTTTTCCAATACGCAGGGAGAGAATTCTGCCCGTATGCGTTTTCCATACACCGGCTGGAGCTTTATGCCGACATGGGAGAAGACGAGCAGCGGCTTTTGGTTCCTTTGGAAGAAATGGGAGAGGAGATCCTGGCTCCAGTTACCAGAACAGAAGAGGATGCGTCATGAGGAAAACCATCATTACTTCCCTGAATGACAGAAGAATAACCGCTGAAGAAGATAACGGCCGGATCACGAGTCTTTTTCTGGAAGATCTGGAAGCGTGTTCTCTTATCGGCCGGATTTATGTGGGACGGGTAAAGCATATCATAAAAAATATCCGGTCTGCTTTTGTGGATATCGGAGAAGATATGGTCTGCTATTATCCTTTGGAAGAATGGGAACGGTACCCGAGCGTCGGGATGGCTGGCCGTCCTCTGCACGAGGGAGATGAGATCCTGGTCCAGGTGGAAAAGGACGCAGTTAAGACAAAGGCCCCTTCCGTAACTACTAAGCTTACCTTCACCGGACAGTATCTGGTGCTCATGACCGGAAAGACGGGGATATCCTTTTCTGCCAAAATAAAAGACAGGGAACGGAAGGAGGCGCTTAAGGCGCTGCTTTGTCCATCGGGCGGTGAGAACACTGGTTTTGGGATGATTGTCCGGACCAATGGAGAAAACGCGTCGGAGCAGGCGCTCTTGTTGGAAAAAGAGCGTCTGGAAGCTCAGATGAATGTCATTTTGTCCACATGGACCAGCCGTACAGGCGGTTCGCTTCTCCACGAGCCGGAGCCGGCGTTCCTTTCTGAGATATTCAACAACCGCTTATCTTCCTTGGATGAAGTGGTCACTGATGATCCGCAGGTCTATGACATTGTAAGAAAAAAAGCAGAATCCATCCGGATGGCAGATGAAAATTCCCGCCTCCCTTTTCTCCGCTACTATGAGGACGCCTATCCGCTGACGAAGCTCTACAGTCTGGAAACGGTCCTTGAGCGTGCACGAAAGGAAAGAGTATGGTTAAAATCGGGCGGTTATCTGGTGATCCAGCCGACAGAAGCTCTGGTATCCATAGATGTGAATACCGGAAAATTTGACGGGAAGAAGAGCCTGGAGGAAACCTTCTTTAAGATTAATCTGGAAGCTGCCGAAGAAATAGCCGTTCAGCTCCGGCTTCGGAATCTTTCCGGCATTATCATCGTAGACTTCATTGACATGACGAAAAAAGAGCATAAAGAGGCTCTTCTCAAAGCTTTTGAAGAGGCGCTCCGGAAGGATCCTGTAAAAACGGTTTTGCTTGGCCTCACACGCCTGAATCTCGCAGAGCTCACAAGAAAGAAGGTCCGAAAGCCTCTTCACGAAATATGGCCCGGAGCTTCCGGCGAAAAATGAAAATTCACTTGTGTTTTGTCTGGATTTATAGTAGATTATTAAAGGCGGGCTAAAATTCCGGCGGAGCTTTAAAGGAGCCATACCGGAATACATAGGGAGTGCCCGAACCGAATATTGAGACAAATGGAGGATTTGGAATGAAAAAGCGTATTGTGATGCTCATGTTGGTGCTGGCCATGACAGTTATGACTCTGGCAGGCTGCGGTAAAAAAAGCGCCCCTGTGGTAGGCGACTGGAAGATGACTACAATCGAAGTCAGCGGGATGACCCTTGATGTGGACCAGTTCCTGGCCATGGCTGGTCAGGATAATGTAAATATGACTCTGACCATCAGTGCCGATGGAAAATTCAGCATGGATGTGGCGGGAGAGAAAGCAGAAGGAACCTGGAAATACAAAGATTCTGTCTGCACTCTGACTGCGGATGGAGAAGATGTCGATGCTGAGTACAAGGATGGAAAACTGGTCATGACCATGGACGAAGGAACCATGACGTTCGAGAAATAAGTATCTGTTATTTATAAGCAATAAAACTAATATAACAGGGATGGATTGGCTGCAAAAATACATTGACAACCATGGAAATCCCTGTTATATTTATATAGTATGCCGCACAATGAGGTTGAAAAGGGCCGGGATTCCGGACACCGTAGTTGGCGAGTAATGATAAATAGGAGGTGCCCTATGTACGCGATTATAGCAACAGGTGGAAAGCAGTATAAAGTTGCCGAAGGCGATATCATCAAGGTGGAGAAGCTTGGCGCAGAAGCCGGCGAGACTTACACATTCGACCAGGTATTGGCCGTAGGCGGTGAAGAGCTTACCATTGGCTGCCCTACTGTGGCAGGTGCAAGCGTTTCTGCTACTGTGATGAATGATGGCAGAGGCAAAAAGGTTATCGTTTACAAGTATAAGAGGAAGACCGGATATCACAAGAAAAACGGTCACAGACAGGCTTATACCCAGTTAAAGATTGATAAGATCAATGCTTAATTGGCATTTTTGAATGAAAACGATGATTACGGTTAAAGTAAAGATAGATTCGGATGGAAGATACCGCGGTTTTGAGGTAAAAGGCCATGCGGGTTTTGCGCCCGCCGGTGAGGATATCGTGTGCGCTGCTGTCTCTGTATTGACACAGAACACCATAAATGCCATTGAGACCTTTACGAAAGATGATATTTCTTATTCGGCCGATGACGGTTATCTGGAGTGTTCCCTTCCGGGGATGGTCAGTGAAGAATCTAAATTGTTGCTGAACGCTCTGATGCTTGGACTTGAAAGCGTCGAAGAGAGTTACAGGACGGACAAAAAAGGAAATCAGTTGATATGTATCCTGACTGAGGAGGTGTAAGACATGTTGAAGATGAATCTTCAGTTATTCGCTCATAAAAAAGGTGTTGGTTCTACTAAGAACGGCAGAGATTCCGAGTCCAAGAGACTTGGTGCGAAAAGGGCGGACGGACAATTTGTGCTGGCCGGCAATATCCTTTACAGACAGCGCGGTACAAAGATCCATCCCGGAGTCAATGTAGGCCGCGGCGGCGACGACACATTGTTTGCTCTGGTAGATGGTGTGGTGCGTTTCGAGAGGAAAGGCAGAGACAAAAAGCAGGTTTCTGTGTACCCTAAGGTTGTAAACGAATAAGCCATGCATAATAGAAGCCGGCGCTGTGAGCGTCGGCTTTTTTACCCCATGGGATAAACAGAAAGGAATGTGGCAGAATGTTTGCAGACAGTGCAAAGATCTTTATAAAATCCGGAAAAGGCGGTGACGGTCACGTGAGCTTCCGCAGGGAACTCTATGTGCCGAACGGAGGACCGGACGGCGGTGACGGCGGCCGTGGAGGAGACATTATATTTGAAGTGGACAAGGGCCTCAATGCGCTGACAGACTTCCGCCATGTACGTAAATATGTGGCGACCAGCGGGGAAGAGGGCGGAAAACGCCGCTGTCACGGAAAAGACGGCCAGGATCTGGTCATCAAAGTACCGGAGGGCACCGTCATCAAGGACTTTGAAAGTGGAAAGGTCATAGCCGATATGTCCGGCGGCAACATGAGAGAAACCATATTAAAGGGCGGTAACGGCGGTAATGGAAACATGCATTACGCCACAGCCACCATGCAGGTGCCGAAATATGCCCAGCCGGGCCAGGACGGCCAGGAGCTTTGGGTCATTCTGGAGCTGAAGGTGATCGCGGATGTGGGACTGGTAGGATTTCCAAATGTGGGGAAATCCACCCTTCTTTCCAGAGTGAGCAATGCAAGGCCCAAAATCGCCAATTATCATTTCACCACGATCAATCCCCACTTAGGGGTCGTCGATCTGGATGACCATAAGAGCTTTGTCATGGCTGATATCCCCGGACTCATAGAAGGAGCTTCAGAGGGCGTTGGCTTGGGACATGCTTTTTTAAAGCATATCGAACGGACAAAAGTTCTTATCCATATGGTTGACGCTGCCTCCACAGAGGGGCGCGATCCCATAGAGGATATAAAGGCCATAAACGGGGAGCTTGAGAAATATAATCCGGAGCTGCTTAAACGTCCTCAGGTCATTGCAGCTAATAAGATTGACGCGCTGGGGCCCGACGGACAGGAAACGACGGAGAAGATCCGCAGCTTCTTTGAAAAAGATGGGATAAAGGTATTCCCGATCTCAGCAGTCAGCGGACAGGGATTAAAGGAGCTTCTCTATTATGTCTATGGCCTTCTGCAGGAACTGGATGATACCCCCGTCGTCTTTGAACGGGAATTCGATCCGTCAGAGATATTGATCAATGAGAATCTGCCGTATACGGTTGAAAAGCTGAAGGAAGGTTATTATAGTATAGAGGGACCTAAAATAGAAAAAATGCTGGGTTACACCAACATTGATTCGGAAAAAGGGTTTGAGTTTTTCCAGAATTTCTTAAAAAAGACTGGTATTCTGGAGGATTTGGAAAAGGCAGGCATACAAGAAGGCGATACCGTAAAAATGTACGGACTGGAATTTGATTATTATAAATAGGAGGGGTTATGAACAGCAGACAAAGAGCATATTTAAAAAGTCTGGCCATGACAATTGATCCGGTCATGCAGATAGGCAAGTCGAGTCTGACGCCGGAGATCACAGAAGCTGTCAGCGAAGCTCTGGAAGCACGGGAACTGGTGAAAGTAAACGTTCTTAAAAACTGTCTGGATGATCCTCGCATGATCGCAGAGGCACTGGCAGAGCGGACACGTTCACAGGTCGTACAGGTCATAGGAAAAAAGATTGTCCTGTATCGGGAATCCAAAACGAAAAAGAAGCTTGAACTTCCAAAATAATATCCGTTTATAAGAGTTTAGAGCGAAACGGACGTGATGAGGAGCAGGAGATGGAATTATCGGACAGATCGACAAGAAAAAAAGTGGGGATAATGGGAGGTACGTTCGATCCCATACACATTGCCCATTTGATTTTAGCCCAACAGGCGTGCGTCCAGTTTGACCTGGATGAAGTACTTTTCATGCCGTCTTCCCAGCCTCCCCATAAAGATAACAGGCAGGTATCCTCAGTGGAGCACAGGCAGGCCATGGTAGAGCTTGCCATTGACGGAAATGATAAGTTTGTTTATTCCGATTTGGAAATAAGGAGAGTTGGTACGACCTATACCAGCGATACGCTGAAAGAGCTGTGTGTTTCTCATCCGGATACCATTTTTTATTTTATCATGGGCGCCGATTCTCTTTTTGCCGTAGGAAGCTGGCATAAACCGGAAGAAATCTTCCAGAAAGCGATTCTCTTGGTGGGGAACCGTATGGATATGCCGGAGGATAAGCTGAAACGGCAGATTCAATATCTAGAGGGCCATTTTGGCGGACAGATCTATCCGATCGATATGCCGGATATCGCCATCTCTTCCCATGAAGTGCGGAACAGAAGGGCCTCCGGGCTTCCCATACGATATTATGTTCCAGAATCTGTCTATCAATATATTATGGAAAAACAGCTGTATCAATAGAAAAGGAAGACAACTGAAAATGAGAGGGGAATACAGATATGAAACCTGATCGTTTGACCATAAAAGAAAAGCTTCGTCATAAGCTTGGCATTGGGAGGTTTGAGCACACGTTGGGCGTGGCGTACACATCCTCCTGTCTTGCCATGCGCTATGGCTGTAACCCAGAAGATGCAGAGCTGGGCGGTCTGCTCCATGACTGCGCCAAACAGTATGACAACAGTACTTTGCTAAAAAAGAGTTTAAAATACGAGCTTCCGGTTTCTGAAGCGGAAAGACAAAATCCGTCTCTTCTTCATGCAAAGCTGGGGGCTTATCTGGCACAGCACAAATATGACGTGCAGAACCCGGAGATCCTGGATGCCATACGGTATCATACGACCGGCCGGCCGGCGATGACACTATTGGAAAAGATTATCTATGTGGCCGACTATATGGAGCCCCGCCGGTTTAAAGCGCCAAATCTGGAAAAAATCCGCTGCCTGGCTTTTGTGGATCTGGACCGGGCCGTATATGAAATCATGTCGGACACACTTGATTATCTGAAAGAAATGCCGGACTGTATCGATGAGACTACGCAGGAGGCATGCGCCTATTACCAGGCGCTGTTCGAGAAGAATACTATGGAACAAAAGGAGAACTGCTCATGAACCAATCTAAAAAAATGGCTTCCATCGTGTATAATGCCCTCAGTGACAAGAAAGGGCAGGATGTGACGATCATCGATATTTCGGAGGTGTCTTGCCTGGCTGATTATTTTATCATTGCCAATGGTGAAAACAGCAACCAGGTTCAGGCGATGATAGACAATGTGGAAGAGGAGATGGATAAGGCCGGCTACCAATGTTCTCAAAGAGAGGGCTACCAGGCTGCGAAATGGATCCTTCTGGACTATAAAGACGTGGTCGTGCATGTGTTTTCAAAAGAGGACCGCCGTTTCTATGATTTGGAACGTATCTGGAGGGACGGTAAGTTTATTACAGAAAAGGAACTGGCGCTTTAAAGCTGTCAGTATATAGTATAAGAAAAAAGAGGCGCAGTCATAGCCACGACCTGAAAAGGAAGTATAAGGGCAGAGGGAACCGGCATAAGGGAAGGAAAAGGACAGGCGAAAACACCTGTCCTTTCTTTATGCGTCCAAATGGGTCAAATTCCGTCATACTAAGAGTGAGGCGGGAAACTGCGGGCGGCGCCCCCAATCATGGGAGCGCCGCTTTTCTGCGTTTATTGAGTGTTATCAGTATTTGTCATACTAAAGATGTAGTATGAAAAGACGAAGGGAGTGAAAAAAGCAGTGGCCTACCTTGACGATAAAGAGGCGGCTAAAGGGTTCGAAGAGCAGCGGCCCCGTCCAGACGGATAACGGCGGCAAGCGGTTCGAAGGAAGCACAGCAGGCCCGACAAGGCTGTGCGGCTCCCGCTGAGTACGGGAGGGAGCGACCGGCCTGCGGGGTCAAAGGCAAGGGCGGCAAGGTGCGGGACATTGACGTGCTTCCGGGGAAGGAGGAAGCGGTCTTGAAATTTGCGGGAAATCCCGCCGGAAAACTTGTCTTTGCTTCTGTCCCCTCCCATATGGACGTACACGGGTGCCGGAGGGAGTACGCAAACGCCATGTATCACAGCTATCAAGAAAAGCTGCGGAAAACAGAAGGCCGGGATTTCCGCAACCTGCCGCCCATATGGGAATTAAGGCCGGTACGGAAACCGTACGGAAGTTATCTTAAAAAGCCAGACGGGAGCCGCATTTCGGTCATTGCCGGACACTATCTGGATAAGTAAAAAACAGCCGGTAGGGAAAGAGAAATGGAGCTATCAGAATAAAAACAGCCGCGTGTGGAGAAAAACGACGGTTACATGCAGATAACCATCTATAAAGCCGCCGGAAACCGGAAATTCCGCTTTTCTCCTGTGCAGGCCATTTTCATTTGTTTTTCGCCTCTCTTCCCTACATATTAAAGTGGGAAGGGAGGCGATTTTTTGGAATATGGATATATCCGTGTTTCCAGCACAGACCAGAACGAGGACAGGCAACTCATAGCCCTGCATGGGAAAGGCATACCGGACAGCCGGATTTACATGGATAAGCAGTCGGGGAAAGACTTTAACCGGCCCAAATACAAGCGGTTGATGCGGCGGGTGAAACAGGGCGATTTGCTGTATATCCTGAGCATTGACCGCTTGGGGCGCAATTATCGGGAGATACAGGAGCAATGGCGGTTATTGACGCAGGAAAAAGGCGTAGATATTTGCGTTTTAGATATGCCGCTTTTGGACACCCGGCAGGGAAAAGACCTGATGGGAACGTTTATTGCCGATTTGGTATTGCAGATTTTATCTTTCGTGGCCCAGAGCGAACGGGAAAACATACGCAAACGGCAGGCGGAAGGGATTGCGGCGGCGAAAGCAAGGGGCGTTAAATTCGGCAGGCCGCCTGTCCCCTTGCCGGGCAACTTTTATGAGGTACACAGGGCATGGCGGGGCAAAAAAATGACACTCCGGCAGGCGGCGGAAGCCTGCGGAATGCCGGAAGGCACATTCTATGCGAAAGTGGTCAAATTTGAAAAAGTTGATTAAATAAAGTGCCTGAAACTTTGGAAAAGCCTACTTTTACAAAGTCAGCATATGCCTAAATATACATACTAAATGTACCAGAAAACACGCCGTTTTTCAATACCCAACAGGGAAAATCTTCCGTTTTTCAGCCCCATTTTTTCCACTTTGCAAAAGTAGACGATTGCAAAGCGAGAAAATCTGAATGTGTATCGGAGGAAACGAGATGAAAAGACTAAAAAAAGCATGGGCTATGTTGTTGTGCCTGTGCATGGCGGTCATGCTGATTTCGGGCACGGCAATGGCGGCGGCAGACCAGCCGGAGGCGCTGACAGTGGACGGTACAGACGCGTTTGAAACTCCCGAAGGAGATGGCTGGGTATTTGATAAGGAGAACATGACCCTCACCCTTGACGGCTATAATGGGGGCAAGATTGTGGCACACTGCAATCTGACGGTTATTCTGGCGGAGGGAAGCACAAACACCATAAACACGGCGGAGGGAACCGCCCTGGGCAATGGGACGAGCTTCGGCACTACATATACTCTTGATATCCGCGGAGAGGGGGCGCGCCCTGTTTTAAACATTACAGGGGCGGTCCATGCGATACACGCTACAGGCAGCATAACCATTGAAAACTGCGATATAAAAGCTGTTAATCAGTCACCAATGTCGAGCTCCGGAGATATGGAATGTATACAGTCGGAGTTTAACCTTACCGTTAAAAACAGCAGCCTGGACCTCGTCAGCAACGGCGTGGGACTTACATGTTTTGACCACCTCACAATTACTGACAGCGACGTTACAGTTAACGCAGATGTTGTGGGAATTCATGCCAACAATGAAGGGCTTGTAATAAGCGGTACGGCGCTTGACGTGACGGGAAAATCAAGCGGCGCCCTCCAGAGCAGGTTCGGAGGCGTATATCTCACCTCCTGCACTGGTGAACTTAATTCAGACAATGCCGGAATAATTGCAAAAAACCTTGACGGCGACGAAATTGTGGAGATTAAGGATACAGACCTTGAAATAAATGCTGCGACAGGCGTGCAGTCCTACGGTGATATCAATGTAGAAAACGGCAGCCTTATCCTGAATTCTGAAACAGGCCTTGTAACCACTAAGGAAAAAGGCGATGAGTATACTACCGACGTGCATATAAAAGGTGTTGCGGCAGTTGGCGGAGACTGCGGGGTGACAGTGAAGTCCCTTGGCGCTTACACCTGTGAAGATACGGCGTCTGTAAACGGGATAGTTCTGTCCGAGGGAGAGAGCGTAACCACATTCAGCGGCAAAGTGAATATTTCCGAGCCTCTCACAGTTGACAATTCCACTTTAATTGCAGAGGGGGCGGAAGTGACGGTCGAAGAGGGCGCAAGCCTTGACTTCACCCAGTCCCCGGATGTCGTAATAGCCGGAACACTGGAAAACAGCGGTACAGTTTTATTTGACGGAGATACCGCGGTAAACAGGGGCACTATTATAAACAACGGCATTGTTACGGTAAATGATGGGACTGCTCTTAAAAACGAGGGGGAGATTGTCAGCATATGCAGCGGACTGTTCCCGGTGGACGGGAACGGGATTGTAATGAAGCACAATCTTGACACCAAGTGGAGCGGGGATAAAACCCACCATTGGCACGAGTGCCTGGAAGAAGGGTGCCCTGTGACAGATAACACTGTGAAAGACAGCTATGCCGCCCATACCGAGGGTCAGGGCGTTGTGACCACTCCCGCGACAGAGACTGAAAAGGGCGTGATGACATACTCCTGTTCCGTTTGCGGCAAGGTGATGAGGACGGAAGAAATTTCCGCTGTTAAGCCTCCGGTTGACCCTGAAGAGCCGGACGACACAAAGCCCGACACGGAGAAGCCTGAAAAGCCAGACGGCACAAAGCCCGACACGGAGAAGCCTGAAAAGCCAGACGGCACAAAGCCCGGCACGGAGAAGCCTGAAAAGCCAGACGGCCCCGACACGCCACAGACCGGGGATAACAGCAACCTGTTTATTTGGGCTACCGTTATGCTCATGGCCGGCGCTGGAATGGCGGGAACCATCGTTTACAGCAGAAAGAGAAAGCACAGCAGATAGTTTTTGACCCACAAAGCCGGGGTACAGATACCAAAATCCGTACCTCGGCTTTTTTATCCCTGTTCAGCTCTGACGGCGAAGAAATCCGGGCAGTTAAAGAAGGAGCTGGCGGCAAAGCGGAAGGAGCTGGAACAGGCGAAAGCCCGGCAGGCGGAGCTTGACAACCTGATAGCGGCCACCTTTGAGAAGCTGGCGACCGGCATTTAGAGGTACCGGAGCTGACGCCGGAAATCCTGCGGGAGATTGACATTCACTTCAACTTCAATTACATTGGGACAACACAATAGCGCAGGACACGCGAAAACGTGTCCTGCGCTACCGAAAATCGTTACTTCCTTATCATGTCGGGGCTATCTGACCGCACCTCTTTTTTAAGAATGACCGTAATTCTATCTTAAATCAGGACATCAGACGGAACAGCCCGATTACTTTTCCGATTACCTTCACTTCTTTTAGAATAATCGGTTCCATGGAATCATTTTCCGGTTGGAGGCGATAATATCCTTTTTCTTTATAAAATCTTTTTACTGTTGCAGAGTCTTCTACCAAAGCCACGACGATTTCTCCATTGGAGGCAGTGGAAGCCGTCTCACAGAGAATCTGATCTCCGTCAAAGATACCCACATTTACCATACTGTCGCCTTTTACGCGAAGCATATAGGTATCTTTATTGGGCAGCATCTCCGCCGGAAATGGAAAGTAGTTTTCAATATTTTCTGCAGCGAGAAGCGGCTGGCCGGCCGCTACCGTACCGATGACAGGAACCTGCACCATCTCCCGTCGGGTCAGTCCGAACACATCATCTACAATTTCAATGGCCCTGGGCTTCGTCGGGTCGCGCCGTATATACCCGTTTTTTTCCAATGTCTCAAGATGAGAGTGGACCGACGAGGTCGATTTCAAATGGACAGTCTCACAAATTTCACGGACGGTGGGCGGATACCCTTTCTTTAAGATTTCTTTCTTTATGAATTCTAAAATCTCCATCTGCTTTGCCGTAATTTTACCAGACATAGGGAATCCTCCTCAAAAATTTCTGTTTTAATAGTAACATACGTTCGATTATTATGCAAGCAAAAATCCAAACGTTTGTTTGAAAAATGTCGAAAATCCATTGACAAACATTTGTTCTTGTAGTATCCTTAATATACAAAAGAGAACGAATGTTCGCAAACAAATGTTTTGTACCTGGAGTAAAATATAAAAGGAAGTTCGATTTTTTAGTTGAGTTTTTAGGTAGGGGAGGAGAGCAGACATGCAAAATAAAACCAGATATTCCCGGATGAAAGTTAGGTTTGCCGTGATACTTGGCGTGATTCTCATGTTTTCCGTTATTTTTTTCAGTGTGCTGGTCAGTGCCAAGAGCAGTATGCCAGACACATCCCTGTATAAATATTACACGGCTGTACAAATTGACCGCGGAGACACGCTGTGGGATATCGCAAAAGAATATTGTCCCGATTCTGATCAGCTGAAATCCTATGTAAAAGAGCTGAAGAACATCAATCATCTGAAATCTGACGAGATCCATGCCGGCAATTATCTGACGGTTGTATACTATTCAGAGGAATACAAATAAATCACGAATATAAAAAAGAAAACATTTACCAAAGAAAAAGAAGAGGAGAAAAGTTCCTCTTCTTTTTCTTTAATTTTTATCCGGTTTCTCCCGCAGACGAACTGCGTTTCTCGCACTTCGCCGCCGTTCTTCTTCCAGTGCGGCATAGTGCTTCCTGGTGGTGTTCACGTCGGAATGGCCAAGCACATCCGCTACAAGATAAATGTCACCTGTTTCCCTGTAAAGATTTGTACCATAGGTGCTCCGAAGCTTATGAGGCGTGATCTTTTTCAGAGGAGATACGATCCTTGCGTATTTCTTTACCAGATTCTCCACGCTTTTTACACTCATCCTCCTGGATTGGAGAGACAGAAAAAGTGCCTGTTCATGTCCGGAAGCCGGTATGACCCGTTTCCGTTCTTCGATATAATCCAGCAGTGCTTCACGCACTTCCTCACCAAAATAAACGACGACTTCTTTTCCGCCCTTCCGATGAATCCGAATTCCGTCATTTCGAAAGTCCACATCATTTATATCCAGGCCAACACACTCGGAAACACGGATACCTGTGCCGAGCAGCAAAGTCAGCAGCGCGACGTCCCGTATCTTCGTTTTTTCGTGAAATGCCTGCTGACGTTTCGTAAGCCCTTCCCCATTTTCCACCTGGTCCAAAAGGGTGGCCACTTCATCGATATCCAGGCGGATAATGTCCTTTTCATGGAGCTTTGGAAGCGAGATCAGCGCGGCAGGATTATTCTGAAGCATTTCTTTCTTATAGAAGTAATTGTAAAAAGATTTGAGTGCGGAAATTTTCCGTGTTATGCCACGTTCCTTATTGATATGTTCCGTATTTTCATCATTGGAATAATACTTGAGGTATTCCATATATTCTTCCAGATCAAAAGCCCTCACCCTGTCCAGATCGTCAAGTGTGATATCCTTCATCTCTTTGTTCCTATAATAAGGGTTCTCCTTCAGCAAAAATTCAAAGAATACCCGGAGGTCATAAGCATATGCAATTCTGGTACGGGATGAGGTGGTCTGCTCAATGCCGCGGAAAAATGTGGCGGAAAAGGATGGGAGAGTGGACACCAGTTCCCGGAGCTTTTTCGTATTCTGTATATCGACCTGTTCATAATAAGGCTTTTGTTCCATGGGGTCTAAGCTCCTTTCTTGTTTTTTCATGTAGATCCATGAAGTTTATTCTTTCCCTTTCTTTTCAGGCCAGCCGGGGATTCTCCCGTTTATTACAGCCGTAAACATCCGTTCTTTGGCGCCGGGGTGCTCTGTACTCAGCTGACGCACCAGATTCTTCGCATATTCCCGCTTTGTATGGCCATCGGCAGGACAGGGATTTTTGCAGACCGGAAGCTCATATTGATTTTTAAATCCGATGATATCCGCCTCCGGTACATATAACAGCGGCCGGATGACCGTCAGGTCCATGCGGTCCAGATATGTATAGGGGGAAAAGGAGTGGAAGCGTCCCTCAAATATTAAAGACATCAACATGGTTTCTACAATATCATCCTTGTGGTGGGCGTAAGCCACTTTATTGCATCCCAATTCTTTGGCCTTTTCATTAAAGGCCCCTTTCCTCATTTTGGCGCAAAGTGAGCAGGGGTTGTCCTCCTTACGCTCCTTAAAAACGATTTCTGAGATGTCCGTCGGAACAATGGTATAGGGAACCCCCAGTTCCCCGCAGAGAGCCTTTACCGGATTCAGATCCATCTCTTTAAAAACAGCAATGCTGATCGCTTCAATGGTGAAGGGATTCGGATAAAATCTCTGAAGACCACGAAGCGCGTATAAAAGAGTCAGGCTGTCTTTTCCGCCGGATATCCCTACGGCTATTTTATCGCCGGGTGAGATCATTTGATAGTCATCCACCGCACGGCGGGTGTAACTGAGTAATTTTTGGAGATTCATGTCATCGGTCCTTTATCCTTTATTAAATTCTTACAAATAAACATTTTATCACAAGATAAGAGCACTTATCAATAGCTTCCGGAGCTATCCGAAAAATGATTCAGAAGCACGATATAATCTAAAAGAATATATTAGGAGAATAGTATTCTTTAATACCCGTATCTATTCGCTAAACTCAACTTTAACGAATAGATATAACGGAATTATACCATAAAGGCACAGAAACCGTCAATCCATGCCGGCTGTCTCTGTGCCTTTGTTTCCACTATGATACTCTTATTTTCAACTGTGTATTACGGCAGCTTCTTTCCGGCTGCCTGATAGACTTCATACCACTCATCTCTGGTCAGAGTAATCTCAGAGCCCTTGCAGGCATCCTTCATTCTCTGTATATTTGTGGTGCCCAGGATTACCTGTATGTTGGCCGGATGTCTGGTGATCCACGCTACGGCGATCGCTGTATTTGTCACCTCATATTTAGCTGCCAGACGATCGATCACTTCGTTCAGCTTCCGATAGTTTTCCAGATCTCCAAGGAATGGCCCGCCAAAAAATCCCTTCTGAAACGGTGACCATGCCTGAATCGTCATATCATGAAGCCTGGAATATTCCAATATGGACCCCTCTCTGTCATAGGCCTGTTCCATATCCATGTTCACGGATATGCCGGAATCGATCATCGGACAATGGACGATGCTTAACTGCAGCTGGTTTATTTCCAGCTTATAGGGAAGATATTTCTGCAGAAGCTTGACCTGAAAAGGCTTCTGGTTGGATACTCCGAAGTGACGTACTTTGCCTTGCTTAAATAAGGTTTCAAAAGCCTCTGTTACCTCTGCCGGTTCCATGAGGGTATCGGGCCGGTGAAGAAGGAGGAAATCCAGATAATCTGTGTTTAACCGGCTTAAAATGCCGTCTGTGGCCTTCAGGATATGCTCCTTGGAAAAATCATAAGCCCCGGTTGCACTTTTTACAATCCCGCATTTGCTTTGGATGATCATTTTCTCCCGGACAGAAGGTTTGGAAAGGCCGATTGCCTTACTGAATATCTCTTCGCATTCTCCGCGTTTTCCGGCTCTGCCGTAGACGTCCGCATGGTCAAAGTAATTGATACCCTCTTCCATGGCCGTTCGGATCAGCTTTTCCGCCTCCGCCGGTGTTTTTCCTTTTAGCCGCATACAGCCCATGACCAGGTTGGAGGCTTTAACGCCAGATTTTCCTACCTCTATGTATTTCATGATAGTTACTCCTTTCAAATTGGTTTCGGTATCTTGTTTCCATCTGAAACTTAATATAGAATAGAACTCTCATTTACCATTATAAGGCGTGTAACGTCTGTAAACAAGGGGTATATTTTAAATTCTTCTGCAAATTCTCCATGTTTTATGCGTAACTTGACTGGAAAAGGTGAAAATGATATAGTAAGGAAGAGTTATGGGCAGGGAGGCCGTGGCGAAAAAACTTCATAGAAAAAAGCGCCATGCCCCTCTGATTTATGAGGGTGACGAGGAGAAGAGATTATCGAAAATTCGGCGGGTACTCTTCCATGTTCCCTGTGCGTGCACATATTGGCAAATATGCCGGTGACGGCAAAACAAATCCAATATGATCAGGGATTTTTCATACAAAAATCACATACATTTGGAATTATAAAGGAGACTTATTTATGTGCGGAATTATTGGCTATACGGGGCGCCTTGACGCCCTGACTGTCTTACTGGAGGGCTTAGAGCAGTTGGAATACCGCGGATATGACAGTGCCGGCGTCGCGCTTTTATCCAGTGGGAATGATCGTTTTCTGATGAAAAAAGCCGGGCCTGTAGCTACGTTAAAGGACGCGTGCACCACTGTGGATATTGAATCACACTGCGGCATCGGTCACACCAGATGGGCTACCCATGGCGGAGTAAACGATATCAATGCCCATCCCCATATTGCTGGCAGGATAACTTTGATTCACAACGGTATCATAGAAAATTATCACAATTTGATCGATCGTTTTGGATTTCGGGAATCTCTGGTTTCGGAAACCGATACGGAAGTGGCTGCAAAGCTTCTTGATCATTATTATGAGGGAGATCCTTACGCCGCTATCCGGAAAACCATTCGGGAAATCACAGGATCTTATGCATTTTGCATCATGTTTGAGGATATCCATGATCAGATATTCTGTGTCCGGAACATAAGCCCCATGGTGGCCGCCCATATGGAGGACGGTTCATTTGTGGCGTCTGATGTCACAGCCATCATCCCCTATACAAACCGCTATTTCGTGATTCCGGAATATCAGATTGTCACTCTTCGTCAGGATGGCATTTCTGTACAGGATCTGGATGGAAATCCGGTGGAACTGGAAATCCTTGAGGTGAGCTGGAACGTGGAGGCAGCCAAAAAGAACGGCTATCCTCATTACATGCTGAAAGAGATCCATGAACAGCCGGAGGCGCTCAGGAATACGATTCTTCCCCGGCTTCGGGATGGGATTCCTGACTTTTCTGAAGACGAGATTCCCGATGAGCTCTTTTCCTTCTGTGATAAAATTGCCATCGTGGCCTGCGGGACTGCGATGTATGCGGGTATGGTTGGGAAAGCGCTGGTTGAGCCAATCATCAAGATTCCAGTATCTGTAAACGTCGCTTCTGAATTCCGCTATGAGAATCCTTTGGTGGATGACAGGACTCTGGTGATCGTAATCTCCCAGTCCGGCGAAACCATAGATACCCTTGCGGCTCTTCGCCTTTCCAAAGAACGCGGCGCTAAAATATTGTCCGTGGTCAACGTCAAGGGTTCTACTATCGCGAGGGAAAGTGATTATGTGTTCTACACTCATGCCGGGCCTGAAATCGCTGTGGCAAGTACAAAAGCGTATATGGTACAGCTGGCAAGTCTCTATTTGATCGGCTGCCGCATGTCGATGGTCCGCGGAAAGTTTTCACAAAAGGATGCCGGTGAATTTGTATCCCGCCTTCTGGATACAATTCCGGCAGTCCAGAAAATCCTGGAAAACAAAGCGAAACTCAAAACCGCAGCCAGTATCCTGGCGAAGGCAAAGGACGCGTTTTTTGTGGGAAGGGGTCTGGATTATGCGTTTTCTCTGGAAGGTTCCCTGAAGCTCAAAGAGATTTCCTATATCCATGCAGAAGCTTATGCAGCGGGAGAATTAAAGCACGGTACGATCGCCCTGATAGAAGAAGACACCCCTGTTATTGCGGTAGCCACCCAGGACCATATTTACGCAAAAACAATTTCCAACATTAAAGAGGTAAAAGCCAGAGGCGCTTTTGTCATTCTGATCACCAAGCAGCATGCGGAAATAACCGATGATATCTGCGACATGCATTTTTCAGTTCCGGTACCCCATGACCGATTTACGGTATTTCCGGTTGCCGTAATCCTGCAGCTCCTGGCCTATTACACTTCTGATATGAAAGGGCTTAATGTGGATAAACCGAGGAACCTGGCAAAATCTGTAACGGTAGAATAATCATGATGAGAGCCATAGACAAAATATCCGTCTATGGCTCTCATTGCTTCTCTGTTTTTATTTTCAAAAACTATTGATAAAATTCTTTGTAAATTCTATTTTGGGATTTTCTATTATTTCTTCTGTTTTTCCCTGTTCAACCAGTTTTCCTCCGTTCATAAAGCCTATATGAGTACTGATCCACCGCACCACCTCCAGGTCATGGGAAATGAACAGATATGTCAGGCCCAATCGTTTCTGCAGGTCTCTGAATAAATTCATGATCTGCGCCTGGACCGAAACATCCAGCATGGAAGTCGGTTCATCCAAAACAAAGAATCGAACATCCATGGTCAGCGCCCGTGCGATTACAACACGCTGAGCTTCTCCTCCGCTAATCTCATGGGGATAATGTGACAGAAGACCTTCTGGAAGCCCCACGAGGGCAAGCTTTTCACGAATCTCCTCTTCTCTTCTTTCTTTGTCATACAGCTTGTGAATCTTAAATGGTTCCAGCAAGTTATTTTTTATATTCATCAGAGGATTCAGGGAGGATTCCGGATGCTGAAAAATCATCTGCATTTTCGGCCGGATAGTCTTCAAATATTTGCCAGAGCACTTAGTGATATCAGTCCCCTCGAACAGGATCTGACCACTGTCCGCGGGAATCAGGCGCAGAATTATTCGAGATAATGTGGTCTTTCCGCAGCCGCTGTTTCCCATCAAGCCGAAAGTGGATCCTGCTTCAATTTGAAACGATATATCCTGGACAGGATTTACCACTTGTCTCTTTAACAGCCCGGAGCTGTACTGTTTATTCAGATGCCGGACTTCCAGCAGCATAATGGCACCTTACCTTTCTGTGTCCATTCAAGACGATTACTGGGGGATCAGCTTCGCAGCAGATTTTGGAGGCTTTGGGACAGCGGTCTGAAAACTCACAGCCGCTGTTCCCGCCCTTTTTGGAAGCTGCATAGGGAATGGAGTGCATCCCATGAGATGGCTGTGCCGATAAGAGCCCTTCCGTATAAGGGTGGAGCGGATGGTGTAAGACTTCCTCTGTATTTCCTTCCTCCATGATTCGGCCTTGATAGAGCACCATCAGCCACTGGCAGGATTTTTCCGCAAGCATCAGATCGTGGGTGATAATCAGCATACTTTTTCCTTTTTTCCTGGATATTTCATTCAAAAGACTGCAAACTTGTCCGCGCAGCGCGGCATCCAGGCCCTTTGTCGGTTCATCTGCAATCACCCATTCCGGATCACAGGCAAGACCCATTGCGGATAGGACACGCTGCTTCATTCCTCCGCTCAGCTGAAACGAATAATTTCTCAAAATGGGGGCCGAATCTAGAAACCCGAATGTTTGCAGCAGTAGATTCGCTTTCTTTTTTGCTTCTTTTTTCTTTTTAATATTTACTCGTACAGCCTCTGTCATCTGCGGCCCAATCCTTCTGGCTGGATTCAGAGAGTCTGCCGGATTTTGGGGAATCAATCCTATCCTCTTCCCACGAATTCCTCTCAGCTGCTTCTGAGTCAGAGCGAGCAGATTCCGATTTCCGAAAAGAATCCTGCCCGACTGCTTCGCATTGGAAGGCAGCAATCCGATAACGGACATTCCCAGCACCGATTTTCCGCTTCCGCTCTCTCCAAGCAGTCCGGTAATATATCCGGACTGAAAAACAGTTGAAATATGATTCACCACATTTCCATTGCCAAAGGACACCGTTAAATCTTCAAGAATGATGTTTTCTGCCATGGAAGCCTCCTAGTCCTGCCGAATGGTCTGGCTTTTTATGTCAAAATGATTCCGGAACATTTCTCCCAGATAGTTGATGCCGAAGGACAGAAAAATAATACAGGCGCCTGGAGCAATGATCAGCATAGGAGAGGTCCGGAAATATGTTCTGGCTTCGCTGATCATCATTCCCCAGTCTGGCGTGGGCGGCTGGATGCCGAGACCGAGAAAACTGAGAGCGGCGATGGACAAAACGGCTCCTCCTATCCTGGTGGTAAATAAAACGATGACATCAGGGAGCATGTTGGGAATGATATAGCGGATGATGATATGGAAACGGCCGGCTCCCAGGCAGCGGGCGCCTTCCACATAAGTCTGTTCCCTAAGACTCAATACATTTTCCCGGACTATTCTGGAAAACCCCGCCCAGGAATTGATCACTAAAGCTGCCAGCAGACTCTGCACCCCTGGTCCCATAATGGCGGACACGGCAATCATCATACTTGTGCCTGGAAGTCCCTGAAAGATACTTGTCAGGCAAGTTATCACCGCATCTGCAACTCCCCCGAAATAACCGGCCAGGATTCCCACCGCCATTCCTAAAAGCATGGAAAGAGCTGTGGCAGCTACTGCGGTCAGCACAGATACTCTTCCGCCGTATAACACACGGGAAAGTAGGTCGCGGCCCAAATAATCAGTCCCCAGCGGATGCGCGGGAGATATTCCCTGCAGACTCTCTTCCATATTGATTGCTGTAGGGCTGTACCGGGCAAGAAGCGGGGCAAATACACTGCCAAGCAAAATGATTCCCATCAGGGTAAGAGCAAGCATCGTTACTCCGTCCACATACCAATGTCCTTTTCGAATCATACAGTCTCCCCCTCTCCCAAACGGATCTGTGGATTCAGGAAGTAACAGATAAGATCCACCAGCATGTGGATGATGACAAAGGCCGTTCCTGTGATGAGCACATAGCCCTGCAGGGCAGGATAATCCCGTACGGCTATGGAATCCAATGCAAATTTTCCAATACCGTTGATCGCGAACACGGATTCTACGACAACGACACCTCCGAGGATACCGCCCAGGTAATTGCCGAGAAGCGTGACCACAGGAGCCAGTGAATTGATCAGGGCATGCTTTAGAAAGACAATTCGTTCGGAAATCCCTTTTCCACGGGCAGCTGTGATATATTGTTTCCCCAGCTCACCCAACATGGAGGAACGCATCAGACGAATTGTGGTTCCTGTGGTGTTAAGGGACAGTGCGATAACCGGCAGGACCATGTGCCTCCATGAGTCCTGTCCGCTGGTGGGAAGCAGATGCAGCCGTTCGGAAAAAATATGAATAAGTAAAATCGCGGCCCAAAAGCTGGGAATGGATAAAAAAAGCACGCTCAGCCCCTGCCCTGCCTTATCTATAAATCGGCCCCTTCGGGCTGCGCCGAGAATCCCTAGGGAAATCCCGACGGCAACCGTAAGAAAAATGGCACATACAGCCAACTTTAGTGTGATGCCAAAACGGCTGAAAAGCTCGTCACGAACCGGCTTTTTCGTACGAAAGGAGGTTCCCCAGTCACCCTTAAGAACGCCCCTTATCCAGCTAAGATACTGGGCCGGATAAGATTTATCCAAACCCATTTCTTCCTCTATACTGGATATTTGTTTCTCTGTTACGGCGTATTCTCCTCCTCCGCTGAGAGCAATTTCCGCAGGGTTTCCGGGACTCAGGACACCAAGCAGAAAAGCAAGAAGAGTAATTCCGAAAAGTACCGGTATCGTAAGCAGCAGCCGTCTGCCCAAATATTTAAGAATCATTTTAATCGGCCCATCTGGTTTCTGGAAGCGTGACGCCGGTGAACATAGCGTCATAGCCGGTAATCTTGTCGCTGTGAACAACAAGGGTAGTCACGGCTATCAATGGAATGACCGGAAGCTCTTTTGCACTGATTTCCTGAAGTTCATCATATAACTTGACCCGGTCTTCTCTTACGTAGGTGCTGTTCAGCTGATCCAGCAGCCCGTCCACTGCCTCATTGCTGTAGCCGCTCATGGCAAATCCGTTGTTCATGAAACCATCTGAATGCAAAAAGCCACGCAGCATGGTTTCTGGTTCTGCATTGTTCATTCCCTTGAATCCCATGGAAAGGTCAAAATCTGTATTTTTAAGTGCTTCCGATACAGCGGAAGACTCCATTACCTGGATTTCTACCTGAAGTCCCAGTTCCTGAAGCCAGGAGCTGATCAGCTCTGCGTCTGTTTTATAGGTGGAAGCAGTCAAAAGCCGTACAGTGGGAGTCTGTCCGTTCAATACCTCGGATGCCAATTCTTTTGCTTTTTCAGGGTTGTATTCGGGTGTGATCTCTTTATAAAATACAGAAAGAGGGCTGAGCACATTGGCAGTAATTTCTCCATAGCCGCGGTATACACTGTTTAACAAAGTCTCACGGTCGATTATCATGCTCATAGCCTGTCGCATTCTTACATCATTAAAGGGAAAGTTCCGGTTATTCACATTCAGATACTGAATATTTGCGGAAATCTTTGCTGATGCAGTAAATCCTCCTTCTGCTTCCAGTTCCTTTGCAGACTGAGGCAGAATCGCGTTGTTATCATATACTCCCATGATCTCTCCGGACCGGAGGGCTGCCACCCGTGTTTCATGGTCAGGGATGACCCGGATCTGGATACTCTCCGCTTTGGCAGGATCACCGTAGTAACGTTCATTTCGTCCGAGGGTGAGTGATTCATCCGGGACATGGTCCGTGATGACAAAGGGACCTGTGCCAACACAATATTCTTTGAACTCGCCGGTCTCAGAATCGTAGCAATCCGGGCTGAACATACCGCTTCCGAAATTAATGATCGTATAAGGAAGTGTGGGGACCGGATTTTCAAAAGTCAGCTTTACTGTATAGTCATCTACTTTATCTACAGACTGAAGTCCGGGATATACAGAATCAATGTCGAATGCAAAGAAAGTAGAGGATACGACTCCCAATTTTTTATATCGGTCAAAATTAAGCAGTACCGCGTCCGCATTAAAAGGATATCCGTCGGAAAAAACGACGCCTTCCTTCAGATGAAATGTCCACTCTTTTCCGTCTTCTGACATCTCCCAGCTGGTAGCAAGCCTGGGTTCTACTTCACCGTCATCGGATTCCCCGATCAGCGGCTCCCATACATAAAGATTTACATTGGTAAAATAAGGATCGGCAGTGCCCCTGCCCGGATCGCGGGATCCCGCCAGAACGATTGTTTCCTCGTCATTGGGGCTCTTATCCTCGGTTTCGCCGACAGTCTCAGCCGTACTTTCTTTTGCGTCGGTACTTTCTCTCTGAGATGTTTCAGTCCCGCATCCTGATACCAGCAACATCAATACGAGCAGCAGTGACAAAGCTTTTGATACAAACCTTTTTTTCATAGTTCCTCCTCTGTTCAACAATTATCTGGTTTCTTGCTGTCTGATCTTGAGGAGGAAAAATAGCGCAACGTTCTCAGAAAAGTTTTATTTCTGCATAAAAAAGTCTCTCTCATAGATTGAGAAAGACTTTAGATACCAAAATAAAACATTTGATCATCAGTCTCCCTTTCCCTCGCAGGTCAAACAACTAATATTACCGCTACATGGCAATCTGGCTCTGTGATCTACACATTACAGTGGCGTGACCGCGCAGGTTTTTCACCTGACTTCCCCATGTATGGCTGATGGTATGAAATTACGCAGAAAAGTATAGCATCTGATGAAATGATTTGTCAATGGCTTTTGACATTTTTGTAACAAAAAGTTCGTTTTATTTATTTCTTATTCGCTTTTTTGACATCTACGAAGTTCAGTATGACATCCACCGCCCCGTCAAATCCCACCGCGCTTCTGTTGATGCAGAGGTCGTAGCTCTTCGCGCTCCCCCATTTTTTATTGGCATAATAATTATAATAAGACGCGCGTTTTTTATCGGTCTTTGTAATAAAATCCTTAATTTTGGACGGCTCAATATGGTAATGCTCTTTCAAGTACTCTACCTTGTCATCATAGGCTGCCGTGGTAAATACGGAGACCATATTCGGATATTCCGCAAGCGCATAATCGGCGCAGCGCCCTACGATCACACAGGATTCCTGCTCTGCCAGCCTTTTGATAGTATCAAACTGTGCAAGAAATACCTTCTGGTTCAAGGGCATATCCACAAAATTGGAAGGATTATAGCTCATGGAATAAGTATCCATAACCAGTGAATATAAAAAACTGTTGGTGGGCTTTTCATCATGATGTTCAAAGATTTCTTCACACAGCCCGCTGTTTTTCGCGGATAATGCAAGCAATTCCTTATCGTAACATCTGACTCCAAGGCGCTCTGCCAGCTTCTGTCCGATGAATCTTCCGCCGCTTCCGCATTCTCTTCCGATGGTAATCACTAGATTTCCATGCATAGCATTCAGCTCCTCTCATCCTTATAATAGTTATATTATACTATATTTGTCAAAGAAAGTATAGTTATATATGCAATTTCACCAATAATCTTTCAAAATACTCCGGTAATGGAGCCTCAAATTCCAGATATTTCCCTGTCCTAGGATGAATAAAACCGAGAACTTTAGCGTGAAGTGTCTGGCCCTCCAGAGAAATCGGAGATTTCGAAGGTCCATAGACCGTATCGCCCAGCAGTGGATGATGGATGGATGCCATATGGACGCGGATCTGATGGGTGCGGCCGGTCTCCAGCCGACATTCGATGTAAGTGTATTTCTTAAGCGGCTCCAATATATGATAATGAGTAACCGCCTCTTTTCCATTCTTTAAGTTTATCGCCATTTTCATCCGGTCATTGGGATTCCTTCCAATGGGGACGTCCACCGTGCCGTCTTCTCTGATCTCGCCATGGACTATGGCATGATAGCGCCTGTTGATAGAATGGACCCTCAGCTGTTCTGCAATGGCCGCATGGGAAAAATCATTTTTACAAACCAGCAGAAGTCCAGTTGTATCCCGGTCAATCCTGTGGACGATACCGGGGCGGAGCACTCCGTTTATTCCGGACAGTTTGCCCTGGCAGTGATACAGAAGACCGTTGACCAGTGTGTGTGATTCGTGCCCTGCGGCAGGATGTACTACCATGCCCTTCGGCTTGTCAACGATGAGCAGGTCATCATCTTCATAGACGATATTCAGTTCCATCGCTTCTGCTTCTACTTCCAGCTCCTTCGGTTCCGGAACGGATACCTCGATTTCGTTTCCCGCCTGAACCTTGTAATTGCCCTTTACAGCTTTTTTATCAACTTGGACCCAGGATTCCTCAATCAGTTTCTTTAAATAACTTCTGGAGGGCATTTCCGGTTTTTCAGACAGAAACTTATCCAGTCTTTTTCCTGCGTCCTCTTCAGCCGTCCTGTAAGAGAAAAACGTCATATCTGCGCATCCTCTCCGCTTTTTTTGTCCGGTGTGCTTTTCTTCTTCCCTTTTCCGGGAAGGAAGACGGCGAGTTCTTCATCTTTATAATAAAACAGAAAAAAGATCACGAACGCTATCCCCGCAGCCACCACATAACAGTCCGCCACATTAAATACTGGAAAATTGATCAGGGTAAAGGAAAAAAAGTCCACCACATATCCCTGCGCCAGACGGTCCACCAGATTTCCAATGGCTCCGGCAAAGAGCACAGTCAGAACCAGACGCGCCGGCAGGTATCTCTTAGTCGAAGGAGCTCTCCAGAAAGCATATGCAATGAGAAAAAGGATGAGAACACTCCCTGCCAGGAAGATATACCGCTGGCCGGATAAAAGCCCCCATGCCATTCCCCGATTTTCCAGATAGGAAAGTTCAAAGACTCCCTTGATGATTGGATATGCTTCCTGCCCCTTCAGATGCGCCACCGCCAGACTCTTTGTCCATTGATCGAATCCTACGAGCAGAACGGCTCCCAAAAGATAGCAGAACACCGTAAAAAACCGCTTTTTTGTTTGGTTTGCTTCCATATGTCATTCTCCTCTTGGTTTTGTCAGATAGTCCATGGCTGACACCATTTCTTCCGCTGAGACGGTTTTGTCAATGTAGGCTTCCCCGATGGACCGAAGCAATATAAACCGGATGACGCCGGAGTCCATTTTTTTATCATGCTTTACCGCGTCCAGCACTTTTGATACATTGATGTCCTGTACCGAAACGGGAAGCCGGAAATAAACGAGGAGTTCCTTTAGATTTTTAAATTCCTCTGGCTTCAGCATACCGCGCCGCTCGGACAGATAAGCCGCCGCTACACATCCCGCTCCCACACAGGCACCATGGCTCATCGTAAATCCCATTTCCTTTTCAATGGCATGTCCGAGGGTATGCCCGAAATTCAGAAGGGCACGAATCCCTTTTTCCTTCGGATCCTCTTCCACGACAGCACGTTTGATGAGACAGCTTCCCTTCACCATTTCTGCCATGAAACCTGTCTTTCTCTGCCGTATTCCCTCTTTGTTGGCTTCCAGCCAATGATAGTATTCTCCAGATCGGATACAGCCATGCTTGATGACCTCGCCCATGCCAGAAGCAAATTGTTCTTCCGGAAGGCTTTTTAAGACCGAAACGTTGATATAAACCAGCTTGGGCATATAAAAGGCTCCGACCATATTTTTATAAGCATCGAAATCCACGCCTGTCTTGCCGCCGATGCTGCTGTCCACCTGAGAAAGGAGAGTGGTCGGCACCTGGATAAAATCAATTCCTCTTAAATAGGTGGCGGCCGTGAAGCCTGTCAGGTCTCCTGTCACTCCGCCGCCCAGCGCCACCAGGATATCGTTCCGGTCGAAGGAATGACAGATCAGATACTCATAGAGGCTTTTTACGGTATCCAGGTTTTTATAGGGCTCTCCCGCCGGAAAAACAAAGTATACTGTTTTTGCGGATATTTTATGAAATATGTTTTTTATTTCTTCCAAATACAGCTTTGCCACCCTGCTGTCTGTAACAATACATACTTTTCTGCCGGAAAGGTTAAGCTTTGCCGCCGATTCCAGGAGGCTGTCAAAGGAATCCGTTAAAACGATCGGGTATATGGGTTTTCCATTCTGATGTACCATGATTTCCTCGGGCTGCGCTTTCTTTTCTGCTGTCATTTCTTATCACCCTTTCATATTCTATAATCTGAATGTCGCTTCAGTCATATTTTCGCAGCTTCACCATCTGGCGTCCTTTTTTCGTCGAAGTGAGGATTCCGTCGAAAATATATTTTCCCACTCCCCTGATGGAAAGGATGTCCCCTGTTTTTGGCACAGCCGTCTGAGAAACACATAATTTTCCGTTCAAATACACCCTCTCTTCTGCCAGACATTCAGATGCTCTTGAGCGGGAACACTTCATAAGAAGCCCCAGCAGCGCATCCATCCTCAGGGAAGCGATGGATCCAGTGACGGCAGTGAAACTCTGGTTTTCTTCCAAGTCTGCAAAGGAGGCTCTGGTGCAGACCACAGGATTGCGTCTGACGGACTTCAATTCTTCCATCAGAAAATCAGACATATTTTTCGCACAAAGGCAGTACGCGAATCCATCCCCTACGATGAGATCTCCAATCTTTCCCCGCTCAATTCCCAGGCTCAGCACGGCTCCCAGATAATCCCGATGGCTGCTTGGTACTGTAAATTTTCCCGCAGAAGAGGAAATCCGTACCGGAACCATAGGAAGCTGTTCTCTGTCCGGTTTTTCTTCAAATCCCCCATAGACAGGAAGAAAGCAAACAATCTTTCTCTCCGCTGTCTCATAACCGCCGTCCAGATAACAGCGGACATGGGAAAACTCCGGCAGCGCCGACAGAAAAACCGTTTGCTCATGTAAATTCAAAAAATCCGTATAAACGGGAATCCCCCGCTGAAAGCACACATCAGCCAAATCATGGAGACGGTGCAGAAATAACTGTTCTTCTTTATCCATCTTTTCGTCCCGTCAGTCTGAAAGACCTGAAGAACTGCCCATTAAATCTTCAAAATCACCGGATAATTCCACAGTCTGAGGAGTAGCAATGAATATGTAATTGGAAATCTTCTGCATATTTCCATTCATGGAATAGCATGCGCCAGATGTAAAATCAATGATCTTCTGCGCGGTTTCCGTGGGAATCCCCTCCATATTGATGACAACTGCACGTCCGCTCAAAAGCGTATCACAAATCTCGCGGGCATCTCCCAGACTGCTGGGCTTTACCATACAGACTTCCATCCCGCCTCTCGTGGCGGCACGCATGGGAACTACATTGCTTGTCCTCGGTTTAGACTTTGCAGCCGCAGGCTTTCTATCCACCATTTCCGGTTCCTCCTCTGCAGTTCGTTTCTCACGATGGAAGAAGCTTTTCTTCGGCTGTTCCTCCTCGTAATCGTCGTCTTCCTCCTCATCATACATATAGTCATCTTCGTAGTCGTAATCGTCTTCGTCGTTCAGTTTCATGGAGTCAAGAAATTTATCAATAAACTTACTCATGGGTAAAGACCGCCTTTCATTTTTTACTCACCTATCATTATCAATGTTTTTGCGAATTGTGTCAACAGATTATGTGTATTTTTTCTAAAAATCAGCGGAGTATATCGTCCTCCTTTACAAGAGATGCGTTCAGCACAATATGGTCGTAGCTTCGAAGGCCATATGCCATATTCTTCTTGACGATACAGTATTCACTGTTTTCATCCAGGATCTCAACCTGTTTGAAGATAGCGTATCCCCGGTTTATATTGTAAACTCCCTGCAGAGATTCCTTGGCGCCGATCTGATATCGTTCATTGGAATCTGGAAGTATGATATAGTCTCCTTCTTTAAAATCATCCATGGAAACATAGTAGTATTCATCAGTGGTGCGGTATATGCTGGCCGCAATAAACTCCATTGTGGAAGTGCCGTCATTGGCATAGACTTCTTTATAGAAGCCTTCTTCGGCACTGTCTCCTCCTGAGGCAATGAAATTTACGGGGATAACAAAAAAGTCTTTCGTGGTCAGCGCCGTCTTAGGCACTTTCAGCCCTTCAGCCTGGGAATTTTTCACTTCCACTTCCACAAAACGCTCACCTGCAAATTGAATCATATATTTAGTGAGATCGATTTTTCCATAGGATGCTCCGTCTTTTCCAGTAAAAACGGAAAAACCGGCCGCCGCATCTAGATTTTTCTTGGGAAAATGAACAGACACTGAAGTCACGTCGGTGTAATCCGACAGCTCGTCCTCTTCCAGAGGAATCACCACCGACCAGGCGTCATCGGTGATCATCTTATAGGCAGGAGTACCGATGTTTATCAGCTGTCCGCCTGCATGAGCGGTCTTCTGATAATTTTCCTTGGAAAAAGTATCCGCTGATACCTGATCTGCAGTCAGTCCCTCCATTCCGTCCGTTGAATAGATGACAATCCCGCTGGCCTGTGCATAACATCGCTGAAAGGAGATTGCGTTCCCTTCTCCTTCTGCCGCGCTCAGCTCCTGCAGAGCGTTGATATTGATATACTCCATCAGCATGGAATTAAGCGTTGTATTGATATCATATACGTCCGAAAACCGGCTGTCAGAGTAAGACGTGCTGAAATCTGCCAATAATTCCTTCATTTCTTTCAGATTTTCATCAGACAGCCGGCTTTCCTCTCCGGAGGACTGATTCAGATATTCCGTCATGGAACCATTCTCATCCACAGTGAAGATCAGGTTCCCGACTGCAGCCTTTTGTTTTTCCCGCAGATAATAGTTTACATATCCGGCATAATCGGAATTCACCACTGTTTCGTTTCGGAGTATCACTCCCGTATAAAAAGAATCGTTGGCAATGTCTCCATCCAGTACTTCATACATCTTAATTTTAGGTTTGACCATAAACTGAATGAGCACAATGATCAAATATAAAAAAATAACGGCAAATACGGCTATGCCGATATTCATATTTTTCGGTTTTTTATAACGAATGATCTTTTTACTTGTATTTGCCATAAAAGGCTCCTTTAAAACAAACCTTGGAAATCTTTCCCATAATAATATCCTGAAATAAGAATAAACTAAAAAAAGGAAAGGAGGGAAAAGCTCATGAATTCCAAACCACTTGATTACACCGCTCTCGTCATCACCATCATCGGTGCCGTGAACTGGGGTCTAATCGGATTCTTCAAATTCAACCTGGTCACATTCCTGTTCGGGGACATGACCCTGATTTCCCGCATCATCTACGCTGTTGTGGGCATTTGCGGCCTGTACCTTATCAGTATGTTCGGCCGTGTCGGAAACGGTACCGACTGAAAACGTTCCGTCCTATTTTGGGATGCAGATGCGTTCTTCCTGCCTCTGCGATCCGCCAGAGGCTTTATTCTTTGGCAGGGAAGCAAAATGTATATAGGGCTGGTGTCAAAGAATAAATTCGGGACGTGGGGTTATCACGTCCCGAACCATATTTATCATTCATTATGTAAGTTACTATAAAGAAACAATCACTTTTGACTGTGCATGTTCAGGAAGATCCTGTGCGTCCATGGAAATGCTCAGGATGATGGTAACTCCATATTGTTGTCCAAGCTGTTCTAATTCAATCAAGGCGGCGGAGATGTCCTGGCCTTCCAGGTGCGCCAGCTTTAAGAAACTATCCAGGAATACATATTCCAGATCATAATCCTGTGAAATAATACCGCACAGGAATCCAATAAAAGCATTATAAGAACGAATCGGATAATCATAGACATTGATAAGACGAACTTTGTTGTCTAATTCGTGCATATTTTTCGTATTTTTGTCGAGATATACGAGGGACCCCTTACACTCTTTCACCGCCACATTTGCTTTTTCAAGCAGAAACTTTGTCTTGCCCTTCCCCATCTTTCCTGCTATGATCTGCACCATAATGCACTCCTCCTTTAGTCACTAAGTAATAGTTCGGATATTTACAAAACCCTGTTCTAATTATAGTATAAATAATATGAAAGTACAATCCTTATTTCTGAATTTTTGAAAGCAGAGAGGTCATGGTAACGTACAGCGATTCACGGCTGTCGGCTTTCAGCACCACTGAAACATACTGCGCTCCCGCTTCATCCTCCGATGCCAGAGAAAGGCAGAATTTCGCTTCCGGAGTCGTCCCCGTCTTTCCTCCAAGGGGAATCACGCCGTCTGGCGCCGCCGCCTGTCCGCAGAAATACCAGATTCCTCTGTTCCATGTATTGGTCACCGGCTGTCCATTGTTGGTATACTGTGCGGTATATTGCTGCGTACCGATGATCTTCATGAACTCCTCATAGTTCATCAGTTCGTTAAAAATCAGGTAGATATCATACGCCGTTGTGTAATGATCCGGGTCATTCAGCCCATGAGCATTGACAAAGTGGCTGTCCGTCGCTCCCAGAGCGCGGGCTTCCTGGTTCATCAGCTCCACGAACGCTTCTTCACTCCCGGCGACTAGATACGCGATCGCATTGGCCGCGTCATTTCCGGAGGGGAGCATCAGACCATACAAAAGCTGCTCCAGGTTTAGAGTATCCCCATCCTTTACATTGCATACAGAGGAATCCGGGTCCAGATTTGCGAGCATATCGGCCCGTACCGTGATCTCCTCGGACAAATCTCCGTATTTTAAAGCCACCAGACAGGTCATGATCTTTGTGACACTGGCAGGATAAAGCCGTTCATAAGCATTTTTGCTGTAGACTACTTCTCCGTTGGTTCGGTCAAAGGTCACGCCCGCCTCAGATGTGATGCTGGGATCAGGCTCTGAATCCGCCGTGACTACACAAAGCTTCTCTGCGAACAGGGACGGGGCCTCTCCTAAAACCTCCGGCGCCTCCATGGACAAATCTTCATCCTGTCCTTCATAAGCAGCCAGAATGGAAGTACTGCCTTTTCCTGAAAAAGGGCTATTAATAAAACATAAGAAGACGATCGTGCAGGCGGCGACCGCCAATATGGCAAGGCCGAATTTCAGTGCAATCCGGGTACGTTTTACCTGCTTCGCTGTTGTTGTTCGTGGCATAACCTGTATCATTTCCTTCTTAAAATTATTTGTAAGCTTCCCGCCATTCCATATCTCCCCGCTCCATCGCTTTCACCAGAAGCTCAGCTGTAGCCAGATTCGTAGCCAGAGGAATATTGTGGATATCGCACAAACGGATGACCTCGAAAACATCCGGCTCGTGTGACTTCGGGTGGAGGGGATCCCGCAGAAAGATCATCAAATCGATCTGATTGTTCTCAATCTGTGCCGCCAGCTGCTGCTCTCCGCCCAAATGGCCCGCCAGAAATTTGTGGATGCTCAGATTCGTCACTTCTTCAATCAGACGCCCCGTTGTACCTGTCGCATAGAGTTCATGCTTACAAAGAATACCCCGATACGCAATTGTAAAATTCTGCATCAGCTTCTTCTTTGCATCATGTGCGATAAGTCCCACATTCATACTTAAAACCCTCCTCTATTATCATATTTTCTTTGAAGACCGACATTCAAAACCAATCCCATACCTATAAAAATGCTCAGAAGCGAGCTCAGTCCGGCGCTGATAAAAGGCAGCGGCAGTCCTGTATTCGGAAGGAGCCCGGTTGCCACTCCGATGTTCACAAAGGATTGGAATGCAATCAGCGCCGCCATGCCGCTGCAGATAAGCCTTCCTGTCATATCCCTCGCTCTTGCAGCCATATAGATGCACTCTGCCGTCAGAAGGGCCAGCAGGCTGATGATAATGACACTTCCCACAAAACCGGCCTCTTCCCCGATCACGGCGAAAATAAAATCCGTGTCCTCTTCGGACAGGAAATTTCCGTTTTTCACGGAAGCCAGTGTTGTATTTGCCAGTCCCTTTCCATGAAGCTGCCCAGAACCGATGGCCATGATGGAATTCATCTGCTGCTGAGTATTGTCCGCCGGATATTTGGACGGGTTGATCCACGACATGATCCGGTTCACCTGATACGGCTGCAGGAGCTTCTGCCCCTCCTGCTGGATGTAGTAGACAAACCAAATGCCGGCAGGCACCAGCACAGCAAACACGCCTCCAATCCATTTATAGCTTATTTTCGCCACATACAGCATGACCAGAAATATGACCACCGTCACAAGGGTCGTGGAAAGATTCGGCTGGTCAAATATCATATACGCCGGAATCCCAAACAAAACAAGTGACAGGATCACAATCCGCACCGAACTGATCTTTTCGCGGTGCTTATAGAAAAACATGGCGAAAAACAAGATCAGCATAATCTTTGAAAACTCAGACGGCTGTATCTGACCGATTACCGGCAGGTTCAGCCAGCGCTGCGCTCCTCCGCCGGACTGTCCCATGAACTTTGTAGCTAGGAGCATCGCGATATTGACTGCGTAAATAGGCCAGTAAAGCTGCAGGATCCAATGATAATCGATCAGGGAGACTAAGAACATGCATGCCACTCCCAGAGCCACGCCAAAAATCTGTTTGTTATAAGTATCTGTTCCGGAATTTATCGTGGCACTCTTCACAAACAATATGCCGATCACTGCCAGGGACAGTACAAATAATATGAGTCTGATATTGAAATAACGAAAACGGTACTCTTTAAACTTAAACATATTTCATCCTTTATCTGTTAGGATTCCCATTTTTTATATCTTTAATTGGAATATTTGCAAAGAGGGCCGGGACAGCGCCGTGGCCGCCTTCTGATTCCGTCTGGGTGATCTGGATGTCCAGCGCATCGGTATCTACGTCCATATATTTGGAAATCACCTTGATGATGTCATTTTTAATGGCCTCCATCATTTCAGGAGAACAGTTGGCCCTATCGGATACCAGCAGAAGCTTCAGACGGTCCTTTGCCACATTCCCCGATTTATTCTTCGAAAAAAAATCAAACAATCCCATGACTTGTCCCCCTTATTTCTTCTTAAAAAGCCCGGCCAATCTGGAAAAGAACCCGTTTTTCACATTCAGGTCCAGCATTGGCACTTCTTCACCGGTGACACGTCTTGCGATATTCATATAGGCTTGTCCCGCCATACAGTCCGATCCTGTCAGCGGCTCGCCCTGATTGCTGGAGATCACAATGTGTTCATCGTCAGGGACAGCGCCGATCAGATGGACGGCCAGGATATCAATGACATCTTCGATCGACATCATATCCCCCCTCTGAACCATATCCATCCGAATCCGGTTCACGATCAGATCGATGCGGCGGATTTCATTGGCCTCCAGAAGCCCGATGATACGGTCGGCGTCCCGGATGGCGGAAACCTCCGGCGTGGTGACCACAATCGCCCGGTCGGCTCCGGCTATGGCATTTTTGAAGCCCTGCTCTATGCCGGCGGGACAGTCCAAAAGGACATAGTCAAACTCTTCCCTCAAAGAATCGATCATTTTCTTCATCTGCTCCGGTGACACACTGGACTTGTCCCTTGTCTGTGCCGAGGGCAGAAGCTGCAGATTCGGATACCTCTTATCCTTGATCAGCGCCTGGCTCATACGGCAGCTTCCTTCCACCACATCCACCAGGTTATAAACGATCCTGTTCTCAAGCCCCATCACCACATCCAGGTTCCTGAGACCAATATCTGTGTCGATCAAAACTACTTTCTTGTTCAGCATGGCAAGGCCGATACCGAGGTTGGCCGATGTAGTGGTTTTTCCAACTCCTCCCTTGCCGGACGTAATTACAATGACTTCACTCATAAACTCATTCCTCCAAGATTCAAATTCCTGCTGTCAGATACCTAACGGAAGCTGACCTCATCGATGACCTCTTTGCAGAGAGGCTCTATGTAGATCTTGCCGAAGTCCAGGTACGCGATCTGCGCACCGCCCTCAAAGACGTGATGACCGCCGGTGCGGGCTGTCACGTCTCCTATCCGGATTTGAATTGGTTCCATCTCCAGGGCCACGACAATGGCATGCTTCTTTCCGCCCAGTCCGGCTATCGCCGTACCGCGCAGGGTTCCCAGCACAATAATATTTCCTTTGGCGACGATCCTCGCCCCAGGGTTCACATCTCCTAAAATGACAATGTTCCCCTCTGCTTCCAGGACTTGTCCCGAACGAAGCGTCCCTTTATAGAATTGACCGCTCCCGACAGGCTTCCCGTCGCCTTCTTCTTCCGCCTCTTCTTCCAGCGTGCGCCGGAAGAAGGCTTCTCGTGCTTTGTCCGTGTCGATGACACAGGAGATATCTATCTCTGAATTTTCACAAATGGTATTTACGATCTGATTCGTTTCTTCTGGTGTAAGAGTCCGTCCTTCAAAGGTAACGGCCATTTTCGCTCCGCGGAAAAATTTCGCGGAATCCCGGAATTTTGCGGTAATATCCTCAAGAAGCTTGTCCATGGGGATTTCCGGATCCAGGAATACGGAAAGGCCATAATTATTGCCTTTGATAATGACTGTCTGCCGCATCTTATCACCTCACCGGTTTTTTATTCTGGTATATAATCATTGGCATCCGCCGCGTGGTTTTCCTCTAAGATTGACTGCAGAGTGATATAACCGTACTGCAGTCGGAGAGCTTTTTCCGCGATGGCTGCCGCATTGCTGGCCCCGTAGCCGTTGGGTATGGAAACAGAAACGGCCACCTCCGGCTCCACATAAGGATCCGTTTCCTGGATCCGCGCCGGGGCATATCCGATAAAGGTACCATGATTGGCCCGCTGTTTTGCCTGCTCGGCCGTACCGGATTTACCTGCAAATCCGATTTCTGTCTTAATGGGCGAATTTGCAAACGTGGTAAAATACGTACCGGCCGGGCCTACCACGGCCTCCATGCCGTTGTGCATCGCATCCCATGTGGACTGCGCCAGCTCCACATGCCCTTCCAGCTGAGGCGTATATTCTTGAGTCACTTCCCCATTATTCTTCTGTACTTTGGAGATCAGGCTGTATTTATACAGATTTCCGCTGCTGGCTACTGCCGTCAGATATCTGGAAAGATGGATGTTCGCGTAGGTATGAGTACCTTGTCCAATGGATGAAGGAATCGGGTTCTGATCCGTTATGTGAGGCTCGCTTTCCGCGATCTCCACACCGGATTTCGTACCCAGGCCAAACATTTTTGCATACTTTTGTATGGTGGCAATGCCCTTGTCCCCGTCGTAATTTCCATTGGACTGGGAAAGACGGAAGCCCACCTCCGAAAAGTAATAGTTACAGGACTGGGCGATCGCTCCGATCACGCTGAGCTTTCCATGGCCGCCGGCCTGCCAGCACCGAAGATGCAGACCTTGTTTTTCAAAGACGCCCGTGTCGTCAATTTCCTCTGCCTCTGTTATAACGCCTTCCTCCAGGCCGATGGCCGTGGTCAGTACCTTAAAAATGGAACCCGGCGCCGTCTCCACCTGCGTAGCCCGATTCAGGAAGGGCTGGCTCAGATCGTTGTAAAGCTGGTTATAATATGCAACGTCGATGGAACCGGAAAATTTATTGATATCATATCCAGGATAAGTGACCAGTGCCTTGACCTCTCCTGTTTTGACATCGGTTATGATACAGGAGGCGGAGCAGGGGTCGAGGGCCATCTGAGCCGGAGTCAGCTCCAAATTGGCTATCTTTTCTTTCAGGAAATTAAACGCCGCCTTCTTTCCTCCTTCTGACAGACTGGCAATGGCGGCCTCGTCATGTGCCAAAACGCCCTGTTCATAAAGGCAGAGACAGAGCTCTCTTCCTGAGATAACGTCATCCTCTATCAAATATTTATAAATCAGCTTATGGAATCCGACATCACTGTCCATGGCTGCTGCAAGCGTATTCACCAGAAATTGGAAGGTATCATCCGTGCTGGTGTATTTTTCCTCTGAGGAAAGCTTCGTGGTGTCGATCCAATTGCTCTCCACCGCATGATACAGAAAATCATGGAAGCTGACCGTCTCATTGACCCAGCCCAGATAAATCTCATCTTCTGAATTCAGGGAACCTTCCAGGAAATAGGAATTGTCCCTCATATAATCAAATACGTAATCCTGATAATCCTGCATGGATTTCTCACACTTATCAAACGCGGGAGCCTCCGCCGAAGACAGCTGGGATAAAAGCTCCGGGATCACGGATGCTTTCCTGTCCACGAAACGGTCATGAATGCTCTTTTCCAGATCGCTGGCATCATCCGCAGCAAAATGGCTCATGGACAGAATATTGTTATTGATAAACTGATAATACGCGTTCTTTACAGGAATCTTTATATCGGAAGTGTCGGTATCGTCTGTGATCACATAGGATTCATCATCCGTCAGCTTTGCTACCAGGATACCGGCCAGGCTCTGCTCGATCAGGGCATAAATGCCCACCTGCAGATCCCGGTCTATGGTCAGATATACATCGCTTCCGGCCTCCGGGTCCACCGTATCGGTCACTTCCAGAATACGCCCCTCGCTGTCCAGGTACATGGTCTGGCTTCCCTTGATCCCAGTCAGATCGAGCTCCATAGCGGACTCGATTCCGGATTTCCCCACCACATCATTCAGCTCATAGCTGTCATTTTGTCCCTGAAGCTCCTTCAGCTCTTCCTGATCCGCCTTTCCGGTATAACCGAGAATATGAGCGAAAGCATAGCTGTCATTATAAACGCGGATTGTCTCTTCTTCCACGTTTACCTCCTGCAGTTCATCCGAATGTTCTTTGATATCCGCCACCGTTTCCAGTTTCACATCCGAAGCCACCGTTACGGCATCATAACGGCGGTATGCGTTAAGTGCCATCGCATAGCGGATATTCATGAGCTTGAGCGCCATGGTGTCTTCAATCTCGTAAGTGGTCTTGTCCTGATTCGTCCCGATTCCATACCGTTTTTTAAGCGTCTCAAACAAATCGGCCGCGGAAATATTGGAAGGATGTTTTCCCTTCTCGTCATCCAGTTCATCGGTGCTTTTTAAGCCGTATACATCCCGAAGGAACCGGCGCCTCTCTTCTTCTGTGCTGGTCGTGTACTGCGGAACACCGTTTTCGTCCAGCGCAATGGACAAAGACGTTATCAGGGTCTCACCATGCTTCTCCAGGATAGGGATGAGGCGGAGCAGCATTTCATTTCTCTGATATCCGTTCGCATAAACTCCCGTATCGCCGACGGTGACCGCATAGGCCAGCTTGTTGTAGGCCAGAAGGTTTCCGTTCCGGTCATAAATATTCCCCCTTGTTCCGGAAACATTGACAGTCTTGAGCGTCTTCTGGACATAGTTTTCCTGGTAGTCAGCCCCCTCCACGATCTGCAGCTTGAAAAGACGGAACACCAAACTGGTGAACATGGCGATAAAAATAATGCTGACCACGAACAGCCTGGATTTCACTACTCTTTTAACGCCGCTTACGAGAATTTCCCAAATTTCACTAAACAAATTTTGTCGCACTCCTTCGTTCTGTCATTTCCAGTTTATAATTGATAAAAGAAAGCAGCTGATAGATGATACCTGTCAGGACCACCGTATAGATTACTTCCGGCAAGATCACATGAGTCAGATAGTATATAAAATCCAGCCGGTTCCTCACAAGAAACTGGAAAACATAAAAATACAGGTTATACAAGATGCTGCTGAATGTGGTGACAATGAGCGGGAACACAATGTAATCTGAATACATCCACTGATGGAATGCGCCGTTTATATAGCCTATGATAATATAGATTATCATATGGAACCCCAGCGCGTTCATCGATACAATATCCGTAAGCAGGCCGCAGAACAGCCCAATTACCATTCCCTGGGTCTTTCCCTTCATAAATCCAAAAGACACGGTGATGATCAAAAGGATATTGGGAACCGTATCGATCAGCGGAACATTTGCAAAAATTCCGTATTGGAGGAAAAAACCGGCAAAAATGACGGCTGCCATCACAAGGATCCGCTTGATTTTCATGACTGTTTCTCCTCGCCCGTTACTTTCAGGGTCTTGATGACCAGAACCGTCTGCAGATGGTCAAAATCCACCACCGGTACGAGATATCCGGATTTGGTCACATTATTGCTGTCCGTCTGAATATCCTGGGCATAGCCGATCAGGATGTTCGGCAGATATTTGTCGCTGATATTGGAGGTCACGATCTTGTCGTCATCCCAGATATTGTCATTCTTATCGATATAGCTGAGACGGAGCTTCCCTTCACTGTAAAGCTTCAGATCTCCGGAAACGATACAAGTATCGCCGGAATTCAAGGACATGGCGCTTACGTTGCTGTCGTCATCTATGATGGAACGGACCTTGGCAAAATCTTTTCCCACTTCTGTGACGATCCCTACCAGGCCTCCGCCGGCGATCACATTCATATCCACCTGGATGCCGTCCTCTGTCCCCTTGTCGATCACAAAGGAATGGTACCAGTTCCCCGCGTCCTTTTGTATCACCCGGGCTCCTGTCATCTCATAGTCTGTATACTGTCCCTTCAGTTCAAACAGCTCTTTTAGCTGCTTAAGCTCCGTCTGCCCCTGCTGATAATTTCCGATATCCTCCTTAAGAGAAGCCAGCTCCTCCTTTAACTGCTGATTCTCCGCCCTGGCCTCCTCCAGACTCTGATAGTCATAAGCGGTATCCGCAAAGCCGGTTCCCAGATGGTTCAGTCCCTTCTGCATGGGAAGAAGCACAGAGTTCACTGCGTTGGTCACCGGACTTAAGAATCCCGGCTTAAAGTAATTGACGGTCAGAAGCCCGATACAAAACAGTATCAGAAAAAACAACAGGTATCTGGCCGGCAAAGAAGCTTTCTTTTTGTTCTTCATCCTACAATATTCCTCGTTCTTTTAAACTGATAAAACAATTGTCCCCGATTATGATATGGTCGGCCAGGGTGATTCCCAGAAGCCTGCCTGCTTCATATACCCTGCGGGTTACCAGGATATCCTCTTTGCTGGGGTCAGGGTCTCCGCTGGGATGGTTATGCAGCAAAATGATACTGACCGCCTGGTATTTTAACGCTTCCAAAAAGATTTCCCTGGGCGAGACCAGGGAGCTGTTCACCGTGCCCACAGAAATCACCAGGTCATGGAGAAAACGGCTTTTTGTATCCAAAAGCACCACCCGGAGCTCTTCTTTTTCCTTGTGGCGCATTTCTTCCATGAAGTATGCCGCAACGGCTCCGGGAGAAACAAACGCCTTCTCCCTGTCGATGCTTTTTCTGCTCATCCGTTTTGCAAGCTCTCCGATACAGGAAAGCTGTATGGCCTTAACTTTGCCGATACCAGGTATGGACTGAAGCTCCCGGACGTTCAGATGATGAAGTCCCAAAAGCCCGTCCACAGAAGGATTCAGAGACAGCACATGCCTGGCTGTCTGCAGCGCTCCCTGCCCTCTCGTACCAGTCCGGAGAATCACTGCCAGAAGCTCTGCGTCGGACAGTGCCGCCGGTCCCAAGGCCATACATTTTTCATAAGGACGTTCGGAAGCCGGCAGCTCCCGAATGGTATTTTTCTTTTCTTCCATAGGCTCGTCTCCTTTTTCCATATGGGATGACAAGCCAGTCAAAAACCGGAGTCTTACCAAAAACCCCCCGTAAAACCAATATTTTACTAACTAACAGTTTAGCACAATTTTTATCCTCTGTACACCAGAAATATGAATCTTAATGAATTCCTCAGAAAGATATCACATTTTTATCAAGCATTTTCTGCACGGAAAAAAGGATGCCGGTCTTCGCGTGACAGTAGGTCAGCCCTCCCTGAAAAAAGACCGTATAGGGCGGTTTTAGAGGCCCGTCGGCAGATAGCTCGATGGAGGAGCCCTGTATAAACGCTCCGGCCGCCATGATGACATCGGAATCGTATCCCGGCATCGGCCAGGGTTCCGGGGTGACGAAAGAATCCACAGGAGCCGCCGCCTGAATCCCCAGGCAGAAAGCTTTCAAAGCCTCGGGAGATCCGAGATCAACCGCCTGGATGATGTCATGACGGGCAGTATCCGAAGACGGATATACGGGAAATCCCAGTCTCTCATACACCGAAGCCGCAAATATGGCTCCTTTTATGGCGCCGGCAGTCACCGTAGGCGCAAGGAAAAATCCCTGAAAAAGAGTCTGGTTCAGCCCAAGGCTGGCCCCCACTTCCTTTCCAAGACCCGGCGAACTCAGCCGGTATGCCGCCTGTTCGATACAAGCTTCCTTTCCCACGATATACCCGCCGCAGGGAGCCAGGCCGCCTCCCGGATTTTTGATAAGAGAACCCACGCACATGTCGGCCCCCACTTCTGTCGGTTCTGTTTCTTCTGAAAATTCCCCGTAGCAGTTATCCACCATACAGATGATATCCGGCTTTTTTTCCTTGAGAAAAGAAATCAATTCTCCGATCCGTGAGACAGACAAGGTGGGCCTGGAGGCATATCCTTTAGACCGCTGGATGGTGGCCAGCTTCGTTCTGTCATTCAAGCGCCCCTCGATCGCTTCAAAGTCGAAGGAACCGTCGGGCTTCAGGTCTGCCTGAGCGTATGTGATGCCAAATTCCTTCAGGGATCCCTTGGATTCCCGTATGCCGATGACTTCTTCCAGCGTATCATAAGGCTTTCCCACCGGAGAAAGGAGCTCGTCTCCCGGCCGGAGATTCGCGGCCAGCGCAACATTCAGCGCATGGGTGCCGCAGGTGATCTGCGGCCGTACCAATGCCGCTTCCGCATGGAAGACATCTGCATACACCGCTTCCAGGGTCTCCCGGCCCAGATCATTGTATCCGTATCCGGTCGATCCAGAAAAATGTGCTTCCGCCACTCTGTTCTTCTGCATGGCATGAAGCACTTTAAGCTGGTTATATTCAGCAGTCCTGTCTATTTTCTCGAACCGGTCCCTTAAAGAAGCTTCCACCTCTGTTCCAAGCTCCAGGACCTTTTTATCTATACCGATGTTCTGATACATCGTCTCCAATGATTCCATATTCTGTCTCCCTTTGTCTTTCTCATGCCCGGCCATCTGTCCGTCCGGGCGTGATCATTCTTTTTCTCATGATGGCTTCGATCTCTGAAAGAATCGCTTCCTCCGATCTGTCGTCCATGGAGATCCAGTCTGTCTGCCTCTCCCGCTTGAACCAGGTCAGCTGTCTCTTCGCAAAATGTCTGGTATCCCGCTTCAGTATCCGGACGGCTTCGGAAAGAGTCGTTTCCCCATCCAGGTATGCCAGAAGTTCTTTATAGCCCAGTCCCTGCATGGATACCATATCCCTCGTATATCCCATATTTTTCAACTGCCGGACTTCGTCTAAAAGCCCCTCCTCCATCATCTTGTCCACGCGCCGGTCAATCCGCTTATAAAGTTCCGTCCTGTCCCGGAACAGAACCACATAAGCAAACTGATAGGGAGATTCCTTTTCCCGCTCAGCTTGGTTATGCTCCGAAATAGGCTTCCCTGTTTTCTCAAAAAATTCCAAAGCGCGGATCACACGTTTTATATTATTCTCATGGATATCCTCTGCGGCCTGGGCATCCCTCTCCCTAAGCATCTGATGGAGATATCCCGCCCCCCTTTCCTCCGCCAGTTTTTCCAGCTTTTCTCTGTACCCGGCATCCGCGTCATTTTCTGTAAAATCAATATCGTATAACAGGGCTTGAATGTAAAAACCGGTTCCTCCGGTGAGAATCGGCAGATGTCCCCGTTCATAAATCCCATTCATCGCTTCTTTGGCCATCCTTTGAAATTTTACCACATGAAAGGATTCTTCCGGCAAAAGGACGTCAATAAGATGGTGGGGAATCCCCGCCATCTCTTCCTTTGTAACTTTCGCGGACCCAATGTCCATGTATTGGTAGACCTGCATGGAATCCGCGCTGATTATCTCTCCTCCAAAGGCCTTGGCTGCCCGGATGGAAAGCGCTGTCTTCCCGACGGCCGTGGGGCCGGTCAATATCAATAAGGGTTTTTTCATTTTTGTGATCCTTTATACGATTCTTTTAAATTTCTTTTCCAATTCCCTGCGGCTCATGGAAATGACGGTAGGCCGTCCATGGGGGCAGGCATAAGGATTCTCTAGCGTGAGGAGTTCGTCGATCAGGGCCTCTGCTTCCTTCACAGACAGAGAATCCCCGCCTTTTACGGCGGCTTTGCAGCTCATGGAGGCCAGCTTCTCCAAGATCACCTGCTCGGACTCCTGCTCCAGCTCTTCCGCCAGACTGTCGAGAAGCTCCGTCAAAATATCCGTCTGGGCGATGCCGTAGAGGTTGGAGGGAACGCTGTAGACAGCGTATTCTCTGCCTCCAAAAGGCTCAATTTCAAAACCGAGAGCCAGAAATCTTTCTTTATGGCTCTTTAAAACCTCCTCCTCCCGCAGATTCAGCGTGAGTATGATCGGCGGATTGACCATCTGAGCCAGGACCTTCTTTTCCGCTAACTGGCGTACCATCCGTTCATAAAGGATTTTTTCATGGGCTGCGTGCTGATCGATGATCAAAAATTCATCCCGGTATTGAATCAGCCAATAGGTATCAAACAGCTGTCCAATAAAGCGGTATTCATCCCGTGCCTCCTTCGTCAGCAGCTTTTCCTCAAACAGCTCCAACTGCTTCGGAGCCTCCGGTTCGGAAGGTTCGGTCTTTGATTCAGGCTGTTTCACCGGAATTTTCGCATACGCTGCGGATTCCCGCACTTTTTCCTGATTCCAGAGCGGTTCCCGGTCCTTTATCATGCGCCTTACCTCAAAAGGCTCCGGCGCTCTCTGGACAGTGTGCTTTTTGGTATCTGCGTTCTCTTTCGCAGAAATTTGGGGGCTGTCCTTTTGTGGCTCCGCATCCAGAGATACTTTGCGGATCAGTTCCTTTCCAGCCAGGGTATCATGTACCGCCCTGCAGACCGAATCATAGATTTCCTCCGGGTTCCGGAATCTAAGCTCCATTTTGGAAGGATGGACGTTTACATCCAGAAATTCCGGTTCGATCTCCAGATTTAAAACCACGAAGGGGTACTTATGCTGCATCATATAAGAATGATAACCGTCTTCAATGGCTTTATTGATCAAATTGCTTTTGATATAACGCCCGTTGATGAAATAATTTTCGTAGGTCCTGTTCCCCCGGGAGATAAGCGGCTTCCCCAGAAATCCGGAAATCTTCACCGCTTCTTTTACAGCTTCCACTGGCAGAAGGTTCCCGGCGATTTCTCTGCCATATATCATATAGATCAGATCCTTCAAATTGTGATTTCCCGAAGTGTGGATCCGGCTTTGATTGTTCTGGATGAACCGGATGGATACATCTGGCCTGGACAGGGCCATGCGTTCTATCAGGCTGCTGATATAGGCCCCCTCCGTCTGAGCTGTTTTTAAAAATTTTTTTCTGGCCGGCGTATTATAAAACAGGTTTCGGACCAGAAACGTAGTGCCGTCCGGCGCCCCGATCTCCTCCAGCAAAATTTCTTTTCCGCCGTGGATCTGGTACCGGGAGCCGGTCAGGGCCTCTGCCGTCTTTGTGATCAGTTCCACCTGGGATACCGAAGCGATGCTTGAAAGAGCCTCTCCGCGAAACCCCAGAGAAGATACCGTGAGCAGATCCTCCACGGAGCGGATCTTGCTGGTAGAGTGACGGAGAAATGCCGTCGGAATCTGTTCTTTTTCAATCCCGCATCCATTATCGGTAATGCGGATAAAAGAAATTCCCCCGTCCTTGATCTCCACTGTCACGGCTGTCGCGCCTGCGTCAATGGCATTTTCCATCAGTTCCTTAACAACGGAGGACGGCCGGTCTATGACCTCGCCTGCGGCAATCTGATTGATTGTATCCTGGTCTAATACTGTGATCTTTGGCATACTACCACCTGTTCTTCAAATTGTTCTGCAGTCGGTATAAGGTATTCAGGGCATCGATCGGAGTCATCGTGACAAGCTCCAGGGATTCCAGCTCTTTCAGGATATCGTCATCCTTCACCGTATCAAACAGGCTCATCTGTTTTAAATCGACCTCATCCAGCTTCGGGACCGGTTTCTTATGGGACGCCTGCCGGCCGGCATCGGCGATTTCTCTGGAACGGGCAGAGATATCGGCATCCGATAATTCTTCCACCAGCTCTTTGGCCCTCATGATCACCGGATCCGGCACTCCGGCGAGCTTGGCCACCTGAATTCCGTAGCTTTTATCTGCACCGCCTTTGACAATCTTCCGGAGGAATACGATATCGTCTCCCATTTCTTTCACTGCGATACAATAATTATTCACGCCGCTTATGGAGCCTTCCAGCTCTGTAAGCTCATGGTAATGGGTGGCAAACAGCGTCTTCGCCCCCAAAACCTTCGTATTGGATATGTATTCGATGACAGCCCAGGCAATACTCAGGCCGTCAAAGGTACTGGTCCCCCGGCCAATCTCATCCAAAATCAGAAGACTGTTTTTTGTCGCATTCCGGAGTATATTTGCCACCTCAGTCATCTCCACCATGAAGGTGCTTTGGCCGCTGGCCAGGTCGTCGGAGGCTCCTACTCTCGTAAAAATCCTGTCACAAATGCCGATATTGGCAGCTTCCGCCGGAACAAAGCTTCCAATCTGCGCCATGAGACAGATGAGCGCCGTTTGTCTCATATAAGTGGATTTTCCGGCCATATTCGGCCCGGTGATGATGGATATCTGATTATTCCCGTTGTCGAGATACGTGTCGTTGGCAATGAAGAGGTCGTCGCGAAGCATCTGTTCCACCACAGGATGGCGGCCGTTTTTTATATCGATCAGACCCTTTTCATTGATTTTTGGCCTCACGTAACCATTCCTGGTGGACACCACAGAAAGTGAGGTCAATACATCGATCCAGGCAATGCTGTGAGCCGCTTTTTGGATTCGGGCCACCTGCTCTGCTATGGTATTCCTCAGCGAACAGAACAAATCGTATTCCAGGATGAAAAGTTTGTCTTCCGCTCCCAGGATGATTTCTTCCAGTTTTTTCAGTTCATCCGTCGTAAAGCGTTCTGCGTTGGTGAGGGTCTGCTTTCTGACGTAGTCGTCAGGCACTTGGGACAGGAAGGAATTCGTCACCTCAAGATAATAGCCGAATACTTTGTTGAACTTGACCCGGAGCGTTTTGATCCCCGTTCTTTCCCGCTCTTTTGTCTCCAGCTCAGCAAGCCACTTCTTGCCCTCCGTCTTTGCTTTCCGCAGACGGTCGGCCTCTTCGTTGAAGCCCTCCTGGATAATGCCGCCCTCCCGCACACCTATGGGAGGATCCTCCACGACCGCGCGTCCGATCAGCTCCGCCAGATCTTCTAACGTATCCAGTTGTCCGCAGATATCCTTTGAAAGGGGCGCCGTCAGCTGTTCCATTAGATGTTTAATATGGGGAAGCATCTGCAGGGAATTCTTAAATGCGATCAGATCTCTTGGATTGGCTGTCTGATAGGAAATCCTTCCGATGAGCCGCTCCAGATCATAGATGGGATTCAGGTACTCGATCAGCTCCTCGCGGGTGATATATTCCCCATTCAGTTCTTCCACTGCATCCTGGCGTTTTGTGATCTCCGCCTTTTCTATAAGAGGCTGCTCAATGAAGCTCCTGAGCATTCTGGCGCCCATGGCAGTTCTGGTCTTGTCGAGCACCCATAAAAGAGAGCCTCTTTTCTGTTTCTCCCGCAGAGTCTCCAAAAGTTCCAGATTCCGTCTGGTGGAAGTATCGATCACCATATATTTTCCAGACCGGTAAGGCAAAAGCTTTGTAATGTGCCCCAATGAATTTTTCTGAGTATCTAAAAGATAAAGAAGTGCGGCTCCGGAAGCAATCAGACCAATTTTATAATCCTCCAGTCCAAGGCCTTCGAGGCGTTCCACATGAAAATGCCGTTTTAGAGTATCCTGACAGATATCCTCATCAAAATAATGATTATCCAGAGGAGAGATAATAAAATTCATGCGGTTCTTCATATCCTCCAGATCGACTCCTGACATATAAAAGGCTTCGTTGCATATAATCTCCGAAGGCATGTATTTATAGATCTCATCCAAAAGAGCACGAATCGCAGGCACTTCTGTGACCAGGAATTCACCGGTTGTCACATCGCTTACGGCGATTCCAAAGGATTTTGCAAGATAGACAATGCACATCAGATAATTGTTTCTGGTCTCATCAAGAGCCTGGCTGCTCAAGATCGTACCGGGAGTCACGACCCGGATGACCTCCCGCTTGACCAGTCCCTTTGCAAGCCTGGGGTCCTCCATTTGTTCTGCAATGGCCACCTTATAGCCTTTTTGAACCAGCCGGTTCAGGTACGTATCTACTGCATGATAAGGGACTCCGCACATGGGAGCCCGTTCCGGCAGCCCGCAGTCCTTTCCTGTCAGTGTAATCTCAAGCTCTCTGGAAACCGTCTGTGCATCTTCAAAAAACATTTCATAAAAATCCCCCAGCCTGTAAAAAAGGATACAGTCAGGATACTGTTTTTTAGTTTCCAGATAATGCTGCATCATTGGTGATAATTGTGCTGCCACGTTTTACCTCTCTATTCTGTGGACTTTCATGTCCCGTTATAATATGCGATCTTGTTGAAATTTGGAAATTCCGCAAAAAAGTCCGCCAGAGTATGTCTCTCCTCGGAGGCTGGGTCATGAATCAGAAAATCTTCCGTATTCAGGTTCACACCGTCCCCGCTGTATCCCATGATCAGCACCCAGTGAGGACTTCCGTCATCCCGTTTGCATCCGATCAGTACAGGAATCTTCTGCTGCAGCTTTTCAAGGGCTGCAGAAAGATAATCTTTTTCGGAGATCTTCACATATGCTTTCGGAAAGCTCAAAAGGCCGTCATCATTATAAAACAGCCGTTCTTCCATCATATCAGGTGTCGTCACATGGCCCTCCAGGTACGAATAAGCCATTGCCAGGCAGGTGGTGGTACAGCCGGCGGTTGCAATCGTCTCATAGCTGCCTCCCAGTGAAACGTTTGCCCACCGTCCGTCGTACTGCTTAAAATCAGCGACGCCAAGATAAATACGAGCGTCCTTTGGTTCTGTATCGGAAAGCTCTTTCCTGGTACAGTATCCTTCTATGAGTTCATCGGAGTGCGCTTTCTTAAATAAGACCCTGACATAGCCGGAATCTTCCTTCCAGTACGCCTGCACTTCATCCCCGTAAGCAATCTGGCCAAGCAGCTCTCCCCTCTTTGAGGGAGCGCTCCTGATATTCAGAAGGCCAAAATAACCGGAATACATGATGTCCCCGCTCTTCATCCGTTCATAAGACAATTTCTGGACAGAGCCATTCCCTTTCGCGGAAGCTTCCGGTGAACTCCCTGACCGGTCAAAGACCTTAACGCTTTTCCCCGCGGCCGGCGCTACCTTCGCAAACTGTATTTTAAATTCATTCTGCCAGCTTGTCCCAAAGGATGCCAACGCTCCATAGCAGAAAAAACCCACGGCAAAGGCTGCCAGCAGGACTTCCCACACTCTTTTTTCCTTTTTCAGACAAAAACAAATCCACTTTTTCATACCCCTACCTCCATATTTAAGGGAGGCGCGTCCCCATATAATAGAATCCTCTGGATTCTTCAAGCTTCACCGGAATGATTCTTCCGATATCAGAAGCCTCGCCCGGAAAGTGTACCATTATATTATTGCTCAAACGGCCGGTAACCATACCGGGATTATGGTCATCCAGCCCTTCCACAAGGGCAGGCATGACTTTCCCCACATCTTTTCCGCTCACTTCGGCGGAAATCCTCTGTACTTCTTTTAAGAGCCGGTCAAACCGGTCCTTCATGATTTCTTCCGGCACCTGATTTTCCATGGCGGCCGCGGGTGTGCCTGTCCGCTTAGAATAGAGGAAAGTAAAGGCACTGTCATATCTCACTTTGCGGACTACGTCCAAAGTTTCCTGGAAATCATCTTCCGTCTCGCCAGGAAACCCTACGATGATATCCGTAGTCAGAGAAATGTCCGGAATTTCTGTCTTTATTTTTTCTGCCAGGGCCAGATACTGCTCTTTCCCATAAACCCGGTTCATCTGAGAAAGTATTCTGGAGCTTCCTGACTGGAGAGGAAGATGCAGATGGCGGCAGACCTTCGGGCAGTCTCTCATCACTCTTATCAATTCATCCGACAGATCCTTTGGATGAGACGTCATAAAACGGATGCGTTCAAGGCCCTCCACATCGGCTACCCTTTTTAAAAGTTCTGCAAAGCTCATTGGCGGATTCAGGGTCTTTCCATAGGAATTGACATTTTGTCCGAGCAGCATCACTTCCACTACGCCGTCTTTTACCAGATTCTTTACTTCATCCACGATATCTTCCGGACTCCGGCTGCGTTCCCTCCCTCTGACATACGGTACGATACAGTAACTGCAGAAATTATTGCAGCCGTACATGATATTCACCCCGGATTTAAAGGAATACTTCCGTTCAGCAGGAAGCTTTTCCACAATTTCATCCGTTCCGTCCCATATGTCAACTATCATATGCCGTTCTGTCATCTGCCGGTAAAGAAGCTCTGCCAGCTTGAAGATATTATGGGTTCCAAATATAAGGTCTACGAATCGATAGCTTTTCTTTATTTTTTCCACCACTGACGGTTCCTGCATCATGCAGCCACAGAGGGCAATGATCATATCCGGATTTTTCTGTTTCAGGCTGTTCAGATAACCCAGGCGTCCATATACCCGCTGGTTGGCGTTGTCTCTGACCGTACAGGTATTATAGATCACAAAATCTGAAGCTTCCTTCTCCGATGGGGTGAATCCGGCTTCCTCCAAAATACCAAGAAGCTTTTCCGAATCCTTTGCATTCATCTGACACCCGAAGGTCGTCACATTGGCATAGAAAGGCCTTCCCAATCGATTGGATCTCTCCGTTACGATATCACGGAGCTTCTGCATGAAATAGTGCTGCCGCTCCGGCTCACCGGCCGGCGCCTGCTCTATTATCTTGACATATATTGTTTTATCCACGGTCCTTTATCCCTTCTCTTAATCCTTTCTATTATAGCCGACGCTTTTTAAAAAATCAATAAAAGTCTGCCTGTACGCATATGAGAAAGAAAGAGACAGGTTTTTCCTGTCTCTTCTACCCGCTCAGGGGCGGACCTGCCCGTTTCCATATATGATGTATTTAGTCGTTGTCAGCGCCTTAAGCCCCATCGGTCCTCTGGCATGGAGCTTCTGCGTGCTGATACCAATCTCCGCTCCGAAGCCGAACTCAAAACCGTCGGTAAACCGGGTGGAGGCGTTTACATATACGGCGGCGGCGTCCACCTCGTCCAGGAACCTCTGGGCATTTGCATAATCTTTTGTGATGATTGCTTCCGAATGCTTCGTGTTATAACGGTTGATGTGGGCAATTGCCTCTCCTACAGAGCCGACTGTCTTGGCGGATAAAATATAATCCAGATATTCGGTTCCCCAGTCCTCCTCTGAAGCCCTGACCGCACCCGGAAGCAGCCTGCAGACCGTTTCATCCCCGCGGATTTCCACCTGCTTTTCTGAAAGCTTTTTCGCGAGGGCAGGCATCAGCCTGTCTGCAATGCCTTTGTGGATTACCAGGGACTCACAGGCATTGCACACACCGATCCTCTGAGTCTTGGCATTGAAGATGATGGATACCGCCATATCAATATCCGCACTTTCATCCACAAATATATGGCAATTGCCTGTTCCTGTCTCTATTACGGGTACCGTACTGTTTTCCACCACCGTGCGGATGAGTCCGGCGCCCCCTCTGGGTATCAGGACATCAACGTAGCCGTTCATACGCATAAGGGCCTTAGCAGCCTCCCGGTCCGTGCTCTCCAGAAGCTGGATGGAATCCTCCGGAAGCCCGCATCCGGCCAGTGCCTCTCTTAAGCAGGATGCGATCGCCTTGTTGGAATTCAAAGCGTCGCTCCCTCCCTTTAAGATCACAGCGTTTCCGGCTTTAAAGCAGAGCCCGAACGCGTCAGCCGTTACATTGGGACGAGATTCGTATATGATTCCAATCACGCCGATTGGCACTCTTTTTTCCCCTATCGCAAGTCCATTCGGCCTCTTTTTCATGGAAAGGACTTCTCCCACCGGATCATCCAGGGATACGATCTGGCGCAGGCCCTCGGCCATGGCTTCTATCCGGGCTTCGGTCAGCATAAGCCGGTCCAGGAGTCCCTGATGCATCCCCTTTTTCCTTCCCGCTTCCATGTCCATCTCATTGGCTTTTAATATGGACTTTGCATTGGCAGTCAGTGCATCAGCCGCCGCAGACAGGCCTCTGTTTTTTTCAGTTATCCCTAAGCTGCCCAACAGAGACGCAGCCGTCCTGGCCCGTTCTCCCATCCTGATCAATTCTTTCATTTTTAATCCTCCTGAGTGCAAAACGGCTCTCCGCTCACTTCCTGCTGATTCCTGCCTCCGTCACAAGAACGGCGGGACAGATATCGAAAGTCTCATGGGGAACCTGATCAAATACCTGACATTCATAGGCTACCGCCACTTTTGTCAGCTTTGGGAACCGCTCCAGATACCGGTCATAATAGCCGCCCCCATATCCCACGCGATGATGTTCTCTGTCGAAAGCCACCCCCGGCATCAGAAAAAAGGCATCCTCCTCTGCCGCCATGGTAAGCCCGGCCTTCGGCTCCAGGATTCCGAGGCAGCCTGGCTCCAGATCCTCCCTGGACGTGATATAATAAAAGTCCATGGAATCCCCGTCCACTCTGGGGGCCGCGACCCGTTTACCTTCCGCCATGGCATTTTTCATGATATCCCAGGTCCTGACTTCATGGTTGAAATCCACATAGCAGTACAGGCTTCGGGCTTCTTTATATTCCGGCATAGACAGGATCTGCCCGCAGATTTTCCTGCTCTTCTCTTCCTCTTCCCTAAGAAGCATGGCTTTTCTGCTTTCATTGGCCATTTTCCTGATCTCTTTTTTTGTCATCATTGTCTTTTCCTGTCCTTCGCTTCTTTGACCTTTTTAAGCTCCGTCACACTGCCGTCCGGCTCCAGAATGCTTACATTATTCAGAGTTCCCTTCAAATTCATGCGGATCGCCTGAATATAAGCTTCACGAAGGGCCGCCTGTTCCCTTTTTTCTTCTGGGGTAAGTCCTTCTTTTTTCGATTTATGATAAAGCTCGTTGATTCTTTGAATTTCTTTTTCCGTCATAAACTCTCCTTATCTGTCCAAATATGAGAGAAGCTCTTCATATCTGGACTCCATCAAATCATAACCGTGCCGGTAAAAGCTTTCCAGCACCTCTGGATCCTGCTCCGTCCTGGATACGGCAGGCTCAAACGGTCTCAGCACAAAAATATGCCCATCCTTTTCCAGCCGTTCAATCAGTTCCATTGTTCGGTTATACATTACCGGACGCCTGCAGATTGTCTTTACCAGCTCCGGATATTCCTTGTAAACAGAATGATAGATCACGGCAGCTTTATGGGACAGCTTTTTTCGATAGCCTGCGTTCCTGGTGAGGACTACCACACATTTTTTATAGCCTTCCCTCAGGGCCCTGGCAACAGGTACCGAATCGGACAGACCGCCGTCCAGATAGGGAACTCCGTCGATTTCTACCATAGGGGTGACTACCGGCATGCTGCAGGAAGCACGGCAGATGGTGAACAGACGGTCTTCATCTTCCCGGTCATCCAGATATTCCGTTTTTCCGGTCAGGCAGTTGGTCACAGCCATCTCACAGCGCAGGGCTGATTCCTGATAGGTCTTAAAATCAAATGGAAACAGCTCCTTAGGATATCGATCAAATATCATATCCATATCAAACAGGCTTTTTGTTTTTAATGCCTTCTTTAAATTCATGTAGCCGTTTTTTTTATCGCGGGGAATCATACAGTCTTTCGTCCTTCCAATCTGTCGGGACAGATAATCCACCGCATTGCAGGCTCCTGCGGAAACGCCGATCACATAGGGGATATATAATTCTTTCTCCATCAGGAAATCCAGGACCCCAGCGGAAAAAACTCCGCGGGTAGCTCCGCCCTCCAGAACAAGACTTGCTTTCTTCATATTGTGTCCACTCCTTCCTGTCCGTGCACCGCCCCATAAGATGTCTCAGTATGCAGTCAGATATTCGATCAGATCAAAGTCCTTGTTTTTATGGGCCAGGAACAGTGTGCCGACCTGTTCTCCGTCCAGGACCCGGTATATATTCTCCACATCTTCTCCGTTGGTGATCACCATATCGATCCCGGCGTCGGTGGCCATCCGGGCCGCCACGATCTTTGCAGACATCCCGCCGGTTCCCACGGTGCTCCCGGTGGTCTCCTTTCCCATTTCCTGCAGATCATCGGTAATCTCTTCCACCTCCCGAATAAATTCTGCCTCCGGGTCACGCTTCGGATCATCCTCATAAAGACCGTCAATATCGGAAAGAAGTATCAGCAGATCTGCATGTATCACCGCCGCCACAATGGCAGACAGCCGGTCATTATCTCCGAATTCAATCTCATGGGTGGCGACGGTATCATTTTCATTGACAATGGGAATCACTCCCATTTTGAACAGCTCATCAAAGGTATTTCTGGCATTCCTTCTGGAATTGTCATTGAGCATGGTCGTCTTTGTCATCAGGATTTGGGCGACCACCTGATTATACTCCGAAAAAATCTTCTGATAGGTCATCATTAATTTTGCCTGACCCACTGCAGCCAGCGCCTGTTTGACCGGCAGATCATCCGGACGCTCCATGTATCCCATGGTTTTTCTGCCTACCGCTCCGGCGCCGGAGCTCACCAGCACGACCTCCATCCCCTGATTTCTCAGATCGCAGAGCACCCTCGCCAGCTTTTCCACCTTATTTAAATTCAGATATCCCGTATATTTATGGGTGAGCGAGGAAGAACCGATTTTTACGACGATCCGGTTCTTTCCTGAAAGCCTTGTTTTTCTGTCCATATGTATCCTCTCTAATCTTCTTTTTCTCTTCTCGACACCGTTATTCTAGCAGATTTGGCATTCAGAATCAATCTTTTCTGCTCTGCAGGAGACGAGGGGAAAAGCGGGCCGCGATGGCCTCCGCCACCCGTATCCCGTCCATGGCGGCTGAAGTGATTCCTCCCGCATATCCAGCTCCCTCTCCACACGGATAGATCCCCGGAACACTCGCCTCCATGGAAGCATTCCGCTCAATCCGTATAGGGGACGACGTCCGGCTCTCAACGCCGGAAAGCACTGCATCATACCGGTCAAATCCCCGCAATTTCTGCCCGCATTGTTCAATGCCCTCCATAAGCGCCCGGTTTAAATATTCTGGGAGAAGACGCCGCAGATTGGCAAAGTGGTTTCCACCCATCGTATCCGGCAGGACATCTCCCAGAGAACTGCTCATCCTGTCTTCTTTGAAATCTCCGTAAAGCTGAACAGGAACCCTTCCTCCGCCCAGCTCATGGGCAGCCTTTTCCAGCTCTCTCTGAAATGCGATCCCGGAAAGGGGATGCCCGTTTCCAAAATCCTCCGGCGATACCGTTACGATCATGGCGCTGTTTGCGTTCCTGCCGTCCCGGCTTCTGTTGCTCATACCATTGACAGCCGTCATCCCCGGTTCAGAGGAAGCGTTGACCACATAGCCGCCGGGACACATGCAGAAGGAATAGACTCCCCTTCCATCTTTCGACCTTGCGGTCAGCTTATAAGGAGCGGGGGGAAGAAGTCCTGCAAAAGTCTCTCCATACTGGGATATCTGTATCATCTGCTGTGGATGCTCGATCCGTAAGCCCACGGCAAAGGATTTGGCTTTCATATCCAGCCCTTTTTCATACAGCAGCTGAAAGGTGTCCCGGGCGCTGTGGCCGATGGCCAGCACAAGACAGTCTGCAGGAAAGAATTGTCCTCCCTCTTTCTTTGTACCGGCAACGTGAATTCCGGTCAGCCTGCCTCCCTCTATGTCCAGTCCGGCCACTTTGGAATGGAAGTGAAATTCTCCTCCGGCCTGTTCGATTTCCCTTCTCAGATTTTTTAATACCTGTTTTAACACATCTGTTCCGATATGGGGTTTTTGTTCATATAAAATTTCATCTCCGGCACCCATCTCGGCGAATATTTCCAGGACCCTCCGCCCCCGGCGAGCCGGATCCTTTACAAGAGTATTTAATTTTCCATCGGAAAATGTCCCGGCGCCGCCTTCCCCGAACTGAACATTACATTCCGGATCCAGGATTCCAGTCTTCCAAAATTTTGATACTGCTTCCTCACGTTCATCCACAGATCCGCCTCGCTCTAAAAGAATCGGGCAGTAACCGGCTTTCGCCAGCATATAGCCGCAGAAGAGTCCTGCAGGTCCTGTACCGGCGATCACAGGCCGGTTCTTTAACGGTTCCGCTCCCGGCTCTGCGAACCGGTAGCTTTCTTCTTTTATCAACTGAATCTGTGCGCTTTTCAGATGATCTGCTATGGCGCACTCTTTCTTCTTTATCTCCACATCCACCTGAAAGACAATTTGAATATCCTCCTTTTTCCTGGCGTCAATGGATTTTTTAACAATCTTCCAGGAAAGAATGTCCTCTTCCCGAAGTCTTAGTTTTCTGCAAAGCTTTTTATAGAGTTCAGCCTCATCCTCTCCGGGACGAAGCTTAAGCTGTGTGATCCGAATCATTTCCTGCCCTGCTTTCCGGCCAGCCAGCCGCTGGTCCATGCCCACTGTAAATTATATCCGCCGCAGATACCGTCCACATCCAGAATCTCTCCTGCAAAGTACAGTCCTTGGACGAGCCTTGACTCCATTGACTCAGGCACCACGTCCCGTACATCAACTCCTCCCGCGGTCACCTGGGCCTGAGAAAAGGAATTCGTACCGGAAATCGGCACCGAAAAGCATGTGACGGTCCGGCAGAGCTTTTCTGTCCTGTTCTCATCCAGCTGTTCCGCCGGAAGATGAAACGGAATATCCGCCTCCTTTAGAAATGCCAGAGCCAGCTTCTCCGGAAACAGGCCGCAAAGCACCTCCAGACAGTCATAGCCTTTCTTTTCCTGACGAACAGACTGGAAAAGCTTCTGTTTTTCCTCCATAGATGTATATTCCGGAAGAAAGTCAATTTCAGCCCATACCTGTTTATTCTCCGACAGAGCTTTCGAAGCGTAGCGGCTGACCTGAAAAACAGGGATTCCAGAAATTCCATAATCCGTCAGCTGAATCTCCCCGGTATCGGCTCCGGCAAATGCCCGTCTGCCGTTTTCCATTATGTAAAGAGAAATCCGCCCGTCTGCCCGTACACCTGCTGCCTTTTGGAGGGCGGTTCTGAAAGAACGAAGCTGCACCAACGCCGGCACCGGCTCAATGATCCTGTGTCCCATTTCGGCCGCCAGACGATACCCGCTTCCGTCGGAACCGGTGGACGGAGCCGCCATTCCTCCGCAGGACAGGATGACTCGGTCAGATACATAGGATGTATCCGATGTTCTCACTCGGAATCCTTTTTCATATTTTACAATTTCCCGCACATCTGTTTCCATCTTAAGGTCTACCTTTCGGCGTTCAAGTTCACGCAGCAAAGCATTCCGTACGGAAGAGGCCTGGGACGAGCGGGGATATACGTATCCTTCCTTTTCTTTTAAAAAAAGTCCAAGTCCCCGAAAAAATTCAAGTGTTTCTTTATATCCGAACTGTTTGAGTGCTTTTTCCGGAAAATCCGATTCCGGACAGCGGTAAAAAGAAGCGTCCTGATTCCGGTTGGTCAGATTGCACCTGCCGTTTCCCGTGGACAACAGCTTCTTCCCCAGCTGAGGGCTGTGTTCCAGAAGAGTGACCGAATCTCCGGCGCCGGCGGAAGCGATGGCTGCCGTCATGCCGGCCGCTCCGCCCCCGATTATCACTGTCTTCTTCATGGCCTGTCTCCTTTCTGCGCTGAAATTTTCCCGCAGTTTAGCTACAGACATTATAATATGAGTACCGTGGGATTGCAAGTTCAGCTGGTGATGGATTCCAGATAGTCGTAGAGCTCTCCCACTCCCTTTATATAATAGCCGCTCTTTAGAACCTCCAGCTCGGAATCCGGAAGCTCCTCTTCTGTCAGATAGGTTTCCATATAGACATCCCGTCTGTCGCTGTAGTAAATTTTCAGATAACCTTCCTCCAAAATAAGAAGGAACCGATAATCGTCGGGATTCACCGCCTCCTCACTCCTAACTACCAGGCGCGAGGCAGAAAAGGAAACCAGGCTCTTTCCGCTGTCCGATGATTTCATAAGGGAGATTAATTCTTCCCTGGTAAGTCCAAGATAATCCTCCGGCATGGGCAGAATGGTTTCTGTCAGGACTTCTGTCTTCGGGTCGTAATTCTGAGAAATATAAAGCATATCCTTTGTCACCACCGACCCGTCTTTTTTTCCGGCCGCCACAGCATTCTCATCCGTATTCTGCCCTGATCCGGCGCCGTCCGCGGCTGCGGTCATCGGAACATGAGTCTCCGCTTCCACCGTGTTAAACTGCGATTTGCTTTCCTGTTCTTCCTTGGCCAGCTCCAGCTCCTTTTTCTGTTCCAGATTCCGGTAGCTGAAATAATAGACTGTAGAAAACACGAAAAAAAGCAGGCAAAAGCTTAAAAGATACAACCATATGGTTTTTTTCATAGTGATTCACCCCTATTTTTAAGTTGATAATGCACTTTCCCAAAAATAAAAAAGAAAGAGGATAGTATTATCCTCTTTCTAGTATCTACCACTATGCAGATTTTAAACATGACCATAGGTTACATCAGATGCAGTTTTTTCGCCGCGGACGCCAGTTTACCGCCCATCGGCATACTTCGAAGCTCGCTTTCGCTGACACAGCGGAATACGATCAGCATCACAAAATATACGACGACAGCCACAATAACGGCCAGCAGACAGGCTATGGAGTTCCTCTTCGTTATCATGTTCACCAAATAATAGACCAGATAGGAAGCCCCTCCCATGATGACAGAGGCCAGGAACGGAAGCACGAACGTTTTCTTGACTTCCTGTCTGTATCCCAGGAAATTAGCTATGGATATCCCATTCAGGATACACATGGAAAGACCGAACAGCATATTGGCTATAACGACTCCGTAGATTCCTGTCTTCAGCCCATACAGGAGGGCAATGAGAACACCCACATGAAGAATCAGGGAAATCAGGGCATTTCTCACAGGAACCTTCATTTTATTGATTCCCTGGAGGATGCCGTTGCTCACCGTAGACAGGGAGAAAAAGATTACGGCAAGAGAACCTAAGAACAGCAGATCTCCGCCCAGCTGTGTATCCTGCTTAAACAGCATATTCACGATTGGAGAGCTCAGGACCGTCAGTCCGACAGCCGCAGGGATTGCTACGATCATGGAAAAACGGATCGTCACATTGATTTTCCGGAGCACCTCTCCCTTCTTTCCTTCCGTCACTGTTCTTGTCAGAGAAGGAAGCATAGAGGAAGATAACGCGTTGGAAATGGCAATAGGTACGTTTATCAGCAGATAGTACTGACCGGAATATACCCCCCAATTGGCCATGTAATGAGCCGTGCCGCCTGTGGACTTCATATAGAATCCATATATGCTGTTGTCGATCAGGTTGCTGATATTGTATACAGTCCCGCTGATGATGACCGGGATGATGGTCGCTATGAGGACTCTGGCGATATTGCCGTAGGATTCCAGCATCACCGTATTATCCCTCCGCATCTGCTTGTTCAGGACCTGTTTATACATGCGGAACACTACGAAGCAGAAGAAAAGGGCCGCCAGGGCTCCAACCGCCGTACCAATGGTACCGCCGGCAGCGCCATAGGCATCCGCATAAAAATCCTTCCCCTTTGCAATGTCCATCTTCGCGCCCATATCAAACAAAAGGAACGCAGCTACAACGCTGACCACGGCATTGATGATCTGTTCAAACACCTGTGACACAGCGGTCGGAATCATGGTGCCGAGTCCCTGAAAATATCCTCTCAGAGTTCCCAGGAACGCCATGACGAAGATTGTGGGCGCCAGTACCTTGATCGCATATGCCGCCCCCGGTTCATTTAATAATTTTGCAGCAAAGAAGTCCGCCCCGAAAAATGTAAGCAGACACGCTGCACCGCCGGATACCAGGGAAAACAGCAGGGAGCTCTGGAATATCCGGTATGCGTTTTTATGCTGGCCCAAAGCCACCCTGGCCGAAACCATTTTGGATACGGCAAGGGGCAGGCTGTAGGAAGACAGCAGCAGCATGATATTGTAAATATAAAACGCGGATGAATACATCCCCATAGCTGCGCTGCCTATCTTATTCTGCATGGGAATCCGGTACACAAGTCCTATGATCCGCACCAGGATCCCGGCCCCCGCAAGGATTGTTCCCTGCACAAGGAAGTTATTATTTTTCTTTTTTCTCTTTGGTCTTTGATTTTGGCTACTCATAGATTTCTACGTTCTCTGCCTTTTCTGTTTGAATGATGCAGACCCAGGTCTTTCCCTGGTTCAGCTTGATCTCATTTCCATTTGTATCGTAATACCGGGTGATTCCCCAGTCGCCGTCCTTTTTCCAGGTGACGTCGATGGCTTTCCCGTCAGTGATATACTTCCCGGCGCCTTCTCCCATCACATAGATATAAAGGTATTCTGTGTCATAATAATGCTCATATTCACAATATTGGAACAGAATATTCCGGCAGGACAGCTGTTCTCCGGTCGTATCGTCGATCTGCGGTTCCCCGTACTGGGAGCGATAATACACTCCCGATTCAGAGTTATAGGTAAAAAGAGGGGTGTTGGATGAATAACCCGGCTTCACAAAATTCGCCGCTGACGCACCGGTAAGCTCCGGGGCTTCTCCGTCCTTCACAAACTGATAATGTCCCGTATAATCCTCTGCGTACTGCCAGCTGTATCCCATTTTCTCCGCCCCGGCAGTTATACCCGCAGCGGAGGCATAGGCATTGTGAGGCTTCGGCCGGTCGTCCGTCCGGTAAAAGACGGTCTCTCCGATGCCCAGCACACCATTCAGATTATCGCAGTTGTCTGTATCCATATAATCCAGGGCATAATTGCATTGGCCATAATGGACGAAGATAGGATCAAATTCATGCTGGAGCAAAACATAATAGGTCCTTGCGCTCCTCATGGAGCCAATCTTCTCCAAACTGTCCCAGTCTTCAAAGATTCCCATCAGCCGGACGGTATTTCCCTCTGTAGGAGCTTCGTAAATCACATCGGCTTTTCCGATGCCGCTCTGCGGGACGGCGGCCCGGACGTTGCTCAGCATCACAGCGATCGGACGCCTTCTACCTATGGCCTCAGATACGACTTTTCCAGTCAGATAGCTTCTGCACATTCCTTCTGGAAGCACTTCTTCCGTTTCTTCTTCTGCCGTCTCATTCTCTTCCTCTGTCGTTTCTTTCACTGCCTCGGTCTCAGAAGATATCTCCGTGACCGGAAGTGTTTCATCAGCCTGTTTTCCGCAGCCGGAAAGCAGGACGAGCGCCAATATGAGGACAGCAAAAACTGTCGGCCTCTTTTTCATATATCCATCCTATTCTCTCGGAATGTCCAGGGCTTCCATCAGAAGCCGTTGGCGTTCCTCCATTAAAATCCTGTCTTTTTCCTCCATGTGGTCGTAGCCCATGAGATGAAGCATGCTGTGCGCCGTCAAAAAAGCCAGCTCCCTTGTGAGCGAATGGCCATATGCGGCCGCCTGCTCCCGAATCTTGTCCACAGAAAGAATGATGTCGCCCAACAGAAGTTCCCCTGTTTCCGGATTGAAGCAATCAAACGCACTCTCTTCCTCCAGAAAGTCAAAATCCGCCGGCGAGTCATATTCCGCCATGGGAAAAGACAATACATCCGTCGTCTTATCAATCCCCCGGAATTCCCGGTTGATCCTCCGTACCTCTTCTGCGTCCGTAAGCGTCACGCTGACCTCGCTCTCATAGGGGCAGGACTCCTGTATGAGAGCAGCATCCACCACGCGCCTTACGATATCCTCATAAGGAATCTCAAAAGGCTCGCGTGCTTCATATGAAATATCGCAGGTCATCTGTTTCCTCCCGGCCTTCTCGCCTTTCCTCCCGACGGGCTTTTGCTTTCGTATGCCTCATAAGCCTGTACGATTTTCTGCACCAGAGGATGTCTCACAATATCCTTGCTGCTCAGGCGTATAAAAGAAATCTCCTCAATCTTTCGGAGCACCTTCACCGCCATATCCAATCCGGAAGGCCCGTCCCCTGAAAGGTCACGCTGACTCATATCCCCGGTCACGATGACCTTGGAGCCGAATCCAATCCTGGTAAGGAACATCTTCATCTGTGCCGGAGTCGTATTCTGCGCTTCATCCAGGATGATATACGCATTATCCAGAGTCCTGCCTCTCATGTAAGCCAGAGGAGCTACCTCAATGAGTCCCTTTTCCGCGTTGTGCAGGTAGCTGTCGGCCCCCATGATCTCATAAAGAGCATCATAAAGCGGGCGCAGATAGGGGTCTATCTTGCTCTGCAGGTCTCCCGGAAGGAAACCCAGTTTTTCTCCCGCTTCTATGGCCGGCCGAGTCAGGATGATCCTGCCGACTTCATTGTTCTTAAAAGCTTGGATCGCCATGGCCATAGCCAGATATGTCTTTCCGGTGCCGGCCGGCCCAAGACCGAATACGATCATTTTTTCCCGTATGGCGTCCACGTATTCTTTTTGTCCGATGGTTTTTGGTTTCACCGGTTTTCCGGACATCGTCCTGCAGATCAGATCCCGGTCGATTTCCAGGATCTTGCCGTCTTTTTCTTCAAACGTCAGGGATAACGCATAATCCACATTTTGTTCTGTAATGATATTGCCTCGTTTTGAAAGCTCGATCAGATTTCCGAAGACGCTGCTGGCCCTTGTCACCATCTGCTCCGGACCTATGACCTTGATGCATCCATCTCTGGACACCATAGTCACACGAAGAGTCCGCTCGATCTTTTTCAGATAAGCGTCAAACTGGCCGCAGACATTCCGTTCATGTTCCGCAGGAATGTCGATCATCGTTTCCACAATACCCATGCTTTCTTCTGTCTCCTTCTATTTGCTATTTCTTATTCTAACATTTTTTTCCGTAAATAGAACCCCTTTTCCAAAAAAAGTTATTCCTCTGTAAGTGCGATGGCTTCCGTAGCGTGAATCGTACCGGTCACGTCGCAGGTATCTGTCCCCACCGAAACCTGATAAGAAGCCTCCTCCACCTTCACATCTGCGGCCTCCAGATTTTCACAATATGCACGAAACCGTTTTTCTGCCTGCTCTTTTGCAGCAGTCTCTGAATATACTCCTTCGGCATCCCGGTATTCCCTGGCAGTCACAGTTCCCCATCCTACCGGAAGATAAAAGTTTCCCCAAAGGTGTACCTGACTGTAAGTGTCCACCTCATCCGACTTCTCATAAGTATTCTTACCTCCCGGCACATAATGGCGGCTTCCGAACAGCCACAGATAGCGGCGTACCTTTTTCTGCCCCGTATAATACTGTTTGGGATATGTCAGAGAAAAACTGTCCTTATAGAGATAAGTCGTGCTGGCAATAACATCGCCGTCAGCCTTTACTCCCCCGGTCTTCAAAAGATTTCCGCCCTCATCCTTGATCTCCACGATTCCGGAGATCAGAATCTGCCCGGGCTCCACCGTGTCCCCCACATGGACAGCCGGAGTCCCGGTCCTGGTGATCATGGAAAGAATGATTCCTCCTCTGCTGGCCGTCACGTCACGGCCCAGAGCCGAGGTATCCGGCACCTCCTGGCCGGTCAGAGACTCTGCCTCTTCCTTTTCTTCCTCTTGTCCGGTATCGGCCGCCGCTTCCAGCACCTGGTTCTCCTTAATCCGGATGATCAGACGGTTTCCGGATATCTCCGCGGACACCCAGGTAATATCGTTATAGTGATTCCGGATATCTTTTTCAATATCCTCACATACGATCCCCGCCTTCTTCATTCCATGCACATAGCCCTTCGACTCCAGAAAATGAAGAAGAGTGATGTCCGTGTATTTGGTATTTCCCTCCATGCGGATGTCCCAAATAAATAACGAAGAAGCGTACAGAAGGCCCGTACAGACTAGGATTCCCACATAAAAAGCCAGCCGCTTCCTGCTTCTCCTCAGAAAAAAAGGAAGCCCTCTTTTTTCCTTTATCAGAAGCTTCACCTGTGCTTTCCTGGAGAGCTTCCTGGCCTCATAAAAATCGCCGGCAGCTATGCAAAACCGGTATCCGTTTCCGTCCCGTTCAATCCTTGTAAGCGAGATTCCATGAAAACCGCATAAATTAAAAAAACGTTCAGGGCTTCCACCTTCCGCTCTGACCGTTAAGCTTCCGTTCCACTGCCCACGTCTATTCATAAATGATCTCACGAATCCTTCCTTCGATTTTCATGGCCTCCCGGTTGAAATAGGAGATCACCAGATCACATCCGGTGATCTTTATTCTGCACATACCGCTTAAGACCCGTATACACTCGGGCCCGTACTCCAGGATTCCTTTATGGTTCTCGATGGTAAGCTCCCTGCATCCGAGAGCAGTGATGACGGCGGCCCCCAGACATAAGTCCTGCGGAAGCTCCAGGGCCGACACCAAAGATTCCATCCCTTTTTTCATCGGCGCCCCTCTTTTCTTTTACATTTCAGTTTATGAAAAAGAGACAAAAAAAAGAACCATTGAGGTACAATGGCTCTTTTTTGTCTGCACAATTAATTGTATTTACGTTTTCTTGCGGCTTCAGACTTCTTCTTGCGACGAACGCTGGGTTTTTCGTAATGTTCTCTTTTACGAATCTCCTGCTGAATGCCGGCCTTCGCACAGTTTCTTTTGAATCTGCGTAAGGCACTATCTAAACTTTCATTGTCTTTCACAATAACGTTTGACATAGACTCACACCTAACCTCCCTCCAGTTGTGTATTGTGCATAATACAACTGTTTGGGTATATTTTTCGCACTACCTTTAGTATATCATAAAATCCGTTTTCGTCAATACCTATTTTACTTGTTCTGCGACAACTTCCAGTGTTTTTTTCAGCGCTTCCTCTATGCCCGCGGGATTCTTTCCGCCAGCCTGAGCCATACCGGGACGTCCGCCGCCTCCGCCGCCGACACAGGATGCGATCGCTTTTATAAGATTTCCGGCATGAGCGCCTTTCTTCTGTGCTTCTTCCGTCGCCGTCGCCATCAGGCTGACCTTGCCTGCGTTTTCAGAAATGATGACTACCACGCCTTCACCAATCTTCTCCTTCAGCTGATCGCCCAGACCCCTGAGTCCGTTCATGTCCACATCCTTTACCTGGACAGCCAGGACTTTAACGCCGTTTATCTCCGTAACCTGGTTCATCACGTCGCCTACGGCTTCATTGGCCAGCTTGCTTTTGAGCTTTTCATTTTCAGAATGAAGGGTTTTTATTTCCTCCTGCAGGGCCTCGATTTTCTTGATAAGCCCTGACGGCTCCGCTTTGGCAGCCTTTGCGGCCGCGTGGAGCTCGGCCTCCAGATCCTTATAATAACGGAATACTCCTTTTCCCGTAAGAGCCTCAATTCTCCTGACTCCGGCGGCAATACCCGCCTCGGAAATAATCTTAAACGTGGTAATGGACGCGGTGTTCGCCACATGAGTTCCGCCGCAGAGCTCCTTCGAGAAATCTCCCATGGACACCACCCGGACCGTATCCCCATACTTCTCGCCGAACAATGCCATCGCTCCGGCTTTCTTGGCGTCCTCAATACTCATGATATCCGTCTGTACAGGAATCGAAGCCAAAATCTCTTCATTTACGATTTCTTCTACCTTCTCGATTTCTTCGGGAGTCATGGCTGAAAAATGAGTGAAGTCAAACCGGAGCCTGTCAGCCGCCACAAAAGAACCAGCCTGTTCCACATGAGAACCAAGCACCATACGCAGGGCCTTTTGAAGAAGATGGGTCGCGCTGTGGTTTTTACAGGTCTCTGTACGGTTCTCTCCGTCCACCTTCATGGACACCTGACTTCCCACCTGGAGCATCCCTTTTGACACATGGCCCACATGGCCCACTTTTCCGCCCTGAAGCTTTATGACGTCTTCCACGATAAACTCGGCGTCACCGGTACACAGGATACCGGTATCCGCTTTTTGTCCGCCCATGGTGGCATAAAAAGGAGTCCTGTCTGTGATCACCGTGCCGGCCTGACCGTCCGTCAGAGCTTGAACAATCTCATCCGACGTAGTAAGAGCCGTTATCCGTCCGGTATCACAAAGCGTCTCGTATCCGGTGAATTCTGTAGTGAGCTCCGCGTCAAGACCCTGATAGATATCTTCACGCCCCATATAATTGCTTTTTTTCCTGGAGCTTCTGGCCATTTCCCGCTGGACCTCCATGGCCTTTATAAACCCATCTTCATCCACGGAAAAGCCTTTTTCTTCCAGAATCTCTCTGGTCAGGTCCAGAGGGAATCCATAAGTGTCATAGAGGCGGAAGGCATCTTCTCCCTCAAGCACTGTTTTTCCTTCTTCTCTGAGCCTGCTTTCCAGTTCTGCCAGGATGCTCAGGCCCTGGTCGATGGTCTTATCGAATTTGTCCTCTTCTTCTGTAAGGACCTTGAAGATCATCTCTTTCTTTTCATCCAGCTCCGGATAGCCGTCCTTGGACAGTTCAATGACTGTTTCGCTCAGTCTGGCCAGGAATTTCCCTTCGATCCCAAGAAGCCTCCCATGACGGGACGCACGGCGCAGAAGTCTCCTCAGCACGTAACCCCGGCCTTCATTGGAAGGCATGATGCCGTCAGAGATCATAAAGGTACAGGAGCGGACGTGATCCGTGATCAGACGGAGCGACACATCTTTTTCCTCATTCTCCATATAAGAAATCCCGGCAAGCTCCGCCACCTTATCCAGCAAAGCCTTAATGGTATCCACGGCAAATATGGAATCCACATCCTGAACCACTACCGCGAGACGTTCCAGGCCCATCCCGGTATCAATATTCTTATAGTCCAGAGGAGTATAGTTGTTATGGCCGTCATTGTTGAACTGGGTGAAAACGTTATTCCAAACCTCCATATACCGGTCACATTCACAGCCTACGGTACATCCCGGCCTGCCACAGCCATACTTTTCCCCTCTGTCATAATAAATCTCAGAACAGGGACCACAGGGCCCCGCTCCGTGCTCCCAAAAGTTATCCTCTTTCCCGAATTTAAAGATTCGGTCCGCCGGAATGCCAATTTCCTTATTCCAAATCTCAAAGGCTTCATCATCCTCCAGATATACGGAAGGATACAGGCGGTCAGCGTCCAGCCCTACCACTTTTGTCAAGAATTCCCAGGACCACGCGATGGCTTCATGCTTAAAATAATCTCCAAAAGAAAAATTTCCCAGCATCTCAAAAAACGTGCCGTGGCGGGCCGTTTTCCCAACATTTTCAATATCTCCTGTACGGATACATTTCTGGCAGGTAGTCACCCGTTTTCGGGGCGGTATCTCCTGTCCTGTAAAATAGGGCTTGAGCGGTGCCATGCCCGAATTGATCAACAGCAGACTGTTGTCATTATGGGGCACCAGAGAAAAGCTCTTCATTATCAAATGCCCTTTGCTTTCAAAAAACTCAAGAAACATCCGCCTGAGCTGATTTACGCCGTACTTTTCCACGATCATTCCTCCATGTGTTTCATTCTGTCTTTATTTTTTAGCCGGGTCTTCATTCACCTTGGCATCTTTGTGTTTCCTCAGCTTAATCCCGCACATGATACCGCCAAATGCTACCGCGCCCAAAAATACAAATTTTACTGCGGTCTGATACAGTACTGAAAAAAACGCTCCCATGGAAAACCCTCCATTTCTGATTTCAATCTATACGTTACCCTTCTATTTTAACCTGATGATACGCTTTTTTACCTTTTCTTATGAGCAGGGCGCCGTCCTTTAAATCGGCACTGGTAAATTCCCGGTCAATGGCCGTCACCTTTTCGCCGTTAACCGTCACTCCGCCCTGGGTGATCAATCTCCGCCCTTCCGACCGGGTGGGCACCAGCCTCGTATCCACAAGCAGGGTGATCAGATCCTTCCCTTCATCCAGCTCCGCCTTCTTGTACACGGTGGTAGGCATGTCCTCACTCATGCCGCCACGGGCGAAAAGCTCCTTCGCTGCTTCCTGAGCCTTTTCCGCTTCTTTTTCACCGTGAACAATCTTGGTGATCTCATAGGCCAGCACTTCTTTCGCGCGGTTGATTTCCGCACCCTCTAGAGCCCCCAGCCGCCTCACTTCATCCATGGGAAGGAAAGTAAGAAGCCCGAGACATTCTTCTACCTTTGCGTCCTCAATGTTCCTCCAGTACTGGTAAAATTCATAAGGAGAGGTCTTGGCCGGATCCAGCCACACGGCTCCCTTCATGGTCTTCCCCATCTTAATGCCTTCACTGGTAGTGAGAAGCTTAAATGTGAGGCCATATGCGGGCTTACTCTCCTTTCTGCGTATGAGTTCTACGCCTCCTATGATATTGGACCACTGGTCATTGCCGCCCATCTGCAGCCTGCATCCATGCTTCCGGTTCAGCACCAGGAAATCATAGGACTGCATGACCATATAATTGAATTCGAAAAATGTCAGGCCTTTTTCCATCCTCTGCTTATAACACTCCGCGGTCAGCATTTTATTCACGCTGAAGTGAGCACCTACATCCCGTAGGAAATCCACATAATTCAGATTTAAAAGCCAGTCGGCATTATTTTCAATGATCGCACCGTCATTGTCAAAGCTTATGAAACGGGACAGCTGGTTATAAAAACATTCGGCATTGTGCGCGATCGTCTCCTTCGTCATGACCTTACGCATATCCGATTTGCCGCTCGGATCGCCAACCATGGTGGTCCCGCCGCCCAGAAGCGCAATGGGGCGGTGTCCCGCCTTCTGCATATGCATCATGGCCATGATGGTCAGAAAATGTCCGGCCGTCAGACTGTCGGCCGTAGCATCGAAACCGATGTAAAACGTCACCCGTTCTTTCCCAAGCATCTCACGGATTTCATCCGCGTTGGTCGCCTGTTCTATGAAACCGCGTTCTACCAGGGTGTCGTACACATTTTGAGACATCTATTATCTCCTCCTTGTAAAATCGTCCATATTTTTACTCATTATCATATCGTATCACAAACCGCTTTTTTCTGCAAGAATAAAGTGGAAAAGGACGCTGTCAAGCGCCCTCGTCTGTCAAAAGATTGTCTCCGTCCGCGGCGGCCGTCGCCAGACAGTCGCATCTTTCATTTTCCGGATGTCCTGCATGCCCCTTCACCCATCGGAAGGATACCTCATGCGGTTCCTTGGCTTTCAAAAGCCGTTTCCACAAATCTACGTTCTTTACCGGTTCGTTCTTTCCGCGCTTCCATCCCTTCCGAATCCATCCGTCCAGCCAGTGCTCTGTGAATGCCTTCACCACATAGGCCGAATCGGAAACAATCTCCACCTCACACGGCCTGTTTAAGGCCTCCAGGCCCGCAATGACTCCCATGAGTTCCATCCGGTTATTCGTAGTCTTCTTATATCCTGCGGACAATTCCTTCTCATGAAGCACGCCGCTGCCGTCCACATATTGGAGAACGGCTCCATAGCCTCCAGGCCCGTCGGGATTTCCCCTGGCCGAGCCGTCCGTATATATCGTCACCTTCATATTCATCCTATTTAAGACTCCATTCCCCGGTTTTTACAAACCGCTCCGCCATAGCCTGAGCATTTTCGATGATCCTGCCGTCATATCCCATGATACTCAAAAGCCGAATCGCATTTCTGGTCTCCGCCCTGCCCGGATACAGCTTGTACGAAAACAGTACATCATTATCTTCAATCTGCTCTTCAAAATGATAGTTGGCATATAGATCGCAAAGAAGCTTCGTCAGCTCGATGTCATGGGTAGCGGCAAAGCAGAGAACATTTTTCCCCGCCATGCTCTCCAGGATCTTAGTTGATGCTGAAATCCGCTCCACCGTATTGGTGCCCCGCAGGACCTCATCGATAAAACAGAGTACCGGTATCTCATCTCCAATGGTATCCAGTATCCGCTTGAGGGATTTTATCTCCACCATATAATAGCTCTCTTTGGTCTCCAGGCTGTCGCTCAAAGCCATGGAGGAATACACCTTGCAAAAATCCGTTTCATAATATCTTGCCGAAACCGTGTATATGGTCTGTGCCAGAATGGCGTTTATCCCGATGGTCTTAAGAAATGTGGATTTGCCGGAGGCATTGGAGCCGGTCACCAGCACCGGCTTGTCCGTCCTTATGGTATTCGGTACGGCATTCTCCACCAGCGGATGGTAGATTTCCTGACAGCAAAGTGTTCCAGCAGACTTTCTGTGGAAAACCGGTTCACAAAAGGTGCCCAGAAACTCCCGGTAGGATCCGATACAGAGTCCCAGTTCCAGGCGTCCCATGGTTTCCATAAGGAGCTCCAGCTCCGCTCCTTTATTTTTTACCACTTTTGTGATCCTGTGGAACATCAGAAGATCCAGATGTGTCATCATACACAGGTAGTCCATGGCAGCTTCCATGAGGGAACCTCCCACTCCTGATTTGGTGGACAGAATCCAGGACTGACTCCTGACCGGCTTAAGGCCTTTACAAGTCTCCCTGAGATTTTCCTGATAAGGCTCCAGAACCTCTGCTTTTACGTCAATACGGTTCAGCCTGATGCCGTATTCCACCAGGTCCGCTACCTCGGACATACATTGGAAATAGACATCCATATCCCCTTTATACTTATAGTAAGTGATGACATTGAATATGATCGCACACAGCAGGATTCCGACGCCATAAGCCGGACGAATCCCGAAGGAGCCGACGGCGCCGATCAAAAGCAGTATTGCCAGCACATGGGGCCATGCCGCTGTTTTTGGCATCTCTTTCAGCTTATGGACATAATCCGCAAGCGCGATTCTTTTTTTTCTCCCCATCTGCGCGAAGCAGACTGCGTACTGTTCCCGTGCAGAAACATTGGCGCGGAAATAATCAGCCAGCTCCGAACGGCGCTTAAGAACCTTCTCATCAAATTCCGGCGTACGGAGCGCCCAGTACAGGTATTCTTCTCCGATTGCCGATCCAGTCGTATTTAAAAGGAGAAAAATATCATCCATTCCCATGTCGTTCCATGTGATATCGTCGATGGAAAACCGTTCTCCCTTATGCTGTTCATAGTAATGGGAGATCTTGTCAAATTCTTCCAGTGTATATTCCCGGTCTGAAACCTTTCCCCACTGTTCCTTCACCTTCTGACATATATTCCGATAGTTTGCTTTTCTGGATACAAAATACTGTACCAACAGGATCAGAAGCACCCCGGCAATAATGCCAATATAAATCATAGTCTGTTCATCCATTCTGTCATCCTCTTGTGATTCTCTGTCAAAGCTATGAAAGATGCACATCCCGGCCTGCGGCGGTATTGGAATCGGCCGGCGCCGCCGGATCTATGCACCCTCGTTTCTCTCTGCGGTCATCAGAACAAGTATAAAAGCTTCCCGTCTGAAAGTCAACAATCAGATGATGATACAGATCATGCCGCCATTGCTGTCGTTGATGATCTTCTGGAGGGTTTCCTGAAGCTTCAGCTGACAGGAGTCAGTCATCTGAGCCACCTTTGTCTGAATGCCGTCTGTGACGATCTGTTCTATGGATTTCCCAAAAATACTGGTATTCCATACGCCGTCGTCATTCTCCTGGCTGTTCTCCCGGATATAAGCGATCAGATCCTCCGCCTGTTTCTCATCTCCTACGATGGGAGCAATCTCTGTTTCTATGGAAGCCCGGATCAGGTTAATGGAAGGAGCCTGAGCGTGTATCTTGACTCCAAATTTATTCCCGTGCTTAATGACCTCAGGATCATCCAGAAGAATCTCACTCCGCTCCGGCATGATGACTCCATATCCTTTTTGCCGGACAGCGTCCATGGCATTCTTCATCTTGTCATATTCTCCTTTGGTTTTGGCGAACTGCTTCAAAATCCCCATCAGCTGATATTCCCCGCCGATTGGCACGCCGGTGTAATCGCTCAGTATCTGATAATAGACTCCATCGTCTACCATTACATCGAGAGAAACCTTCCCATCGGACAGATCGGCGCGCCGGAGCTGTACCCTCTTAATGGGGGAATCATCTCCCTGGATATATTCCGACAGCAGGTCCTTCATATATGTAATTCCACCCATCATCTCCTTCACGATGCCCAGAATCCTTTCCTTCAGCCAGTGGGTGGCAGGCAGGATCTCTGCCCATTTCGGCATATAGAAATCCAATTCCGATACCGGGAATTCATTCAGCACCTCTTCCAGTATCCTGGTAATATCGTCTTTTTTAAGCTGCTCGCAGTTGACCGGGAGCACCTGAACCTGGTATTCCTCCGACAGCTTCGCTGCCAGCCCTTTAGCTTCATCAGAATAGGGCATCATGGTATTCAGAAGCATAACAAAAGGTTTACCGATCTCCCTAAGCTCATCGATGGTCTGTTTCTCTGCTTCTATGTATCCGGCCCTGGGAATCTCTCCAAAGGAACCGTCGGTGGTGATGACAATACCGATGGTGGAATGTTCCTTAATTACCTTTTCCGTCCCGATGGCCGCCGCCTGGGTAAAGGGGATCTCATAATCGAACCAGGGCGTTTTTACCATCCGCTCTTCTTCGTTCTCTATATGCCCGCTTGCCCCGTCCACCATAAAGCCTACACAGTCGATCAGCCGCACCTTTACATCCACGTCATTTCCCACCTGGATAGCCGCCGCTTCTTTCGGTATAAATTTCGGTTCCGTCGTCATGATGGTCTTTCCGGCCGCTGACTGCGGCAGTTCATCCTGTGCCCTGCTCTTTTCGTGGGCATCCTTGATATTCGGCAGCACTAGAAGATCCATAAATCTTTTAATAAAAGTAGATTTACCCGTCCGTACCGGCCCCACCACTCCCACATAGATCTCTCCGCCCGTTCTTGCCTGGATGTCCTTGTATACATGAAAATTGTCCATAAAAAATCCCTCCTGTATATGCTGATAAAGTATATGCAGAAGGGATTTCCCATTATTCCCTTTAATTATGAAATTTGTACTCGTCCGACCCGTTCCGTCCGGACAATACAGACCCAGGTCTTTCCCTGGTTCAGCTTGATCTCGTTGCCCTGCGAATCATAATAATGGGTCACGCCCCATTCTCCGTCCTTTTTCCAGGTGACCGGTATCACTTTTCCGTCGGTGATAAACTGTCCTACGCCTTCCCCCTGTACAAAAATATTCAGATAATCCGTATCAAAATAATGTTCATAGTCACACACCTGGATGATGATATTTTTGCAGGTCAGCTGTTCGTCATTGCCAGCGTCCACATGAGGCCCCTCGAACTGATAGCGGTAATAAAGACTGTCCTCGGCATTGTATTCAAACCAAGGCTTATTGGAAATGTATTCCACAGATACCCGGCTTGCAGGCGACGCATCAGGCATGGACGGCGTTTCTCCGTCCGCCGCAAACTGATAATGGCCCGTATAGCTTTCCGGATACTGGTTATCGTATCCCATCCGTTCTATAGCGTACTTAATCTCTTCGCCCGATGTAAAGTGGTGATGAGGCTTTTCACGGCCCTCCATGCTGTGGTAAGCCCACTCGCTGGCCCCTGTCACACCGTTCACGCAGTCGCACTGGCCGCCTTCCAGATAAGGCCTTGCATATTCGCACTGTCCATAGTGGAAAAAGATAGACTCAAATTCCTTTTGAAAGAACGCATGGTAAGTTCTGGCACTCCGGATGGAGCCTATCTCCTTCAGATCGTCATACTGTTCAAAAAAGGCCACAAAACGCACGGCGCTGGCCTCTGCGGGCGCTTCATATATCACATCCGCCGCGCTCAATCCATAGCTTGGCTGGGCTGCTTTTACATTGCTGATCATCACGGCGGCCGGCCGTCTCCGGCCAATCTGCTCCGGCACCCATTGGCCCGTCAGATAGCTCCTGACCATCCCCTCCGGGACCGCTTCTGTCTCCGGCTCTGTCTCTGCCGTTTCCGTGACAGCCGACGTTTCCGGAACAGTTGCCGCAGCTTTTTCCGTTTCAGTCGCTTTCGCAGTCTCCTCCTGCTTCTTTCCGCAGCCGGCCAAAAGCATCAGAATAACAAACAAAGATACTCCCATTTGAAGCTTTCTTTTTCTAAGTTTTTTCATATACATTCCCGCCTCCCCCATATAGAATTCAGACTTTCCTTAAACTCAGCATTGATGTATATCAATTGTATCATATCCAGTACTTTACCGCAATTTTCTTTTCCATGGATTCCCATAAAAATCTCTTGCTTCTTTTCCTGTTCTGTGGTATGCTGGGTTGCGGCATATGACAAGACAGTTGTATTTATTTATTTTACATAAGTATTGTCTGGGAGAGCAAAACAAAGTATGAGAAAGGCGGTAACACTTATGAAAAAATGGCTGAACCGGCTGTTCATCGACGGCCTCAGCGGCATGGCCACTGGCCTCTTTTCCACATTGATCGTCGGAACCATCATCCAGCAGATCGGAAACTTGATCGGCGGGCCCGTGGGGAACTTTCTGTTCTTCTTCGGCAAAATGGCTGCGGCTCTGACCGGCGCAGGCATTGGCTGCGGCGTAGCATGCAAATTTAAAGAAAGTCCCCTGGTAGTCCTTTCCGCGGCCACCAGCGGCATGGTCGGCGCTTTCGCCAGCCAGATCATCGCAGGAAAGGTGCTTGTTGACGGGAGCATCGTCCTGACCGGCCCCGGAGAACCTCTCGGCGCGTTTATCGCCGCATATGTGGGAATTGAGATCGGGCACCTGATCGCGGGCAAAACGAAGCTGGACATTGTCCTGACTCCGATTGTCTGTATCACCGCCGGTTCCGCCGTCGGCCTTGTCCTCAGCCCTCCCATCTCCGCTTTCATGACCTCTTTAGGAGCGCTGATTAATTGGGGAACCGAGCAGCAGCCTTTCCTCATGGGCATCATTGTATCCGTCCTGATGGGGATGATCCTCACCCTGCCCATCAGCTCAGCAGCCCTCGGCGTATCCCTGAGTCTGGCCGGCCTGTCAGCGGGTGCCGCCACAGTCGGGTGCTGCGCCAACATGGTAGGCTTCGCGGTAGCCAGTTATAAAGAAAACAAAATGGGCGGACTGCTGGCACAGGGCATCGGCACCAGTATGCTCCAGGTTCCCAATATCGTCAGAAAACCGGTCATTTGGCTGCCGGCCATCATCAGCAGCGCCATATTAGGGCCTCTGTCCACCATGGTCTTTCATATGACCAATAACCCCGTCGGCTCAGGAATGGGGACTGCCGGCCTGGTGGGACAGATCATGACTTTCCAGACCATGGCAGCCGCAGAGGGCGCCGCCGTCGTGCTCCTTAAAATCGCACTGCTCCATTTCCTTCTGCCCGGTATCCTTGCCTATCTGATATCCTGGTTCATGAGAAAAAAGAACTGGATCAAGGACGGCGATATGAAGCTGGACGTTTGATCACATTGAATACGGCAAAACCGGCCTGCGCTATATACACAGGCCGGTTTTCTGGTTCACAGATGTCTTTTCATATCCATGGCAGCCGCATAAGCCAGGAACCGCTCGCTTCTTTTCTCCATGTCCTCCGCGCTGACGCCAAAATACCGATAAATATCGGCAGCCGCTTTATTTGCTTCGTCCCATCTGCTTTCCGCGGAAAACGAAACCGACATACGCTGGCGCACCGCCTCTGTTTCCACGTTTAATTCCCCGTATACCTTTCCGTCTTCCTTCAAGTGAATCCGATACCTCTCATATTTCATGGGAAGTGCACTGGAGGGAACCAGCTCTGCCTCCCGGTTCCGTTTCTCCATCTGGCTGATATATGCCTCCAGCTCTGCTTTTCCCGGATGCCTTCCAAGAGGCGCAGGCTTCGGAGTCTTTACGAGCTCCGGACATTCGTCAAGCACCAGGCTTCCCCACATGCACCGTCTGGCCATCTCATAAGAACGGGAATTCGGATCCTGCTTCTCTGCTCCATATTTCTCAATCAGATACTTTTCCAATTCTTCAACGGTGTGAGTGCCCGGTTCTGTATCACGGCAAAGAAACTCCAGCTGCCTTTCCCATTTCTCTCTCGCTTTTCCTTTATTCCTGCTCTTTCCCGCCAGGAAAACGGCAGTCGGCCCGTCGCTGCCTCCAATAATGGACACCGCCGCACTCTTTTTTTCGGCAAATACCGTCTTTTTCCGCCCCGTGCCCTCTGGAATGCTGTTTGACTCCCCCTGGCGGATAAGCCTCTCATTCAAAGCCTTCATCCAGTTTTTATCCACCTTTGCAATTTCCCTGTCGTAGGTCACTAATCCATTTATTTCATCTTCAATATCGGAAAGCTGGGTATATACCGTGGCGGAAATCCCTCTTTTTACAGAAGGAATCACGATTTTTTCCATGAGGCGCTTCAAACCATTCTTTAGTTCCTCCTCCGAATCAAACCGCTTATAGCCATATGCTTTTCCGCTGAGGCGGTATCCGTCTGCCTGCAGAGAATAGCCGCCAAACTCCGTAAGAGCTGCTGCCCGCTCCTCCTTTCGAAACACGAAAGGCAGAAAATAAGAATGGATACTTTTTATGTCTCCTCCGCCCTGGTCATACCAGCCGCTGGCCTGGTCTATGATGCGCGACTCATCAAGGCTCCGAATCTCCCCGGTGATCCCCTCTGCGTCAAACTGCCCCCATCCTTCATTGAACGGAACCCAGCAGACAATGCACGGATGGTTGTAAAGAGCCTTCACCGTTTCCCTGACCTCCCTGCGAAACTCCGCGCAGCCTTCCTTCTCCCTTCGGGAAAGAAGCCTCCGCCAGCAATCCTTCACGGAAATATGAAGATAGCTGAAAACGGTCGCCAGATAAGTGACAAACCATTGTCTGTATGAGCTCCCTCCGTTGACCATATCCTGCCAAACCAGCATTCCCAGCCTGTCACAATGATAGTACCATCTCTCCTGTTCTATCTTCACGTGTTTTCTCATCATCCGGAATCCCATGCCTTTTGCCAGCTCAATATCATGGATGAGCGCCTGGTCACATGGAGCCGTATAGAGACCGTCAGGCCAGTATCCCTGGTCAAGGACGCCCGTCTGAAAATAAGGGCGTTTATTCAGAAAGATCCTGGCGATTCCATTTTCGTCTCTTTTAACTTCACATCTTCGCATGGCAAAATAACTGAGCACAGAATCCTGCTCCGTTTTTATGAGCACTCCATAGAGAAAGGGATGCTCCGGTGACCAGCTCTCAAAATCCCCAAGGCCGATGGTCCACTCCCTGCTTCCAGAAGCCATGATTCTAACTTTATGCTCTTCCCATTCTCCCTCAGGCAAAGCTCCGTGTTCCGAAAATCCCGTTACAAGTGCGTCGGAAAACGGTTTTAAGACTGTTATCTGCACCGGGACCGTTCTCCTGGTCCCCACCTTGATTTTAACCAGCCCTTCCTCATAGTCCGTGCGGATCCGGACATAGCGGACAGAATCTTCCGGTACGGCTTCCAGCCAGACCGGCTGCCAGATACCACTTTGAGCCGTATAAAACATGCCGCCGCAGGCGATTTTCTGCTTCCCTCTGCTGTGCCATGAGGCATCGCTTACATCCTTCACTTTAAGCAGTATCTCGTTTTCTGCCTCCCGACTGCAAAAATCCGTGATATCCAATGTGAACGGCAGATATCCTCCCACATGATTTCCTGCTTCTTTCCCATTGACGTATACCGTACAGGACTGGTCCACTGCTCCAAAATGGAGGAGCAGACGGCCGGCTTCATATTTTTGCAGCAGATCTCCAGCCGAAAAAAATCTCCGGTACCAGAGCCACTCTTCCGGCATAAGCTGCCGGTTCACCCCGGACAGAGGCGCTTCTGGAGAAAAAGGAACAAGAATCTGTCCTTCATATGCGTCCGGTATATTCTCATCTTCTGTGAACTTATATTCCCAGAAGCCGTTCAGATTCATCCAGCCGTTTCGCACCAGAGAAGGCCTGGGATATTCCCTCCAGACATGATCGGGGGTAACGGAATCACTCCACCTCGTCTTCAATCCTTCCATTCACTTTCTGCCTCTCTTGTCTCCTGATTCTGCCTCCGCTTCTTTATTCGCAGGGATATACCACGCCCCACGAAGCTCTAAGCTCATCCATCCATTCCATGATTCGTATGGTCTCAGAATGGGGCATTTGAGGGCATTCGACCGCGCCGTTTTTAAGTGCCTCCTGGCAGGCCAGTACTTCATATTCATATCCGTTTATCTGTTCCGGAACCTTATATTCTGCTTTCAGCTCCCGGTCCAGGCCATATACACGGATGTATTCACAGTTGTTGATGTTCTGAACCTTTATGTATCCCTTATCGCCGTTTATGATCCCTTCTCTATCGCTCTGGACTGACATTCCACTGTAAAGATAAGCCATCCTGCCGTCCTCATAGGTCAGAATAATGCTGTTCTGTTCGTCCACGCCGGCGTCTGTCAAGACGGCTGCCGAGGCCATCGTCTTTATGTCGTCTCCAAAGACCATGGAGGCGAAATTCAGGGTATAGACTCCCACGTCAAGAAGCGCGCCTCCGGCCAAAGCCGGATCCTTTAACCGCGGAACATGGTGGATGACATAACACAGATTGGCGCTGAGAGAACGTACCTTCCCGATGGCGCCGTCTGCGATGATCTCATCGATCATTTTTCGGCTGGGCATATAGCGGGTCCATATGGCCTCTGCCGCCAGAATCCCTTTTTCTTCTGAAAGGGCACAGATTTCCCTGGCCTGTGCGGCGTTTACGGTAAACGCTTTTTCGCATAAGACCGCTTTCCCATGATTCAGGCACAGCTTCATATGCTCATAATGATGGGAATGGGGTGTCGCCACATAAATCAGATCCACCTCTCCGTCGTTTACCAGCTCTTCATATGAGCCATACGCTTTTTTAATACCGTATTTATCTGCAAATGCCTTTGCCCGTGCATGATCCCTGGACGCTACGGCGTATGCCTCCACCTGTTTTCCACGAAGACCGCAGACCGCTTCCGCCATTTGATTGGCGATATTCCCCGCCCCCAAAATTCCCACTTTCATAGATAGCCTCCTTCCGTACCATGTGATGTACAAATCCTTCCATTATTTTAAAACAAAGGGGCCAGTATCCGCAGTACCGAATCCAGCAGACCTCCAAAGATTCCAGTCCGGCATTCCCTGAGGGAAACCGGCCTGCTCTTTCCTATGGTCTGGACAGCGTCCATCTTAAGATCCATCACCGCTTCTGTCCGATACATGAATGTTCCGCACTCAAAGTGCAGATACAGACTCCTGTAATCCATATTAATGGTTCCTACGACCGCAAATTCATCGTCGCATACATAGCTCTTCGCGTGGATAAAGCCCGGTGTATATTCGTATATCTTCACGCCTGCCCGGAGGAGCGGCGCGTAATTGGAACGGGTGAGCCGGAAGACCAGAGGCTTATCCGGTATCCCCGGAGTCACGATCCGCACATCCACTCCCCGCTTGGCTGCCAGGGAAAGGGCCGTCTTCATCTCATTATCCACGATCAAATACGGTGTGAAGATATAGCAGTAATGTCTCGCCTGGTTAAGAATCTCAATATAGACATTTTCCGCGACGGTCTCATTATCCAGAGGAGAATCTCCGAAGGGCTGCACATATCCGCTGCCTGCAAAAGCATTTGGATGATGGACATGAGTCTTATACTGTTCCAGGCTCCTGTCCTCCTTCCGGTAAGCGTTCCACATTTCCAGGAACATCAAAGTGAAATTCCAGACCGCTTCTCCCTTAAGCCGTACTCCCGTATCCTTCCAATGGCCGAACCGCTGCTTCAGGTTGATATATTCATCCGACAGATTGATTCCTCCGGTAAAAGCTGTATGGCCGTCTATCACCATGATCTTTCTGTGATCCCGGTGATTCATGACCATGGAAAGGAATGGAACGAATGGGTTGAACGCCATGCACTTAATCCCTTTTTTCTCCAGAATCTTTGCGTAGCTGCCGGGCAGCAGCGCCACACAGCCCATGTCGTCATAAATGAGCCGGACATCCACGCCCTGTGACACCTTACGCTCCAGGACCTCCAGAATCTTGTTCCACATGACGCCTTCTTCTATGATGAAGTACTCCATGAAAATATAATATTCCGCCTTCTCCAAGGCCTCCAGCATGTCTTTGAACATCAGCTCGCCTACAGGATAATATTTGGAGTCCGTGTCCTTATATATGGCATAATCGCTGGCATTTTTAAGATAAGTGCTGACGCCCGAGGCCCGTTCATCCAGCGCCCGTATTTCATCTATGGCCGTATCGTCACCCTGAAATTCCTTTTCCAGGCGTCTGTGTTCCAATTCCAGGCGCTTGCGCATCTTTTTAGATGGATTTTTATTTCCGAAGCAAAGATACAAAAGGCCGCCGAACAAGGGCAGACAAAGAATCAGGATGATCCAGGCAATTTTATACGCCGAGTTTTCATCTTTACCGATTATATAAAGCACGATCAGAACGCTGAGGACAGAAAATGCAATATTGATCCAAACGGAATAGTTGCCCAGCTTTAAAAGAAGGATTGCCATCCATACTACCTGAATGATCAGAAGCAGTCCTGTGATCAGAATTCTGTTGGTTATCAGCTTTTTGTATTTCATAAACACCTCTTTGCCCCCGATGATATCATTTCTTTTCCCAGCATTTTATGGTATTATAATGGCAGTCAAGAAAGGGAGGCTTTATATGCCAAATTGTCTAGTGATCGGCTCTGCCGCAGCCGATGTCATCATACGGATTCCACATCTTCCCTCTACCGGAGAAGATATTCATATCATAAGTCAGGAAATGTCTCTGGGCGGATGTGCCTGGAACGTCTTTCATACGATCCGGCTGTTCCAGATTCCGGCGGTCTTATTTTCTCCCATAGGGACAGGAGTCTACGGAGACTTCATACGCAGTGAGCTTGCCGCACGGAATGTCTCTGTTCCCATCCCATCCCCCGAGGAAAAAAACGGATGCTGCTACTGCTTCGTAGAAGACAGCGGGGAACGGACCTTTCTTTCCCACCGCGGCGCCGAATACCGGTTCCGGGAGGAATGGTTCCAGCTTCTCCCAAAAAACTGCCGGGACTATACTTACGTGTGCGGCCTGGAAATAGAAGAATCCACAGGAGAAACTATCCTGCGCTATTTGGAAGCAGCTCCCGGCCTTCAGATATTTTTCGCTCCGGGGCCCCGAATCTGCCAGATTGAACAAGACAAGTTGAACCGCCTTTTCGCCCTGCGCCCCGTCCTTCACCTGAACGAGACAGAAGCGCTGTCCTATACCGGAAAAGAAACGGTGGAACAGGCGGCTCAGACGCTTCACACCCTCACCGGAAACATCGTGATCGTCACGCTGGGAGAAAACGGCGCTTATTACAATGAAGGGACCTCCTGCGGATATGTACCCCCGGTACAGACAGATACCGTGACAGACACCATAGGCGCCGGAGACGCGCATATCGGAGCCGTCATGGCCTGTCTGGCAATGGGACTTTCCCTGAAAGAATCCATCCGGACTGCCAACCGGGTTTCCGCGGCGGTCGTCGGGACAAGGGGAGCTTGTCTCTCCAAAGAGGCATTTGACGCCCTCTGTGTCCCGGCTCCGCAAAGTCTTCCTATTCCGTAAAGGAAACGGCTGTTTCCAATGCCACCTGCATCATATTGGTGAATCCCACCTGGCGTTCTTTCGCCGGAAGGGATTCTCCTGTCACAATGGAATCGGATACCGTAAAGATCCCCAGCGCCCGGACCCCAGCCCGGTTTGCATTGCAGTAGAGCGCATAGCTTTCCATCTCAATGGACAAAATCCCCATCTTCGCCCATTCCTTCCATTCAGGAGTTTCCGTGTAAAAAAGATCAGAGGAAAGAATATTTCCTTCCACATGGGAAAATCCGTGTTCGGATGCCGACTGCACGGCTCTTGCAAGCAACTCATAGGAAGCTGTCGCAGAATAAGTCCCAGGCAGTTTATACTGGTGGGCATAACCTCCGTCGGTGCTGGCTCCCATGGCCATCACGATATCTCCCACCCGCACATGTTCCTGAACGCTTCCACAAGATCCCACCCGGATCAGATTCTTCACGCCATAAAAATGAATCAGTTCATAAGAATATATCCCTATGGACGGACAGCCCATGCCAGTTCCCATGACCGATACCCGTTTTCCCTGATAGTTTCCCGTAAATCCCAGCATATTCCGCACGGAGTTGAATTCCTCCACATCCTCCAGAAAATTCTCTGCAATGAATTTCGCTCTCAGCGGATCGCCCGGCAACAGGATACTTTCCGCTATTTCACCTGTCTCCGCCTGATTGTGAGGGGTCGCCATTTTCCATACCTCCTGTTTTCTGTTTTTACCAGTTTACCACATTTAGTAGAAGATTACCAGGAACCATACCGATTATTTCCCTCTCAGAATATCCAAAAGCCAGTCCGAATCCGGAACCGGCAAAGCCTCGCTGACTGCCAGCTGTTCCATGATTCCCTGGACGCTGCACCAAAAAGCCAGTGACAAAGCCATGGCGTCTCCCTTTCGGATGCTTCCCTGCATCTGTCCCAGCCGAATCAGCTCAGCTGAGAACTCTATGGTATTTTCATTCCTAGCCAACCTCCGTATTTTCTCAGGGGCGCCGTCTCCTCTTTGCGCCTGTGCCGTCAAAACAAATAATTTTGCCGCCTGCGGTTTCTCCTTTACAAGAGAAAAAAGCTTTACTGTATAATTTTGAAAAAAAGCCAGAGGTGAAGAAAAATCCATTTCAAACGGCAAGCTCTTTCCATCCAGCCCCATTTTGATCAGCTCTTCATAAAGATTTTCTTTGGAGTCAAAATAATGAAACAAAAGACCAGAGCTCATCCCCGCAGCCTTCGCGATATCCTCAATCTTTGTAGCGGAATACCCTTTAGACGAAAACTGGTCAACAGCCGCCCAAATGATTGCTTCTTTTCTCTTTTCCTTCTGTTCGGACCTCAGACCCATTGATTTTCCTCATCTTTTCGTTAAATTATATTTCATTGAATATATATTTAATAAAATAGAATCATATATTTCCCATCTTGTCAATCGGAAATAGGGTCGTCTACAGCCGCAGGCCCTTGATATCCTTGATCCGGGACAGAATCGTATCACAGGTGATATTCAGAATCCCGGGAAGGGTATCCATTTCCTGCCGGATCAGGCGTTCCATCTCCTCCTGCCCTGCCGCGACTGCGTGTACATGAAGCTTGCTCCTGCCGGTCACACGATAAATCTGCGTGATGGATTCATTCCCATTCAGACGATCTATGACATCCTGGAGACAGGCAGGTTCTGTCTCAATTTCAAAATAACAGGACACGGCTCCGCTTATTTTCTGAGGATTGATGACAGTCGTATATTCTTCTATGATCCCTTTGTCCTCCAGGGCACTTATCCTGGCCTTCACCGCCACACGGGAGATACCGGTCTTCTCTCCGATATCGGAATAAGAAAGTCTTGCGTTTTCAATCAGAAGTGTCAGGATTTTCTGGTCCAGATCGTCTAACCCACTCAAAAACATATCGCCACCTCGTTTTTCTGTATTTTTTCTTTTAGTTTACTAGATTCTCACCCTTTTCGCAACAAAAAGAAATAATAATATTGACATAAAGTAAAATATGTCCTAAAATCAATACGAAACGAAATTTATAAATTTCTATTTGTCTTGGAGGAGTCATGAAGAAGGACCTTACACACGGTAATATCACATCAACCATGCTGCGCTTTGCGCTCCCTATGATACTGGGCAATCTTCTGCAGCAGCTTTACAATATAGCAGATACTCTTATTGTAGGACAGTTCCTGGGTTCCAATGCCCTGGCAGCCGTAGGCTCTTCTTACACGCTCATGACCTTCCTTACTTCTATCCTGATGGGGCTCTGTATGGGCAGCGGCGTCGTCTTCTCTACTCGTTATGGAGAAAGAGATATGGATCGTCTGAAATCCAGCCTTTTCGTTTCTTTTATATTGATAGCAGCCTGTACACTTTTTCTCAATATCGCCGTTTTTATATGGATAGACCCGATCATGCGGCTGCTCCAAATTCCTCCCGAAATTTATCCTCTCATGAGAAGCTATCTATGGATCATATTCATTGGAATCAGCGCGACATTCCTCTATAATTTTTATGCCTCTCTCCTTCGTTCCATCGGAAATTCCATGGTACCGCTTTTGTTTCTCGGCATTTCCGCAGGGCTTAATATCATTTTAGACCTGGTATTTGTCCTCTCATTCCATTGGGGAGTCGCAGGAGCTGCCATTGCAACCGTCCTGTCGCAGTTTGTCTCCGGCATAGGTATTCTTCTGTATACCCTGATCCGCGTTCCGGAATTCCGGATACAAAAAAAGAACCGAACGTTTAAAAAAGAATATTTAACAGAAATCGCACAGTTTTCCTTCCTGACTTGTCTGCAGCAGTCCATTATGAATTTCGGCATCCTCATGGTACAGGGCCTGATCAACAGCTTTGGTCCCGTTGTGATGGCTGCCTTTGCAGCCGCTGTTAAAATTGACTCTTTTGCATACATGCCGGTGCAGGATTTTGGGAATGCCTTCTCCACGTTTATCGCGCAGAACTTCGGAGCTCATGAAACAAAACGGATTCAAAAAGGTATCCGAAGCGCCATGCTGGTATCTCTTCTGTTCTGTCTGGCGATCACGACTGCTGTCTGCATATTTGCCCGGCCGCTCATGTTGATTTTTGTCCAGCCGCATGAGACTGAGATTCTCTCCATTGGAGTACAGTATCTGAGAATAGAAGGAGCCTTTTACTGTGGCATTGGCTGCTTGTTCTTACTCTATGGCCTTTACCGGGCCGTCCAGAAGCCGGGAATGTCCGTCATCCTCACTGTCGTATCCCTGGGTACCCGTGTCGCGCTGGCCTATGCTCTCTCTGCCATTCCTTCCGTCGGAGTGATTGGAATATGGGTATCTGTACCCGCCGGATGGCTTCTGGCGGACGCGATTGGGCTGGTGTATTACCGAATACATAGAAAAACTCTGCTTAAGGCAAGCATTCCACAGCGATAATCCCACAAAATATATCAAAATACCAACCCCCGGTTCACCTATGGTCCGCCGTCGGGGCTGGTATTTTTGATTCCTTATTCCACTGTTCTCATGGCTGCTTCAACCACATGTCCGACCAATACGGAAGTAGTAACTGCTCCTACTCCTCCGGGTACGGGGGTTATCGCGTCTACTACGGGTTCCACCGTGTCATATTTCACGTCGCCGCAGAGCTTGCCTTCGTCATTCACATTGATTCCCACATCGATCACTACCTGTCCGGGAGCCACATAAGATTCATTGACAACTCCGGCACGTCCTGCCGCTACGATTACGATATCCGCTTCTCTTGTCACAGAAGGCATATCCTTTGTCCTCGTATGGCAAATGGTAACGGTAGCATTCTTCTTGATCAGCATCATGGCAGCCGGCTTGCCCACCACAAGGCTTCTGCCTACCACAACGGCTTTTTTTCCGGTGCAGTCGATTCCATAATGATCCAGAATCTCCATACACGCCTGAGGGGTACAGGGAGGGAAGCCCTGCTTTGTTCCGGCAAATACTCCCACCATGGAGCCGTCTGTGATTCCGTCCACATCCTTTTCCGGCTTCAGCGCCTTAATCACGGCAGCTTCATCCAAATGCTTGGGAAGCGGTCTGAAGATCAATACCCCATGGATATTCTCATCCTCATTTACCTTATCAATGGTAGCCATCAACTCTTCCTGCGTCACGTCCACTGGAAGCAGAAACTTCTCCACCGCCACTCCAAGCGTATCGCACCGTTTCGTCGCGCCTCTTTCATAAGAAAGATCATCCGGTCTTTCCCCTACACGGACAATCCCCAGTGTGGGATTGATTCCTTTTGCTTTTAATCCTTCCACATTCGCTTTGATCTTTTCATTCAAAGCGGCGGCAACCTCTTTGCCGAGCAACTGCTTTGCCATCGCAAAATCCTCCTGTTGTAATTGATTTATTCAAGCCATCAGGCTATTATTTCAATCTTCCCAATACACTTTCAAATACTTCGTCCGCCAGTTTCGTATACTTAGCGAGCATCGCATCCGCTTTCTGATTCAGTTCTTCCGCGTACTCTCTGTTTTTCATGGACTTTGTATTGATATATACGTTCAGGCTGGCTCCCTGGAGCGCGGCTTTGCAGAATACCGCGCCTACACCGGCGTCGCTGATAGCCAGAGCAGAACCCTTTGCGGCAAATTCCACGATCAGGTCGAGCGCATCACAGCATTTCTCCATGATCTCCATGGGAACGGAGCAGGCATCCTTCAGGACAATTTCCATTACACGGGCTTTTTCTGCCTTTTCCTCTTCTGTTTCTCTGGGCATTCCATAGGCCTTTGCCAAAGGCTCAAATACTTCCGCATCTCTTTCAATCAGGTTAAGAAGCTCCTTTTGAAGAGTATCCGCCTTAGACTTCAGCGTCCACATTTCCTCTTCTACATCCGCGTATTTCTTTTTTCCCACGGTCAGAGAGCCCACCATATTTCCAAGAGCCGTACCTACCGCTCCCACCAGAGCGCTGGCGCCGCCGCCGCCCGGTACAGGAGCCTTTGAAGCGAGCACTTCCACAAATTCATTACACTGTACAGTTGAAAATCCCATTTCCTTACCTCCGCTTTTCTGTCAGGAATCTTTCAAAAAAGGGACAGCCTGGAGGACTGTCCCCAAATAAACAAACAAAAAGCTATTCCAGATTTCGCTTCTTAGAACAGGCCGGTGATCTTTCCGCTCTCATCCACATCGATCTTCTCTGCAGCCGGTACCTTCGGCAGTCCCGGCATCGTCATGATCTCTCCTGTCAATGCCACGATGAATCCTGCTCCTGCCGATATCTTCAGGTTCCTTACCGTCACCTCGAAGTCCTTCGGCGCTCCCAGTAACTTCTGGTCATCCGAAAAGCTGTACTGCGTCTTCGCCATACAGATCGGGCAGTCCCCATAGCCCAGCTCCTCCAGCTGCTTCGCCTGCTTCTTCGCTGCCGCCGTCAGCACCACTCCCTTGCCATGGTATACTCTCTTCACGATGGTATCCAGCTTCTCTTCAATGCTGCCGTCAAGCTCATAGGAAAAGCTGAAATCGTTCGGCTCTTCACAGAGGCGCACTACTTCCTCTGCCAGCTTCACTCCGCCTTCTCCGCCTTTTGCCCATACCTCGGACAGCGCCACGTTCACTCCCAGCTCACGGCACTTCGCTTCCACAAGGTCCAGCTCCGCCTTGGTATCCGTCGGGAACGCGTTGATCGCCACTACGCAGGGCAGCTTATATACGTTCTTCATATTGTCCACATGCTGCAGCAGGTTCGGGAGTCCCTTCTCCAATGCTTCCAGGTTCTCATTGTTGAGGTCTGCCTTGGCCACTCCTCCGTGGTGCTTCAGCGCTCTCACCGTCGCCACCACTACTACTGCCGACGGCCTGAGCCCTGCCATCCGGCACTTGATGTCCAGGAACTTCTCCGCTCCCAGGTCTGCTCCGAAGCCAGCTTCTGTGATCGCATAGTCGCCCAGCTTCATCGCCATCTTTGTCGCGATCACCGAGTTGCATCCATGGGCGATGTTCGCGAAGGGGCCGCCGTGTACGATGGCCGGCACATGCTCCAGTGTCTGCACCAGGTTCGGCTTCAGCGCATCCTTTAACAGGGCTGTCATCGCTCCCTGTGCGTTCAGATCCCCTGCTGTCACAGGCTTCTGATCGTAGGTATATCCTACGATGACTCTGGAGAGACGGGCCTTCAGATCCGTGATGTCGGATGCCAGGCACAGCACCGCCATGATCTCCGATGCCACGGTGATGTCGTAGCCGTCCTCGCGGGGCATCCCGTTCGTCCTTCCGCCCAGTCCGTCCACCACAAAACGCAGCTGTCTGTCGTTCATGTCCACGCATCTCCTCCAGGTGATCCTCCTGGGGTCGATGTTCAGGGCGTTGCCCTGATAGATATGGTTATCGAGCATGGCTGCCAGCAGGTTGTTCGCCGCTCCGATGGCGTGGAAGTCACCGGTGAAATGGAGGTTGATGTCCTCCATGGGCACTACCTGGGCGTATCCGCCGCCTGCCGCTCCGCCCTTCACGCCGAACACCGGCCCGAGGGAAGGCTCACGCAGGGCTACCATGACGTTCTTTCCGATCTTCTGGAGGCCGTCTGCCAGGCCGACCGTCGTCGTCGTCTTCCCTTCCCCTGCGGGTGTGGGGTTGATGGCGGTGACCAGCACCAGCTTTCCGTCCTTCTTGTCTGACTCTTTCAACAGGTTGTAATCGATCTTTGCTTTGTACTTTCCGTACTGCTCCAGGTACTTCTCCTCGATCCCTGCCTTTGCCGCGATCTCCGTTACCGGAGCCATTGTGCACTCCTGTGCGATCTCAATGTCACTTTTGAATCCCATAATAAAAACTCTCCTTTCTCGCACGGGCCCTTTAGGCCCGCCTGTACATACGTTTTAAGTATCCGTTCCTTCTCCAAAAACGGATCTGTTATATATACAGTAGCGAACGCGGTATTGTAACGCAGGTGCCTTTTCACCAAATCAACTGTGACCCGGCACCCTTCGTTCACTTTCAACATTCCATCCAGTGACACTTAACGCACAATACCTACTCTACCCTATAACCATTGCTGCCGGACACGTTCCCGGCTTTATATGCTTTTGGCTAAAGTTTTCAGCGTACCGATGGAGATATCTCCAACTGCCGCCATATCCTCCGCCTGAAAAGCGGAAGAAAAATTATCGGAGAATAAAATCTGAGCAGACGGGGGAAATTCCTCGTCACCCTCCCACAAAACAAACTGTAATCTCAAATCATCCAGAAATGCAAACTCATAGCCTGCGTCTCCAACCGGAATCTTCTTTCCTCCCACAGATTCCATAACCCTGCAGAATTTGTCCATCTGAAACCCGAAGGTAAACGCCAGGCGCTTCACACACCTTCCCTGAAAGACCTGATTATAATGGTTCCCCCAGGGCATATCGGCATAAGCATAAAACCCGCCTTTAAACGCTGCTTTTCTGCTCTCCAGAAGATACCGGATGATCAGGATCTTTGTCTCGATATCCGTCAGCAAAGGCGCATAAGTACCATCCTCGTCCAAACACTCCACAACGAAATCCGGATGATGGACAGAATACCTTTTATCCATCAGCGTCACCATGAATAATCCGGTCTCCTCTTCATAAGGAACACCGCTCACGGAGGACAGGAACGCAGCATCTGCTTCGGCAAACATCTTCTTGTACATCTCAAAAGGAACCCTGTCCTTCTGATTTTTCTCGTAAGGAATATTCATAGATTCACCTGTGTCACAGACGGGAACAAAGACGTATCCGTATGCGGAATAAAGCATGCCGCTACGAATTCATCCATATATCCGGGAGTCGTTGACAATTCCATGTAAGTCATATTCTGAGCCAGCTCATAGACCTTCCGTTCTGCTTCACCGGATAGCAGCATCGCATAAGCCCCGGCTAAGGAAGAATTTCCGATATAGTGGAATTTATCCAGAGGGATATCCGGGAACATACCAATTCCCACGGCATTCTTCATGTTGATGCCGCTTCCGATTCCTCCGGCCACATATACGTCGTCCACCATGGAAATATCAAAGTCCAGAGAAGAGAGCATGGTCAGGATCGCGGAAAAAATCGCGCCCTTCGCACGGATAAAATTATCAATATCCACTTCTGTGATCTCCACATCCTTGACAGAATCCGCATCTTCTTTAAAAGCCAGGACATAACTGCCCATTCCGTACTTATCGTGGCGGATACGCGTTCCCTCGCGGATAAATTTCCCTTTGGGACTTATCATATTGCAGCGGAACAGCTCACTGATCACGTCGATGATACCGGATCCGCAGATACCCACCGCCTTCTGTCCCTTCTCGCCTATGATGGAAAAGGAAGGTTCCATACTTTCCGGATCTATGGTACAAGCTTCGATCGCGCCGTCCGTGGCACGCATGCCGCAGCTGATATCTCCGCCTTCGAAAGCAGGGCCGGCCGAGCAGGCGCAGCTCATGAGAAAATCTGAATTGCCAAATACAATTTCTCCATTAGTTCCCAAATCAATAAAGATAGAGAACTCCGGTCTGTTCCAAATCTGGCTGACCAGTGTTCCGGCTGTAATATCTCCGCCCACATAGCTTCCTGTATTCGGCGCTATGATGATATGGGCGTCCGGATTAATGTCAATGTCCAGGTCATTTGCAAAAAAGGCATTGGATTTAAAGAATGCGGGAATATAGGGCTCCATACGGAGAGGGTCCGCGTTAATACCCGCGAATAAATGATTCATCGTAGTATTTGCAGCTACGCACATCCGGTAAATCTGCTCAGGCTCCAGCCCGCAGAATTCGCACATCGTATGGATCAGCGGATTGATCGTCTCCTTAATAACGGCATCCTGAAGCTTCTTCTGGCCGCCTTCTTTCCTGGATTCTATAATACGGTTGATGACATCGGCTCCAAAACGAATCTGGCCGTTTCCGGCTGTCGCCTTTGCCAGTATTTCCCCGTTCAGCATATTGATAATCAGTGCAGACACCGTAGTCGTGCCGATATCCACCACCAGACCTCCCGCCCTGACGTTTGCATCCATGCTGTATACATCATAGACAAACACATCCTTTGGCGTCCGTCTGACGACGCACTGTACCCGGAAATCTGCTTCCCGCAGCTTATCCGGCAGTGTCCGGAGCACTGAATAGGGAACTCTCACCTTAGAAGTGCCTGTGGCTGCCGCCACCGCCCGTTCCAAGCGTTCCACATCAGGCATGGTATCATCCAGGCTTGGAACATCCATTTCCACCTGTACGACTTCCAGGCTGTTTTTTAAAGCTATCCCCGATTCTTCCATGCGGTTTTTGACTTCTTCAAATATTCTAAGCTCTTCATCAGAGCTTAGATCAGCCGCTTTCATCCGGCTCTTATAAGCCGAAGCAATGTCCGGAACCAGGACTTCCACATCTGCGATCACTTTGCTGACACAGGCCAGCCTCCATCCGTCTGCATATTCCTCATCGGAAATATGGCGCGTCTTCGGGGACTCCAACTGGCCGCCCATCAGTTTCACCCGGCATTTTCCACACGCGGCATTGCCGGAACAGGGCGCATCGATAGCTACATTTGTTTTTCTCGCTACCTCAAGAAGGTTTTCACCGGAAGCAGCGAAGACAATAATATCTTCGCCGCTCTCAAACTTAAATGTCACTTTAAACATGATGTCTCACCTTAAATGCCTGTTAAATCTCAAGATAAGAATCCGCATATAAAGTATTGTTTTTAAATACGTCACAGGATTTGATCGTCTCCATCAGCCGTAAATCACAAGGGTTCACGATGGCGGAGGTCAGGCCCTGCATCATAGCCATGGCTACCAGTGTGGCATCCATGATCGGCCGGATATGCTTCGGCATACCGTTGGAATTGTTGGACAGGCCGCCTGTGGTATTGAGGCCCATGTCGCTGAACATCTTAATTGCCTCTAATACGTCCATCTGCTTATCCTGCATTCCTTTCACTACCAGGAATAACGGATCAAACCACATATCTTCCGCTTCCATTCCTAAAGACATACCTCTTTCCAGAAGCATCTGGCAATATCCCATTCGCTCATCATTGTCTTTTGCAATTCCTTCGCCATTGCAAAGTGCGATTACAATCGCATCGTTTGCGGCAGCCAGATCAATATTCTCAATCCTTCCGGCAGCATCTGCAGAGTTCACGATAGGTTTCCCTTTGGAACGGTTGTATACGGAAATACCAGCTTCAATCGCTGCTTTATTTGATGTATCCAAGGCAAGCGGCACATTATCAAACTCACTCTGGAGAAGCTCTACCGCCCATTTCATCAGTTCAACACCGTATGATTCTGCCGGTCCGATATTCACATCTAAATATGTAGCGCCAGCAATAAGCTGCTCTTTTGCCCTCTTTAAAATGGGCTCAGGATCTCTCTCCAAGAACGCTTTGTTTACTGCAGGAGCAGTGGTAGAAAGTCTTTCACCAATTGTAACGAATTTTGCCATTGTCTTGTTCTCCTTTTCTTGTTTTTGTGTTCATCTGATGCCAAACGCAGAGCAGATGAACACGCCAAAGATTTCATTATTGCATGTCTTTCAGGAATTTTACCAATTGTACAGCCTCAGTGGGCCCAACAATCACATCCCAGCCGGGAAGCTTGGCTTCGACATCGCCCTTCAATACGGCAACCTTACCGGGCAGTACCAGGGTCCTGTTCTTGATTTTGTCCTCGATTCCCTCTTCCTGAATGAATTTCGCAATGGAGGTGGAGGACAGCTTGCCTGCGGCCCAGGCAGTAAGTACGGAAAGCCCGCCTGCATCACTGATCAGCAGGTTACAGGGAACGCCGGAACGCTCCAGCTCACCGGATACCACGAAATAGGTCAGCGCAAAGTCAACTGTCGTCAGGCAGATAGAGTTCTCATCTCCGCCATTGATCGGATAAACGCCTGGCTCCACCTTCATAGGCTTCTGAGGATCTGTAAATACATTTTGTCTCAAACCGTACAGAGGCAGAGCCTGTGCATAGCTCATGCCTTCCATAACGATGATAGAACCATACTTCAGTGTGAACAGGGAAGCCAATGCTGCCTGCAGATGAGAATCACCGGAAGCCAATACGCCTACATTCACCAACGAAGGATAGCCAAAGGTTCTGTCCTGATCCTTCAGAGCAGCCCTTCTCATCTGTACTGCAGTTGCAAACGCATCCTTGATGGAGCTTGTTCCGACATCCAAAACCAGGTTCTTGTTTCCAAGCTTCTCAATTTTAGCTACAGTATCGTAAAGCTCATCGATGCTGCTTCCGGTCACTCCGAGTACAACGCCGGCTTCTGAAGCCAGCTTGCTCATAGCCTCAAAGTTGGAAGCATCCGCGCCGTTGAGGATGGGCTTTGCGTCCTTGCAGGCATCTAAAGCAGCCTTTGCGGCAGCCTCATCCTTCACATTCAGGATCAAAGTCCTTCCAAGAGCGGCGGCTTTTTTCACAACCTCCACATACTTGTCGACACCGGCGGATTCGCCATAGCTTATGGACACAAATTCCACATACATCCTCTCACCGATACGCACATAGTCAACGGCAGGAATGGCAGCCAGGATCTCATCGATCTTTGCGTCCTCCATGCAGCTGCATACGGATACGGCATATCTTGTCTTGCTCACATATGTTTTTTCGTGTCTGTACAGAACGGTCTCACCGCCCAATGTCTGCTCTGCATCTCCAGCTCCGACTTTGATCGTCTTCATGGGCGGCGCTGTCGCCTCGGACAAGGATGCGATCGCATCCTCGCTCATATGAGGACACTGTTCGATTTTCATGGCGCCGCTGGCCACCTTCATGGAAAACGCCATACAGGTAGGGCAGCCGCACTCCTTACAGTTTTTTTTGGGTGTTAATTTGAAAATATCAAGACCTTTAAGTGCCATTGTTATTTTTCCTCCTGTTCTTCCTTAAATCAATTCTTTAATCATCTTGGAAATTGTTGCAATAGATACAGGATGTTTTAAAATAACTGCATTGGAGCCGGATGCCAGACAAGCGGCAGCAGTTTCAACCTCCATATCAATACCTCTGTCTTCAGCGGGACCCCACTCCGGAACATCCTCTTCCGAAGCGGCTGCTTCTTTAACATTCCATACTTCATCTCCTACCGGAGTCACGATGGGCATCTGAAGCATAGCGTCACCCTGAGCCAAAGCTGCAGCCTTTACACGGTCCATGGTTGAAACCACATATTCAAAGCCATAGCCGGCAGCGGCGGCGCCTACGTTCATGCAGATACGCTCAGGCTTTACGCCAAGCTGTGTCAGCAATACGTTAAGCTGTTTTGCGAGGTTGATATCTACGGCCGATTCTGCGCCGACGACCTGGTCATAAGCCAGACCCGCGGCAGCACCTACGTTCTTGTAATTCTCTTCTCTTGCAGCCAGCAGAAGGACATTCTTGCCCTGTGTCGCCTCCGCCACCTTTGCCAAGAGCTCTGCATCTTTCTCCACATTTTTGGAGCCTTCCACCACGAGCGGCTTGTCTACGGCATCTGCGACCTGTTTTACCAGTTCTACCAGTTCTTCTGTGGACTTATTCACACCATTGGGATCTCCGCCTTCCAGTCTCAGGCAGACGAAATCTGCTCCTTCTACAGTGGCGGCTTTCTTTGCAATGTCGACGACGGTCTCGCATCCGGCATAAAATTCCTTCATACAGGCAGGTTCATTTTCCAACCCCATATCGGATACTTCGATACCAATCTTAGGTGCGTTTTCAATGGGAGCGTCAAATGTATAAAAAGGAAATACATTTTCACCTCCGAGTGTGATTTTGTTGTCGCCTGTTCCAATTTCTACTGTCTGAATGGCAGCGTTAAATTTCTGTGCTTTTTTTGTGAACGGCATTTCCTACTCGCCTCCTTGAAATTAATTGTACACTTTATATTGATATTGCAGCCTGTCCTTCTCTCATGCTTCGATAGGACAAGCCTCTATCAGCAGGAAGCAGGAGCCGCCCTCCCTATCAGGGCGCTCCTGAACCGCTGCTGTCAGTTAGGTAAAAACACTTGATACTTTACTTTGAAAATCTTACATCATAGGTTCCATTGCTAGAGCCGGATGGTTTTTCTCTGTCAGGAATTCAAGCAAGGTTTCGGGATCTTCTGCTATCGTCTCATCACCGACCATATCGGTAAAGTTATCGATTCCGTACAGTTCTTTCGCAGTCGCGTTCAGTCTGTCCGCCACCTGCTCCTTCAAATCCTTAGGCATCCATACGATTCTCTCGATTCCGCCCTCTGCCTTCATGAATTTCTTGGAAGCAATAAAATGCTTGCCATGGCCCATGAAACCGGGAGTCTGAACACCGCCGCCTGTCATGGAGGCCAGCTCGGGGAAGGTCATTCCAAGAGGAGTCATACCCGCGTACTCACGGTTTGCGATGATAACGCCATTGGAGAAAGGCTCGATACCGCAGATACACTCGAAGCATCCGCAGGAGGTCATAGGCTTCTCCATGATAGAATACAGGGATACGTCTTCCAGCGCGCCCTGAGAGAACTTGCGGACGGCTTCATTCACATCCTCATATTCACCGATTCTCTCATCGATGGGACGTTCTTTCGTGATGACCTGGCAGGGGCCATTGGGCTCCAGCTCGTTGGTAGCCTTAGCATCCAGCCATGAAACGGCTCCGCAGAGACCAAGACGCTCCGGAGTTACCACACATACATGGCTCGGAGAGAATGCCTGGCAGAGGATACAGCTGTAATATACGTCAACCGATTCATCGGTCAGGGACTTCAGTCTGTCATCACGTTTATCAAACGCGGGAATCGCCAGATTATGACGAAGCTCAGTAACCTTATCCGCATCTGTGTAAATCTTCACCTGGCATTTGTCAACGACCGCGTCAAAGTCATTCTTAATCTTTGCATACAGCACCTCGCCGATATGCTTTGCACGGAAGCCTGCCTGGAACGCCGTATCGCTGATACGCACACGGATCATGTCACGCTGTCCGGTATGCATCACACCTTCGATACAGTTGATATAGCTATGGAATTTACGCTCGAATACGGACTCAAAGTCGGACTGCATGCTCTTGCCCGCAACTTCTACAATATAAGCGATGCTGTGCTTGCTTCCGAACTCAAATTCGTCAAAATCAGGCCCGATCACTTCAATCTTATGATCTTCGATCTCAGAAGCGTCTTTTGTCTGGACCAGCTCAAAGCAGTCCACTCTGGAACCGTCAAACTCAACCTGCATGTTCTTTCTGCGGATGATCTCACCCTCAAATGCAGATGCAAATGCCACGGGAATATCAATATTCGTGATCTTAATCTTGATATCGCGTGCTTCCAGGGAGGTTGCATTGAACTTGGATACGTCTTCCTGAACGATCAGACTCTTCGGCACTCTGAAAATATTTTCCGTTTCATTGGTGATGACCGGGAAGCCGAGGGCGATCGCGCCGGCGCCGCAGGCGACCACGACATCATCAAGAGGAGCGAAGGCATTGACAAATGCCGGTACACGCTCAAAGGTATACTTCATAAGGGCACCTGCATCTCCAGGAGCCACATTGCCGAAGATAAGGGCCGCACGGATGGCAACGGATACCACATGGATCACAGCCGTCACATCCTTGCCAAGCGGAATCACACGGACACCTGCGCCCATGTTTACACCCTTCTCCGCACACTGGTCGATCACATCGCCTACCAACGTCACCAGAATACCCTGTGCCTGATAACTCTTTACAAGAGCAGCTGCATCATCGGCCGTAGGCGCTTTTCCAAGGATAACTGCCACCCCGGGGATATCGCCGGTTACCAGCGGCACGCCCAGCTCACGGATAATGGCATCGGCCAGATGGCCATAGCAAGGTTCGCTGTAGGGCTCCGCTCCGTCAATATATTTCAGTACTTCAATAAATTCTGCGCATAATGCGGTAGCAACGCCGGACATAAACGCATCATTCAGTCTCTTCTCACGGGTCATAAGGCTCTTAGCCACACCCAAAGCATCCTTTAATTCCCCCAGATTGGTGACTTTTGTGCCTGTCACACCGTAATAGCAGGGTAAGCTGTATGCGGTATTGGGGAAGGATACTTCCTTATCCGCGCCGTGTTTCTCGATCGCAGCGTTGATCGCGCCTTCTGTGAGGCCATACACTGCATCCGAACCATTAAATACTCTATCAAATAGTGTCACTGTTCTACCTCCTAACAATTTGCCTCTTCATCAATTTTTTCTTTGATCTTCTGAATCTCCGCCTTAACGGCAGGACTGAAATCATATGGAGATTTCCCCTGTCTGTCAGCGTCGATCACCTCAGAATTATAGTGGATGAAGCCCAAGAGGTCTTCGGCAGGAATCTTGCTCTTTATAAACTCTTCATCTTCCGTCCCGCGGACCTTATTGGCCACGACCTTCACCTGCTTCACGCCCAGGTCGTCAGCCAGGCGCTTAACATTCCGATAGGTCTGTACGCTCCTGGCACCTGGCTCGATCACTACGACGAACTGGTCCATCCCTTCTGTTGTTCCCCTGCCCAGATGCTCCAGGCCGGCTTCCATATCCAGGATCACCACATCGTCGCTTCTGAGGACCAGATGGTTGATGATTCGTTTTAACATCACATGCTCCGGGCATACACAGCCGCTGCCGCCTGTCTCCACAGTGCCCAATACCAGCAGCTTAACGCCGTTGCAGCTTTTTGCGTACAGTGCAGGGATATCATCCACCTTTGGATTTATCCGAAAAAACTTATTCGTCTCATCGGCGCCGGTTCTTTCCTGGATGAGCTTTCGCATCTTGGTTATGGGAACGATACGGTCCAATTCTTCATCGGAAAAGCCGAGCGCCAATCCCAGATTCGCATCCGGATCCACATCTGCGGCCAGTACATTCTTCCCTTCCTCAGCATAAAGCCTTGCCAGAGTAGCCGCGAACGTAGTCTTTCCTACGCCGCCCTTTCCTGTCACAGCAATTTTCATGTCTTATTCACCTCTAGTTTTTATCATCGAAAGCCTTGCATCAGATACCGATCGCAGCTCTCTTTTCTTCAATTCTATCAATCATGGAATCAACCAGCTTATCAATATCTTTTTCTACCGTATAAGCTGCTTCAACCCACTCTCTGACGCCATTTGTCAAAAGCTCGGCAACCTCAGAAGATCCAGATACATAAGGGTCAACGCCTAAGAAGGTATCAATACCAGTAGCCACAACATAGTTACCGATTGAAACGGCCTTTTCTGACATCCACTCAGGAGCACAGCCCACTACCGGCAGCTGAGAGATCTTAAGTCCGGAATCCTTAGCCAAAGTCGCAGCCAGGATCATCATACGGCTGATATCCACACAAGAGCCCATATGAAGCACGGGAGGGATATCTGCCAGCTCACACACTCTCTTTAAGCCGGCGCCGCAAAGATCTTTTGACTGCTTATCCATAAGTCCTGCTTTCGCAGCAGCCTGCGCGGCGCAGCCGGAAGCGATGACTACGATATCGTTTGCTATCAGCTTCTTCATCAGCTCGATATGAGCATGGTCAGGACGGATTTTAGGGTTATTGCAGCCTACCATCGCAACCGCACCGCGGATTACGCCGGAAGTGATGCACTCAATGAGAGGCTTGGTAGTACCGGTCTCATCCACCTGAGAGTTTGTGACGCCGTCCAGAACCTTTACGATTGCTTCTACAGAATAACCGACAGTAGCTTTCTGCTTCATATCGGGAATGTATACCAAATCTTTGTTTCTGTTTACAAAATTCTCACAGGCCAGCTTAACGATCGCCTTGGCATTTTCTCCCGCGTTCTCTGCATGGAACTCGATGAACTCAGAGTCAGGCATCTGAGCGATCGGAGAGGTAGTGATGAATTTTGTATGGAAGCATTTGCTCAGCGGCCCGAGTGCCGGGAAAATACACTGAACATCAACGACAATTGCTTCGCATGCTCCGGTCAGAACTACGTTTTCCTGCTGCAGGAAGTTTCCAGCCATGGGAATCCCGCGGCGCATCGCTACTTCATTGGAGGTACAGCAGACGCCGGACACGGTAATGCCCTTTGCACCGAAAGATTTTGCATATGCGATCATTTCGGGATCATCGGCATACTCGCAGATCATCTCGGACAGGCTCGGATCATGGCCGTGTACGATGATATTTACATTTTCTGCGTTCATAACACCTAAGTTTGCCTCTGTATCGATGGGCTTAGGAGTGCCGAACAGAACATCCGAAAATTCCGTGCCGCACATGGATCCGCCCCATCCGTCTGCAAGTCCTGCCCGCAGAGACTGGCGGATCAGAGCTTCCGGCTTGGAAGAACATCCCATATGAGTCATATGTAAGGAAGTGGAAACCTCACGGTCGATCGCCCGGGGAGCGATCCCTTCTCTATCCCAGATATCCTGGGTGGTCTGAGGAGCCCTCTTCAGCCATCTCTGTGTACCGAAGGGTTTGCCATATTCCAGCAGAGCCAGCTCGGCCATCTCATGAGCCAGATCGTAAATATCTTTCCCTTCTGTTTCCACACCCCACTCTTTTGCAATCCTTTTCAGCTTCTCGGGGTCTTTTACTTTGTAATTTCCGTCTTCCGCGGACAGATACAAAGTATGGCAGATCTCACGTCCGTGATCCGAGTGAGTAGCCGCTCCGCCAGCGGTGAATTTCAGGTAGTTACGTCCTACGATGCCGTGTACGTCACATCCGCAGATGCCCCTGGGCGCTTTTGGTGTGATACGGCAGGGTCCCATGGCACAGATACGGCAGCAGACACCGGTCTCACCAAATTTACAGTGAGGCGACTGGTTCTTCACCCTCAGCTGCCAGGAATCAGCGCCAACTTTTGCACCTGTTTCCAGGAGTCTGGCTGTAGCCGCCTCAAATTCATCAACGCTTGTTAACTTAAAGTCTCCCATTATTAACCTCCTTCAGTTTCAGCCCGCCTGATCAGGCGGGCCATTCAATCCATTTAAGAATGTAACAGCTTTTCCACTGCTTCAATCAAGGCCTTTCTCACCGGGGAATCCTGGGGCAGGTTCACTGCCGTCGGCCTCCCCTCACAGTCAAACTCATATACTGCTTCACTGTGGGGAACTACGCCGATCAGATTCAGTCCCTGATTACCAATCTCCTCCCGGATACCTTCGTTCAGGCTGCCTTCAGGCGCCCTGTTCACGATAAGCCCCATTGCTCCGGGATTCAATTTGCATTCCTTCACCAGCTCCGCAATCCTGCCAACTGCCTGGATTCCTCTCCTGGAACAGTCACTTACCAGAATCACTGCATCCACATGGGGAAGAATCCCCCGGCTGATATGTTCCATACCGGCCTCATTGTCCACGACAATATATTCATATTGGCTGGAGAGTCTGGCGACTTGGGCCGTCAAAAGGCCATTCACGTAGCAGTAGCAGCCTGAGCCCTGGGTTCTCCCCATCACCAGCAAATCATAGTCGTCTTCTTCAACCAGCGCGGAATTGAACCGGAACGCCGCATAATCCTGCTTTGACATGCCTGCCGGAATCGGACTGGGATCCATCATTTCCGCCCGGGCTATCTCCTCCCGGATATCCCCCAGAGTCGATTCCACTTCCACGCCGAGAACCTCGTTCAGGTTGGAATTGGCATCCGCATCCACGGCCAGGATCGGCCCTTTTTCCTTTTCGCACAAATATTGAATCAGCAGACCGCAAAGAGTTGTCTTGCCAACGCCGCCCTTGCCTGCTACTGCAATCGTATAGGCCATTTCAGTGCCCTCCTTCATGTCTCATGTTTATGTGATCAAACGATCGTACGCAGCCCTGACCGGTTGATGATCTCCGATACATCCTTCCATTTGTTAAGAGCATACATATGGATGCCGTCAACGCCGCATGCACGGTATTCATCCATCTGTTTGATGGTATATTCAATACCGGCCTCCTTGAAGGCAGCTTTCTTTTCATCAACCGCGGCATCGAAAGGCTCTTTATCAAACGGATTCGGGAAAATCCAGTTCTTTGAAATAATCTCGCAAAGCTTGCGGTCCATCACACAGGCGTTGCGGGAAAGTGCCATATTGATGGTAGCAGCCATATCCAGGATCGGCATGATACCTACATCTACAGGCATGGTGATGCCGGCTTTGCGGATCGCATCCAGCCAGCGCTTGAACTGTTCCATATCCCAGCAGAGCTGAGTCATGATATAGTCAGCGCCATTATCCTGTTTCTGTTTCAGAACAGCGATATCGGCTTCCAGGCTGCGGCAGGAAATATGTCCCTCCGGAGAACCTGCGACAGCAATCTCGATCTTATCGCCGAATTCCTTCCGTACAAAAGCTACCAGGTCCGTAGCATAAGCGAAATCCCCGCCTGTTCCGGTCCAACCAAAAGGAAGGTCGCCGCGGAGCGCCAGCATGTTATTAACGCCGTGGTCCAGGTAATCCTGCAGCTGTTCTTTGATGCCTTCACGGGTATTGCCGATGCAGGTAAAATGAGTCACCGGCGTTGTTCCGGCTTTCTGGATCATCCCGCAGACATCCATGTTCTTTCCAACATTTGTTCCGCCGGCGCCATAGGTCACGGAAATATAGTCCGGTTTGAATTCGCAAAGATGCTCAATGGTCCCCGGAAGGTTCTCCATGCCTTTGTCGGTCTTCGGCGGAAAAAGTTCGAAGGAAAAAGCTGTCCTCTCCTTCATGATCGCGGTTAACTGTTTCATAATACATACCTCCTAAGTATATTTCATTTTGTTTTGAACCCATTATTAATTATGTGAGTGATTATGTAACCTTCTTAAACTCAGTAAATACTGCCTCCTGATACTTTATCCGAGGCAGTATTCCATTCACTCTAAAGACTTCAGTCGGTGCAGCGGACCTTTACAATGCTGCCCGCCAGGTCAACCTCTGTCAAAGCTCCCTTTATTTTCATTTCCTTGCCGATGATGTCATACATGGTAATCAAATCTCCATCAATAAGGATCTTGCTGACGTTCTTAAGAAGGAGCGTCTCATCCTCTTCCGGCCGTTTGCCATAAACTGCTGCCAGACACATTTTCCTTCACCTCCTACTTATCTGCTTTCAGTAAGGAAAGTGCCACTTCCAAGCGTACATTGCCGCTCTGGAATTCAGAAACACCCTTTTCGATCTGGTCTGCCGCTTCTCCTTTTCCCATGGAACGAAGCCTTTTCGCCATTTCATCCAATTCCATCGCATGATGCTTGTTATGCTGAAGCATATAGCTCACAAGCGCCAGAGTCTCATCCTCTGCCTCCGCACAGCTGTCACAGGCGCCGGCACATCCGTGGCTGTGAGCATGGCCGCACTCTTCGCCGTCATGGCTGTGAGAGTGGTTTCCGCCGTGTTCATGATCATGCTCATTTTCATGGCCTTCCTCATGAACATGTTCATGGGTGTGTTCAATCAAATGGGTGTGGGGATGCGCATGATGGCTGTGGACGACATTTCCGTTTTCATCCGTAATTACGTGCATTCCACAATCTCCTTTCTATACTTGATTTTCCAAAAAAACATTGTGTTAAATTTTTAATTATTCTTAGTCATTATACCTTGTCTGGTAATATTAATCAAGGCTATTTCCTTTTTTTTGGGGTTATTTTGACAATGTTCACAAAAAAATACAAAATATGCCCATCCCGACATATGGTGTCTGTCATTATCTTCCACAGCAGTATTTGTATTTTTTTCCGCTTCCGCAGGGACAGGGATCATTTCTCCCCACTTTTTTTCCTTTTACAACGGTCGTGGAAGATTTCTGCTCCTTATAGAGCTCCTTCTGCCGCTCTTCCGTGAAAATATCATTCCACTGAGGGAGTCCGTAAAGCCAGTCTGCTTTTGCTCCGACCATGTTCTTATACAAAAGTTCCTTATCAAATTCCAGGCTGACGGGGGTATCCTCTTCCATGCTGTCTATGGGATTGCTTTTTTTCAGGCTGTCGTTGATGCCGTCCAGAAAACCAACCATGGTCATCAGATCCACTTCATATTTCTCCGCCAGTTCTTTTACCGTGCCGGTCACTGCTTCCTCCGGCGCGGAAAGAAGTTTCTCGTAAATTCCTTTTTCCAGGTTAAAATAATTCCCCCAGAAATAATTGTTCTGCTGTTCACTCATCTGGCTCTCATAAGCCATTTTTCTCCATTGTTCTAAAAGTGTCATTCCCTGTACCATCCTTCTATTGATTAAAAATAATACTTCTCTAGTGTCCATTATACCCGACACGGACAGGTTATGGCAATAGCAAATTCAGGATTCTGTCTCTCCTTTCCAGCAATGTTGCCGCAAAAAAGCAAGTGTGATATACTATACCCTTGAACACCTTTCAGACAAGCTTTCTTTGTTTGCTTTAAAAGCAGGAGGAAATCCGATTCCATCCAGGCGGCTCGCTGGCAGCCGTAACCAGGATCTTTACGGCCTCCAGTCGGTCCTTTCCAACTGACATGGATAAATCGATATTTTTCCTTGTCAGATTCCAATAAAAACCTGCATGAAATTCGGTTTTTACCTCCCTGCGGCCGGGAAGATCCTGCTAACGCCTTTGCGGCGCTCGCCTTACGATGGAATCGGATCGTTCCTCCTGCTCCTCCTCCCGCACCAAAGTATTTTCCGATTGCCTTGAAAGCTATTGGGGCGGCCCACCGCAGCCCGCAGCCATAAGGCGCGCGGGCCGTGTGGATATCCGATCCTTTTCTGGAATCATGAAGTGGTAGTCATTCGAAAAAGTGCGGCAGAAAGAATACCGGCAGAAGGATTCCGGGCCGGCCTAAAGGTGAGCGCCGCAGGGCAGCGGCCGGTGTTCCCCAGGCGGAGGGAGGCAGAAACGAAAAATACCGATTCCGTTTCTGAGCGAACCGGAGACAGGAAATCATCCAGATTTCCTGCCGACATGTAAGCGGTACTCCTGAAGCGGGGATAAAGCGGTCCCTGCATCGCCAGCGAACCGAAATCGTGACGGTCCGGAACTTCTGCCGGTGTCAGCCTGGAGCCTGATTGGAGCTAACGAAAAACGATTCCAAAAAGTATTTTGTATCATACACAATAGGCCAAGTTTTCACATATCATCAGGAAAGGATCTTCTTCCATGAACTTAAATGCAGACTTATCTATAGATCTTCATATCCATTCTACTTATTCCGACGGCTCCTTTACTCCGAATGAGCTGGCTGCCCTTGCAAAGGAAAAAGAGCTGGCCGCCATCTCCCTGACCGACCATGATACCGCCGCAGGAATACCTGAGCTTCTGGAAGCCTGTGACCGCCTGGGCATCCAGGCACTCCCGGGAATCGAGCTGTCCTGCACCTGGCAGGGAAAAAGCGTTCATATCCTGGGATACGGGATGGATTGGCAGGCTTCTGGGTTTCAGGAACAGCTGGCGCAATGGCAGGCAGACCGGGAAATCCGGAATCAAAAAATCGTGGAGAAGCTTCAAAATGGAGGATTTGATATATCCATGGAAGCCCTACACCGGTATTTTAAGGAGGCCGTCCTCACCAGAGCCAACATAGCCGTATATCTGGCTGAAAAAGGGCAGATTGCAGACAAAGATACTGCTTTTTCCAAATTGATCGGAAAAGGCTGCCCCTATTATGTTCCTAGAAAACCAATAGCTCCGGAAGAAGCCATTTCATTTCTCCTGTCCTACGGCGGAATACCGGTATTCGCTCACCCAATCTTATGTCATATGTGTGAAATGCAGTTGGATTCTTTCACCGGCCATCTGAAAGCTCTCGGTCTACGTGGGATAGAGGGCTATTACTCCGGATATGCTCCATCTGACGAAGCATCAATTGCCAGAATCGCTAAAAAACACGGTCTTTTTCTTACCGGCGGTTCCGACTTTCACGGCACCGCCAAGCCTTCCATCTCCCTAGGTACGGGGAAAGGGAACCTGCACGTTCCGTACTCCTGTTTTTTAAATCTTGTCTCCTGAATGTTGTCTCATATTGTTTTAAATAATTAAAGCGTCCAACGAATGACAGGTATCCTCCATACTGGTTTTGTCCGGTAAAGGGGTACCTGGCACGAATTGAACGCTCTCTTTATTTAACACAGACTTCTCATTCCAGATTCAGCCTATACTTTAAAATGCAGTAAGAACCAATGTATCCTCCCACTGCAACTGCGGCCTTAAACAATATAGAGGCAAGATTCGTCACAGTGAAATACAAGGTAGAACCGTAAGAACCGTCAAGAATACTGATAAAAATCGTACTGCCGAGCGCTGAGATCATCCCCAGCACGATATTCGTTCCTATATAAATGCCGATGGCCGCCAGCACTCTGTGTTTTGATACAAGCTGGCCGACACAGATGGAAAAATATATCACCAATACCATCTGAACGACAGAAACCAGCCCGTTCAGGACATACAAGATCGCTACAAAAGGATTATAGAGTTTAACTGCCTCAAACAGCCTCTCTGCAAAACTTGCCATGGGATATCCCCACATTTCGGTTCCCGCAGTCAGAATCACTCCGGACAAAGCCAGTATCACAAAGCTGACTATCAGCAGAGTCACACCGCTGATGATTTTTGAGATCAGATGGGAATGATAGGACACCGGCAGAGTAAAGGAAAGATATCCCTCATTTCCCATCAGATTTTTGTAAAAGCGCATGGCGATCATAAGATACGTCAGCACCATCAGAGCGCCGCAGCCAATGAAATACATGACGACAGATCCCATTACGGTCATCATAGAAAGAACGTCATTGTCAAAGGCCGGGTAATCAATATCCACCATGGCAATGGAAACACGCGCCAAGAATGTGATACCGATAAAAACCGCATACATGAGCAGAAAATAATAAAGATTGGATTTATAATCATATTTTAACAATTTGCCTAACATCTGAACACCTCCCGGAACGTGGCATCAATGGAACAGCCCTTCGTTTTTCTCAGATTCTCAGCCTGGGCGGCCATCACCACATTTCCATCCTTTAAAAATATCACATCATCGAGAATCTGTTCCACATCTGCGATCAGATGGGTGGATATCAGAATCGTCGCTTCCGGATTATAATTGGATACGATGGTACTCAGAATATAGTCCCTGGCAGCCGGATCCACTCCGCCGATCGGCTCATCAAGCACATACAGGCTGGCATTTCTGCTCATGACCATGATAAGCTGGACCTTTTCCTTGGTCCCTTTCGACATGGTCTTCATCCTGTCCTGCGGATCGATGTTCAGTCTTTTCAGCATTTCATAAGCCCTCGTAGTATCAAAATCATCATAGAAATCACGAAAATAATCGATGATCTGATGAATCCTCATGGATTTATTCAGGTATGTCACCTCCGGCAAATACGATATGATACGTTTTGTTTCCTCTCCCACCGGGTAACCGCCGATATAAAGCTCGCCTTTTTCCGGGGTCAGCAGTCCATTGATCAGCTTGATAAATGTCGTCTTTCCGCTTCCGTTCGGACCCAGAAGGCCAATGATCCTTCCTTTGCCCAGAGATAAGCTCACCCCTTTTAAGGCCTTTGTCCTTCCGCCGTCATAAGACTTTTCCAAATTTCTGCATTCTAGTATAGAAGCCACTTTTATCATCTCCTTTATTAAAACTATATGTTTTGGAACCCAAAGCATTTGTCATCGAGCAAAATACCATCACGGTTATACACACGAAAATAGGTCCAATAATATCCATACTTCGGATTCCAGATTGCCCATAACGTTTTTCCCGACGCAATAGATGTCTGTCCTGTAGACCATATCCATGCCGGCTTGCCTTGAGCCAAAAGAGTACAATCCAAAATCATAAGCTCGTATCTCAAATTACTATTTGGATTAACATTTGTCTCCACTCCAATCATAAAGCCATTCCCATACGGATTTGGCATCTGGCATATCCCGGAAATTCTCACGGAACTAAAATTATAGAGTAATTCTGAACTGACATTTTTATTATCAGCCATCACCTCTACATGTAAACGGTATGATCCAGTATTTTCAGGCTTCCAATTTATAAATGGAAACTCAATCCAATCCTGAATGTATACAATTTGCTTTGTCCGTTCATCTGTTATTTCCCACCGGTACATAACATGTTCTGCATTGGACTCTGTTACAGCACCGGCCGTAATCGTGATTCCATCGTCTTCCATCAGATAAATCCCCGAACAATACAGTTTAGTATCATCCGCACTGGATTCACTGCTGGACGGCTGGGACGTACTTTCCTCCACCTTTCCTCCATTCGGAGCCAAACTGTGGTACTTATGTTCCGCCAAGCTGCCGCCATTACCGCTCCCATAAGAGAATACAAGTTTTATATACTCTTCGTCTGAGTACAGAAACGCAAACTCAGGCGCTTCATTGCCTGCATAATATCCCAACTGACTCCACACGCCATCGGACGATCTGTAAAACACAGCTGTTTTCCCATCGGTCCCGCTCTGTCCATCGCTTCTCACAGCAGCATAAGGCACACCGCCCCGAATCAAAAGTGACATATCCGCAGTGGATTTTCCTATTGGGAAAGAATCCAGCCCCTTCCAGGAAGAATCGTCGTACTGGAACAAAGCCGCCTCTGCTTTTCCTTTCTGGCGGGCCAGGACGTAAAGATAACCATTATCTGACCTGGCCATGGTCAAATCCTCACAGGCAAATCCCGAACTGCTTTTTAAAACCGTTCCGTCTTTGCTTACCTTGACAGACTTCAAAAGCTCCCCGTCCCCAAATGCCCGATATCCCAGATAGAATGCTCCTTCTCCCGGCGTCAAATGTACTTGAACAGGATATTCAGAAGAGGGAATGAGATTTTTCATATATACTTCTAAAATCCCCGTATCCGCTCGATAACGATATACAGAAAGCGCATTGTCACTCCCCGTCACTACAGAAAAAAGGCCAAAATCCGTTCCCACTATGCTGGCTTTATTCCAAAAATCCGCTGCAGGCAAAGACACTTCCTTCCAATTCCCGTCCTGGTACAAAAACACAGACTGTTTTTTGTAGGCAGGGTCCATAAGAGATACGACGGGACGTCCCTCATACAAAGTGATGCAGGGCTCATTCCCATCTTTTAAAACGTTGCCGATCTGTTCCCATGTCCCATTTTTTAAAAAAGATACTTGATAGGCATTGCCCGATTTATGCAACATATAAATGGTTCCGTCGGATGCCTGAACCATATCCATCATGGTGCTGCTGCATTCCGGAATGGAAGCCGCATCCTTTTTCCATAAATCCAGAGATTCTGTGTCCCCATAATGAACATCAAAGGAAACGGTTCCATCTTCATTGGTCACAATACCGTCGATGGTAATGCCTGAATTGCTGCCGTCGGAATAAACGATCGCACCTTCCGATGCGCCCTTGGTCATATCACCGTTTCCAATCGTACTACCATCTGCGAACACAGAATGCTCCAGATTATTTAACTGCACCTGACTGAAGCTTCCATCATCATACCGATGAACGTATACGCCATACTCACCGGTAATATTGCTCAGCCGTTCTACCCGTGTGTTGATACGATACACAATGAGCCCCGTGCCAGGAACACGCAGATCATAAGACGCATCGATCGGATTTCCTTTTACCCGGTATTCTACCACAAAGAATTCCAGCTCTGACTGGTCAGTTTTAAGAATGTAAGCCTGACTGCCGTTAGGGCTCGTGGCAGGGGCAAGGGTGACTCTTCCGCTGTCTTTGAGGGTATCAACCGTCAGCCATCCAGAAACTGCCGAGCGCATATAAGCGAGCGGAAATCGGAGAGGCACCATGCTGGAAGCCATGATATCCCATCCTCCGACCGGCCGGTCCGTATTCGCATCGTCTCCCACATATAGATCCGGATATCCAATAGAGTGAAGAAATTCATGGCAGATCGTCCCGGCATCATCAAAAGCCGTACTCACGTTCAGCACATTATAAGCTCCTATGTAGCTGCCGTTCAGGGTCTGGGAGCCGTCAAAATTCGCCTTGTGAGGATAGGCAAAGCCGTCTCTGTCCGAAATGGTCCGGCCTGTAGTATCCATAACAACCGTCAGATTATCCACGCACCCGTCTCCGTTATAATCCAGATTCACACTGGAATCCATGGACAAAGTTCCGCTCTCTAACAGCTCTGCAATAATTTCATATTCTCCCAGGGCGCTGTTATTTTGGTATTCTGAAAATCCTTTTGACAGTGTATACGGTATGATCTTCGTGCCGTTATCCTGAGGAAAGAAGCTTTTCACATGAAACTGGCCATAGGAAACAGCCTCCAGATAGGAAGGCAGGGAAGCTGCATAGGTAGTATCCTGAAAAAATTTCCGCGCCCTTTCTGTTCTTGTCCCATATCCATACATATCCGTCAGGCTGTCTTTATCCTCCAGAAAATTCTCCGTAGGACTGTCGGCAAACCGGACAAAAACCACAACATTAGCAAAGCTTTCGTCCTTGCCGTTTTTCTGTCCGCTGGACTCGACCGGCACCAGAACAGATAATATAATCCCAAGAAACAGCACTGCCGCCGCACAAATTGTCCCTCGAAACTTTTTTTTCATATCCGGACCTCCCCTTTACCATTGTCTTATTACCAACTCATTATATCATTCTTTCATACGGCTGTATATTCTTCTTTTTCAATCTTAAGAATCCTTCGCAGATATTCCTTTATAAAGCCAGAGCGCTATCTGCCCTCCGTGCAAGCAAAAGATCGATCTTCTGGCGGAGCACCCGGTGTTTCTCCGAGGAAAGGTCCGGATCTTCTGAAAGGACAGTCTCTGCCGCTTCCGCCGTCTCTTTGAGAATATCCGCGTCTGTAAAGACATCTCCAATAGAAAATTCCATCAGGCCGCTTTGACGGATTCCGAAGATATCGCCGGGCCCTCTCATCTTCAGATCCTCGGAGGCAATATAAAATCCGTCGTTGGACTTATTAAGAATCTCCAGGCGCTTGTTTTTCTCCTCATCCTCTGAGCCGTTTACAAAAATGCAGTAGGACTGAAAACTTCCGCGCCCCACGCGTCCTCTGAGCTGGTGGAGCTGGGCCAGTCCAAACCGTTCCGCGTTTTCCACCAGCATCACCGTAGCGTTCGGCACGTCGATTCCCACCTCGATCACGGTGGTGGACACCAATACATGGATCCGGTTTTCCGCAAAGGCTTCCATGATCTCCTCTTTTTCGGCGCCGCTCATCCTGCCATGGAGGTATTCCACCTTGATGAATGGGGGGAAAATGCCTCGGAGCTTTCTGGCATAATCTATGACATTTTCTCCGTCCATCTGTTCGCTTTCCTCAACCATCGGACAAATGACATAGGCCTGATGCCCTTTCTTTACTTCTCCCTCTATGAACTGATAGGCTTTTTTCCTGTATGAGACTCCGACGACACAATTTTTTATGGGAAGCCTCCGCGCCGGCAGCTCGTCTATAACGGAAATATCCAGATCTCCATATAGAATGATCGCCAAAGTTCTGGGAATCGGCGTAGCGCTCATGACAAGAACGTGAGGCTCGCCTCCTTTTTCAGAAAATAATTTCCGCTGGCGGACGCCGAACCGGTGCTGTTCATCTGTGATCACCAGGCCAAGGCTGTCATATACCACTTTTTCCTGTATCAGGGCATGGGTTCCTACGATGATATCCGCTTCATGGGAAGCGATCTTTTCATATATCCCCCGTTTTTCCCGGGCAGACATGGAACCAGTCAGCAGTACAATGTTTTTTTCAATGCCATGAGCTGAAAAAAGCGCGGTGATCGATTCATAATGCTGTTTCGCCAACACCTCCGTCGGCGCCATCATGGCTCCCTGGTAGCCGTTCTCCACTACGGCAAGCAGCGCAAGGACTGCCACTATGGTCTTGCCGGAGCCCACGTCTCCTTGTACCAGACGGCTCATCAGGCTCTTTCCTTTCATATCCCGGAAGATATCCCGCAGCGTTTCCTTCTGTCCGCCGGTGAGCGCGTATGGAAGTTCCTTTTCCAGCCTTTCTGCCTCTTTTACAGTATTGACCGGGAATCCGTTCTCTTTTCGTTCACTGCTCCCCCGCAAAAGTCTGAGAGCAAGAATGAACAGAAAGAATTCATCAAAAACAAGCCGTTTCCTTGCAAACAGAAGCTCTTGTTCGTCCTTCGGGAAATGTATCGTCCTCAGGGCAAAATTATATTCTGCCAGCTCTTCCTTCTTCCTTATCCAGTCAGGCAGATAATCCTTTTGTACCGGAAGCGCTTCTAAAGCCTGGTATACTGCTTTCATCATGGCTTTATTGGTAAGCCCTGCGGTGAGATTGTAAACCGGCTGTCTGGTGTGCAAAAGTTTTTCATATTCGTCATATCCCAGGACAGCCGCCTGCTCCATACACAGGCCATATTGATTCCTCACCACTCTGCCGCGGAAGATATAGCGTCCGCCTGGCTTAAGAGCATTGGCCAGATAAGGCATATTGAACCAGACAGCTTTTAAGGACCCGCTGCCATCCTGCAGGACAGCAGCAGTCACCTTGGTCCTGGACGCTGTCTTCACTTCCGGACGTCTGGCAACTGTGGCATCCACCGCGCAGATTCCGGGAACGGAGATATCTCCGACAGCTACGGCGGGTTCATAACGGTCATAATCCCTGGGATAGGCATGAATCAGATCTTCAATGTTTCGTATTCCCAGTTTTTCCATGAGCCTGGCGGTTTTTTCTCCGACTCCTTTTATGGCTGTCACCGAATCCGTAAGCTTCATTTTGTCTTCCTCCAAAGCATCCATAAGACTTTCCCATTGTATAAAAAAGGATTGCCGCCCCACGGCAATCCTCTTCTTTCTCTAAAAAATTTGATGTCCTGCTCCATGCAGATCACTCAACGGAGATTACATAATAATAAATCGGCTGGCCGCCGAAATGCAGCTCAATATCCACATCGGGATGCCGTTCTTCAGCTCTTGCCCGGAATGCGTCTGCCGCCTCCGGCTCCACATCCGCTCCATAATATATGCTCACAAGCTCCGAGTCTTCATCCAGCATGGCATCCAAAAGCGCAAGAGAGGTTTCCGCGATATCTTTTCCCTCAGCAAGGATCGCTTTGTCGCCGATGCCCATGATGTCGCCTTCTTTAATTTCAAAACCATCCAGGAAAGTATCCCTCACCGCATAAGTCACCTGTCCGGTCTTGACCCTGGACATCTCTTCTATCATCGCCGCCTTATTTTCCTCAACGGAAAGCTCCGGGATATAATTGATGATCGCTGTGATGCCCTGCGGCACCGTTTTGGACGGAATCACGACTATTTTCTTGTCCTCTGAAAGATGCATGGCCTGTTCCGCCGCCAGAATGATGTTCTTATTGTTGGGGAAGATATAGACCGTATCGGCGTTCACATGATCAATGGCATTCAGCATATCCTCCGTGCTGGGATTCATCGTCTGTCCGCCTTCGATCAGATAATCCACATTCAGGCCCCTGAATATCTCATTGAGGCCCTCTCCGATAGAAACTGCAATAAATCCCACCGCTTTTCTCGGCTCCTGCTTCTTTTCCGCCAGCTTCGCTTCTTCCAGGGCTTTCTGCTCCTCCGCCAGCTTTGCAGCATCCTTGATCAGCTTCTCCTGATGCTCTTCTCTCATATTGTCAATCTTCATTTTAGAAAGGGATCCGTACATAAGCGCCCTCTGGATAGCCAGTCCAGGGTCATTGGTATGTACGTGTACCTTTACCAAATCGTCGTCAGAAACCAGCACGATAGAATCTCCAATGGATTCTAAAAACCCTTTGAATTCCATCTCTGTATTCTCATCATACTCCTTTTCCAGATTGACGATAAACTCCGTACAATAACCGTATTTAATTTCAAAATCATCCACGGCAGGCTTTGCTGCGCCTGAAGAAACAGAAGGCTCTCCCGCGTCCAAAGAAATCTCTTTTCCCAGGAATCCGTCAAACGCACCCTTCATGACCTGCATCAGACCCTGTCCGCCGGAATCCACGACACCCGCCTGTTTTAATACGGGAAGCATCTCCGGAGTCTGGCTGAGTACTAAGTCCCCATGCTCGATGATCTCTCTCAAAAAGACTTCCATATCCTCCGTTTCATCGGCCAGCTCCATGGCTTTGTCCGCAATTCCCTTCGCCACTGTCAGGATTGTGCCCTCCTTGGGCTTCATCACCGCTTTATAAGCGGTCTCTGTAGCTCTCTGGAACGCCCTGGCCAGCACCTGGGCCGTGATGATATCGACCGTCTTTATCTCCTTCGTCAGCCCTCTGAAAAGCTGGGACAGGATAACACCCGAATTCCCCCTCGCCCCTCTTAAAGAACCGGAAGAAATCGCCTTGGCCAGGTTTTCCATGGTCGGCGTTTCGATTGCCTGTACTTCTCTCGCCGCAGACATAATCGTAAGAGTCATATTAGTCCCCGTATCTCCGTCTGGAACGGGAAATACGTTCAGTTCATTTATCCATTCTTTTTTGCTCTCCAGACCCTGTGCTCCTGCCAGAAACATGGTTTTCAAAAGAGCCGCATCAATTGCATTTACAGCCACGACAGTGTTCCTCCTTGATTAACAGTCTATTACCCGGACGCCCTCTACGAAGATATTGACCTTCTCGACTTCTATGCCCGTGAACTTCTCAACTTTGTATTTCACATTTTCTATGAGATTGTCCGCCACGGCTGAAATAGATACACCATAAGATACAATCACATGGAAACTCAGATGAAGCTTGTTTTCCATTACCTCCACGTTAATTCCATGGGTCAGGCTGTCCTTTCTCAGGAGCTTTACCAGGCCGTCTTTCATACTGACCGCCGCCATGCCAACGATACCGAAGCACTCCACCGCCACGCTGCCCGCGTATTTTGCAATGACATCTGTATCAATCAAGATTTCGCCCATCATGTTATTGATCCGACATTTCATAAGCTGACCTCCATTATTTTCCTCATGCAGTACAGAAACATGTAAATCACCACACTGCACCTATCTTAAAGTATTATACCCTTTTCCTGGCAAAAATGAAATATAAATTTTTTAAAATTTTAAAGTGAATTTGCTTGCTTTTTTCCCTGATATCTGATATTATGTTTAATGTTATGGGTCTGGCATGGACGGAAGCCGGCCAAATCTGTATAAGGAGGTGCTATCATGGCGAAATGTGCAATCTGTGAGAAAGGCGCTCACTTCGGAAATAAGGTGAGTCATTCCAATAGAAAATCCAACAAGATGTGGAGATCCAACGTAAAGTCCGTAAAAGTCAAGGTAAACGGCGGCACAAGGAAAATGTACGTATGTACATCTTGTTTAAAATCCGGCCTGGTAGAAAGAGCTTAATTTGAAAGTATTAAAAAAGGACAATCCTGCGGGATTGTCCTTTTAAATTTTATTCTTTTTCTTTGCGGCCTCAGCAGCCGCAGAACAGATAATACCCTCCGGCAATGGATCCCGCCATCAGGCAGATGCTGAAGAAATTATTAGGCAAAATCAGATAAAGCAACATGCCGATTCCCATCCAGAATAGGCAGAGGCCAATCAGTCTTTTCATATCCTCCCCCCTGCCGCAGCTTTTTCTATCTGCTATCATCCTATGCAGGAGACAGGCATGATATGCAAGGCCCGTTTTTATTCTGCAGAATCAAAGGCATCATCCGGAATGTCCACGTCCATATCCTTTTCCTTTTTATCCGATTTTGTGAATTTATTGATAAAATCAGGCACCATATCCAGTATCTTTGTCACACTGTCCTGATTCTTTACGTTGACCAGCTTAGAATGTCCGTTCTGAATGACGAGCACCGCGCTGGGAGTGATCTTTCCAGTCATACCGCCCGCACTGTTATTTTTACTGTCTCCGGCAAAGGCCCCCGCGCCGACGCCAAAGGATACGTCTACCAGAGGAAGGATGATCGTATCGTCCAGATGGATGGCGTCCCCCACCACCGTTTTTGTGGTGATAAAGCCGTCCATTCCTTTGAACAGATTTTCCACAGTATTTCCAAATGTATTCTTTTCTTTATCTGCTGACATAAATATTCCTCCTTATTCCAATCTGTTCCGTCTGCCGGTCAGCCTAGATTCTCCCTAAGCTTCTGTCCCCGTTTCATGAAAGCCCTGAATTTTTTGTTGAACCACACCCTCATTGCTATTATGAGCAAAGAAAAGGCTCTTATTCTGCCTTTAAAATAAAGTTCCCCCGACACATGATTCCTGTTTTCAAAAAGCGGTGTCACCCGAATCCGGTCCTTTAAAAGCGGATACAGGAATCCCAATCCCATCAGGACCTTTCCAGTCGCCGCAGGATCCTCCAGGCTGAAAGCCACACTCCCCGAGAGTTTTCTGGGAAAAATATGCTTAAACGCCTTTTTTCCCTTTGCCAAGAGAAAATGAAACATCTCTTTATTCTCTTTATCCTCAAGAAAATCCCGGACCAGATGGAACTTCTCTCCCGCCTTTTTTATCTTATCACGGAATTTTCCATAAGTATATTGAATCCTTCGGAAAAAATACTTAATTTTTTCGGCCAGCCTCCGGAAAAAACAAATCACTCTGGCGGCAAACCTCCGGAAAAATCCTCTTTCCTCTTCTTCCCTTATTTCATTTCCCAGGGACTGTGCCGTCAGCGGTTCCTCCAGCTCTTCTGAATTTCCGTACCGGCGCTGCCCGGCAGTTTCATCCGGCATGGATACATGAATGGATTCTCTTCGGAACTCCTCACCGGCTGTTTCCTTTTTCCTGCTGCTCCGTATCGGAACGCCAAACAGCTTGATTTTATACTTGACGCCTTTTTCATCCGCCTGGATTCTCACTGTCACGATCCGTAAAAGCCACGACACCCGAAACCTGGCGCAATACGCCATCCCGCCTTCCGGATCTCCGTCAACCGTTTCTCCCGCAGAAAACCGCCCTGCTGTCCTTCCTTCATATCGGAGAGGCACAAATAATACGATCAGGATCAAGGCGAGCAAAATACCCAGGACAGCCAGAATCACTATCCCAATGACTTTCAGAACGCCCCATATGATAGAAAGCACCGCATCACATCCTCACTCACCATTCTCTGTACCTCTCTTTTCCATCGAATCCCTCTTCAGGAACAGAGCCAAAATCGTCTCCCAAATACGATTCCACATCTGTCGATCCGGTGGCCCGATAAGCATCCATAACAATCATTCCGGAAAGCTCCATGGCTTCCTGTTTGCTGCACGCGATTCCCACCACGGATATCCCGGCTTTTTTATAATGCTCCTGGAGGAGCACCGGCTGAGGCAGGATATCCAGCAGATTCTCCTTGTTGGAAGGCAGCGCTATCACATACAATCTGGGATGGAGGGCTCCATCCTTAAATTTCTTTATCATTGTTTTTCTCTGTTCCCTGGCCTTCTCACTCAGATACAGCTGCCGGTACCACTTCATATTTTTCTCTCCGGACAGACGGAATTCCCAGATACCTGCCATCATCCCGCCAGTCTATTTTTCACTCTTATAGTTTTCGATGATACACCTGCGGAGCAGGTCCAGAGCCTGCACGACAGCCTGCTCCCGAATCTTCATCCGGTTTCCCGTAAAATGAAATTCCTTCACAAAAACCTTATCTTTAATATAGCAGGAAATATACACCAGCCCCTTCGGTTCCTCTGCCGTATTCTCAGGGCCGGCAAAGCCGGTCACCGCCACACAGATATCAGAATCTGTGGCAAAAACGCCTCCTTTTGCCATCTCCTTTGCCGTCTGTTCACTGACGGCGCCATATTTTTTCAAAGTTGCCTTGCTCACGTCCAGCGTTTTTTTCTTCGCTTTGTTGGAATAAGTGATAAAACCTTCTTTAAAGCATTCCGACGCCCCGGCCACATTGATGATCTTTCCTGCCAGCATTCCTCCGGTCATGGATTCCGCCGTAGTTACGGTCAGCCCGTGCTTTTTCATGAGCTTGACTACCACGTCTTCCAGGTTCTCATCCTCATTCGTTGTATAAACATTTATATCAAAACGTTTCTTCAGTTCCTTGACCACGGGCTTTAAAAGCTTCTTGGCCTGTTCCTCGTTCTCCGCTTTTGCCGTCACACGAAGATGCACTTCTCCGGTCTTTGCATAGGTGGCGATGGTCGGGTTCGTCTGGGCGTCAATCATATCCAGCACCATCGTTTCCGCTCTGCTCTCACCAATGCCGCATACCTTCACAATCTGAGAACATATGGTCTCCGGCTGGATACTCCTCAGATATGGCGCCACCTGCTCTGCGAACAGAGGCTTCAGCTCATTGGGCGGTCCCGGAAGAAGTATCGCGGTCTTTCCCTCGGCTTCCAGGATGAGCCCGGGAGCCGTACCATTATGATTATCCAGGACCTTGGCACCCTGGGGTACAACCGCCTGCTTCCAGTTATTTTCCGTCACATTCTTTCTTCCAGAGGCTTTGAAATGTTCTGCGATCCGTTTCTTTGTATGAGCATCCTCCACAAGTTCAAATCCCATCACCTTGGAACAGACCTCTTTTGTAATGTCGTCTTCCGTGGGCCCGAGCCCGCCGGTCAGGATGATGATATCTGAACGTTTCATGGCGCGCTTGATGGCATCTGTCATCCGTTTTTCATTATCACCCACAACCGTGTGATGATATACAGACAATCCAAGGGTCGCGCACTTTTGTGACAGGTACTGGGCGTTGGTATTGGCAATATTCCCCAGCAAAAGCTCTGTTCCGACAGCAAGAATTTCTACAACCATGTTCAGGCTCCTCCCTCTTTCAGTACGTCAATATTTTTCCGAATATAATCCACAAGAGAAATAATGGTCAGTGCAAGCGCCAGATATATGAATATCTGCGTCAGGATATATAGGCTCTTTATATTCAGTATGATCAGTATGATCATGATCATCTGAGATACCGTTTTAAACTTGCCCCACATGTTGGCCGCAATCACCACGCCGTTATCCGACGCAACCAAGCGGAATCCGCTTATGATGAATTCCCTCGCCATGATGATGATGACGATCCAGGCTGCCAGCTCCCCTCTTTCCACGAAGCAGATAAGGGCAGAACAGACAAGAAGCTTGTCAGCCAGGGGATCCATGAACTTTCCAAAATTCGATACCAGATGATATTTCCTGGCAATAAAGCCGTCCAGGAAATCAGTAAAGCTGGCCGCGCAGAATAAAACAAGAGCAATGATCCTGCCTGGATACCCGAAAAAATCTGCCAGCATAAAAAATACAAAGAATGGAATCATCAGCACACGGAGTATCGTCAGCTTATTCGGTAAATTCATCTTCATCTATCAACTCTCCTATCAGATCATAGTCCACAGCCCCGGTCACTTTCACGCGAACGAACATCCCGCTCATCAGCTCCAGCTCCGTGTTCACAAATATATATCCGTCAACTCCCGGCGCATCCATATAAGTCCTCCCCACATAAGCACTTTCGTCTGCAACCTTTCCTTCTATGAATACCTCCAGCACTTCGCCGACCATCTCTTCTCCGTGAGCAAAGGCGATTTCCTGCTGAAGCTCCATGACCTGATTCCGGCGTTCATTTTTCACTTCCTCCGGCACCTGTCCGTCCATGACGGCGGCCGGCGTATCTTCCTCCTGGGAATAAGGGAATACGCCAAGACGGTCAAATTCCATCTCATCTACAAAATCCAGAAGTTCCTCCATATCTTCCTCGGTCTCACCGGGAAATCCGGTGATCATCGTGGTCCGTATGGCTATGTCCGGTATCTCTTCTCTCAGACGGCAGATGCGCTTTGTGATCTCCTGCCGGTCAGTCTTTCTGCCCATCCGCTTCAATATCCGGTCACTGGCGTGCTGAATGGGAATGTCCATGTAATGGCATATCTTCTCTTCCGTTTTTACCACTTCTATCAGCTCATCGGTAATCTCCTCGGGATAACAGTAAAGGAGACGTATCCAATGGATGCCGGATATGAAAGCCAGCTTTTTCAGCAGCACCGGGAGCATCTTCTTTCCGTATAAGTCCACGCCATAGAGGGTCGTCTCCTGAGCAACCAAGATCAGCTCCCGGACGCCTCCTTCCGACAATTGTTCCACTTCTTTTACAAGCTCATCAAGCGGAACGCTCCTGTATCTGCCTCGGACGCTGGGAATCACACAATAGGTACAGTGTTTGTCACAGCCCTCCGCGATCTTAAGATACGCATAATGCCCTCCTGTTGTGACAACACGCCCCTCTTCCTCCGTCCTCTGCCTGTCAAGACTTTCGAATTCTTCGCACTTCTTCCCTTCCAGAGTTTCCTCCACCACTTCCGTGATCTTATCGCAGGATGCCGTACCTAAGATGCCGTCCACCTCCGGAATTTCTTCCAGGACCTCGCGCTTATAGCGCTGCGCCAGACAGCCGGCAGCGATCAGTACTTTGCAGCGGCCTGTCTCCTTCTGTTTTGCCATCTCTAAAAGGGTGCTGATGCTCTCCTCTTTTGCATCGCCGATAAAGCAGCAGGTATTTACCACAATAATATCCGCCTCCGACTCGTCGTCGGTAAACTGATATCCAGCTCTGCCAAGAAATCCCAGCATCACTTCAGAATCCACCAGATTTTTATCACAACCCAGGGATACAAACAGTATTTTCATATTGACTTCATTCCTTTTCTTCGTTTCCTTCCCTTAGACACATCCCCGATTGGGAAAGCAAATCAAGCAGGCATGGACTGCCTGCCTGCGTCTGTCATTCCTCGATCTCATCCTCAGGGATATCGTCTTCACCGACGATTTTGACCTTGGTCTGGTGCAGCTCCTCGACCGCGATAGACAGCGGCTTGTGGGACGTGGTCTCCACAAGAGGCTCTTCTCCTGCGATCAGCTGTCTCGCCCTTTTTGCCGTGGCGATCACAATGGAATAACGGCTTTGGATAATCGGGTGCTCGCCCGGCTCCACCTCACTGTTCACAACATTTATCAAATCTGAATATGACGGATGTAACATCTATCTTTCTCCTTTCACAAATCTTTTCAGGTCGTCCCTGATACAATCGATGAGTTCCTGGTTAAGTCCGGCCTTCCGATGCTCACAGATCATGATCTGATGAAGCTCCTCCACGCAAGTTTCCAGGTCGTCGTTGACGAGCAGATAATCGTACCGCTCCATCCCCTCCGATTCTTCCACCGCGCGTTTCAGGCGTTCCTCTATCACCGGAAGCGTCTCCGTGCCCCGGCCGACCAGACGTCTCTTAAGCGTGGCCGCATCAGGCGGAATCACAAAGACCAGTACGGCATCGGGATACTGACGTTTTACATTCAGGGCTCCCTGTATCTCTATCTCCAGAATAATATCCACACCTGCCTCCAGGCGGTTTTGGACATACTCCCTGGGAGTGCCGTAATGGTGACCCACATATCCTGCGTATTCAATTAACTGTCCGCTTTCTGCCATCGCAGAGAATTCTTCCTCACTCACGAAAAAATATTCTTTTCCGTTCGTCTCCCCCTCCCGGGGCGCCCTGGTCGTGGCCGAGACAGACAGCGCGTAATTATCATATTTCTCTAAAAGACGCTTCACTACAGTGCCCTTCCCGACACCCGAAAAGCCGGAAACCACGAGAATAAGCCCTTCTTTACTCACAGTCTCCCTCCTTATCTGAAATTCTGTCCGAAATCCCGGATTCGTTGAACCTGCCGGCAATCGTCTCCGGCAGCAGCGCCGACAGCACCACATATCCGTTGTCCATCACAATGAGACCTTTGGTCTTTCGTCCCTGCGTGGCGTCGATGCTCCGCCCTTCATCTCTGGCGGCCTGGATCAGACGTTTTCCCGGCGCGGAATCCGGGCTGACCACAGCCAGCACCTTTTCTGTATGGACCACATTGCCGTATCCGATATTAATCAGCTTTCCCACTGTAATCACCATGTCTACTCAATATTTTGAATCTGTTCCCTTACTTTTTCTATCTCTGTCTTTAAATCTATGGCCGTCCCGGAAATCTCCATGTCATTTGCTTTGGAAAGAATCGTATTCGCTTCCCGGTTCATCTCCTGGGCAATGAAATCCAGCTTCCTTCCTACGGCCCCGCCCTTCATGAGAGAGTCCTTCATGGTCTTAATATGACTCATAAGGCGTACCGTCTCTTCATCCACGCAGATTTTATCCGCAAACAAAGTGACCTCCGCGGCAATTCGGTTCTCGTCGATGCCGCTGCCCTCAAGAAGCTCTTTTACCTTGTCTTCTACTTTTTTCCTGTATTCCTGGATGATCTGAGGAGAACGCTTCTCTATCTCTCCGACCCATCCGGCCATGGTATCCAGCTTCTCGCAGAGGTCTTCCCTGAGATGTCCGCCTTCCTCCGTCCGCTGCTCCACAAACTTTTCCAGAGCTCCTAAAAGCGCTTCCTTTAAAAGCTGCCAAAGCTCCTCTTCGTCCTCCTCCGACTGTTCCGCGGTGATGACCTCCGGGAAACGAGAAAGAGAGGATACCCTCACATCATTCTCGATGGAGAACTGATCGCTCATCTTGGAAAAAATATCCATGTATTCTCTGGCCAGCGCCTCATTGTAATTGAGTCTCACAGCCTTATCCGAGAATGTCTCACAAGAGACATAGATATCCACCTTGCCCCTTTGGATGCCGCTTTTCAAAAGGCTTCTGATATCCGCCTCAAAGGCTCCGAATTTCTTCGGCATCTTAATGCCCAAATCCAGATAACGGTGATTGACCGATTTCATCTCCACCGAGATCTTATAATCTTCATTGGACGCCTCGCATCTGCCGAAGCCTGTCATGCTCTTAACCATTGTCTCTTTGTCCTTCCAATTACCGGGGCCGTTTCCTGCTCCGATTATTTGATGTCCTGCATTTGCACATAATCTAATTTATTATAATTCATTCCCTGATACAAGTCAATGAGAAATGGCCTCCAAAGCCCCCGGTCATTTTAGGAGCCGGAGCCTAAGGAAATTTCTCTGGCCCCCTAACTCCACTTGTGATAAAATAGGGGATATCATTATGTGGAGGTATGACTCATATGGCACTGGACGGAATCGTAATCGCCTGTATGGCAAAAGAAATGAAGGAACGCATCACAGGAGGGCGAATCACAAAAATCGCCCAGCCGGAGGCAGACGCCCTGATGCTCACCATAAAAAACCAAAAAGACACCTGGAAGCTCTTCCTTTCGGCGGGAGCCAGCCTCCCCCTCGTCTACTTCACCGAACAGAACAAGCAGAGTCCCATGACGGCCCCCAATTTTTGCATGCTTCTCCGCAAGCATATCGGAGGGGGGCGCATCCTTTCCGTGACACAGCCTGGACTGGAACGGATTCTGGAGCTGGAAATCGAACATCTGGATGAAATGGGGGACTTGTGCCGGAAAAGGCTGGTCGCGGAATTCATGGGAAAACACAGCAACCTGATCTTCTGCGACAGCAGTGATACCATCATTGACAGCATAAAGCATATTCCACTCTCCGTAAGCTCCGTCCGGGAAGTGCTTCCCGGCCGGCCTTATTTTATTCCCGACACCATGAAAAAAGAAAATCCCCTGTCCCTTTCCGAAGAGAGCTTTTTCTCAGGCGCCGCCGCAAAACCCATGCCGATCTCAAAGGCTCTTTATACCGGGTACACCGGACTGAGTCCCGTAATGGCGGAGGAAATCTGCTACGCCGCTTCTCTGGACAGCTCGCGGCCCATCAATACTTTATCCAGTCTGGAGCTGACCCATCTGTTCGGAATCTTCCGAGCCTTTATGGAGGATGTGAAAAGCGGGCGCTTTACCCCCTGTATCGCATATGACGGCAGGCTCCCTGTGGAATTTTCAGCCCTTCCGCTCACACATCTGGCGGCTTACGAACAGAAAACCTTTGATTCCATCAGTGAGGTCCTGGAATCTTATTACGCTTCCCGCGAAACAGTGACCCGTATCCGGCAGAAATCTGTGGACCTTCGCCGGATCGTCCAGACAGCCCTGGAGCGGAACCGGAAAAAATACGATCTGCAGCTCCGCCAGCTGAAGGACACAGAAAAGCGGGACAAATTCCGTATTTACGGCGAACTCATCAATACCTACGGCTATGAACTGGAATCCGGCGCAAAAGTCCTGGAGGCCCTCAATTATTATTCCGGCGAGACGGTCAAGATTCCTTTGGACGATACCATGACCCCTCAGGAGAATGCCAAACGATATTTTGACAGATACGGAAAACTGAAACGCACCTTTGAAGCCCTCACGGAACTCACAAAGGAGACAAAAGAAGAAATCGATTATCTGGAATCCGTCTCCTCTGCATTGGATATCGCCAGGACAGAAGAAGATCTCACCCAGATCAAGGAAGAACTCCGGGAATCCGGCTATATCCGCAAGCGGGGCCCGAAGGATAAAAAAGCGAAGATCACCAGTATCCCGCTTCATTATCTTTCTTCAGACGGCTACCATATCTATGTCGGAAAAAATAACCTGCAGAACGAGGAGCTGACCTTTCACTTCGCGTCCGGGAGCGACTGGTGGTTCCATGCCAAAGGCATACCCGGTTCCCACGTCATCGTCAAAGCCGAAGGAAAAGCCAGGGAGGAGCTTCCCGACCGTCTGTACGAGGAAGCCGCCCGCCTGGCCGCATATTATTCCAAAGGCCGTGAGAATGACAAGGTGGAAATCGACTACGTGGAAAAAAAGCAGGTAAAAAAGGTAAGCGGCGCAAAGCCGGGCTTTGTCATTTACCACACCAATTACTCCATGATAGCCGATCCGGATATCTCAGGCCTAACGGAAGTGAAATAGTCTTAACCCTGATTCATAAATATTTCTGCTATGGGAGAATCCTTGGGAAGGATCAGCGTATTATTCCCACCGGTCAATGAGGCCTTTGCAGCATCCAGAGAACGGACGTAAGCATAAAAATCTGCTTTGTTCTCGTCGGAATAAGCGTCTGCCAGTATCTTCATGTACTCGGATTCTCCTTCTGCGATGATCCCTGCCGCCTGTGCCTTTGCATCTGACAGCATGATCTCCACTTCTTTATCCGTAGTATTCCGGATTTTCTGCGCTTCTGAATCGCCTTCCGCCTGATAAGTCGCCGCGATTTTTCCCCGTTCAGAGATCATCCTTTCATAAACAGCCTCTTTATTGTCCTCCGGAAGGTCCAGCTGCTTTAATTCGATGGTCTGAAGCTCTATTCCATAGGAATCCATAGACTCTCCCATTCCTGCTTGGATTGCCTCCTGAAGCTCACCGTCCCTGGCCGCGATCACATCATTCTGCGTCATATTGCTGATGACGTTCTTGGTGGAATTATATACTGCCGCATCAATCCTCTGTTCCGCGCTGGTCTGAGACGAATTCAGTGTCTTCGCAAACTTCAGGGGGTCTGTCACTTTCCAGAGAACATAGCTGTCTGCGATCATGGTCTTTTTATCCATGGTGATCACATCCGATTCCGGCAGATCATAGAGAAGCAGCTGATTGGGAATCTTATCTGCGGATTCCAAAAAGGGAATCTTGAATGTTATCCCGGCATCCGCTATGATTCTGTCCACTTTTCCAAAGCGGCGTATCAGACTGTATTCATTCTCCTTCGTTATCACGATGGATAACGCCAAAAGGACCACCGCAAAAATCCCGAGAACAACTGCTATTAATTTTTTCTTCATGATTCTGTCCTCCTAATCCTTTCCCGATCAATTCGCCGTGCCGGCATCTGAGCCCGAGGCGCCCGCGTCAGTTCCCGAAGAGCCTGTGCCGCTCCCAGCAGCGCTTCCTGCCGCTGCGGCCTGGTTTACCGTCGCTCCGCCGGACAGCTGATCCATCAGCATGGTGCTGGTGCTGTCGGTCCCGTCGATGATGACTTTCAGGTTGGGAAGCACCGCCTCCATCGTTTCATAAAACATCCTCTGTTTCGTGACCAGCGGATTCTTTACGTATTCTTCATACTGGGCGCTGAACATCGATACATCCGCGTAAGCTTCATTGATACGTTTCGTCTTGGTAGATTCGGCTTCCTGCAGAATCTGATCCACATCCGCCTCTGCCTTGGGAAGCTTTTCATTCCGGTACTTATTTGCATTGTTTATGGAAGTTTCCTTCCCCTGCTTTGCAGTCTCCACGTCCTTAAATGCCTCCAGCACCTCAAGCGTGGGAGGTTCGGAATCCTGTATGGTGATATTCACCAGCTGAAGACCGATATCCTTCTGTTCCAGCTGCTCCAGCAGCAGCTCTTTTATCCTGGACTGAATCTCATTTTTCCCTGTCGTCAGGACACTATCCACATCGTAGTTACTCACCACGCTCCTGATGCAGCTCTGGGCCAGATTTCTAAGGACCTCCACCGGCTTTTCAGAAGCGAACACGGCTTTCACCGGATCCGATACACGGTACTCCACATAAAAATCTATATCCACAAAATTGAAGTCGGAGGTGATCATCACCGCCTCTTCGGTCACCGCCTGCCCTTCGCTGTCAAATCCTACGGAAAATCCCTGAATGGTGGTGTCCACCTTCTTCACCTGCTGTACGAATGGAACCTTAAAATGCAGTCCGGATTCCTTTACAGATTTGGCGACTCCAAAGGTTGTGACCACCGCCTGTTCCTGTTCGTTGATGGTATAAGTAGAATTAAATGCCAGCACGACCACCGCCACTGCGGCCAGCAGGATGACCGATATCCGTTTTCCATGCTTCAGGACTTTTTTCCCTTTTCCTGATTTTTTCGGGCCGTCGGAATCTGGTTCTACCACCTTCGGACCTTTGTTAAAATAAGTTTCAAAAAAGCTTCTCATACTTAACCTCCTGTGTGTATGATGATAACCTCCGAGTTACTTTCCGGAGCCCGCTGCGGAGCTTCCAAGGCCTTTCTCCGGATATTCCTGCCATATAAAAGAAAAAGACCTTTACCGCAGCCGTCCGGCTGCAATAAAAGTCTTGCTATTAAGCTATCTGCGGGTTAATCCCTAACCGTCGTGACGCAGGATAGAACATCTTCTCTCTGATGTTAGCTACTCCCTCTTATTGAGAAATAGTATACACAGAAGCGGCAGCTTTGTCAACGATAAATGGATTTCATATTTATTAACAATTCGTTACGGCATCCATATGCTCAAGCACATTTTTTTATCATGATCCCTGGAAAATCCCCTTCTGTTTTACTACCTTCGGGCGGTATCCCTTTTCCTCCAGAGCATTTACGATCTGATGCTTATGCTCAGTTCCAAAGGCCTCCAGCGTGATCCGAAGCTCCACGGCATCATTCCTGTTGATGCTCACAAACTGATTATGCTCCAGCTTGATGACATTTCCCTGCATTCCGGCGATCACAGAGGAAACATTCACTAATTCACCCGGCTTATCCGGAAGCAGTACGGACACGGTAAAAATCCGGTCCCTCTGGATCAGCCCGTGCTGTACGATGGAAGACATGGTGATCACATCCATGTTGCCGCCGCTTATGATGGATACCACTTTTTTATTTTTCACATCCAGATGCTTAAGGGCAGCGACTGTCAAAAGCCCGGAATTTTCCGCCACCATTTTGTGATTCTCCACCATATCCAGAAACGCTACGATAAGCTCCGTATCCTCCACGGTTATGATATCGTCCACATTCTCCTGGATATAAGGCAGCAGAAGGTCGCCCGGTGTCTTCACAGCGGTGCCGTCCGCAATGGTATTTATCTTCGGCAGAGTGACAACCTTCCCCTGGCGCAGGGATTCCTGCATGCAGTTGGCCCCGGCCGGTTCCACACCGATAACCTTGATGCTGGGGTTCAGAAGCTTTGCAAGCGTGGAAACGCCTGTACAGAGTCCGCCGCCGCCGATGGGCACCAGGATATAGTCCACCGTAGGAAGTTCCTTGACGATCTCCATGGCAATGGTTCCCTGTCCGGTCGCCACGGTGAGGTCATTGAAGGGATGGATAAAGGTGTATCCGTTCTCCTCTGCCAGCTGATAGGCATATTCACATGCCTCATCGTATACATCCCCATAGAGCACGACCTCAGCGCCATAGCTTTTCGTCCTGTTCACCTTCATAAGAGGCGTTGTGGTAGGCATCACTACGACCGCTTTTGCTCCAAACTTCTTTGCAGCATAAGCCACTCCCTGGGCATGATTTCCAGCGGACGCGGTGATCAGGCCCTTTGCCCGCTCCTCTTCTGTCATCGTGCTGATTTTATAATAAGCCCCCCGTACCTTATAGGCTCCCGTATACTGCAGATTTTCCGGCTTGAAATATACCTTATTTCCGGTCTGTGCGCTGAAATACTCACTAAATACCAGTTTTGTCTCCAGTGTTACATTGCTGACGGCCTCCGCCGCCTCTTCAAATTTCTCAAGTGTCAGCATTTTCCCTTTCCCTCACTTTATATATCGTCTCTTATGACTGGCCCACGTGGAATAAAGCATTGACAAACTCATCCGGATCAAATTTCTGCAGATCGTCCATCTGTTCGCCGATACCGATGTATTTTACCGGAATGCCGAGCTCTGCCTGTATCGCTACGGCGATTCCTCCTTTTGCAGTACCGTCCAGCTTCGTCAAAATGATGCCGGTGATATCCGCCACCTCTCGGAACTGTCTTGCCTGCTCCAGGGCGTTCTGCCCTGTGGTCCCGTCCAGGACCACTAACGTTTCCTTATACGCTTCCGGGTATTCCTTGTCTATGATCCTGTGAATTTTCCGAAGCTCCTCCATCAAATTCTTTTTATTGTGAAGACGGCCGGCAGTATCACATATCAGCACGTCCGCGTTTCTGGCTTTGGCCGCCGAGACCGCGTCATAGACCACAGCCGCCGGATCGGACCCTTCCTGCTGCGCGATGATATCCACTCCTGCCCGTACCGCCCATTCCGTCAGCTGCTCAATCGCAGCGGCACGGAACGTATCGGCCGCTGCCACCAGAACTTTCTTTTTCTTTTCCTTCAGCTGTCCGGCCAGCTTTCCCACCGAAGTAGTCTTTCCCACTCCGTTGACTCCGATCACCAGCACCACCGATTTCCTGTTCTCGAATTCGTAGGCATTCTCCCCCAGGTCCATCTGCTTTTTGATGGTATCGATCAGCAGCGCCTTGCACTCGGACGGCTCTTTGATCTTCCGTTCCTTTACCTGAGCCTTCAGATCCTGGATGATAGATTCCGTCGTATGGATTCCAATGTCGCCCATGATCAGGGTCTCTTCAATCTCTTCGTAAAAATCGTCGTCAATGGCGGAAAAACCATTGAAGATGGAATCAATCCCCGCGACGATATTATCCCTGGTCTTACTTAGGCCGGCAACTAAGCGGCTGAAAAATCCTTTTTTCTCCTGGCTCATATATGCGCCTCCTCCGTTATACTAAATGTACACCTATTTCTGCTATTCTGTCAAATAACTATAGACTAAGTCTGACATATCTGCAGGTTATGCCGGCTGTTCCGTAAGGTCTACCGAAACCAGCGTCGACACGCCTTTTTCCTGCATGGTAATGCCATACAGCCGGTCAGCGATCAGCATAGTCCCTCTTCTATGGGTTATCACAATAAACTGTGTATGCTTCTTAAGCTTCTCCAGATAGGCTGCGTAACGCCCCACATTGCTGTCGTCTAAAGCCGCCTCAATCTCGTCCAGCAGACAGAACGGGGACGGCTTCAGGTTCTGAATGGCGAACAGCAGGCTGATCGCCGTCAGCGCCTTTTCTCCGCCGCTCAGCTGCATCATATTCTGGAGCTTCTTACCAGGAGGCTGTGCAATGATCTGAATTCCGGCCTCCAGAAGGTCCTCTCCTTCCACCAGCTCCAAAGTACCCTGGCCTCCGCCGAAAAGCTCCCTGAACACTCTGTCGAATTCCAATCTGATATCCCGGAATTTCTCCTCAAACTGGCGCCGCATGCCGCTGTCCAGCTCTTCGATGATCTGAATCAGGCTTTCCTCTGCTTTTTTCAGATCGTCGTGCTGTCCCTTCATAAAGAAATACCGCTCCGATATCTCTTTGTAGTCCTCAATGGCGTTTACGTTGACCGGGCCCAGCTCCTTGATCGCCTGCCTGAGCGCCGCCACCTGCCTGCGTATGGCAGTCAGGCCGAGCTCCTCCTCAAACGACATGGCGGAAACAGCAGAAGGCGTGAGCTCATATTCCTCCCAGAGATATTGAATCTGCTGTTCGATCAATTCCTCACATTTTTCCTTCTGGCTTTCCAGACGGTAGACCTCCTTGTCCAGCCGGCTGATTTCATTGGAAAGAGTCTCTCTTCTTTCAAAAAAGCTTTTCTGCTCTTTCGCATACCGCTCTTTTTCAGCCGTATATTCAGAAATAGAAATCTCCAGGCGAGCAGACTCTGACACCTTTTCCTCTATCTGACCGCGGATTGATACAATCTGCGCCCGTTTTTCCTCCACATTTTTTCTGCAGCCCTCCATACTTTCCCGAAGGGAAGCCTCCTCCTCTTTCAGACGTCCCGCCTCCCCTGTGATCCGGAGAATGTTCTCCAAAATAAAGCTGTCCTTCTGGGACATGGAGGAAAATTCCAGCTGAGCCTTGGAAAATTCTGCTCTGTGGGCTTCCCGCTTTTCCCGTTCTTTTTCGGCCCTCGCCTCCAACTTCTTTATTTCTTTTTCATATTCCCTGTTCTTCGATTCCAGGTCCTTGCTTTCCGCCTTTAATTCTGCTTTTCCAGCTTCAATCTCCGCAAGCTGGGCCGCAAGCTGCTTTCCTTCTGCCGAAATACTTTCATATCCCGAGGCAATCTCTTCCGCTTTCTTACCAGCGCCGAATAGGTTTGCCTCGAGAGAGGACAACGACACCTGTGCTTTCTGAAGAGTGTTTCTATTTGCCTCAATGGCCTCCTGAAGATTCTTCATTTCCTTCGAAACTGCCGTGACCCTCTCCTGCACCCTGTCATACTGGGCGAGCACTTGATTCATGGAGTGCTCCAGCTCCTCCAGCTCTCTCTTTCTGCCAAGAAGATTGCTGCTGTTGCGGAAAGCGCCTCCAGTCATGGAGCCTCCCGCATTCAAAAGCTCTCCTTCTAAAGTGACGATCCGAAGCGAATATTTGAATTTTTTCGCAAGGGCAATGGCGTGATCTATGTTATCAACCACCAGAATCCTGCCCAGCAGGTATTCAGCCAGCTTGTCATATCCGCCTTTTACGCTGACCAGATCATGGGCAAGGCCGATGACTCCCGGCTCCTCAAGCGCTTCTTTCTTCTGGAAGCCGCCCCGGGCCGTGATGCTCGTTAACGGCAGAAACGTCGCCCGGCCAAATTTATTTTTCTTCAGATACTCAATCAGATTTTTCGCCGTCGGCTCAGAGTCCGTCACCACATTCTGAATGGAGCCGCCCAGAGCCGTCTCTATGGCTGTTTCATATTCCTTAGGCGTCTCCAGAAGATCCGCTACGACGCCGATGATTCCCGGTGTGGAGGTCTTTACCTCCATGACTTTCCGGATGCTGTTTCCATATCCTTCATACCGTTCCGCCAGATTCCTGAGGGATTCCAGTCTCGTTCGAAGCGTATGATATTCCTGCTGCTTCTGATTGAGTATCTTATTCTCATGATAAAAATTTTCCTGCGCATCCTTATATGCAAGGTTTTTTTCCTCGTTCTCACGGGTGAGTCCGTCTATTTCTTCATTCGTTTTCTTGATTTGAGCCTTAATCCGCTCTATGACCTGTTTCTGCGCCTCTTCTTCGCTCTTTACTCTGAGAAGCCTCTGGCTCAGCTCGCTTTTTCTGACCTGATTCTGCTCCTGCAGGGTCACAAACCGCTGATTTTTCGCTCCCAAGGACGCTTTATCATTCAACGCATCTAAAATGCTGTTTTTCTTGGCGCTGATCTCAAATTCCAGCGCATGAATCCTGTCTTCATCCTCCTCAAGCTTTTCGCGGAGCAGCCCCTGCCTGTCGTCCAGAGCATCCAGGATCTCGTTGATTTCTCCTTTTTGCCTGGTAAACTCTGTTTTTTGCTCCATTTTATCTGAAAGCTCCTGGAAAATAGCCGACATACGGGCTTTCACATGCTCTTCACTCGCCTCTTCCGTATGGATCTGCTCCTCCAGCACTTTTATGCGGCCTTCCATGGATTCTGACGCCAGATGGCTGTTCCCCAGCGCCGTTCGGCTGTTCTCCAGTTTCTCATCCACCTGGGAAATAATTTCTGCCAGTTCATCATACCGGCCTTTCAGTTCCTCTGAACACCTCCGGCTCTCATTAAGATCGGCAGAAACCGCCGCCAGATTATCCTCTATGCTCTTTTTTTTCTCTTTTTGAGCCTGACTTTCCAGAAAGAAGCTGTGCATGTCCAGATTCTTCAGCTCTTCCTTCAGCCTGAGATATTCCTTTGCTTTTCCAGACTGTTCTTCCAAAGGACCCACCTGTTTTTCCAGCTCGGTCAGGATATCGGTCACTCTGACCAGGTTCTGCTGTTCATCCAAAAGCTTTTTTTGGGCAATATTCTTTCTTTTTTTGAATTTTACAATCCCGGCGGCTTCGTCAAAAAGCTCTCTCCGGTCCTCGGGCTTTCCGCTCAGAATTTTATCGATCTGCCCCTGTCCGATGATGGAATAGCCTTCCTTCCCAATACCGGTGTCATAAAACATCTCATTGATATCCCGCAGGCGGCACGCCGCTCCATTAAGCAGATATTCACTTTCTCCGGAACGGTAAACACGTCTGGATACGGTGACTTCATCGTAGTCAATGGGGAGGGAGTGATCGGAATTGTCGAGGGTGATCGCCACATAAGCATAGCCCTGTGGCTTCCGGTTTTGCGTTCCGGAGAATATGACGTCCTGCATGCTGGCCCCTCTGAGCTGCTTCGCACTTTGTTCACCCAGCACCCAGCGGACTGCGTCAGCCACATTGCTCTTTCCGCTCCCATTCGGCCCTACGATCCCGGTGATGCCGTCATTGAATTCAAATAGGATTTTATTGGCAAAGGATTTAAATCCCTGCACCTCAATACTCTTTAAAAACATAAATTTTTATTCCTTTTCCCTCAGCATGAGGATGGTCTTATATGCTGCCATCTGCTCCGCCGCTTTTTTCGTCCGTCCCTCTCCTTCTCCGGCCGCATTTCCGGCGATTACCGCCTGAACACGAAACACCTTGCAGTGGTCAGGTCCTTTTTCTTCAAGAAGCTCGTAAGACAAGCCTCCCTCAAACCGGCTCTGCACCATTTCCTGCAGGATAGTCTTGCTATCGTAAAAAAGCTTCTTATGCTCCAGATCATTCATGATAAAACGAAATATAAACTCCTTTGCATTAGCAAAACCACCGTCGAGATAGATTGCGCCGATCAGCGCTTCCAAAGCGTCCGAAAGAATCGAATCTCTCTGTCTGCCCCCTTCAGCGTCCTCTCCTTTTCCCAGAAACAGATACTGCCCCAGTCCGATCGTTCTCGCGCAATACGCCAGGGTGGGTTCGCATACGACGCTGGCGCGCAGCTTAGTCATCTCTCCCTCGGGCTTGTCCGGAAATTCCCGATACAGATAATCACTGCTGGACAGCTCCAGGACCGCGTCTCCCAAAAACTCCAGGCGCTCATTATTCTCAGAACGCTTCATGCGGTGCTCATTGGTATAGGAGCTGTGTATCATGGCATGGTATAAAAGCTCCTTGTCACGGAACACATAGCCGACCGTATCTTCCAGCATTTTTAATTTTACATATTCCTGATTCATGTTTCTTTCCCCTTACTTATTCCTAAAAGCAAAGCCCCATCCGAAATCCGGCCAGGGCTTTTTCCGAATCCGTTATTTAATTGCAGGCGTTCTTGATCTGCTCTACCGCGTCTCCCACCGTGACGATCTGCTCCGCCGCCTCGTTGGGAATCTCGATGTCAAACTCTTCCTCGATTCCCATGATGATCTGGAATATATCCAGCGAATCCGCCCCCAGATCATCCACAAATGTGGTATCCATCGTTATCTCATCCGTCTCTACATTCAATACCTCTGCAATAATCCCCTGTAGTTTTTCAAATTCCATAAAAATTCACCCTTTCCTATTCATTCTCCTCTTTTTTTATAAAACACGCTTTTATTTTCTCATTGATTTTCTGCTCTTTGAACGTCACACACTGGAAAATTGTGTTCTTCACTTCTTTCGCGCTGGCGTTCCCATGAGTTTTCACTACCAATCCGTTAAGCCCCAGCATCGGCGCTCCGCCGTACTCTGTGGCATCGAAGGTCTTGAGCGTCTCCTTCAGAGCCGGCTTGACCAAAAGAGCTCCCATTTTAGAACGGAAGGTAGACATCATGCCCTTCTTTATTTCTCCGATGAGGGCAGATCCAAGACCCTCATACAGCTTAAGAATCACATTGCCGGAGAAACCCTCTGCCACGATCACATCCGCGCCGCCGTGGGGTATCTCCCTCGCCTCTATGCTTCCTGTGAAATGGATATCACTGCATTCCTTGAGAAGCGGAAAGGTCTCCTTTACCAAAGCACTTCCTTTTTCCTCCTCCACTCCCACATTGACTATGGCGACCCTTGGTTTTTTAATGCCTATGACATGCTCCATATAAATAGAACCCATTTTCGCAAACTGTACCATATGGCTGGCGCGGGCATCCACGTTCGCTCCGCTGTCCACCAGAAGGGACACACCCTTTGTCGTAGGAATCAATGTCGCCAAAGGCGGCCTTTCCACTCCCCGGATTCTGCCTACCACCAACTGTCCTCCCACTAAAATAGCCCCGGTACTTCCGGCGGAAACAAAGGCATCCGCCTCCCCCTTCTTCACCATAGTCTGAGCCACTACGATAGAAGAGTCCTTTTTTCTTCGGATGGCCGTGACAGGCGCTTCTTCTGTGGTGATCACCTCCGATGCGCTGCGAATCTCAATTCTGTCCTTTGGATAGGTGTGCTTGGAAAGCTCCGCTTTTATCGCGTCTTCTTTTCCCACCAGGATGACCTGGATATTTTCTTTCGCATTCACCGCATCCACCGCGCCTTTTACCAACTCGCCGGGAGCATTGTCGCCGCCCATGGCATCCAGCGCAACTCTTACTGTTTCCTGCATCTTCTTTCCTCCATATAACGAAGAACCTGATATCTTCCGGTACCTTTCCCCTATGCAGAGAAAAGCGGCTGCAACTTTCAAAAGTGCCCTGCCATGTCCGAAGGATTCTAAGAAATAATATACACAATATCAATCTATAAATCAATGATTTTTCCAATTTTCTATGTTAGGGTATGATACAAAACACTTTTTGGAATCATTCTTAGTAAGCTCCGGCCAAGCCCCAGTTAGACACCGGCAGTAGTTCCTGGCCGTCACGATTTCGGTTCGCTGGCGATGCAGGGGCCGCTTTATCCCCGCTCCGGCAGTACCGCTCACATGTCGGCGGGAAATCTTGATGATTTCCCGCCTCCGGTTCGCTCAGAAACGGAATCGGTATTTTTCGTTTCTGCCTCCCTCCGCCTGGGGAACACCGGCCTCTGCCCTGCGGCGCTCACCTTTAGGCCGGCCCGGAATCTTTCTGCCGGTGCCCTGCCTGCCGCACCATTTCGGATGATTTCCGTTCCCTTGATTCCACAAAAGGATTGGATATCCACATGGCCCGCGCGCCTTATGGCAGCGGGCTGCGGTGGGCCGCCCCAATGGTTTTCAAAACACGCGGAAGCCTTATCCCGGTGCGGCAAGAGGAGCGGGAGGAACAATCCGATTCCATCGTAAGGCGAGCGCCGCAAAGCCGTCAGCAGAATTTTCCCGGCCGCAGGGAGGTAAAAACCGAATTTCATGCAGGTTTTTATTGGAATCTGACATGGAAAAATATCGATTTATCCATGTCAGTTGGAAAGGACCGACTGGAGGCCGTAAAAATTTTGGTTACGGCTGCCAGCGAGCCGCCTGGATGGGATTGGATTTCCTCCTGTCTCATCTTATACATAAGACAAATTTGTTTTAAAAGTATTCAAAGGTATAATGAAAAAGACGGGCTCCCTGTCAGGAAAGCCCGTCTCAAGCCAATCCATCAATCTACATTGATGATTTCTTTCTTATTATAGCAGCCGCAAGCCTTGCAAACTCTGTGAGGCATCGTCAAAGCACCGCACTTGCTGCACTTCACTAAATTCACTGCGCTCATCTTCCAGTTTGCCCTGTGGCTGTCTCTTCTCGCCTTTGAATGCTTATTCTTGGGACAGATAGACATGGTCACACACCTCCTTAACCGATAAATTTCATTTCATGCATTACTGATTCGCGTCTCTGAAAATATCACGGATAACCGCCATCCTGGGGTCCTGTTCCGTGACCTCGCAGCCGCAAACCCCATGATTGAGATTTGCACCACATCTATTACAGATTCCTTTGCAGTCTTCCCTGCACAGAACTTTCATAGGCATATGCACGAACAGCTCATCGCGTACCAACGCATCCACATCCAGGGTATATCCTTCGATATACGGTTGCTCCTCCGGCTCCTCTGATTCCTCTTTTCCCTCACGAAAATCGGCCATGCGGCTAATCGGGAAAGAAAAAGGAACGGTCACAGCTTCCAGACAACGGTCACAAGGCATCACGAGGGCAAATGACACATCTGCCTCAATGAGCAGCTTTTTATCTCCGGTATTGGTCACCCGCAGCTTCACAGGCTTCTTATCTATGACCGGATAATCGGCTAACCCGTTCTCAAACACGTCAAATTCCAGCTCTGCCGTGTAATCTTTTGTCTCCTGTTCATGGGTCAGGGAGTCTGATAAATGAATGTGCATAGTATTCTCCTAATACACACCTGTACTATTATACATAGGTGCATTCAATTTGTCAACAATTATCGCGCAGATTGCCAGCGATCAAAGGTTCTTTTTACTGTGCCTGGGCCTGTACCGCTGTAATGGCGACCACGCCTACGATATCAGAAGCGCTGCAGCCTCTGGAAAGATCGTTTACCGGAGCCGCAATGCCCTGGGTCATGGGACCGTAAGCTTCTGCCTTTCCGAGTCTCTGTACAAGCTTATAGCCGATGTTTCCCGCATCCAGGTCGGGGAAGATCAGTACATTGGCCTGTCCCGCCACTTCACTGCCGGGAGCCTTGGAAGCGCCTACGCTGGGAACGATCGCCGCATCCAGCTGCATCTCGCCGTCCAGCTTGAGATCCGGATAAGTTTCCTTCGCGATCTTTGTCGCCTCTACTACCTTATCCACATCCGCATGCTTTGCACTGCCCATGGTAGAATGAGAAAGCATCGCGACCTTCGGCTCTTTGCCTACCAGAAGGCGGAAGGACTCTGCTGAAGAGCCTGCGATGGCAGCCAACTCTTCCGGATTCGGATTCTGGTTCAGGCCGCAGTCAGAGAACACAAACGTACCTTCCTCACCGAGCTCGCAGTCCGGGACTACCATAAGGAAAAACGCAGATACCAGCTTTGTACCGGGCTTCGTCTTTACGATCTGCAGACAGGGGCGAAGGGTGTTTGCCGTGGAATGGCAGGCGCCGGATACCATGCCATCTGCATGTCCGGATTTGATCATCAGGCACCCGTAATAAGCATAATCATTGAAAATGGTCTCCTTTGCCTTCTCCGGAGTCATGCCTTTTGCTTTCCGGAGTTCGACAAACAGGTCTATATACTCCTGAGTCTTCTCGTATGTATGAGGATCGATGATGGTCGCCTTGGAGATATCCAGTCCTTTGCTGTTTTCCGCTATCTCCTCGGGAGTACCGATGATGATGAGGTCCGCAAAATCCTCCTCCAGAATCTGAGCTGCCGCCTCAAAGGTTCTTCTGTCCATGGATTCGGGCAGAATGATCGTCTTTTTGTTACTCTTTGCTTTCGCTTTAACCGTGTCAATAAACGCCATGATGATAAGGCTCCTTTCGTGGTTCGTTAAATTCTAATCTAATATCATATTATAACGCATCTGGATTCACTTCACAAGGGAATTTCTGTACTTTATTTCACACATTCCACTCTTTATCCGTACATTTACAGACAATTGTATCTTGTCTTTTTCCCCCTTCTGTTTTAAAATAAAATTAAATACAGAAGAAAGGAGTGTGGGCTTATGAGGGTTGTCGGTCTGATCACAGAATACAATCCGTTCCACAACGGACACAGCTATCATATCCAGCGGGCAAAAAAGGTCACCGGCGCCGATTACTGTGTTGCAGTCATGAGCGGAAATTATGTTCAGCGCGGTGAACCAGCCTGTATGGACAAATATTTAAGGACTCATATCGCGCTGCGGTCTGGAGCAGATTTAGTCCTTGAACTGCCGGTGCCTTTCGCAATCGGAAGCGCCGAATATTTTGCCGCCGGCGCGGTCTCCATCCTGGATAAGCTTGGAATTGTTGATTCACTCTGTTTTGGAAGCGAAAGCGGTGATCTGGCCCTGCTCTCTTCCGTCGCGTCCATCCTGTCCGATGAACCGAAGGAATTTTCCCAGCTCATCAAAGATCTGCTGAAAAAAGGGCTGAGCTATCCGGCCGCCAGAAATCAGGCGCTTCTCTCCTACCTTTCCCTGAGCGCACTGCCGGCCGGTCCTGAGGACCGTCTTACGGATCAGGTAAACGCACTTCTTTCCGCGCCCAATAATATTCTGGGCATTGAATACTTAAAGGCCCTGTACAGAAGGCATTCTTCCATTAAGCCTGCCACCATCCTGCGGACTTCGGATTATCTTTCCAAAGCTCTTTCTGCTCCGTTTTGTTCTTCTTCTGCCATCCGTCATGTCTTTCATTCGAGAAGCGCCGGTCTGGCTTCCGGTCCCATGTCGCAAACCTTGAAAACGGTCCGTTCTTATATGCCGGAAGAAGCGTATTCCCTGATCGCAGAAAACTTTAACAAGCGTCTGCCGATTTTTGTGGATGATTTTTCTTCTGTGCTCTTGTATAAGCTTCTTTCTGCGCGGAACGCGGATTTAACGGACTATTCCGATCTTTCCCCTGAACTGGAAAACCGGATCAAGAACTGTCTGACCGATGTTTCCACCTTCTCGGATTTTATTGATTCGGTAAAATGCAGGCAATACACCAGGACTAGGATCAGCCGTGCTTTGCTGCATATCCTTCTGGATATCCGGGTGGAGGATATCGCCCGATATAAAAACAACGACTTTGTTCCCTACGCCAGGGTACTTGGCTTCAAAAAGTCCTCCGGCCCTTTACTAAAGGGCATTAAAAAGAACGGCTCTATCCCGCTCCTAACCAAAATGGCCGACGCGGAAAACCGGCTGTCGCCCATGGGCTTCGATATGCTGAACCAGGAGGTTTTCGCCTCCAATCTGTATCAGTCCGTAGTATACCATAAATTTGGTTACCGGATGAAAAACGAATATACTCAGGGTGTGATCGTTGAACCGTGATTACAGCATGGTCTTTTGTTCCATGGAACATCTTTTCTCAATATATTTAAAAAACGCACTTCCCGGCTTTGTCCAGGAAATGCGTTTTTCTTTATGAAAATGATACGATTTCATCCCTCCCAGGGCTTTGCCCACGGAAGCTCCGTATCCTCTACACTGTTTTTTCCGCCGTCCACATTCACTACAGTGCCCGTCATATAGCCAAAGCGGCTGCTCGCCATACAGACTATCACATCTCCGATCTCCTCCGGGCGTCCTGCCCGGTGAAGAGGTATCATGGACATCGTATAGTCTTTTTGCTCATAGATTGCCTTGGCGGAAAGCACCGTATCGATCACTCCCGGAGATACCGCGTTGACACGGATCCCATAGGGCGCCAGCTCCGACGCCGCGCCAACCGTCAGCATATTGACACCCGCTTTTGCGGCTCCATAGGTCACCCGGTAATCCACTGGTATTCTGGAGGAGAGAGAAGACAGATTGATGATCACTCCGCTCTTTTTCGTCATCATATGCTTTGCCGCCGTCTGAATGCCAAAGAAAGTGCTGGTCAGATTCAAATCCATGATATAGCGGAAGGTCTCCTCCGGCAGTGAATGGAGAGGACCGTGTTTATTTCCTCCCGCGCAGTTCACCCAGATATCGATGCCTCCAAACCGCTTTACAACCTCGTCCGCAAACGCCTGTATCTGGGAAAGCTCTGTCACGTCCACTTGTTCCGCAAGGATATCTTCGTATCCGGAGTCTTTCGCCTGCTGTTCAAATGCCTCAACTTTCGATGATGAATGACTGCAGACCGCAACCTTACAGCCCTCCTCTGCAAATCGCAATGCGGCGGCGGCGCCTATTCCGGTCGTTCCTCCGCATATGACTGCCACTTGGCCCTTTAAACCCAAGTCCATGATATTCCTCCTGCCTTTATCCGGCCATGATCAGTTTTTAAAGCTGTGAATGGGAGCAGGGATCCTGCCTCCCCTATTGACAAATTTTGCACAGGAATAAGGATTCACCGGCATCACCGGCGCGTATCCCAAAAGCCCTCCGAATTCAACCGTGTCGCCGGCCTTTTTCCCAATGGCGGGGATCAGACGGACCGCCGTGGTCTTCTGGTTTATCATCCCAATGGCAGCTTCGTCGGCAATGATACCGGACAAGGTGTCCGGAGTGGTGTCCCCCGGAATCGCTATCATATCCAGCCCGACAGAACACACGCATGTCATAGCCTCCAGCTTCTCGATGCTCAAGGCTCCTCTGTTCACAGCATCGATCATCCCCTGGTCCTCACTCACGGGAATAAATGCGCCGCTCAGACCTCCCACATAGGAGGACGCCATCACGCCTCCCTTTTTCACCTGATCGTTCAAAAGGGCAAGAGCGGCTGTCGTCCCTGGAGCACCTACGCTTTCCAGACCGATTTCTTCCAGGATCTCCGCTACACTGTCTCCCACAGCCGGCGTCGGCGCCAGCGAAAGATCCACGATCCCAAAAGGCACTCCCAGTTTCTGGGAAGCTTCCTGTGCCACCAGCTGACCCACCCGCGTCACCTTAAAAGCCGTTTTCTTTATGGTTTCACAAAGCACCTCAAAATTCTGTCCGCGCACTTCTTCCAGGGCAGTCTTCACCACTCCCGGCCCGCTGACTCCGACATTGATGATGGCATCGGCCTCCGTCACGCCGTGAAAGGCTCCGGCCATGAATGGATTGTCATCGGGAGCATTACAGAACACTACCAGCTTCGCGCATCCCAGGGAATCCCGCTCCCTGGTGGCAAGCGCCGTCTCTCTAATCACCTCTCCCATCAGCTTTACCGCGTCCATATTGATACCTGTCTTGGTGGACCCCACATTCACGGAACTGCAAACTCTGTCCGTACAGGCGAGGGCCTGGGGAATCGAACGAATCAGAAGCTCTTCGGCCTGAGTCATCCCTTTGCTGACCAGGGCAGAATATCCTCCGATGAAATTCACTTTTACTTCCTTTGCCGCCTGATCAAGGGTCTTCGCCAACGTCACAAAATCTTCCGCTGTTTTACAGGCCGCACTTCCCACCAGCGCGATGGGAGTGACGGAAATCCTTTTATTTACAATTGGAATACCGTATTTCACTTCAATTTCATGCCCTACTTCGACCAGGTCCTTCGCATAAGAAGTGATCTTTTTATAAACCTTTTCATTTACCTTATCAAGCTGAGAATCGATACAGTCCAATAAACTGATGCCCATGGTGATCGTCCGGACATCCAGCTTCTCCTGTTCGATCATTTTATTCGTCTCATCTACTTCAAATCTGTTTATCATGGCCGTCCCTCTTAAATTCTGTGCATTTTGTTGAAGATATCCTCATGCTGACAGCGAATCTTCACGCCGATTTCTTCACCGATCTGGTCCAGCTCCTCGACCACATCGCCAAAAGGCTTGGCAGACTGGCTGGCATCCACGATCATCATCATATTGAAATATCCCTGCAGGATGGTCTGGGAAATATCCTCAATGTTGATGCGGTTATTGGCCAGATATGTGCATACCTTTGCAATGATGCCTACCGTATCTTTTCCTACGACTGTGATAATAGTTTTTTTCATCTTCATTCTCCTCGTCCTATATGTAAAATATCTTAATTGTTCTAGACCAGATCATAACCCATCAAAGGTACACGATTTCCGACATCCTGCTCCTGTCCGCAACTGCGATATCAAAGTCAGTGCCACGGTAAGCGTTCTCCCCCATTGTCACTTCCAGGCGGACTGTCTCATAAGCCAAATCTGCATAATTATTCTCTTTGGAAAGATGTCCCAGCAACGCCTTCTTAAACTTGTCGTGAAGGACCTCACCCAGCAGCCGCCCCGCCGAATCGTTGGAAAGATGCCCTCTGTTCCCCATGATCCGCTTTTTCAGATAATAAGGATACGGTCCCGCTTCCAGCATATGTACATCATGGTTCGCTTCCAAAAGAACGGCGTCCAGGCCCTGCAGATGATTAATCGTATATTGGCTGTAGTTGCCGAGGTCTGTCACTACAGCAGCTGAGCTTCCGCCGGACCCCACCCGGAACGCACAGGGATTCGCAGCGTCATGGTCAATGGAAAATGGCGATATCCTCATATCTCCTATGGAAAAATCCACATCTGGGAAAATTTCCCTGTGAAGTCCCTCCGGCAGCTCTCCCACTGTCTTCGCCGACCGTATACCTTCATAGGTTTCCCGGGTGGTATATATGGGCACCTCATTTTTTCTTGAAAAGACTCCCAGCCCCCCTATATGGTCGGAGTGCTCGTGGGTGATCAAGATACCGGAAAGCTCTGAGCCTTTGATCCCCAGCTCACACAGCCCGCATTCAATCCGTTTGGCAGATATCCCTGCATCGATCAGGAGATGGGTGTGCTCCGTACCTACATAGATGCAGTTTCCGCTGCTGCCGCTGGCTATACTGACAAGGCGTATCATGTCACATTCCTCACTTTATCTCTACAATTTTCGTTCCTTTTATCTACATACGTCGTGTGCTATTTTATCATAAGGACAAGGAAGTTGCAATCTGCTCTTTTATATCCTCTCTGCTCCCGCTGTTGTCGATGACCACGCCGGACCGCCGCCGGAATTCACTGTCCGGCATCTGATTTGCCATGATCTCCCGGCATTTATCCCTTCCATAGCCTCTGCTTTTCATAAGTCTTTGTATCCTCGTCTCCTCATCGGCATAGACATACCAGACCACATCGCAGATATCCTCATACCCGGCTTCAAACAGAATGGCCGTCTCGATTACGGCAATCTCCTTTCCGGAAATCTCAAGATCCTGAAGCCGCCTTTCCGTCTCTTTCCGGACTGCCGGATGGATAATACCATTCAGCCGCTTTAACGCTGCCTGGTCCCGGAACACCGCCGACGCGATCTTTCCCCGGTCCAGAGTCCCGTCCCGTTTCATGACGCCTTCGCCAAAGGCATCTCTCACTTGTGCGAAACAGGCGCCTTCCGGTTCCATGAGTTCCCTCCCGATTTCATCTGCCATCAGGATTCCTGCACCGTAGTCCTCTTTTAAGATTTCCAGCACCGTGCTCTTTCCTGCACCTACGCCGCCGGTCACTCCAATTATCTTCATATTTTCTCTCCGAAAACTCTATTTCGTTTCAAACCAGCTGTAACCCGTATTCAGATCCACTTCAAGAGGCACCGACAGCTCGGCCGCACCGTCCATCTCCTCCTTCAGTATGCGTTTAACCTGCTCGACTTCATCCTCCGCCGCTTCCACCAGAAGCTCGTCATGGATCTGCAGGATCAGCCTGGATCTAAGCTTCTCCCTGCGAAGCCTCCGGTCCACGCCGATCATCGCGATCTTCATAATATCGGCCGCTGTCCCCTGGATAGGACTGTTCATGGCGACCCTCTCCCCGAAATTTCTCTGCATGAAGTTGGAGGAAGACAGTTCCGGCACGGGACGTCTTCGGCCGAATAAGGTCGTCACATATCCCTTCTCTTTGCCCGAATCCACCAGGCCGTCCAAAAAGATCTTGACTCCGGGATATGTTTCAAAATACTGCTTGATATAATCAAGCGCTTCCTGCCTTGTTATGCTTAAGCCCTCGCTGAGTCCAAAGGCACTGATGCCGTATACGATCCCAAAATTAACTGCTTTGGCATTCCCTCTCTGCAGAGGCGTCACCTCGTCAAAAGGCACATGGAACACCTGTGACGCCGTCATCCTATGGATATCCTCCGCCTGATGATATGCCTCAATGAGCCGGCTGTCCCCCGACATATGGGCCAGGATCCGCAGCTCAATCTGGGAATAATCCGCATCCACAAATACATAGCCTTCCTTCGGTACGAATACCTTGCGGATTTCCCGTCCCAAAGCCATCCGGACCGGAATGTTCTGAAGGTTTGGCTCCGTGCTGCTGATACGGCCGGTAGCCGTGATGGTCTGATTAAACTTCCCGTGAATCCTTCCGTCCTCCCCGATATATACGGCCAGGCCGTCGGCATAGGTGGATTTTAGTTTCGTAAGCTGCCTGTACTCCAGAATCTTTGCCACAAGAGGCTGTTCAGGCGCCAGCTTTTCCAAAATATCAGCAGACGTGGAATATCCCGTCTTTGTCTTTTTTCCATAGGGCAGCTTCAGCTTTTCGAACAGGATCACTCCCAGCTGCTTGGGAGAATTGATATTGAAGGTTTCTCCGGAAAGCTCATATATCTCTATTTCCAGGCGTTCAATCTGAACCTGCAGCGTTTCTCCGTAAACCCGGAGGGCCTCTTTTTCCACCTGGATGCCTTCTTTCTCCATATGGTAAAGGCTGTAGATCAAAGGCATCTCAATCTCTCGAAACAGCGGCTCCATGCCGGTCTCCCGAAGCTTCCTGAGCAGAATCTCTCCCGACGCCATGGCCGTGTATGCCGAATAGCAGAAACACGTGATGCAGCTCTCTTTTTTATCCTGAAGGGCCGACCGGAAAGAAACCTTTCCAAGCAGATCCGTCCTGGAAGGGACTGTCAGCTCCAGATATTCTCTGGCCAGATCATCATACACATAAGCGCTTTTCAGGGGATTGAGCAGATACCCCGCTACGCCGGCGTCATACACTCCTTCTGTTTCCTCTATATCCAGATAGGGAAGCGCCTCCTTTAAATCCAGCATCCATGTATCTTTTCCACGAAGGCACAGCTGCCTGGCTTTTCCGGTCAAATACTCTCCGGTCAGAAAACCAGACGCCTCCAGAAAATAGACATCTTCTTCCCCAAAAGCCAGGGACAGACCGAGAAGCTCTCCGTCTTCTGCCACCAGCTGTATTCCGATCCGCTCTGCTTCCATAGCCTTTTCAAACGCCAGCTCCGCACCTTCCAGATCATCAAGGTATAAAAAAGTCCTCTCCACCGAATTCTGAGTCTGGCATCCCGCTTCAAACCGTTTCAGCAGGCTTCTCAGCTCCAGGCGCTTCATGATCTCATAAGCCTCCGGAGTGAACAGCTTGCCTATCCTGGCCTGTTCCAGAGAAAATTCCACAGGACATTCTCTGTCGATCCTTGCCAGTGTCTGGGACAGCTCCGCCATTTCCCTGCCTGCCGCCAGCGCTTTCTGCGCCCTGGCCGGCTTTACATTATCCACATCCGCATAGACGGCCTCCAGGCTGTGATATTTCTGAATCAAGGCAAACGCTGTCTTTTCCCCGATGCCAGGGACACCTGGAATATTATCGGAGGAATCTCCCATAAGCGCCTTTACGTCCACAAACTCCGACGGGGTCACTCCCAGCTTCTCCATTACGTCCTTTTCCAAATAATCCTCAACGGCGGTCGTCCCGCCCTTCGTTTTCGGTATCCGGATCTTTATCCTGCCGCTCGCCAGCTGCAGCATGTCCCTGTCTCCGGAAACCACAACAACATCCAGCCCTTCTTTCTCACATCGGGCTGACAGCGTCCCCAGGATATCATCTGCCTCGTAGCCGGGAAGCTCCGCCACCTGGATCCCCATCGCCTTAAGCACATCCTTCGTCAGCGGCACCTGCTCGTGCAGCTCTTCCGGCATTCCCTTCCGTGTCCCTTTATACGCTTCATACATTTCATGGCGGAAGGTCGGAGCCTTTACATCAAAAGCCACAGTTATATACTGCGGCTGTTCTTCGTCGATTATCTTCAGTAAAATGTTTAAAAAACCGTATACGGCGTTGGTATGGAGCCCCTCAAAATTGGTCATCCCCATATTGACGCCATAATAAGCCCGGTTCAAAATGCTGTGTCCGTCAATCAATACGATTTTTTCTCTCATATCCGGTTCCTTTTTCTTCCTTGATCTTTTATAATATTCCCATATCGGCGAACAATCGCAGCTGCAGAAAAACAGCCAGCATGATACACCAGAAAGCCACCGTATACACCACGTAACGGAACCCCTGGAAAAAATGACGTTTTTTTATCAGAAGCTCCGACTGGTACAGTTCCTCTTCTAAGGCCCCGTCCAGATCATACAGCTCATTGATTTCCTGATCGTCATGTTCCAGTTGTGAAAGCCCCACATATATCGTATAATAGATATTCAGTTCTTCCCTGCATTCCTCACATTCGTTTATATGAGAAACAAAGGCCTCCAGCTCCTCCGCGGGAAGCTTTCCGTCAATATAGTCCGTGATCTGGGCCTGGACTTCCATGCATCTGGTCATATAATGCCTTCTTTCTATGTGATTCTTTCGCCATTATATCATGTCTTCTTATATTTTTATAGAGGATATCCATAAGAAAAAGGAGCCCTTCCTTTTCTTGCTACAATTCAAATAATCTTGTAAAAAGATGAAAACCAAAAAGCTGTCCTATTATCTGTCATAATTTGGCTAAATCTGTCGAATTCATGGTAATAATTTCCTTTCTTTCTTATATTTCTCTTATATAAAGAATTAGGAGGAGATATGATATGAAAAAGATGTACGAATTATTACAGACAGTCGGGGTATCCAAAAGCTACCAAGGCTATCCCTACTTTGTACTGGCGGTAGAGATGGTGATAGAAGATGAATCTAGACTATGCAACATCCGCAAAGATGTGTACTTCCCGATTGCTATTCGATATAAAGAGGACGTGCAGAATATTGAACGGGATATCAGGACCATTCGGGACGTGATCATGAGAAACGGAGGGGAAGACTTTCTCACGGAGCTTTCCGGAGGAAAATTCAGCCACACCAAGAGCCCATATCCCAGGGAAATCATCGAAATATTTGCGGAATATCTGAAAAATCAAACCTAATAACGGAATAGAAAGGACTATAACGCAGTGTTCAAAATCGGTGAATTCTCCAAGCTGACGCAAGTATCCATCCGGATGCTGCGCTACTATGATGAAACAGGACTTTTAAAACCCGAACAGACGAATCCGTACACGGGATACCGCATGTATTCTGCCGATCAGATCCCGCTCCTCAATAAAATCCTGTTCCTGAGGGACAGCGGTTTTAATGTGACGGAAATCTCTGAGGCCCTGAAACACAGCTCTTCTGATTTCATTCTCAGGCAGTTTGAAAGAAAACAGGCAGAAATAAAAGAAAACATTTTATCAGAACAGGCGAAACTAAAAAAAATCGAATTGGCTCAAAAAAATATCCTGTCGGATAAAAATGAGATGCATTATCAGGTCTCTCTAAAGTCAGTCCCCAGCTATCATGTCCTCTCACTGAGAAAAATCATACCAGATTATTATGCTGAAAGCAAGCTGTGGCAGGAAATGTCCCGTTTCGTGACAAAGCATAGGATATCGGTTTCCCAGGATACCTTTTCCATCTATCACGATCCGGATTATCGGGAAAAGGACGTCGATGTAGAATTATGCGCTCTGACGGAAAAAACAGGAGACAATCGTGAAGGGTTCGTTTACCGTGAAACAGAACCGGTGCCTGTCATGGCCTGTTCCATGGTATACGGCCCTTTCGAAAACATCGCCGGCGCCTATCTTTCAATGGCGGATTGGCTTCAGAAGCACAGCCTCTACCGCATGACCGGACAGAGCAGGCAGATTGTACACCGGGGCCCCTGGAATGAAAACAACTCCCGGAACTATCTGACAGAAATCCAGATACCTCTGGAAGAAACCACTTGACTCTCCCACCGTGTCATGGTTTACACTCCATTTAGAAGCAGACAAGAAATGGAGGAATTTATGATGAAACAATTATTGATAAACCCAATCGGCCGGATCCGTGTCCGTGATGAAGTCATGTCCCTGGAACTGGACAAGCAGTTCATCCCCGCTTTAACAGCTTTGGACGGATTCTCCCATTTAAACGCCCTGTGGTGGTTTAGTGACTTTGATACAAAAGAAGCCAGGCAGACTCTCAAGGTAACTAAACCGTATAAAAGATCCCCCGAGATTATGGGAATCTTCGCCACAAGAGCGCCTGTGCGCCCGAATCCAATCGCGTTGTCCACCGCAGGAATTCTTCATATTGACTATGAAAAGGGCATTATCTTACTGGATTATATCGATGCTTTTGACAACACGCCCCTTCTGGACATCAAGCCATATACTCCGAGCCTTGACCGCGTGGACACGCCCGAACTGCCGCAATGGTGCCGCCACTGGCCGCAGAGCATCGAACAGTCAGGTGAATTTGACTGGGAAAATGAGTTCAATTTTTAAATACATCCGCAGCTTTTAACGGCTGCGGATGTCCTGTTTTCTCCTCACGAATAGTTATCGCCCTTTCGATTAATACTAACGAAGAAAATGGAATAAACAGTTTGTCTAAAACATCGTTCCGAATAAAAATTCAACAGGAGGAAAACGCATATGACTGTAAAATACCAGGAAGCAGAAAGCCTTCCCATGAACGCCCTCAGCGAGATTCCCACGCCCAACGCCGATGCCAAAAAGATCACGGGGCTGGTAAAGCACAGCGGTAAGATTTCAGGATATCAGCTGTCCGACGGACGGATCGTGAACAAAGCGGAAGGAGTAGAGCTTGCGAAGCAGGGAGAAATCCAGGGAGTCGGAATTTCTTCACGAAACGGCAATGAGTATCTGAAGTCACTTCCTGACGATACAGAAAGCAATAATTTGGGAAATCTCCCCACTGTGACCAATTAAGGTTCACCGTCAAACGAGCTGTCGCCATAACGATTATAAATCGTAAAGGCGGCAGCTCTTCTTGATACATTGCCCATATTAACGAAAACTGATATAATTAAGCAGTGATAGTTCAAACTACAGATTGGGCGGAGGTGCCAGAGCATGCTGAATTTCTTTACATTGGAACCGAAAGAGTTTGCAGAGTTATCCAGAGATATTTTACAGAAAATAGTCAAAAAAACTCTTTATTTGACGGATGGTCCCTATGATGAAGGTATTGATTTTACGGATAATCCTCAAAACTCCAGAATCATAGGTCAGGCTAAGAATTTTATTCTCACCCCCATAGATAAATTGATGCGTAAATTGGAAGAGGAAAAAGAACGTGTGAGCAAGCTGCAGCCAGAAGCCTATTATTTGTTCTTGCCAAAAAATCTCACTCGGAAGCGTCTGGAAAAAATCGTAAACTTATTTAATCCAGTCACAAGGTTTGATTTTGAACATATTTTTACTCTTGGTAAAATGGATGAACTGCTTCAAAAAAAGGAATATAGAGATATCCTTGAGAAACACCCGAAACTTTGGAACTTTTCCATGGATATCCTCAGCAGAGCGCTATATAAAAATATTGATTTTGACACACGGGAAATGCTCTTGAATATCCAATCATTCAGTGAATTTGTGCCTACGGAGAGTTATTGCGCGTGCATTGAACTGCTGGAGCAGGATCACGCAGTCCTGCTGCAGGGTGCGCCGGGTACAGGAAAAACTGTGATCTCGCGCCGGATTGCTTTGGAACTGGCACAGCAGGGATATCAGGTCCACTATACGACAGACGGAAACTTGCGTGATATAAAGGGCATCCTCTCGCAGGATGACACGCCGGAACTGATCCTGCTGGACGATTTTCTGGGACAAATGTACGTAACACTTGATCCAGGCAAAGCCGGTGAGCTTGAGACACTGCTGCATTTTGTCCAGCGCAGCAAACATAAGCGGATTCTCCTAAACTCACGTATTACGGTTCTGCAGGAAGCTGAACGGAGCATACCTCTCTTCACCCGGATTTTTTCAAACCTCAAAAAAATCAATGTTGACGAACTGACAGAATATGAAAAAGCCCGCATACTCCACAACACTCTGAAAAAGCAGTGCGGTGACTGCCCAAAGGTCTTTCGTTACATTGCTTCCGAGGGACGATACTGGAATATTATTCATCACCGCAACTTTAATCCGCGTATCATCGGTATGATAGCCGCCATGACAGCAAACCTGTCCGATCCAAAAGACTTATATGACCGTCTGCTGGAACTGCTCAATGATCCGGCAAATATCTGGGCGCAGGAGTTTGAGCAAAATCTCCGCCCAGAGGATCGGCTCCTATTGACGACCCTATATTCCCTGACAAATACGAACGTGGATTTCGCTCTATTGGAAGCATGTTACGCCGCACGAATCAGAACCATGCCGGAAATCGATAAAACGGTCAACCAGGCAGAAAACGCACTGAGGCGTCTGAATCGTTCCATGCTTCGGCAGACCTGGGATGAGACGCGGAAAATATCAGTGATGAATCCTTCTGTCAATGACTTTCTGTCCCAATACATACGGAAGCACCCGTTGGAACAGGAGGCTATTATCGCCTCAGCAGTCTATTTCGAACAGATATATAAGCTCATGCATGGAAATTCCATACAAAATATTCTAAACTCTCCGGCACTGCTTGCACTGGTAGAACAAAAGTTTGAAGATCATTCACTCCTCAATCTGCGTTTCCAGGATGATACATATTTGGGCAATATTCTGGCTTATCAATGCATTGTACGGCAGCCCTTGCTGGATGACGTGTACCGCGACAAATTAATCAGCCTTCTCCGGCAGGGAGCTGTCGATAACTATCGCCCGTTTTTACTGAACGGCTGTCTGTCCTATATTCTGCCGCTGTTTTCAAAACCGCTGTTTTCCTACTATCAAATGGAGCGTAATTTGACAGACAACGGTTTTGTAGATAGTTTGATGCAAAGCGCTCAAGATTCTAACGAACTGCTCCAGGTGCTGTCTCTCATCTGGTCTGTATTTTCTAATCCGGTACAAAAATATGACTATGATCTTTCGTACTTCCGGCAAAAAGCCGCGGAGTATACAGAAAACCAATTGCTGGACGAGGTTGGTGATTTTAATACGTTTTGTATACAAAAATACGACCGATCGAAATTTGACCATTTAGTGCGGGAGATTCCCGCGGATATGCCCATAGAGGATGTCATTGATTATTTTGAATATGAATTGAGTTCATTTCTGGAAGACGATCTGACTGATCAATTTGTAGAGTGCGTGATTCGCAGCATTCAAGATGTACTAGAAGCACAGCCATGGTTTGATGGAAAAATCAGTATTGACCGGGATATTGTACTGATTGATCAAGATATCTGGGGTAGAGCAGAAATTATGATCGATAATGCGATGTACGATTGTTTACCACGGGAGACATACGACACTTATACTGCTCAACGACGAGAAGCCAGTGATAATCTGCGCCTGGAGCGTAGCAGCATGGAATATTGGAATAATACAGAAAAGGAAAACCAAGATCTACAAATCTGCTCTCTGTTTACAGAGTAAAAACCAAATCAAAACAAAAACACTATGTTCAGATCATAGAGGAATAATATGAAAATTGACCGTTTGATCGGCATCATTACAATTTTGCTGCAACAGGACAAAATAACGGCGCCGGAACTGGCAGAGAGGTTCGAAGTCTCCAGGAGGACCATAAACAGAGATATTGAAGACATCTGCAAAGCTGGAATCCCCCTCATTACCACCCAGGGATATGGAGGAGGTATTTCCATTGACGACAGATACAAAATAGACAGATCCTTCTTTACAGATGAGGAACTGCAGACAATCTTTACTGGATTAAAGGGAATCGACAGCGTATCAAAAACCTCATATTTGAAAACTCTCCTTGAAAAGCTCTCGGACAAAGAAAACCGCATGATATCAGAAGATATTATAATCCTTGACCTGGCATCCCATTATCAGAAACCGCTCACGAAAAAAATAGAACTCATAAAATATGCGATCCGGGAACGGCGTATTCTCTCTTTCCATTACTATTACTCAAAAGGAGAACAGCAAAAAAGAATCGAGCCCTATCATCTGATCTTCAAATGGTCTTCCTGGTATGTCTTCGGCTACTGTCCGGACAGACAAGGCTACCGCCTTTTTAAGCTGAACCGGCTTTGGGAGCTGCAGGTTATGGAAGAAACATATTCAGTCAGAACCATACCAGAAAAGGAATTGAAGCTTGATGACTATTTCACGTCTGGTTCCATACATTTAAAAGCCCTGTTCGCTCCCAGTGAAAAATACCGGCTGATAGAAGAATACGGCATCGAATGCTTTTCTTCCACTGAAAGCGGCGAACTGCTTCTGGAGCGCGATTTTGTAAACTATGAAAATATGCGTGAATGGATATTCAGCTTTGGTGATAAGGTACGTATCATGGAGCCTGGCCAACTGAAAACCGACCGAAAAAATCAGGCCGAACGGATCCTGCAAATGGATTAAATGACGTCAGGAGCCTTTTCCCGGACGGATATACTTCTGAAGAAGCTGAATCACCAGCGCGGTATCGATCGGCTTGATCACATGGCCGTTCATTCCACAGGCGGCACTCTTTTGAATGTCTTCTGAAAAAGCATCAGCGGTCATTGCGATGATCGGGATATCGGAATCCACCCGGCCTGAAGCCCGAATCGCTTTTGCCGCCGCATAGCCGTCCATTACCGGCATACGGATATCCATTAAGACCGCATCATAAAAACCAGGCTCTGACTGATCGTACTTTTGTACGCATATCTGTCCATTTTCCGCCCGTTCAATTTCCAATCCATATTCAGAAAGAAGCATATCGGCAATCTCCCAGTTGAGGTCATTGTCTTCTGCCAGCAAAATACGCCTTCCGCCAAGTTCAGGCTTATATAGTTCTTCCGCCTTCATAGCATCTGACGAAACTCCCATGTAATGGCTCAGCGTATGAAACAGAGTCGATTTAAACAACGGCTTTGCAATAAAACCACTTATGCCCGCAGCATCCGCTTCTTCTTCAATATCCCCCCATTCATAAGCGGAAATGAGCAGAATCGGAATCTCGCCTCCAATCTTCCGGCGGAGCTGTCTTGCGGTCTGCAGGCCGTCCAGTCCCGGCATTTTCCAATCCAAAAGGATGATCTGGTATTCATCCCCGGTTTCCTGGCGTGCCTGGACCATCCGAAGCGCGCTCTCCCCGCCAGATGCCCATTCTGAAACAGCGCCAAGCTCTTTCAGGGCAGAAGCCGCACTCCGGCAGAGCTGCTCATCATCGTCCACCACAAGGATATTCCATTCGGGGAGGACCATATCTTCTTCCAGCATCTGAGCCTTCTCCACATCGATCGTAACATGGAATTCACTCCCGGCACCCGGCTCACTGTCTACCTCAATGGTTCCTTCCATGGCATCGACAATATATTTAGTGATCGCCATTCCAAGACCGGTTCCCTCTGTTCTGTTCACCTGGCTGCTGCTTTCCCGTTCAAAAGCCTCAAACAGCCGCTCCTTGAATTCTTTCGACATTCCGATTCCCGTATCTTTCACATAGAAATGGATCCGGATAAAAGTGTCCTTCTTCGGAGACGGCTCCTCCCGCATGGTCAGATGAACGGTCCCGCCCTCCGGCGTGAACTTGACCGAATTGGACAGCAGGTTTAAAAGGACCTGATTCAGCCGCACCCCGTCGCAGAGCACTTCCTCTGTATGAACATCCTGAAGAAACACATCAAACTGCTGATTTTTCATCTTAATCTGTGGCTGAACGATATTGACAATACTGTCCACAGTCTCCCGAAGGGATATCTGCTCCAGATTCAGTGTCAGCTTCCCGCTCTCGATTTTCGACATATCCAGCACATCGTTGATAAGCCCCAGCAGATGCTTACTGGAAAAGGTAATCTTCTGCAGACAGTCCTTTACCTGTTCCGTTTTCTCCAGATTTGCCGAAGCTATGGCTGTCATTCCTACGATCGCATTCATCGGAGTGCGGATATCATGACTCATGTTTGACAGGAACTCACTCTTGGCGTGATTTGCGCTGTCCGCCTTCTTTCTGGCCTCCTTCAGCGCCGTCAGCTGCCGCTGTGACATCCGGAAGTAAAGGAAAAAGATGATCAGCAAAGTGATCATGATCAGACCGCTCCCTGCGAGAGTGGTGACTATCCGCTGTCTTCCGAGAGTAAGTATGGGTTCCTCCAAAGTCCCGTATGGCATCACCGATACCAGATACCAGTCAGAATGAGGCAGTGGAGTAAAATAGGTATTCCGGCGTTCCCCATCGATTTCCACTACAACCGAATAATCCTCTTCTCCCGCAATCGCCTCTTTCATTTCCTGCACCATTTCCTGCGGCGTTTTTCCATCAATTCCCTTCTGGGATAATATCCGTTCAAAATAAGAATCCTCTCCGGCATCTGCATTCCGCAGGATAAAGCGGCCGTCTTTCCGGATAAAATGGGAATAGACCAGTGTCTCTCCGATATCCAGGGAAAGACTCTCCCCAACGTATTTCATAGGAAGTCCGGCTACCAAGGCCAAAGACGATGTACCACCTTCCATGGAATAAGAGGCCGGCACTCCCAGCAAAAGCAGCATCTCTCCGGATTCTGTAACTCCAGCCGCCACCTTTTTTTCTCCGTGGTTCAGAGAATCGATAAAGTCCGCTTCATCAATGATCTCAACCGTTTCTCCCCGGAGCACATCATTTTTCCCATCCTCAGCATAAAGACTCAAATATGTAAAGCTATTATTTTCACCGCCTGCATCTAACCTTATCCGTGTTCCGCCAGCGCTGTCTGAGAGCCCGGAAGAAACCTGTTCGATAATCCCTTCTGCCTCAGACAGATGCAGATCGATCAGCAGATTAAAATGCAGCTTGAGCTGCGTGCTCATCTGAGACATATATATTGTCCCTACCTTATGGAGTGCCTCACTGCTCTGGCGCACCATATATGTGGTGATCCATACAAATACACCGATACAGAGAGTAAGGGCGCTGATCAGACTGATCCATAAAAAACGCAGCGTGCTTTTTTTCATGGGGAAAGTTCTCCTTAATATTAAAATTTATCGTATAAGATGGCCCCACCGGCTATAAATTGCCTGCGTGCGGCCATTGTGTAAATCTTTTATCCTATATCTGGTACTACTATACCACAATCTCCGTTGGCTTCGCAACCGATATTGTCCCGGATATATGCAGAAAGCAAATTGACAAAGCAGGAGGACCGAAAACGATAACGGCCGGATGAGCCGGCTCATACAAATTTTCTGGCTATGCCTTTATCAGTAAAAAAAACCTCAAACCCATGTGAAGGTTAAAAAAACAGCTCTCCCCAATGGGAAAGCTGTTCTTTTTCTTTAAAATGCGGATGGTGGGACTTGAACCCACACGAGGTCGCCCCCGTCAGATTTTGAGTCTGATGCGTCTGCCATTCCGCCACATCCGCGTGACTTCTCAAGCCGAGATTTATTGTAGCATATCCCCATTTATTATGCAAGTATTTTTTCCGCAGTCCCCCGTTGACGGCTGGGATTTTCATTGTTAAAATGGATGATAGAATCTGGACAAGCAGAAAGGAACCCCTATGAATCCCACAGAAACAGTACTCTTATATAATTTTTCCGGCACCGATACCGGACAAAAGCTCAAATCTGTCCTCTTACAGATGCGTGTCCGCATCAAACTTGTGGAGCCGGACCAATATCTGGAGCCCATTGGCTGGCTGGCCGGGATCAAAGCCATCCCTCCCACAGGAGAAGTCTATAAAGGCAGCGGCTTTCCGGAACAAATGCTGGTCATGCGCGGCTTCACCGGAAACAGGATCGATGAGCTTTTACAGCTTCTTCGCCGGTACGAAATACCCCCTATCCTTCTAAAGGCTGTAGTCACCGAACACAACAAGTACTGGAATTCTCTCGAACTCCACGAAGAACTGCAAAAGGAACACGCGGCTATGCAGGCCCGTTCCGAGCAATCTGATGGAAACTGAAATATCGCTGTACATTTGCCGGCTGCCGTTAAGCAGCCGGTCATTTTTATTTTCCCTGTTTTAATGAAATTCATCTGCTATAGCTTCTGATTATATCTGCAATATCATATTCTTATATGTTCACAACACAATTTTCTCCTCTTTTTCTTGTATTTCCAGCCCAAAGATGGTATGATTTTATGGAATTTTTATAATTTCTTTATATTTGCAACATACTTAAGCATTTTTTATAGAAAGGGCTCTGTTTCGTTATGATGAAAGATGATGAGTTCACCCGTCGGCTCCGTTCTTACTATGAAGCTAATTATAACTTAGCGGAAGACCATACCATCGGCAATATGTCCTATGATCTGTACGCCGCCTTTTCCATGAGTAATTCCCGCTATGTTCTGGTCAGGCGCGCGGAGCTATGGCGCTCCGAATGTAAAGAGCATGTATTTTTTATCCGCCGGGAGCACATCTCACCGGAACTGATATCCGCATTCCGGGAACAGCTGGTCTCCCATATTGAACCGGATCTGGTGCGGGAGGGAAATGCCTGTCCGCCCAAGGATCATATGTATACATACGTAACGGTGATCTTCATCGAAGAATGTGGCTTTTCCGAAGAAGCAAAAAAAGCGCTCCGGCATTTAAAATTCCACAAAAATTACCGGCTTGCCATCCGCGGCTTCTGCCAGCTTCGTACCGTCGGATTCGATCTGTCCGCAAAAAAAGTGTATGGAAACCCTGCTGCAAGGGATTTGGTCAAAGAATATAAAAAGATCTTCAAATGATCTTTTTGTAGAATAAAATCCATTCATAACATAAAACAAGGGAGGAAAAAATAATGAGTGGTATAGCAATTTTAGGTGTTGCCATCGCAGTCTTTCTGATTGCCTATGTAACCTATGGTTCATGGCTGGCAAAGCAATGGGGCGTGGAGCCGTCCAGAAAGACCCCCGCCCATACAGAAGAAGACGGTGTCGATTTTGTGCCGGCCAAGGCTCCGATCCTTTTGGGACATCACTTCTCTTCCATCGCCGGGGCGGGTCCCATAAACGGCCCTATCCAGGCTGCAATTTTCGGCTGGGTTCCCGTACTGTTATGGATTGTCATCGGCGGTATCTTTTTTGGAGCGGTACAGGATTTCTCGTCTCTGTTCGCTTCCATCCGTCATAAGGGAAAATCTCTTGGCGAAGTTATTGAAGAAAACATCAGCACCAAAGCAAAAGTCTGTTTCACCGTATTTGCGTGGCTGGTCCTGATCCTGGTCGTGGCCGCCTTTGCGGATATTGTAGCAGGTACCTTCGCCGGTGTAGCCGCTGATCCTGCGGATGCCGCCGCCGTATCTGCCGCCAATGCCAACGGCTCTGTGGCCACAGCCTCCATGCTGTTTATACCGCTGGCCGTCATGTTCGGATTCATGAACCGGAAAAATCTGAATCTGTTGATTTCCACTGTCATCGGTGTGGTGCTTCTGGCCGTCTGCATCGTGGCCGGCCTTAATTTTCCGCTCCATGTGTCCAAAAATGTATGGCTGTTTATCGTATTTGCCTATATTTTTGTCGCATCTGTGGCTCCCGTGTGGATTCTCCTGCAGCCCAGGGATTATCTGAACAGCTTTTTACTGTACTTCATGATCATTGCCGCTATCATCGGCATCTTTGGCACCAACCCCAATGTACAGCTGAGCGCGTTCACCGGATGGAATATCAACGGGCAGACTCTGTTCCCCTTCTTATTCATCACAGTGGCCTGCGGAGCCGTATCCGGCTTCCACAGTCTCATCAGCTCCGGCACCACCTCCAAGCAGCTCAACAGCGAAAAGGATGCCAAGCTCATCGGTTATGGTTCCATGCTGATCGAATGTGTCCTGGCCGTGATCGCACTGGTAGCTGTCGGCTATCTGACCGCGGACGGCGCGTATACGAGCATCGGCACCCCGCCGAAAGTATTTGCAACTGCCATCAGTACCTTCTTCGCGAATATGGGAATGGGAGACAAGGCGGTGAGCACCGTACATACCATCATCCTGCTGGCCATCTCCGCCTTTGCCCTGACTTCCCTGGATACGGCTACCAGACTCGGCCGCTTCCTCTTCCAGGAGCTCTTTGCCACTAAAAAGGACGGAAGCAAGAATATACTCGGGAACATGTATGTGGCGACCATTATCACAATTGCCGCCGCCGGGCTTCTGACCATCGCCGGATACAGCAAAATCTGGGCATTGTTCGGCGCCTGCAATCAGCTGGTGGCTGTGCCTGCGTTTCTGGCCGTGGCATGCTGGCTTAAAAAAATCGGCAGAAACCACAAGATGTTTTATTTCCCGATGTTCTTCATGCTTGCCGCAACCCTGTCCTCTTTGGTCATCACCTTCATAAACAACATAAAGAAGCTGATTGACGGAACCGGGACGTTCCTGGTAGAAGGGCTTCAGGACATTCTGGTAGTACCGATCGTCGTACTGGCCATCATAATGGTGATCGACGGCTTCAAAGTCCTGTTTGGAAAGACAAAACAGCAGGCATAAATCACAGTATAGAAAAAAGTGTCTCCACGGAATCATTCCCGGAGGCACTTTTTAGTTATTGAATATAATTTCCATGTTTATTTCGTTTTCAAGAACACATAATAGTCTTCCTCCGACATTTCCCTGCAGAAATGATAGCCCAGACCATCAAATCTCATCATCTCCTCCGGTCTATCCACCTGATTTTCCGCAAGAAAGCGGACCATTTCCCCTCTGGCCATTTTCACCTGTGTTCCTGTTTCCATTACCTGGTTTCCGCGTCTTTCCCCGAACCGGCAGGTGAGAACGTGAAGCTTTCCAGACCGGCCGGAAGTCCGGCTTCCTTTCGTCAGATATTGCGTAATACAGCGGCTGTATTCCTGCGAGGCCAGATTTAAAATCAAATCGTCCTCCTTGGAAACCTCTTCAAAAAGCTTTCTGCCCCAAAACTCATAGAGGTTCTTTTTCCCCGAAACTTCTGCTCTTGCCTGCATTTCCAGACGATAAGGCACCACGCCGTCCAAAGGCTTCAGAACGCCATAAAATCCGGAAAGGATCCGGAGACGCTCCTGGATATATTTCCAGCCCTCCGCTTCAAAAACAACAGGCGCCATATACTGATACTGGATTCCCTCATACGCAAGAAGAGCCGGCGTCAGGCGGCGCTTTAAGTCCATGGTCTTTAACCGCCCGTAATTGAGTTCAGCGATTTTGTCATTACAGCGCCAGAGCTTTTTTGCCTCCTCAAAAGACAGCGACCTCATATATCGGAGGAGTATATCCGCCTCTTCCAGAAATACCGGACAGCTGCAAACCTCCAGGCTGTCCATGTCTTCTTTCATTTTTTTAGCAGGAGAAATAATGATCTTCATATTGTCATTCCAGGCAAAGAAACGCCGCCAGGTTTCCCCGTCTGCCCCCGGACGCCCTGTGAGAAAATAAAAACTCCGGATTACAGCAGGTACATATATCTGTTACGGCAAGATGCTCCGGCAGGATACCGGAATCCAGCAGGATCAGACGGTTCGCCTCCCACAGATCCAGCTGGAATTTGCCGTCCGGTTTTTCATCCAGCAGCCGCTCATCCGCCAGTTCTCCGAAAGCCCTCCGGAATTCCTCCGCCACATCCAGGCTCACCTCGTAACAGCTGCGGCAGATACTGGGCCCTACACAGGCCAGTACCTCCTCCGGCCGGCTGCCGAAAGCTTCCCGCATCCTCTCCAGAGTATGGCGGCCCATCCGGTCTTTTGTCCCCCTCCAGCCGGAATGAGAAAGGCCGATAGCCCTGTTGACCGGATCGACAAAGTATAAGGGCACACAGTCCGCATAAAAAGTGACCAGAGGAAGTCCGCGCACATTCGTTATCAATCCGTCCACATCTGAATAGGGAAGCGGACGGATAATGCCGTTTCCCGCGTCGGCCTCTGTAACTACTCTGACATTCGTCGTATGAGTCTGCTGAGACAAGACCATCCGCTCCATGGGCATTTCCAGAGCTTCCGCCATGCGCCGGTAATTCTCCATTACCTTCTGCCTGGCCTCTCCCCGATGAAACCCCAGGTTCATGGATGCACACACCCCCTCGCTGACTCCTCCCAAACGGGTGGAAAAGCCATGTTTCACAAGCCCTGATTCTTCCAGCAAAGGAAAGCTTAAAAACGGAATTCCTTTCCGTATACGGCACTGAATTTCCTGTTCCTTCTCTCCGGCCTTCCTGTTCCACAATATCGTCTGCTCAGAAGATGTTCCGCACATCATCCCGCACTCCTTTCCTAATATGTCCAAAAGGCGTCTTCAATGATTCGGATCCGTTCCCCTTCCATGGATACCACATCAAACCGGCAGGGGACCGACAGTCCATACCCATGGGTCTTCATGTAAAATTCCGCCGTTTTTCTTATGACCGTCTGTTTCCTTACGTCTACGGCCTCCTCCGGATATCCCGTCCCCGCGTTTTTTCTGTACTTGACCTCAATGAACACCAGATAGCCCCTGTGCCTGGCTATGATGTCGATTTCTCCCAGCTGGCACCGGAAATTCCTCTCCAATATCCGATAACCGGAACTGCACAATATCCTGGCCGCCAGCTCCTCATACCTGGCTCCTATTTGCCGACGGTTCAAACACCCACTCCTTTTCGGTATCCTTGTCTCCGGCGCAACCGGCCCCGATCACAGCAGATTCTTTAAAAAGCTTCTCCTGTGTATGGGCGTCATCCCATATTTCCGAACGGCGGCGATGTGCTCCGCCGAACCATAACCCTTGTGGCCGGCAAAACCATATTCCGGATAAAGCTTGTCATATTCCCGCATCATCCTGTCCCTGCTCACCTTCGCGATAATACTGGCGGCTGCTATGGACAGGCTCTTCGCGTCTCCTTTGATGATCGGCACCTGCCGCACAGACCCGGGAAGGCCGGGAATCGTGACCGCATCGTTGAGACTCACATCCGGACAGGGCGAGAGCTCCGCGACCGCATTCCGCATCGCTTCATAAGTCGCCTGAAGAATGTTGATCTCATCAATCCTTCCCGGTCCTATGATTCCAACCCCTACGCTTATGGCCTGGTCCATGATCTCATCATACAGCATCTCTCTTTTCTTTTCGGAAAGCTTCTTCGAATCGTTGACGTAAAGGATCTTGCAGTCCTCCGGAAGGATCACCGCCGCAGCCGCCACCGGCCCCGCCAGAGGTCCCCGTCCGGCCTCGTCGATTCCGCAGATGACTCCAAACCTCCGGTACTTCCGTTCATAAGACAGCATGGAATCCAGCCGGTCGTATTCTGCCCGCAAGAGCATCTGCTTTTTTTCCACAGACTCCGCCAGCTTCCTGACGCCGGCTCTCTCATCCTTTTTATAAAACGCAAGCAATGCGGGTAAATCCGCATTGCCTGCCTGTTCAAGCTGTATTTTTATCTCCTGTATGGTCATATAACTCTCCTACTGTATATCAAATCATGCTATCGATGGCTGATAAATCCAATCTTATTAAGAGGCCAGATACGCAGCCACGCCTTGCCCACGATCTGGCTCCGCTTCACATTGGCCACCGCAGGGTCCCTGCTGTCGGAGCTGTCATTCCGGTTGTCCCCCATGACAAAATATTCGTCTTCACCGAGGGTGATAGGCTGTGCCGCTCTTTTTGCGTCCTGGATGGGCTCCAGGCCATAATCCTCTTCCAGTATCTCACCATTGATATAAATATCGCTGCCGATGATCTGCACCGTCTCACCAGGCAGGCCGATCACACGTTTGATATAAAAGGTGTCCTTTTTATGAGTGAAGCGGAAAACCACAATATCAAACCTCTCCGGCTCATGAAACCGGTAGCTGAGCTTCTCAAGGATCAGATTATCGCCGTCACTCAACGTATTATACATGGAATTACCTGATACCCTCGTCCGCTGCCCGACAAAAGTAATGATCAAAAAAGTGATGCCGAAAACAATCGCCGCGTAGATCAGGAGATTTATGATATCCCGCAGCACATTCTTTTCTTCCTTCTTTGCCTTCCGCTTTTCTTCTCTTTCTTTTTCCTGGTCAAGGGCTTTCAGTGTCTCTTCAAGCTTTTCGTCTTCCCAGTCCTGTCTGTTCTCTTCCATAATGGATACCTGCCTAATCTGGAAGCTCGAGGGTAATCCTGCCCAGTCTTCCGCATCTGAAATCTTCGATTACCATCCTGGCCGCTTTCCCATAGTCCAGCTCGCTGCCTTTAAGAAGACAGTTCCGCAGCCTTGCCACTTCTGCCAGGATCTCCGCCGGCCCTTTCCCGTATGCTTCCTCCGGAAGCTGATAACGTTCCTTAAGCGCCTCCGGATACCGCGCGCTCAAACAATCCAGAAGCCTCATGGAAAGCTCATCAGTATTCAGGATATCATCTTTGATGGATCCCAGCATCGCCAGCCTGATTCCAACCTCCTGGTCTTCAAACTTCGGCCACAGGATACCAGGCGTATCCAGGAGCTCCACATCCTTGCTGAGGCGAATCCACTGGTTTCCTCTTGTGACGCCCGGTCTATTACCGGTCTTGGCACAGGCCCGTCCGGCATACGAATTGATGAACGTGGACTTGCCCACATTGGGGATTCCCACCACCATGGCCCTGACTGGACGATTCTTAATACCTCTGCGCCGGTCTCTCTCTATTTTTTCCCTGCATGCAGAAAGAATGGCTGCCTGAATGGGCTTCATATCCGCCCGTCTCCTGGCATCCACCTGAACCACAGTGCATCCTTTATCCTCAAAATATATCTCCCACGCCTTATTGGCGCGGGCATCCGCCAGATCCGCCTTATTCAGGATGATCAGACGGGCTTTCTGGCGCCCCAGCTCATCGATATCCGGATTCCGGCTGGATAAGGGGGCCCTCGCATCCAAAAGCTCTATCACCAGGTCCACGAGCTTTATATCTTCCTGCATGGCGCGCCTGGCCTTTGTCATATGTCCTGGATACCACTGAACCTGCATATTATTTCCTCTGTCCTATCTGTTTATTTCCGGCGGCCTTCTTTTAAAATCTTCATTTTATGAATCCGAACCGGCTGAACGGAGACATCCTGAGCCAGAGCTTCCCTTTGATCTGACTGATATGGACGTTCCCTACGTTTGCAAAGCGGCTGTCCTCACTGGTTTCCGGATTGTCTCCCAGGACAAAATACTCGTCCTTCTTAAGCTCTACGGCTGTCTCAGCCAGTCCCGGCAGCGCGATGGCTCCCGCCTTTTCTCCCAGCTCTGCCTCTTTTCCATTGACATACAGCTTTCCGCCCTGGATCTGTATGGTCTCTCCCGGAAGCCCTACGATCCGCTTGATATAGGTCTTCGTGTCATCCCCCATGTTCTGAAAAGCCACCACGTCCATCCGCTTCGGCTTTGAGAAATTATACCACAATTTATCCAGTAAAACAACATCTCCGGTCTGCAGGGTCGGCTCCATAGAGCGTCCGGACATGGTGATCTTCGTTCCGAACATCATCACGGCAAATAAAGCCAGTGTGATCACTGCCACGATGTCCACGCCCCAGCTCAAAAGCGTTTTCAGCCTGCCCTGCCCCGCCCCATTATCCTGATAGTACGAACGCAATGCAAAATCCCTCCGTGCGTTTTTCTGCAAAACTCCCATGAGAAATAATTTTTCCGAAAAAGCAGGAAAAGGGACAAGATACGAAAGTATTTGTCCCCTCAAAGTCCCATGATGATATTATTTCCGATCAGCGAACCAGCTCTTTAACCTTGGCCGCCTTACCTACTCTGTCTCTTAAGTAGAACAGCTTAGCCCTTCTTACTTTACCTCTTCTGATAACTTCAATCTTCTCTACGAAGGGAGAATGTACCGGCCATGTTTTTTCTACGCCGATACCATTGGAATTTTTTCTCACGGTAAAGGTTTCTTTTGAACCGCCGTTCTGCCTCTTGATCACGGTTCCCTCAAAAACCTGGATTCTCTCGCGGGCGCCCTCTTTGATCTTATTGTATACCTTTACGGTATCGCCTACGCGAAAAGCATCTACAGACTCTTTCATCTGGCCTGCCTCAATGGATCTGATAATGTCGTTCATTTGCGACCTCCTTATGATTGTTGGATGTTCTTAATACGCGTCGGTAACAGAGGACCATCTCTTATCTTTCACAACTGTTGCATTTTATCATATTTTAGCCTGAAAATCAAGCGTTTTCAGCAGCTCTTTTTCTTTTTCACTCAAATCCGCGAAAGGCAGCAGATCCGGTCGGAATTTCGCCGTGCGGATCACGGACTGCTCTCTGCGCCATTTGTCTATGTTTCCGTGATGGCCGGAAAGCAACACTTCCGGCACGCTCTTTTCCATGAACGTTTCCGGCCTGGTATACTGAGGATATTCCAAAAGGCTATCGTGGAACGTCTCAAATTCCGCCGATACATCGTTGCTCAGGACTCCGGGCACCAGCCTGGAAATGCAGTCAATCATGACCATGGCAGGCAGCTCGCCTCCCGTCAGTACGTAATCTCCAATGGAAACGTAATCAGTGACAATAAGCTCCAGCACCCGTTCGTCTATGCCTTCATAATGGCCGCATAAAAACACCAGATCCTCTTCCTTCGAATATTCCTCCGCCAGGGACTGGCTGAATACCCGTCCCTGGGGCGTAAGATAGATTACCCTCGGCCGCTTTCCCAACCTGTCCGAAAGAGCCTGATAGGCCCCATACACCGGGCCCGGCTGCATCACCATGCCGGCTCCGCCTCCATAGGGGTAATCATCCACCCGCATATGCTTATTTTCCGCATAATCTCGGATATCAATGGCCTCAATATGGAGAAGTCCCTTTTCCTCAGCCCTCCCGATGATGCTGGTATGCAAACCGTTAAGGACCATCTGGGGAAACAGTGTCAATACGTGATAATTCATGGTATATCTCCTACATCTCTAACTATACACAAGGGCGTCCCTTGTAATACCTTTCAAATAAATTTTTTCTGTCTGAATTACAAGGCAAGAGGAAATCCGATTCCATCCAGGCGGCTCGCTGGCAGCCGTAACCAGGATCTTTACGGCCTCCAGTCAGTCCTTTTCAACTGACATGGATAAATTGATATTTTTCCATGGCAGATTCCAACAAAAATCCGCATGATATGCGATTTTTGCCTCCCTGCGGCCGGGAAGATTCTGCTAACGCCTTTGCGGCGCTTGCCTTACGATGGAATCATGAAAGGGAAGTCATCCGAAACAGTGCGGCAGAAATGGCACCAGCAGAAAGATTCCGGACCAGCCTAAAGGTGAGCGCCGCAGGGCAGAGGCCGGTGTTCCCCATGCAGAGGGAGACAGAAACGAAAAATACTGGTTCCGTTTCTGAGCGAACCGGAGACAGGAAATCATAAAGATTTCATGCCGACATGTGAGCGGTACTCCCGGAGCGGGGATAAAGCGGCCACTGCATCGCCAGCGAACCGAAACCGTGACGGTCCGGAACTTCTGCCGGTGTCTAACTGGGGCTTGATTAGAGCTTACTAAAAATGATTCCGAAAAGTATTTTGTATCATACCCAAGGGTATCCCTTAATTTATGCCCTCCGGGCGGGCGCACTTCGTGCGGCAAGGTATGGCTTATAAATCCAGAAGTCCGTCCATCACATGGACCAGAATCTCGCCTTTTTCCAGATTCACATTGAGGACACACTCATCGATCACAGGAAGCAGCAGTTCCTTTCCGTTCTCCATCGTTACCTCATAGACATCATTGGCTCCCGTCTGCAGCACATCCTTAAGGACTCCCAGCGTACCGCCTTCGTCGGTCACCACCGGCAGGCCGATAAGATCAGCGATAAAGTATTCCCCCTCCTGCAGAGGAACCGCGTTCTCCCTCGTCACCCAAAGCTCCGCGCCCTTATATTTTTCCACATCATTGATATCGTCGATTCCCTTAAATTTAAGGATCACAAACTGCTTAAAAAATTTAACATGCTCTATTTCCAGTTCCCTGGTCTCCCGCTTTGCCTCCAGAATCACCTGCTTTAACGCCAGAAAACGTGACGCGTCATCCGTCGTAGGAAACACCTTCACCTCGCCGCGGATTCCGTGGGTGGATGAAATCACGCCTACCCGAAACCTTGATACCATAAATCCCTCCTGAATCATGAACAGCAGACACTGCAAAAGACGCCTTAATCCTAAAAATGCCAACGGCCGCCTCAGAATAATCTGCGGCAGCCGCTTCTGTCTGCTTCTTTACTGAATTTCCAGAACTGCTTTTTTGTCTTCTCTGGAGGCCGCCGCTTTCACCACACAGCGGATCGCTTTCGCAATCCTGCCCTGCTTGCCGATCACCTTGCCCATATCAGACGGGTCAACGGTCAGCTCAAGTACGGTTTCCTTGCCGTCTTCCTTTTCCGTAACGGAAACGGAGTCCGGATTATCCACCAGAGCTTTCGCAATCACTTCTACTAATTCTTTCATCGCCATACCTCCAGTCCGGATTATTTCTCAATACCGGCGATCTTCAGAAGCTTTGCAACGGTATCAGTAGGCTGTGCGCCTGTGGATAACCACTTCTTTGCTAACTCCTCGTCGATTTTGATTACGCTGGGGTCCTTAGTAGGGTCATAGTATCCGATTTCCTCAATAAATCTGCCATCTCTGGGAGATCTGGAATCTGCAACGATCACTCTATAAAAAGGTGCCTTTTTCTGACCCATTCTCTTTAATCTCATCTTTACTGCCATGTGAATTCACCTCCTTGGAATAGTATTCATTTATTAAAAAGGAAGTTTAAACCTGCCTTTTTTTCCTGCTTTGCCCATCATGCCGGCCATCTGCTTCATCATCTTCCTGCTCTGTTCATGCTGCTTCATGAGCCGGTTGACCTCCGCGATATCCACGCCCGCTCCGGCCGCAATCCTCTTTTTTCTGGAAGGATTTATGATGTCCGGATTGGAGCGTTCCGCCGGCGTCATGGAATAGATGATGGATTTCGTCCTGTCCATGGCTGATTCGTCGATGTCCACATTTTTCATCTTGCTTCCCATGCCGGGAAGCATGTTCAGCATATCGCCGATGCCGCCCATCTTCTTAATCTGTTCCAGCTGCTCCAGATAGTCGTTGAAGTCAAACTCCGCCTTCTTCATCTTCTGTTCCAGCTTCTTCGCCTGACTTTCATCAAACTGGGCCTCTGCCTTTTCAATCAGGGTCAGCACATCTCCCATACCGAGAATCCTGGAAGCCATCCGGTCCGGATAAAACTGCTCCAGATCCGAAAGCTTTTCTCCCATGCCCACATATAAAATCGGCTTGCCGGTCACTGCCCGGATGGAAAGGGCGGCCCCGCCTCTGGTATCACCGTCCAGCTTTGTAATAATAACGCCGTCAATGCCGACTTTATCCTGGAACATGCTGGCCGCGTTCACCGCGTCCTGTCCGGTCATGGCGTCTACCACCAGGACCGTCTGGTCCACCTGGACGCTTCCCTTTATCTCCTGGAGCTCCGCCATCATGTCTTCATCTATATGAAGACGTCCGGCTGTATCCAAGATTACTATATTGTTATTGTTCTTCTCTGCGTGCTCGATGGCAGCTCTTGCGATATTGACGGGGTTATGCCTGTCACCCATGGAAAACACAGGTACGCCTTGCTTTTCCCCATTCACCTGGAGCTGCTTCACCGCTGCCGGGCGGTAAACATCACACGCCACCAAAAGCGGTCTCTTGCCTTTTTCCTTCATCTTTCCGGCAATCTTCGCCGAGGTCGTGGTCTTGCCCGCGCCCTGAAGCCCCACCATCATAATGACCGTCATGGCGCTTCCGACATTCAGCTTGAGCTCCGTAGTCTCAGAGCCCATAAGGGATACCATTTCCTCATTTACAATCTTGATCACCATCTGGCCCGGGGTCAAGCTGTTAAGCACATCCTGCCCGATTGCCCTGGCTTCTACGGATTTGATGAACTGTTTTACCACCTTAAAGCTGACATCGGCCTCCAAAAGAGCCATCTTAACCTCTTTAAGAGCCGCCTTGACATCGGCCTCGCTCAAACGCCCCTTGCCGCGCAGCTTCTTGAATACATTCTGCAATTTGTCGGATAAGCTTTCAAAAGCCATTCGTTCCCTCCGCTGCTGTCCAATCCTATTTATGTTCTGACTTCACAGATGGCTGATCTCCTCTGATATCTCTTCTATTTTAAAAATCAGCTTCCTGTCCTCTGTCTTTCGGTATTCCTGAGCCAGACTGTGAATCTCTTTTACCTTTTCCTGAGTCATCAGGAATTTTTCCACCAGTCCCAGCTTCTCTTCATATTCTTGTAAAATGCGGTTGCATCGTTTGATCAGATCATGGACGCCCTGTCTGGATATCCCCCGCTCCTCTGCCGCTTCGCTGAACGACAGATCGTTGAACACGACATCTTCATAGACCCGTTTCTGGTGCTCTGTCAGGAGCTCTCCGTAAAAATCATATAAAAGCGTCTGCTCTACAATCTTTTCCATGCTCTCCCTCGTCCGGCGGCCAAATATTCACGCGGATTCACATAATCCATCCAGAATCTGTCACCTCGTCTATCATACAGGAACCGCCCTGTTCTGTCAAGTGTTTTTTCTTGACAAAAAAGAAAACCAATCCAAAGGAGATACCCCAAATAAAAATTTCCAGATTACATCTTGACAAAAACAAGCAGGGAGATTATATATGATATCATCTCCCTGCCGCTTCATTCCTCTGCGCTTCTTCTTACTTTAAGGTATAAAAGGCACTGTCATTCATTTGTGATACAATCTGCCAAAGCTTCAATCAGCTCACGGGGATATATGAAAAACTCATGTTTCCCTCCCAAATGCTTTTCCAGCATCTTAATCCCTCCGCGCATTTGAAAAACGTCTCGAACCGTTCTCAGATTTTTCTCCAGGTTCTGGAGCTTTATCCCTTGTTCTTCTGCTACGGGAAGATATACTCTCTTCCTGATCTCACATAGTCTCGTTTCGTCTTCCACTACTCGTTTGACACAAGAAACGAGACACGGATAACCCTTGTAGCTTTTCAAATAATGGACTTCCATCAATACCTCTTCCAAAGTCATTATGTCCATCCTCCTTGTAAATAAAACATTCCTTTTTCTTTTGTAGGTTACCGGTTTCCTTGATCTTTAAATCTATTTCATATGAAAACAAAAGGTAGTATTGTTTTAGTTTTTAGTCTTTTCCTTTGAAAGAAAAAGCGGTGAACCGCCTTTTCTCATGACCCATTACTGTGCCTCATACAGGAGCTGAACTGTGATCTCAGAGCTCGCCCGGTTTTCTACAAACACACAGTATCCGCCAGTGTAATTGACATCAAAGGTATGTGCTACTGCACTCATACCAGAAACTTGCCGTCTTGTACCATCCGGCTCAATAATCCCCAGATTAATAAATTTATTACCAGGAGAGATAAGCGCTGATGTTGCAATTTTCTTTCCCTTCGTCACCCAAAACGGCCCTGTCCGATAACCGGTATCTCCAGGAATGGTCCAATCCATGTAAGTTCTTGTGCGTGCGGGCACCTCAATCTCGATTATACCGATATCCGTTCCCGGAGGTATTATCGTCTCGACGTCATTTGTAACATCTGCTTCTGTTAACTTATTCGCAGTCGTATCCGTCAGAGCATCATATCCTTTCAGCATTCCCTCACCCGCAGCAAATGCGGTCACTGAACTGACGCCGACAAAGCAGACCGTTAGTAACGCCACCACCACCTTTCTCAATTCCTTTGATGCGTGATAATGTCTCATTCTCACCATCCTCCTTTTGATTCCCTTTTTGTTTTCATATAAATACATGGTAAACAATAACTTCTCAGTTGGTTTCACCCTGGCATTTTCCAGGATTGTATCGAAATACTCTTCATACGTGCAAATGGCCATTTCTCCATAACAGGCGTCACGGTCACAGTAGGTTTCGTTCCAGCCGTTGATGTCATCTGTTAAACATTTAAACGAATAGTTAAACCAATGGACCTTGGATATCCAGTACAAAAAGTGTTTCCAGAATAAATCACGGTGCTTCACATGCATCAGCTCATGCTCCAGGATTATCCTCAGCTTCTTTTGGTCGTACTCCTGTTCCGGAAGAAGAATCACCGGTTTCCGTACTCCCATGACCACAGGTACACTGCACTGAGAATTGAAACGGACCGCTACGCTTTGTTTCAGCGCCAGCCTCTTCTCAATCTCATCTTTTATCCGGTTTATCTTCAAATCCGCAGGTACAGAACAACTCACGAATAATTTTAAATTCTGCTTCTGCATAAAATATCGAAGTATTCCAACGCAAAACCCCACAAACCAAATCAGAAACGCGGCAACAATACTATAGAGTATAACTGGTGTAACAACCATCGTATACATGTATGTATTATTCGCAATCAGCATTTCTGAAAAATAAATATACAGGTATATGACCGGAACCAGATAAAAGATTATCACCAGCTTTCCAGAAAACACAATCCAACGAAACTGCTTCTTTTTCTCCATGACAAACTCCAGCAGCTTCCAGAAAAAACAGGAAACCGTTCCTGTCAGAGAAGTCAGAAACACACCGAAAAACCAACTACTTAGAATCGTCCACGCCATTCAAAAAGTCCTTTAGTTCCTGAATATCTTCATCTGTCAAAGCCTCATCGTGCAATGATGTAACAAAGTTTTTCAGAAAACCCTTTCCCCAAAAGTTAGAAAACTTGTTCATCACCTGCTTCTGATACACCCCCTCCTCTATCAACGGCGTATAGATGTACGTCTTCCCGCCGGTCCGTGTCATCTCCAGATACCCTTTCTGTACCAGTATCTTCAAATAAGTAGATACCGTAGTCCTGGCCCATTCCCGTCCATACCTTTCTGCCGCGGCTCTTGTAACCTCCGGAGCCTGGACAGGACGGCCGGCGTCCCAGATTATTTTCATAATAATCAGTTCCGCATCCGATAATTCGTTAAAGTTCATGTTCCCCTCATCTCATCGTCTATTTTCTTAGTAGTTCATATACCATATATTACTATATTTAATTGGTAAATGCAAGATATTTCAACTGAAAAGTTGACAAAAGTCTTTTATTTTACAGCTATTATTATCCAGTATAATCCTATTAATAATAAGAAAAAAGTTATTAATAATGTGTTTAAGATTTTCTTATTCTTAAATAAACTATAAATAAAGGGCTTCCATTTGCTGCCAAGAAAGGATTTAGCGCATTGTCTCAGCCAAAGTCTCCTAAAATCTGCAATTACAGCTATTACCGTACTCTATCCCTGAATTTGAAATATTATCGGAACCGCCTGGAGCTTACGCAGGAACAAACTGCCGCAAAAGCAGAAATCTCCGTCAAATATCTGTCTCAGATCGAATCCTCATCCTTTAACTATCCCCCCACCCTTGAGGTTCTTTTTGATCTGGCAAATGCGCTGGGTGTAGAACCCTTCCAGTTATTCAGAGAATTATAGAAGTATCGTCATAAAAAATAAAATCAATACATAAACAGGGTAAGGTCACATTTGGACCTTACCCTGTTATGTGTCACTTGATTGATTCAAATCACAATTATGCAGCATCCCGGCCATTTATCCTAGTTTTCTGCGATTCATCTCCTCTGATAAATGCTTTAAAAAGAACTGGCTGTTTACTGTCTCCTGGAGCGGAAGCTTGACTACCGTCTCGTCTGTATAGATGTATACTGTATTTCCTTTCTTCTTTGTTTCAATCACCTCTTGATACGAAAATGTTTATTTTTTCCACAGGCAGGAACGATATTCAAATCCATCGTTATCAAACTGTATGTACCAGCCGTCATACATAAAAATCGCAATTATGCCTCCAATACAAGAAGAAGGGAAAAAAACAAACCATTCGGCAACTTGTATGGTATTTGACAATGTCGCCTTGTTTTTTTCGGCCGTTTTTAAATGTTAGCCTTTATAAATTATATTTAAATTTAAGCCTTTGAACCCATTTAAGGCACAAAAGCGGCGGTCCGTTTCCAGACCGCCGCTTCCCTATTGCTTTTCCATTCATTGACTTTCTGATTTTCTATTCCTCCGTCACACCTTCATATACCCTGACATGATACAGATTCCCTCCGCTCCTGTCCCTGAGACGGCAGAAAGCTTTGTCCTGTCCATTCCGCCAATCCCATAAACGGGGCACCTCCGGTCCACCGCCTCCACCACGTCTGTTAAAAAAGAAAGGCCTCTGGGCGGCACTCCTTTTTTACAGTCTGTGGAAAACACATGTCCGGCCGTCAGGTAATCTGCCCCCAGGCAGACCGCCCGCTCCGCTTCCGATACGCTGTGGACAGAAACGCCCGTCTTTTCAAATATCCCTCTGATTTCAGACCATTCTCCCGACTCCTGCATCCTTTCGAGTGACGGAAGAGAGAGATGTATCTTCCCGTGCTCCAGTCTCTCCGACACATGGGGATAAGTATGAAGGATGCACTCAGTCTGATACTCACGGCACAGAAGAATCACCTGTCCGGCCAACGCCTCATACTCCGCTTCCGAAAGATCCTTTTCCCGGAGAATCACCATATCCGGTTTCGGAAGAGCTGCTTCATCCGGCAAATTTAAAATCCGTTCCAGCTGAGTGATAAGAGATCCTCTGCATAGGCTCCTGTCAGTGACCGCAATAAATTTCATATCAGGACCTCCTTTTTGTTTGTAATCCGTTGCTCGACTGATATACCCCGCCGCACGAAGTGCGCTTGCCTGGAAGGTATGATACAAAACACTTTTTGTAATCATTCTTAGTAAGTTCCGGCCAAGCCCCAGTTTGACACCGGCAGAAGTTCCTGGCCGTCACGATTTCGGTTCGCTGGCGATGCAAAGGCCGCTTTATCCCCGCTCCGGAATCTTTCTGCCGGTATCCTGCCCGCCGCACCTTTTCGGATAATCTCGGTTCCCTTGATTCCAGAAAAGGATCGGATATCCACACAGCTCGCGCGCGTACCGCAGCGGGCTACGATAGACCGCCCAAATAACTTTCAAGGCGAACAAAAGCTTGTTTCGGTGCGGAAAGAAAGAACGAGAGGAACGATCCGATTCCATCGTAAGGCGAGCGCCGCAAAGGCGTTAGCAGAATCTTCCCGGCCGCAGGGAGGCAAAAATCGCATATCATGCGGATTTTTGTTGGAATCTGACATGGAAAAATATCGATTTATCCATGCCAGTTGGAAAGGACCGACTGGAGGCCGCAAAGATTCTGGTTACGGCTGCCAGCGAGACGCCTGGATGGAATCGGATTTCCTCTTGCTTTGTAAACCAGATTGAGAAAAATTGTTTGAAAGGTACTTAAAGATATACGTAATCATTCATCACCGGCTCCAGCCCCTGTTCCCGAATCGCTGAGCACACCTCTTCCACATTTCTGATATCCGCGATCTCAAACTGGTCGTCTCCCTGTTCCTCTTCCTCCCCATGGCTGCCTACGCCAGTGCTGACTCCTGCCGAAATCTTTGTCGCCGCTAAGCCTATCACATGGTCACGGAAGCCTGCCCTTTCTCTGGTGGAGATTGTCATGCCCGCGTAAGGCATGAACAGGCGGTACGCACACATCACCTGCAGAAGCTGCGGCTCGTGGACATCCTTCGGATTGATCCTATCGTTGTTGATGATAGGCCGAAGTCTGGGACAGGAGAAGGAGATTTCCGCGTGGGGATATTTTCTCTGGAGCAGCCATGCATGAATGCCGGTAGCGAAGGCGTCCTTTCTGAAATCATCCAGGCCGAGAAGCGCCGCAAAAGCTACTCCCCGCATTCCTCCCTTCAGCGCCCGCTCCTGGGCATTGATCCGATATGGAAATACCCGTTTATGTCCTGAAATATGCAAAGTCTCATATTTATCGGAATTGTATGTTTCCTGGAACACAGTCACATAATCCACGCCGCATTCGTGAAGATAAGCGTATTCATCGGAATTCATCGGATATACCTCGATTCCGACCATCTTAAAATACTTTTTAGCCAGCCGGCATGCCTCCCCGATATAACGGACATCGGACATATGACGGCTCTCCCCTGTCAGGATCAGGATCTCCTCCAATCCCGTTTCTGCGATCGCCTTGAGCTCCTTTTCTATGCCGGCCTCGTCCAGCTTCGCCCTGCGGATTTTATTATGACAATTGAAACCGCAGTAAATACAGAAATTCTCGCAATAATTGGCTATGTAAAGCGGAGTGAACAAATATACGGAGCTTCCAAAATGCTTTCTGGTTTCTGCCTGAGCTTTGACCGCCATCTGTTCCAGGAAAGGGCCGGCCGCCGGGGAAAGAAGCGCCCCAAAATCCTCCGGACTCAGATTATCCTTCGCCAGCGCCCGCCTCACATCCTGCTCTGTATAGGAATTATAATCATAAGCGTTCATCCTGCTTATGATCTCATCCATCACCTCCGGAGAGATCTGCTCCATGCCTTCCATATATTCCATATGATTCGTCCGTTCCATATTCAGATAACGCTCCAATTCATCCTCCGGAATAAATTGATTGTTTTCCTCCGCGTTAATCTGAGCCGTGCCGGCCACCTTTTCTGCTTCTTTCTCCATGATTCTTTAGCCTCCCGTCTTCAGTCTCTCAAAAATCCGGTAAGAGGCGAGGAGGCGGCTCCGCCCCTTCCCAGGATTCTGCCCGGTCCCGCCAAATACGCTTCTCTGCCTGCCTCAATGGCCTTCTTAAAGGCTCCTGCCATGAACTTTATGTCTCCGGCCGTCGCCACCGCCGTATTCGCCATGACTGCGGCTACTCCCATCTCCATCGCTTCACATGCCTGGGAGGGACGTCCGATTCCCGCGTCCACGATAATGGGAAGCTCTATCTCATCCACGAGTATTTGGATAAAATCCTTCGTACAAAGCCCCTTATTGGAACCGATCGGCGCGGCCAAGGGCATGATGGAAGCAGCTCCGGCGTCCTTAAGCGCTCTCGCTGTATTCAGATCCGGGTACATATAAGGCATCACGACAAAACCTTCCTTTGCCAGAATTTCTGTCGCTTTGATCGTCTCTTGATTATCGGGGAGCAGATATTTGGAATCGTGGATCACCTCGATCTTTATAAAATTTCCGCACCCCAATTCCCTGGCCAGGCGGGCGATCCGGACAGCCTCCTCCGCGTTTCTCGCTCCGGAAGTATTTGGCAGAAGCGTCACCCCTTTCGGAATATAATCCAGTATACTGGCGGTCTCGCTGTTCGCCCGGCGGACAGCCAATGTGATGATCTCTGCCCCTGCACACTCCACAGCTGCCTTGACCAGATCCAGATTATATTTTCCGGAACCCAGGATAAACCTGGATGAAAACTCATGCCCGCCGATTATTAATTTGTCCTCTTTCATGTTTCTCTCCTTTTCCTGCTGTACTATATATCGTCTTCTCCGATCACGGCATCGGTTCTCCGAGAATCAGGCGGACTGCCATATTCGCCTGCTGACCCGCGCATATATTCACCCTGGGAGCCATAAGCCCGATTCCGTCCGCAATATCCGTCTTTCCGTCTCCGCACAGATACAGGCGCCTCATCACCTTTTTTGCCCGTATCTCATTTCCGCTTCCATAACCCGCCATGCCGGAGCCAGATATCACTACCGTGTCCGGACACTTCTCTAACAGTGTATTCACAAGCATGGCCTTCTCTTCCGGACGGTCAAAGGCCTCACAGACGATCGGGCACTCTTCAAATAACGGTCCGGCATTTTCTCTGTCCACGCGCACCGTATGGATTTTTACATCCAGATAAGGGTTGATGCCTTTTATGATCTGAGAAAGAGCCTTCGTTTTTTCCATGCCCAAGTGTGATATCCCATAGGCCTGCCGGTTCAAATTGCTCACATCCACACGGTCGAAATCCACTAAGAGAAGATGTCCCACGAAACTCCTTGCCAGCATAATGGCAATATGGGAACCGAGTCCGCCGAGGCCGGCGATGCCGACTGTGGCCTCCCTAAGTCTATTTCTCACATTTTCAGGAAACCGGCTGTCCACTGCTGCTGCGATTTCTTCTCTTGTCAGCTTTTCTTCCTCTGCATCATCCATGTACGGGACCTCCTCCCTTTCCAATATCTCATTTGTGATTTTTACACTCCATCACTCACACTTTTTTCAGCCCCCGCCTACAAAACTGACTATCTCCACCTCATCATTGTCCCATAGGACCGTATCGTCATATTCCGATTTGGGTACGATCTTCCCATTCCGTTCCACTGCAACCATTTCCCGTTTATAGCCGCATTCGGAAAGATAGGCCGAAAGAGACTTCCCTTCTGCCTGGTCCAAAAGCTCGCCGTTTATCTTGATCACACCATATTCCTCCTTTCTATGGAACAAAAAACAGGCACACGAAAGACTACACCCGTGGTGGTGTACCCCTTCGTGTGCCCGTCCTGCGTTCACACTCTATGAAAGATTATACTGTTTTTTTGGTATCTGTCAAGTCTCTCATCCGATACCGGCCCTTCCTATTCTTCTTTTACCAGGACCGCTGCCTTATTGATTCTCTCCCGGATGAATTTTTCCACTTTGTCCGGTGTGAGATGCAAAGGAATACTGATCTCTCCATACAGATTATCCTCCGCCAGCTTCATATACTTTTCATCTATATAAGTGATCTTTTTTCCTTCCAGCCGCCTGCTCTTTTTCCGCAGATAAATAGTTTTGATAATCTTAACCCATTCTCTGCATTCATATCTCCTGGCAACCTCCCTGTATTCTTCTTCCCGCTTTTTTTCATTGGAAATCCAAATGGTCTCTATGGAAGGGATTTCATCAAGCAGCGCTTCCACCTCATCTGCCGATGATATCCTCCTCAGCACCAGCTTGTCGCTGTCCACCGGGACAAAAATCCGGCTGCCTTTGGAATAAACCGGCTCCAGCTGATAATACAGAACCCCTTTTTTCAGCTCCGGCATTTCGGAAACGCCCAATACCCTGCACACTCCATTATGGTCACAGACAATATATTCTCCCACTTGAAACATTCGACAGCCTCCCTTTCCAAGAATTTCCAACTGATTTAATAGTATTATACCACCAGATGACATTCTTCGTAAGGGAAATAAAAAAATACCGAGAATTTTGTGAAAAATGCAGACATTGCCGCGACCGCCTGTTGTGCAGAATTCCAGCAGCTTTACAGTCCTACGCGTGTACTGCCCGCAGCACCGCCTGCTTCACTCTGCCGTACATTTCACTGACCCCGCAGAATTTATCCGCGTAAACGATCACTATACCCTCCCGGCTTTTTGGCGGCACCGGGGTCAAAGGCCACATATGTCTCAATATGATGTTCTGCTCATGAGGAGTGATATCAAAATATTTTTTCGCATTTTCCATCGCCACCCTTGGATGGGTAAAACCATGGATATGATTTTTCTCCGTATGCCAGTCATAGAGGAACAGGTCGTGAAGAAGGCCTGCCCTGGCCGCCGCCATATAATCCCAGGAATATCTCCTGCAGATGCGGTAGCTCAGATAGGAAACCTGGATACAGTGTGCCTTTGTCGTAGTATTTCCATGCTGAATATACCGGTCCATGGACTGAAATACCGGAGCGGCCATGATATCCGACACACATTCCATGTAATCATCATCCCATTCGTACGCTTCCTTTTCCAGCCATGAAGTATCTTGTATCCACTCTCTGGCAAGCTCCTTGTCTTCTCCCCGGAGCACAAAAGACTGGTTATTTTCTGATTTCTTATAAGACACTGTATAACTCCTCATATTTTTGGGCGGAACTGGTCCAGGAAAAATCTTTCGCCATCCCTCTGTCAATGATCTTATTCCATTCTCTCTTTTTATTATAATAAGTATTTTTCGCGTACATGATACTGCCTAACATCTCATGGGCATTATAATTTGCAAAGGAAAAGCCCGTGCCGGTGCTGTCGTATTCATTGTAAGGCTCCACCGTATCCTTAAGTCCGCCGGTCTCCCTGACGATGGGCACCGTCCCGTAGCGCAGGCTGATGATCTGGCTCAGGCCGCAGGGCTCAAATAAACTCGGCATCAGGAAAGCGTCGCATGCCGCATATACCTTATGGGACATCGTCTCCGAATAATAAATGTTCGCGGATACGCTGTCATGATACTTCCAGTCATAGTGGCGGAACATATTCTCATATTTCTCATCGCCGGTCCCCAGGATGACAAACTGCAGATCCTCCGAACAGATCTGATCCATCACGGCCTGGACCAAGTCCAGCCCCTTCTGGTCCGTGAGTCTGGAAACAATACCGATCATAAACTTTTTCGGATTCACTTCCATGCCCAGCTCCCGCTGAAGGCCTGTCTTATTCTTTCCTTTTTCCTTGCGGAATGTCCTTGCATCATAATTTTGGTAGATGAAGGGATCCGCCGCCGGGTCGTATTCGTCGTAATCAATTCCGTTCAGTATTCCCCACAGATCATGGGAACGAGCCCGCATCAGTCCGTCCAGGCCCTCACCGTAGAAGGGCATCTTCACTTCCTGTGCATAGGTGTTGCTGACCGTCGTGACCTTGTCGGCATAGACGATGCCGCCCTTCAGCATGTTGCCGTTGCTGTAGGATTCCAGCTTATCCGGCGTGAAATAATAGTCGGAAAGCTCTGAAATCCGCTGTATCACATCCACGCTCCACACTCCCTGGAATTTCAGGTTGTGAATGGTCATCACAGACTTAATATCTCTGTAAAATGGATTGGCACGGAATTTATCCTTCAAATGTACCGGTATCAGACCGGTCTGCCAGTCGTGACAGTGAATCACATCCGGCTTAAAATCCAGCACGGGAAGCGCCGACAGCACCGCCTTGCTGTAAAAAGCGAATTTCTCCAGATCAAAATACTGGTCGGTGTAAGGCTTATCACCGCTGAAGTACCATTCATTGTCCACGAAATAAAAGATGATCCCCTCATGCTCTATTTTAAAAAGCCCTACGTATCTGTCCTGCCACATATAGTCCATATAAAAATTAGTCAGATATTCTGCCTGCTCCTTATACCGTGCAGGAATGCACTGGTAATAGGGAAGCATCACCCGGACATCATATTTCTCTTTGTCAAAATATTTGGGCAGAGAGCCTACAACGTCCGCCAAACCGCCTGTTTTAATAAAAGGCACACCTTCCGATGCAACGAATAATATTTTCTTCACTCTGCTACCTCCAGAATATCACTTTCCCCAAAAATCAAATCCTATGTTCCATTATACTAGATTCCGCGGGATTTTGGAAGCAGTATTTCCGAATTCGCCGACTTAAGCCGTTCGGAAATTCAAAGACCCTCCTGACAGAGGGCCCTCACTCATTTGTTCTTATATTCCAGACGGATCTTATCTGCGATCAGGGCAACAAATTCGGAATTTGTCGGCTTGCCCTTTCCTGTATTGATAGTATAGCCGAAAAGAGAATCGATGGTATCCATCTTGCCTCTGTTCCATGCTACTTCGATGGCATGCCGGATGGCGCGTTCGACTCTGCTGGGTGTCGTTTGGTGCATCTTGGCGATCGTTGGATAAAGCATCTTGGTAATGGAATTCAGCATGTCCATGTCGGAAACCGACAAAATGATGGCGTCTCTCAAATAACTATATCCTTTGATATGTGCCGGAACCCCGATCTCGTGTATCAGATTTGTCACATCGGTTTCCAGATTTCTTTCAATGTACTGTTCCTGACTTTCATACGGTACGATCTTCCTGGTCTCCGCACCTCTGCGGCGTCCCATCCCTATATGCTTCATCCGGTTCAATACCATGTCTGAATCAAAAGGCTTCATAATATAATAAGATGCCCCCAGCTGAAAGGCATCTTCCGTAATTCTCTCCTGCCCGATGGCAGTGATCACGATGAATTCCGGCCTTTTCTTAAGAGTTGGGTCTTTTCCGACCTTTTCCATTACGGATAAACCGTCAAGCTTCGGCATGATAATGTCGAGCAGCATAATATCCGGTTCCTTCTCTTTGATCAGTTCATAAGCTTCTTCTCCGTTGTTCGCTTTTCCTATCACTTCAAATTCATCATCACGGCTGATGATGTTATCTAAAAGTTGTAAGATTCTTTCGTTGTCGTCAGCAATTGCCACCTGTAGTTTTGCCATTTTTCATCCTCCTTTTCCGTCTGCCCCCGCAGCCTGACAGCAAGTCCTGCTTTCCGTCGTAATCCTGTTATTTTTTTCCTTTACAGGGGTACTTTCCCATTATAAAAGAGAAGAAGGTAGAATAGCAACGGAAAAGAGACGCTTTAATCGACATTTTTCCGTCGTTTTTTGTCGAAAAAGAGAATCCTTGCAGATCATATCAAAACTTCTTTATTTCTTTACAGTCTCTTCCTGCTTTTCCAGCATGGTTTCCAGAAAAATCCCGTATCCTTTTGTAGAATCCTGAACAAACACATGGGTCACTGCCCCCACAACTTTTCCGTCCTGTATGATAGGGCTGCCGCTCATTCCCTGAACGATTCCTCCGGTCAGTTCTAAAAGCTCTGGATCCGTCACCTGTACCACCATACCCTTGTTGCTGTCTGTGGTAATATCCGCTTTTATGATTTCAATGTCATATTCCTTGACTTCTCCGTCGGCAGAACATCGAATCGACGCAGGCCCCAGCTTTACATCCTGCTTAAATCCTACGGGAATCGCGTCTGCCGCTTTCATATCCCAGTTGGCCAGCTCTGTATGACCGAACACGCCAGCCGCCGTATTGCCGAAGACATCTCCCCAATGGCTGTCGCTGTAGACGATCGTTCCCAGAAGAGAGCCCGGTGTACCAGACTGGCCCTTTATCACGTCCTGTATCTGAGCTTTCTGAAGATCGCCACCGGAAGCCTCCAGCTGCTGCCCTGTATCCGTATCGCTCATGGCGTGTCCCAGAGCGCCGAAATATCCGTTTTCGTCCACATAAGTGAGGGTGCCAATACCCTGGGCATCATCTCTTACCCATATCCCGGCCTTGCAGCTTCCGTCACTGGTCAGAACCGTATCCACCTTTGCTTCCATGATCTCGCCGTCTCTGCGTATTTTAAAAACACAAGGCGCCTCGCCGTTGGAAGATATCGCGGCAATCAGTGCTTCCTTATCTGTCACCGGCTGTCCATTTGCCTCCAGGATATAATCTCCTGATTTGACGATGCCGTAAGCCGGTTCCACAATATTTCCTTCTTTATCTGTCAGTTCGCTCGTACCGACTACCATCACGCCGTCCATTTCCAGATAGAGGCCTATGGATTCGCCTCCTGGTATCACTGACCGGGATTCCACTACGTCAACCTGAATGTTGCGGAGCGGCAGCCAGCCAAACAGCTTGATATCCATGTCATAGCTGCCAAGAGAGGTCCCTTCTACGGTAAATGCCCGGTCTGTATTGATCCGGACGGCGCCCTCCGGTATGTTCGAAATACTTCCTAAAAGCACCTCTTCATTTTCCGTTTCCAGGGTGCTTCCCCAGGGAAGAGAAAACTGAAAAGTACCTTCTTCTCCCACTACGACACGAATTTTCCCGGGAATCATATGCCGAATATAATAATATGAGAACAAACAGGTAAAAATAATCATAATCCAGATCAGTCGTATAAGGAACTGCCTGTATTTTTGTTTCCGTGTCATGGCGCGCCTCCGTATTTTAAAGAATTTTCTTTTTCAATCGCTCCCCTTTAGTATGGAGCAAAAAATAAAACGCCATGCAAAAGAGCCTCATTCAATCTGAGGTAATTTTTCCCTCGATCGAACAAGGCTCATGGCTACTAGCGTTTTAGGCATTCTTTCTATTACGGATGCAGTTTTACTGTTTGTAAGTCATTGCCAGCTCTTTCATCTCTCTCGCATTTTCCGCCACTGCATCGGTGATGGCCGCGCCGCCCAAAAGACGGCAGAGCTCTTCTATTTCTTCTTTATCAGAAAGCTTTGTGACCTCCGTCACTGTCCTTCCATTTTTAACATTTTTTTCAATCTTATAATGGCAGTCGGCCATCGCCGCTATCTGCGGCAGATGTGTGATGCAGATCACCTGATGGCTCTTTCCGATATCGTTCAGCTTTTCCGATACTTTCTGGGCAGTCCTGCCGCTGATTCCCGCATCGATCTCATCAAAGATCAAGGTCTCGATATCATCCGTGTCCGCCAACACAGCCTTGATCGCCAGCATGATCCTGGAGAGCTCGCCTCCGGACGCCACCTGGGATAAGGGCCTGAGCTCTTCACCGGGATTGGTGGAAATGAGGAACTCCACCTCATCAAATCCATCCGGTCCCGCCTGCCCTTTTTTCATAAATTCCATGGAAAACTGAACATCCAAAAAGTTTAGATCTGCCAGCGCAGAACGGATGGATTCTGTCAGATAAAACGCCTCTGCCTTCCGAATCTTCGACAGCTCTCCTGCAAACAAAAGCACCTTCTTTTCTGCTTGCTCAAAAGCAGCCTTCGCAGCCTGTTTTCTTTCATCAAATGCCGTCAGCTTTTCAAATCGGCTTCTCCTGGTATCCAGGGATTCCATCATATCCTCATAGGACTCCCCATATTTAATCTGAATACTGTGGAGAAAATCCAGACGCTTTTCCATCTGGTTCATCTCCCTTTCATCAAACTCCAGTTCCTTTCCGTATTCAGACAGCGCTCGGTTCAGGCTGCTGACAATATCTTCCGCCTCTTCCGCCTGTGAAAGAAGTCCTGCCAGCCCTTCATCATAATTTGCCGCTTCAAAGAGAGCGCGGACTGCCCGGCCGAGAAGTTCGCCTGCTCCGTCCTCATCTCCCGTAAACTCCTGAGCTTTCGAAAGACTCTCCGTGATCCGCCGCCCGTTCATCATGCGTTTATAACGGTGCTCCAGCTCCTCTATCTCGCCCGCCTTCAGACCGGCGTTCTCCAGCTCCCGGATTTCATAAGAAAGAAAGTCCAGCTCCCGGATTCTGTCTTCCTCCCCTATCTCATAGGTCGCAAGCTCTTTTTTGGCTGCCGCATAGACGGAATAAGCCTCTGCCAGACGTTCCTTTACCGATTCTTCCTGATGCTTCGCATACGCGTCCAGAATCTCCAGATGATTGGACTTATGTAAAAGCGACTGGTGCTCATGCTGGCCGTGGATATCGATCAAAAGGCCGGTCACTGCCCGCAGCCTGGATACGGTCACCGTTTCATCGTTGATCTTGCATATGCTCTTTCCCTGGGACAGCTTTCTGGCAATCAAAACAGAGCCGTCCTCTTCCGGAACGACCCCAAGCTTTTCCAGCGCCTCTTTTTTCTCTCGTCCGGAAACGCTGAACAGGAGCTCCACGCTGGCAGGTATCTCCTCATTCCGAAGCAGACCTCTCGCAGTCTTTGCCCCCAGGGCCAGATTCACCGCGTCGATCAGAATGGATTTTCCGGCGCCGGTCTCGCCAGTCAAAATATTAAGGCCGTCTCCGAGGCTCACATCCGCTTCCTCAATGAGGGCAACATTTTTCACATGCAGATTCAGTAACATGGCATCACTCCTCTCACTGGGATGACATCACCCGGCGAAGCTTTTCCATAACAATGATGGTATCATCCACACTCCTGACCGCGCACATGATGGCGTCGTCTCCCGCGATACAGCCTACGATCTCATGGAACCGAAGCGCGTCAAGCGCCGCCGCCACTGCCATAGCCATGCCGGGCACGGTCTTCACCACCAGAATATTCTGGGCCATATCCATGGATACAAATCCGTCCCGGAGGATTCTGATATACTTATCGTTCAGATTGCTGTCGGCTTTGTGGAGCACCACATATTTCTGTCCTCCTCCGTCCACGGCCACCTTTGTCAGCTTCAGTTCTCTGATATCTCTGGACACAGTAGCCTGAGTCACCCGGAATCCGGCTTCATTCAGCTTCTCTGCCAGCTCTTCCTGTGTCTCAATGTCATACTTTCCAATCAATTCCACAATCTTGCTGTGGCGCTCAATTTTCATGTCCAATTCCTCCTCTATGTCATTCCGCCGACATCTTATGGCGGAGCGTTTCCAAAAATCCGATCCGATTCAGTTTCAGAATCTTCGTCGTCCTCATGGCTTTCTGTATTTCTATATAATCCCCCGCCTGGAACGGACATTGGTTATCACTGTCAAAGCCAACCGTGGCCTCCACCTCTGCGCGTCCCGGAGGAACTACCAGCTCCAGCTTTATCTGGCTTTTCGCAGAAAGTACGATACTCCTGTTTATCATCGTATGAGGCGCTATGGGAGTCAGGACGATCAAAGAAGCCGTCGGCTCCACGATTGGACCGCCTGCCGACAGATTGTACGCTGTGGAGCCCGTGGGCGTAGCCACGATCATGCCGTCCGCCGCATAGGCATTCAGGAATTCTCCATCCACGTAAACCTTGAACCGAATCACCTTAAAGCCAGATTTCCGTCCGATCAGGATATCATTGAGGGCGATGTCTTCACAAACCATCTTTCCATCATGATATACGGAACCTTTTAACATCATCCGCTCTTCCACCACGGAGGGTCCGCTTTCCAGCAGCTCTTTCAGGCCGCCGAGTGCCGAATGGATATCCAGCTCCGCCAGATACCCCAGAGTTCCCAGGTTCACGCCAAGAAGCGGGACATCCTTCCACACCAGGTTCCTGGCCGCCTGAAGGAGAGTCCCATCGCCGCCAAGGACCAGGACACAGTCCGTATCCCCAGGTATCGGCGCGTCTCCATTCAGCACACAGACTTTTCCCTGACTTTCCAGAAATCTCTTAATCTTTCCGGTCACAGTAAGCTCCGGATCTTTTTCTCTGTTTGTAATGATATAAAATCGGTTCATCTCAATTCCTCATGGGCTTTCACAACGATGTCTTCCGGGTTGATGGTTTCCGCATCCTCTCCTCCCTTTATCAGAAAGAGCAGGTATTCAATATTTCCCTCCGGGCCTTTGATTGGAGAAAACTCCAGAGCCCTTCTGCCAAATCCGATGCTTTCCGCATAATCCATTACCTTATGAATGACTTCCAGATGAATCTCCGGCTCTCTGACTACTCCTTTTTTGCCGACTTTTTCCCGTCCGGCTTCAAACTGAGGCTTGATCAGGCATACTACGCCTCCTCCGTCTTTAAGGATCTCCCGCACTGGAAGAAGTACTTTTGTAAGGGATATAAAAGAAACGTCAATGGAAGAAAAGTCCACCGGCTCACCGATGTCCTCCGGCGTCACATAACGGATATTCGTCTTTTCCATACAGACGACCCGTTCATCCTGCCGAAGCTTCCAAGCCAGCTGCCCGCGTCCCACATCGACAGAGTATACCCGCACTGCGCCGTTTTGCAGCATACAGTCGGTAAATCCTCCCGTGGAAGCTCCCACGTCCATGCAAATCTTCCCGTCCAGAGAAATTCCGAAATGGCTCATGGCTTTTTCCAGCTTAAGTCCTCCCCGGCTCACATATCTAAGAGTCTGCCCACGGACCTCGATGGGCGCCTCCGGATGAAACGATGCCCCTGCCTTATCTTCCCGCTGCCCGTTTACAAAAACGATTCCTTCCATGATCATGGTTTTTGCCTTTTCCCTGGATTCAGCGAACCCCCTGGAAACCAGCAGCACATCGAGACGTTCCTTCATTTTAGCTTTCCTTCCGTATATATTCGTTCTTGATCCTCTGGAAAATGGAATCCGCATCCAGCCCCAAATCCCTTTTAAGGATATCTACTGGTCCATGCTCCACAAACGTATCCGGAACTGCGGCTTTCAGCACCTTGGCCCCATAGCCTCGTTCATGGATATAAGAAGAGACCGCCTCTCCGTATCCTCCGCAGATCACATTTTCCTCCATGGTCACAAGGCACCCGTGGGTCTTTGCCAGATCATCCAGCAGTTCTTTATCCATGGGCTTAACAAACCGTACATTTATGAGCGTAGCCGATATGCCCGATTCCTTCAGCTTCCCATGGACTTGTACTGCCGTCTCCATCATACTGCCGACAGAAAGAAGCGCGATTTCTCCGCCTCTGTATATCACTTCGCTCTTTCCTAACTCTATAGGATCCTGATACTCCTTAAGTCCGGAATACGCAGTACCTCTTGGATACCGGACGGCAAACGGGACCCCCGCTTGTATTCCAAATTCCAGACCATTCCTGAGTTCATACTTGTTCATGGGTGCAAAAACCGCCATCCCCGGCATACTTCTCAAATAAGACAGATCAAAAATTCCCTGATGAGTCTCGCCATCGCAGCCTACGAGACCGGCACGGTCGATGGCAAACACCACCGGAAGCTTCTGGAGACAGACATCATGAAGCATCTGGTCATATGCCCTTTGCAAAAACGAGGAGTAGACCGCCACCACAGGCTTCAGTCCTCCCGCCGCCATACCGGCCGCAAATGTGACTGCGTGTTCCTCGGCAATCCCCACGTCAAACAACCGGTCCGGATAGAGGGCGGCAAATTTTTTAAGCCCGGTGCCCTCCGGCATGGCTGCCGTGACCGCTACGATCTTATCATCCTTTTCTGCCAGCCGGCAGATCGTATGAGAAAAGGCCTCCGTATAGCTGATGCCTTTTTTCTCCTCCACAGACTTGCCTGTCTCAATGCAGAAAGGGCCTACTCCATGAAATTTGACGGGATACCGTTCGGCGGGGATATATCCTTTCCCCTTCTTAGTCTTCACATGGATAAGGATCGGCCGTTCGAATTTCTTTGCTTCCTCCAGAATACGAACCATTTCAGGAATGTTATGGCCGTCCATGGGACCCACATAGGTGATGTCCAGATTTTCAAAGAACATGCCCGGAACCATGAACTGCTTCAGCGCCATTTTGGCGCGCACAATGTTCTCCACAAGAGGCTCGCCCACTCCCGGAACCTTGGAAAGCCCCCGGCTCACATCCCGTTTCAGATTGTTATACCCGCTTCCCACCCGTATCTTGGACAAGTACTTTGAAAACCCTCCGGTACTCTCCGAGATGGACATATGATTATCATTGAGAATGATGATGAAATTGCTCTTCAGCCTGGACGCATTGTTGAGTGCTTCGTAGGCCATGCCTCCCGATAGAGCGCCGTCGCCGATGACAGACACCACCGTATAATCCTCGTGCAGCCGGTCGCGCGCTTCTACCAGGCCCAGCCCTGCCGAAATCGACGTGGAGCTGTGTCCCGTATCAAAGCTGTCAAATTCAGATTCTCTCCGCTTGGGAAAACCGCTCATTCCTCCATATTCCCTCAGACTCTCAAAATCTTCTCTCCTGCCGGAAAGAAGCTTATGGGTATAGGACTGATGCCCCACATCCCAAACAATCTTATCCTCCGGCAGATTGAGAGCCAGGTGAAGAGCCATGGTCAGCTCGACCACTCCCAGGTTGGAAGCCAGATGGCCGCCGTGTTCACTCACTTTCTCTATTAAAAACTGGCGGATTTCCTCTGCCAGCGCCGGAAACTGTGCAGGGTCCAGAGCCTTCAGATCTTCAGGACTTCTGATTTCCTCTAACATGATCTCATCCTCTTATTTTTCTCTTGTGATCAGCGTAAGGATCAGCTGATTCAAAAATTCATTTTTTCTGGACAGGCCATTTAAGGTATCCACCGCCCGCTTGGAATAGAACTCCACCTGTCCCCTGGCTTTATCAAGCCCCTCCAGGGTCACATAAGTAGTCTTGTTGTTCTTTTCATCACTCAGCACCGGTTTTCCGAGAACTTCCTTCGAACTGGTAACATCCAGGATATCATCCTGGATCTGAAACGCAAGACCCACATCGGAGGCCACCTGCTCTATCATTTTCACCTCTTCTAAAGAGGCCCCGCCCAAAACGGCCCCTATCATCATAGACGCTTCTAAAAGCGCCCCAGTTTTCAGACGGTATATGAAATCCAGCTTGTCTGCCGGAACCGGCTCGCCTGTCATCTCCACATCCACCGTCTGGCCGCCGATCATGCCGTATATCCCGGTCTTTTCTGCCAGAATGCCGATACACCTTCCCGCCAGATCCGGCCGGTCTGTCTGCCCAAAGGCTTTTGACGCGGTCTCAAAAGCATAGATCATCAGTGCGTCCCCCGCCAGGATCGCCATGTCTTCTCCGTATACGACCCAGGTAGTCTTTCTGCCTCTGCGGTATTCATCGGCATCCATGGCCGGAAGATCATCATGGACGAGGGAAGAGGTATGGATCATTTCAATGGCCGCCATAAATGGAGCGATCTCATCTCCTTTTCTGCCGAACAGGCGGAAGGTTTCCTGCATGAGAAGCGGACGAAGCCTTTTGCCTCCCGCCAGCACACTGTAATTCATCGCTTTCAGGATTGTCTTCTGAAATCCCTTTTCCTCCGGAAGATATGCACAGATCATCCGTTCAATATCTTTTACCTTTTCCTTCATTTCCTCATTAAAGTTCATGCTGTTCCCCACTTTCTTCCAATACCAGCACTTTTTTCTCCACTTCATCTATACTTCCGCGGCATTTCTTTACCAAGGCGAGACCTTCCGCGTAAGCCGCAAAAGATTCCTCCATGGAAAGTTCTTCCCCCTCCAGGCGTCCGATTATTTCATCCAGCCTTTCAAAGGTCTGTTCTATACTCAAAGTTTCCGCCATGTCCCGTTCCTTTCTATTCATCTGCCGAATCTGCTCCTATAACCTCAGTTTCTACGACACCATCGGACAGCTGTAAAGACAGCCTTTCCCCCGGCAGCGCCTGAGATGCCGACAGCAGACGGCTTCCGTCCTTTTTGGTCACAAAGGCATATCCTCTCGTGATCCGGTCAAGCGGAGAACAGCCTTTCAGCCGCTCCGCATAAACAGCCAGCTTATGATCCGCTGATTTGAGCTTGCCCCTCATGACTGAGGAAAGCTTGTCCTGATACTGATCGAGAAGCTGTCTTTTTTCCGCCACCTGATAATCCGGCCGGAATCTGCCCAGCCGGAGCTCTTTCGCTTTCAGCATCTGCTTAAGCCTTTCCGTCCGGCCTATCATAGCTTCCGACATCCTCCGCCCCGCTTCGTCAAGCTGAGATAAAAAAAGACGGTAGTCATAAACAGCCAGCTCAGCCGCAGCCGATGGAGTCGGCGCGCGCAGATCTGATACGAAATCAGCAATCGTAAAATCTGTCTCATGACCGACTGCGGATATCACCGGCACAGAGCAGTCAAATATCGCCTGCGCCGTCTTTTCTTCATTGAAAGCCCATAGGTCTTCAATGGAACCGCCGCCTCTGCCTACGATCATACAGTCGACGCCAAACCGTTCCAGAGCCTCGATTCCCGCCGCTATGGTATCGGCGGCTCCCTCTCCCTGTACCTTTGCCGGATACAGCACCAGGCGGACGTGAGGATTTCTCCTTTCCGCAATATTTATGATATCACGGACTGCTGCGCCGGTGCTGGCCGTGACAATCCCAAGAGTCTTAATATAGCGGGGGATCGGCTGCTTATATTCCGATGCAAAAAGTCCTCTCTCTTCCAATTCCCTTTTAAGCGCTTCAAACTGCTCATAGAGACTTCCAATCCCGTCCAGGGTGATTTCCCTGGCATAAAGCTGATATTTCCCGTCTCTTTCAAACACATTTACGGCTCCCGACACGATGACCTGCTGGCCCTCTTTCATGGCAAAGGGAAGCCCTCCGCGGTTACCGGCGAACATCACGGCCTGCAGGACTGCCCCCTTGTCCTTCAGGGTAAAGTAAATATGGCCTGAGGAATGATACTTACAATTGGACACCTCACCTTTTACAGATATGGCCCCCAGCAGATAATCCTGGGTAAACATATTTTTAATATAGGCATTTACCTGCCCCACCGTATAGACGCTTCGTCCCATCTGTCTCAGCTCTCCGTGACAAGCTTGGCTAAAATCCCGTTGACAAAAGACGGAGAATCATCTCCGCCGTATTTTCTGGCTATTTCCACCGCTTCATTGATGGCTACCTTCTCCGGCACCGATTCCTCGTACAGCATCTCATAAAGCGCCAGGCGCAGGACCGTCAGGTCTACCTTTCCCATACGACGGGTCTTCCAGCCTTTCGCCACCTCATTTATCCGGTCGTCCAGTTCTTTGACGTGTCCATAGATATCCTCTACTTTTCCGGACATATAGCTTTCATCTTTTTCTTCCAGGGGCTCCAGCTCTTCCAGGTATCTTTTTACCTGTTCGCTGAATTCCGCCTCAGATTCATAGAATTCTTTGCGGAACAGCATGCGGAACACATGCTCCCTCAGTTCTCTTCTGCTCATGTGCATCCTCCAAATCACTTCAGTCTTTCCAAAGGCCGAGCCCGCGGAAAAACCCGTATGGTCCTTTCGGACATAAGGAAAAAGGGTGCTTTTTATGGGCACCCTTTTCAGTTCTTTCTATCTGGTCTTGTCAATATTCACACCGGCGATCTTTACATTCACATCAATCACCGAAAGTCCCGTCATATTCTCAATAGCCGACTTCACACGCTCCTGAACCTGCGCGCATACATCGGGGATACTATAGCCGTATTCCATATTGAGAGATAAATCCACCGATACAGAAGTATCCAGCACATCTACCTTCACGCCCTTGGAGAGATTTTTCATCCCCAGCTTTCCGACCAGCTCATTGGTAATGTTTCCTGCCATGGATGCGACTCCCTCGATCTCCGTAGCCGCCAGCCCGGCAATGATCGCCACCACCTCATCTGCGATCTGGACTTCACCAACGGTCTCTTTGTCGTGACGCAGGGTATGAGTATTTCTATTTTCATGTTCCACCGCCGCTACCTCCTGTACCTAAAATTCATACTTTGTCTTTCATTATACCAAAAAGATGAATATTTATCAACCAAATATGTAAAGTCTTTACTGGTCCAGGTCCATAAGGGTGATGACTACGTTCGCCGCGTCTACCTCTGTCTTCCTCTTGACGATATCCTCTATCTGTGCTCTTTCCGCGTCGGTAAGTTCCGTTTTTCCGACTACCACGTCCACGGTCCCGTCATTGATGCAGACTACGGAATCCGTAAAACCCTTGGCCCCAAGGAGAGTCTCTGCCGCGTTTTCTTTTTCCGCGACTGCGGTGAGGGCGATCATCTGATCCACCGCCGCCTGCTTTTGGTCATCTGCGATCGCCGCATTGTTGATGACCTCCATGAGAGTCTCTTTATTCTTGCTGCGTACTTGCTCCCGGTTCAGCTGCATCTGCGACACATAATTGCTGACCGTGACCCCGTTCGTAAGAACGGCTTCGCCGGGTACGGAAGCCCCTGCCTCCGCGGCTGTGGAAGACTCCTCTGCGGCTGCCACAGATTCTCCGTTCTGAGCGTCAGTAGCTGCCGCCGCCTGGGTTTCATCACCGTCTTCTGCCGGTGTGTAAACATCCGTCAGACTTTCTCCGTTTGCCTTGGAAAGTGCCTGATTCTCTGCCAGGACATCTTCATCGGAAATGTCCAAAAGTCCTGCGGCAACAGTCTCTTCTGCAGCATTTCCATCGGCCTGAGCCTTTTTCTCTCCGCCAAGGAAATTAAATTTCCCGGCGTAGCTTAAGTAGCCTGCCACGGCAATCATCACTGCCAGCAGGGTCAGGACAATCTGGTTTTTCTTCACAATTCGTTTCACAGTACCGCTCCTTTTTAAGATTCTTGTTTGACTCTCTTTAATACTTTAATTTTATGTGCGGGAAGGTCAAATAATGCTTCCATTGCCTCAGAGATTTCAGCTTTTACGGTAGCTTCTCCTCCTCCCTCCGCTGTAATGACGATTCCTGTCACCTTTGGACAGAGCTCTTTTGTCACGTAGGGACTGTCTTCACTGCCAGTCAGAACCGTCTGGCTGGACTGGTTCTTCTCTTCCACAGACCGGGAGCCTCCCTCGCTGTCCGTCTCCTTTGTACTGCTCTGCTCCAGGGAAGCGTCTGTCTGGAGGATAGTCTCGCCGCCCGATTCCAGGGTCACCATGACTTCCGCCTTTCCCACTCCGTCTATGGTGGACAGAATCTCCGCCACCCTTTTTTCCATTTTCTTTGCATAATCACTGACATCCGACGTACCACTCCCACTTCCATTTTCACGGCTGACTTCCTGTTGTCCGCTGATTTTTTCTGTATTCTCCCCATTCTTTTTCGTAGGGAGAGCGATCACGAGCAGGAGAACGCCTGCGAGAAGAAGCAGAATCCAGGTTTCCGTCTTGATCTGTTTTAATTTCCGGAAATTAAAATTCCATTTTTTCATGAAAGCTCCACTCCCTTCCTCCGGCATCCCTGCGCCGCGGCCTGATCCTCATCTCCGGATTCGGATGCTGTCCCCTGCCACGGAAAATTTTTCCGACAGCAGCTTCCGTACCGTCTCATCTTCTGCCTCTTCTCTATAATTCCTGGTATTTTCCCCCAGTTCTTCCTCTGTTTTCTCTCCTGCTCCGGCCTCATCCCCCGCTTCTCCGCCATCCTCATCCAGAATCTTTACCTTCCTCTTCTCAATGACGACCGGATCGATACTCCCGGTCTTTCCTGCCTCACTTGACATACGGTCGCTCATGGTAAAATCCACTTCTATGGACAGTACCTGGCCGAATGTTTCGCTCCCATTCATAGTATCCAGGTTTACCCTGACAGCAGCGCTGCCGCATCCGGCAGCCGCGAGAGACTCCGATGCCTGAGAAGCCAGTTCCTCTTCATACTGGGAAATCACCGAGGAAGAATACTCTTCTCCTTTGAGTTCCAGCTCCTCCCGGAATTCCTCCTCTCTTCCCTGGCTTTCAAGCTCCGTCTCAAACTGGGAAAATACATCCTCCAGGCGGAAGAGCTTTCCCACTGGAGCCAGTACGATGAGAACCAGCACCATTCCCATGAAGTATTTGATATATTTGACGTTTTTCCCATCCGGAAGGAGCTTAAGGACCAGCGACATGAAAATGAGGTATGCCGCTATATTTTTCACCCACTGATAAAATCCCGCCAGCATCTGCCGCTCTCCTCCTTGTTTTCGTTTTAGATCTGAACCGATGTAAACGCACATAGAATCCCTATCGTCAGAAGAAACATTCCGGCAGAGGCAGTCGTCACCTTTAAAAGCAGGCGGGTACCGGAGGCCACTCCAGACAGACATTCTGTGACCCGTTCATCCGCCACGGGCTGCACCATCGCCGCCGCCCCATGGTAGAGTATTGTGATGACGGCCAGCTTAAGGACCGGAACCGCGCAGATAAGCAGCAGAGCAATCAACGCTGCCGCTCCTATCCCGTTCTTTATCAGGCTGGCCGTGCCGGTGATGAGGCTTGCGGCCGCTCCGGCCCCTCCCCCAATACCGGGAATCGCGCTGAGCGCCTTTGTCACCACACCTGTCTTCATGGAATCGGCCAGCGGAAGGACCATACTCTGTATGGCCCCGTATCCAACCACCAGCCCTATGACGGTCTTAATCCCCCAGCTTAAGACCAGCTCCAAAAGCTCCGTCATCTTCGTCAGGATCTCTTCTTTTGATATATGATTCACCAGGCTCAGCACCACATAGATTTGGATCCCCGGAAGAAACAGTACCTGAAACAGCCATTCCACGATACTGACCGCTCCCATGATAAACTCATAGGAAAAGACAGAAGTCATGGTCTTCCCGGTGGCGGCTACCGCCAATGTGAATGCCGGAAGCAGCGCTCCCATGAATTCCATCACATGGGTCACTGTATCCTTGGCCACCTCGGCCGCTTCAAAAAACGCAGTCAGAAGCAGAGAAAGGAGCAGCAGATATGTCACATAAAATCCGGTCTCTCCCGCCTGTTTGTCCTGAAAGGAGGAAGCAAGACCGGAAAAAATCGTCCCAAAAGCCGCTATGAGAAGGACATGTCCCAGACTTTTCCTGTTTATGGATATCTCCGACAACAGACTGTTTTTCAGATATACCGGCACCTTCTTGACCGTTTCTCCGATTTTCCCTGAGACAAGGGCGTTCACCATGCCGGAAAAAGTCGGGGCCGATTCCTCCAGAGCATCGTCCATTACCTCCTGGGCGCCGCTGTAATCGTAGTCATCTGCCTGTTCTTCCAGGGATTCTGCCCTGACGCTCATGGGAAAAAGGAGCCAAAAAAGCAGAAAAAACACGATGCCCATGCGGCTGAGCATTTTACGCGGCCTCATGTGAGCAGCTGTCCCAAGGTCTTAAGAAGGGACAGTACCACCGGCATACTGATCAGAAGGATGGATAATTTTCCAAACAATTCGATCTGGCCGGCCACAGAATTGTACCCGCTGTCCTTGCACAGAGAGGCAGCAAACTCGGAAACATAGCTGATCCCCAGCATTTTAAGCAGAATCTGCAGATATTTTTCTTCAATGGTCACATATTTCCCCAGCTGCCCCATCGCCTCCACGATTCCTTCCAGCTTGGTAAACGCATAAAAAAAAATGAGAATGCCGGCGCCGAATACCACATACATACCGAACTGCGGCTTCACCTCCCGAAGCTGCATGGCCATCAGGATGGCAGCTACCCCTACTACTGCAATTTTAATCAATCCAATTCCCTCTTTCTTTTACCGCCGCTGAAAGGCTCATAAGGAAAACAACGCTTTGATGGACTCAAACAGATCATATATATAAGGGACCAGCCAGTATAATACCAGAAGAAGCCCCGCCAGGCTGGTAAGAAAGGCATGTTCCTCTCTCCCGCTGTGCTTCAGCACCTGGCAGATGACGGAAACCAGGACTCCCACAGCGGCAATTTTAAAAATCAAACTAACTGTCATGTCTTCCTCCCTATATTCCCGATACCGGCTGTCAGATCAGCAGAATCGTGAGGAATACCCCCGCCAGTATCCCGAGATAATTGTAAAGCTTCATCTTTTTCGGCAGCTCTATGTACAGGCTCTTCCGCACGTCTTCCAGCTGTTCCCCTGCCAATGCCAATGTTTTAAGCTGTGTTTCCTTATCCAGGCAGCCCATATCATTTCCCACATGCAGAAGGATTTCCCTGTCTCCTTTAGAAAGGCGCGCCGCTTTCAGCTTCGTCTCCAGACCGGATCTCCAAATCTCCGCCAGGGTTACGCTGTTTCGTTTCTGCATTTCCTCCGACAGGTATGAAAAGAAACCGTCATAGGGCGGCCCGCTTCTCTCTGCCACAGTCTGAAACGCCTCTTCCAATGTGCTGCTTCCGAACTTGATCTCACCGCTCAGAAGATACAGGATCTTTTTCAGTTCCGTCAATTCCCGGTACCGTCCGTGCACCCGGTAGCTTAAGCTGAACCCGATCGCCGTACAGGAGATGATGATACAGACGGCTCCAATGATTTTCAGTGTCATTTCAATTCCCCATTTCCATATTCTTGCCTTTCGGTTTCACACAGGATATTCCATAGGCTGTCCGTTCCTGTCATATACGGCCTGGACATGTCCCACTTCCCACCCGGTATCCTTCTTTTTTTTCCCCAGGAGGATATACCGGTCAAAAAGTCCCTCCTCCATGATCCTGGCAAAGGCAGGCTTTCCGCGTATTTCCTCCAAAGTTGCGCCATGAGCTGTGGCAAGCACGCTGCAGCCGCAGTTTCCGGCATACCGGACCGCGTCCAGATCCTCGAATCCACCGATCTCATCAGCTGCCACCACCCTCGGAGACATGGTACGTATCAGCATCATAAGCCCCTGGGCTTTCGGACAGTTGTCCAGCACATCTGTGCGGATTCCCAGATCATTCTGAGGAACCCCCTGATAACAGGCCGCAAGCTCCGACCGTTCATCGGCCACTCCTATGCTCATTCCGGCATGTCCGTTTTCTCCGTTGGAGATCAGACGAACCATATCCCGTAAAAGAGTGGTCTTTCCGCAGCCCGGAGGGGAGATCAAAAGCGTATTGCAGACGCTGTCCTCTTCATAGAGATAAGGAAGCAGACGTCTGGCACAGCCGGGTATCTGATGGGCAAGCCGGATATTTAAAAAGGATATGTGACGGACAGTGCGGATATTTCCGTTCTCCAGGACCGCTTTCCCGGCCAGTCCGATCCGGTGGCCTCCGCGAATGGTCAAAAATCCCTGCCGCAGCTCTTCCTCGTAAGCATAAAGAGAATAACTGCTCAAATACTCCAGAGTCTCTTTGACTTCCTTCCGGCTCACGACATGGGGGGCTCCGCCTCCTGCATGTCCAGCCTGAAGTGATGCTGCCGGAACCATGCGCCCGCTCTCCAGGAACCCGTATTCCCTGCCGTCATATTGGCAGAAGAACGGGAGTCCCGCCCGCAGCCTCAATTCCTGCAGATACTCAAATTTAAGGGCCGCCTGTTCCAGCAGCCGTCTGAGCCCTCCGGCCATTACTTTAAGGATTTCTTCTCCACCTTCCATATCTGTCACCTGCCTTCTTACCCTAATCTATGAAACCTGTCCATTGAATATTCCAAACTTCGGACAGGTACCTTGGACGTATTTTCCTATGAAATAAAAAGACCTGCGGCCCTGATCTCTCAGTCAGCCGCAGGTCTTCTCTGCATATCTGCTATTCACCTTCAGACAAATTTTTATAAAACTCCTCATCAGAAACCATTTCATATACTTTATAGGTCTCTTCTCTTTTGGCAGCCAGCTGGCTATCATCCATTACGCCCCGGATTCGGTAAAGCTCCGTCCCCGTCTCCAGCCTCGACGCTTCAAAGTCATATGCTTCCCGCCTGTCCTCTGAGGATTTCTCCCGAATCTCCCCCAGCTCCTCTGCCACGTCCATCTTCCGGCATTCTTTTTCTTCATACAGGTAATAGGAACCATTGTACTTTATGAAATCCGGCCAGAAAATCCGGTTTCCATCCTCGTTTGCCGTTCCTGTTCCCTTTCCCACAGCCGGAGACATGCGCCTTTGAAAAATCAGCAGCACGGTCGGAACCAGGAGCACAAAGAAAATGATCAGAATCCAAATCTCATATTTCATCTGCCCCACAACACCTCTCCATTCAATCGCCGGACCCCCATCCGGCAATATCAGATAATATCCGTTCTCGTTCGCTATTGATTTCAATCTAGCACATCTCCGGCATTCGGGCAATACAATTCACAGAATCCTATTACAATCTTACCATCTTCGTAATAAATACAGCAAAGTTTCTAACTTTTGTAACATTCTTTTCATCGCAAAAGAATCAAGCTGAACCACGTCACAACATTTCCCCCGTTCATAAACTCCATCCCGTATTTTTCCGCCAGAGCTGTCACCAGGATTCCATAGCTCTCCACACAGGGGAACATCTTTTCCGGATGCCGGCAGGGACCATTCGGATACGTACAGGTTTTGCATATAGCACAGGATTCCGTGGAAAGAGCCATAACGTCTTCTCCCTCGTCCCTAAAAAATCCGCAGATTTTCCTGGTTATCTCCTCATGGCTTCCTCTCGTCGCCAGTGTTTGTTCGATGTCCTGGATATCCGGCACTTCAGACAGCGTCGTAAATACAAATCCCTCACGGTATTGAAAGCATCTTTTTTTACATTCCTCCACCGTTCCGACCGCCGGCGGGCAGGCCCAGGACCTCCCATATTGAGAGCACTCTGTTTCACATATATAGCGTACTCTGTCCTCAAATTCCAGATCCCGGATCTCTATGAACGCGTACTGCATGACCGGCAGTTCCGCCAGGCGGGCCTCTATCCTGTCACGCATGGCGGCCTCCCGTTCAGACACCCTCATCTCTCCGTCCGCTTTTTTTTCCTCTGTTCCTTTCATCTCTCCACTCCTAAAGGTCTTACTTCCTGAAACAAAACATTCTCACTCCACAATCTCTATCTGGTTTCCCTCCGGATCCAGCACACAGCTTTCATAATATCCGTCTCCGGTCACTCTTGGACCGCTGACAATATGATATCCCGCCTTTAAAAGCTCTGCAGTCCATTCATCCACCTGTTTTCTGCTTCCAGCATAAAAAGCCAGATGGGCATATCCGCATATCAATGATTCTGCATCTTTTTCGTTCAGCCCGGGCCGTGTCATCAGTTCCAGTCTGGGTTCTCCGTCCCAGGATAAAAAATAAGTCATAAGGCCGGTCTTTTCATTATGATACCGCTCGCCAGACACTCCACCAAAATATTTCTGATAAAATTCCCTCATTTTCTCCAAGTCTTTCACATATACCGCCATATGATCGATTCTCATCTCTTGGGCTCCCTCCTTTTAATCCGCCTAGTTCCGTCCTTTGTTCAGTTTACTACACCTTTTATTTTCGTTCAAGCGGCATATCTCCAAAAAGAAGTCTTCCTTCTCACAGTACAAAAACATGGAAAAGAGAACCGTTTTCCAGCCCGTTTTGGATCTGAAAGGCGCAGTCATGACAGAGGGGGCGGAAATAATCCATCATTCCGTCGTTTCCGGCCGCCTTTGCTGTCTGTCTTACAATCACAGCCCCTTCTTCTTCGATTTCTTCCAGACTGTATTCTGAGAAATATTCTCTGGCGGCTTCATAATCCACAGGATCCAAAATCAAATCCGCTCCGGGCCTGCCGGACGCGGTCCGCCCCATCGCATTCAACAGGACTAATTGACATAGATTCCCCATATAAGGCGTCTGATATCGTTCTTCTTCTCTTTTTAACAGCCCCCAAACCGACGATTCACAAAACTGAGAAAGAAAATCCGACTCCATGGCTGCGTTCTGCAGATATCGATAGATTCTGTCAGCTCCGCAAATCCCGCCGCAGTCGCGGACAAGCGGATAATCAAGGGTAAGGATATGATCCTGAGGCTTGAACCTTGCGTCATAGTATAAGAAAAACGACGGCATCCCGGCCCGAATCGTATCGCTATAGTTCCGGCAGCCGTAATCCTTAAATCTGTTCAGCAGGTCATCGTATACGGCTTTCGCCCTGAAAACTTTTTCCACGACTCGTTTATATCCAATCCGCCAGGCCGTCCCGGCATCTACAGCCTGGCCGGACAACTCCCTCTCACCGTCCGGCATTTCAAACTCCCGAATACAGTAAAGTATGGCTTCCATCAGCATCTGGGCAGTCTCATAAGACACCGAACTACTCTCTCCCATGGTGTACTTATCCGCCAAAGACGCTGCCAGAGGTAATAGCTCTTCCATCTGGTATTCCACTGAAACTCCTCCTTCCTGGAATCTCTCACCAAAAGAGCTCCTTTAAAACCTCCTGATACAAATTCTTATCCCATCTCACTTCTTCGCTGATTTTTTCATACTCGCCCCTTCCCTCGGAAGCTTTGTATCCGCCGTATCCGGCCCGCACCGCGGCGGCAAACCGCTCCAGGCACGTATCTTCCAGATAATCCAAATCCCCTGTGCATACCGTTTCAAATTGTTCTTTCATGAAATTCAGCAGTTCGTCGTCACTCAGACGATCCTCTGCAGCCCGTTTGAATTCATAGAACATCTCCTGCAGGCGTATCAGAGTCTCCAGATACTTCTCCTGATAGATATAATCCGAATCGCAGAATTGATAGATAATCTTATCAAGGATTCCCTTTCCGAATTCCACTCTTCCGTACTTTTTCAGGCTCTCATCCCGTTCCTCTGCCAGCTCTCCAGCTTCCTCCCTGGTGAGTGACAGTCCAAACTGTCCCGTTATCTGGTTGCAGGAAACGAGAACCGTCAGCTCTTCCTCCCGTTTTTTAATACTCCATATCCCATTTTCCATTTTCACCATGCTTCCCCCCTTCTGTCAGTGATAGCCTATTATAGGAGGACCTCCCGGATATTACAAGTCTTGAAATAAAGGCAGTTTTGTGGTATTATAAAACCAGAAAAGAGATAGGGTCAAAAGGCCCTATCTCTTTTTTCGTCATCTCAGCACCGCATAACGCACTCTTAACCGATTTCTTTTCTCTCCTGCTTCCGTATGCTCAAAATGATGCCTCCCACGGCAAACAGCACTGCCATGCCGGAAAATGCCAGGATGATGACAAGATTGATGTTTCCGCTCTGGTACTCAAAGCTCCAATCGGAAAGCCTGATCGGCGGCAGGGAAAACGCCTTATGATCGAGTACCACTTCCATGACGCTGTTGAGAAAAAATTCATAAATTCCCATAAGGAACAGGCAGATTGATGTTTTGAACAAACCGTTGATCTTCGTATACCGTATTACAAGCATCATGATCCAGAACGGAGCCACGCCGATAATTATGGCCGGCAGGCCTTCCTGGAAAAACAGGCTGCGGCTGCCCGTGTAGATAAGAGCCGACGCGACCAGTAAGATCAACAGGAGCGTATCCACAGCAAAACAGATCAGCACCTTATGTCCATAGGCCCTTTCCGGAAGCGGGAGATCCCGGATGAAAAGCGGAAGAAATACCACCGAAGCGCCAAAAAGCAGAGAGATAAAGGTGATTCCAAACCAATTTCCTCCCGTATAAATACAGCAGACAAAAAGCAGCAGGTTCAGAGACAGGAAAAAGGCTGCAAAGGTCAGAACCCCCCGGTTCTGCTTTTTCAAAAGGACCGGCAGAACAGTCAGTGAAAATGCCAAAAGCTCTGCTGCCAATACAATGAAAAACCAGGTCAGCGCGTGATTCACCGCCAGGTTCACGATGAAGCAGCTTATCAGGCCCGCCCCATAAAGTACATAAAATACAATAGAATAAGTCTTTATCAGACTCCTGAAATTTTTTGCCTGGCGTTCCATTTCCTTCTGCCCGGTATCTTCACTGGATGTAATCAGTTCATGCTCCGTGATCTCCAATACCTCACATAAAGAAGATACCAGGGAAATATCCGGATAGGAAATTCCCCTTTCCCATTTTGATACAGCCGATTCTGTCACAAACAGCCTTTCTGCCAGCTCCTTCTGCGTCAGGTTTTTTTCCTTCCGCTTCCTCATCACAAATTTTCCAAACGTTATTTTTTCTTCCATGAACGGTTCCTCCTCAAAGTGTTAAAGAAGTTATACTCATTCGCTGTCGGATTGTCAACAAATTCGGAGGAAATCACCGCTCGACTGTCAAGCCAGCCTATATTTACGGGCTTATTTGATGATCAGCCCCATCCGCTTCGCTAGCTCGGCGGCCTGGAAAACGTCCACTACGGCTCCGCGCAGCTCTGAATTGTCTTCCGACAGCACGAGACCGTTTATGATGCTGTCCGTAAAATCCATTCCTCTCAACGATGTCTTAAAAAAACTGGCGTTGACCAGCTCCGCCCGTTTCCAAGTCACCTGTCTGCATTTACACTGCGTCAAATTGCTGCTGTTTAGCCTGGTATCCTCAATCACGATTTTTTCCAGCCGCGCCCCGTCAAAATTCACATAGTCCAGATTGCAGTCTTTCACTGTGACATTTTTCATCGTGACGCTGGAAAACTTCGCACCAACTCCTTTGCAGGAGGTGAAATGAACCCGTTCAAAATATCCTCCGCTCCAGTCGCATCCAGAAAAATCGCAGGACTGAAATATGACGTCCGTGAATCCTCCCCTTTCAAAGGAGCTCTCCCAGAAACGGCAGTTTTCAAATTTCACCGCGGAAACCAGAAGATGAAGAAACATCCCGCCGTCTGATGCCGCGTCCCTGATCATCTTATCCTGAATTCGTTCTTCCTCTGCCGCCGCTTTTGAAAGAAATTCAGCGCCGTCCAGTACGATGTCAAGTTCCTCCGGCATGACCGGTTCTATCTGCTTCATATATTTCTTTCCTTCCTGAACTCGTTCCTGTGCGCTTCAAAAAACTCATAATAAGCTTTTACATTCTTAAGTTCTGTCCACCGCTTTACTTTTACTGGTTTTTCATCCAGATCATATATCTTCGCCCCGCGCATGGACAGCAAAAACGGAGAATGAGTAGACAAGATGAACTGGCACTGAAAAAAACGCGCAGAGTCCTCCAGAAATGCCATCAGTTCCATCTGCCTCTCTGGAGAAAGGCTGTTTTCCGGCTCATCCAGAATATAAAGCCCATTTTTTTCTATCTTCTCCGTGAAATACCGAAAAGCGCTTTCCCCGTTGGAATATTCCCGGACATTGTCCATCAGCTGTTTTCGGACAAATATCGACTGGGATCTGCTCCTTGACAGGTTCACTTTTCTCAGCTTCTCATAGTCCTCCAGTGAATGGAACTGGAAATCCGAATATTTCGATTCCAGATACTCTTTAAATAAGTCCTCCCGCTTTTGATGGATTCCCTCATTCAGATTCCTGATATTCAGCATATAATCAAACACGTCGTCGCTGGTGATTATCCTTAAGTTTTCCGGCGGTTCTGAGATCCGTTCCATTTCACACAAATTTATGTAATCCGGATAAAAATTTGATTTATTATAAGCTGCTTCCCGTACCGCCCCCACTTTGTCCGCGACAATATTAAGAGCCGTCGATTTTCCGGAACCGTTTCCTCCATACAGAATCGTGACCGGTTCAAACTCTATTTTTTCCAAACCCCGCTGTGACAAAACCTGAAACGGATAAAAAGAATTGTAACAGCTCCTCCGAACGCCCATGAAAAACCTCCATTCCATACCTTCGCTGGGAAACTGGAACGATTTTAAATAGGTAATGCTCATATCGCGTCATCCTTTTCTCTGGTATTTTCGGTATATCCTGCCAAGCAGTTTTTGTTCACGCCTTAATCGCCCATCTCATTTTCGTTGAATGAGCCCTGCTGTTTCTCAGACATTCTTCCGCCGACGGCCGGATGACTTCATTGGAGACTTCACGGTAAACCCCCTTCTTCTGAAAAGCTTTAAAGGATTTTTTCACAAGCCGGTCCTCCCCTGAATGAAAGGTCAATATGGCGGCTCGTCCGCCTGGCGCCAACGCGTCCGGCAGCTTTTCCAAAAATTCATACAGCGCTTCATATTCGTGATTCACGTCAATTCGAAGGGCTTGGAAGGTCCTTTGGCAGGATTTTTTTACAGTCTCTTTCCTCTTTTCCGCCGGTATGAATGCCAGCGCTTCTTCAATGATCTGGCGAAGCTCCGTGGTCGTAGAAATTTCCAATCCGGTTCTTTTCTTTTCCCAAACCGCTTTCGCTATTTCCTCTGCATAGGGCTCGTCCGCATTTTCAATCAGCATACCTTCCAGTTCCTCTCGGGAAATCTTCTTTATCCTTTCTGCGGCAGTGACGCCCTTTTCCGGATTCAGTCTCAGATCCAGAGGGCCTTCATATTTATAAGAGAACCCTCTGTCCGGGTTGTCTATCTGCATGGAAGAAACCCCCAGATCGGCCAATATAAAATCAAAAGGCCCTGACTCTGCGGCAATTTCATCCAGCCTGGCAAAATTCATATTCCGAATGGTCAGGATATCCGGTCCGTAGCCCAGGAGTTCCAGACGTTTCCTGGTCTTTTCCGATTCGCCTTTGTCTATATCCAAAGCGTACAGATGCCCTTCCCTCTCCAGACATTTTAACATCTCCTGTGCATGCCCTCCGTACCCCAGCGTAGCGTCCAGTCCGGTCTGTCCCGGCCTGATCTGCAGGAATTCTAATATCTCCTTAACACATATGGAAATGTGCATGCCGGCCGGCGTGCTCCCTTTCTGAATCACCTTTGCTATGGTATCTGCGTATTTTTCCGGCTGAAGCTCTTTATATTTCTCTTTATAGGTTCTGGGATGAGTCCCCCGATACCGGGGACGCCTTACGTGTTTTCCCGCCTGGTCTTCCATATTATTTTACCTTTCATTCTGGCATGTCTTTTGTGCACGCCATTTCATCTATATCCAGAGAATATCTGCTTTTCTTCTAGGAGCTGTCCTCCTGTACCGGACATTTGGATATCCAAGCAGCATACAGCAGGCCACCGGCATTCCTTCAATACCGAGCCAAGCCTTTAAAGATACTCCCGCTTCCAGCACGCGCATCATGTAGCCGCTGTACAGCGCTCCGGCCCCTTCCGCGGCGGCCATGTTTTCAATATTCGCGGCAGCCAGTCCGCCATCCAGAGGATTTGGGGCGGCAATGACAAGAAAAGAGGGCGTATTAAAAAAGAAGGTGTCCTCATCGGGATTCCTTTGGTACTTCCTGTAGAACAGCTCAAACGCCCGGGCATAATCGGGAGCAGCTTCTTTGAGTTTCCCTATGATATCCGGCATTTCCTTCCACACAAGCTCCTTAAACTCCGGCAGGCGGTCCTGAACGAATACAAAACGGCAGGCCTGCTGGTTCTTCGCCGTAGCCGTATAGCGCCCGGCATCCAGTATCCTCTGAACCTTATCTCTTTCCAGCGGAATGTCTTTATAATTCCGGATGCTCCTCCGGAATTTCACTGCATGAAGGTACTGCACAGGATCTATGGCAAAAGTACTTCTTTCATACGCTTCTACTTCCTCCATATCGTACTCCGGTATCGCAACCGCATTAACCGGACATATAGCCACACAATGACCGCATTGGATACAGGGCCGGATGACCTCTGCTCTTTCATCCGTCATCCTCAGCGCATTTCCCGGGCAATCCCTGACACATGCCCCGCAGCCGATACAAGTTTCCTTCTTTATCTCAACCATATGTACTCTCCTTTGATCAGGCCTCATTGTATTCCTTCAAGAATCTCTTAAGTGCATCTTCCCAGCTGGGCAGCCTCTCAAAACCGTTTTCTGACAATTTACTCTTATCCAGCCTGCTGTTTAAAGGCCTTTTTGCCTTTGCTCCATATTCTTCGCTGGTAACGGGGACGACCTTTATCTCTTTTCCCAGTTGTTTAAACACTTCACACGCAAATTCATACCAGGAGCAATACCCTTCATTTGCCACATGATATATTCCGTACTTTTCCGTCCGTATGATTTCAGCCATAGTCTTGGCTATGTCCACAGTATATGTGGGCGTCCCTATCTGATCTGAGACAACCTTGATCTCAGGACTCGTTTCCGCAAGCTTTAATATCGCTTTGATGAAATTCCTCCCGTTCATACCGTATATCCAGGATATCCTCACGATAAAATACCTGGAAAGAGCCTTTTCCACTTCCAGCTCACCCAGATATTTGCTTCTTCCATAAACGCTGACCGGGCACCGTTCATCATCTGTTTTCCAGGGAGATGTACCGCCTCCCTCAAAGACATAATCGGTGCTTACATACATCAGCTTAAGATTCTCTTTTTTGCAGACTGATACAATATTCCTCGTTCCATCTACATTTATGGCGCTGCACTTATCCGCCTCCGTTTCCGCCTTATCAACTGCCGTGTAGCCGGCACAATGTATAACGGCGTCCGGCTTCTCGGCCCGAACTGTCTTTTCCACTTCCTTCAGGTCCGTTATGTCACAGTCCGCCGATCCTATTCCCTTTGCCTCAATCTTCTGTTTTTTCAGCTCTTTCATGATATCATGGCCCAATTGGCCGGTAGCCCCAGTAACCAAAACTTTCATATGATGTCTCCTCGCGCTATAATCACAAGACTCCCGGAACTCATTTCGTCCCTTTATCCCTATTATAACTCAACAGAGCCAGAAAGCTATAATTTTATGGAGACGAACGTACCGTCTGCCGCCTCCACATGGATGATCTCCAGCCTTTTATTCTCCTTCAGGATATCCAGGCATTCCCGCGATATCATGATGATATTCTCTTTTGTGATCAGGCTGTTATAAGGCTCAGGTGTATTCACCCTCATTTCCTCAAATACTTTGGCGGGAATCAGCCTTATGACAAACCCGATCATGGAGACAGGCACCGGCAGAAAAAAACGCATATCCTTCGTCCTGATTTTCACTCTCATAGTTTTCCCCTACTTGTCAACAAATACCCTCACCGTTGTTCCGTCTGCCGCTTCCACGCTGACAAAATCTCCTTCAATCTCGTCGTCCAGACACTCTGAAATGGCGTCCATCATACTGGAGAGGTCAACACCTTGCAGATCCTTTTCCGGTATGGGGAGCTTCCCCGTCACTTTCAAAATCTTTTTGATGGCGCCTACCGGAAACTGTACTCTCACCTTGTCCCCGGAAGTACTGTCTACAATCACCCGAAACATTTTTTTGTCATAGCTGCTCTTTATGATCTGAGTCTGCTGTACCGGCATATCTGCGTTTATGGCGGACAAAAGCTCTGCTCCCTGTTCCGCCGTTATCGTTCCTTCTTCAACCATTTTTAAAATCCTCAATGTCTCATCCATAATCATTCTCCTTTTTCCTATTATTTAAGCTGCGCGATGGCCTGCTCCGCCGTTATCTCTCCGTTTTCCAAGGCTTTCAGGATTTCCTCTTTCTTAGCTGTCTGCGCCTCTCCCCCTGTCTCATAGCCAAGCTTCTTGATCACGGCATCCAGTTTTGAGCGGACCGTCGGATAAGATATCCCAAGTTCCTTCTCCACCTCTTTGATATTTCCTCTGCACCGGATAAACGTCTCTGTAAAATACAATTCCTCGTCTGAAAGATAATCAAATTTGCTGAGCTGAAAACTGTTTTCAATTACCGTGTCGCAGGAATCGCACTTAAGCCTCGCCACTGTAAGCTCACTGCTGCATACTGGGCAGCGGCTGATGACTTTTTTCATGCCATCCTTCCTTTCTGTTTTGTTTTGATACAACAAATATAATACTATTCTTCAAACATGTCAATATGTATATTAATATTTTTAATTTAAATATTGATTTATTTAATTCTCAATTAAATATTTAATACGATAGTTCTCTTCTAAAAAAAAGGTGTCCCTTTGCATGTCGACCTTTGTCATTTCAGTAGACTCTGTATTGAAGCGGCGGTATAATACTTTTGTATATTACAACGTTAATTTTGAGGTGAGACTATGAAGGAGATTTATAAGTTGATGCGGTCCGCTGGAATATCCCAATCATACCGGGGATACCAATATTTCGCGGCCGCAGTCAAAATGATATCAGAGGATGAGACAAAACTGTCCAATATCCGAAAAGAAGTATATCTTCCCATAGCCATTCGGTATAAGGAAAATATACAAAACGTGGAACGGGATATCCGCACCATTCGTGATGTCATTGTGCGGGACAATAAACCTTTTCTTAAAGAACTAGCTCCAGGTGAGCCGTATGATATTAAGGCCCCTTATCCCAGAGAAATCATAGAGGCATTCGCCGAATATGTCCTGCAAAACCGCCCGATAAAGAAAGCCAGGGAATGAAATCCCTGGCTTTCTTTTTTCACAAATACTTATATCTGTCTGTTCTTCCGGTCCACCGCTTCTTTCCGCACATTGTGACTCTGGTTTTGATTCTCCGGTTTCACCTTCTGCGTGATACTATTGAATTCTTCCTCATTTTTCCTGCGGTTTTGTTCTTCCTGTTTATCCTTGTCCATATTATCACCTCTTTCGTTAGTATGAGCAATTTGACTTCTTCTTATTACATGATATGATGGTAACTGCCATACACTGAGAAAACACCGGCTAAACCAATGGTCGAGTCCAATATTCGACCATTAATCGGTTGTTGCTAGCCTGAATCTGCTTTATGATATTATCAAACGAAGGAATAGAAAGAGGTACATCCATGGGAAACAATCAAAGTGAAAAAACCGGAAAATTCATTTATGAAATGAGAAAAGCTCAGAATCTCACGCAAAAAGATCTGGCCGAGAAATTAGACGTAACAGACAAAGCAATATCTAAATGGGAACGAGGGCTGAGCTGTCCCGATATCTCTCTTTTGATACCTCTGTCTAAAATATTAGATGTGACGACGAGCGAACTATTAAACGGAGAAAAAAAAACCGTCCCTCAGCAGGAACCAACAGAAGCCACGGTAGAAGAGGCTCTTCAATACTCCAGCCGAAGCACCCGGCAGAAAATAGAACAGATAAAAAAGTATACGCTTGTCATCTTGTCCGCCTCTTTCCTAATCGCAGCCATCACTTGCCTGATCTGTGATTTCAGCATAACCGAGTCTCTGACGTGGTCGCCTCTTGTCATTGTCTCTTTGGTCTTCAGCTGGATAGTGATGCTGCCTTTCTTTCAGTCCAAAAAGAAAATCGCCAAGAAAACTTTTCTGATCGTCAGCATCCTGACCATCCCTTATCTGGCGGTTTTAGCATGGCTTTTAAAGGAATCCATGGTATTCAGGCTGGGAGCATGCGTTTCTGTCATCTCCATAGCTGCGCTGTGGTGTATATACGGCGTTTTTGCAAAGTTTCGGAACCGAAAGCTGCGTGCTCTGGGTATCACCTTTTTACTTGCCGTTCCCACGAGCCTGGGAATCAATTATACGGTCGCATATCTGATCAGACAGCCGAAAAAAAACATTGCGGAGGATATCGTAAATATCCTCTCTTTACTCATATGTTCCATAATTTGTTTTGGAATCGACTATCTCATGACACAGCGAAAAAAATAAATCTCTCCGCTCCACATCAATATCTCTCCGTTCTCTTGACAAAACAACATTCATGTCGCATAATAATAAGCGACACAAATGTCGCAAACGAGGAGTATATATGGGGACAAAAGGAGAACAAACGAAGCAGCTGATCTGTTCGAAAGCATACAGACTGTTCGCTGAAAAAGGATATAAAGAAACGACTATGCAGGATATCTGCGAGAGTACGAATCTAAGCCGCGGCGGTCTCTACCGACATTATGGAAGCACCGAACAAATTTTTTTGGAAATTTTATCTGCTCTTATGAAAGACCAGCAGAATGAATTTTCCGGAAAGATACAATGCGGCGAGTCTGCCGCAAAGATATTGGATGACGCCCTGACAAGATACGAACATGAAATGCTCGACTCCGAAAACTCTTTAAGCGTCGCCATATACGAATTTTTCAGCAGCCCTCATATATCCAAAAGCGATAATTCCATCTTTTATCAATATCTGGCCTCCAAAAAAATGTGGACGGAATTGATAGAGTACGGGGTTCAGACAGGAGAATTCCAAGATGTGGACCCAGAAGCCGTTTTTGATCTGATCATATTTTCCTACCAGGGAGTCCGGATGTACAGCCGTCTGATGAATATAGACAAAAAGCTGCCGCAAAACATAACCGGCCAGATCAAACGTTTATTGCTATTCAAAAAGGAGGATATAAAATGAATACTGTATTTTACAAGGAACGGCAGTCTGCCGCGTCTTTCATTAACCCGACGGATCTCACAAAACCGTCCAAGGGTTTTCCAGAAATCTGCATATCCACCTTCTCCAAGCAAATCATTGATAAATTTGCCGGCCTGAACGGCGTAGAGGTCATCGCGCATCTGTATACCGCCAATGGGGCGAATCCAATTTATAAAATCACGTATGGCGGAAAAGAAATCGCTTTTTATCTTTCTTTGGTGGGGGCGCCGGCCAGTGTCTGCGGCCTGGAAGAAGTGATCGCCCTGGGCGCCCGGAAATTCGTATTCTTCGGATGCTGCGGAATTCTGGACGACGGCGCCGTCAACGGCCGCCTCATCATTCCCTCCGCCGCCATAAGAGAGGAAGGAACCAGCTACCACTATCTGCCCCCAAACGATGAGATTGAATCCGACCCGGAAACGAACCGGATCCTAGAAGACTGCCTGAAAAAATGCGGATACTCCTATGTTACAGGTAAAATATGGACTACCGACGCCATATACCGGGAAACGCCGGATGCGATCCAAACCTATAAAAATCTGGGATGTGTGGGCGTCGACATGGAATATTCCGCACTGCTGGCAGTCTCTAAATACCGTAGCGTCCGGTTTGCCCAATTCTTTTACGGCGCGGACAATCTGGACGGCGAAGAATGGCAGCCCCGGGATCTGACGGACTACGGACTGCATCATTCAGAAAAATATCTGGCTTTGGCACTGGAATGCGGACTGGCACTTTAAACGCACATAGGAGCCGGCTGGTTTCCCCTTTCAGCCGGCGTTCTCCCATCTCCATCGGACCATGGACTCGTCGTATTCCAGCTCGTATTTCACCTTTCCCTCTCCATCATATGCACAACCGGCCGTATGATCCGGGACAGAAGGATCATTGTTTTCAAAAGCCAGAACAGACAGCGCGCCAGGGGCGACATCCGCCGATTTTGTTTCTCCAAAAGCAGTGATGGTTATCTTTACAATGTCCGGATCATCGGAAAGCACCGGAAACAGAAGGATGCCTTTCTCACGAACCCAGAAATATATTCCGCTCGTCACAAGGACCTTTCCTTCATCGCCCGGATATTTAGGCCAGACAAAATAATTATCGTCCGATCTCCAGCCGTTCCAGTGTCTGCATGATACGATCGTATCATAATTGGCGGCGCTTTCATAAAAGAAAAACCTGACCTTCCCCCAGTCATATGTGCCAAGCAGTTCAGACGTAGAGTTGAGCTTTCCAGACTGAGACGCCGCTTTTTCTGCGGAAAACCGATATCCCAGTGCATAATTTCCCAGAAGCAAAAATACTATGCCGGCGATAAGACATGCGGTGAACCTGCGTCTCATATTCCGTTTCCGGATTCTCCTCGCCAAAGCTGCGTATCCCGAAGAAAAGACATCCTCCTCTTTTGTGCAAAGCTCCACGCCATGAATCAGTTCCTCATAATATTTCTCACAGTCCCTGCATTCCACCATATGCCCGAAAACCGCTTTTTTGCTGCTTTCAGACGCAGAATCATCTGTACACAAAGGCATCAGATCCCGAATCATATCACATTTATACTTCATAGCCGAACTTCTCCTTTAACTGAATTTGAATAACCGCCCTCGTCCTGTAAAAGATCACCTTCGCTGTCGTTTCTTTCATATCCAGTATACTGGCAATCTCCTTAAATTTAAGTCCGGCAAACATCCGGTACTGGACGATGTCCCTCGCTTTTTTATCACAGCCTTTTAAAATAGACTGTATACAGAAAAGCAATTCTTTATTTTCAATATCCTCTGTAAAATCTTCGGCCTTTTCTGCCTTTTCAAACTTGCTGAAAAGACGCTTTTTTCTTATCTCCGACCGGACATACCCCGAATAAGTATTTTTGGCAATCTGACAAAGCCAGGTCTTTATTTCGCATAACCCCTTAAAATTGCCGAACGATACAAATGCCCGAAAAAAAGTTTCAGACAAAAGTTCTTCTGATAAGGCAGAATCATAGCCCGTCAGTTTATAGATAAACCGATAGATATCGTCTTTATATGCAATATATATTTCTTCAAATATATCCACACGCTTCTGCCTTTCTTGTCCATTTAAAATATTAGTGACATTCCGTGATAAAAAGTTACATGAAACAGTAAATATATGTATATTGCATACTTTATACTTTTGAGTTAAAATATTCTTAATAAGAAAGAAATAGAAAAAGACAGTTTCGGGGGACAGGGTACAATGGAAAAGAACAAAAAACGGCATCATTCTTATTGGTACGCAGGCATATTCGTAGTCATCAATCTATTGGCTTTTTTTATCATCGGCAAAAATGAAAAGAACTATATCCAGACTGCTTTAACCGAACACGCAGAAAATTTCCAGCTTAAGACAGAAGAAGTGATGGAAAACTATATCCACTCCTTCCGTCTGTTCACCCATATGATGTCCCAAAAGCTTGACAGCAATCCTCAGCCTGACTCCATCTGGGAATATCTAAAGAATATCAATGACCCTATGCTTGACATTGAAGGGGACACCTTTGATGGACTGTATATGTATTATCAGGGACGGTACCTGTACAGCTGGGATACCCCCTACTCCGAATACGAGAGCACCGGCTATGACGCCACAGAACGCCCCTGGTATAAAAACGCGGTCGCCGGCAAAGGCAAAATCGTATTTACACCTCCATATATGAGCTATGCGAATCATTATATTCTTTCCACAATCTCTCAGCTTCAGCCAGATGGTGAAACTGTGTTCGCCTACGATATCAAAATGGGGGACATTCAGGACCTGGCTCTGTCACTGAAAGAATATGGCAAGGAGCAAATGATGATCTTCGACAGCGAGGGAACGGTGATTGGCAGTTCCAACGAAGACTTTTTGGGAGGAAGTCTTTTTTCCACGCCTGAAGATGCAGAGAATAAACTGAAAGCAGCTAAAAAGGCACTGTCAGAAGCCGATGCGTCTTCCGGCGTGTCATTTGAAAAGCTGAAAGAAGAGGTGAACTCAGCCGATGCCTTTTACAGTTTTCGAAAAAGCTTTGACACCGGTCTGAACAAGCTTTCCTCATCCCCGCAAAAAGCAGTTTCTGTCAAACTGAACGGCACTACATACTGCGGCTATCTGCTTCCCGGGGAAGAATACAGCTTCCTGCTCCTCGTACCGCTCCTGTCCATGCTGAAATCAAGCGTACAAATCTGGATCCTGCCTCTACTCATACTGGAGCTTCTGCTCATCTATGTAATGGCTAGAGTCAATAAGGAACTGAATAACCGGGAGCTGAAAGCTGCTTATGTGGAATTGGGACAGACACAGAGACGCCTGGAAATCGCGCTGTCGGCTGCACAAAAAGCCGCGGCTGTGGACGATCTGACTGGCATCATGAATTCCAAATCTTTTCGGAAAAGCGTCGCTGATCTGTTGGAAAACATGGAACCTGATGAACGGAGCATCCTGATCATGATAGACGGAGATCACTTTAAATCTGTAAATGACAACTATGGACACACCGTCGGGGATGAAGTCATCAAGCTTACGGCCCAGATGATAGTGGGACGTCTCCGGACCATTGACCTCGCATCCCGCCTGCATGGAGATGAATTCGCCATATTTGTCTCCAAGGTAGACGATTATTCCATCGGTCAGCGGATAATGTCCGACATCAATAATACATTGGCGAAAGAATCCAAGCGGCGCAACATGCCTTCCATTACCCTCTCGGCCGGCGCGGTCCTGGCTAAGCGCGGCGACAATTATTCAGAACTGGCCAAGATTGCTGACGCCGCTCTATATGACGCGAAAAAAACACATGACGGAAAATATGTAAACGCATCTGAGCAATAAACGGCTGCGTTCTATTGAAATTCTTTCCGCAAAACTTCCTTCGGAGCTTCGATTTCGTTCGCGAGCGTATGTTCTGTCAGTTCTGATAGCAATTTGATTTTTTTATTGATGACCGGCCTCATACAGTTTGGGACGTGTTCTTGGTGTGCCCTGTGTATCGCGACACATTCTTTGCAGTTACCATGATATCGGCAGGCTTTCTTACATGGACAGTGATCTTTATTCTTATACTCTTCCCGGAAAGAAGCCGCAAATTCTTCCTGCAGCCGCAGTCCCTCCTGCCGGTTGCCTGCATGAAACTGTTTCATCGCGTCTAGTTCTTTTTGATTTCCTTCAATCTTCATCTGTGATTCTCCTTAATCTGATCTTGGTCATTTGTGATACGGCTCTCTGCGCATGATCCGGAATCCCCGGTATATCTGCTCCAGCAGTATCACCCTCATCAGCTGATGGGGAAATGTCATCCTGGAAAAGCTGAGAGATTCGTCGGCCCTTTCCATGACCGCTTCAGACAGTCCCAAAGAACCTCCGATGACAAAAACCAGGTTGCTGTCACCCCGAATCCCCAGCTCCGCCAGCCTGTCCGCCAGTTCCTCCGAACTCCTCTGTTTCCCCTCTATGGCCAGAGCAATAACATACATCCCTTCTTTGATATGGGACAGGAGCCGCTCTCCTTCCTTCTCTTTAATCTTCCGATCAACGGTATCACTGACCCCGTCTGGCGTCTTCTCATCTGCCACTTCTATTATATTCAGCCTGCAATATTTGCCTAAACGTTTGATATATTCGGAAGCCGCCTGTGAATAGAACTTTTCCTTCACTTTTCCTACCGCAAGTATTGTAATCCTCATATGGAAATCCTTTCTGTATCCGAAACTGTCTTTTCCTTTTATCATCATACCACATTTTTTCCCTGTTACAGTATTTTTCCGACAGGAATTGGCGGAATCCGTTTCTTTTTAAAGTAACCGGTTGCCAGCGCCAGGCACTTATACTATAATAAAAAGGAAGAGTCATCTGCCACATCAATAAATAGAAAAGGAACGAAACTTCATGACTTCTATACAAACAGATCCTACAGAGGAAGCGATGAGCATCCTCATCTCTGATGAATCAGAGCGAATCTCCAGAATCATCGAATTTTTGACATATTCAGGCATTGATGCCAAAAGTGTCTTTGACGAAGAATCCGATATCTTTCAGCTGGCGGTCCCCGACAGCCAGTACAGTAAAGCCGCTTCTTTGCTGAAGATTTATATGGAGCAGGAGCCGGAAGAAGAGCTTCCTGAGGAAGAGCCCGCAGAACAGGCAGCCCGTATCTTCGTCGGCAGTGAAGAAAAATATAAAGAGAATTCTTCTTCCGCGATGTCATTCCTGGTCGTAGGCGCGCTGGTGATCATCGTCCTCATTCTGGCCTCATTGGATATCCTGCCTCTTCCTATCACCTGGGGAGAACAGCCCATTATGTTCTTAGTGCTTTGCTGTATTTCTGTCGCTTTCCTGATCATCGGAGCAGTCTCCCTTAAAAAAGCAAACGTCTACAAAGCCAAAATGAGTGAAGAAACTACCATGGAAACCGACATCATCAAATGGTTTGTGGATACTTACACCGGCGCACAGCTGGACCATACCATTGAAGCAGAAGAAGGCTCGATACCGAAAGAAGAGATTCTCTGCCTGAAACGGCTGGCCCTGATTCGGGATTATCTGCTGAGGGAATACCCTTCCCTCGAAGAAAACCATGCCGACAGCCTGGGAGAAACAATCTATCAGAAATTATATGAATCCAAAACCGCATGACAATAGAAGACCGCGGCCTTTTAATCATTAAAAAGGCTGCGGTCTTTTTCTGCTAGGCAGGCTTTACAACATTCCACCGTTTTTTTATTATAAATGCTTCTGAAAATTTCCTGCAATATGACACCCTTCCTGCAGCACTATGAAAGCATGAGGATCCTTTTCCTTCACCATCCGCCTCAAGATCGTAGCCTCATATTTGGAAAGGACAGAATAGACAATCACCGTATCCTTCTCCGTATAACCTCCCACGCCTTTCCAGAACGTCGCACTTCGGTTAAACTCCTGGATGATAATATTGCAAATGGCTTCTCCATCAGTCCTGGTGAATATCATCACCTCCACATTGATACTCTGTGTATGCACTTTATCCACTATCATCGCTGCAAATGTCGAGTATATGATACAATAGATTGCCACCGACACATCGAATAAAAGAATACAGATTCCATATATGACGCCATTGATGATCAGAGACAGGCGCCCAACACTGAATTCTTTATTCTTTTTCGCAAGATAGATTCCGAGAATATCTAAACCGCCGCCGCTTCCTCCGGCCTGAAGGGCGATCCCTGATCCCACCCCGCAGATAATGCCGCCTATAATAGCGCAGGTCAGACGCTCTTCCATGATGGGAATCCGTGGAACCGGCAGAACACTCATAAAAAATGTGACACAGACCACGTTGATCCCTGTCTTTAAAAGAAACTGTTTTCCAATCTGACGCACAGCAAGAAAGAAAAGAGGCAGGTTCATCAGAAAATAAATCGTACCGGTAAGATTAAAGCCGCCCAGGTTGATATGGGCTTTTTCCACCAGTAGAGTCTCTATAATCTGGCTGACTCCCATGACACCGCTGGCATACAGCTGAACCGGAACTACAAACGCATTCATGCCAAAGGAATAGATCAATGCCCCTATCACACAGAGCATATATTTTGTCCACTGTTTTCTCTCCAAATACACTTCAACACTTTTCATATTTTTCCCTCATTAAAAGCCGGCAGGGCCAAACCTTTCCTATTGAATTGTATCACTTGTATCTCAAATAGAGCTTTTTGTCAAGCCTTTCTTTGAAAAATGAAAAGAAAACTATGCGTCGCGACTTCCAAAATTTTCCTTTCAGCTCCTGTCACTGCTGCCGGCCTTTATACCATGGCAGCCACCATGGGAACCGTGACCAATGTCATGATGGTGGAAACCATAATCCCTCTGGCGCAGACGCTTCCGTCCATCCCCACACTCTCCGCCGCTATGACTGCCATATTTCCCACCGGCATAGCCAGCATTACCGCCGTCACGCCCAATATCGTTTCGTCTATCGGCAGAAATCTCAGCAAAAAGACACAGGCTACGGGAATCACCACCAGCTTCAATATGGAATAGACATACACCTTCCAGTCCAAAAAAATGGATTTCCAGTCATTTTGTGCCAATGAAATGCCGACAGTCAGCAGTGCTATAGGGACACTGGCACTCCCCAAATACTCTACCGGCCCGCTGATAAAAAATGGCAGCCGAAACTTTGTGACCGTCAGAAGAAGAGTCAAAACACAAGAAACCACTCCAGGATTCCAAAGACTTTTCAAAGAAAATCCTTTATCTCTCACTCCTGCCGCCTTATCGACCAGCATCATTCCATATGTATAAAAGCAGCAGCTATATCCCAAATTGAATACAGACGCATAGATTACCGCCTTGTCTCCATAAAGTGCCTTGACCACCGGAATGCCGATAAAGGCCAGATTAGAAAACACGGTCATCATGTTGTACATGAGTTTCTCTTCTTTTGTCTTTCCGAACAGGGCCCCAAACGGGATTCCAAGGACAATCAAAAACGCAAACATCAAGACGGTGAAAGCCGCTACGATCAAAAGCTCTTTCCCCGTTACATTCCCCTTATCCCCCATGGCACTGGAAAGTAAAAGCGCCGGATTCAGAACCTTGATCATGAGGCTGGAAATCTGCCGGCTCGTCTCCTTTCCGATAATTCCCAGCCTGTACACCAGGCACCCGGCAAATATCATGATCAACAAAACAAGCATTTTCTGAAATACGATTCCTGCATCCATCCCTCTTACCCCTTTTATTACAGATTCCAGCGCCTGCCAAAATCCGGCAGCCGCCAACTCTATTCTATCACCCTTAGGATGACCCTATTTGTAGGGATACAACTACTTTTTCCTATTCTCTTGTGTCCCCGTCACAAACTGTCCCAATGTGAAACCGAGTATAGCCGCCCTTTCCGTATTATGGTATAATATGTATAATATAATGCTGTGTAAACTAAGAAATACAGAACAGGAGGAACTCTTATGAAATCAATCAGTCCAGAGGAACTAACCAGAAACCCTTTCCAGATGATAGGGAAGGACTGGCTTCTTTTGACAGCGAAAAAGGGGGACAAGGTAAACACCATGACTGCTTCCTGGGGCGGCGTCGGCATCATGTGGGGAAAGCCCGTAGCCTTTATTTTTATTCGGCCCACCCGTTATACGAAAGAATTCGTAGATGCCGGGAACAAGCTCTCCATCTCCGTGCTGGACGACTCTCACAGAAAGACACTTTCCTACTTCGGCACGGTATCCGGGCGGAATGAAGACAAGATTGCCAAATCCGGTCTGAAATTGGAAGAGAATGACGGCGTCCCTTACTTTGCTGACGCAGACATTGCCTTTATCTGTGAAAAGCTCTATTCCCAGCCCATGGACGCCAAATACATGACAGCCGGCTGGATAGATGAAAAATGGTATCCGTCCAAAGACTACCATACCATGTATGTAGTCGAAATAGAAAAAGCCATGATAAAATAGAATATAGGGCCGGACGATCAAGTCCGGCCCTTCGCATATCTCAACCTATCAGGATAAGCCCGTCTTCCGTTTTATCCAGATACTCATACCCATCTTTTGTGACAACCAGGGTATGCTCCAGCTGTACGCCTCCCCACCCCAGCTCATAGTAGGGGGTCTCGACACAGAACGTCATCTGCTCTTCGACCACATCCTCACTTCCCGGAGCGATGGAATACAAATCGTACATCTCAAGACCAATCCCATGTCCACAATGATGCCTGCGGTAATGGGGGATTCCGGCGCTTCTTACCGTTTCCACCGCCGTTTCAAAAATATCACCGCACAAGACCCCAGGCCTCATCTTTTCTGCGGCCGCCAAACAGCCTTCCCGCACCGCCTGGTAATAAAGAGCTGTTTTTTCATCCGGTTCTCCGACATAGGCCGTACGGGCCAGATCTGAGCAATATCCATCCAAAAAGCAGCCAAAATCAAACCGTACCACGTCCCCAGACAGAATATTCCTCGTCCTGTCGCTTACTGTATCCGAATAAGCCGCCCTTTTTCCGGCGGTTATCACTCCATAGCAGGGAATCGCCCCTCTCCTCGTAAGCTCCAGATTATACTCTCTGTACATCTCATATTCTGTCATGCCCGGACGAAACCGGGACAGCATCTCCATCAATGCCTCCGACGCAGTCACCGCCGCTTTTCGGATTCCCATGACCTCGTCCGGATGCTTAATGCGCCTGGCCTCCTTGAATATGGGATTTCCTCCGGCGAAACGGTACTCTGGCAGCTCTTTTTTCACGGCATCCAGAAGGCTCGGAAATATACGCCCTTCATCCACGGCGACCACTGCTCCCGTTTTCCCATGGGCCTTCACGGCCGCCGCCCACGCTTCTGCCGTCGTCTCATATGCCTGCTTCTGATAAGTCATGACTCTTTCTGCAAAACCGTCCTTGCAAGCCTCTTCCTTTTCAAAGCAAAACCGGCCGCCGGACACATAAACCTCTGCCGAGAGCCCTGCAAATTCAAAGACCGTTGGAAGCTCCGAATATCCGGCCACGTAAAATAACGCATCCTCCTCCGGCACATATCCGACCGCACATTCCGCGTGCTGGATGGCCGACTGCATGACACTCACATAGCCTCCTGTCAGATAAGACAAATTTGACGGCATCGTCGCCACGAGAATATCCGCTCCGGCATCTCCCATGGCTTTTTTGATTCGTTTCATCCGGAAATCCTGTAATCCATCCATATACCGTCTCCTCCCTGTGGATACACAAAGGAAGAAGGGGCAGACGCCCCTCCTATCCATGTTTATATTTTTCTGTTTTTCTCCCCTATCGGAACTCAAAAATCCTCGGCTTCAGGAAGTTGATCAAAGTGCTGGCTGCCAGCCGGGTGGTCGATCCTGTTGTATCACAGGGCGGAGAAACCTCCACCATGTCAACTCCTCCTATTATGGGAGCTTTGCCAAGGATAGAACCAATCTCCAGCAGCTCTACGGAAGTGATTCCGCCAAACACATAACATCCTGTGCCGCAGCCAAAAGCGTTGTCCAGCACATCGATGTCAATGGTCACATAGACTGTATCACAGCCCTTTGACGCGATGGCGATAGCCTTCTCCATAATTTCCGCGATTCCTTCCCTTCGGATATCATCGATCGTATAAAGGGTGGCCCCGCCGTTCACAGCATAGTCATAGCCTTCCACACCAGTAGTCCCGTTCAGGCCTACAAACACCATATTTTTGAGGTCCACGCTCTCAAATTCACTGATCCGCCTTGCGGGAGAACCCTGATAATATTTCCCCCAGGTATCGTTTTCATCATACATATCCATATGGGAATCCACATGAATGTAACCAATCTTCACGGGACGGCCCATCCGTTTCTTAAATCCGTCCTCAAATCCCTTTACCACAGGATACGCCACATAATGATCGCCACCCAGAGTCACAGGCGTAGCGCCCTTCTCCACGATCTTGCTGATCGTGGAAGCCACACTGTCGGTGGTCTTGCAGACATCTGTAGGATATACGCGAATATCTCCGATATCCTTCACAATCTCTTTCGGAGGAGCCAGCATCCTTTTTTTCGTACAGACATCAATCACTTCTCCGTCTATGGCGCAGAGATGATAGATAAAATGCCTGGTCTCTTCCCTGATGGCGTTCGGCGCGTACCTCGGACCGGGCCTGGTGCCGATGGTCACATCATAAGGAACGCCGGAAACCACATAATCCCCCTCTTTTATTTCATCCAGCTTTACATACGGAGCCCGAAGGAACGTATTGATGCCGCAAAAAGACGGATATAAAATTCTTTCATCCATAGGTCATTATCCCCCTGTTCAGATAGGACGATCGTTATGAAACGCCCAGATAGGTCTTCTGGATGGTATCATCCTTCAGAAGATCAGCCGAATTCGCGGACATCTGGATATTCCCAGTCTCAATTACATAAGCCCTGTTGGAAATTTCCAGAGCCAGGTTGGCATTCTGCTCCACCAATAGGATCGGAATGCCAAGCTTTGCGATATCCAAAACGGTATCGCCGATCACGTCTACGATCTGAGGCGCAAGTCCAAGAGAAGGTTCATCCAGCAGCAAAAGCTTAGGGGAAGCCATCATGGCACGTCCTACCGCCAGCATCTGCTGCTCGCCGCCTGACAAGGTGCCGCCGTACTGGTTGATTCTCTCCTTCAGCTTGGGGAACACCTGCATTACTCTCTCCAGGTTTTCCGCCACCTCTGTCTTGCTCTTTATGGAAAATGACCCCATCAAAAGATTCTCTTTTACTGTCAGTTTTGTAAATATCTTTCTTCCTTCCGGCACATGGATAAGGCCCATCTGCACAATCTTATGAACGGGCTTTCCCACAATGGATTCGCCCTGGAAAAGGATATCGCCTTTGGCCGGCTTCTGAAGTCCGGAAATACTGCGGAGAGTCGTCGTCTTTCCTGCGCCGTTATTCCCAACGAGAGCAACTACCTCGTTCTTCCTTACCTCCAGGCTGATACCATGAAGGGCTGTAATATTTCCATATCGTACTGTCAGGTCTTTAATCTCCAACATGATAGCCCACCGCCTTTCTCTTGGTTCCCAGATATGCCTCGATGACCTTGGGATTCGCCTGGATTTCTTCCGGAGTACCGGCAGCCAGCCATTCGCCCTGAGCTAAAACCGTGATGGTATCACTCAGCTTCATTACGAAACGCATATCGTGCTCAATTAACATGACGGTTTTTTTAAGCTTCTTGTTGATGTCCAGGATCAGCTCAGACAACTGGGCTTTCTCCGCCGTATTCATACCGGCGCAGGGCTCGTCGAAAAGCAGCATCTCCGCACCGGTAGCCAGAGTTCTGGCAATCTCCAGCTTCCTCTGATGTCCATAAGGGAGATTTTTCGCCTTTTCACCCACCAGGTTTCCAAGCCCTACAAATTCCAGGGCCTCCATGGAACGTTCCTGACTTTCTTTTTCTTCCCGTCTGCAGCGGGGAGAACTGAAAAGTTCATCGAAAATATTCTGTTTCATATTGTGATGGCAGCCCAGCTGCACATTCTCCAGCACCGTCATTTCCTGAAGAAGGCGGATATTCTGGAAGGTCCTGGAAAGGCCTTTTTCTACAAATTTGTATGAAGGCAGTCCCTGGATCTCCTCGCCGCGGAATAAAACCTTGCCCGCCGTAGGGACCAGAAAACCGGTCATTACATTGAAAAGTGTCGTCTTGCCTGCGCCGTTGGGGCCGATCAAAGCGGAGATTTTTCCTTCCTCAGCCTGCAGGGATACATCATTCAGAGCCTTAAGGCCGCCGAAAAACATGTTGATATGTTGCGCCTCTAACAATGCCATTATGCCTTACCTCCCTCTTCTGATGTCTGCTTCTTGTGGAACAGCCCCCTTATCTTTGAAGTGATCATGGGAACCCATCCGCGTTCATTGGCAATTACGCCGATTACCATAACCGCACCGATGAAGATCATGCGGTAGGTCTGGGCGAAACGGAAGATTTCCGGCGCTATGGTCAGGATGAAGGCGCCGATGACCGGGCCTAAAAGGGAACCGGCTCCGCCGAGGATGACCATGCAGAGCACGGTGGTAGAGTCTGCCACGGTAAAGGTATCCGGGCTGATAAAGGATACATAATGGGCGAAAATACTTCCGGCCATACCTGCCATACATGCGGAAAGTACATATGCCCCTACTTTATAAAATGTGATGTTCACACCCAGAGAACGGGCTACGGTCTCATCATATTTGATAGCGAAAAGCGCACGCCCCACTCTGGTACCCATAAGACGCTTACTCATATACATGCAGAGAATGAGGAGCGCCAGTCCATAATAAATATAAGAAACGGTGGAGAAGCTGTAGCTTCCGACCTCTGCCGCGTCAATGCCGCTGATACCCATAGGCCCATTGGTAAGAGACACCCAGTTAAGCTCTACGATCCTGATCACCTGCCCGAATCCGGTGGTGACAAGCGCGAGGAACACACCCTTCAGCCTCAGAGTCGGAGCGCCAAGGATGAATCCAAATACCATGGCCACAAGGCCGCCGGCAAAAAACGTCAGATAAAAAGGAAGACCATATCTTGTATTTAAAATGGCTGCTGCATATGCACCGATACCGAAGAAGGTTGCATGTGCCAGGTTGGATAACCCGGTCATACCTACTGCAATATTAAGGCTGGATGCCAGGACGCCATACATCATGCACATTAAGATGATATGTACGTGATACGTATTGGTGATCACCAAAGGTGCCAGGATTCCAAGGACGGCTACAACAATAATGGAATGTTTTTTTAAGAAATCATATACCTTTTTCAATCCTTGACGACCTCCTTTCCTAAAATGCCGGAAGGCTTAAAGATAAGGATAAGAATCATCACGACAAACGCCACGCCCTCTCTGACCTGAGTGTTCAGTACAGTGCCGGCGATGCTTTCAATGAGTCCCATCATGATACCGCCCAGCATGGCGCCGGGTATACTTCCGGAACCGCCCAAAACAGCGGCAGCAAAGGCTTTGTTACCGATGGAAGTACCCATCATCGGATAAACCTGCGCGTAATACATGCCCATCAGGATAGAGGAAACTGCACCGAGAGCAGAACCGATGGCAAAGGTCAGGGAAATCGTCGCGTTGACATTGATTCCCATAAGGCCCGCCGTATCCTGATCCATGGAAATGGCGCGGATACTTCTGCCGCTCTTGGTATAGTGAATGAACAGCTGGAGAGAGACCATCAGGATAATGGATACGATCAAAACTAAAATATGAATAGAATTGATGGTGATCCCTGCGAAACTCCAGGAAGTTACGTTCATAACCTTGAACTCATGAGGCTGCGTTCCGAAGATCAGCTGGATCGCAGTTTGAACAATATAAGAAAATCCTACTGATACTGTGATCATCGCCAGCTTCGGAGCTGTACGGATCGGCTTGTAGCCGACTCTCTCCATCACGACGCCGACAACAGAAGTGATGACAACGCCGAAAATACAGGCGGGAATCACTCCAAGACCCATTCTGGCTATGGCGAACCAGGCCAGGTATGCACCCAACAGGGATACTTCACCGTGGGCGAAGTTGATAAAGGAAAGTGTCCCGAATATCAGAGTATAGCCGAGGGCCAGCAGTGCATACAGTACGCCCAGGGTTAAACCGTTAATCAATTGTTGTGCTATCAAAGTTTCTGCCTCCTTTGACCGTAAGATACAGGGCAGGCAGGGGATGCACCCCTGCCCGTCCTCTTAGCGGATGCTTTACGTCTTTCTTTTATTTGTACGCTGCAAATGCACCATCCTTAATCTGTACTGCTACCAACGGAATCTTCACATCGCCGTTCTCATCAAAGGAAAGGGAACCGACTACAGTTTCGAAATCCTTCAGGTTAGCCAGATATTTCTGGATGTCTTCGCGGGTTTCCGCACCGTCTTCAATGGCTGCCTTCAGCATATAGATAGCCGCATATGCACAAGGAGACGTAGGATCTTCTGTCCTCACACCATTGGCAGAATATTTATCATTGTATTTGTCAAAGAATTCTTTCGCTTTTTCGGGTACATTGTCGGGATCGAAATAAGAATCGCCTACCATGCCTTCTACCGCGTCGCCGCCGAGGCTGATAACAGAAGGATTATATGTACCGGTTGCTGAAATGAACGGATTATAACCCTGCTGTACGCACTGCTTTGCAAAGGCTGCCAGCTCTGTCTCATCTGCGATGGCAAATACGGCTTCACATCCGGTATCTACCATTTTTGTGATCACGGTGTTAAAGTCGATGGTCTCGCCCAGCAGATATCCTTCTGCTACGAGGGGCTCAATTCCTTCTTCCTTCAGACGTTCTTTCGCGACTTCCAGAGCGCCCTGGCCAAAGTCATCGTTCTGATAGATGATGCCGATCTTCTTATAACCTGCGTCGATGATGACATCCAGGTCGAAGGTAGCACGATAAACATCAGAGTTCCATACACGGAAGGTATAGTCACCGGCCGTACTCACTTTGGGGGAGCTGGAACCGACTGCGATATGTACCAGGCCCGCCTTGTTATAAATGGGAGCTCCTGATAAAGTACATGAGCTGTTATAACCGGCGATACATGCCACGATATCTTTATCGGCTACGAACAGCTTAGCTACGTTGGCGGCTTCCTTGGGGTCAGCCTTGTCATCCATGGATACCAGTTCGATCTTCTTACCTTTCACACCGCCGGCCTCATTGATCTCGTCCACTGCCAGCTCCGCACCGTTGAATACACGTCCGCCAAGCTCCGCCGAGCCGCCTGTCATGGGCACGCCCACGCCAATCTTGATAGTTTCACTGTCGCTGAAAGAAGTTTCTGCTTCCTTCTTCTTCCCGCATCCGGCAAACAGTCCTGCAACTACCACCACTGTCATAACACATGCAACAAACCGTTTCTTCATGTTTCTCCCTCCATTTTCTTTTTTACTTTTATATGTTTGAACATCATATCGTAATACCATTTTGTGGATTGTAGGTTGTCTACAATCTACTTTCTTTAAAAAAACAGCCACTTTAGAATAATTTTGACGAATCCTAAGCTGACTGTTTTCTTTCATTTGAGCACATTAACGATGATATTCAAAAACATATTTACTTTTTATAGTGAAAGCATACAATAGTTTCCACTCGATGTCAATCTTTTCTGAACAAAAAGCCCCAAAAAAATATTAATCGAAACAAAAAGTATGATTATGAATTTCCGACCTATCATCTCACAGCCGATCCGTCTAAAATTAAACTATTCATTTGTCTTTCAAAATATGTCTCTTCATTATCCATCATCACAAAAAATATGTTTCATCTCATCCCTCCTTTCAAAATAAACCCAAACGATTCCTTCTATCATCTCAGACTTTCTCTATTATAGAAAAGAGACGCCGTTGAATTCGCTCAACGACGTCTCTGTCTTTTCTCTGTCAATTAATATCAGGCTATTAGTACATATAGTGTATCAATGACAGAGGTATTTGTCAAATGCTTATTGTCTATAAGCTTATATCCCCAAGGTTATATCTGATAATTTAAACGTTTTTTTCAATTCTTCTGTACAATCAATACTATGACGGAAAAGGAAAGTCTATTCATTCTTCAAGAATAAATTTTCCTTTTTCCCTTAGTTATACTGCCCCAATTGGCTTAAGAACTGCTTGATTCTGGGATTCTCCGCTGCTGACATGGTCAATCTCTCCGCCGGCATATCTGAAATGATGGTTCCCTGATCCATGAATACCACACGGTCTCCTACTCTCCTGGCAAACTCCATTTCGTGGGTGACGATCACGACAGTCATCCCGCCCTTTACCAGCTCCACGACAATATCAAGCACCTCTACCGTCATCTCCGGATCGAGGGCGGAGGTCGGCTCATCAAAGAACATCAGTTTTGGATTCATGGCCAGCGCTCTGGCTATGGCAATCCTCTGCTGCTGCCCGCCGGATAATTCCTGGGGATAATAGTCTGCCCTTTCAGACAAATGAACGATTTCCAATAGCTCCATGGCCTTTTCCTTTGCTCTTTCCTTATTCTCTTTATGGACCAGCACAGGAGCCAGCATAATATTTTCCAGTGCAGTCAAATGTTCAAATAAATCAAAAGACTGGAATATCATGCCGATTTCTGTCCTGTCATATGCTCCTTTTTCCCGTATCGGCACGCCTTTGTAAGAAACGCTGCCCGCATCTGCCTTTTCCAGTCCTGAAATACTTCTGAGCAGAGTGGACTTCCCCGATCCGGATGGTCCGATAATAACAACTTTTTCTCCCTGCTTAATATTCAGCGATACATCTTTCAATACTTGTGTCCCATTATAAGATTTCTCAATATGTTCTGCTCTCAGCATGATCATTTTTTCCATAGCTTTCCTCCTTATTTCCGATACTACGCCTGGCTTTCCTGGCTTAAAACAGTGACGGGCTTCGCCGCTGTTTTCTCCTTCCGTGTGATATCCATACTCCTTTCAATCAATCCGAGAATCGCTGTAAAAATCGCGGAAAATGCCAGATAATAAATGGATGCCGCTGCCAATGCGGATACATAGTCAAAGTTGGCCGCCGCTGACTGTGAAGCCCTTCTCAGCAAATCCCCGAAACCGATCACGGAAGCCATGGCAGAGGTCTTAAGCATACCGATGAACTGATTTCCGGTGGGAGGAACAATTACTCTAAGCGCCTGCGGAAGCGTGATGTGGCGCATGATCTGAAACCTGCTCATTCCCAGCACATGGCCCGCGCGCTGCTGTCCTCTGCTCACAGAGGCCAGACCAGATCGAATGATTTCGGACATGTAGGCCGATTCATTCAGCGTAAGCGCAAGGATGGCTGTCTGAAATCCGCTCAAGCGGATTCCCCACTGTGGCAGGACATTAAAAGCAAAAATCAGCTGTACCATGACAGGAATCCCTCGGAATATCCAGACATAGCCACTGACCAGCCAGACAAGCGGCTTTACTCTGGATCGTTTCGCCAAAGCGATAAAAAATCCCAGGAGAATCGCCAAGGTCTGAGAACACAATGTGACCTTCAGCGTATTAAGCGCTCCCTCGATGAACATCGGGGATATCAAATAGTTCAGAATTTTATCCATGTTGTCAGCTCCTATTCCAACGGAAATATTTATAATAAATGTCTGCCTAAAATCATTTAAAATAGCTCAATTCTTCCGGAAAATTGTATTTCTCCAACAGCTCTGCGTAAGTACCGTTATCAACCAGCCGCTGAAGGGCCTCTTCCACAGCCTCTTTCATTTCAGTATCGCCCTTTCTCACGGCAATGCCAATTTCCGTATCATTGTCAAAGGTGCTCACTGCATCAAATACGCCGGGTTCTTCTTCCTGGAGGTATGCTGCGCCTGGAGAAGAGTAAATCATACAGTCGGCCTGAGAATTTTTCACCGCCAGTACCGCGTCGTTGCTGGTGGGAAGGGAAAGGATATTAATCGCATCTTTTCCTTCTGAAACAAACTGCTCATTGAGTTCATTACACTTCATCTCCTCTACTGCCCCGGCCGTTACGGCCACTGTTTTCCCGGACAGGTCATCCGGTCCGAAGATCCCAAGCTCCTCCGCGGTGCCTGTACGGACCAGAATGGTATCGCCAAGAGTCAGATAGCGGACAAAATCCACCTGCTCCTCTCTTTCCGGTTTGATATACATGGCGGAATTGATGATATCGCAGCGTCCTCCCTGAAGGGCATTGATCAATCCGTCAAAGGTCATGTCCATAATCTCCACTTCCAGGCCCATTTCCTTCGCCAGGGCCTCGCCCATCTCGATATCCAAACCGGTATAGTCCCCGTCCTTCATGTACTCAAAAGGCGGGAAGGTAGCCGCTACTGCGTAGGTGAGTTTTCCTTTCGTCACCAGGTTGGAGGGCGCCGCCGTTTCAGACGCTGTGGTTTCGCTTGCTGTGGTTTCACCCGCTTTCTTTGTTCTGCATCCGCCGAACATGCTCAAAACCATCAGTGCCGTCATACATACTGCCAGGATTCTTTTTTTCATAATCATTCTCCTTTCTTAAAAAACATAAAAGGCGCCATTGGATTTCCCAATGACGCCCTCGTCCTGTCTCAATCAATAAGTCTGTTTTTATATCAGTCTATTATCAAAAGCTCACGTTTTGTATTCCCGAGCACCTTGCATCCTGTCTCTGTCACCAGCACAGTCTCGCTGAATCCCACGCCGTAGGCATCCAGCTCCCGGAGCGCCGGAGGCATATGGAATACCATGCCCGGCTTTAGCAGACGCTTATCTCCTTTTTGGAGACTCATGATATGACCCTCGCCCCAGTCGGGAGCAAATGCGATTCCCAGGGAATAACCGGTACGTTTCCGGTAATTTTCGTATAACCCCGCCCTTTCGATGACGCTACAGCAGGCGGCATCCACGTATTCAGAAGTTACGCCGGGCCTAATCGCATCAATTGCCGCATTCAAAGCTTCAATACAAACTTTCGTCCATTCTGCAATGAGCGGAGAAGGCTTTCCAAGATGAACGGTTCTCATCAGAGCTCCGTTATATCGATTCACCGTGGCTGCCAGCTCCAAAAGTACCGACTCGCCGTTCTGAATGACTCTTTCTCCCCAGGAGGAGTGCATCGCGCCCGCTCTGGGACCGGAGGCTACATAAGGCTCTGTGCCATAATATTCACTGCCTTGCAAGCACATTTCAGAGAAAAACGCCGCGGCCACTTCTTTTTCCTTGTTGCCGGGACGTACCTTTTCCATCCCCTTTGCCATCGCCATATCTGCAATGCGGCAGCATTCCTCTATGTATTCGATCTCCTTCGGGGATTTGATCATCCTCGCCGCTTCCACCGTTCCGGAAGCATCTGTGATCTGTGCCCCGGCAAGCTTTTCCTTCAGTCCCAGGAAGTTTTTCGTCGTAAGGAACCAGGAAGTGAATTCCACGCCGACGCGTCCTCCTTTAAAACCCTTTTCGAGTATGACGTCCACCGTCTTCTGAAGCGGATCGTCTGTATCGTCATAAGCTACTAAGCCGTCACCCTCCAGCCAGGAATAGACACTGGCGTTTCCAACTTCGCCTCTGCGGAGGACCAGCGTCATATCGCCTTCCATGGGAAGTACCAGACACATATACATATAATAACCCGGTGATTTATGCCCTGTCAAATAGAAAATATTTTCCGGAGTGTTCACAAGAAGCATATCCAGTCCCTGATCCGCCATCGATGCCTTTACTTTCTGAACTCTGGCCTGAAACTCATTCATTGAAAATCCGATTTCTTTCTGACTCATATCGCGCCTCCTTAAGGACATTCGTATATATTATTAAATTGCTATTTATTTTAGTGATTCTGCCAGTCTGTGTATTGTAAAAAACGGACATGTTTCCCTGAATCTTCACTATTTCCGGTGCTGACCGTGGCCATAATACTCTTTTGTCAGTTCCTTTACCTCTTTGGAAAGTGCCAGTACCACCGGTACATTGATCAGGATAACAAGCGCCAGGAACAGGTCTGATAACCCCCAGATTTCTTCCAGCCCTCCCATGGCCCCGAATATGGCTCCAAACAGGCTTAAGGTACCGCAGACCATGATGATGATCTTCCGCTTCACATTTTTGAAGACATATCCCATGGCATTCTGGAACAGGAAATTGTTGTTGATGGATGTCGTATAGCCAAACATCACTACCCCGAAACATACAATGGCGTGACCAAGCCATTTTCCCGGAAGGCCGGTGGAAAACGCAAGACTCGTGAGAGCCAGCCCCTTTTCACCGCTTCCGTAAACGCCTGTGAACATGATGACAAGCGCGGTCGCCGTACACACAACACAGGTATCAATAAACACTTCGAAAATGCCCCACATACCCTGCTTTGCCGGATGTGTCGTGATTGCCTGGCCGTGGATGACTGCTCCCAGGCCCACGCCGCCGTCATTGGAATAAATGCCGCGGGCAAATCCCTGGCGCATGGAGAGCACGACCGTGGATCCTGCAAATCCTCCCAGCGCGGCGCTTCCGGTAAACGCGCTGGATATGATAGTTCCAAAAACGCCGGGCAGTTTATCGATATTCATGAGGATGATTACAAGAGAAGCGACGAAGTACACGATGGTCATAAAAGGAACCAGGACATCGGCTACCTTTACCAGTCTTTTCAGTCCGCCATAGACTACAAGACTCATCAGAACCGCCAGCGCGATGCCTGTGATCAAAGGCTTTACATTCAGCATTGTGCTCATGGCCGCGGCTATGGTATTGGACTGTACAAAAGCCATAACAAAATATCCAAGGCCGAAAAGCAGCGCGTATGTCACGGCCAGCCAGCCCCATTTGCTTCCCAATCCCTTCAGGATATAATACATTGGCCCAGAATTATATTCGCCTGTCTCTTTATTGAGTTCCCGGTACTTTACGCCCAGGACGATTTCGCTGTATTTTGTTACCATGGAAAACAGCGCGACGATCCACATCCAGAATACCGCTCCCGGACCTCCGATACCGATCGCCAGTCCTACGCCGGCGATGTTTCCTGTGCCGATGGTGCCGCTCATGGCTGCCATAGCCAGCTTGAACGGCTTCATGACGCCTTCGCCTTCTTCTTCTTTCTTAAAAATACTGCCAAAGGTAGTCCGGAGCATATACCCAAATCTGCGAAACTGAATCGCTCCTGTCCGTACGGTCAGCACTACGGCTGTCAGAAGTATGATGATAATCAGTGGCCATCCCCATAAAAAGTCACTTATCTTGATAAAAATCCCCATATCCTTCTCCTTTTGAGATTCCGATTTTACTTCATTCCTTCTCTGGCTAATTCCACAAACCGTTCAAACAGCTTCCGATGCTCCTCTCTTTCCTTGAAGAGACATTCCGGGTGCCACTGCACGCCGATCCGCTTTCCAGATTCGTCTTCAATGGCCTCAATGACTCCGTCCCGGCTCCTCGCGGCCACCAGGTAACCCTCGCCCGGCTTTTCAATCGCCATATGGTGAAAACTGTTGACATCCACCGGCTCCTTCGTTCCATAGACCAGCGCCAGCTGTGTATGTTCTTCTATCCATACCTGATGGAGGATATAATCCGTCGGCACGACCGGGGAACTGTGCACCTCGCTTTCATCCAAAATATCCGGCAGATGTTTGATCATACTACCGCCGGCGGCCGCGTTCATGAGCTGCATCCCTCTGCAAAGACCTAATACCGGTTTATCCAGCGCTTTCATCGCCTTTATGTAATAAATATCGCTTCTGTCCTTTCTTACACAGAATACTCCGCTGTGTCCGTTCACCGGGACGCCGCTGGCTTCCGGCGAAAGATCCTGCCCCACCGGCACCACGAGCCCGTCTATTCTTCTGCAGACTTCCATGGCCTGCTCTTCCCCCCAGACAAGCGGCAGCCCTACGGCCATCCCGCCTCCTGCCCTGATTCCGTCTATGGTCTCCATTGGAGTGTCTGCTATCATCATGTCGGGAAGCCCTCCTGACATGATGCAGTCGATGTCATGGATTAAATCCATTGGAACGCCAATCACAGGCTTCATAAATCATTACCTCCTTCTTTGTTCTTCCAGATCAGAGAACCGATTATACAGACAAGGATGCAGCTTCCGAAAGAAAATACTGTCCCTCCTGCCGGAATACCGGAAAGGGCCGGAACCTTAAGGGTGATAAACCCTACTATCGCTCCGAGGATCATCCCTGCCGCCAAACACTTCGCGTTAGCCTTCTTCTTCATCAGAGCAGCCGTCATGACTGCCCCGGCCAGAGGACCTGCACCCAACGTATAGCTCATGCCGAAAAGCGCGATCATCCATGAGCCGCCGGTCGCCCAATAGAGGGCCAGTATACCGAAAATCCCAGATACGATGATACCCACTCTAAGTACCTTTTTATCATCCGCTTTCGGGTTGATGAACTTGGAGTACAGGTCGTGGGTGATTGTAAGGGAGATGGAATTCAGCATGGAATCCGCCGTGGACATAGTCGCCATCATGATGCACACCGTATAGATCAGCGCCACCCACTGGGGCATGTAATTGTTGAGGAACCAGGGCCATACCTTGTCATTGATCAAATCAGCCGGGGCGCCCAGTCTGAGAACTGCCATGCCTACAAACGCAGTCAGTACGGCAAAGAAGATTGTCGCGATTCCGGTCACGACCAGGCCCTGCTTTGCCACCCGGTCTGTCTTGGCCGAATAAATCCTTTGATAGCTGGACTGAAGCCCCATGCCGGATACCAGGCCAGATACGATCCAAAGGGGTATCGTATATCCCGGCATCCCCTGCACCGTCATGGGATTCATCATATGAGCCTCCACACCGGAAGAAATGCCGCCGAAACCTCCCGCATAATATATGGCAAACGGAACCGTGCCGGCAAAGATCAGCAGCAGCAAAATCCACTGGAGGGTATCTGTATATGCCACAGCCAGATATCCGCCCACGGTGGAATAAAGGATCACGACACCTCCGATCACCAGCACTCCCACCAGATACGGGACTCCGATCGTCTCCAGCATACGGGCTGCCGCCGTCGTCTGAGCCGTCACCCAGGTAATCGGCACGATCAGACAAACAAGAGCAGATATAATGCTCAGGAATTTGTTGTGATACAGGCTGTCGAACCAATCCGGCAGAGAGATAAAGCTGTTTCCCTTCCTCATGGCTTTTACCATGACGACCGCCATAAAGAAAAACCCCAGCGCCTGCGGCGCGCCGTACCAGGCCGCGCCCACGCCGTACCGGTATCCCATCCCGATCCATCCGAGTGTCATACCTCCGCCTACGAAGGTAGCGCACTGCGTGCTGATGGTGACGAGAGGACCGAGGCTTCTTCCGCCCACATAGTAATCATCTGAAGTCTTTATCCGTTTCGACGCCCACAGCCCGACTGTCAGCATCACCGCGCCCATACACAGTACCAGAATCAATCCTAATGTCATACCCTTTCCCTCCTGTTATAATTTTCTTGACCCGCATCGTCTTCCGTTTCATTTTACTTCTAGATTGCTGAGAATACTTTCTTCAGCATCTCTTCTCTGACTGTCACCCCGAGGCCGGGGCCGTCAGGTACTTCCACCACGCTGCCGTGCACTACAAGGCCGCTTGTGGCATCTGCTTTGATTCTCACATGTCCGTGAACCTCAAACAGCTTCGTTTCCGCCACGGCTCCACATTGGACGGCGGCGGCCACTGCCATCATTCCTTCATCCATCCCTCCTATCATGTACTCGATTTCATGAGCCTTTGCCAGATTCATAAGCCGGACCGCATTGTAGATGCCTCCGCATTTGATCAGCTTGATATGGATACCGTCCACTGCTCCCATCTCAATATAGCGTGCCAAATCTTCCACAGTGGCCACACATTCGTCTCCGAAAAGCTTCATCGGACAGTTTTCTTTTAATTCTTTCAGACGGATGGGCGAATTATAATGCACCGGCTGTTCCGCGATGGTGACCCCATATTCCGCCAAACGGTTTAGATTTCGTATGGCTTCTCTCGTATTCCAGGCCTGATTCGCATCCACACTGTAGACCACCTCATCCTGTACCCCTCTGCTCCGTATCACGTCCCAGACCGCACTCACCCGTTCTTCATCATAACGGAACTGCTGTCCTCCGACCCTTACTTTGATAAAACGGCAGCCGCTGTCTATGATCTCCTCAGCTCTCTTTTCCGCTTCTTCTACCGTCATGAATGGAATGTTTTCTTCCGACGGCAGTCTGTCGTTAAGTTTTCCTCCCAGTAATTCATATACCGGTTTTCCGGCCAGTTTTCCGGCCAAATCATATGCCGCACAGTCACAGGCTGCTTTCGCGGCAGTATTGCCTACCAGACTTTCTTCTATGATCTGATGAAGTACATTCAGATTTTCTGCATCCTGTCCGACCATTTTAGGCGCAATGGCTGAACAGATTGTGGACACTACCGCTCCGGTGGTATCGCCGGTAAAATAAGAACAGTTTCCTCTTACTTCTCCAAATCCTGCGGTCCCGTCTTCTGCCTCCAGTTTTACATAAACTCCCTCCAGGTTTGTCACCAGCCCCGAAGATGCATGGCTGAAGGGTATCTTTAACGGCTGAAGGCAAGTATATACAGAGACATTTTTGATTTTCATACCATTTTTCTCCTTTAGCTCAAAAGTGCCCGAATCACCTGTTCATCCACCCTGCATGCCGTCTCCAGCTCTTTATATTCCACGTATTCGTTTGGTTTATGACAGTAATTGATATTACCCGGGCCGATTATGACTGTGGGAATTCCTTTTCTCATCAGATGATTCATATCTGTATTACAGATTACCCCATAAGGCGTCTGCTTTACTCCAGTCACCTTCTCACACGCTTTGTAAGCGATCTGCGCAATCTCACTGTCAGGCTTTACTTCGGAAGCCGGCCCCGTAGTCACCAGATAGCGGTCAATCTCCACTCTTGCCCCAGGAAATTCAGCTTCCGCATCGGAACAGATTTTTTCAATTGTCTTTATGATCTCCTTTTCATCTTCTCCCGGTATCATCCTCCGGTCTATGACAAGTTCGCACCAATCCGGCAGCATATTCTCCTTCGTTCCTGCCTTGAGCAGCGTAATGGAAATGGAGGGCTTGCCAGTGGAAGGATGAGTAACCTTATGAAGCTTCGCCTGGATATCATCTACCAGCTTAGAAATATATGCCGCCACCCTGACAGAACTGATTCCGAGCTCCGGCGCGGAAGAATGAGCCGTCCGTCCATGGATTACCAGCACTGGCCGGATACTTCCGTTATGCCCCAGTCCAATCCGGCAGTTGGTAGGCTCTCCTACAATCCCGAAATCGGCTGATAGTTCTGTATGGTCCACCAGATATCTGGCCCCCTTGCTGTAGGTCTCCTCGTCCACCACGGCTGTGACTATGATGTTTCCGTTTGTACTTCCCGGATTTTCCAGTATATGCTTTGTGGCGATCAAAAGTGCGGTCAGGCAGCCTTTTGCATCAGTCGCCCCCCTGCCGAAAGCACGGTCTTCTCCTCTCGTCAGCCGGTAGGGCTCTGTATCCCAGCCGTCTGCCGCGGGAACCACATCCATGTGGGAATTCAGCACAACTGTCTTTCCTCCCTTTCCGATACTGGCTCTGGCAATGACGTTAAATCTCCCTTTTTCCACCTCTTGTTTTTCCACTGCCATGCCCAGGCTCTCTGCATATTTGGCCACCAGTTCCCCCATTTTTTCTTCCTGACCTTCTGTGCTGGGGATTTCAACCATTTGTCCTAAAAGTCCCAGCGCCTCCTCCAATATTTCCATAATTTCACTCCTTCCCTCTCGTATTTTGTTTTTATAATTAATTCGACATTTTTATTACTTTATTTATGATTTCATTTTATAAAACCAGCAGTAAAACATATTGTAAAAAAAGGACCAAAATACTTTATTTTTTTAAGAATCAGCAAAAAAAACTTGTACAATGTTAAAAAGTAATATAATTAAAACAAAAAAAGCCGCCGCACGGCTTTTCATTCAGCCATGCGGCGGCTCTATTCTTATTATTGTTCTTACCAAACCTTATACAAAAGACCAATCCTCTTTGTCATATGACTTGGGAGTCAGCAGTGTATACCTTTTGAATTCACGGATGAAATGAGACTGGTCATAATAACCCAGGTTTTCATAGATGAAATCTCTGTCTTTCATTTCTATTCCATAAATCGCCTGCTGGATTCTCACGATACCGGAATATTGTTTAATGGGCATACCAAGATTACGGCGAAAAACCTGATTGGTATAGTGCTGGCTGTATCCCAGCATATCAGCCAACTCTGAAACCGTCAGATTCCCCATTTTCTCCGCAACGTCCTCCACAATAAACTTAGTAATGGAATTTACCCGGTTCTTCCCGAAGACGGAATCCCGCTCCAGAAAATAAATCAGTTTCTGCTCGAAGGTTTCCATAGTCTCCACTTCTTTTTCCATAAACGAGATGTCTTTATATTTATTCACCGGGCAGTTATTATTAATGATATGACCGATGTCGTTCAAAAACACCTCCGGCACGACTCCTGCGTTGAATTTTATGCCAAAGCATTGTTCATGGTTGCTCACAAGAGAAGGTTTTCCCATCAGCGCGCTTCCGATCAGCCTGGCCTGGCATTTTCCGTCCTTCCATAGAAACCAGATATTCACACAGCCGTCTGGGATGGATAATATCTTTTCCTGCAGTGGATTCCTGATTTCATAAAACTTGTTTATCAGTTCATGCTCCAGCCGTACTTCCCGGTACGTTGTGCGCGTACCGGTGCAAAAGGTCTTAAATTCCACTGTGCCACCTCCTGCCATCCATAAGCTGTCTGTGGAATTACTGCAGCTTTCCGTCCTTGATCACATAATGGCCGTCCACAATACAGGTAGGCTCTTTCATGATCAGATCGATATGTACTGGCGTATCACAGGTTCCGCCGTAGGACAGATTGTTTCCGATACCGATATGCATGGTACCCAAAACGCCTTCATCCTCCAGCATGCGTCCGCTCAAAGTACCTGCGGGGTTCAGGCCAAAGCCTACCTCTGCCGCCAGATATACCCGTTCGTCATGGAAGCCTGCCAGTGTATCGCGAAGGATATCCGCCTCTTTACCTCCTTCAATGGAGGTGATGTATCCCTTTTCTACTTTGATCGTGATCGGTTCTTTGATGACACCCAGGCCCGGAAGAGGAATGCTTCCGTCAATCACCAAAACTCCTTCGGCCGAATCGTCTGCTGGTCCTACAGCACACTCTGCGTCGGGCGGGGAAGAAGCCTCGCCTTTATCTCTGGAAACGCCGTATCCCACATCTGCATGTCTCCCAACAATGGACGTCCGGAAATCGGTGCCGGCCGGCGTCGTAATGGACAGCTCTTTTCCCACGATCTTTGTCTTCGTCTCATCTACGAGTTTGCGGACTTCACCCCAGTCTGTAAACAGGCAGCCTTCCTCCAGCATCTCCATGGAGTAATCCGCCATATTCACAAATCGGGATCCGGCTTCGCAGGCCTCGATTCTCGCTGAACTATTATACAGCGAAAACGTGGTAGCAGAAAACATCACGTCGGATTCCTTCATAGCCGCAGCGATTGCGTCAGTAGGAGCTTCTCCGTGAGTAGAACGGTCAGGCATGCATACCATCGTGGTATCCGTAAACGCGGACGCACATTTATACATGGCCTCTCCAATCTCTTTACTGGTATCGTCGGTGATCACAAGAACTCTTTCTCCCTTTTTCACTGCCCCACAGGTATGGAGCAGAATCTCACAGCCCTTCATTGCCTTCTCGCTCATCTCTACCTCCTAAAATATTTTTTTATTGTATTTACTACAAACGCCATTTCTTCTTCGCCGTAACGCTGGTCACATTGAAGCATGACGTTGTGGTCCGATAGATATTTAGCGTCTTCTCCCGGAACGTAATACTCCTCCGGAAGAATCCACTGAATCTCTCCGATGATTCCGTTGTCCGCCAGATACCGATAGAATTCCTGCCGTTTCTCCACCAGCACGACAAACCCAAAAGGAACATACTTTCCTTCTTCATCCAAAGGTTCTCCGGCCAGTTTAAGGCCTTCCACATCCTTCAGCTGATGATAAAGATACATATAGTTTTCCCTGCGCTTCCTCATGGATTTTTTGTGATCCATGTTGAACAGGATGCGGCTGGTGAGCTCTGTCATCCCCCTGGGTGTAAAATCCAGGTAACGGGCTTTGTTTGCTTCTTTTTCCAGCTGCAGGTAATAAGAGATATCTTTACCTGGATGGTTATCATAATAATCCCGCATAATGGAAATCAGCAGCTGTTTATATACCGCTTCGTCATAAGCGTTCTCAAGCGGCACCATGGGACATTCCACTCCGTCCTTTACCGCCAAGATGCCGCCGTCTGTAACCGGCATCCATTTCCTCGTGCTGGCCACCAGGTAATCTCCGAACCCAATCCGGCCCGCCTCCTTTGTATAAAGTGTCTGGGTCAGATCCTCCACGATCACCAGATGATTTTCTTCGCTGATGCGGAGCATTTCATCCACAACCGCTTTGGGCTGCGGCACTCCGAAATAATGGATTACATACAGAACTTTTACCTTTTCATCCACCTTACTCCGCAAGTCCTCCATGTCCGCCGTCAGATCCTTCTTCACCCGGTAAAAGCGGAACTGCGCTTTACACACTTCCAGAGAATTGATGACGGATACACAAAGATAATCCGGCAGAAGAATCACATCCTCTTCTGTAAGATGCAGGGCGTTTAAAAATATATAAGAAGACGCCGTGCGCCCGTTTCCCGTATAAATCTTTCTGTTATATTTCCCTTCCGTATCACACCGGAGCTCCAAATCTTCCTTCTCCGGCTCTTTTTGTAAAAGCTCCGGATCCACGTGGTAAAATCCACCGATTAACATGGTCTCCCTCCTTACTTTTCAAAGCACAGGAGGGGAAGCCGGCCGGCTTCCCCGTTAGTACCTGCGACTTTATTTTTCTGCCAATACGTTGTAATTCACCAGCGCATAGACCTGCGCGGCTTCTCTCACTTCATCCAGGATCACATATTCATCGGGCATATGTGCTTTCAGGCCCGTACCCGGCCCGTAAAGCACCGTGGGAATACCGGAGTAGTTGGTCATGAAATCGGCGTCATCATGCTGAGGGGTCCCATAGAACGGGCACTCTTTCCCCAGCATCTCATGAGCCTTTACAACAGCCTGCACAACCTCAGCTTCTTCGGAAACCTCAGAAGGATTGCTGTCATAGGTCAGCTCCGCCACTGCATCAAAGGTGGGATCCTCTGCCTTAAGCTTGGCAATGATATCATTTACCTGTCCAAGGAACATGGCGCCTGTCTCACCGGGAACCGTAAACCTGGAAACCTTCATCTCGCACCGGTCAGGCACAACACTGGATCGCTCTCCTCCGGAAATCACGCCAGGGTTTATGGAACCCTTTACATATTTATTCTCTCCGGGAACGATTTTCATGATCTCATCATAGATTCTGCACATCATGCCAATCGCATTCACACCCTTGAACGCGGTAGCGCCATGGGCGCCCACGCCCATCGTGGTGATCTTAACTTCCAGCATGCCCTCGCATACCAGACAGCAGTGGAGGTCAACATCCTCTCCATTGATACACATATCCGCAGTGAAGCCGTCCTTCAGCATCTTAAGGGTACCTTTGCGGCTAATATCCTGCACTTCTTCATCAACCGCATACATCAGCGCGATCTCACCAGCGAATTCAATGCCGGACTCCACCAGCGCTCTGGCCGCCGTAATCTGAGCTGCCATCCCGCATTTGCAGTCTGTAGAGCCGCGTCCATACATTTTACCGTCTATGATCTCCGCTCCGAAAGGGTCCTTCGTCCAGCCTTCTCCCACCGGAACTGTGTCCAGATGGTTGTTGTAAGCAATCCTCTTTCCAGGCTTGCTGCCCTTCACCAGGACCAGTACGTTGCCATGACGGTCGATCTCGCTTTCAAATCCAAGCTTGCCGCAGTATTCGGTGATGAATTTTGCCAGTTCCGCCTCATTTCCGCTCACGCTGGGTATTTTGACCATCTGGGCGAGCAGATCGATCATCTCGTCTTCGTGAGATTTTACAATGTCCAAAATCTTCTGATACATATATATCTCCCTTCACATCAAATCATTCTTCAATTTCATTCTATCCAAGTCTCTAAATGCCGCACGCAGTCATCAGAACATCGCGATCACTTTCTGTATAACACTGTAAAGCGCGTTGATCGCAAACAGCAGAGTCAGCGCTGTCACGATACCCATGATGATGTTCTGTCTCAGATTATTCACAAAATCTCCAAGCAGCGATTTCTTGTTGCACAATATCCAGCTGATGATACACACCATGGGAAGGGCAATACCATTCAGCGCCTGAGCGGCGATGATCAGCTGTACCGGGGAAGAGCCGAAGATCACGATCAGGATAATGGGAATCAACACTACCAAACAAGTGATGATGACATTATGCTTTGCCTTCGGATTTTCATCCAGCTCAAATGCAGGCGGGAACAGCATATTGTGGATTGAAATTTGATAGAGCACGGAAGAGATAGCGGCCGCCCACAGGCCCAATGAGAAAAAGATGCCTGCAAATCTTCCGAGCAGAGGAGTCAGCTGCTGTGCCATATCGGCTGCAGAAGAAATCTGGATTCCCTTGGGATGAAGCAGGGTTCCAGCACAAACGATGATCGCGCCGGTGATCAGGAACGTAATAAACATATTAAGGCCTAAGTCAGCCTTAGCCAGCTTGATATCATTTTTCGGTGATTTGGAATCGGGATATTTCTTTCTCAGGAAAGAAGAATATCCAAGGACCAGGTTCGGGGTAACGGTGGTAGCCAGCAAAGACACCGCCAATATCGCATTGCCGCCGGGAATCTTAAAGGAAAACCCTTCTGTGAACATATCTCCGATATTCGGTCCGGAGGTACATGCGGTGAGCACGAAAGCCAGGACCATCAAAATAATTAGAATCTGGTTTACGCCCTCAATAATTTTGTAACGGTTCAAAAGTACAATCACCAGTGCCAGCACAGACATGATGATCGCCCAAAGCAGATTGGTGGTCCCGGGGAAGAAATACGTAAGGGCCATGGAAGCGCCGCTTAAGTTCCCTGCCTGGAAAGCAATGCTGCCTACAAAAAGCACAACCCACAGGAATTTTGCCACTCCGGGGCTTATGTACTCTCTCACGCCTACCATCACGGATTCTTTACAGCCGATGGAGATCCTTGTCGCAGGTTCCTGGAAAAAATAAGCGATAAGGCAGGCCAACAGCAAAATCCAAAGTGCCGTATAGCCATAATTCGCCCCCTGAGTGGACGCGGTCGTCACCGTGCCCGGGCCGATAATGGCGGCAGACATGATTGCACCGGGCCCCAGGGCTTTTGCATAGTCTTTGAACGTCAGTTTCTTTTCATTCATACTACTTCCTCCTTAATTTTGGCATACTTACCAGCCTGACCGTTTTCTCAGCTTCCCATTACTGATTTTCCCAAATATCTGCGCCGGAAAAAACAGGTTGTATATTGAAGATTGTATACAATTCCCCTCTTTTATAAAAAAAGCCATTACAAATCAACATACCCCGCTCGACTGATTTGCGAATGGCTCCTTTACCATGCATATATTTAGTTGTAAAAATCGGACCTACTGATATTACAGTCATTTTAAGATAATTCACAGAATTTGTCAAGTATATCCAGAGGAATTCTGCCTTATTTTTCCAAACCTCCTGTCTCTTCCGCCTAGTTCCTGTAATTTACGTACTTGGCGCCGAGCAAGCGCTCCGCGCTGTTCTCCACATGCTTCTGCACAGTGCGGTATACCAGATTCTCATCCCGTTTTTCAAAAGCATAAATAATATCCAAATGCTCCCTGGTGGCATCCTCCACTATGGACTCCTGAGTCTCCTCATTATCATATTCTGCCGCCCATCGGAGCCTGAGGGAATGAGCTTTCATATTCTGGAGGATACTCTTTAAAAATCGGTTGGACAGGTAATCCACCATCATCTCGTGCACTTCCAAATCCGAATTGACATACTGAGCCAGGTCGCCCGGATGGTCCATGACCTTGAATAGACTCCGTTTCGCCTCCGCGATCTTCTCTTCCGGAATATCCATCGTGGACATTTTAGCGGCATAAGGCTCCAAAAGCGCCCGCATCTCCCAAATATACAGGATATCCTCCTTCATCACCTCCGCCACGATTGCTCCTTTCCTTGGCACGATCGTAGTAAATCCATCCCGTTCCAGCATATTCAGTGCCTCCCGGATGGGAGCGCGGCTGATGTTCATTTCCGCCGACAGATCTTCTTCCCTCAGACGGGTTCCCGGCCTCAGATCTCCATTTATGATGCGCTCCTTTAAATTATCATAGACTAACTGTTTTAAAGACGGATTGGAGCCAAAATCAGACGCTGCCATATGTTCAACCTCCAGTTTGAATTTTGTACCGCACAATTTCTCACTACGCTTCCTTTTAAGGAGCCCGTCCAACGAACCAAGCGCCTCGCTTTGGTACTCTATCCGACAGCCTGGTCCTGAAAACCCTGCTACCTTCTTATTTATTGTATATCGTCAATTGTCTACAATTAGAAATTTATAAAAAAGATACTATCCCCTTTCCGGTTTTTAGTATCCTCCTCCGGTATCTCATGCCTACTGTTATTATTACTAATTTTAATATAAATGCCAACGACTTGTCAACATATTTGTGCGTTTTAGACAAATAAAACAAATATTTATATTTTCATATCCTATTTTTCATTTTTCACAAGGACGGTCTGTTCTAAAATAAACAAGGACGCCGTTCTCCTGAGAAAACAGCATCCTCGTTAATCATTGATTTTTTAGCCTTTATCAGGCATGTTCAGCACTATATGCCAGAACCAGACGTTCCGCCAGTTCACCGGAACGAACGAGTTCCTGCACATCCGCCTTTTCATTCAGCGAATGGGCATTTGCATTCCCCATGCCAAAGCTGATGCAGGGAATCCCATGGGCACAATAAATATTTCCATCGCAGCCTTCCATAGTCAGAGACAGCTTCGGTTCTATATCCATGGCTTTCAGCTCGCCGACAGCAATGCGGACGATCTCATCCTCTTCGGTATAGCAATAGTTTCCATGCTGAATCTCGTACCGGAATTTAAGCTCCGCTCCGCTCCCCTTGATGTGCTCTTTGCAGTAGTCCTCGAAATACGCAAGATAATCCATAAGCTTCTGTTTCTGGACGCTTCTGGCCTCGCACCGTACTTGGACATAGTTACAGACAGTCCCCGGCTCCTTAGGGCCTCCGTGGAACACGCCCAGGTTAGATGTAGTCTCCTCATCCAGGCGGCCTTCCCGGATACCGGCCAGCATATTGCATGCCGCCTTAATGGCATTGATACCCTTTTCCGGGCTTCCGCCATGGGAACGCTTCCCTATGACCTCAATATCGATCATAGCCTTGTAAGGACGTTTCGTATCAACCTGTCCCAGGGGACCAGTGCTGTCAAAGATAAAGCACATATCAGACTTCAAAAGTGAAGGATCCAATAACCGCGCACCCAAGATTCCGTCTTCCTCGCAAATAGATAATACGATTTCCAGCTCCGAATGCTTTTTTCCGCTGTTTTTAAGCCTTCTCAGGGCATCTAAGATGACTACTAAGCCAGAGACATTATCGGCCCCCAGAATCGTCGTACCATCCGATACGATCTCTCCCTCTTCTGTTATGGACGGTTTTATATGATATCCATTGCTCACCCGGTCCATATGAGCTGACAGCATCAGGCACCCCGGCAGCTCCCCGGGCAGGCGGGCAATCAGATTGCCTGTATTGCCCCCTGTTTTCTTTCCCGCATCGTCTTCCGTAACAGTGCAGCCCAAAGCTTCAAGCTTTTCAGCCATATAATCCGCAACAGCTCTCTCATCCCGTGAAGCGCCGCCCAGCTTTACCAGCTCCAAAAACTCTGTTATAATCTGTTCCATGAATTAATTCAGTTCTTTCAAAGCTTTCTCCAGCCTGTCAAGGCCCTCCTGAATCTTAGGCATAGAATTGGTATACGCGATCCTCACACAGTTGGGCGCGTTGAAAGCGCCGCCAGGCACGATGGCCACGTGGGCTTTTTCCAGGATATAGCTGCAGAAGTCAAAGGAATCCTTGATCTCCTTGCCGTCATATTTCTTTCCGAAATAATAGCTTACATCGGGAAGCAGATAGAAAGCGCCGTCCACATTTGCACAGGTGATTCCTTCCATGCCGGTCAGCCTGCCATAGGTGTAATCCTTCCTCTTGGCATATTCTCCCACCATTTCCTTGATGGTCCCGTCATTCTTTTCCAGAGCTTCCAGAGAAGCCCACTGTACGAAGGTGGTGCTGTTGGAGGTCGTATGGCCCTGGATCGCGCTGATGCCTGCCGCAATATCTGCCGGCGCCGCCGTGTATCCGCATCTCCACCCAGTCATTGCAAACGCTTTGGACATGCCGTTGATGATGACCGTATGATTGTATGCGCCTTCTGAGAAGGAAGCCACACACTCATGCTTTTTCCCGTTATAGATAAGTTTCTCATAAACCTCATCTGAAACGATATAGAAATCGTGTTTAATGGCCAATTCCGCTAATTTCTCCAGGCTCTCTCTCGTATAGACAGCGCCTGTGGGATTATTCGGCGTATTGATCATGATAGCTGCTGTTTTGGGGGTGATTGCTTTTTCAATTGCATCTAAATCCAGCTGGAAATCTTCCTTTGTGTCTACACACACAGGAACTGCTCCAACCAGTTTCACGATTTCTACATAGCTTACCCAACCGGGCATGGGAATGATTACCTCGTCGCCTGCGTTCACCACGGCCATAATGGCATTATTAAGCGCCTGTTTCGCACCTGTGGATACACAAATCTGGGCGGGAGTGTACTCAACGCCATTGTCTCTTTTTAATTTCTCACAAATCGCCTTTCTAAGGGCAGGGATACCAGGTACGTTGATATATCTTGTCTTTCCTTCGTCCAGCGCCTTTTTGCAGGCATCCCGGATATTTTCGGGAGTATCAAAGTCCGGCTCTCCGGCATTCAGTCCGATGACGTCGACACCTGCCGCCTTCATATCGGATACAACGCCTTCCAGCTCACAGGTCGCGGACGGGGTGATATTCTGAGCAATTTTACTTAACATGACAATCCTCCTCTTATTCCAGATTCTTAATATCCTATCTCTTCTTTTACCTTCGCCCCAGTGAAACGTACCGCCGCCGCCGCCAGGACAAGGGTAGGGTCAATGTTGGGCTTCTCGATATGGAACAGGTCAAAGGCAACCGGAAGCTCCGTACAGCCCAGGACAAGCACTTCCGCACCGCTTTCAAACAGCGCTTCCATGGTTCCGTAAAAACCTGTCAAATCAATGGACATGTTCCCGGCTTTTACGCCTTTATAGATCACATCCATGACGTGCTTCTGATTTTCGGGAGAAGGCAGCAGCATCCGAATCCCCTCGGCGTCAAACGCCTTTTTGTAGACCCCCGACTGAACGGTGCCGTCAGTGGCTAAAAGCCCTACCGTCCGGATACCCCGTCTTTTGATCTCTCTGGCAGTCTCCTCCAGCATATTGAGAAACGGTACGTCCACATAAGGAGTAATCTGATCGTAAAAATAATGGGCCGTATTACAGGGCATGATGAGCACATCCGCTCCCATTCCCTGAAGCCTGACGGAACTTTTCACCATTTCGGGCACAGGATTTTTTCCTCCGCTCAATATGGCCGCCGTCCTGTCAGAGATTTCTGTATTGCTGTCAATACATACACGTACATGCTCCTGGTCGCTGCCCGCGTCGGTAATCTCCACGATTTTCCGAAACAGGTCGCATGTAGCCAAAGGGCCCATGCCGCCTACAATGCCAATGGTCTTCTTCATACCGGCCGCCTTCCTTCCCAAATAGTATCTTTGTTTATTCTGATCTCTTTTTTGAGATTATTTTTCATCCTTTTCAATATGGATGACAAAATCCGGACAGGACGTTTCGCACTGGCCGCACTGGATACATGCCTCTTCTCTGGCAGCTTCCACGTAGTTATATCCCTTTTTGTTCACATGATGTGTAATCTCAAACACATCCTTGGGACAGATATTTATGCAGATCTTGCAGCTTTTGCAAAGCTCCTTATCAATATATACCGCCATGGTAATTCCTCTCTTTCTTTTAGAATCCTGTACAACCGCATCACATACGTTCTGTATCCATCAATGAGCGAATGGTCTCCACCATTTCCACAGGGTTTTTCACCACATGTACGCCGGCATCTTCCAAAGCCGCGATCTTTGTCTTTGCCGTACCAACGTTTCCGCTGACAATAGCGCCGGCATGGCCAAGGCTCTTGCCCTGAGGGGCGTTCCGTCCCACGATCAGAGATACTACAGGCTTCTTCACGTTCGCTTTGATATATGCGGCCGCATCCTCTTCAGAACCGCCGCCGATCTCGCCTAAGAGCACGATCACATCCGTATCCGGATCCTTGTCATACAGCGCCACGGCATCCGCCTGTGTGAATCCCCAGATCGGGCCGCCGCCGATGGCGACAACGCTGGACTGACCGATTCCCGCATCCGTAAGGGTCTTTCCGATCTCATAAGACAAAGCGCCGCTCTTAGATACTACGCCGACATGTCCTTTCTTAAAGAACCGAATAGGATGAGCTCCCACTTTACATACGCCCGGGGCGATCACACCGGCGCAGCCGGGTCCCACCAGGATGGTATCATGGGCCTTTGCATAGGCGATGATCTCCACCACATCGTGGAGAGCAATCTCCTCTGTGGTCAGAACCAGCACCTTTATGCCCGCGTCAATTGCCTCAAAGCAGGAATCCTTTGCAAATGCAGGAGGAACAAAGCTGATGACCGTATCAAAATCATGCTCTGCCTTCGCTTCCGCTATGTAATCGTATACGGGAACGCCATATACCTCCTGTCCGCTCTTTCCGGGAGTAACGCCGGCCACGATATTCGTTCCGGCCTCCAGCATGACCTTGGTCTGCAGGGAACCGGATTTTCCCGTAATTGCCTGTACCAGGACCTTTGAATCCTTATTGATCAATATAGACATTCCCTACACCCCCTCTACTTCATGCACAAATTCTTTAACGGTGTCAGTCAGGATATTATAAGTAGGCATACCTGCCTGCTTCATGGTCTCAAGGCCCACCTCTTCCATCGTTCCGCACATTCTCGTATAAATAGGAATCTTCACATTATGCTCTTTCACATATTTCGTGATTCCGAGGGCCATATTGTCCATACGGTTGAATCCGCCGATCAGGACGATGATCACGCCTTTGATCTCCGGATGTCCGGTCAGAGTCAGATCCATAGCGCGGTACATAACTTCTTCGGTGGTCATGCCGCCCAGCTCACAGAAGCTGGCCACATGCCCGCCTGCGTCGTTCAGAAGATCCAGTGTCAGCATGCCTGTGCCTGCTCCGTCGGAAATCAGGCCCAGATCTCCGTCAAGAGGAACATACGTGATCGTAGTCTCCTCCTTAAAAGGAGTCTCATACGCATGGAGTTCCTGTCTTGCCGCTTCCAGCTCATCCATCTTTGCCTGCATATGGCGCGCATGGCCGTCAATGACAAACTTTGAATCCATCGCTACCAGTTTGCCGTCCACCAGGCCCAGAGGATTGATCTCCACCAGCATCGCGCCGGCCTTGAAAAAAGCATCCTGAACCTTGGACACCATGGCGAACAAATCTTTTTTGTCCTCCACCTGAAGCTTCTTTGCCAGATATTTGAGCTGATAGCCCTTAAGCCCTGTAAAAGGGTCAATCTCCATCTTCACGATCTCCTCAGGATTATCCCTGGAGACCGCCTCAATATCCATGCCGCCCATACGGCTGGCGATCAGCGTAGGCTTCGCTACACCCTGAAGGGTGATGGAAAGATAAAGCTCTTTCTCGGCTTTCATCATCTGTTCCGCCAAAAGGCCGTGCACCTTATGTCCTTTAATCTCCATATTCAGGATATCATGGGCATATTTTTTATAATCCGCTTCGTTCTCGCAGACTTTTACGCCGCCGGCCTTGCCTCTGCCGCCAGTCATGACCTGAGCCTTCAGTACGAAAGGATAAGCCATGGGAGCAGGTGCATCCTCTGCGGTAATCAGGTGGCTTTCCGGCACGGGAATCCCATATTCCCGCATCATCTGCTTGCCTTCATATTCGAATAAATTCATGACCGCTCCTTATTTATGGTAAAGATCGTGCTCCTTGGCATAAGCGATGCCCGCTTCCACTGCCTTGAAGTTGAGCTCTACAAATCTGGGGTTTACAGTATCTTTCACAACATCCAGGAGGTCTTCCCTCTTGATGATGCCCAATGACTCACTCAGGAATCCTAACATGACCATGTTCGCCGCCATACGATTTCCCAAATCCACTGCGATCTGCGTAGCGGGAACTTCAAATGTAGTCTTAATAGGGCGTGTGATCTTTGTCACCAGGCCAGGATCGATCACGAGAACGCCGTCATCCTCCAGAGTAGGAATATATTTCTCATACGCGGTCTGGAACATGGCAACCAAAAGGTTCTTCTTTTCTGCAACAGGAGAATTGATGGCCTTCTTGTCGATGATCAGCTCAGACTGGCACTGGCCGCCACGGGCCTCAGAACCATAGGACTGAGTCTGTACTGCATATAAATCGCCCTTTGTCACGGCGGTCGTCCCTAAAATAACTGCGGACAAAATGATTCCCTGTCCACCAAAGCCACATAAGGTAATTCTCTGCGGATATGTAACCATTTCTTCTCCTCCTTACATTAATTCGTTGGTGCCTTCATAGATAGGCTTCTCAACGCAGATATATTGGCCGCAGCGAAGCTTGCCTTCCAGTTCCTCCGGAGACATCTTCTTCGCCTGCGCATCAGTATAGGTATGCTCTTTGATCCAGGCGATGACAGCATTGGGGTCGCCGGTCTTCAGTGCGTATCGGCCGAAGTGGGTCGGGCACTGGGAAACAATCTCGATCAAAGAGAAGCCTTTGTGCTGCAGCGCGCGTTCCATTGCTTTTTTACACTGGGCAGGCTGTGCCGTCGTCCAGCGTTCCACATGGGTGGCGCCTGCTGCCTGGGCAAGCGCGCATACGTCAAATCTGGGTTCCGCGCTGCCATAAGGAGTCGTCATGGTACGTGCCTTTTCCGGAGTGGTAGGAGCCACCTGGCCGCCGGTCATGGCAAAGTTCATGTTATTGACCATCACTACAGTCACATCCAGGTTTCTTCTGGCTGCATGGATCAGATGGTTGCCGCCGATGGACGCAATATCGCCGTCGCCTGCGAAAATGACCACGGGAGTATCCGGCTGCATCATCTTCACGCCGGTTGCCCATGCAAGAGTCCTTCCATGAACGCCATGGAACATATCCGTCTTAATATATACGGGCACTCTGGCCGTACAGCCGACACCTGCTATATGTATCATGTACCGGGGGTCCATATCCAGCTCTTCCAGAGCCTGCATATAATAATTCAGCGCCTGGCCGCAGCCGCAGCCGGAGCAGAAAAAGTGCGGAAGCTTTTCCGGTCTTAAATATTTTCTTCTGGGATTGATCTTCAGCTCACTCATCTTATTTAACCCCCTTCTTAATATCTTCGAGAATCTCGTATCCGGTATGTACCAAGCCCAAATTCTTGGTTACGGGAATCACTTCACAGCGGCCTGCTGCAACCCGTGTGATCTCATTGACATATTTGCCCATGTTCATCTCGACCGCAAAAATCTTTGATACATTTTTTGACACTTCTGCGATAGCTTTTTCCGGAACCGGCCATACATTGCAGAGCTTAAGAACGCCAACTTTGATACCGCTCTCTCTTGCCATCTCGGCAGCTTCGATAGAAGGACGTACCTCACTGCCATATGCAATGATCGCATATTCTGCGTCGTCCATCATGAAGCTCTCAGTACGGCAGATTTTATCCGCGTTTTCACGGACCTTGCCGCAGATTCTCTTATACAGCTTATCAAATACATCAGGATCCCAATCGATGCTTCCCTTTTCATCATGAGGGTTCAGGGAATAGATGGTCTGATATCCTTTTCCTAAAGGCGCAGCATCAGGGCATCCAAATTCAGGAGCCGCAAAAGGCTGATATTCTTCCGGAGAAAGAGTCGTGTAGTTTCTATTAAATAAGTCAATCTGAGAAGCTTCGGGAATATCGAGACGTTCTCTCATCAGAGCGATCGTCGTCTCGGACATCACTACAACCGGATTGCGGTACTCTTCTGCCAGGTTGAAAGCCCAGATCGTATAATCATAAAGCTCCTGAACGGAAGAAGGACATACTACGATGGCTTCATAATCGCCGCTGGCGCCGTATCTCATCTGATATACGTCCGCCTGGCTGGCATAGTTCTCACCACGGCACCTCTGAACGTCCGCAACCACCAGAGGAGCTTCTATGGTATAAGCATACCCAAGTCCCTCCTGCATGTAGTTGAAGCCTGCGCTTGCGGTAGCGGTCATGACCTTGCCGCCTGCCAGAGAAGCACCTGTACACGCAAAGATAGAGAAAAGCTCATCTTCACCTTGTACAAACTTACCTCCTACTTCCGGCAGCCTCTGTGACATCCTCTCAGAGATTTCATTAGCAGGTGTGATGGGATACCCGCCAAAGAAATTACATCCGGCACTGATGGCGCCTTCCACAAGTGCGTAATTCCCCAGCATGAAATGCACGCCGGTTTTTACACGATCCTTTGATGCTTTTACGATTGGCATATTTGTTCTCCTTTCTACGCTATCGGGTACGTTCCCCTTCGATAGCTCCCTTTTTGTCCATTATATATTGTCGACAAAGCGTCGTCAAGCACTTTACCATATCTTTTAAAAAAAGTCTTACAAAACCCTCTCTCCCTTCTCAATATTATGCACATTCACCTAATATCGGATTATTGCACAATTGAACCCAATGTGATATTTCACAAAAACAGCTTTTTTCTACTTAATGATATTCTTGTGGGCTGCTTCTTAGTACATGCACTGAAAATTTTAAAAATGTGGAATCCCAGCGCTGCTTTTCTCCAACGCAAAAAGGCACAACTTCATAAAAGCTGCGCCTTTGCTCTTTCTGCTTTTCTTAATATATCACATCTTACCCCATTTGACAAGAAAAATAAATCCAAAAAACTTCACTTCTCTTCTGTTTTTTTACCCTCAGTATCCGGCAGCGTTTCCCTGCCCGTCCCTTTTCTCCTGCCCGGTATCGCTCCCGCAAGGAACAAACTGGCTTTCGCACAGGCCGGACCCGTCAGCTCATAAAGAATACTGGAAGATAAAATAATCGTAGATAACAGCATCCCAAGCTTTTCAGGCAGCATACGTTCTGCCAGCACAGAAAGTCCGATGGACACCCCGGCCTGCGGTATCAGGGCCAGCCCCAGATAACGCCGGATCTCCGCCGCCGCCCCTGTGAACCGCGCTCCCAGATACGCTCCTATGTACTTTCCGACTATCCTGATGAAAAAATAGCTTACTCCTATAATCCCGGCTGTCTTTAACATCGGCACATTCAGCCGCATCCCCGAATTCACAAAGAACAAAAGGAAGACCGCGGGAGTGAAATGGTTCAGCTGAGTAAAAGTCTTTTTTGAGCCGCCCACATTGATATATACCGTTCCCATCACCATACAGGATAGAAGCGGCGAAATATCAAAGGAAGAACAGAAGCCGGTCAGTATAAGCACCAGACCGATAAGCAGGATAATCCTCCGCTCCCGGTTCTTCTCTCTGTCCACCAGCCAATGAAGGACCAGACCGAAAAATGCTCCCAGAGCCAACGCCCCAATATTGAGCAGGATGGGTTTCAGTACAAACCATACGCCCGCTCCGTTCCCCTCCGAAGCACTCACAACAGCCGTACATGCGCTGAACGCCAAAAGAGCCACCGCATCATCCAGCGCTACCACCTGGAGTATCGTATTCACAAATTCTCCCTTTGCCTTATACTGCCGTATGGTCATGATCGTAGAAGCAGGAGCCGTGGCCGATCCGATCGCCCCCAAGAGAAGAGAAAAAGGAAGAGACAGATGAAAAATATAGAGCATGGCGAGCGTAATGACAAGTCCCGCCATCAGCGCTTCCATCGCAGTGATTATCACCACTTTTTTTCCGTTTTTCTTCAGCACCGACCACTTAAAATACCGTCCCACCCCGAATGCGATAAAAGCCAGTGCCACATCTGCGACGAATCCCATATGATCTGCAATCCCATCTGGTATCAGATGGAGCGCATATGGTCCGATCGCCACCCCCGCCAGGATGTAACCGGTCACATCTGGTAAATGGATCCTTCTTGTAACGGCTGTGAATATCAACCCCGCAGATACCATAATCGCCAAAGAAAGAATCACGCGCACAGAATCATTTTCAATCATGCTGAGCAACATCATTGCAATCACCCCCGTCATTTTTTATTTATTTTATTCGGCCCCTCCGTTTCAGTCTATAAAATATTTTTATGATATATTGATTATAAAATAGCACTTTGCTATAATCAAATTATATTTTCCTTGCAATTCATAAATATTATTTATAACTTGTAACCGGGGGAGGTAATTGCATGTTAGATTCTAAAGTATATACCCTTTTAAAAGTAGCGGAAACCGGAAGTTTTACGGCCGCCGCCAGGGAATTATCCCTGACCCAGCCAGCTGTCAGCCATCACATCCGGACACTGGAGAAGGATTATACGGTCACCATTTTCAAGAAGGACAAAAAGTCCCTGATCATGACAGCGGAGGGAGAAATCCTTTTAAAATATGCCAAACGCATGGCAGCCATCGATCAGGATGTACGCCGTTCCATTGAAGACAGCTGGAAACAAAGCACCCATCTCACCATCGGCATCACTCAGACCGCCGGGGAGAATATGATGCCCCGGGTAATAGCCCGGTACTGCGACGATCATCCGGAAACACATATAAAAATTCATACAGACACTATAAATAATCTTTATCGCAAAATGGCTCTCTATGAACTGGATCTCGCCTTTGTGGAAGGCATTCTGCCCAACAACCGATTTCCTTCTGTCCTTCTGGACACCGATTATCTGTGCTTGGCCGTGTCCCTGGAGCATCCGTTTGCCAAGCGCCAGGAAATCCGATTGGAAGAAATCAAGGATGAGAAGCTGATCCTCCGTCCCCAGACTGCCGGGACCAGGATGCTTTTTGAGAATTTTCTATGGAGTCAAAGAGAGTCCATCCAAAATTTCAACATCGTCATGGAATTGGACAATCTGGCCATGACTAAAGAACTGGTGGCTCAGAATTTCGGCGTATCCATCATCGCCCGGTCCGCCTGCCGCGAGGATATCCGTCAGGGCCGCCTGGCAGTCCTTCCCATTGAAAACGGCAGCATGGTCCGGGAAATCCATATGATATATCAGCCGGACTTTTCTCATATGCAGATCCTGGAGGATTTTCAGCGCATCTACAATACATTATACTAATCCGGACAATCATTTAAAAATTTTTATAATACAAAAACGCCGTCTGCAGCCGCATGGCCGCAGACGGCGTTCATTTCACTATCTTACTCAAAGCGAACTGGTATATAATCAGTTAAGCTCGCTGACTACCTTCTTCAGAGCTTCCAGAGCTTCTTCAGGAAGTGCGTCGTATCCGCCCTTCTCTGTAGCAAATGCGGAAACTTCGTTTACACGATCCTGCATACGCGCTTTCAACTGTGCCAGGTAATCGGCATCATTCAGGTCCGGAACAAAGCCTTCCCAATCCATGATCTCAATATCAGAGAAAGGTCCCCATTTCTTGAATTCTGCTTTGCCTTCTACAATCTTCTCCAGAATGCCGATCGTATCCTTGGGCTGTACTTTCTTGCCCATGAAATCACCGGTGTTGATAATGTAGCAGTCTACATTCTTCTCTTCAACCAGCTTCTTGAACTTCTCATAGTCGTTTACCAGAGGATAGGTCCTGAAGGGATTCGCATAAGGAACTACGACCAGCTTGTTGGGATCTACGCCGGGAGCCAGTCTCTCTGCAGAAGATCTCTTTGTCGCCAGAGTTGCGCCCATTACGGAAGCCAGAGCGGAACCTTTCAGCTTTACTACCGGCGGAATGGTGGGATCTTTCATAATCCAGAAGATGGAATTCACAGGAGAATCCACCTTGTCCACACGGTTCGGAGACCACAGTTTGGACTTGATGGCACGTCCGTTGCCGTTACGGATATCTTCTGTCACCAGCTGAATCTTGCCGTCCTCATCCAGAGTTGCGGAGCAGTTCTGAACTGTCAGCAGATATTTATTGTCAGGGCAGCCGGTAGGATAATCAGCAGTCTTGTCAAAATAAGCGGGCTCCAGAGCTACAGACGCGCAGGTATCGGTATTGATGATGAACGCATCGTCATGAAGCACGGTAACACCGTATTTTCCGTCATGCTTTGCATGAGTCAGAGTGGATTTTCCGGAACCTGACAGGCCGAATACAGAAGCTACATACTTGCTGCCGTCCGCCAGTGTATATTCCTTCTGTCCGCCGTGGCAGGAAGCGTATCCATTGCGGTTCGCGATAGCCCATGCCATGGTCAGAGTACCCTTCTTGTGCTCGCCGAAGTATCTCATACCCAGGATGCACGCACAGTTGGTATCTGTATTGAAGTAGCAAAGAGTTTTCTTTGCGGGATCGCTCAAGCAGTCAAAGTTTACGCCGGGATGGTCCACGGGGCTCCACTGGGGATCGGAGAAGATATAGATATCAGCTTCTTTTCCGTCTCCTACTGCTTTGGAGTTCTTATACATCTTTACGTACTCATCTGACATGTACTGGAAGTTTAACATCCAGGAATACATGATGTTCTCTTCTCCTTCGGGAAGCAGAAGATGTGCTTTTACCATGAATTCAGGATCGAGTCCTACATATACCTCTGCATGGTACATTTTTTTCCACCGGGAATCGTAGACAGCGTCCATCGCCACCTTATCAAGTGCTTCACAGTCTACTCCAGGCTCGCCTGCGATCCGGCGTGCCGCTGCGTAACGCCCTGTGATTGCGCCATCGTTGAATAAAAGAACTTTGGCGTCACTGTCAAGGCCGATTTCTTCTGCTCTATATACCGGCATGTCTGTCACAATGGTTCCAGGTGAATTCTTAGCCAGCTTGTAAGCCTCTTTCAGGGTATTTACCTTTACTACGTTGTTGCCGTAAAATGCGGCTTCAACGATAGCACGGGTTTTGGAAAAACCAACTTTACCCTTGCCAATTTCAGAAATAGGATAATATGCTTTTGTTGCCATTCCTTGTTCCTCCTTTATAAAATTAAGTAAAATCGAAATCTGCTTTATTATCTCATTTTATCTGACAAAAGTCAATGAATTTTCTGTTGATTATTTATCAATTTATTCTTTCCTGTTTATAAAGAATTTTTATAGTACCGTCTAATCGTTGTCGCTCACATCGCTACGGCGCTTCCCCATACGGTACAGGTTACAGAATTTTCCATCACTTAGCCACGATATTGATGATCCTTCCGGGTACATAAATCTCTTTAATGATACTTCCTGTCAGCTTATTTCCCAGGGCTTTCCGTCCCGCTTCCAAAGCCGCTTCCTTTTCCATATCCACCGGCAGGGTGATGACGCATCTTGTCTTGCCGTTCAGCTGCACGGCAATTTCTTTTTCATCATCTGCCATTTTACTTTCATCGTATTCCGGCCAGGTATTGCTGCTGTCAAAGACACTGGTCTCATGTCCCAGCTGGCTCCAAAGCTCTTCACAGATATGGGGGGCGAAGGGGGCTAAAAGCGTGACTGCCGTTTCCAGGGTCTCTTTATCCATGCCGCCGTTCTTTTTGGCCATCTCGATCATCTTATTGTTATATTCCATGAAACCGCTTATGACCGTATTGAGACTGAAGCTTTCCAAACGGCTGGTAATGTCATATATCATTTTATGGCGGAGCTTTTCTGTCTCCTTCGTAGACGCCATGCCAGAATCTTTGCTGTCCATGACCATGTTCCAGAAACGGTTGAGGAAACGGTTCACACCGTCGATTCCTCTCTCATCCCATTCCGAATCCAATTCCGGGGGCCCCACAAACAGCTCATACATTCTCAGGGAATCACATCCGTAGTCGCGCACCAGGTCATCCGGCGATACCACATTGCCCTTGGACTTGCTCATCTTGATGCCGTTCTTTCCGGTGATCATGCCCTGGTTGAAAAGCTTTTTAAAGGGCTCGTCAAAGTCCACTGCGCCGATATCATGGAGAAACTTCGTATAAAATCTGGAGTACAGAAGGTGGAGCACCGCGTGCTCTACGCCGCCGATATACATATCGACCGGAAGATATTTATCTGCTTTCTCTCTGGAGACAAGCTCCTCGCTGTTCTTATTGTCCACGTAGCGGAGGAAATACCAGGAGGACCCTGCCCACTGGGGCATCGTATTGGTCTCTCTCTTGGCGGGCCGTCCACAGACAGGACAGGTGGTGTTCACCCATTCGTCGATCGCCGCCAGAGGAGATTCTCCCGTACCGGTAGGCTGATAGGATTCCACCTCGGGCAGGAGCAGAGGAAGCTCCTCTTCCGGCACAGGAACGCACCCGCAGTGGTCACAGTGAATGATGGGGATCGGCTCTCCCCAGTAGCGCTGCCTGGAGAATACCCAGTCACGCAGTTTATACTGAGTGGTCTTCTTACCCAGTCCCCTTTCTTCCATGATGTCCGGAACCTTCGCTTTGGCTTCTTCTGAGCTCATTCCATTGAACTCTCCGGAATTGATCATGACGCCGGGGTTCACATATGCCTCTTTAAGGTCAGGATTTTCGTTTCCGTCCGGTGAGATCACCTGAATGATCGGTATATCAAATTTCTTTGCGAACTCAAAATCTCTGTCATCATGGGCGGGCACACACATGATAGCGCCGGTCCCGTAGTCTGCCAGTACATAGTCAGACAGCCAAATGGGGACCTTTGCCCCATTGATCGGGTTCACCGCATAGCTTCCTGTAAACACACCAGTCTTTTCTTTATCCTGGAGACGGTCCACATTGGATTTCATGGAAGCCTGGTATATATAGTCCTCCACCTCTTTTTTTCTCTCAGGAGCTGCGAGTCCGGCCGCCATGGCATGCTCCGGAGCCAGCACCATGAAGGTAGCTCCGTATAACGTATCCGGACGGGTGGTGTATACCTTGATGCTTTCCTCTTTTCCGTCCACCTGGAAATCGATCTCGGCGCCATAGGATTTTCCAATCCAGTCTGTCTGCATCTTCTTGACCTTTTCCGGCCAGTCCAGCTTGTCAAGGTCGTCCAGCAGTCTGTCCGCATAAGCGGTGATCTTGAGCATCCACTGCTTCAGATTTTTCTTGGTTACCGGAGCGCCGCACCGTTCGCAGCATCCGTTCACTACTTCTTCGTTGGCAAGCCCGGTCTTACAGGACGGACACCAATTGATCGGCATCTCTTTTTCATATGCAAGCCCCGCCTTGAACATCTTGACGAAAATCCACTGAGTCCATTTATAGAAGGAAGGATCCGTGGTGTTCACTTCCATGTCCCAGTCATAAACAGCAGCGATCTGCTTGATCTGTTCTCTGATGTGATCGATATTGTCAGCCGTGGATTTCGCCGGATGCTCTCCCATCTTGATCGCATAGTTTTCAGCCGGGAGCCCAAACGCGTCCCATCCCATGGGATGGATGATATAATATCCTTTCAGCATCTTATACCGGCTCCAGACATCAGAGATCACATAGCCTCTCCAATGCCCCACATGAAGTCCGTTCCCAGAAGGATAAGGGAACATATCCAGACAGTAATATTTCGGTTTCTTCCCGTCATTTACATTGACCGGGTCCTCCGCCCATTTTTTGGTCCACTTCTTTTCAATTTCCTTATGATTATAAGGGACAGCCATGATATGATACATCCTTTCTCCGTTTTATTAATAATTAAAAGCCCCTCGTCTCTATAGAGACGAAGGGCCTGTTCGCGGTACCACTCTACTTCACAGCCAGACTGCTGTGCACTCATCGCTTCTATAACGGGAAGGCCCGCCGCCGCTTACTTGCATTATCCCACAATGAGATAAGTGTTCTGCTGCGGAACTCCGAGACCAGTTCAGACACATCAGGCACCGCCTCACACCATCCGGCGGCTCTCTGAAGCCTTATGGAGCCTTACTCTCTCTCTTCTACGTTCTTTCCATATCATCGGATATTATACCCGCAGGAAAGGCTTTTGTCAAGCTCCCATACCCCGGGCCGGGCCAAACTCCCTGCAATATCCGAAAGCACCTTCCTTATAATACCCGAATGCCTCCATATAGCCGCACCTTCAGAACATGACAGGAGCCCTCGCCAAAAATACTGTTCATGACTTTCCTGTATCGATTTACAAGATCATCCGGAACAAAAGCCTGGATGGTTCCGGCAAACCCGCCTCCATGCACCCTGCTGACGCCGCGGGAGCCGAGGATGTCCTCGCTGACTGCCAAGCCTATGGCCAGGCCCTGTTCCCGCGGGCTTTTACACGTATAGATATTCTGCAGATATTTATAAGATGAATTCCCAGATACTTTCACCAACTCCAGAAAATCCGCAAACCGCCCTTCCGAAAGAGCATCTGCCTCCGCTCCCGCGCGCTCATTTTCCCCAAAGAAATGAATAGCCCGAAGGACTGCTCTGTCCCCGGCCGCTTTTCGGATCTCTGGAAGCCTTCTGAAAAATTCCCCTTTATCAACCTCTCGCAGCACCTTTTTTCCCATGTATTCAGAAACTGATTTCATTTCCTCCGGAATCAGGGCATATTCCTCTGTCAAATCGGTATGAGAGCCTTTCGTATCCACAATACACATGTGATAATGATGCGTTTCAAAGTCCTCTTGTATTTTTCTCATTTCCGGCAACATCGGATCTTTAAAATCAATCCGGCTCAATCCGCCTTCTGAACAGGCCATCTGATCCATCAGGCCGCAGGGTTTTCCAAAATAAGTGTTCTCCGCATACTGGGCGGCTCTGGCGATTTCCAAAGAACTGATCTTTTCGTCATGGAACAGACCGGAAATGATCGTGCCCGCCATCACTCCAAAGGCTGCTGAAGATGACAGACCGGCTCCAATTGGAATATCGCTTGTCACGTATGCGTCAAATCCCTGCTCCAGCTGGAACCCTCCTGATCTGAGTCCTGACACCACTCCGCGGATCAGGCCGGCCGGCGTCCCTTCCTCTTCCTCTTTTTTGGACAAGTCCGATAAATCCACCCTGATTTCGCCATAACCCTCTGAAACCATTCGAATTCTTCTGTCACAGCTTCGTCCCGCCACAGCTATGATATCCAGATTGACAGAAGCCGCCAATACGACTCCGCACTGATGGTCCGTATGATTTCCGCCCACTTCACTTCTGCCCGGTACACTATAGACCGCTGCCTGTTCCCCGTCAAACAGCTTTTGATAATTTCTCAGCGCTCTTATATACCGTTCTCTTTGATATATAAGTACAGAGTCATCCATGTAAATTTCCTTCAGGCGCCCGTCATACAGGCCCTTTCGCAGCTCCTCCATAAGTGTTTCCATTTGTTTCATGCTCAGCCTCCCATCCATGTGCAAACAGCGGCAGAAATCCATATCCGCTGTCATTATTTTACTAAATCCTTTTCTAAAATACATCCATTATTTTTTGTTTCGGCAAAAATCAATTCAACTCCGGTGGGGGTAATTGTTTAGAATCTGTGTAAAATAATTCAGTTACTCAAAGAATATAAGAAATAATATTTTGACGAAAATGGTAGTTGACAAGCCGTAACTTCTATAGTATATTATTCATGTTGCCGCTTAGAAAAGCGGAAAAGTGCTGACGTGGCACAGGCGGTAGCGCACCTCATTGGTAATGAGGAGGTCGGCGGTTCGAGTCCGCTCGTCAGCTTAAAAGAACCTGATATTCATCAGGTTCTTTTTTGTTGCAATAAAGCAGGTCCGGGGATTTAAACGCCCGGCTCTCCTGCTTCTTCAGCCGACGGAAGAAGAGTCACTGTCGTATCACAAATCCTGTGATTCACTACAGTATGTACCTCTATCTTCATCCTGTCATACCGGCATGTAAACGTTTCTCCGTCGCCCGGGACGCGGCCGATCACCCCGAACAGAAATCCATTGTAGGTATCGTATACATCTGTGGGCAGCCGGACGCCGAGCGTCTCTGCCACTTCATCCAGATCCGCACATCCTTGTATCTGCCACTGCCCTTCTCCGATATTCTGAATATCCTCCGGCTGTTCCGGCTCTTCCAGCTCATAAAGATCACCAACCAATGCCTCCATCAGATCGTGGAGTGTGATGATCCCCGCCATGCCTCCGTACTCATCAATAATCACAGCAAAGTAAGTCCTGGTCTTTTTCATATTCCGGAAAAGGACATTCGCTTTCATGGCCTCCGGAATAAAATACGCCCCGTCGACCGCCTTCTCCATCACGGCTTCCTTCGTTCTTTCCGGAAGGCGGAAATAATCTTTTGTGTCCAGAACTCCCAATATGTCATCCCGGCTTTCTCCGCAGACTGGGTAATGGGTATGGCGGCTCTCATGGATGATCCGTTCCCATTCTTCCATACTGTCCGCCAGCAGCAGAGAGGTCACCTCTACACGATGAGTGCAGATCTGCCCCACAGTGATATCATCGAACTTAAATACGTTCTGAATGATCTCATTTTCATCCGCATCGATCGTCCCCTGTTCATTCCCGGCCATCAAAAGCATCCGGATTTCCTCTTCTGTCACCTTCTCGTCATCTTCGTCCGGATCAATGCCCATAAGGCGGAGTATCCCGTTAGTAGAGGCCGTCAAAAGAAACACCAGTGGAGCAAAGACCTTAGATACGAAGCTGAGAGTCCCGGCCATGCCAAGAGCGGTCTCCTCTGATTTTTTCATTGCGATCCGCTTAGGGACCAGTTCTCCGAACACCAGATTAAAGTACGCCAAAACCAGTGTGATCAAAAAGACGGACACGGATTTGAGAACATTTTCCGGTACCGTGACTCCCATATCCATTAGAACCGTCACCAGCGGTCCCGCGAAATTTTCCGCCGCAAAGGCGCTGCCTAGAAGCCCCGCCAGAGTGATCGCCACCTGTATCGTAGCCAGGAAACGGGCCGGCTGCTCCGTCAGAGCCGCCAGCTTTCCCGCCCGTTTATTCCCTTCATCCGCCAGCTTTTTAAGCTTTGTCTCATTCATGGAGATAACGGCTATCTCCGCACTGGCAAAGGTAGCATTTAAAAATATCAATACAATTTGTAAAAGAATCGGTCCTATCATAGCAATCTCCTTATCCTGTAATTTCGGGCCACGGCCCTGCAGTTTTCAGAACACAAAAAGGCACAGCCCGTACCCGCTGTTACGGATACAGACCACGCCCTTATCATATCATCTCACTGCATGGAACCACTATTCTCTGCTCACAGGATTCACTGTCGCTGTCATCACTGTCGTCCACGCAATTCTTCACATCCTTTCTCTGCTATACTATATTCCTATCATATTTTTCCGTACCTGTCAATCAGATGATGTCTCTTCTATTTCTTCAGGCGCTGCCGTACTACCTCATAAGCCAGTACCCCCGCCGCCACTGAAGCGTTCAGAGAATCGATATCTCCCTTCATCGGGATGGACGCGGTCATATCGCACCGTTCCTTTAACAGGCGGCCGACGCCCTCTCCTTCGTTTCCAATGACGATCCCCATAGGACCGGTCAGATCCAGATCATACATGACAGTTCCGTCCATATCAGCACACACGAACCACATTCCTTTTGCTTTCAGCTCTTCCATCGCCGCCGTCAGATTCGTCACCTTGGCCACGGGCGTATAATTTAAAGCTCCGGCTGACGTCTTCGCCACTACGGCAGTCAGCCCCGCCGCGCGCCGTTTGGGAACAATGACTCCGTGTGCGCCGGCCAGATTCGCGGTCCGGATGATCGCCCCCAGATTATGAGGATCTTCAATTCCATCCAGCAGGAACAAAAAAGGCGGCTCTCCCTTTTCCTCCGCCAGTGCGAGCATATCCTCCACACTGGCATATTCGTAGGCCGCCGCATAGGCCAGAACTCCCTGGTGCTTCCCTGTGGAGGATAACTGGTCTAGCCGCTCCTTCGGCACGTATTGTACCAGCGTATCCTGTTTTCTCGCCTCTCTTGCGATACTGAGCACCGGTCCGTCCTGGCAACCTTTCAGAAGAAAGACTTTATCTATGGTCTTTCCCGAACGGAAAGCCTCCAATACCGCGTTGCGGCCCTCTATGGTAAATTCTTCGTATCTCATCTATTCCCTTTCCGGCTCCGCCGAATGATAAGCCAGGCATTTTTCCACCAGCTCTGTCATCCTCTCTCCCTGCCCGGTCAGATACAGATGGCCGAACAAGGCCTCCAGACCGGTCGCATGGCGATATTCCGACATCGTGGCATTCTTGGCGCGGCTGCCTGCCTGGACATTCCTGCCTCTTCTGTACACGCTCTTTTCTTCATCGGTCAGGGTGTCAAAAATACCGTGTATCATATGGGATTGGGCGCTGGCTTTCACCAGTTCACTGCAGCGTTCATGAAGCCTGCCCGGCGCCATATTCCCCTGTCCCACAACTATGGTACGGATATAAAGGCTGAATACCGCATCTCCAATAAAGGCCAGCGTAAGCGGTGAATACGTCCGGACATCCGGACTGTCTTCACCGACCAGCCTCTGTTCCTGGGACATCATCTCAGGAATACAGTCTTTTATGCTCTCGTCCATTTTACACCCTCTCTGGTGTCCTTTAAAAGGATTCCTTTGTCCGCCAAAGTGTCACGTATCTCATCGGCACGGGCAAAATCCTTATTTTTTCTCGCCTGCTGCCGCTCCTCGATCAATGCCTCTATCTCTCCGTCGAGAAGCTCCACTTTTTTTTCTGTAATGATGCCCAGGACCCCGCAGAGGGTTTCAATGGTCTGCTTTGCGTATTCCGCCAGAGCTCTTGTACTGGCTTCTGTCACAGAAGTATTCGCCAGCTTAACAAGCTCAAATACAGCGGAAATGGCATCCGCCGTATTGAAATCATCATCCATGGCGGCTTCATATTTGACAACCAATTCTTTGATCTGAGCCACAACAGCTTTTTCTTCCTCCGTCATGGACTCACCGGATGCAGAAGCCAGAAGCTCATCCAGGCGTTCTACCGCAGTCAGGATCCTCATAAGACCGTTTTTTGAAGCTTCCATGAGATCGGCACTGAAATTCAGCGGGCTCCTGTAGTGGGCGCTCAGCATGAAGAAACGGAGCACCTGCAGGTCATATTTTTCACTGATCTCCCTTACGGTAAAAAAGTTCCCCAAGGATTTGGACATTTTCCGGTTGTCAATGTTAAGGAACGCATTGTGCATCCAATATTTTGCAAACTCCTTGCCGTTGGCGGCTTCGCTCTGGGCGATCTCGTTTTCATGGTGGGGGAAAATCAGGTCCTCACCGCCGGCGTGAATATCGATCTGATCCCCTAAATAATGCTTTGACATAACGGAACACTCAATATGCCATCCGGGACGGCCGTTGCACCAGGGAGCTTCCCAATAAGGTTCTCCATCCTTTTTAGGCTTCCACAGCACAAAATCCAACTCGTCTTCCTTTTCGCCCACCACTTTGATCTCTCTGTGCCCGGCCTGCAAATCCTCCAGGTTTTTATGGGACAGCTTTCCATAGTCTTTGAACTTCTTTGTCCTGTAGTACACGGTGCCGTCATCCGCCCGGTAAGCAAAGCCCTTTTCTATCAGGGTCTCGATCATGGAGATCATGCCGCATATTTCCTGTGTAGCCAGCGGATGAGTGGTGGCCGGCTTCACATTCATGCCCTCCATATCTTTTTTACATTCCGCGATATAGCGTTCAGAGATGACAGAAGCCTCCACCCCTTCCTCAATGGCCTTATTGATGATCTTATCATCCACATCCGTAAAATTGGAAACATAATTCACATCATAGCCTTTATACTCAAAATACCGCCGGACCGTATCAAATACGATCATAGGCCTAGCATTTCCGATATGGATAAAATTATAGACCGTCGGACCGCAGACATACATTTTCACCTTGCCAGGCTCCAGCGGTACAAATTCCTCTTTTTTCTTTGACAGCGTGTTAAATATTTTCATCGGTTTCTCCCTTCTGCTTTCTGCTCCGTTATGGAATCGTTTCTGTTCTGCTCTTCAGCTCCTTCTCCAAAGAAGAATCAGGCGCTGCAGGCTCTTCCTGTGCTTCGGGCTTTACCGGCTCTGTCTTGACAAACCTGCACCCGGAGCAGTTCCTTTAACCTTTCCAGCTCTTTTTTTATCTCCTGATTTTCTTCCTTTAACTGCCGGATATCTGCCAGCACCGGATCCGGCAGTGTCACCTGATCCATATCCATCCTGGGCAGGCGAACGTTATTTCTCTTTACACTTCTTCCGGGTACGCCGACTACTGTAGAGTTCGGCTCCACCGGCCCCAGGACCACGCTGCCCGCTCCTATCTTAGAATTTTCTCCTATGGTAAAAGAGCCCAATACTTTAGCTCCCGCACTGATCATCACATTATCCTCGATGGTCGGATGCCGCTTTCCTTTTTCCTTCCCGTTTCCACCCAGGGTCACCCCCTGAAACAAGGTCACATTGTCGCCGACTATCGCAGTCTCTCCGATGATCACTCCGTGGCCGTGATCTATGAACAGCCCTTTTCCGATGGTGGCGCCGGGATGAATCTCAATTCCCGTTTTCCTGGCTGCCCGCTGGGATACCCATCTGGCCCAAAAATAATGCTTCCGGAGAAACAGCCAATGTGATACCCGATAGCTCAGGATCGCCTTAAAACTCGGATACAGAAAAACCTCCATCGGTGTTTTGATAGCCGGGTCTCTCTCCCGGATGATCGCAATTTCTTCTTTAATATAACGAATGAATCCCATAATATCCTCTCCTTTTCTTTACAGAATATTATCCGTTCAAAAATCAGTTTAATATTTCGCATGGAATAAAAAAACTCCGTCTCAAAAGAGACGAAGTTCACTCCGCGGTCCCACTCTTCATAAGAAACACCTCTGCAGGCGTCTCTCACTCGAGGTCTGTAACGTAAACCACACGTGCAGGACTACTGCCGATGCCATCGCCCTGTCAGCTCCGGAATGCACTTCATACCCGCCATCCTAAGGTCTGCTTTCAGCCGGTGACAGACCCTCTCTGCTATTCACGCCGGTACTACTCTTTCCTTCAAAGCCTTTTTCATTTTATAAACAGGAAAAGTTCCTGCTTCTTAATCTAGTCTATGCAGTTTTGAAAGATTTGTCAACCCCTTTTCAGTCATTTCCCCGGCAGCCCCCGCATCCCGCACAGCTTCCGCCCGCTCCGGACGGCATGCCGCCCGTTCCTGTTTCCATGGGATCGTAACCATAACTGTAATTCCCGACAGTCTCAAGCAGGACTACTGCCTGAGAGGATATCCCCTCCCCGGCGCCGGTGAATCCAAGGCCCTCTTCCGTAGTCGCCTTCACGTTTACCTGATTTACGGATATATGGAGAGCATCCGCAATATTCTGTCTCATTTTCTCCCGGTACGGAGCCAGCTTGGGCCTTTGGGCAATCACAGAAGCGTCTATATTTCCTATAATATATAGATTTTCTTCCAAAAGCTTTCCCACCTTCTCCAGAAGCTTAAGGCTTGAAATTCCTCGGTATGCTTCATCGGTATCAGGAAAATGCTTTCCTATGTCCCCGAGCGCGGCCGCTCCTAAAAGCGCATCCATAACGGCATGCAGGAGGACATCGGCATCTGAATGACCGAGAAGCCCTTTTTCAAAGGGAATCCTCACGCCTCCTACTATCAAGTCCCGTCCTTCTATAAGGCGATGGACATCATAACCCATTCCAATTCTCATAGCTCCTCCTAGTCATATTTTCAGCATATCCAGCATATACTGTAATTATACCCCTCTTCTGTCCAATAGACAAGCCGATACTTCCCTGAGAGTTATCCGGTGCATATACGGATAAAATATCCAAAACCTTAACAGACTCTTAAATTTTTATGAAATTCCATATTTTTTATCCAAACTTCATATAAAACATGTATAATAGAATAATTAACAAACAATTGTTCATCCTTATCCTTCTAAAGCTTTTCTGCATCTGGAAAAGCAATCTGTCATCCTCTTAAAACACCGTCTACAAAGCCATATGAAACATCTGTCTTTTCCGGCCCGTTAATCTATACAGAGCTGTTGTCTGTCATTACCGCTTCATTCGTTTCACAAGGCTTGCCATACATAACAGGAGGTATCATTCATATATGATAGAATTTCAAAACGTTTCAAAAACTTTTCAGGGTAATACTGTAATTGACAACATCAGCTTTACGATCGACGACGGAGAATTTGTGGTCCTTCTGGGTGAAAGCGGCTGCGGCAAGACCACAACGCTCCGGATGATCAATAAATTGATTCTTCCCTCTTCCGGCACCATAAAGATCAACGGCAGCAATATCGCGCAGCTGGAAACGATCCCTCTCCGACGGCGGATGGGTTATGTTATCCAGCAGACCGGTCTTTTTCCCCATATGACCATCCGGGAAAATATTGAGATCATTGCCCGGCTCAATTCCAAAGACACTGCAAAAATTGAAAAGGACGCAAAAGATCTGATGGATATGGTAAATCTGGATCCGGACGTTTACCTGGACGTCTACCCCTCGGAGATGTCCGGCGGGCAGCAGCAAAGGGCAGGAGTCGTCCGGGCCTTCATGTCCGACCCGGAAATCATACTCATGGATGAGCCGTTTTCCGCCCTGGATCCGCTCACCAGGACACAGCTCCAGAACTCTCTGATGGAAATGCAGGGAGCGTTAAAGCGTACCATTGTATTTGTAACACATGATATGGATGAAGCGGTGAGATTAGCAGACCGTATCTGCATCATGGAAGGCGGAAAGATCACTCAGTTTGACAATCCGGAAATGATCATGAAGCATCCTGCCAATGACTTTGTTCGGGAATTTGTGGGGCCCAACCGGATATGGATGTCACCGGAACTTATAAAGACTCAGGATATTATGATCCGGGAACCGGTCTGCTGCCTCCCCTGGATGCCTATTTTCAAATGTATCGAACTGATGAGCCAGAAAAAGGTGGATACGCTCATGGTGACGGATCCGAAAAAGCATCTGCTCGGCGTGCTGTTCGCGGAGTCCCTGATCGGGACTCACGATACTAAGCGCCCTGCACAGGATTTAATGGAAAAATCCTTTACTTCCGCCAGCCCGGACAGTTCCATCGTAGATCTGCTGAATCTGTTCAACGAAAGGAAGCTCTCCACTTTGCCGGTGATCAATGAGCAGGGCATCATCGAAGGCCTGATCACGAGAAGCACACTGGTCACCACCCTCAGCCGCCAGTTCATTTCAGAGGAAGAGGAGGAAAGAGCATGACAGAATTCATTCAATATATTATTTCCGCAAGGTCTGAGATCCTTTCTTTATTCCTGGAACATATACAGCTCACCACCCTGGCCCTGGCTGCCGCCATACTCATCGGGGTTCCCCTGGGCATCCTGATCTCTTATTTAAAACCCGCGAGCAAGCCTGTCCTGGCCTTTGCCAATCTGGTACAGGCAATCCCCAGCATGGCTCTCCTGGGCCTGACCATCCCGGTCTTGGGAATCGGCATGAAGCCGGCAATCTTCCTGGTGGTCATTTATTCCCTGCTGCCCATCATAAAGAATACCTATGCCGGCCTGATGAACATAAACGCCCAGACACTGGAAGCCGCGAGGGGCATCGGGCTCACAAAATGGCAGATACTGTTTAAAATCCGTTTCCCCTTAGCCATGCCTGTCATCATGACCGGTGTGCGTATTTCTGCCGTATCGGCAGTGGGCCTGATGACACTGGCGGCTTTTGTCGGCGGCGGTGGTCTCGGGTTTTTGGTCTTTTCCGGAATTCGAACCGTCAACAATTATAAGATTCTGGCAGGCGCGATTCCTGCCTGTATCCTGGCGCTGTTGGTCGACCGGATATTCTCCGCCGTTGAAACCCTTGTCACTCCCATCAGTCTCATGCCTGGAGATAATAAGGAAAAGAAAAAGAAACATAAAAAAAAGGAACGCATTGTCGCCATCGTTGCGGCGGTGCTGCTCGCAGTCTTGTTCATCGGAAATGTATTCCGTCCTACTGAGGAAACGTCCATTCGTATCGGCAGCATGGATTTTTCAGAAAATGAAATTCTGGCATACATGCTCTCGGAGGCTGTCGAAACAAAGCTTGGCATATCCGTGGAGACTACTCCCGATCTGGGCGGCTCTTCCATCTGCCTTACCTCCATCCAAAGCGGCGACATCGACGGCTACGTAGAATACACCGGAACTATCTATGTGAGCATCCTCGGAAAACAGGCCATTTCCGACGTACAGGAGGTCTATGACACCTCCAGGCAGGGGATGAAAGATAAATATGACCTGGAACTCCTCTCTTCCTTAAATGTGAACAATACGTATACCCTTTCCACAACCAAGGAAATCGCAGAAAAATATCATCTGGAAAGCATCAGCGACCTGGCCCGGGTCAACGGTCAGCTCCGCGTCATCTCTACTCTCACCTTTTTAAACCGGGCCGACGGACTGGAGGGCGTGAAAAAGCTGTACGGTTTAAAATTCGCTTCAGAAATCGGAGTAGACGGAGCGCCCCGGTATACTGCGCTTCTGAACGGCGAGGGGGAAATTATAGACGCATATTCCACTGACGGCCTGATAAAGAAATTTGATCTGAAAATATTGGAAGACGACAAAGGTGCGTTCCCGCCCTATTATGCAGTTCCCGTATTCCGGAGTGAGACTTTGGAGAAATATCCCGAGCTGGCAGAGATCACCGATACGCTGGCCGGCGCATTATCCACGGATATCATGGCCGGTCTCAACTATCTGGTAGATGAAGAGGACCGTCCGGCACAGGACGTGGCCCACGAATTTTTGAAAGAAAACCTCCCTGAACTCGCCAGCCAGGATTAAAACGGAAAGAATGGAGCCCACAGGAAATTTTATGTTTCAGCGCTTGACTATTTAAGCCATACCCGGTATAATATTCTTGCGTGCGGATGTAGTTCATTGGTAGAACACCAGCTTCCCAAGCTGGATAGGCGGGTTCGATTCCCGTCATCCGCTCTTGAAAGCCCTTGTAAATCAAGGGTTTTTTTGATTGCCTACATCAATAAGCCTACAAGTTCATCTAATAAAATTGCCTGTAAAGCTGCTATATAAAAAGGCGAGCCTTCAATGTGTCTGAAGACCCGTCTTAATTTTGTTGCTGTTTAAGATTTCTTTCTCAAAGATATGATCAATTTATTGATTACAATAATTTCGTCATTACCCGCATCTACCCAACACTCACTGATTTTTCCGTCACTTGAATGGAAGATCAAGCTTTTGTTATCTACATAGTCCATCAGGTCAAAATCCAAGTTATCATAATACGCCAATTCCTCATCAGGACAAATTATACTCCCGATCAGTTCTTCTTGGATTTTTTCTACGAGAGGTTTATCCAAAATATCAGTTTCATAATTTCGAGTCCCTACATATCTATGATCCTGGTACGCCGGGTCATCGTCAGAAAATGGATTAAAAACGGCAAAGGTATCACCATCCAATGAATAGGTTTTAGATTTCTCTATCTTCCATTTTTCTTCCAGCATTGGAGTCGGCACATAAAATTTACAAGGGCGTATCCATTTTTCAGTGTGATATTCACCGTACCAATCATCAAATTCTTTGTTTCCTTCTGACATAGAATCACTTGCTGTTTCCGTTTTATTATTTTTTAATGTACAACCGCTGAGCAATAATACCAGAAGAACCATACCGCTGATTACGATTCTCTTATTTTTGATAATATAAAAATGGTTCATCTTTAGCTCCTTAAACAAAAAACTCTAATTATTTAGCTGCTAATAACAAACCTTACAGCCTCTGCTTTTGCCACTTTCTGAAATGGTTCCCTCGTATATCGTCTTTGACCGCTTTAACGTGGAGCAATTCGGTGTAGAATGATACACTTTTCCTCCCGGCGTCCAATATACGATTGCTCCTCTAGGGGTGTCGTCATCCTTTTGTGAAGAAGTATTGGAACCGGAGCTGCGCGCTGAGGTCTGAGACGCCTCTAAACTGCTTATTTGTTCTCTTAGCTCGGCATTCTCTTGCTGCAGGGACTCTGCCTGACCATTCAGTTCATCAATCTCGCTTTGCTGATTCTCTAAAACGGATAACTCGTCTATTCTGGCTTCCGCGGATTCCAACTCCTTCTGTTTCTTATCTAAAGTGTCCTGCGCAATGCTGAAACTTTGAGCTATGTCGTCGTTGACGGACTCCAGTTCTGCTGCCCGTGACTCTAACGGTTGAATATTTGAAACATATTTGTCAACATCCTTTTGCAATGATTCAATCGTTTCTTGTAAAGAACTAATCTCATCATTAAGAAAATCAGAATTGTTTTCCAGGCGATATACAGAATATCCCAAAATTGAACTAACTAATATTATAATAATGATTGCCGGAAGCAAAACTGGCAAATGCAGTTTTACAAATGAGGTTATTTTATTTTTCATGCGTTCCTTTTCCTGCCTTGTCGTTTGTTATTTATCCATTGTCCATTTGCTGTCAGCCTTCCGCTCATAAGCTGCTATAACAGCGCGAAATGAGGGCTGTCCATAATCGTTTTCATCTGGCACAAACAGAACGGATGTCCGGCTGGGTCAAACATAACCCTCCATCCATCGGAAAATTGTGCATCTGCGATCACCGCCCCGCAATGAACCGCGTATTGGACTGCCTTTTCCAGATCGCTGACTGCAAAATCCAGATGCGCCATCTGCTGCTGAGCTTCCGGATCTCCCGGCCATACAGGCGGGATATAATCCGGATTCCTCTGAAACGTAATGCCTGGATATGCGCCCTGAGCCGTGCCCGGAGCGCTTATACATGCATATTCTTCATCATAAAATGGTATTTCCCATTTGAGTAAATCCGCATAAAATTTTGCCAGCTCGAGCGGCTCCAGGCAGTCCATCGTAAATGAATACATTTTAATCTTTAATCCATCATCCATAATACAATTACCTCCCGAGTCACTCAAGAAATGAATGGCTCATAATATAGAATTCTTCCTGACTCGGCAAATGCTTCTTCTCCATTCTTTCCAGAGTATCATCGTATTTCTGTGCTTCTTCCTCAGTAATCGCCATCACAGGGCTGTCATGATAAAACCATTTTTTTCCGTTCAGAGCGCCGGGAACAAGCTCTTTTACCATCATCGCCGCCGGATATTTTCCATTCTCCATACAGACATTGTATTTTTTGCAGCTCACAAATCCACGGCTTACATAATTTGCCGGACTTCCAAATATGACGATCACATCATAGCCCAGCGACACCGCCTGTTTAAACGAATATTCCATAAGGATCTTCCCGTAACCCTTTCTCTGATGCTCCGGGACAACACAAACAGGGCCAAAGGTGAGAATTTCCTTTTCAACTCCGGACTCATCTGTCAGCTTGGCTTTTGTATACATGATATTTCCAATCACCTGACCGTCAAGTTCCATCACAAAATCCAGCTCTGGTATGAAATCCTCATGTCCGCGCATGATATGGACCAGATAATGCTCTACACATCCCGGGACATAAAGATTATAAAATGCTTTCCTTGTAATTCCCTCTACAATATTGTAATCCTCTTCTTTTTCATTTCTTATGGTTATCATCCTATATACTCCTATAAACTTTATATCTGTCAAATACCTCTCACCGCCCGAAAACGAATCAGCACCGTTAAGTATTCTTTCATTTTAATCTCTCATCGTACAAATGTCAAACAGACCGTTTAGTCCTTGAATATTTTCAAGACTAACTTGACTTATGAATCAGATGAGACAGGAGAAAATCCTTCCTCCTGCCGCACCAAAGTATCTTCCGATTGCCTTGAAAGCTATTGAGGCGATTTGCTGCAGCAGAAAAGATTCCGGCAGAAAGATTCCGGGCCGGCCTAAAGGTGAACGCCGCAGGGCAGCGGCCGGTGTCTAACTTGGGCTTGATCAGAGCTTACTAAGAATGATTCCCAAAAATGTTTTATATCAGGCCCTTAAGCATAGCCCTCATATTTCTATTCACAGCCCCATGACGATCGAAGGGTTTCCCGTTCAACCGCCCAAATGAAAATGACTACTGCCGTAAAGCGGGAATATAATATAATAACTCTTCAGTCAGGGGCTATTATGCAGACCATAGAACAAAGGACCCTAGAGGATACCATGTATCTCGGACAGATTCCTGTATTCGTTTATCAGATCCATTACCCTTTTTTTGTCACCACATGTAATGAAGCTGCTGCTCGGGCCATAAATGAATACTACGCACAAGCCGCAAAAAAAGCAGAAAAACACTGCCGGACTGTTCTTTATAAACAGGCGGCCGAAAATGCAAAGTATATTCCTTTCAACTCGCCGCCTTTCAACAGCTATACCTTCGATGTCTCTTATAAGGTCACTTTTAATACTGGCTGTCTGACCAGCCTTTATATGGACACCTATCTTTTCATGGGCGGGGCACACGGAGAGACGACCAGAACATCGGACACATGGAACTTTAATACCGGCATGAAACTGAGACTGAACGATTTTTATCCTTTGAACTTTGTTACTCTGCATAGTCTGCAGAAGAATCTGGAAAAGCAGGTCGAAGAGCGCTTAAAAATCACCCCCAGCTCTTATTTTGACAATTACAGTTCTCTTATTCAGAATACATTTAATCCAAACAGCTTTTATCTGCAGCCAGACGGCCTCGTGATTTATTTTCAGCAGTATGACATAGCCCCATATTCCACTGGTACCCCGGAGTTTTCCGTTCCCTCCGCCATATGATCTCATGAACTGTCTTCTTATCGATACCCTGTATGTTTTGATCTATTCGGCGGCTTTCACTTTTTCATACAAACTGCATAATATAGAGCAAATCAATTGTAATGGAAAAACATATGAATGACGATCCTCGTGGAGCCATAGTCCAGCAGGGAAATATTATGCGTATAGATAACGCTTTGGTTGAAGATACTTCTTGTTTTGATAATTCCAGAGGCAGCATCGAGGTCTCTTACTCTGTACCAGAAGCAAACAATATCACTTCTATCCAGACGATCAGACTGAACCTCACTGGCAATACCGTCATCCTGGACTCATTCGGCCAAAACATGTGCATATGCTGCATACAGCCGGGAATGTGGGTGAGCGCTATATTTTCAGCACGTATGACCAGAAGCATACCGCCGCAGTCAAATGCCTTTTTGATCATCGTGCAGGGAATGCCTCAGGCTCCCTCCGTGACCACGACTGACCGAGTCATCTTTGCCGATGTCCGCAACAATATGCTATTGACGGGAATCCCCTGGAACATCAACAGCCAGACCAGATTTGTAGTACCGAATTCCACCCCCATAACCAACCGCGCCGGACGGCCGGTCCAGCTCAGTGCTCTTCGCCCCGGACAGCTGGTCAGAATCACCCATGCTAATTTCCAGACTGCAAGTATTCCTCCGCAGACCACGGCATATAGCATACAAATTCTTTAGAACCTGGATGTACCAAAATAGGGCGATGACACTTTTCAGCAGCATCGCCCTATCTTTCGAATATAAGGGGTCATACAAGAACCATCTGGTATTATTTTATACTTTCCATTTCTTCCCACAGCTTAAACAAACAGCATAGCCCTTCTTGCTGCTCAGACCTCCCATTACACTTCCTGCGGGTCCCGCTAATACACCGCCTGCCATCGCCCGGCCAATACTAAGTCTTTTATTCGTATATGTTATACTTGTTGAACCGCATCTTGGACAAGATGCCTGCGAATGATAAGATCGTGTTTGCTTATTTAAAGCTTCTTGCAATTTCTCTCTCGAAGCCTTAATCTTACTTTCTTTGTTTGAAAATCTGCCATATTTATCATGACAATTGCTGTCCGCCTTATTGTCTCGTTTCGCTTCCGCATATAAATCAAGAGGAAATCCACAGTTGGGACACGCCGCTGCTTTATCGCTTACTTCTTTTCCACACTCCGGACACTTTATTAATGCCATACTCAATCCCTCCCGACGTCTAATAATTCAATCATACCAAAAAATAAACCGATTTGTGGTCGATTTATCTTAAGTAAGCACCTGCACACACTTTTCAGCAAAAAACAAAAACCCCGGAAGCCTTGATTTTACTAGGTTTCCAGGGATTTTTTATAGTAGCGGAAGGGAGATTTGAACTCTCGACACCACGGGTATGAACCGTGTGCTCTAGCCAACTGAGCTATTCCGCCATAATGGGACCTATAGGGCTCGAACCTATGACCCTCTGCTTGTAAGGCAGATGCTCTCCCAGCTGAGCTAAGATCCCCGACCGCAGCAAAAACCATATTCTTCATTTTTGACTGCCTAGGTAGTATACCTTTTATTGTCCAAATTGTCAAGACTTTTTCCACACTTTTTATTTATAAAATTTTTCTTTGTATCCCCTCTGCTCCTTATGTTATAATGAAAGTAATTTCGGAAGGCAGCCCGGAACAGCCGGACTCCAGGAGGATCGTTATGTACTATTTTATCGTAAATCCCAACGCCCGCTCCGGCAGGGGGCTGAGTATTTGGAATAAGCTGAAGGAACGGCTGGAAAAAGAAAAAATTCCCTACGAGGCTTATCTGACTGAGCATACGGGACACGCGACAGAATTGGCGGCGGAACTTACATCGCCAAGACATCAGGATTCTTCACCTAAAACCATTGTCGCCCTCGGCGGCGACGGTACCTTAAACGAAGTGCTGAACGGCATCTCCCTCTCCTCTCCGGTGACACTGGGATATATACCCTCTGGATCAGGAAACGATTTTTCCAGAGGAATGCGGCTCTCGAGGAACCCGGAAAAAGCCATGGATCAGCTTCTAAAATCCGAAAACTGCCGTTATCTCGACTATGGCATTTTATCCTATATGTCCGATCATCCCGCTCACAGGCGTTTCATCGTGAGCAGCGGCATCGGCTATGATGCAGATGTCTGTCAGAATCTGTTTACTACCAAACTAAAAAAGACATTCAACCAGCTTCATATGGGGAAGCTTATCTATTTATTCATCGGAATCAAGCGTATCGTCCTCTGTAAAAGCACCAATGGTTATCTGCTTCTGGACGGGGTAAAAAAAATAAATCTGAAGAAGATCCGTTTTATCTCTTCCCACATTCAGAAGTTTGAAGGCGGCGGCTTCCGTTTCGCTCCCAAGGCCGACCCCTGTGACGGTTATCTGGATCTCTGTGTCGTATCCGGCGTTTCCCGTCTGCGGCTGACACTCCTGCTGCTCGCTTCTCTGGCAGGCCGGCATGTCTGCTGCAATGGTGTGCGGACCTACGCGTGCCGGGAAGCGGCCATTCATACGGAAGAGCCTCTGTTAGTTCATGCCGACGGAGAGTCCTGTTATGGTCAGACGGATATATCTGTCCGCTGTGTTGAAAAGAAAATACGTTTTTTGTGTTAATTTGCGGTAATTATTCAGAATAGTTCTTAAAGATTTTATGAATTCACTTGCCATCCCCGGCAAACCGTGTTATAATCACATGAAAATTATTGAAGGCTAGCAGTATGCCCTGCAAGGGGGGGAAGGAAGGCGATTCGTGTGAAAACAATCAAGAATTTCTTCAGCAAATATCGTCAGTCCTGGGTTCTCCTTTACGTATTTATCTATTTCCCATGGTTTTTCTGGCTTGAAAAGCATGTGACCGTAGGAACCCAGTTCACCAATATTCATATAGCATTTGATGACCTTATTCCGTTTAATGAGTATTTCATCATACCATATTTATTCTGGTTCATTTTCGTGGCAGGTTCTGTGACCTATTTCCTGCTGAAACGTCCGAAAAAAGAATTCTACCGGATGACCGCTTTTCTCTTCATTGGAATGACTGTCTGTCTCGCCATCTGTACTCTATTTCCCAACGGCCAGACTATGCGTCCTCCAGTAAATCCGGAAAAAAACCTGTTTTCGAAACTGATTGTCATGCTCTACAAAACAGATACATCAACCAATGTATTTCCAAGCATCCATGTATTCGCCTCACTCGGCATCAATCTGGCATGGTGGAACAGTCCAGTTTCTCAAAAACACAAGTGGATTCGTCCTGTGACCACCCTGATCACCATTTCCATTTGTCTGTCCACCGTTTTCCTGAAACAGCACTCTGTGCTGGATGGACTTGGAGCGATCGTACTTGCCATCATCCTTTATTTTTTCGTATATCAGCCGGAGATGACGAGAGCTTCCGCGAGGGCGGCGAAGGAGAAAACCAAATCAAAGAAGCTGTACAGCTATAAGAATAAGCTTTGATCACAGCGGAAGAGATATTTTCATCAAAAACAAAATCAGAAATTGATAGGCGTCTGCAAATTGCAGACGCCTTTTTTCTAATTTAATATTCTATTCCTGTCCCATTTCTCCGTTGTCTCCTGCTGCCGAACCAGCGGAACCTTCCGAAGCAATCTCCACCGAATGGACGTGGCGCTCGATCAGATATACCATCAGAATCAGCACCAGACAAGAAATAACGGTACCTCCCCAAAACTTCCCCGCCGACCGGTACATATTGTCGAGAAATCCCAGCTCCGACACGGCCACTGAAAAAAGGTTGGCCGCCATATGGAAAAGAATCGGAGCGACCATGGTATGAAAACGCTCATAGGTATAGATAAATAAAAGTCCCAGACAGAACGCATATACGCCCTGTACCAGATTCCCGTGGTAAAACGCGAATATCAAAGAACAGAGCACCGCAGCCGGACCGATATTCAGATACTCTCTCAGACGTCTGTATATAAGCCCCCGGAAAATCAGCTCCTCTACAATGGGAATGATGATGCCCAGTCCGATGAATTCCAGGGCTAATTTCCCTCCATACATGATGTCAGATATTGCCTCATACGTATCTGAGACATTGTAAAGACCGCTGGCGGTTATCAGATTATTACCCGCCAGGCAGGTGGCCACTCCCAAAACGACAATCAGGATATACTGCCAGGACGGCACCGCCGTAAAGCGGCGGGCTTTTCCTTTCTTTAGGTCGGCCTTTCTGTCCATCCGGTAAAAAAGCAGAAGGACCGGAAGTGATATGGCCGCGGCCAGCACCTGCAGCTCTAACGCGATAGACAGCGTCCTGTTCATCATCTCGTTAATGATCTCCATCTGATTGTTCAAATTATTGGGATTATATCCCGGAAGCGTCGTCATGGCAATGAACACCGCCGCAATTGCTTCCACAATGAAACAGATGCCAAAATACGTCAGTCCCGGATAAATAAGCCTCCAGACTCTTCTCCCCCAGCTTTCCTGTCCCATTCGCTATTCTCCTGTCCTGTTCTTCACAGTTGCAATGTCAATCAGGGTAAGTCCTTCCTCCCGATTCTCCAGGCTGGCTACCAGAGCCTTGGCCGTATCAATGGCAGTCAATACATTCACTCCCGTCTCAATGGCGTTTCTCCGGATAATGAACCCATCATGGCTCCTGGCCGCTCCCTGGTTTGGAGTATCAATGACCAGATCGATATCATGCTCCAGAATCAGATCCAGCAGATTCGGGGATTCCTGTTCCAGCTTATTGATCTTGATCGCTTTCACGCCATTCTCATTGAGAATCTTTGCCGTACTCCTGGTAGCATAGATTTTATACCCCAGAGCCGCAAACCTTCTGCCAATGTCCACTGCCTCCAGTTTATCCGCGTCCTTGACGGTCATGATCATTTTCTTCGTCCTGGGAAGATTGATTCCTGCCCCGAGAAACGCTTTGTAAAGCGCCTCATTAAAGGTCTTCGCTATTCCCAGACATTCACCGGTGGATTTCATTTCCGGCCCGAGGCCGATGTCCGCGCCGCGGATCTTTTCAAATGAGAACACCGGCATCTTGATGGCAATATAATCGGCCTCCGGCTGAAGCCCCGGCTCATAGCCCAGCTCCCGGATCGTGCTGCCAATGATGACCTGAGTAGCCAGCTTCACGATAGGTATGCCGGTGACCTTGCTGATATACGGCACCGTACGGCTGGAACGGGGATTCACCTCAATGACATATACCTCATCATTGCTCACAATAAACTGAATATTGATCAGCCCGCGGACATGGAGCGCCTTTGCAAGCCTTCTGGTATACTCTTCTATTACACGCTTCGTTTTTTCGGAGATACTCTGCGCCGGATATACAGAGATACTGTCGCCGGAATGGATGCCCGCCCGTTCAATATGTTCCATGATCCCGGGAATCAGCACTTCTTCCCCGTCGCATACAGCATCCACTTCAATTTCTTTGCCCAAAAGATATTTATCCACGAGAATCGGATGCTCTTGGGCAATCCGGTTGATGACCCCGATAAACTCGACGATATCCTGGTCGTTTATGGCGATCTGCATACCCTGCCCGCCCAGCACATAGGAAGGACGTACCAGGACCGGATATCCTAGGTTTTCTGCCGCCTGGATTGCTTCCTCACAGGTAAAGACCGTATGACCAGCCGGCCTGGGAATACAGCAGTCCTCCAGAATCCGGTCAAACAGCTCTCTGTCCTCTGCGGCATCCACATCCGCCGCCGATGTGCCGAGGATTGGAACCCCCATTTTCATAAGAGCTTCTGTCAGCTTTATGGCTGTCTGGCCCCCGAACTGCACCACAGCGCCGTCCGGTTTTTCCAGTTCCACCACATTTTCCACATCCTCCGGAGTCAGAGGTTCAAAATAGAGCTTATCCGCAATATCAAAATCCGTACTGACCGTCTCTGGGTTATTGTTTATGATGATCGTCTCATAACCTGCCTCGCTGAAGGCCCAGGTACTGTGTACCGAGCAAAAATCAAATTCGATTCCCTGACCGATCCGGATGGGGCCGGACCCGAGCACCAGCACTTTTTTCTTTTTTCTCGCACCGTCCGCTTCATTTTCACTTCCGAAGCAGGAATAATAATAAGGCGTTGCAGCCGCAAATTCTGCTGCACAGGTATCTACCATCTTAAACGCGGCCCGGATGCCGTATTCATTTCTGAGACTCTTGACCTCCTTTGCGGTCTTTCCAGAAAGGCGTCCGATCACTGTGTCGGGGAACTCGATCCGCTTTGCTTCTGTAAGGAGCTCTTTTGTAAGAGGCTCCGTTTTCAGACGGTTCTCCATCTCCACCAAAATCGCGATTTTATCTATGAACCAGTTATCTATCTTTGTGATATCGTGGATGACGTCATAAGAAATTCCTCTGCGGATAGCCTCCGCAATCACATAAATCCTTCTGTCGTCCACCCGGTGGAGGTATTCGAGGATCTCTTCCTCCGACGCTTTCGTGAAATCTTCACTCATCAGACAGTCCACATGCTGCTCCAGAGAGCGGATGGCTTTCATCAGAGCCCCTTCAAAATTTGTGCAGATACTCATGACTTCTCCAGTCGCCTTCATCTGCGTAGTAAGAGTCCTTTTCGCACTGATGAACTTATCAAAAGGCAGGCGGGGCAGCTTCACCACACAGTAATCCAGCATGGGCTCAAAACTGGCATAGGTCTTTCCGGTTATGGCGTTGGGAATCTCATCCAGAGTATAACCGAGCGCGATCTTTGCAGCCACTTTGGCGATAGGGTAGCCGGTGGCCTTTGATGCCAGCGCGGACGAACGGCTTACACGGGGATTCACCTCGATCACACAGTATTCAAAGCTCTCCGGATGAAGGGCAAACTGCACGTTGCAGCCCCCTGTAATTTTCAGCTCGTCTATAATGTTGAGGGAAGCGCTCCGAAGCATCTGGTATTCCTTGTCTCCCAATGTCTGGGAAGGCGCCACTACGATGCTGTCCCCCGTATGAACGCCCACCGGATCAATGTTTTCCATATTACATACTGTGATCACATTGCCATTTCCGTCCCGCATCACTTCATATTCAATTTCTTTCCAGCCCGCGATGCAGCGCTCTACCAGCACTTCTCCCACACGGCTCAGCCGGAGGCCATTGGACAAAATCTCAACCAGCTCCTCTTCGTCGGAAGCGATGCCGCCGCCGCTTCCGCCCAGAGTATAGGCCGGGCGCAGGACTACAGGATATCCAATCTGATCTGCGAAGGCAATGCCGGCTTCCACATCATGTACTACCGTCGAAGGGGCGCAGGGCTCGCCTATCTTTTCCATGGTATCCTTGAATTCCTGGCGGTCTTCTGCCTTTTTAATGGTTTCCGGCGTAGTGCCGATCAGTTTCACATTATGGCTTTTTAAAAAGCCTGCTTCATCCAGCTCCATGGCCAGATTGAGCGCTGCCTGTCCGCCCAGGGTCGGGAGCACACTGTCGGGCTTTTCTTTTTCTATCAGCTGTTCCAAAACCTCCACAGTCAGAGGCTCTATATATACTTTATCCGCGATATCCTTGTCTGTCATGATGGTAGCCGGATTTGAATTTACAAGAACTACTTCGATGCCTTCCTCCTTTAAAGAACGGCATGCCTGAGTGCCGGCATAATCAAACTCTGCCGCCTGGCCGATGACAATGGGTCCGGAACCGATCACCAATACTTTTTTTATCTCAGGATTTTTAGGCATTATCTGGCCACCTCCATCATCTTAAGGAATCTGTCAAACAGGTACGAGGAATCTCTCGGTCCGGGGCACGCCTCTGGATGGAACTGTACGGTAAATATATTTTTCCCGGTATAGGCGAGTCCTTCATTTGTCTTGTCATTGACGTTCACAAATGCGGGAACTGCTATCTTTTCATCCAGGGAGTCCGTATCCACCACATAGCCATGGTTCTGGGAAGAAATGTACACACGGCCAGTCTCCAGGTCCTTGACCGGATGATTGCCGCCTCTGTGCCCATATTTCATCTTATAAGTATCTCCGCCGGTAGCCAGTGCCATAAGCTGATGGCCCAGGCAGATGGCAAAAATCGGGACATCCGTTTCGTAAAGCTTTTTAAGCTCCGCGATGATCTCCGTACATTCCTTTGGATCTCCCGGACCGTTGGAGAGCATGATACCGTCGGGAGCATCCGCCAGGATCTCCTCTGCCGCCGTGTATGCCGGATATACCGTCACCTGACAGCCCCGTTCATTCAGGGAACGGGCAATATTCTGCTTCGCGCCAAAGTCCATGAGCGCTACTCTATGGCCCTCGCCCGGCAGTACATATTTTTCTTGACATGTAACCTTCCTCACGACTCCAGACGGGGAATAGGCCTTGATCTTCGGAAGGATTTCTTCCAATTTATAATCCTCGTCGGTGGTAATCATGCCGTTCATGGTTCCCTTCTCACGAAGGATCTTGGTAAGAGCTCTTGTATCGATTCCTGCAATACCGGGGATATCATAACTCTCTAAAAAATGCTGGATGCTGTCCTCACTTCTGAAATTACTGGGCATCCTGGAGAGCTCCCGCACAATATAACCGTCAGGCCAGGGCCTCACGGATTCCATATCTTCGTGGCAGATACCATAGTTTCCAATCAGGGGGTATGTCATAACTACTGCCTGTCCGGCATAAGAGGGGTCTGTAAGAACTTCCAGATAACCAGTCATTGATGTGTTGAAGACGATCTCGCTGATGACTTCCTTTGCCGAACCAATACTGGTCCCGGAAAAGACGGTCCCGTCTTCGAGTATTAGAAAAGCTCTCATTTATCCACCGTTTCCTTTCGTAGTTCCGCAAAATGCGCGGAATCCGCGCATTTCATCTAACTTCAGCTCAAATTGTAAAGATTTTACCACAATGCGACATACATTTCAACCTTTTTGGGTAAGGAATTTTCTTTTCATAAAATATCACTAATTTCACTTTTCCATCATATATTAATACAAACAAAACTGCGGGGTATTTCCATTGATTATAAAAGCCATGCAGAATGATACGCCGGACAGCGGGCAGCTGCTCATCCGTGTCAACTCTTCACTCAATAACTTCCCGATCAGCGGAGCCACAGTCAGCATCTCGGTCACCGGCGGAGACGGCCAGCCCCTGGAGCAGCTGGATACCGATACCTCCGGTCAGACAGAGGAAATCACACTCAGAACGCCTCCCATCGATTACAGCATGGAGCCCGGCGGACCTCGTCCATACTCCGAATTCAACATAACGGTCTCCGCTCCCGGTTATGAACCCCAGGTGGTAGACGGCACAGAAGTGCTTCCGGAGAGCACAGCCCTTCAAACGATACGGCTCCGGCCTCTTTCTGATAACGAAGGAGTCCCTTCGCCTATCATCATTCCTGATCATACGCTCTATGGGGAATATCCTCCAAAGATCGCGGAGCCGGAAGTCAAACCCATTGCAGAAACCGGAAACATCGTCCTGAGCCGTGTAGTAGTTCCAGAGACCATCGTCGTTCACGACGGTACCATAAGCAATACCTCAGCTCCAAACTATTATGTACCTTATAAAGATTATATCAAAAATGTGGCTTCCAGCGAAATCTATGCCAACTGGCCGGAATCCACCATAACAGCCAACGTCCTGGCCATCATGTCCTTTACCATGAACCGGGTCTATACGGAATGGTACCGTAACAAAGGTTACGATTTCACCATTACATCTTCTACTGCTTATGACCACAAATGGATCTATGGCCGGAATTATTTTGAGAGCATTTCTGTCATTGTTGACGACATCTTCACCAACTATCTCTCAAGGCCGGATGTGAAGCAGCCAATCCTCACTCAGTACTGCGACGGCCAGCGTGTAACCTGTCCGGAATGGATGTCACAGTGGGGTTCCAGAAGTCTCGGTGAACAAGGCTATTCACCGATAGAGATCCTGCGCTACTATTATGGTCAGGATATGTACATCAATACAGCGGAGCAGATCTCCGGGATTCCCTCATCCTGGCCCGGTTCAGATCTTACCATCGGATCTACCGGTCCTAAGGTACAGCAGCTTCAGGAGCAGTTAAACAGCATTGCCAGCATCTACTCTGCGATTCCGTCCATCACTCCTGACGGGATCTATGGAGAGTCCACAAAAAATGCCGTAGAAGCGTTTCAGAATGTGTTTGGGCTCCCCCAGACGGGCGTAGTCGATTTCCGAACCTGGTATAAGGTGTCCGAAATCTATGTGGGCATTTCAAGGATTGCGGAATTAAACTGACCACATTTAAAAAGGACAGACAAACAGGGGACGATTTCATATCGTCCCCCATTCGCTGTTCCCTTTTATTTTTCTCTAGGCCTTCTTGATATAATCTTTGCTGACCCAGCCCGTATATTTGTTCTCTATTCTGATCTGATACCAGCCGCCGTTTTCTCCTGTAACCTCCACTTCATTTCCCTCTCCAAGTTTCGGCCAGGCTTCCAGCAGCCCGTAGCTGGTGCCGGGACCAGTTCTCACATTCAGACGGGAGCTTCCAAGACCCGAAGCTTTTCCCACCCATACGGTATAACCGTTCTGTCCATTGGAAGATTGACGTTCCGTAATTAAGAGATAATAGGAATTGACATAACCCTTTGCACCCTGGATGTTGATTTTCACCCATCCATTGCTATACTTATCTAAAACATCTACTTCATTTCCCTCTGCCAGCTCCGGCCAGGCTGCCAGCTTCGGATACTCTGCGCCCGGGCCTGTACGGACATTCAAGGTGTCTCCCGCTTTCAGATTTGTTACCTGTCCGTGGGCCCACGGCTCATACGTCTTTACTACAGTCACATCTCCTGAGACCGGATCGGAGTCTTCGCCGCCCGACAGTTTCTTCTGCACATCGGAGCGGAAATCATCCATAGTCTTTCCAAAACGTCTGAAATAAGGAGCCGGATCGTCATGGTCAGAAGCAAAGCCTTTTTCATGGGCTTCATAATGACCCACGATCTTATCCGGAGTCAGACCATAAGTCCTGCAAAGCTCTGCATAATGATTGACTGCATTCTTCCAGACCTTCTGAAATTCCGCGGCACTGTCCAGTTCACAAAGTTCATATCCGATACAGTTCCTGTTGCCCCAAGTAGTCCCTATCTGCCAGCAGGCCAGAGAATAAGGCGCAAAATTATAGACCCCCGTATCATCGATGAATCCATGGACCAATTTTTCCACTCCTGGCTTGTTCCAGCGTTTGAACCAGTTATTGGAACCATTTACCGCCCGAATGACAGCCGGGTAGACAGAAGGACTGTGAACGATCAGATATTTCACACCTTCCAGTCTGGTTCCTTCTATATAACAGTCATTTCTGACACAATAGCTGTTTGTCACATTGCTCATAACCATTCACCTCTTTTTTATTTGCCGGCATCCGAACCGCCATCTTCCGCTGTTATCTGTCCGGAAACATCATCCTTTTTTCCGCAGTCCTGCTTTTTCGACATTTGCTTATATATCTGATGGCTTCCCGTCGCAGCCAGTCCAGAGACGATCCCTACGGCAATCGCCGAAATATAGTCGTCCGCCGGATAGTTCGGCATAAAACGCATGCCGACCGCTCCCAATATCCCGCCAGTCAGACCACATATGACTGGAATCCATTTATTGTCAAGAGTCGTAGCCCTCACTGCCATTGCTGCCAGATAGCAGATGACCGTGATTCCCACCACATTGCCAATTGTCCCAAAATCCATGGTTTTCCTTCCTTTCTTCATTTCTTTAAGCCTTAGTGCAAACTGACAGAAAAAACTCTGTCTATCTAAAATATGCGGGGGCAGAGGAAAGGTGTGAAGCCTTCCTTTTCTCTTTACCTCTCCTTATCCAGATGATGAAAAAACAGTCTTCTGTATCCATAGAAATCGTTTCGGCTCACGGGAACGTTCCCCAGATATTCGTATGGCCAGCCGGTAGCTACACATTTTAAGATATAGGGGGAAAGCGTTTCGTCTGTCTGCTTTGCCGCCTGCTCGATCAGCTCACAGTCTCTTATGGAGTTCTCCTTTTGTGCCGCTTGTTTTTTCAGCCGGACATTCTTCTTTTTTTCCTCATATTGAAGGCAAAAGTGCTTCAGCTCCAGATATCGTTCCTTTGAAATCCCATAATCTTCATAAGACATGCCTCTTAATGATTTCATCGTCTTTTCCTCCCGACATTTTTTTCAATTTTCTTCTTTACTTTTTTTTAGTTTGTGATACAATGAAATAGTTGCATGGGGCATTAGCGCAGCTGGGAGCGCGCAACATTCGCATTGTTGAGGCCACGGGTTCGAATCCCGTATGCTCCATTTTTATGTCATGGATGAATATCCATGGCATTTTTATTTTGCACTATTTTTCCCCCCTGTCATATCCTAAAACAAAAAGGATATGATCATTATGTTCTTTCCTCCGCCCAATCGTCCCGGCAGGCCTTGTCCTCCGTGCAGACCTTGCCCCCCGTCCAGACCTTGCCCTCCGCCCAGACCCTGCCCTCCGTGCAGACCTTGTCCGCCCTGCCCGCCGCCCGGAAGACCTCCTGTAGGTCCGCCGCCCGGAAGACCCCCTATGGGACCGCCTCCTGGAAGGCCTCCCATGGGACCTGGTCCGGTAAGGCCGCCCTGGCCGGAACCCAGGGATCTCTGATATATAGGGACCGGATCACCGGTCCCCTTTTTATACGATAGGAAGGTCCATTTCAGAATCCGGACTGACTTCTACCTTTCCCACTTCTCCATCAGATAATATAATCTCAAGACCCAATACCTCATAAAAAATCTCTGCTGTATGAGCTGTCATTATATTATAGAACTCTTCTTTAATTTCCATCTTATCCGCTCCTTTTTTTATTCTTTAAAACCATACAATACAGCTAATCTCCTGAAAATCCCATTGACAGCAATCCGCTCATCGTCTATAATAATAGTATATCGAATATATGTTCGATTATCATTGCTCAGACCGGAACAAACATTCCATTTTCATATCCTGAAAGAATGTCTTCTGGATCTGCTCGGCTTCTTCTATGGAGAAGCCGCCGCAGTCGATTTTATACGCCAGATTCTTTTGGGATATGCCCGTGGATTCGGATATATCCTTTATGGATATGTTCTTCTCTGTCATGGCAGCTTTTAAATGTGGATATGACATAAAAACCATCCCCCTTCTACGCAACTGCGTTGTTTATATCTCATATAATATACTCTTCTAAGTATATTGTCAAGGCTTTTATTACGCAATTGCATATTTTTCCCATTTACTTTCCTGCCCGATTATGTTAAAATTGGATAGGAAAGGGGGTGAAAATATGGGAATCGGATCCAGACTGAGTGAATTGATGAGACACAGGGGCACCAATGCAAACGAACTGGCTCAGAAAATCGGCGTCGCGCCTACGACTATCTATTCCATGATAAAAAGAGACAGCAAAAAGGCCGATATAGAAGTGCTGATAAAAATTGCGCGGGAGCTGCAGGTCGACGCAGAATATTTCTGCAACGGCACCCCCTCTGCTTCTGCTCCAGCCGCTCCGTCTTATGAAGACATGGAGGAGCTGATCGCGCGGAACGGAAAAAATCTGTCTGCTGAGGAAAAAATAAAGCTGATCAAGCTTTTGTCAGAATTGGAATAAAGATTTGGGATGATGATATGGAATATGATCTGATCGAACAAAAAATCCTGGAAACTTATCGTACCCTAAATATCTGCAGCTTCCCTATAGACTGCTTTGAGGTGCTGAAAAAATATGGCTTCCGGATCTGCTCCTATCAAGACATGGGGCGAAAGAATCCGGAGCTTTATCAAATGGCTCTCAGGTATTCGGAAGATGCCTTTCGTTTTAAAAAACGTATCTTCTATAACCAGGATGTTCCCGACAGGCGAATCCGTTTTTCTCTCGCCCATGAATTCGCACACTGCGTCTTAAACCATCGGGGTGAAAATCCAAAACAGGAACTGGAGGCAAATTGTTTCGCCGGACGTTTCCTGGCCCCCGCCATGGCCATTCACTATACTCACTGCCGAAATGCAAGAGACGTATCCAACGTTTTTGATATCTCCCTGGAAGCCGCCGGATATGCATACCGGAATTATCAGTCATGGATACGTACTGCCGCCCGAAGAATGAGCGCTTACGACAAAGCCATGTACGAGCATTTTTATGACACGAAGAAAAAGAAATTTATCTGCCGCAGATCTTCTTCTTTTCCCTGGGGCGAAGAATTCTCTTTGGAAAACCATATGGTCCTGGGTGAGGACGTATGACGCCTTTGTTATCTTTCTATCTTTACTACAGGAAGGCGGACCGTAAACGTGGTCCCCACGTCAACCTGGCTGTCCAGCTGGATGCTTCCTCCGTAATAATTGACAATATGCTTGACGATGGAAAGGCCCAGTCCGGTGCCCCCCATTTTCTTGCTTCTTCCTTTATCCACCCGGTAGAACCGCTCAAAAACCCGTCTTTGTGCTTCTTTCGGGATTCCCACACCGGTATCGCTGACGGTCAGGACCATGTCCTTTTTATCGGAGGTGACTGTCAGACGGACAATACCTTCCGGCTTATTATATTTAATCGCATTTACCAGCAGATTATTTAAGAGTTCCCGTATCTGCTGTACATTTGCCGCAATAGTCAGCGGTTTACATTCTGTGATCACTTTCACTCCATAGTCACAGGCCATGGGGCCAAGAGATGCAAGCATTTCCTCCACCAGCGGATATATCTGCAAATCTGCCATTTCCACTTCCACATCCTTTGTTTCCAGCCTGGAAATCATAAGAATATCATTTATCAGATTGGTCATATGGTCGGCTTCCTTTTCTATCCTGGACAGGAAATCCTGCTGGACCTCTTCCTTCGTCACCAATCCGCTTTCCAAAAGCTCCGTATATCCCTTAATAGAAGTGATTGGCGTCTTCAGTTCATGCGACGCGTTGGAAAAAAACTCCTGTCGGATAATCCTCTCCAATTCCAGCTTTTTCACATAGGTGCCGATTTCCGCTGACATCTGATTCATCGCGTCTATGATGACATTCAGCTCTTCATACTGATAGTGCTTCATAAAAATCTCAGGCTCGCCTTTATCTACTTTACGCAGCTCTCCCGCAATCTCATTCAACGGTGTCGTTACAGAACGGGCAAATCGTTCTGCCAAAAAGAAAGATGCCACCAGAGCGACCACTACTCCAAAAAATACGGCCGGAATCAAAATCTTCAGATACATGAAAAGTCCCTCATAGGGCACGGCAAGCCGCAGGACATATCCGCCGTTTCCCGACAGGATTGCCGCGTACAGCATTTCCTTATGAAGGGTTTTGGAATAACGCTTCGTATATCCGCGGCCATTTTCAATGGCCTCTTTTACCTCTTTCCTGTCCAGATGATTTTCCAGCTGCTCCATATCTGTAACGCCATTGTCCGCCAGCACAGTCCCATCTATAGAAAGAATCGTGGCCCGGCTGTCCTGATTGCCGTCTATGGCGCAGATATCCGTTATCTGCTTTGCCACGTCCTCATTGTAATTTATCGCATAGTCCATCATATGCAGGGTATCTAAAAGTTTATCCTCCGTCTGTTTCAAGCTTTCACTGCTCATCACCAGACAAAAGACCGTGCTGCTGACGACCAGCGCCAGTAAGATCATCCACACAAACTTTTTAAAAATGGCTTTCTTCAATCTTCCTTCTCCTGACTGTAAAAACGGTATCCCACACCTCTGACCGTCCGGATCATCTCCGTCCCGCCTTCTCCCAACTTCTGCCGCAGACTTCGGACATGCATATCCAGAGTCCGGGATTCTCCTTCATATTCGTATCCCCAAATTTGATTCAAAATCTGTTCCCTCGTCACAACCCTCGTCTTATTCTCCGCCAGATATTTGAGGAGCTCATACTCTTTTAACGTAAGGTGCAGCATCTCCCCATTTAGAAATACCTCCCTCGTATCCGGGCATATAAGAAGGCTTCCTTCCTCTAGACGTCCTGCGGCCTGCGGCCCTTTTCCACTTTCCCGGCGCAGCTGAGAGCGCACCCTGGCGGCCAGCTCCAGGACACTGAACGGCTTTGTCATATAGTCGTCCGCTCCTCTGTCCAGACCTATGACCTTGTCAAATTCTTTATCCTTCGCTGTCAGGACGATAATGGGCACGCCTCCAATCTGAGGATCCTTCCGGATTTCTTCAATAGCCTCCAGGCCGTCCATACCTGGGAGCATCAAGTCAAAAATCGCCAAGGACGGCCTGTCTTTTACGATACTGCCAAGGGCTGGCTCTGCCGCCTCAAACGCTTCCACCCGATAGCCATAACTGACCAAAGCCGCTCTTATCAGCTCTCTGATATTTTCATCGTCTTCAATGACGTAAATTAACTCCATATGTGATTCTTTCCTCCTGATTTTCAGTCCCGCCGGCATCTTTTAATCCTGCCTGTTCGCACATTAGGGTGAACAGGAAACCTGCTCACCCTTTAGTGTAAATCATTTTCAGATTCTTGTAAACGATATCCCGTTTCTTTCCCTTATCCTTGATGAATCAACCCAATCAGTCGGGAAGAATCAGTCCCACTGACTGAATCACTTCTTTGCCTGCATCTGAGTTTATGTAGGCAAACCACGCCTGGACCAGTTCACTCTGCTCAGAAATCTCACCCTTTGTCGCCATAACGAAAGGACGGCTCAGGATATAGCTTCCTGCCTTGATATTCTCTTCCGTAGGCTCTACGCCGTCCAAAGACACGGCTTTTACAGTATCATCCACCACATCCAGAGATACGTATCCAATCGCTCCGGGAGTCGCAGCCACTCTGGCCATAACAGCGCCTGTATTGTCAAGTTCTGAAGCATACTGGCATTTGTCTTCCAGCTTTAAGATTTCCTCAAAAGCTCCTCTTGTACCGGAACCAGCCTCTCTTCCGATCACGATGATAGGCATATCACTTCCGCCCAGGTCCTTCCAGTTTGTCACTGTCCCATCATATATCTGGATAAGCTGTTCTTTTGTCAGGTCGGTTACCGCATTCTCCGGGTCGACTACCATGGCGATCCCGTCTATTGCCACGATATTCTCTATTACTCCGTTTGCCTTTTCTTCCTCTTTGAGTGCTCTGGACGAATTTCCAATATCAACAGTACCAGCCGTCACAGCTTCAACACCAGCTCCGGAACCAACGAATTCAGAATTCACCGTCACACTCTTATTTTCATCCATGAACGCCTCGCCTAAAGCGGTCACAAGCTTCTCCATGGAAGTAGAACCGCTCAGGGAGATAGAACCGCTCAGATTGGACGCTGCTACCGTTGTCTCCTTTTTCGTGGTCGTTTCTTCTTTTGAGGTCGTCTCAGCAGTCTTAGTCGTCTCGGCAGTCTTAGTCGTATCCGCCGCTTTCGTAGTCTCTTCCTTTCCACTTCCACATGCTGCCAAAGACAGCAGCATCATACCTGCCATAACAGCAGCAAAAATTTTCTTTCTCATCTTCAATACTCTCCTTTTTCTTCTTTGTCATTCCTTTTTCTTTCCTCTTGGAACAACCACAGTTTAACACCGCTTCTCCATATGGACTATCACGGTTTTCCGTATTTTCCGTAAAGTTTCTGTAAACAAGTCTGTGTTTTTGGCAATCACAAAAGCCGGATGTTCTGCACCGTTCCCGTCTCGTTGAATTCTGTCCACTCACAGATATTCACCGCATGGTCCGCAATCCTCTCCAGATATTTTGCGATCATCAGGATATCGACGCAGTCGTCCACCGGTTCCCTTTTCTCCTGAAGGAGCTTTGAAATCTCCTCTTTCACTTCATTAAACAAGTCATCTACTTCATCATCCGCGTCGATGACCTGATATGCCAGCTCTGTATTCCGTGTGGTATACGCACGTATGCCGTTTTTCATCATCAGCTTGGCCTTCGAGGCCATCTCGACGATATGCCCCACGTTTTCCATCACATTGGCATCGCTGATCCGTAAGACCAGTTCCGCGATATCCTGTGCATGATCGCCTATCCGCTCCAAATCTGTCACGATCTTCAAAGCAGAAGATACCATACGCAGATCCCGGGCTACCACAGGCTGCTGGTGTAGCATCAAGGACAGGCAGCGCGCTTCTATGGAACGCTGCATATCGTCTACGGCCCGGTCCCCCTGAACAATTTCTCTGGCCAGCTCCACATTTCTTTTTTCAAAAGAAGCAAGGGATTTTTCAATGTTGTTTTCCACCATATCGGCCATTTCTTCCAAGGCCTCATCCAATGCTTCCAATTCCAGCTGAAAGTTTACTCTCGTCGTCACATTAAACCCTCCTGTTTGTTTAAAATACCCTTTCCGTCCGGCTTATCACCCAAACCGTCCGGTGATATAATCTTCCGTTCTTTTATCCTTTGGCCTTGCAAATATCTCATCCGTCGTATTGAATTCCACCATCTCGCCTACTAAAAAGAATGCGGTGTAGTCGGAAATACGGGCCGCCTGCTGCATATTATGAGTAACGATGACTACCGTATATTCAGATTTGAGCTCCGCCATTAAATCTTCAATCTTCAGCGTGGAGATAGGATCCAGAGCCGAGGTCGGCTCATCCATCAGCAGGACCTCCGGTTCCACCGCCAGCGCCCTTGCTATGCACAGTCTCTGCTGCTGGCCGCCGGAAAGGCCCAGAGCCGACTTTTTCATCCGGTCCTTCACCTCATCAAATATGGCCGCCGATCGGAGACTCTTTTCTACGATTTCATCCAACTGTGCTTTGTGTTTGATTCCATGAATCCTGGGGCCATATGCCACATTGTCATAAATGCTCATGGGAAAGGGATTCGGCTGCTGAAATACCATGCCGATCTTCTTCCGCAGCAGAGTAGTATCCACCCCCTGACCGTATATATCCTCTCCGTCCAGGGTCACCGTGCCCTCGATGCGGACGCCGGGTATCAAGTCGTTCATACGGTTCAGTGTCTTTAAAAAAGTGGATTTCCCGCAGCCTGAAGGTCCGATGAAAGCGGTCACCGCTTTTTCTTTGATATTCATATTCACTGTTTTCAGCGCATGGTTCTCGCCATAATATAAATTTAGATCCTTTGTGATAATCTTATTTGCCAGCATATATATCCTCCTGTGATCGGCCTATTTAGACGCTTTCGTTTTTACCCTCTTCCGTTTCACCCGGCGTTCATCCAGTCTCGTCACATCGAAGCGCTTCGTCAAAAATTTGGTCAGGCAGTTGATTCCCAATACGATGATCAGCAAAACCAAAGCAATCCCGAAAGCGTCGTCGTATTTCGCGTTGGTCATTCTAAGATACATCTGGATGGTAAGGGTCCCTCCGGACTCCAGTATCTTATGAAAGGCGCCGAAAAGGGATTTGGGCAGAATATAGCCGCTTCCCGCGGTAAAAATAAGGGCTGCCGACTCTCCGACAATGCGCCCGATGGCAAGTATCACGCCAGTGATAATTCCCGGCATGGCAGACGGCAGGAGAATCGTGCGTATCATATACCACTTCGTAGCTCCGATTCCCAAAGCTCCGCTTCTGTAGTTGTCCGGCACGGTCCGCAGAGCCTCCTGAGTATTCCTCGTGATCAGGGGAAGGATGAGCAGAGTCAAGGTCAGCGCTCCGGTCAATATGGAAAATCCAAGATGAAGTGTTGTTCCAAAAAACACCATGCCGAACATACCAAAGATGATGGAAGGAATTCCGGACAACGTCTCCGTCGTAAATTCAATCATCCGGACAAGCTTTCCCGGCTTTGCATATTCATTCAGATAGATTGCGGCCCCAATGCCGAGAGGCGTCGCGATCAACAGGGTTATGACAATGATATACAGCGTATTCAGCAGATTCCCCGCAATACCGAAGGTATTGTTCTTGCTGCTCTGCACCGTGGTCAGAAATGTCCAGTTGACGGATCTCACGCCTCTCACGACCACATATCCCACGATTCCTGCCACCAGGCAGATTGCCAGTGCCGCGCACAAATAAATGAGAGCTGTGAGTATCCCGTCCGACAATCGTCTGCGCTTCGTATATAAACTAACGGCATTTGTCCGCATCCTTTGCTCCTTTCTTCATTATCCGGTTTAACACCAGATTGATGATCATGATAAAGACAAACAGCACAAGTCCGATGGTAAACAGTACTTCTTTATGTAATCCCTGGGAGTAAGCCATTTCACTGACCATTGCCGTCGTCAGGAACCGGACCGAGCTGAACGGAAGCGGGAAGTTGACTGAGTTTCCGGCCACCATACAGATTGCCATGGCTTCTCCTATGGCGCGCCCCACGCCCAGCACGATGGCTGTCACAATGCCGGATTTTGCCGACGGTAGGATGACACGAAAGATCGTCTGGATCCGTGTAGCGCCCAGGGCCAGTGAAGTCATTTTATAATCTCTCGGTACGGCGCGGATGGCAGATTCACTGATATTGATGACTGTGGGAAGAATCATAACAGCCAGAACAAGGACCGCACAGAGCAGATTTGCTCCTCCCGTCCATTGATGCGTGGAGGAACCTTTGAAAACCCACATTTCCAGCTTATACATGAGAGGGTTCAGGATCAAAAGCCCGACAAGCCCATATACCACGGAAGGAATCCCCGCAAGAAGCTCTACCGCGGGCCTGACCATCCTCGCCAGCTTCGGCGGAGCCACCTCCGCCATGAATACTGCAGTCAGAACACCGATGGGGACTCCTATGAGGACTGCCATTCCTGTCCCGATAACAGATGTCAGAATGATATACAGGATACCAAAGCTCGGTTCCGCACTTGTAGGACTCCAGACTGTCCCAAATAAAATCTCCAGGATGCCGACTTTGTGAAGTGCCGGCGTCCCTTTTGCAATCATATACACCGTGATGACGATAACAGCGGCCACTGCGAAAAAACCACAGGCAAGAAACAGGATTCCCGCAATCTTTTCCGCCGTATTCTTGGCTTTGCTGTTTCCCACAATGCTGAATGTCGATTGATCCATAACTATTCCCTCTTTTTTCTTTTCTCACTTCGCTTCTCCATAGAAAATATCATTTTTTTCTTTCAGCCAACACCACTGTACTGTATAAACTGCGTAAAGTTTCTGTAAATCGCCAAAAGCGCCTGTCTCCGACGGGCAGCCGGAAACAGGCGCTTTTTCTTTTCTTCTTTTTGATTCATGTCATTACATCAGCAAGGACTGCCACATCCAGCCCAGATAATCTCCGAAACCGGCTGCTTCCACAGACTCTGCAGCCAGGATATCCACAGTTCCCAGAGTCTTGCCGCCCAGCATATAGGTGAGACTGCCCACTATATCCCCTTCCTGGACCGGCGCCTCCAGCTTTTCCGGGATGGATATCTGACGCTCTATGGCGCTGAAATCCTCTCCGTTCGTGCTGAGATAAGAAAACTCTCCGCCGTAGCGAAGGGATACCTCCGGTACAACTCCCATCGCTACCGGAAGCTTCGGAAGCTCCTCCCGGTTTTCATCCGAATCTGTGTAAAGCTTGCAGCCCGCAAACCCATAGTTTAACAGGCTGGCCGCTTCACTGAACCGTACTTTAAAATCCGGTGCAGCCATAATGACCGCAATCAGTTCCACCCCATCCTTTTTGGCCGTAGCCGACAGGCAGTATTTCGCCAGGCTGGTGCTCCCCGTCTTTAAGCCGGTGACCGTGAATGAATTGCTCATTTTCAATAGTTTATTGGTATTAGACAAGCAAAATTCACTGGTGCCCTTGTTCGTCACATGTGTGATATTTTCCATCCAGATCGTGCTGTAATTTTCAATCTCCGGATATTTTGTGATGAGCTCCCGGCTCATGAGAGCCACATCTCTGGCAGAAGTCAAATGGGTGCCCGAATCCGTCAGACCGCAGCAGTCCTCAAAATTTGTACTCTCCATGCCGAGTGATTTCGCTCTTTCATTCATCTGGCGGACAAATTCGGACTCGCTTCCGGCTATGTACTCTGCCATGGTCACAGCCGCATCATTCCCCGACGCGATCACGATACATTTTATGAGCGTCTCCACAGTCTGAACTTCTCCTTCTTCCAGAAACACCTGAGAACCGCCCATGGATTTGGCATATGCGCTGGTGGCGACTTGATCATCCAGGGAAATCCTGCCGTCCCTTATGGCATCAAAGATCAAAATCAGCGTCATGATCTTCGTAATACTAGCGGGGCGCAGGGCCTCATCCGGATTTTTTTCATAGATCACGGTTCCTGTGGAGGCTTCTATCAAAATAGCGGCCTGAGCGGTTATTCCCAGGTCCGCCTGAACTCCGCTTCCCTGGGATGAGGTATTTTCCCCCTGGCTTTCTTCCGCTCCCTGGACGCTGCTCTCTGGCTGAGCGGCGCTCTCTCCAGTTTCCTCTGTCCCGGATGTTTCTGCCGAAGCCGGCAGTGCCTTTCCGGATGTTTCTACTGCCTCTCCCGGCACATCCTCCTGTTGACTCTGTCCTTCTTCCGGCTGTCCGGAGACTGGCTTCTCTGCTGCTCCGGAACTGCCTCCGGCTTCTACGGATTCCATTATCTCCGGAATCACAGATGGCTGTCCTTCATCGGACGCGAACACGGGCATACAAAGTGATACCATCATGCAAAGCGACAGACAAAGGGCAGCCGTCATTCGATACAATCTTTTCATAAAACCGACTCCAGGGTCTTATCATTACTTCTATTCTATTGTCTCCGGCAAGATTCTATGACAACCCTGATCCGGCCTTTTCCTCATATCCATTGGGATTGTTTTTCTGCCATCTAAAGGAATCTCTGCACATATCCTCCAGATTCTTTTCCGCATGCCAGTGAAGAATCTGTTCCGCCTTAGATGCGTCTGCATAACATTCCGCTATATCGCCTGCCCGGCGTTCCACAATGTCATAAGGGATCTTCACTCCATTGACTTTTTCAAACGCCTTCACGATATCCAGGACACTATATCCAATCCCGGTTCCCAGATTGACCGTCTCAACTCCCTTATGCCCTCCGGCATAGTCCAAAGCCGCCACATGCCCCTTCGCCAGATCGACCACATGAATATAATCCCGGACTCCTGTCCCGTCGGGCGTCGGATAATCATCTCCGAATATCCTCAGGCGCGGCAGCCTTCCCACCGCTACCTGAGAAATATACGGCATCAGGTTATTGGGAATCCCGTTGGGATTTTCCCCTATCCTTCCGCTTTCATGGGCTCCTATGGGATTGAAATACCGCAGGAGCACCACCGACAATTCCTCATCCGCTCTGGCCGCATCCCTGAGGATCTGTTCAATAAAGACCTTCGTCCACCCGTAAGGATTGGTGCAGCTCCTGCCCACCGGCATTTCTTCTGTCAAAGGTACTTTTTCCGGCGTCCCGTATACCGTGGCCGAAGAGCTGAAGACAATCTGCCTGCATCCATATTTTTTCATCAGCCTGAGCAGCGTAAGGGTGCTGTCCAGATTATTCCGGTAATATTCCAACGGCTTCTCTACGGATTCTCCCACCGCCTTAAGACCTGCAAAATGAATCACAGCTTCAATCCGGTGCTCTTTGAATATTTGTTCCATCGCTGCCTCATCCGCTGCATCCACGTTATAGACCGGGAATTCTGCGCCGGCAAGCTCTTCCGCACGCTTCACCGCCCCCGGACAGCTGTTGACAAAATTATCCGCGATCACGACCTGACGGCCGCTTTCCGCCACTTCGATGGCCGTATGAGTTCCAATATAACCGGCGCCTCCGGTCAGCAATATTTCCATTTTTCTCCTCCTGTTTTTTGGTGTCACTATAAAATTTTCTCTTTAATACAAATATAAAAAGGCGTACCAGACGGTACGCCCTTGTTCCGTTCTTGCGAATGTGCACACAGCCCTGACAACACAGTACACAGGCACACAGCCCGGCGAGTAGGATCGGCACTGCGCCAGCCCAGACTCATTCTCTGAACGAAAGATTTGTGCATTGCTGTTGCTTTGAGATTCACAAAAGTATGTCCGCTTAACCCATAAGCCGACACCATGAGGGAAATACCCTGTCGGATGTGTAGCTCTACCCGGAAGCCCATCTCACATATCAAGCAGGTTTCCTGACTTACAGTTCTCCGCTCAGCCTCTCCTTCTCGCATGATAGGGTTTGCAATGGATGACGAGGCTTCGCTCCCTGAATACAGTGACCGGATCGCTCAGGATTCTGACCTGATTCCCTTTTTCCTGTCAAAGGACAGGCACTTGATACGGCAATATTTCTTTGCACACCCTCACTATACCATATCTCGTCCATAAACGCAACTGAAAAAACCGATATTCCTCCTATCCGCTTTTGCTCAGGAACCTCCGGAACCATCCTTTTTCTCCTGCTTCAAAACGTACGGCTCCGAGACACTCAGTACGATATTGTCATCGCTCACCTGGCCGACTGTAATCTCATTGTCGCCTTCCTTGAGCTTTACATCTGCCGCATAGAGAAGATTCTGTGAAACGCAGTTGGTCTCCCATGCCTTTCCATTCACATAGATCACACTGTTCTTTGTATAGTTCCATCCAGTTACATAGAGCCCCTTATTCTGGAGCAGCACCCGGTTGATGCTGATCGGCTGTACTCCCATGTGCAGATTAGTCGCCTCATAGGGCATCTCTCCTTCAAACACATCCTGATCTCCATAAAGGATATCATATTCCAGTATCTTCATATCATTCAGATATGTTTCTTCTTCCTCCGCGGTATGTGATGTCTTCTGAAGGTATGCCTGATGGTAACGGAACATCGTCCCCTTTTTAAGACCCGCCTTATCCATCACATAGGCTCCCAGCTGATATGCCTCTACGTTCCGGCTGGTCCTCGCAAGACCCATGTTGTCCCAGATGACATATTCCGTCTGGAATAAATCCCCATTCTCCAGCTTATCTTCCGTCAGATTCAGGCTGGGCAGATGATCTCCGTACATAACGAGGATAGTTTCCTCATCCCGGCTTTCCAGATATGAGATCAGCTCTCCCACAAAGGTATCCATTTCATGAATCTGTTCCACATAATATTCCATAGCGTTAGTCTCCCCCTCTGTGGGAAGCCCCGTCACCTGCACGACAGGAGAATCCAATACCTTCTCCTGAGGATAAGAGCCATGCCCCTGTACGGAAATCGTATAGATCACATCCGCCCCGGAAGTGGAATTCAGCACCTTCGCGATCTGTTCTGTCAGAATCTCATCCTTCGCCCATCCCATATAAGTGGTATCATATCCTGTCATGTACTCCAGAGAGGTGAACGTATCAAACCCCAACTGGGAAAACACCGTATACCGGTCATAAAAAGTGCCGGAATTGTTGTGGATCGCCTGAGCATGATATCCTATCTCTTTCAGGTCAAAACAGATGCTTTCGGAAACCTGCTTCTGCAGTACCGTTTTATAAGGATATTCTCCAGGCCCAAAAAAATCCAGGTTCATGCCGGTGATTACCTCAAACTCCGTGTTGGCGGTCCCCGCCCCAACGGAAGGCACCCACAGATACCCGGAGGAATACTGTTCCATCAGCTTTCGGAAATTGGGAATCGGGTCTTCCGAGCATTCCATATGAAGATACTTGAGCGGATCGCTGAAGGATTCCAGCTGCAGGAAGATAATATTCGGCGTCTTTTCTGTCACCGCCACTCCCTGCTCATTGACCACGTCCGGCCTGTTCTCCACAACGAGCGGAGCTGACACATGCTCCTCCGGAACGATTTCCTCTTTTTTAATTTCCTTGACCACCTCCGTACTGTAGTCCCCCGGTTTGCTGATCCCAGTATTGATGAGGCTATTGGCAAAGCAATAGGAAAATCCATAATCCTGATATGCCTGAGCCAGATTGCCAAACTGGTTCGCCAGGACCCCGGTGCTCTTCCCCACACTGTTGATTCCCAAAAGAGCCATAAAAGAGAATACTACAAATATCAGAGATTTAATATAGGAAGGCTTCTTCCCTGAACGCGGTAGCTTTCGGAACAAAATAACCAATGCCACGATAAGCGCAGCGACAGCTATAGCCAGAAGGACCAAATGCCACCAGGAAAGATATTTTCCGGCCACTGCCATCGCATCCTTCGTCAGGCGGAGATCCGCCCCGTTAAACGGCGTGACGCGGCATCCCAGGAGCACAAAGTTCACAATCCCAAGAATCAGCCAGATGACACTGATGACAGCTGAGAGAAACAGTTTTCTCCGGACCAGAAGAAGGAGTGAAAAGCTCCAGAATATGATACAAGCGTTAAAAAGAAAGATATGCGGCCTTGTGCCGACAAAAACAGCCAGGCTGATAAAAGACCTCCTGGACAGCAGCTCTACAAAAAGATTCAGCAATATGGCTGCAAGAAAACAGCTGAGCAATGGATGCCGCGCCGTCTTCTTTTGAACATTCTCAAAAAATTCCTTCATTTTCCCACCCTTTTTTCCGATTGTTCTATAGATGACTATAACAGATTTTCCGCCCAATTCCTATAGGTGATTTTTACTAATTTCTTAGGTATTTCTTAGAATTCTCTGGAAAATCTTTATGCCGCTATATATCTGCTTTTCTTGACATCCCCCCGAAATCCTTTTATAATAGGTTGCTGTATACTTTATTATTTTAAATGTGAAAGGAAATAACTATGAACTTTGTTTTGGATATCATAAAAGGCGCAGTTATCGGCATTGCCAATGTCATCCCCGGCGTCAGCGGCGGAACCATGGCCGTATCCATGGGAATCTACAACAAGCTGATTTCTTCTATCACCCATCTGTTCAAGCAGTTTAAAAAGAGTATCGCAGCTTTGTTTCCGATTTTGCTCGGATGCGCCGTGGGAATCATCTGTTTTACGTACGCCATTAAATATCTTCTCGGCAATCAGCCCCTTCCCACCTGTCTTACGTTTCTCGGCCTTATCCTCGGCGGCGTGCCTATGCTGGTCCGGGAAATGAAGAAAGGAATCCGGAAAAACCGCGGCGGCCGTGTAACTGTATTCAACATCTCAGCGTTTGTAATCTTGTTCGCCTTTGCGATTATCCTTCCTCTGCTGCAGGGCAGCGAGGACACCCTGAAAACGCTTACCGCTACTCCCGGTACCATCGTTCTGCTGTTTTTCCTCGGCGTCATCGCTTCTGCCACCATGGTGATCCCCGGTGTCAGCGGCTCTATGGTCCTCATGGTTCTCGGATACTATTACGGCGTGATCAATTCTATCACCAGCTTCGTGGATGCATTAAAGGCAGGCAACTGGTCAGCCGTCATGTCCCAGGCCGCCATCCTTGTGCCTTTCGGTATAGGGGCTATCCTGGGCATTTTCCTGATTTCTAAGATGATCGAATATCTGTTCGCAAAGCATACCGTTTCCACCTATGCGGCGATTTTGGGCCTGATTCTCTCTTCACCCTTCGGAATTTTTTATAATACCAACGCACTGACACACTTCTCCGTGGCCGGCCTCATCATCGGACTTATCCTCATGTTCGCCGGCGGCTATGCTACCTATATCATGGGAGAAAAAAATGCCTGATAAAAAGGAGGCCGTATCATGAGCTTTGAATTCATCAGTAAGCTGCCGACTCCAGCCGAAATCCGCCACCAATTCCCCTTGTCGGAACAGCTCACCAAGGAAAAACACAGACGCGATCAGGAGATCCGCGACGTTCTCACCGGAAACAGCGATAAGTTTCTGGTCATCGTGGGGCCCTGTTCTGCCGATAATGAGGATTCCGTATGTGACTATGTATCCCGTTTGGTGAAAATACAGGAGGATACGAAGGACAGGCTGCTTATCGTTCCCCGCGTCTATACCAACAAGCCCCGCACTACCGGCGAAGGCTACAAGGGCATCCTTCATCAGCCAAATCCGGAAAAGGCTCCCGATCTGTTTGAGGGACTTTTGGCCATCCGCAAGCTGCATATGAGGGTTCTGCAAGAAAGCGGCCTGTCCGCTGCGGACGAGATGCTCTATCCGGAAAATTACCGGTATCTTTCAGATTTATTATCCTATGTAGCCGTGGGCGCCCGTTCTGTGGAAAACCAGCAGCACCGTCTCACCGTCAGCGGCATGGATGTGGGCGCTGGCATGAAGAATCCCACAAGCGGTGATTTTTCCGTTATGCTGAATTCCGTCATAGCCGCTCAGCATGGACATACCTTCATCTTCCGCGGCTGGGAAGTCCATACCGACGGAAATCCTTACGCTCATACCATTCTGCGAGGCGCGGTAAACAAGCACGGGCAGAGTCAGCCCAATTACCACTATGAGGATCTGAGACTGCTCTGCGACATGTACGCAAAACGGGATCTGCAGAATCCTGCCTGTATCGTGGATACCAACCATTCCAATTCCAATAAGCAGTACAAGGAACAGATCCGGATCGTAAAGGAGGTTCTCCACAGCAGACAACATTCCCTGGATATCCGCAGCCTGGTCAAGGGAGTCATGATAGAAAGCTACATTGAACCTGGTAGCCAGAAGGTAGGAGGCCATATATACGGCTGCTCCATCACAGATCCCTGTCTCGGGTGGGAAGAATCCAGGCAGCTGATATACGATATCGCGGAATTGGCATAAAGAAACAGAATCTATTAAATACATCTTGTCCAGCCCCGTCTTAAGCTATGCCGGCTGTCCTGCCTAAAAGTAGACCTTCAGCAAAAGCGGATTGATATAGCACTCACAGATGATACCAGGCAGCAGGCAAAGCAAAGTGATCAGCAGGAGCAGGATATCCTTTGGCATCCGTATCCGTCTGTACTGTCCCCAGTCCTTCTGCTTTCTCATAAAGGAATATATCTGGAATCCGCGGGCATACAGGAGTATAAGCGCCGGCACATAGAAAAGAGCCTGCGGCAGTATACTGCATAAAAAATAGAGAATCCCGGTCCGTCCAAATACCATGGTCCCAAGGGAAATACGTACTCCCGCCGTGAAACCAAGCCATCCCATCGACGCCCAAAGAGATACGCTTCCAAAAGCCGTCATGGACAGCAGCCAGATCGCTCCCACTTCCATCAGGCGAAGCCGTAAAACATAAAAAAAATAACTTTCCCTTGCAAAATCCTGCTGCTTCAGGGCGTCTCCAACCTGTGTGAAATAAAGCTCCCAACTGCCCTGTCCATTTTTACCGGTCAGGTTAGCCGCCAGAGTCCCCAGCAGCAGAGACGCGGCAAAAACGATACAGGCCATTTTCCAAAGTTTTCCGTTCTTCTCCATGATTTCCTCCATCCTATACCTTAACGCACGGAATGCGTCTGCCCATAGGGCATGTATTAAGGAATGCCCTTGGGTACAGCTACAGATACTATATGATGGGGAAACCATGGTTATGCCCGCTTGACCTGATACGCCAGCAATGCGGCGATGGTCTTTCCGTCCGTTATCTTCCCTGTGAATATCATATCAAGAAGCTCTTGCAGGCCATATTCTTCCACATCCAGAAATTCATCCTCATCCAGGTGCTGCTTAGAAGGAATCAAGTCGGAAGCCAGATAAATCCCGATGATCTCATTACAAAAGGCTACCGTCGTATTGACATTTATCAGCCATTCCAGCTTTCCCGCACGAAATCCGGTCTCTTCCTCCAATTCCCTGGCTGCACAGACTTCTTTAGGCTCTCCCGCAAAATTAAGGGCTCCAGCCGGTATCTCCAGCGTATAACGCTCCAGAGCATTTCTGTATTGCCGTACCATAAGAATCTTTCCTTCCCTTGTCACGGGGACTACCGCAGCCGCTCCTTTATGCTCCACAAAGTCCCAGACTGCCGTATGGCCGTTGGGAAGCGCCATATAATCTTTATAAATATTAAGAATCTTTCCCTGATAAGCCAATTCCCGTTTGACTCGCACGATCTCTTCCATTTTTCCACTCCTTTTATGAAAACAATATAGTAATAAAGATACCCCATCCTAAATGAATCAAACGATTCACTCAGGATGGGGCATCTGTACTCTCCTGTTAAACCCAAACCATTATTTTGCGTAATCCGTAACTCGTGACTCACGAATAACGTTAACCTTAATCTGACCAGGATATTCAAGCTCCGACTCAATCTGCTTCGAGATATTCCTTGCCATCAGGACCATATCGTCGTCACTCACCTGCTCCGGCACAACCATGATACGGACTTCACGTCCTGCCTGAACAGCAAAAGATTTGTCCACACCTTTAAAGGTATTCGTAATATCTTCCAATTGCTTCAATCTGTTGGTATATGTTTCGATTGTCTCACGGCGCGCACCAGGACGTGCAGCGGAAATAGTATCCGCGGCCTGTACGATACAGGCGATCAGCGTCTCCGGTTCCACATCGCCATGATGAGATTCTACCGCATTGATCACTATAGCTGATTCTTTGTATTTCCTACATAATTCAACACCCAGCTGAATATGTGAGCCTTCCATTTCATGGTCCACTGCCTTGCCGATATCATGCAACAAACCAGCCCTCTTAGCCATACGCACATCTACGCCGATTTCGGCAGCCAGGAGTCCTGACAAATGCGCAACTTCAATCGAATGTTTCAAAGCATTCTGTCCATAACTTGTCCTGAACTTCATCTTACCCAGAAGCCGAACCAGCTCGGGATGGATACCGTGGATGCCAACCTCCAAAACAGCGGCTTCTCCTTCTTCCCGAATCATAGTATCTACTTCTTTTTGGGCTTTTTCAACCATTTCTTCAATTCTGGCCGGATGAATACGTCCATCTAAAATCAATTTTTCCAAAGCGATTCTGGCTACTTCGCGTCTGATTGGATCAAACCCTGATAAAATCACAGCTTCCGGCGTATCGTCAATAATCAGATCCACACCAGTAAGCGTCTCTAAGGTACGGATATTCCGCCCCTCCCGGCCGATGATACGGCCCTTCATCTCATCATTGGGAAGCTGAACAACAGAAATCGTTGACTCCGCCACATGATCCGCCGCACATTTCTGAATGGCGGTGACCACGTACTCTTTCGCTTTCTTGCCCGCTTCTTCCTTTGCTCTCGTCTCCAGTTCCTTAACCAGCTTTGCAGTATCATGCTTTACATCATTTTCAACAGTTTTTAAAAGATATTCTTTTGCTTGTTCGGAGGTAAATCCTGAAATCCGCTCCAGCTCCTGCACTTCTTTCTCAAAGAGTTCCTCGGCTTCCTTTTTCTTTTTCACCAACGCCTCTTCTTTGGCAGATAAACCGGCTTCTTTCTTCTCCAGTGCCTCGGACTTTTTCTCTAAATTCTCTTCCTTGCTCAATACTCTTCGTTCATATCGCTGTATCTCCGCTCTTCTCTCACGGACCTCTTTTTCCAAGTCATTCTTCGTTTTCATGGATTCTTCTTTGGCCTCTAAGAGAGCTTCGCGCTTCTTGGTTTCCGCAACTTTTAACGCTTCATCTATGATTTCTCTTGATTTTTCTTCCGCTTTGCCGATCTTGCTCTCGTATACCTTCTTGCGGTATGCAATTGCAATAAACCAAGTAATAGGAGCTACAACACACAGTGTAATAATTACAGCAATTATAGTTCCTCCCACAGGAGCACCTCCTTATTTAGTTTTCATTGTACATCACTTACCGTACGCAATGGCAGACATACCATAAGTACTACAACAATACAATTCTAAACTTTTTTCCGGTTACTGTCAAGCATTATTACACGGTGTGCGAAAAACGTCAGAAATCGAAGAGCCTTTCATCACACTTCTGTCTTCTGCTCTTTTCCTGCCTTTTTAGAAGCGGTCTCTGCGCCCTTTGCGTCTGCCTCTTCCCCTGTTTCAAATCCGTAGTGGATTCGTACTTTTCTCTCGATTTCTTCCATTACAGACGGGTTATTCGCCAGGAAGAGCTTTGCGTTCTCACGGCCTTGGCCAATCTTGTCCCCGTTATAGGCATACCACGCGCCGCTTTTCTCCACTATATTCTCTTTAGCCGCCAGATCAAGGATATCGCCTTCCCTGGAAATCCCTTTTCCGAACATGATATCAAATTCCGCCTCTTTAAAAGGAGGAGCCACTTTATTCTTCACTACCTTTACGCGGACCCGGTTTCCGATCATCTCTCCGCCCTGCTTGAGCGTCTCAATCCTTCTCACATCCAGGCGTACGGAAGAATAGAATTTTAACGCGCGCCCTCCGGTGGTCGTCTCTGGATTCCCGAACATGACGCCCACCTTCTCACGAAGCTGATTGATAAAGATGACTACACAATTGGATTTGCCGATGACCGCCGTCAATTTCCGGAGCGCCTGTGACATCAGCCTGGCCTGAAGCCCTACGTGGGCGTCCCCCATGTCCCCGTCTATCTCCGCCCTCGGCACGAGCGCCGCCACAGAGTCCACGATCACGATATCCACCGCCCCGGAGCGCACCATGGTCTCGGTGATCTCCAGCGCCTGTTCCCCGCTGTCTGGCTGAGAAATATACAGATTATCAATATCCACGCCGATTTTCTTTGCATAAGAGGGATCCAGCGCATGCTCCGCATCAATAAACCCGGCGATTCCGTCCCGCCTCTGTACCTCAGCTACCATATGGAGGGCAACTGTGGTCTTGCCGCTGGACTCCGGCCCATAAATCTCTACGACACGTCCCCGGGGAATACCTCCCAGTCCAAGCGCAATATCCAGGCTCAGCGAACCGGTGGGAATCGTCTCAATATTCATATTGGCAGTGGAATCCCCCAGCCTCATGATAGACCCTTTCCCATATGCCTTCTCAATATGCATCAGAGCCGCGTCCAGGGCTTTCTGCTTTTCTTCCTTTACCATTGTATACCCTCCAATTATCAGAACGGATGTTCGTTCTTTTCTGTAAATAATAGTAATATAGTTTCACGTAAAAGTCAACTGGTTTTTCTTTCTGAAGCAGCCTGCCGCTTAACTATCGGGAAAATCCAGGGGAATCCCTGAATAAAAGAATAGGATAAAAGAAGAATAACATATTTCGGGGAAAACCGCAAGCGTTTTCCCCTGTTCAAAAACTGTTCACGTGTAGTGCATGAAGAACGGTCAGTCGTCATATGTGAAGCCGTGTCTCAGGAAAATCCCTTTCAGGATCCGGCCGCCGCATTCTATGCTCCGCATCCGCGCTTCTTCCGTCCCATTAACAAGCTTCACGCATATATGGCCTCCATTTTCGGAATGAGAATAGCTCCCGTCTATGATTCCCGCCCCGCTCAGCCATATACCGCTCCACGGGCCCGGCACGTCGGCAGGATAAAGGCTCAGGGCCCAGCCGCTCCGGATTTCCGCCCGGATTCCCGTAGGGATTCGGATCGACTCTCCGGGCATCAATGTAAATGCGACGGGTGAAAAGAAATCATAGCCCGCACTGTCCTCGTTTTCTCTCTCCGGCAGTCTGATGGACGCATATATTCTTTCAATATCCATATTCCGCATCATGACACTCCCCGCAAACAATTCCTCCCAATCATTTCGGAACTGTTCCAGCCCTATTTTATCAAATCTTCCTATCCTTTTCATATTGGCATTCTCCTTTCTGACTCTTCTTATTCTGCCGCCCATATATCCGATTGGCCACCGGGGATTCGAACCCCGCACATCCTGCCTGGATCGCCTGCCCAAAAGTTGGATGGCCAGCCTGTTTCTGATTCGTAAGACCTCATTCTCACCGCCTTAAATCCGCGGACTATTGAATTAAAACTTACTGGAACAAAAACCTTCCCTGGATTATCATTCCGGGTTCTTCACCTTTTTGCCGGGGATGGGGTCCTGCCGGCAGGGTTTTCCGCGGACGTACGTTTCCGCGGGGATGATTTTCCTCTCATACCTGCAAGAAGCAGCGGATGAAGGTATTGAACCTTCTTCTGATGATTCAAAGTCATCTGTGTCCTCCTGTCCACCAATCCGCTCATCTCATGATCATACAGTGTACTGCCCCCGGTAAAGGAACAGCCTTATCAGTCTGTCGCTGTAATGTACATCCACACAGATAATCGTCTGCCTTCCGTTGTCGTCCGTTCGTATCTGGAGAATATCCGTTTGAGTCTCTTTCAGATATCCGTCCAGCTCTTCCCATTTTTTACGGATAATTTTTGACCTCTCCGGAATTATGATCACATATTCCGGAGGATTTGCAAAATGATAGACACCACGGCCAGCCAGCATGTCAAAAAGCGTAACTAAATTAATTGTTTTCACAGTACCCACCCCTTCTGCGCCTTTATTTTCAGGAATGACGCGTAGTTGTCTTATATTTATACCCCTTTACAGATAAGGGGTATAATCCTGATATCGATATTTGAAAATTGAAAAACTTATATTCATCTGCAGTCTGTCGAAAATCGTCTGATACCGGTTCACCGTATCCTCATCTATTCTGGGCCGCTCCAAATCTTCTTTAATCCGGTACCCGGCCTTTTTCGCCTCCCGTACTACCAGGTTAAATCTGCCTGACGTAAAAAGGCTGCTGTAGTTAAGTGCTTCATCTCCTGTCACTTCTTTTATCCGTTTAAAGGAATTCCGAAAATTCCGGATCATTCCTTCCTCGCTGTCCTTCCTGGAACGGCTCTTCCAGATGGAATCCGGAAGAAACGAATATTTAAGACGGACCAGTCTTTTGTTTCCCACATACTCTTCCAGCTTGTAACAGCTGAGAAGCGCCCTGGCCAGCCTGCCGCTGATATTTTTGCAGGTGTCGTCTGCCAGTGAAATACGGTAGCCGTCTCCCTCTTCTATAATGTCATCCTTTTGAAGATAAACCAGATTTTCAAAGCATTTTCCAGCTATTCCTTCGTAGATGGACATCAGGATGGGAAGGTCATTCACGCCGGCTCCGGAATGCCTGACCAATTCCACATATTCCTCATATCTTTCATCGGAAATATAGTACCTGGTCTTATAGGATTCCATCTTGGACAAAAGGTAATCATTGGGACACAGGCTCTTTCCCAGGTAATTGATCTTGCAGTATCCCTTTACCTGGCACCATTCCAAATATCGGGACAACCTGTATTTTTCTCCAAGCAGCGTCTTCTGATTATCATAATTTGTTATAAGGAAATGGATCAGTTCCTCTCCATCCATGGCGCACAGATCCTTCCCCTTTTCTTCTTCATAGGGCTCTGTCTTATGAAAAAGGTTCTTCAGTCGCATATATGTGGCATCCTGGAAATTACTTCTATAAAAGTCCAGAAATTCTTCCTTCTGCTTTTCGTTAAACATGCCGCACCATCCTTCTCGATCTCACTCATGCCGAAAACGGACAAGCAAATCACTTTCTGCCCGAATATCCACATCATAGCATGATGGCAATTCTATGTCAAGTGTTTTCTCAGGAATAACGTATAAACAAAAGTTCAAGAACACCCTTACAGCCTATCCATTCATTTTTCAAAGTACTATCCCTAAAGAATACAGATTTTTCTGTCCTGTTATATAAATTATACCGTATTTGCCGTTCTTTCTGTACCCATCTCGAACTTATGTTTGTTCCATGTCTTCTGTCAAATGTAAACGGTACCTTGCCCATCCGGCTGTTACACTTCGAGTATCAAGGTATCACCGGAATACAGTGATGTCAATAAATTGTCGAAAAGTGGTAGGAATAAAGGACATAAATATTATCCTTGCATTATACATTATTCCTGAAAATCGTCTTGACGTATAATCCATATAATGATATGCTCTTATTTATCCTACCTTTTATTTTCTCTGCTTTATACGTCATTCCTGAAATTATACTATACTGCTGACCAGAGGTTAAAAGGTAAATTGATGCCAGACAGAAAGGAGGTATATTTTACGTGACGATTTCAGATGATAACGAACGGCGGCGAATGCATATGCTCGCCGGAATGGGCAAGCCCTCTCCCAACTTAACTGATCCCCAGTGGCAGCTGGAGTTTCAATTTTTAAAATCTCATATAGTTTCATCAAAGACAGTGCCCTGTCAGAACGCCGAATACCAAAGCTACAGGGATTTTATAGAAGATACCCTATCTTGGATACGCCGCGGTCATACTGCATATGTATTTTTTGCCTATCAGATATATGATCTGCTGCTCTTTGAACGAGACCGATTGTACACTCGTTTGATCCGCGATGAAGGAATCTATCCGTATTTTGGGGTTTGGCTCCAAAAGGAAAGGAGGAAATAAAACTTGCTTGACACACAGATCAGCCTTTATTCCGTGGACACCGGAAATTTCTACAGCAGTACGGAAGCATACCTACACTGTATGAACTGCCGTTACCGACAGGAAAGGAATTCTGCCACTTTAATGCTTTCCCAATATGAGGAACTTCTTTTCAGATACGGATACGATTCCGAGGACTTAAAGAATCTCCGTGCCGGAGATATCGGCAAAATGAAACTCCTGCCGGGTACTTCCCATCTGTTATATGAATATCTGAATTGGAACCGCCGGATCGTCCACAAGAGAAAAAAAGCGAAAGAATCCAAAGAAAAACTGCTTCTGCTCTTGTCGAATAAGGTTCTTCAAAATGAACGCACCCATGGACGGGACCATACCCGGAGCATACGGGAGGGCAGCCTGAATGACAGCAGCGTCATATCATTGTTTGATTCCTCCCTGACTCGCATGATGGGGATTAAAATGGGGGAACTGACCGATGACATTATGGTAGTCCAGGTATATTACTTTTCCATTTTTAAAGATATATCGTATTTCGGCTTTCTCCATCACAATGAAAAATACCGCTATTACACCTCTTCTGCCGGACAGATCCGCAAGAAAAAAGCTGTCTTTATAAAAGAGTCCGCCTGGAACCGCTATGAAAAGACGATCATGTGCGGCTTGACCATCGACAAAATCAATTTAAAGGGGGGAAACAATGTCAACAAGCACCTGGCTTATATGGCTCTCTCCAATTCTGCCACAGACCTCTGGGATGATTTCGATATTGAAAAGACCATCGTCATCGACGATTTTGAGACACCGGTATCCGGCACTTTAGATTTCATTGATGACGAAACATATTCCATTACCAGGAAAAACGATACGGTCAGCATTAACCACACAGACGGCGCCGGAATGATGCTGCCTTCCATACTGGAACGCAATGTCATGTTCCGGGCTCCATGGATAAAAGGGCTGCTCTGTGTATTTGATTTCCGGTCCTTCATAGAAGAAAAGGGATATTCCCCCATTGTCCGGGATATTTATGGCCGGGAACACAACCTGGTATCCGAGGACATCCAGATTATCTTTACCCGGAGCCAGTTCAAGATGCACCGCTACTACAGCTCCTGGGAAGAATACATAGGCTTCTATAAGCAGTACAACTGTACCGCCGGGCTCTGCAACCCAGAAGAAAAACACATTAAAAATGCAAAGATCAACTATCAGATGCTCCAGACCCTGACGGATATCTCCCCGGATGAGGTCCGTCTTCTGGCGGAAAAATCCGTGGACAAGCTTGATCATATGTGCTCCTCCGTCGAAAGCCTCATGAAAATATTCGGCATCACTCCTTATAACAGCCATATGACCAATTTGCAGAACGCCGTGAAATTATATCCTGCCCTGCTGGACGATCCATATCTGAAATCCATAGTCCGGGGCATGAAAGACCGGATGGTCCGGGAATATAAATCCGGGCGCCTGGAGATTGACGGCAAATACACATTCATCCTCCCGGATCTTTATGCCGCGTGTGAACACTGGTTCGGCCATGTGGACCGGCCCTCAGGCCTTTTGGATGACGGGGAAGTATATTGCCGTCTGTATCCCGGAGCTGAAAAATTAGATTGTCTGAGAAGCCCTCATCTATACAAAGAACATGCCATCCGATATAATGCCGCTGCCAAAGCACACTCTTCCAAAAAGCAGCTCCTGAAAAAATGGTTTGTCACCGACGGTCTGTATACCAGCTCCCAGGATCTGATCAGCCGGCTTCTCCAGTTCGACGTGGATGGGGATAAGGCGCTCGTAGTTGCCGACGAGTATCTCCTCCCCGTCGCCGAACGGAATATGAAAGGGGTCGTCCCTCTTTATTACAACATGAAAAAAGCCGCTCCATGTTTTTTAAATCAGGAAAGCATCTATCAAGGGCTGAACGCGGCATTTACCGGAGGAAATATCGGCATTTACAGCAATAACATAGCAAAAATCTGGAATCATGAGGTCTTTCTCACTGGAACCAAACAGGAAAAACAGAATGCCGTGGATGCCGTTAAGCTTCTCTGTATGGAAAATAATTTTGTCATCGATTATGCGAAAACCCTGTACAAGCCCAAACGGCCAGATGAAAAGAACCATCTGATAAAAGCCTATACACAGGCGAAACTGCCCGCGTTCTTTCTCTATGCTAAGGACAAAACAGAGGATCAGGTAGCCGCCTGCAACGGAAGCCTTGTAAACCAGCTCCAAAATCTCATCCCCAACCCCAGGATGAATTTCCGAAAAGCCGGAATCCCCAAACTGGATTACCGCAGGCTCATGGCAGATCCGGAAATAGAAATCGATCCGGAAGTAACGGCACTATATACGAAATTAAACCAGCAGTACCATTTCAAGATCAATATGCAGGATGAGTACATTCATAACCTGGAATATCTGGCCCGGGATATGCGAAATCGGCTGAGCGTCTTCGGCCACACGAATCAGGAGCTGTCCGATATGCTGGTAAAATATCTGTACGGCAAAGAATCCAAGTCCAAAGAAGCTCTCTGGTTTTGTTACGGCTCTTATATACTGGATGCTCTGAAGCGGAACCAAAGTCCAGGAAACACAAAGCTCATCCAATGTATGGACTGCGGTGAATGGTTCGAAGCCGGTATCCATTCCAAGAGCTGCCGCTGTGAATCCTGCCGAAAAGAATACCGGAAAGCCTGGGACCGGGAACGAAAAAAGAAACGGCCTTGATTCCACTCTTCTTCCTCAGATAAAATCGGCCGACGTCTTCGGCCTCTTATTGACAAGTGAAAAGAAAAACAACCGTAACCCTCGGATTTTATTATGGCCTCTACTATGGAAGCACACTCCTGCGCTTCCATAAGCGGCCTGAATCTATATTTTATGACAGGCGGTGAATGAAATTGACCATAACACAAGAAATGCTGATCCGCCGCATAGCGGAAACGGAACACAGAGATATCGCGACTGTCCGGAGCATCTTTGACTCCATGGAACAGCTGGTGGTGGAATATTTATCTTCCACACACCCGCAGCAGGATATGACCCTTAAACTATTTAAAGGCCTGAGCCTGGAATGTACCTATATTCCTGCAAAGGTAATCAACAAGGGTATGTTTCAGAGTCTCAAAAGCTCTCCGAAAATCAAAGCAAAGGCATCCATCAGCCGGTATTTTAACCAAAAGCTGAATGAACTTGCCAAAATCGATGAGCTCCCTGGTTCCGGCAAAATCGGTAAATAAACAAGGAAAGTGAGTGATAAAACATACTGAGAATCACAAAAAAAGAAGCTATGAAACTCCGTGAGCTGGGTTTTTCCAATGATGTCCGCCACACTTATACCAAGCATAAGGCTTACTACTGCGTGGAGCGGAGCTGCGTTCTGAAAGCCCTTCGCAATTATCGGGAAAACACTGGGATCTCTATCCCTTCTTTATCGTAAGGAGAACTAAAATGGATTTGACATTTATCACAGATATGTATATCCCGCTCGTGCTTCTTGCATGTCTGGTCATCGGATACATTCTGAAAAAATGGATTCAAGATGTGGATAACAAATGGATTCCTACTATCCTCTGCATCATCGGGGCAGTCCTGGCATGTGCAGTCAGCCACACGGTCAGTCTTTCTGTCATCGTGGCGGGCGCAGTGAGCGGTCTGGCTTCCACCGGCCTTCATCAGATGTTCAAGCAGCTGATTGAAAATGGCCCCGCAAATGGAGGTGTTTGATATGACTTTGAATGAGATCAGCCTCTATAAAGCTAAAATTCTGTCCGGAATCTTCCAGTCAGAAATGATTGCCGGTTACCTGCTGGGTGACAGCTACCATGCCGAAACAGCAAAAGAGGATCTAAATTACATCCATGTATTTCCCTACCTCCACATTCCGGACCCCGCCGCAGAAGCGAAGCCATACTTATGTGTGGAGGTAGATATCCCGCGGACGCTAAATCTCGTATATAAGGATATGAAGGTCATGGTCTGGGCTTACTGCCCCCAAAGCATCATGGACCGGGCCGGAAAAGACCAGGCCGCCACTCTTCCGGATCTGATCGCCGATGCGGCGGATACCCTTTTAAACGGTTCCATCGAATTTGGAATTGGAAAACTCAAGCTGGAATCCGTTTCCTATTTTACTCCTTCAGAAGGATTTTACGGAAAACAGCTGACCTATAAATGTCTAGAATTTGATACATGGAAAACAGATGAGGCGGTGAGCGTTTGAACAAAACGGATTTAGAACACCGGCTTCTAAGAGGAAGTGAGCTTTTTTTTGAAAACCACCCGATATATAAAATTTCCCTGGGGGAAATGGTGGATTTCGGATATTCGAAAGCCCAGAGCATCATAGGGATCTTGTGTATGGATGATGAAAAAACAAAAACACTTCTGCCAGAAAATATAACACCGTCCACTTATCTGGCGGTAGCATTTAACTTATACCGGGAACAAAAACATATGGAGACGGGAATTCTGCCCGAAAACGCTGAAGATACTCCTCTGTGTATTTCTATTCCCATTTTTCTGGAGCTTCTTTTCCGTAAACAAGTTATTTTTCAATTGGACTCAGGCTTCATCATTGGCAATGAACCGGATGATTCTTTCATCCTGGGGAGCCACAATTACGGTAGTTTTCGTGAAATCATCCGGGAGCGGTTCTGTTTGACCGATTCCGAAGACTGGAATGAGGAAAACCCCGCCGACGCGAGGACAAAATCCCTGCTGGACAGACGAAAAAAATTAAGAGAAAAAATCAGCAAACTAAAATCCAATATAGGATGTGACGAGAATGAAGGTCTTACGATGGCAGATCTAATCAGCATCTTCGCGGAAGCGGAGCACCTTCCTCTTCAAGATGTCTATAACAAATATGACATCTACCAGTTCAATAATCAGTTTAACCGACTGAAAATAATGGATGATTATCACGTAAATATACAAGCTTTGCTGGCCGGTGCGAAAAGCGAAGAGCTGCATATGCAGCACTGGCTCACAAAAATAAAGCAACCATAATCTAACAGGCCGGTATCATCCGGCCTCCATCTATTTCAAGGAGGATATTCAAATGGCAAATGGTAAATTTGGCGCAAAGGAAGTTTTAGACGCAGTACTCTATGATATGGCGACAGGAAAACCGGTCATCCGGTTCGATACCTTAAAGACCTCTGAAATCGCCGTAACGACAGAAAAAGTATACGCCCGCGGCGGAAGAGGCAATTCTAAGCTGCTCACATGGGAAGTCAACAAAGAAGCGACCATGAAGATCGAGGATGCGCTCCTGTCTCCCAAGTCTCTGGAGCTGGTTTCCGGTCTCGCCAGAAAAACAGGCACAAAATCCATCCAGATGTGCCAGAAAACAGAATGGGATGTCGTAGACGGTATTGCAAAAGACAAGGGTGGAAGTCATCTTCTGACTTGTTCTTCCGACGGTGCTATCAACCTGGCATTTAAACCTAACGAAGAGGTAGCCAATATTCTGGTTTACCTGGCTGATGATGACTGTGGTACTCCTGTAGATATGACAGGCGCAACTTTAAGTGAAAAAGTACTTACTCTGGGATCAGGCGGAATCGCAGCTGCCGGAGGTAAGCGTGTGATCGTATACTACAGCTACATGAGTTCGGATACCGCAGAGACCTATGTAATCGACAGTGAGAATTTCTCCGGCACCTATAAACTGGTCGGCGACACTGTTGTCCGCAATGCTTCTACTGGTAAGGACGAATCCTTCCAGATCGTCATTCCTTCTCTCAAGTGGAGCTCAGGCCTCACTTTAAGCTTCGCTGCAGAGGGCGATCCCTCCGTACAGACCTTTGAATGTGAAGTACAGAGAGAAGCTGACTCTCCTGTCATGATCGAAATGATCAAGTATTAATTATAGCTCCGTCACTTACGGACCACAACCAATATTGTCACAGAGATACACTCCGTGAAACAGATGAATTGTATTGAGTAAAGATATGGTGTACAATTCATTTTAATAATTGTACACCATATTTTTTACGATTGAATGAAATTGACACAACTACAGAAGGGACTGAAAAAAATCAATCAGGAATTTGACTTACAAGCTTTTATCAAAGAAAAATACAAGGATAGAATAACTATAAAAATCATCAATCCAAAACAGGCCTATTATTATATGTCTCAAGATGTATTTCCCCTATGGGTAGAACCAGGCTTTGATGAAAGAATCGTCTTTGTCTTCTTAAAAAAGGATACGGTACTTCTCTTCAAAAAATGGAGAGAGTACGATACCGGATGGAAAATCCGATGACGCACTTCTTCTTTCCTCCCACTTCTTTCTGAAATAAATGATAAACTGGACAACGCCGGAATATCTTATAGTAATGGAGGTAAGAAAAATGCCAAGAGGAAAAAAGAATTATACGCTGGATGAAAAAATAGAAGCCGCACAAAAGCTCATCCTCTCAAAAGAAAGAGAACTGAACGACATAAAAAGACAGCTGGAAATACTTTTAGAAGAAAAGGAAAAAGAAGATCTCAATAAACTGAATAGAGAACTGAAAAAGTCAGGAAGAACCATTGAAGAACTTCTTAGGGCTCTGGAAACAGGGTTTTCTGCCCCTCCGGATTGTACGTCCGAATAGAAATCACGTTTAAAAAGTACCCTATTAGTATATAACGGTTTTCACACCCCCTTTATTACAGCCGTCTTTCCAAAAAGTCGTACCCTATTCATACAGCTTTCTATGCTAATATTAGTTAAAATAAAACTTTATTACTTTCAACTACTATCAGATAAAAGCGGTGTATGAATCTATGAAAAACAAATTACAGCAATTGAGGTGGGACAGTAACTTAAGTCAACAGCAACTCGCGATCAAATCCGGTGTCAAACGCAGTATTATCAGCAATATTGAAAACGGTCATACTACGAATCCTTCCATTGTCACTGCACTGAAGCTGGCAAAAGCTTTAAATGTGACAATTGAAGATATCTTCGCGCTTGACTAAAAAGGATAGGACCGCCCGTAAAGGAATCAAAAAAACCGAATATCTTCACCCAGGCCGCCGGAACAGGCGGTCTTTTTCTTTTATTAACTTAAAATTTTATCTCGGAGGATTTATCATGAATGTGAATTTCGACAAAATAACGCTGAAAAAGGATCTGACATTTTCCGAAATCGAAATGTATGCCAGAATCGTCGCACAAAACGCCTTTGTTTCTATTTCCGGGGATGCACCTGAAACCTTTCAGCAGATTTATCTGCCCACCCACGCGGAAAGGGCACTTGTCGGGCTGTTCTACAGTAAACTGGTTGATGGTCTGATTCTGATTCCAGAAGCCGAAGAAGACACTCCCGACTATCCAGATTATATTGATAACATTGAACTTTACAGCTTCTTTATAAAAAACCGGAGCTATGTCTCCTCCATTGAAATGTACGCCGGGGAAATCATTGAATATGAAAAGCAAACACGGATTCATTCCTTCCCTGCCATTGAAACCAGTATCTGCGAATATCTGAAAAAAGAAATCAAGAAACTGAAGGCAGAAAGCAAAACAGCCAGGGAAATGGAACGTCTGGCCAAAGCTCAGGCAGAAAAAGTAGAAAACTCCAATAAGGTAGAAGCAAAGTTCACTCCCGAAGAGCAAGCTGATATCATAAAAAAAATGAGTGAGCTCAATTTCGATCAAGAAAAACTTGCGGAACATATGACAAAATACGGTTTAAAATCAGATGTAGATATAAAAAACAGCCGGCAAGTCAATTTGTCATAACTTTTCAGAAAGGAGTATGATAAACCATGAGTGATTATCGAACGGGAATTACTGCCGAATCAGATGCTATTAAAGAAATAGATAAATTACAGCAACAATTAGACAAATTTTCTGCTCAATCAATCAAAATCAAACTCGATTTCGATACAAAGGGGATAGACTTTAACAAGTTTAATAAAACCTTTTACAATCTTGGACAGCAGGCTTATGACAGCTACTCTGCTGGCTTCCAATCCGCTGACTCTGCCAATGATATTTTTAATCTATCAAAAGTAAAAAGAAAACTCCAAAAAAAAGTCAGTGGGAGCTCCATAGTATTGGAAGGTCAAGTCCCCAAACAGATTCAGCAGAACAATTCGCTTCAAAATGCGGGTGAGAGGTTTTAAAAATGCTCCTCTCCGACTGTTTATAATAAAAATGCCCGCTGCAATCCGGCAGTAATGCGGAACGAATCTGCGTAAGATATCATTTTACCTGATAAGGGATTGCACAGAAAACAACCGAAACTGGCACATGCAAAAATTGTGTTTCGTCTGATATTGCGAACAGGGTAACTCGTTAATCCTTCGGATACTAAACCATGGAAAATCAGGACATTTATAGATTTCATGGCGGACAACCTGAAAGGGATTGTGTATAGTAACAAGTCCAAGGTATGAGAAATCTGCAGCGAAGCCTCTGTGTCCTAAAGAGGAACGTTCATCGACTATAATGGGAATCTGGAACTCACTAAAACAGTTTCAGAAAGGAATAGTCACGAGCTAAGGTGAACACATCACCTGAAATATCGGTATAATTTACAATATACCTATGTGTTAAATTTTTAACCGCGCAACGCAGTATAGCTCCGATTTATAAAAATAACAATAATAATCCAGTAATTGCATCAAATACTTTATACTATCCAAATGCTGATAATAGTCCCATAGCACAAACATCCGCTACTGCTACTGCAGGGATTATCGCTTTTCTCGAACCGCTCATTTTAGATATTCTCTTAGATATAGGGATAGAAAATCTAAAAAAGGAACTAAATAAAAAAAAGGCAACAAAAATTGAAGGGGGAGAAGCCCGAGAAAATATCAAAGAGATAGACCAAGAATTTAATTCCTCTTATCCTGCCGCTCAAAAAAAAGCAGCTAGGTACGACCAGCTTTTGGAAGGTGTCGATTTAAACGGAAACAAAACAAATAAACTTTCTACAAAAGAATATAAAGAATTTCTAAATTTAAACAACGAATTAGCCGACCTTTACCCTGACCTATCATATCATTATGACACAGCAGGCAATAAAATTTTAGAATTAGGACAAAATGCTGATTTATCCAAAAAAAAACTGTCCGATTTTTTAGAAGAAGAACGCCAAGCTACACAACTTGAAATAAAGGAAAACATACCAAAAGTATATGATGAATCTCAACAAGTTTTTAATAAATCTAAAGATAAACTAGAGCAATATAAAGAAGCAAACAAAATCATTCAACAAATTCAAAAAATGGGAAATCAAGAGTTTGCTTTTGATGAAATGGGTTCTGCTAATATTAACATGAAAAGTGGTAAAAATTCAGAACATTTTAGAAACATTTTTGAAGATGCAGCAATGGCCTCTGGACTTCAAAGCGATATTGAGTATTCTTTTTTTGATGATGGTAATACAGCTACGGCAAACCTAATGAATCTAACTAAAGAAGAACAAGATAACTTTATAGAGGAATTTAAAAAACAATGTGTTAATTTTGCAAATGAATATGCGCTAATATATGGTGATTCTATTGAAGATATTCAATCCAAAATACAAGAAGAAGAAACAAAAAAAGAACAGCTAATAGCTATCTTGCCTCTGCTCTGTTATCCGATTTCACTAAAAGTAATGAATATCTGGATTCTTCCCCTGATACCCAAAACATTATTAAAGCGGCCATAAGTAATATGGATTTTTCTAATTTTGATTATGGCAGCCCGGAGGAATTACAACAGCTAGTAGCCGATGAAATCAAAAATATTACAAGCTCCGAGGAAAAAAAATCCGCTTATAAAGAATTACTTTCCTTGAATCCAAATGAGCTTACTTTTGATGACTACAAGGATAAAATCGATAAGCTCACAGAAGAAATACTAGGAAGCGACGCAGACAATGAACAAGAAAAAATTAATTTTCGTCTAAAATACGGAATCACATTGGAAAGTGCAGATGGAGAAGGTGATGAATTTCAAGCTGATAACCTTTTAAATCAAATTGAAACCATGACAGGTATTTCAAAAGATTCATTAAGCGGTGCTTTGACAGAAACACAAATAGGTATAGCCTATGATATTATCATGAATGATGATGACGGTTCTATTAAAACCTTATCTGACCTTATAAATGCAATTGAGAATGAAGGTAACATGGGAATTGAGCTGGACAGCTCTCAGGTCACAGATGCGGAAGAAAGTCTTAATTATTTAAATGACCAAATGGAGAACGCCGTCACTTCTAAAGCTTTTGATGTCGATGCTTCATCTGTTGAAAATGCCAATATGGCTATCAGCAATTGTCTCAGTCAGTTGGATGATCCAACTGTGATGTCTGTAGATACTTCCTTTGTAAACGGAGAAATGGAACAGACCGCCGGATTATTATACGCTTTCCAAGAAAATTACGGCAACATAAATATCCAAACTGACGTCAGCGCAGATACCTCCTCCGCGGAAGGAAGTGTTTCAGGATATTATGAACAGATTCAACAGCTTCATCCCACTATTCTGGCTAGCTTTGGAATCACAGATACTTCCTCGCCGGAGGCAATCGCAGCCCAGCTCCAGAATTCTAATCCACATGTATCAGTTCAATTAGGTTATCAGGCAGATACCAGTCAGTCACTCCTGAATCCTGTTCTCCCTCCTTTAATACGCAGCATTATGTATAAGCCCAATGTTGGCTTGCTTCCCAAACAATTTCCTATGATTCACCGATATGTCCAATACCATGCTCTGGGATTACCCCTTCCGAGTATTCCATTAAACTCAAAGGGTTCCTCCGGCGGCTCCGTGGCAGGCGGAAGCTGGGGGATCAAATCAGGCGGCACGGTGCTGGTCGGGGAACTGGGCCCGGAAATTGTCGTCGATCCCAGCTCCGGGAGGTGGCACACCGTCGGAAACGCAGGCGCCGAATTCGCTTATCTTCCCGCCGGAGCAATCGTATTTAACCACCTGCAATCTGAGGCACTGTTAGAACAGGGAAGAATAAACGGGCGCGGAATGGCGCTGGCACAAGGAACAGCGCTGGCAGATGGAACAGCGCTGGCAGATGGTTCGTCAGTCTCTTCTGTCGCTTCCGGCAAAAATATTATAAGAGACCTCGCTGGCCTTTCTCAAGCTGCTGCACTTTCGGGCAGCATGGCGAAAGCATCGGAATCCGCAGAGGACTTTAACACTCAGATCGACTGGATGGAAACACGTCTGAAAAAAGTGAAGGATATCTATGACCAAATATCCAAGATCATCGATGATACGGCAAGCAATCTCTCCGCAGAACAAACCATAAATGAGCTCAATGACGCAGTTCAAAGTGCAAAAGAATACATTTCCGTTCTGAATAATGCCGCGGTTTCCTATCAAAGTTACGCCGATTCTCTCGGCCTGTCTTCTGACTATGTTAACAAGATCAAAAATGGCACCATGGATATCCAGACGATCACAGATAAAAACCTGAAGGAACAGATTTCCGAATATCAAACATGGTATAACAAAGCAACCGACTGCTATGATACTGTCCGCAACCTGAACAATGAAATAAAGAAACTGCAGCTTCAAAAACTGGACACCGTTGTAAAATGGGCTGATGCAAGAATTGATTATCAGGAGTCCCTCTCCGACCGAATGAAGGCTTACATGGATCTGGCCGATACAAAAGGTATCGACAATACAGAATCTCAGTATAATTACATGATCGACCGTCAGGTCACCATTAACGGCAAGCTTAACGCGGAGCTGGATAATCTCAAGAACCAGCTGCAAAGTCTCATGAACCAGGGTGTCATCCAAAAATATTCCACTGAATGGCATGACTGGATGTCTAAGATTTATGATACGGAAACAGCTATCACCAAGACCGAGACTTCTGTAGAGAAATTAAAAAATGAACTGTATGAATTAAGATGGGAAAAATTCGACCGGGGTATTGATGTCCTCAAAGACGCTGAAAGTGAATTGTCCGATCTAATCGACCTATACGACAACTCTCTGCTCTTTGATGATAATGGCGGAGCCACAGCGGAAGGAAAAACGATAATCGGCTTATATGGGCAGCAGATTGAACTGGCTGCTCTGAAGTCCCGACAATACGCCGACGCTCTGACCGCCCTGCGCAAGGATTTGAAAAATGGGAATATTTCGCAAAACGAATATAATAAAACGGTAAAAGAATATTCCCAGCTGCAGCGTGATGCCGCAGGCGATATAAAAAAATACAGAGACTCCATAGTGAAGCTGATCACTGAAGGCATTGAGAAGGAAACAGACGCTTATTCCAAACTAAACGATGCAAAGAAGGAAGCGCTCCGAACACAAAAGGATTTAGACGACTATAACAAAAAGGTCTCTGAACAGTCCGGTGTCATCTCAAAACTGGAAGCAGAATACGCTTCGTTGACAGGAGTAAATGGCAGGGAAGCTCAGGCTAAGCGTGAACAGCTGATGCAGGAGATTGCAGATGCAAAAAAGGAACTGACTGAGCTGCAGGAAGACCGTGCATATGACAATCAATTGGAATACCTGGACAAAGATACCGAAAATTTTAAAAAGATGCAGGAAGAGCGATCCAACATGGTCGAACAAGATCTGGATTATCAAAACGCTGCTATCGCGGCAATTTTATCTGAGGCGGAAACTGATTCCGAAGCCGTACTGGCAAGTATAAAAGCCCTTGCAGGAAACTATGGCATGGAGATAAGCAGTGCCCTGACTGCTCCATGGGAAAGTGCTGTAACAGCCATGCAGGAGTACCTGTTAATCCTGAATTCCATGGGAATCGGAATAGGAAATGTGGCGACTGGTTCCATGCATTCGCCCGACTATCTTAAGTCTATCATAACCAGCAATTACAGTAATGCGCCTGGTTCCGTAGGTTCTTTTTCAGAGGATCAGCGATGGAAAGAACTGCAGCATAAGATCGCCACCGTACAGTCTGGTTCATCATCTATGGAAGAAATCGTTCAGATCATACTGGATACCTTCAAAGGCAGGAACTATGCTTCCGGTACCAGATACGCCAAAAAGGGGCTTCATCTGACAAACGAATCTGGTCTGGAAGCAATCATGACCAAAGACGGCCTCCTCACTCCATTTTCCGGCGGGGAAGCCGTATTTAACCGTAATGCAACTGATGTACTTTATCAGTTTGCGAGCAAGCCGGCCGCATATCTGCAAAAGCAACTGTATCCGGTCCGATTCCCGAAGGTCAACCCATCCAATGCCGTTTCTGTACATTATGACAGCCTGATAACGGTAAACGGCGATGTGATTGAAGACACGATCCCTACCATATCCGAGCTGGTCAAAAATGCAGTTCCTGCTGTAAAGCAAAATTTAAAGCAAGAACTCAGGCTGCTTGGGAACGCAGTAAATTATTATCGATAACCTGTTATCTTTCGGCGGTACAAAACGTACCGCCGTTTTTCGAGCTAAAGGGCTCATATATGATCAAAGGAGGAGAATATATTATGGCCTCGCTGATTTGTACGGACTTCTTTTTCAATGGACTGCATATGTCTGATTTTGGTTTTATAACCGCAACCTTAGACTCCCCGTCCATTGACGCCATAGACATCGGACTGAAAAAAAACCTAAAAACAGAAAAAGTCGGTTCCAATCCGGTAAATTATTTATATGATGTTTCTTATGAAGATTCACTCGTATTCCAAACGACAATGGTATACGAAGACGGCCACTGTTTAACCATGGAAGAATTCAGGACCGTCGTTCGATGGCTTACCACAAAAAATTATATGAAAATGGAAATTGACAACGATAAATGCCGGGGAATCTATTTCAATTGTATCGTGTCAGATATTAAAATGTATGAATACAATGGTCTGCCGGTCGGTATTTATTTCGAAGCAACCTGCGATTCTCCTTACGGCTGGGAAGATGTGACGTATAACTATACAAAATCTCCTTGTATTTTCAACAATACCAGCGACGACATCCTAAATCCCGTAAAACCGGTTTTCCACTTCGCTGTATCGAAACCAGGAGATGTAACATTGGTAAATACTACTACTGGAAAATGTATGATTTTGTCCAGTGTCTTAAAAGAAGAAACTTGTACCATTGATACAAAACATTATTTGCTGCTTTCTGATATACCGGAAAGGAATTTCTACGCGGCATTTAATCGGGAATGGATCGATCTCGTCCCAGGAGAGAATACAATCTCCTTTTCAGGCATCCCGTCTCTGACCATATCCGCCAGCCTTCCGAGAAAGGTAGGGTACTGATATGCTATGCGATATGACATTATTAAAAGAGCTTCATAAAAAAACTTTTTATCTGGCATCCCCTGATAAAACAATTCTAGGAGTCATTCCAGACCCTCAAGATAAAAAGGGGACATTTAAACTGACTCCTTACAGCGAAATCTCTTTTTCTGTCCGTAAAACCGAAGAAAACAATCTTATCTATGACCAAATCACTAAAATGCAAAAGGTTTTCATAGAAGATATTGGCTGGTTCATACTGGATGAGCCTACCGTTTCCCTGGACGGCGCCTCGCAGACAAAATCATGCCAGATGTACTCTGCCGAACATGAGCTGACTCACCGGATGCTCCGGAGCTTTTATCTTAACACCAATGATGCAGGTTCCATCGGCAATATGGAAAACGGATTTGTAGAATTTTATAATGCTGAGGCTCCTGATAAAAGCGCCCTTCATCTGGTACTGGAAAAATATCCGGGGTGGTCAATCGGTTACGTCCATCCCCTGCTGGCAAACAAAAAAGCCATTGGTTCCTTTTCTGTAGATTCACAAGACGTGTACAGCTTCCTCACAGATAATCTCTCTAAGGCCGCAGAATGTCTGTTTCTATTCGATATCATGGATTTTACCATCAGTGCTTATCCTTTGTCTCAGTTTGGAGAAACTTTCGATGTGTACCTTTCCCATGACTCACTGATAAAATCTCTGCGCTGTTCTCCTGTGGACGAGGATGATCTGATTACCGCTCTGGCGGTCAGCGGCGCAGACGGCCTAAGTATCCGTGAAGTTAACTGCGGCTTTGATTATCTGTATGATCTGACCTATTTTTATGACAAAATGCCGTCCGACCTGGTATCCTCCTGGAAATCCTATCAGACTAAGTTCAATGGCCGTATCAAAGACTATCGGGAAGCCATCGTAAGCTATACCAAATCCAAAGAATCCGGCGGGCTTCTTCAGAATCTCCTTCCTGCCCAAGCCAGCAGCGAGGATTGGACCGAATATGGCATAACCGCATTGACCTCGCTGCTCGGCAATACAAACCAAACCATTGAAAACTATATTAATATGGGATTCCATGACATTAACAGTGAGTATTATCAGGACTATCTTATATACGTGGAAAAAAAGAATGCTCTGCAAGCGGAGATTTCCAGAAAGGAAGCAGAATATCAGCGGCTGGAAAAAATGGTGGAAGAAAACCTGGCGAATCTGGAAACCATTGCCGCCGATGTCAACTGGGAGAATAATTTTACCCCAGAACAGATTTCCCTTCTGTCCTCGTATATACGTGAAGGGGATTTCGAGGATGATACGTTTCTGACAACTGATATCTTCACTTATGAGCAGACCATTCAGAAAAAATGGGAGTTAAAAAAATATGCAGAGGAACGTCTTTCTGAGATGTCACAGCCGCAATATACGATAGATACCGATTTGGTGAATCTGGCAGAGCTGCCGGCTTATGCCTCCATCTTGAATAAAATCAGCTTAGGGCATCTCATCACCATTATGTTCAACGAATTTATAAATATCCCTGTCCGGCTTCTCTCTTTTTCACTGGACTTTGACGATATTTCAACCGTCTCTGTGGAATACAGCAATATGAAACGCAGCCGGAATGGTATTTCTGATCTTGCCTATCTGCTGGATAATTCCTCCGGTTCTTCACGCAGGAGCGGTGCTTCCCATTCCGGCAAAGGAGGAAGCGGTTCGAAGGATTCTGATGAATATGTCACCCATGAAGAATTGAAAACTCAGCTGTTCAATTTGTCCATTGGCAGCTCCAGCGGAGCATCCTTTTCATCTCAGGAACTGGGTTACCTGAATGCCTTGGTCAACGGCCAATTTGATACTCTGGAAGGAAGCTATCTTGTGACCAAAATCATAGAAGCAGATGAAGGGACCATTGGCAGACTGACTTCTTCCATAATCAGTTCCGGATATGCAGACATAGACCGAATTGTATCCGAAAACGCAGATATCAAGGTTCTGGAAAGTCAGGCAGCCAACATCGACACCCTCTTGTCGGGCAGTGTGGGGAGCGGTCTGATTCAGACCATCCATCTGACTGCTGACAACGTATCCATTGACGATGCTTTCATAAAAGATTTAATTTCATCCAAAATTTCCGTCGGCGATCTGGTCGCTCATACTTCTTCTTCCAATGAGATTGTTCTGATATCCGACGAAAACAACAACCCATTGATTGCCTTTAAAAACGGCACTCAGCAATTCTACGACGATAATGGAAAAGTCCGGGTACAGATTGGCCGGGACAAAGCGGGAAGTTTTTCTTTCGTCTTATATGATGAATCCGGAACTGGTATTCTAATTGACTCCACCGGTATTAAAGAGTCTGCTATCCAGGATGGCTTAATAAAAAACGAAATGCTTGGCGGCCGGATTACCAAGGACAAGCTTAATTTCAATACTGTGGATACAGATGAAAACGGTAAAGTCGATATTTCAAACATTATTGCGGATGGTAAGGGACTAGACGTAAAGTTCACCACCATGGAAGACAAAATAACAGACCTGATATCGGATATCGGCATCGGCGGAAGAAACCTGCTAAAAGAAACTTCAGATATTTATGGCAATATAGCCGTAGATAAAAACCGCGGTTCTCTCTATCCTCCATTAGCGATTTCTGACATGGACCTGGCACCTAAGGAAGAAATTACATTTTCTTTTTATGCTAAATCAGTAAGCGGCAAAAAACTAAGAGCAGAGATTGAATTTAGTAACGGTCCGGACAATAAATCTTCTGCCTTCAGTAAAAGCTTTCTGCAGAATCAAGAAGGTCGCTTATACGTAACTTCTCCGATAAAAGAAGGGACTTCTCAAATCCGCTTATATATTAATGCGGATTTAACAGCCGATACTATAACCAGTACCTCCTCAGAATCCATTAAAGGCCTGAAACTGGAGCGGGGTAATCATCCTACAGACTGGACTCCGGCTCCAGAAGATACAGACTCCCGGTTTTCAGAGATTACCAGTACCATTGACAATGTTTCCCTGACTGTGGATCAGAATACAAAATCCATCGAACAAAAAGTCTCAAAATCACAAATTATCACCGTAAAACAAGATGTTAAAAATGAAGAAGGAGATCAGAGTACCGAGGACGTCAATAAGACCATCATAGACGCTGTTAATCATACCATACAAAGGGTAGAAGAAACCCGTTCTCAGATTTCCAAAACGACGGTCTCAATGGACGGCGTGCAGACCAGCATCCAGGAGCTGAACAATCAGACTGCGGCTACTGCCGAATATCTTGAGACTTTAATAAAAGATTCTACTGTGATTAAAAATACGGAAGATGAACCCATGACAGTTCAAGAATTCTTTAATGACTATAAGCAGACTGCAAGGGAAGAAACCTCAAGAATGACTGCCTTTTTCGAGAATGTTCTCAGTAATGGGACGGCGTTGTCAGGCACCTTTGAAAGCTTTGTAACCCGAACTGCCGAACAATTGACGGCTAGTTTTGTGAAATCAGAAGACTTGGACACCATACGTTCTGACATCTCGCATACCGCAGAAATGACGTCTTTCATGTACACCCGCCATTTCTCTCCTGATACAACGGGAATCCGATTCTCTGAAAACGGGCTGACGGTCTATAGAAGCGACAGTTCCGATTCCATCATCAGCAGAACCGTACTGGATGAAAACGGGCTGACCGGATATGCAAGAATTTCCGACGCGGAAACAAAAATCTTTTATCTGACCGATACCGGCTCCAGTCAAAAAGAAGCCACCGTCGATACAGGCATTATAAATTTCAAGGCCTCTATGAATGATTCTTCCCCTTCCTTCAAAACAGAAGTACAGAATATGACCCGAGGCGGAAATATCAAAAAGGTCTTAGTCTTTATCAAACCATAAAGGAGGTGCTTTCATGGCCCAAGAATCTTTTTATGCGACATCCAGTTATGCCGCAGGCATGCTGCTTCAGCTGATCCTTTCCTCATCCGGCAATGGAGCCGCCGCCAACTCGTCCACCGTAAACTATACTTTAAATTGGTGCAAGCCTACCATAAACGGCAGCTATGCTTATTCCCACGGAAATCATCTGTATCTTACACTGAATGGAAACAGCATTATTTCCACTGCTGATTATGGACGTATTGATATCAGCGGTCTTCCAGCCGGAGGAGTCGTTCAGCTCGCTTCAGGAAATATTACAGTCGCTCACAATGCAGACGGTACCAAAACAATACCTGTATATGCCAGATTTTACCAGAGCCAACGCTCTGACTGCGACTATATCATCAGCACCACATTCACTCTGGACAAAATAAACCGCTATGCAGCGGTATCTCTTACCGTAGGAGGAATAACAAAAAACAGTATTTCAGTCACCGCAAATACATCGCTGCCATGCAAAGTCTTCAATTTCCAGTATAGCCCAGATAACGGAACTCACTGGTATGCCGAAAATGACTCCGGCGCGATAAGTGGCGCCGCAAAAATATACAATATACAGTCCACGAAAAGCTATACTCATACCTACTCCAACCTGCATTATGCTTCCGCATATAAATTCCGATGCCTAGTGACCACTGACGCCAATCAGTATACCGGAAGCGGCAGCGTCACTCCCGTCGGCGCTTCCACAGCAGTTCCCGCACTGGCAGCTCTGGCTTCTTCGTCCGTTGTACCGAACAATAACATGACATTTGGAATATCTATACCAGACTCAGGGACAACATACAGTATGAGTGTCCGTACTGACAACATGGACGCCCCCGCGGCCTACCAAATTCTGGAGGACGGCTCCAACCGGCATTCTGAAACTTCAAGAACGGCAAGTGCGTCATTATGGGCTACCTGCTTCTATCCATACTATCCCAGCTCCACCAGCGGAAAAATCAGCGTACGAGTTGTCACCTATTCAAAGGATGAAAACAAATATATGGGTGAAAACCGTTACTCTCTTAATGTAGACTTTTCATCCGTCAATCTCAATCCGGTGATTGGTAGTGGTTTTGCGACATTCACCAGAAGCCTGCCGGACGGGATTCTGAGTAACTTTGTAGATGGATATACAATCACCAGCCAGGATGCCAAAGTCCGCGCCTCATGGAATGCGTCCCATATCACCCTTAAAGGCGGCGCCTCCATAAGAGGCTATAGAATCAGCTGGAATCAGACTACAGAAAACCTTTTGTCTGCTTCTGCTACATCCTATACATCCTACAGCACTATTGTTGGACAAAATCCTTTTAAAATTGAGGTAATCGACTCAAGGGGCCATTCCGCGAACACTACTTTAGCGACTTTAACATCTGTTAAATATGAGTCCCCTGTAATCTCGCTGGTGATCAACCGAAACGGTTATTCCAAAAATATCATCATAGACGGGAAATGCAATGTCTCTCCCTTATATATTAACAGTACTTTTTACAATACTTATACACTGTCCATTCAATACAAGCGTCTTTCAGACACTTCCTATACAAGTATCACCGTTTCACCTTCTTCCATGGACACAGATGGTTATTTTACAGTCAGTCAGATGGTTTCCGATATCTTTTCCCTGACTGATTCCTATGAGATTCTTGTCACATTGTCAGATAAAGTAGGAACTACGATCACCAGGACCTATTCCATCCCCGCCGCAACTCCGCTTCTTTCCATGTGCGAGGATGGAGCAGTCGGTGTAAATTGTTATCCTGCCGAGGAAAATATGTTTGCAGTAAACGGAAACAGCCATTTCAGCGGAAATGTCTTTGTGGAAAATCAAATCACGGCCAAAAGCAGTCTCGGTATCGAGGGGACTTTATCCGTCGGACAGGGCAGTACCTTCAACGGCGTCGGCACGTTTAAAAGTAATATTTCCGTGGCCGGTACAAGTTCCTTTACTGGTTCCTCCACATTTTCCGGCAGTCTTTCTGCAAGGAGCGGCATCAAAATAAAGTCTGCCTCGTCAAGCAGCGAGATTACATCTCTCTATTCATCCAGCAGTTCCTTGATGATCGGAAATAATTCATGGAACAACATATACTATGATGTCGCAGCCGCCAATTATCATATTTTTCGGTCCGGCGGGGCATCAAGGATTGAAATACGTCCTGACTGTATTTTTTCCAATCAGGGAATTATCTCCCATCTGGGAAGCCAAGTGGCTCAATTTCGCGCTGTCTATGGTAATTATGGTTTTATTATCCGGAACGACGGAGGAAACACACATTTTCTAGTGACCAACTCTGGCGACGCTTATGGCGGCTTTAACGGATTAAGGCCACTCAGCATCAACAACTCCACTGGAAAATGCGCAATAAACGCCAGTACCGTGGAAATTTCTTCCGGCCGGGGCCTTCATATGACCGCCGCGCCAAGTGACGCCAATTTCCCTCATATATATGGTACCAGCAATATGCTGGCGCTTGGTCCATGGAATTCCAACGTCTATGATATTGTAATTGGTATAAGCGGATCTGACGGGAACGATTCTTACGGGCTGCGTCCTTCGATAAAGAATGGCGTCGCCGGACATGTACATTTAGGTACGCCCACCTATAGATGGCGCAATATTTACAGCGCTACATCGGTAAATGTATCTTCTGACCGACGCGAAAAAAAGGATATTGTCTACACTCCCTATGAAAAATCCATCGCCTTTATCCGTTCCCTAGCCCCGGCTTCCTATAAATATATAGACGGCGATTCTGGCAGGACACATAAAGGATTAATCGCACAGGACGTGGAAAACAGTCTTTCCGAGCTCGGCCTTACATCCATGGATTTTGCCGGTCTCATTAAATCTCCGGTATATGAAACCATAAAGGATGAAAACGGAGTAGAACAGCCCACAGACATTGTAAAAGACTATACATACGCTTTACGTTACGAAGAGTTTGAGTCAGATATCATCAACGTATTAAAATATCTTTTGGATGAAAACACAGCAATCAAAAAAGCAATTGAAACTAGAAAAGAGAGGTAACCTATGCAAAAACCCATATCCATGGTAATTTCAGAACTGCGTGAGAAAGTATTCGATAGTATCAATACATCCGGATTAAATCCGACGATTATCCGTTTTGTCATGAAAGACATCTACATTGATATCGACTCTCAGGCCAAAGCATTTGAACGGCAGGAAGAAGAGCAGTATGCCAAAGAATCATCCACTGAGAACAAAGAAAGTACCGATACCTGCAATGAAATACGCCCATAACTAAAAATAATCTATAACCATTTATGTCATTATTTAAATTTAGGAGGTAATCTTATGTCAAATACAAATTCAACGGTATCCCAATCATCCATCTTAACAGTTGGAAAGAACGCGTCACTTTACGATTTTAATACAATAAATGCCGCTGTCACCCACGCCAGACAGTATTGCAGCAAGACTAACCGTGTCGTCATTAAAATCGCATCCGGCACCTACAACGAACAGGTGGATCTATGCAACAATCCAGGTATTGATTTAATCGGGGAAGGCATGGATACGACAATACTCTCATATCCCAGCACTTATCCCAACGCGCCAATCTACACCACCGGACAGGGATATTTCAGCGGGCTTACTTTTTCAGCCGCTTCAGGAAGCAATTCCTATGGCCTACACTATGAAAACGGTAGTACCAGGATTTCAGGGACGACTGTTTTCCGGAATTGTAAGTTTTCCTCTCCCCACAATGCCATTGGATGCGGGCTAGGCGCCAATTCTACTCTGTCCCTTTCTAGTTGTGTCCTTCAGGGAACTGGCGGAGGCGCTCCTTTATATCTGCATAATGCGGCATATGCCAACTCACCGAATCAGGTTTTTGAAATGTTTGATTGCGTTTTATACGGAAAGAACTCCTCTTCCAATGAATCGGTCTTGATCGACGACGCTGCTAAATTTTATGGAGTTGCCAACAGCACTGCACAGTTACGTTTTTCCAACAACCGGATGATCAGCAGTACAAAAGTTATTTTCCGGGAATCAGATACTACCCGCTATCCATATATTCCTGTTTCGAATAAGAACATTACCTTGAATCCTTCCAATACTGGAAATACCACCCGGGCATTAAATTATAACGAAGGCTGGAAAAACGGACAGGCCTATGTGATCAAGTCTGAACAACCCGTATACAATGCCAGTTATTACTTATATTCTGTCCCCATGGAAAATGCAGACAAATATAATATTACCTTAACAGCAGTAAATATTCCCGGTTTAGCCAGCATACTTTCTGACTGCAGTATCCATTCCACAAGCGCTAATGGATTTGTTATCAAAGACACAAATCCCAATGGGACCAACTTTGGCATGGAGATAGCATATACAGCATCACTCAAAGGGTAATATTTCCGCCAATTTTTATAACTTAGGAGGAATCTATGGCAAATGCACTCCAAACTCACTGTACCAAAAATGACTGCTATAAAGAAGGAACGCCCCTCTCGGGCGTTTCTTTTTTGATCGTCCACTCTCCTGCCGTCTATCCCGTCATCATCCGGGCGCAGTCCGGCGCGGGAGGCGGCTGGTTCAAGCGCTGGAACAAGCCGGGAGTGGAAAAGCTGGTCCACGGCTTCATCGACGACACCGGGGTTTATGAGCTCGCTCCCCTTTCCATGTCCTGCTGGCACATAGGAAACGGATGGGGAAACGCCCATTGCATCGGCTACGAATTATGTGAACTGGAAACAGCGGCGGAATTCCGGAAGGTCTGGACAAATGCCGTCTCTCACTATGCCGGACTATGCAAGCGCTTTAACCTGGATGCCGGCCAGATTCTAGGCCATTATGAGGCATATAAAAAAGGAATCGCTTCGAATCACAGCGATCCGGAGCCATATTTCCGCCGCTTCGGCAAAAGCATGTCCGATTTTCGGGCAGAAGTACAGGAGAGGATATCCGGAGGGGCCACCTCCTCTGATTCTACTCTGGATACGCTGTTTCCCACAATTACAGAAGTCTATGAACCATGGGCTTATGAGAAAATATGTAACCTGACAAAATCAGACCCGTATCTAAATGTCCGTACCGGCCCCGGCACATCCTATCAAGTCATCCGCCGGCTGGGAAATGGAAATGAAGTGGATGTGGCCGCACTTTATGCCAACGGTTGGGCGAAAATAAACATTGTAGGACAAGAAGGATTCGTGTATGCTGGATATCTGAAGATCTCCGGCAGGCAGACAGACCATTCCGCCGTTCAGTCTGACACCGTGTGGGTCGGAAAAGTCACCGGAACCGGCGGCGCAGGTTTAAACGTCCGTACCGGTCCCGGCACATCCTTTGATAAACTGGGTGCCTGGCCTAAGCTGGGCGACGGAAATCTGGTGGATATTTTAGGAGAATCCGGCGGCTGGTATCAGGCAAAAATCGCCGGCAAATATACGGGCTGGGTATCAAAAGATTATATTCGGAGGGCGTAAGCCCTCCTTTATGAAAGGAATGGTGCTCTTTGAATGTCGTATATCACGGCTTTAATCGATAATGGAATCACGCACACTGTCATTCTGATCTTCGCTCTCCTGTTTGCCGTCCAGGAAATTCTGAAACTGGCGGACTGGACAGCCGGACGCTTCGGAATAGAAACAAAGTGGTCCCTGAAAGAAAAATCTCAGGCTCAGATGCTGACCGAGCATGATAAGATGCTGACAGGTATATCTTCGGGCCTTCAAAAGACCAACGAGGAAATCAATTGCCTCACATCCAGAATGAAGGAATTAAGAGAGCTGATTGAAAAAAACGATCATGAAAACCGGCTGTTCCATCTGGAGATTCAAAGGAAAAACGATGCCAATAAACGGGCGGAGCTGAAAGACCGGATTGGTCAGTCATACCGGTATTATCACACTCTCAAGGAATGGAACCGGATGGAAAAAGAAGCGTTTTACGATCTGGTGAAAGATTATGAGCTGCACGGAGGAGAAAACAGCTTCGTACACGAAAAGTGTGTACCGGAATCCTACACCTGGGAACTGACCGACTAAACTTCCCAAAATAAAAGAGCGCCGTAACACGGCGCTCCTCTTATGGACCTGAGGGGAATCGAACCCCTGTCCGAAAGCCCTTCCATCCAGGTTTCTTCCATCATAGTCCTTGTTTTAACATTCCCTTACACAAACGCCCAAAGACAGGCTTATGTGCTTAGTAGCTTCATCGTTTCTTCCATCTCCGCAAAGCTTAAGAGACGAAGTTCCCCACTTTCACGATGCCGAGGTCCTAAGCTGTGAGCGGCCTAGGGTCGACAGCTGCAATTAAGCAGCGTACGCTAACTGATCGTCTGCGTTTATATTTAGGTTTTCCATGTTGATGACGCAGTCACGGTCTGCGGATGGCTTCCCAAACTTCTAAACCCCCGTCGAAACCAGTACAAGCCCTGGTTACATATGACTCTCAGTGTAGTGCTATTATATGCCCAAAAACGGCGGTTGTCAAGTCTCGTCATGCATATGATCGTGGTCATGGTCATGACGCTCTTCCGCTGGGAGCTCCAGTATCTCGCCCAGCACCTGAATCATGATCTCATTGGTACAGGATTTTATATATCCCATCATGTTGAGCAGAATCTCATCATTCATCTGGTCCTGGCTCAGATCCTCCCGCTTTTTCAGCTGATCCAGCATCATGACAAGCTGCGGCGCCAGCTCTTCATAGGTCTCCAGCGTAACGCCCGTCACCAGACGGCGCAACTCTTCTCTCGTATCCGGCTTCATTTAAAGCTCCTCCTCAACCCAGATTTCGGATCTTAAATTCTTTTTCCGCTTCTCTTTTCTGGTCCTTCTTGGCTATATCCTGCCGTTTGTCATACAGCTTCTTTCCTCTGGCCAGTCCGATTTCCACCTTGACCAGGCTTCCCTTGAAATATACCTTAAGAGGTACGACCGTAAAACCCTTCTGCTGGATTTTTCCCACCAGCTTATTGATCTCATAGCCGTGAAGCAGCAGCTTCCTCACCCTCAAAGGATCTTTATTGAAAATATTACCCTTTTCATACGGGCTGACATGCATTCCAAAGATGTAGACTTCTCCCCGTTCAATCTTCACAAAAGATTCTTTGATGCTGCATTTTCCCATCCGAATGGACTTGACTTCTGTTCCCGACAGGGAAATCCCCGCTTCATACGTATCATCAATAAAATAATCGTGATATGCCTTTTTATTATTCGCGACCAGCTTATAGCTATCCTTTGACACTATTCTTCCTCCCAGGAGCGCTCCGGCACAAAGTCGATGGTACCTCCCACTTTATCCACTGCGGCCACTCGCACGCGGATTCTCTGGCCCAGCTTATAGACCTGTTCTGTGGCGGTCCCTACCAGCCGGTACTGCGCTTCATCAAATTGATAATAATCCCCGTCAAGAGCCGACAGGGAAATCATCCCCTCCACGGTATTGGGAAGCTCCACATACATTCCCCATCCTGTAACGCCTGATATCACTCCGTCAAACACTTCTCCGATGTGACCCGCCATATACTGGCATTTCTTGAGTTTTTCCGCTTCTCTTTCCGCGTCATCCGCTTTTCTTTCCATGGAAGAGCATCCGGCGCATACCTCAGGCAGGATTCCGGCGTAGTGCTCCTTACGCTTCTCCGTCATCTTTCCTGACAGACATTCGCCCATTATCCTGTGTATCTGCAGATCTGGATACCGCCTGATCGGCGAGGTGAAATGGCAGTAGTATTTCGCCGCCAGACCAAAATGCCCGATACATTCCGGCTGATACTTGGCCCGCTTCATGGAACGCAGGGTCAGTCTGCTTATGAGCGCTTCCTCCGGTGAATCCTGGATGCCCGCCAAAAGCTTCTGAAGCTCCTTGGGGTGTACCTCCTCCTGTCCCATCCTCAGATGAAATCCAAAGTTGCTGATGAGGAGCGCCAGCTCCCGAATCTTATCCGGATCCGGATTTTCATGGGTCCTGTAAACAAACGGCTGCCCCTGCCAATAATAATCCTCCGCTACCGTCTCATTCGCCAGCAGCATAAAATCCTCTATGAGCATCGTAGCCACATTTCTGTCATAAGGCTTTATTTCCACCGGTCTTCCTTCTTCATCCAGAAGTATCTTACTTTCCGGGAAATCGAAGTCAATGGACCCGCGCTTTTTTCTCTTCGCCCGAAGGATGGAAGATAAATCTGCCATCAGCCGGAACATAGGCACAAGCTCTTCATATTCCCGGCGCAGTTTTTCATCACGGTCTTCCAGGATTCCCTTCACAGCAGTATAGGTCATCCTCCTGTCCACGCAGATCACAGACTTCATGATTTCGTGTCCGAGCACGCGGCCCTTTCCGTCAATTTCCATTATACAGCTGAATGCCAGCCGGTCAACCCCCGCGTTCAATGAACAAATACCATTGCTGAGCTCCTTCGGGAGCATGGGAATGACGCGGTCCGTCAGATAAACACTGGTGCCGCGCTTAAGCGCTTCTCTGTCCAGCGCGCTCCCTTCCTTTACATAGTGGGATACATCGGCAATATGGACTCCCAGCTTATAAATTCCATCTTCCATGGAAATGGAGATCGCATCGTCCAGATCCTTTGCGTCTTCTCCGTCTATGGTCACTGTCTGGAGACTCCGGAAATCCTTCCTGCCTTCCAGTTCTTCCGGAAGGACTGAAGCAGGAATCCGCTTCACTTCAGCCAAAACCTCGTCGGGAAATTCACTTTCAAATCCGTAGGCCTTGGCAATGGAAAGGATATCCACTCCGGGATCTCCCACCCGGCCCAGGATCTCCGTAACACGGCCCTCCGGATTTTTCCTGCCGTTTCCATAATCTGTGATCTTCACTGCGACGCGTTCGCCGGTGGATGCTTCCATGGAGTGTTCTTCAGGAATGAACACATCACTGCAGAGCTTCTGGTTCACCGGTACGGCAAATCCGAAATTCTTGCATTTTTCATAAGTGGCGATGATTTCTTCATGGGCCCTTACAAGTACCTTGACCACACGGCCCTCCGGGTTCTTTCTTCTTCCGCTTTTCTTTCCGCTGCAAAGTGCTACCTGGACTGTATCTCCGTCCATGGCATTTCCCACTTCATCCTCTGAGATAAAAATATCCGGTTCCGGCTCCTCTCCTTCTGCTTTTTCCACAACGACAAAACCAAATCCTTTTCGGTTCCCCAAAAATGTGCCGGTGATCAGAAAATTCTCCGCCAAAGCATACTTCCCTCTCTTTGAGAGACCTATCTTTCCCTCTGAAAGAAGGGCATCCAAAACCTCTTGAAGTTCCGGACGCTCTTCTTTGGATATTCCCAGCAGGATCGCCAGCTCCTTGATCTTAAGAGGGACATAATTTTTATGGCCAAAAAGCTTTAAAAGCCGCTCTTTTCGTTCTTCCATCCTTTCGGCCGCCGGCCTGTCATCGGAAAAGGATTCCTCTGCTTTCATTTTAGGCTTTGACTGCACGGTTCTTTCATATTCTTTCCGAAACTCCTCCCGCCGGCCGCGCCCTTTTCCTTTTCGTGTTCCTCCGGTTTCCCACTTTTTCTCTTTTTTCTTTTTATACGTTCCGCCTATTCCGGGCTGATTTTCTCTTCCGCCGCTCCTTTTTTCATTTCCGTTATCCATTTCTCTCCTATTCATCCGGCTTCTGTTTTTTGTCCTGCACGCCGGAATGCTGCAACCATGACGGAAAATTTCCTTGTATCATAACAAAAAGGGATTCATCCCGCCAAAGGCGTGTCGTGAATGCCTTGGCAAGCAATGAATCCCATCTTCTCCGCTATACAGGTCCCGCTTAAAGTATGTTCAGCACAAGGGCAAGCAGCAGAAATAAAATCGCCGCATACTTCGTAACCTTTTCCAGCTTTCCCTCGATCGAACGACCTTTATTCTTTCCCCAGAAAGTCTCGGCAGCGCCGCTTATGGAGCCGGTCAGTCCTGCTGATTTTCCTTCCTGCAGCAATACTATCACAACCAATGCCAAACACACCATCAAGAAAACCACGGTTAAAATCACTTTCAAAACAGTCATCTTCACACCTCCTATGGTCAAACATAGTTATCTTACCATAAAAGGACAGGATTGGCAACTATTTTTTAAAACGCGGCAAAAGGATGTTCATATACGGCCTGGCTTCCCAAAGACTCTTCAATCCGCAGAAGCTGATTGTATTTGGCGTTCCGGTCCGAACGGCAGGGCGCTCCCGTCTTGATCTGGCCCGCATTGACCGCCACAGCTATATCCGCGATAATCGCGTCCTCTGTTTCCCCGGAACGGTGGGAAATAACGGCATGATAACCGGCCTTCTGTGCCATTTCAATGGCCGCAAACGCTTCTGTCAACGTTCCAATCTGATTTACCTTGACCAGAATGGAATTGGCAATCTTCTGTTCGATTCCGCGCTTCAGCCGTTCCGTATTCGTCACAAACAGATCGTCTCCCACAAGCTGGATCTTATCTCCCAAACGGCTTGTGAGAAGCTTCCAGCCGCACCAGTCCTCTTCATTCAGCCCATCCTCAATGGATACGATGGGATAACGGTTCACCAGATTTTCGTAATAATCCACCATTTCTTCCCGCAGTCTCAGGATCTCTTTTCCTCCCATCCTGCTTTCGCCGGGGAAATAGTACACGTCTCTGTCCGGATCATAAAGTTCACTGGACGCCGCGTCAATGGCGATTCCCATATCCACGCCCGGTCTCAGCCGGCATTTTTCAATCGCCTCCACCAAAAGGGACAGCACCGCTTCCGTATCGGGAAGGTCCGGCGCAAACCCGCCCTCATCTCCAACGGCTGTGGACAGGCCCTTTCCTTTCAAAATCCCTTTCAGGGTGTGATATACCTCCACGCAGGACTGCAGGCCGGAAGAAAAATCGGATGCGCCCACCGGCATGATCATGAATTCCTGCAGGTCCACTGTATTATCTGCATGTTTTCCGCCATTCAGTACATTCATCATCGGAACCGGAAGATTCCTCGTGTAAATCCCTCCCAAATAGGAATAAAGGGGCATGCCGAGCGCGGCGGCAGAAGCCCTCGCCGCAGCCATGGACACACCAAGAATCGCGTTTGCTCCCAAATTCCCCTTATTCTCTGTGCCGTCGGCATCTGTCAGAAGCTTGTCGATCCGCCCCTGGCACATGGCGTTTTCAGAAAGGATGGCATGAGCCAGTACTGTATCAATATGATCTACCGCTTTTTTAACTCCCAGGCCGGAGTAACGTTCCCCGCCGTCCCGGAGTTCGACTGCTTCAAATTTTCCCGTTGATGCGCCTGAAGGAACGCTGGCCCGCCCCTTGACCCCGCCTTCTAAAGTAATTTCTGCTTCTACGGTAGGATTCCCCCGGGAATCCAGGATTTCTCTTCCCTTGACGCCCACGATCTTTAAAAATTTATCCATTTCATTCTCCTTTTTTCCATAATCTTTATGAATTAGTATAAGAAATCCGTACATTCCTATTCGTAAATCTCCGTAAAATTTATAAAATCTCAGAATTTTTCAAGTATACCTTTGAATACCTTTCAAACAAGTTTTTTGTCTGATTTGCAAGGCAAGAAGAAATCCGCTTCCATCCAGGCGGCTCGCTGGCAGCCGTAACCAGCATCTTTGCGGCCTCCAGTCGGTCCTTTCCAACTGACATGGATAAATCGATATTTTTCCATGTCAGATTCCAATAAAAACCTGCATGAGATTCGGTTTTTACCTCCCTGCGGCCGGGAAGATTCTGCTAACGCCTTTGCGGTGCTCGCCTTACGATGGAATCGGATCCTTCCTCTTGCTCTTTCTTCCGCACCGAAATAAGCACTCATTTGCCTCAAAAGCCATTGGGGCAGTCCACCGCGGCCCGCTGCCATAAGGCGCGCGGGCCATGTGGATATCCGATTCTTTTCTGGAATCAAGGGAACCGAGATTATCCGAAAAGGTGCGGAGGGCAGGACACCGGCAGAAAGATTCCGGGCCGGCCTAAAGGTGAGCGCCGCAGGGCATAGGCCGGTGTTCCCCAGGCGGAGGGAGGCAGAAACGAAATATACCGATTCCGTTTCTGAGCGAACCGGAGACGGAAAATCATCCGGATTTTCCGTCGACATGTGAGCGGTACTGCCGGAGCGGGGATAAAGCGGCCCCTGCATCGCCAGCGAACCGAAATCGTGACGGCCCGGAACTTCTGCCGGTGCTAAACTGGAAACTAATCGGAGCTTACTAAAAATGATTCCAAAAAGTATTTTGTATCATACCCAAGGGCATCCCTTAATACATGCCCTCCGGGCAGGCGCACCTCGTGCGGCAAAGTATACCCAAGGGCACCCCTTAATACATGCCCTCCGGGCAGGCGCACTTCGTACGACAAAGTATAAAAAAAGAAACTGCAGCAGACTTCTCTGCCGCAGTTTCCTTTTCTTTAAGCTGCTGTTATTTCATACCTCGAAGCTCAATTCCCATTCCTTTTAATTCTTTCAGGATTTTTTCCATAATCTCATTTACATCTTTATCCTCCAGCGTCCTGTCCTTCGCCCGGAAAGTAATGGAATAAGCCACGGATTTATAACCTTCCGCGATCTGGCTGCCTTCGTACAGATCAAACATATGATAGGTTTCCAGAAGCCGGCCGCCTTTCCTTTCAATGGCCTCTTCCACCTGTCCAACCAGAATGTCCTTGTCCATTACCATGCTGATGTCTCTGGTCACTGCCGGGAACTTCGCAATTCCCTCGTATTTCCGGTCAAAGGAGGCACATTCTGTCACCACCGGCATATCCAGGACAGCCACATAAGCCCGGTCTCCGATATCATAATTGTCCAGGACCTCAGGATGAATCTCTCCCAGATATCCCATTACCTTCTGATGATAGGAAATCACTGCCTGGCGCCCGGGATGGAGGAACGGTTTTCCGGCCTCCGGACTGTAGGTTATCTTATCTCTCATTCCCAGCCTGTCAAATATTTCCTCTATGACTCCCTTGAGTGTAAAGAAATCCCCGTCCCCGTAAAATCCAAGGGTCATCTGCATCCTCTCATCCGGCAGCTCCGTAAGGGGCAGCGCCTTCGGCAGATAGATATTTCCCAGCTCATAGAGCTTTACATCTTTATTTCTCCTGTTATAGTTAAAAGCCAGTGAAGTGAGCATCCCATTTAAAGATATGGTCCTCATGATACTGAAATCCTCGCCGAGGGGATTCGAAATATCCACCGTACTCCGGAGAGGGGAATCTGCTGGAAGGAGAAGCTTGTCAAATACCTTCGGGCTCTCAAAGGAATAGGTCATGCCCTGGCTGAACCCGCAGAATTCCGCCACTTCTCTGACTGCCTCTTCCACCCGAAGCTTAAAGGACAGCTTCCCTGTGGTCGCCTCTCCGGCCGGAAGAGAAGTCGGTATGTTGTCATATCCAAAAAATCTGGCCACCTCTTCCGCAATGTCCGCCTCACATACCAGATCCTGGCGGAAGGTCGGCGCGACGATCTCTCCGGCCGCCTCATCCACCAAAAGCTCCAGCGGTCCGAAATAAGAAATCATATCCTCTCTGGAAATATCCGTCCCCAGAAGCCGGTTGATCTTATCGGGATCAAAGGGTATGCGCCTGGGTTCCGGCTTTCCTGCACAGACATCGATCATTCCGCCGACCACCTCGCCGCATCCGAGCTCTTCGATCAGCTGGCAGGCACGATTGATAGCCGCCTCTGCGTTATTGGGATCCAGTCCTTTTTCATACTTTCCTGACGCATCGGTTCGAAGCCCAAGACGCTTCGCGGACAGCCGGATATTCGTGCCGTTAAAACAGGCGGACTCGAAAAGCACCGTTTTCACTTCATCGGTAATCTTGGAATTTTCACCGCCCATGATTCCGGCTATGCCAATTTCCTTTTCCGCGTCATTGATCATGAGAATATTGTTATCCAGCTTTCTCATCTGTCCGTCCAGGGTCTGGAACTCATCTCCATCCTTTGCACGCTTTACGATAATCTTATGTCCGGCAATGGTATCCAGATCAAACGCGTGCATCGGCTGTCCATATTCCTCCATGACGTAATTGGTGATATCCACCAGATTGTTAATGGGACGGATGCCGCTGGCGGCAAGACGTCTCTGCATCCACTCTGGAGAAGGGCCGATCTTAATATTTTTCACCACCCGGCCGCAGTATCTCGAACACAGGTCACTGTCCTCCACTTCCACAGACGCATAATCATGGACATCCTCTCCGTTTCCTTTAGCTTCCGGAACCGGAGCTTCAAACTTCTTCCGGAAGGTAGCGGCCGCTTCCCTCGCGATTCCCAGGACGCTGTAGCAGTCCACACGGTTCGAGGTGATCTCATATTCAAATATGATATCGTGGAGTCCTAAAAGCTCTATGGCATCGGCGCCGACAGGCGCATCCTCTTTCAAAATGTATATTCCCGACTCCGGCGCATCCGGATACATGTCTCTGGAGGAGCCGAGCTCTTCGATGGAACACATCATGCCATCGGATTCCACTCCCCTCAGTTTTCCCTTTTTAATCCGAATCCCATTCTCCGGCATCGGACCTCCGTCATGGCCGCCTGCCACCTTGCCGCCGTCTAAAACAACCGGCACTTTATCCCCTGTCTTTACATTGGGGGCGCCCGTCACGATCTGTATGGTCTTTGTCCCGATGTCTACCTGACAGATGATCAGCTTGTCGGCATCCGGATGCTTTTCTATGGATAATATCTGGCCCACGACGATTTTCTCCAGGTTCTTGTCCAGGCACTCGTATCCCTCCACCTTCGTACCGGAAAGAGTCATGGCGTCCGTATATTCCTGAGCCGTCACATCAAGGTCAGGAACATAGGCTTTGATCCAGGATAATGCTGTATTCATAATTGTTGTCCTTTCTTATTATATTAGAATTGCTTCAGGAAACGGATATCATTTTCATATAAAAGGCGCATGTCATCTATCTCATATTTCAGAAGGGCAATACGTTCCAGGCCGACGCCAAACGCGAAGCCAGAATACTCCTCCGGATCAATGCCGCTCATACGCAGTACATTGGGATGCACCATACCGCAGCCCAGAATTTCTATCCATCCGCTCCCTTTACAGAAACGGCAGCCCTCTCCATGGCATTTGAAGCAGGTGACGTCCACTTCGGCGCTGGGCTCTGTGAATGGAAAATGATGCGGACGGAATTTCACCTTGGTATCCTCTCCAAACAATTCCCTGGCAAATTCAGCCAAGGTTCCCTTAAGGTCGGCAAATGTGATTCCCTTGTCAATCACAAGCCCTTCTATTTGATGGAAGGACGGAGAATGAGTGGCATCCACTTCATCGGAACGGAACACCCTTCCCGGTGCGATCACGCGGATCGGCAGCTTTCCTTTTTCCATGGTACGAACCTGTACAGGAGAAGTCTGGCTCCTGAGGACGATCTTATCATTGATATAAAAGGTGTCCTGTTCGTCTCTGGCCGGATGTCCCTTTGGGATATTGAGCGCTTCAAAATTATAGTAATCGTATTCCACTTCGGGTCCTTCTACGACTTCATAACCCATGCCGACGAAAATACGCTCTACTTCTTCCAACGCGATCATATTCGGATGCTTGTGCCCGACGTTATTCTTTTTAGCCGGAAGGGTTACGTCAATGACCTCTTTCCTTAATTTTTCCTCTCTGGCCTTTTTTGCCAGAGCAGCCCTGGTCTCCTCCAGCTTCGCTTCGATGACGGCGCGGGTCTCATTCACCATCTGACCCACCCTCGGGCGCTCTTCGGCGCTCACATCTTTCATTCCTTTCAAGACACTGGTCAGCTCGCCCTTTTTCCCCAGATAAGCTACCCGGATCTCGTTGAGAGTCTCCAATGCGTCAGATCCGGCAATCTTTTCCAATGCTGCCTGTCTGATCTTTTCCAGCTTTTCTTTCATAATTATCTCCTTTGCTTTGCCTGCGATTATCTGTAAATGAAAAAAAATCCCTCTTGCCACTACGGCAAAGGGACGAATTCTCGCGGTACCACCCTGATTCCTGCATCACACAGGCTCTCATTTTCCGCCTAACGCGCGGTCACGTCATCTCCTACTATACAGGAAAAAACCTGTAATTGGGAAACGCGGCTCCGGTGGGAAACTCAACACTTGTCTGAACCTAAGGGGGCTTTCAGCCGGTGGCCTCCTCTCTCTGAAAGAAAACAAGCGTCTACTGACACCTTCTACGCCTTTTCAAAGTATCATATTAATTGATAACCTATGACATATTTTAACATAAAACCTTCTCTTGTCAAGGTTTATTTTGCCGCGCCCCCGATTCCTCTCTTGAATTCTCATTCGTATCATGCTATGATTTCAAAGACATTAAATGCGTTCAGGAATTGTTTTCCTCAATAGGAGTTTATAGATGAAACACATCAAGTTATTTTTGGGAAAGCTCATCGACTATATGCTGGACGATAGAGTTTCCGTATATGCGGCGCAGGTTTCTTTTTTTGTGATCATATCCGCGATACCGCTTGTTATGCTCTTGATCCCTCTCATACAGTTTTTGATTCCTCTTTCTCAGGACACCGTCACAAAGGCAATCCTGGCCGTGCTGCCCAGTTCTGAAGAGACGCAGCGCTTTGTCACCAGCCTGTTAAACGACGTTTATACAAATTCTGCCAGCACGATCATCTCCGTCTCCGCCATCACGACTCTCTGGGCCGCCTCCAAAGGCATTTATTCCCTCCAGCAGGGCCTCAACAGTATTGCATACACAAAAGAGACAAGGAACATCGTCATTCAGAGACTGTTATCCATTGTCTACACCCTGGGATTTATTTTCGTACTGATCTTCACACTGGGCGTACTGCTCTTCGGCAACAAGCTTCAGCTCCTCCTGGAATCCTGGATTCCGTCGCTGGCTTATTTTTCCAGCGTGATCATCTTATTCCGGACCGGTCTTTCCATTACGCTTTTCATGCTGTTCTTCGTGCTGATCTATACGATACTGCCAAATAAAAAGCTCTCTTTCTGGAAGCAGATCCCGGGAGCCGCGTTCACCACTTTCGGATGGCTGATATTTTCCTATGTCTATTCGTTATATATCGACCATGTGGCGAATTTCTCCTATATTTACGGAAGCCTGACGGCCATCATCCTGCTGATGCTGTGGCTCTATATCTGCATGAATATCGTGCTTTTGGGAGCGGAGCTCAACAAAATGCTGGAAGACCGCTCCAGCAGACGTCAGTTAGATTCGTCCTCGCAGCCGCCCCATTCCACCACAGCAAAGCCGGACCGCTGAAACGGCTTTATTTCCTGTTCTTTGAGCCCGGCATGTTTCCCCGGATCACTTTTTTCCAACGGCCTATATGCCATGAATATCCAAGGGATACTTTCAATCTTCTGACTTCTCGGCCACCTCGCCTTGTCTTTTGTAAACAGAACCGGCAGGTACATATCCCCTGATCATGGAAAGCGGATATATACTGGTATTCCGCCCGATGACAGATCCTGGATTGATGACAGTGCCGCATCCTACTTCCACGAAATCTCCCAGCATTCCGCCTACTTTTTTCCTTCCTGTTTCTATCCGCACTTCTCCCGCTTTAATGACCACCAGTTTTTTATCGGATTTCACATTGGAAGTGATCGAACCTGCTCCCATATGAGAACGGTAGCCTAAAATCGAATCTCCCACATAATTGTAATGGGGAACCTGCACATTATCAAAAAGAATCACATTCTTAAGTTCTGTGGAATTTCCCACCACCACATTCTCTCCCACCAGAATGCTTCCTCTCAGGAACGCGCAGTGGCGGACCTGCGAATTTTTACCGATGACAGCAGGTCCCGTCAAGGACGCCGTAGGAGCGATCACCGCCGACTTCGCCGCCCAGATCATCTCTCCAATTTCCTCGTATTCTTCCTTGGGAAGGCTCCTCCCCAGCTCTATGATAAAATCACTCAGGCCCCCCAGCGCTTCCCAGGGATACGTAAAGCCTGATAAATACGGTGCCGCCAGAGTGTGGTTCAAATCAAACAATTCCGTGATCTCTAATTCTTTCATGTCATTAATGCTCCTCATATTTTGTTGCTTTTATTATAACAGCGGATGCTTTTCATTACCAGTATTTTTTCATCAGAGTAAAAATCTATCCATCTTTTTATGTTCGGCGCAAGAAAACAAAACAAGCGGCTCCTCATCGGGGCCGCCTGTTCTGCCTGTACTTGTTTTAACTTTTATCGGAAAGGGCCGGGTATCATTTATCCTTTTCCTTTCCGAACCGGTTCATGATCCAGACCAGTGCAACGATTATCAGGATCGCAACGAAGATACCGCCCATTCCTTTTCCCATGATTTCAAGAGAAATCAAAAAATTTTCCCACATATCCATATCTCCTTTCCACTTCCGTGAAACTGTGTCTTTACAGGAACTGTGTCACAAGGCTTACCACCAGGCCTCCGGCGATAACCGATGCGATCTGGCCGGAAACGTTGGCGCCTGCCGCCTGCATGATCAGAACATTGCCCGGCTTTTCCTCCATGGCCAGCTTCTGTACGACTCGGGAGGACATGGGGAATGCTGAGATTCCCGCCGCCCCGATCATCGGATTGATCTTTTTCTTTAAGAACAGATTGATGAATTTCGCAAACAAGACCCCGCCGATCGTATCAAACACAAACGCCAGCAGGCCGATTCCCATGATCATCAGCGTATTTACATTCACAAACGCGTTTGCCCTCATACTAAAGGAAATGGTGATGCCGAGCAGCAGCGTGATCAGGTTGGCCAAAGTTGTCTGGGCCGTCTCAGAAAGATTTCCAAGTACGCCGCATTCACGGAGCAGGTTGCCGAACATCAGGAATCCGACAAGAGCCACTGCGGAAGGCGCCAGCAGGCCAACAATGAAAGTAACAGCAATGGGGAAGACAATCCTCATGCTTTTTGAAACGGAATTCGGCTGATAATCCATCGTGATCTGACGTTCCTTTTTGGTCGTGACCAGCTTAATGGCAAAAGGCTGGACAATGGGCACCAGCGCCATATAGGAATAAGCGGCCACCGCAATGGGACCGATATAATTGGAATGCAGGATCTGCGACACCAGGATTGAGGTCGGTCCGTCCGCCGCGCCGATGATACCGATGGATGCCGCGTCCTGAAGAGGGAATCCCATCAGGCAAGCCGCCGACAGAGCAAAAAAGATGCCGAACTGGGCAGCAGCTCCAAAGAAAAACATCACCGGCTTCTGAAGCAGAGGCCCAAAATCGATCATGGCTCCAATGCCGATGAACAGCAGAATAGGCAAAGCCTCTGATGCTTCAATCCCTACCTCAAACAGCCACTGGATAATTCCGTTGGTTTCCCCCACCCCGGATAATACCTGGTTGATGACTCCGCTCATCGGGAGATTCACCAGGATTGCTCCAAATCCCATGGGAAGAAGCAGGGCCGGCTCATACTTTTTCTTGACCGCCAGCCAGATGAGGGCGATGCCGACCAAGTACATGACAGCCTGCTGCCAGGTTATTGATGTGATTCCTTCCAATAAAAAGTCCATATTCATTCTCCTTATCACATTATATAACAGTTGCCTGTAAGTGCGGTTTTTATTCCAGATTACGGTCAAGCTCTGACATCCGGATATCATAAATCAAAAAGAGACTCCTATCGCAACTAACACAAGCTGCAATAAAAGTCTCGCCATTTCAATTCCCAGCGGATTTTACAATCGTACTGACGCCGAAGAATCCATAATCATGCCGGCTACTCCCCTTTATTGATACCTCTTTTATTATACATATTTTTTCCAGTTTGTACAGAGCTATTTCCTGGATTTTTCAAAAATATGACGTTTTACCCTCTATCTCCACAGATGGATCGTCCCTTCGTCATTCATCTTTTTCAGCACCGTAGCCGTGATCGGAAACAGGAAGATCCCCCATATCCCCATCACCTTGGCTCCGGCAAAAATACAGATCAGCGTAACGATCGGATGAAGTCCCACCTGCTGTCCGATGATCTTCGGCTCCAGGATCTGGCGCACCATCGTAATGAATAAATACAGGATTAAAATTCCCACTCCAAAACCCATATTTCCCAGAACGCAGGAAACCAGACCCCATGGAATCAAGACCGTCCCCGTGCCGAGCACCGGAAGGATATCTACAATCGCTATCAGGAAGGCATACAGAAGCGGCATATCCACCCTAAGAATCAGGAAGCCCACATACAGCTCCACAAAGGTCACACACATCAAAAACAGATAGACCTTCAGAATCTTGCCCACCATCACCTTAGCATTCTTCGCCACATCCACGATCATGTCCCGTTTTTTGTCCGGCATTTGGCGCAACACAAAATTTTTGACATTTTCCAGATCCGCCGTAAAGAAAAAAGAGGAGATCACGGCAAACAAAAGCTGAATCAAAAGGCCGGGAAACGCGACCACATAGGAAGCCCCCAGACTTATGATGCTGCCGGAAGCTTTCAGGACGACCTCCTGCATCGTATTTTCCAGAGAATCCGCTACAGCCATCACACGATCCTGGTTTCCGGGGAAGCTCCCCGCGATCTTATCCATCAGCATACTGAGCTGAGGTTCAATATGAGTTTCATAATACGCCGGAAGCTTTTTGGCCATCTCCTGGATGAAAGCAAAGATCCGCGCGCCAAAGAAGTAGATCAACACCCCAAGCAGTACATAAAACAGGACTACCGCAACTGGGGCGAAGTATTTCCGGTCAAGTCTGATTTTTTTCGACAGAAACCGGATCACGGGATTCAGGATGACAGCCACCAAAAGGCCGATCACAAACGGAAGGAAGATGGGAAACAGCTTTTTCAAGATAAAATAGAGAACGCCGACCACAATGATAAAATACAGAAAATTTATGATAAATGCTTTTCTTTTTTCCAGCTTCCCATTCATGGCTATCCCCCGCAAAACGCCGATTGTTGTATACACTTTGCGGCAGGCCTAAGCCTGCCGCTTGTCTTTACTCTATCATATTATTTCATGGGGCTCAAGCATATGAAGACAACTTTTACAAAGTTTTAACGGAAACACCGTTTATGCTGTCATTTCAGGAAACCATTCACGATCTGCTCTTCCGCTTCCTGCTCCGTGAGCCCAAGTGTCATCAGCTTTGTGATCTGTTCCCCGGCTATCTTGCCGATGGCGGCCTCATGGATCAGAGCTGCGTCCGGATGATTCGCCGTTATTTCCGGTACCGCGCTGATCTTGGCATCGTCCATGATAATGGAATCACACTCAGAATGGCCGCTGCATTTGTTGTTCCCATGGATTTTGGAAACAAAAAGCTGACGGGAATCCTCTCTGGCCACAGAGCGGGATACCACATTGGCGCTGGAACCCTTCCCGTCCAAATCTACGACAAACTCACTCTTAGCGTCCTGCGACCCATGGGTCATCAGCTTTTCCGTAACCACGAACCTGGCTCCGTCCGCCAGCACTGCCTCCGTCGTCCGGATGGTAGAATCCACACCTTTGATCTGAACGCTGTCCATTTCCATATAGGCGTCCTGCCCCAGCTCCACGACAGTCTTTGGATTCATGATGCGCTTTCCGTTTCCGTCGCCCTCTCCATAATGCTTTTCCACATACCGGACCCTGGCTCCCTTTTCCAGGAAAAACCGGTGGATGCCGTCATGCTTTGATGTATCGCACCCGCTGTTATGGATGCCGCAGCCTGCGACGATCACCACATCCGCGCCCTCTCCCACGTAAAAGTCGTTGTAGACCACCTCCTGAAGGCCCGTCTGGCTTAAGATCACGGGAATATGCACGCTCTCATGCTTCGTTCCCGGCTTTATCCTGATATCTATTCCGGTTCCGTCCGGCTTGGAAATGATATCGATGTTGGCCGTGGTATTTCTGCTCTCAGTCTGCCCGTTAGCCCTGATATTATATGCGCCCGTGGGTATCTCATGAAGCCCCGCGATCTGCTCCAGCAATGTCTGTTCGATTGCGTCCATCAATATCCCTCCTTATAAAATCTGCAGTTCATATCATTCTCGTCGTTCAAAAGGCCGGGAAGGATGTCTTCTTTCTTCCCCTCCGCCGTCACGCGGCCGTCGGCAATCACGATGATCCTGTCCGCTATGTTCAAGATTCGCTCTTGATGGGAAATGATCAGGATGGAAGCTCCCGCGATCCGCTCATGCATTTTTTCAAAGACCTTGATCAGGTTGTTAAAGCTCCAAAGATCAATTCCGGCCTCCGGCTCGTCAAATACCGACATTTTCGTACCCCTGGCGATGATCGTGGCAATCTCAATCCTTTTTAGCTCGCCGCCGGAAAGGCTGGCATTTACTTCTCTGTTGATATAATCCCTGGCGCAAAGCCCTACTTCCGAAAGATAATCACATGCTCCGGCGGTGCTGATCTTTTCACCCGCCGCCAGACGGATCAAATCTAACACCGTCACGCCCTTGAAGCGCACGGGCTGCTGAAACGCATAACTGATCCCCATGTTAGCCCGTTCTGTGATGCTCTTATGGGTGACATCCACACCATCAAACAAAATACGCCCTTCCACGGGCTTCTCTATCCCTGCGATCACACGGGCCAAAGTAGATTTGCCACCGCCGTTCGGCCCCGTGATCGCGATGAACTGATCATCCTCGATCTTCAAATTCACATTTCTCAAAATCTCCTTCTGGCTGTTTTCTTCCTCCACCTGAAAGGAGATATTCTGTAATTCCAGCATAGGCTTTGCCCTCTCTTTCTTCCTCACGGGTATTTTCATTTTCCCCGGATTTTTCCTGGGTATTCCAAAATCACCTGTATGCCTCAAGACATCGGTTCTATATTTCTTCCAATCGCTTCCAATCCTGTTCTCTTACGATATAAGTCCCGAGAACATAGGTGCCAGGACCACGGTTATCACTCCGGCCGTCACGACCGCCAGACTGGACATGGCTCCTTCTACCTCACCGAATTCCAACGCCTTGCTGGTGCCGATGGCATGCGCCGAATTGCCGCAGGCCAGCCCGACTGCGATAGGATTGGTGATCCGAAACAGCCTGCACACTGTCTTTGCTGCGATTCCCCCAAAAAGGCCGGTGATGATAACGGCCGCCACTGTCAGAGTGGGATTCCCTCCCAGCTCCTCCGATACTCCCATGGCAATGGCCGTGGTAATGGATTTGGGCTGAAGGGAATGGTAGATCATAGCATCCAGTCCAAAAACCGCGCAGAGCGCCCAAATGGTAAATGCCGCCGCAATACAGCCGCTCACCAGACTGATGAGGATAGCCGCCAGATTTTTCTTCAGGACCAGTATCTGCTTATACATGGGAATCGCCAGGCAGACCGTCGACGGCGTTAAAAAGTAGGTGATATACTTGGCGCCTTGATCAAAAGTATCGTAATCAATATGAAACGCCGTCAGCACGATCACGATCAGAATCGTGCACAGAAGCAGCGGATTGCATATCGTATACGGAAATCTCTTTTGAATCCTAAGACCGATCCAGTACGCCGCAAGCGCAAGGAAAAAGCCGAAATAAACGCTTTCTCTGAACAGGTCATTCATGGGCTTTTTCCTCCTTGTCCGCTTTTTTGTCAAGGATGGCCTGAGCTACGATTCCTGTCACAGCCATAACTACTACCGTGCTGATACCGATGACCGCAAGAATCGATACCAGCTTGTCCGCCACGCTTCCCATGACCGTCATCAGACTGACACAGGGACCGATAAACAGGACCGGCATGATCTTCACCAAAAAGCTTCCGGTCTCTTCCACCTGCTCCAATTTGACGACCTTTGTCATCAGGAGCAGAAACAGGAGGACCAGGCCATACACGCTGGCCGGGACCGGCAGGGGCAGGACGCGGTTCAGAAATTCACCGGCAAAGGAGACTGCCATGATAACAGACAGCTGCTTTACATATTTCATATAATTCAAAATCATCACTCCTAGTCGTATATCTTTAATATCAAGTCTCTGCTATAGTTGCCCAGATATACCTCATCCCCGTACACCGCTATAAATTATACGGCTTTTTTGCCTGAGTTGCAAGTGCTTTTGTCTCAAAGGGACTCTTCTTGAAAAACAAAGTGAAATAAATTATCCTTGATACAAAAACAGGCCTTTCTTTTCAGAAAGGCCTGTCGATGCAGTTGGCGGGACTTGAACCCGCACGAGCGCAATGCTCACTAGATCCTTAGTCTAGCGCGTATGCCAATTCCGCCACAACTGCGTGCCGTCAGTTTAACTGACGCGAATATTATGATAGCATTGCGGCACCAAAAAGTCAATGGTTTTTAGGTGAAAAAATTGCTCAAATTTTTTTACAATTTTTTTTATCCAATTGTGTTGACATATGAGAAAATTTGGGTTATACTACACTAGCGTTCGGAAATAAAAGCCAGCATTTGAGGCGATGAGGACCAGACAAAACTAAATATGCAGTTGTGGCGGAATTGGCATACGCGCATGATTCAGGTTCATGTGAGCATTACGCTCGTGAGGGTTCAAGTCCCTCCAACTGCACGATTCTTACAGTCATTTCATAAGAAATGGCTGTTTTTATTTTTCTCTTTTTCGCTTTATGAGATAATAACGCGCTTTTTATAAGCGCATAGACGTTGTATAAAAGCGCACTTCTAGGCACAGAGTAATGCTATATCGTATACTTGTGCTGAGTAGAGGTGATTACATGGGAGAAAAACATCCGACTGATTATTATGTACAATTTGAAAACGTTGATTATTATCTGGACCTTGGCAACCATATTTCCTATTACCGGAAAAAGGCCAAGCTCACTCAGGAGCAGCTTGCAAAAAGAGTGGGAATATCCCGTTCTTATCTGAGCCATATCGAAGCTCCCAACGCTTTTCAGAAATGCTCTCTCGACACCGTCTTTAAAATCTGCCATGCTTTGAAGATCGAACCGGTCCAGTTGTTTCTGCCGCTTCCGTGACCATGTCTAAGAACATTACTACCTGCATCGCCAGCGAACCGAAATCGTGACGGCCCGGAACTTCTGCTGGTGTCAGTCTGGATTCTGGTTGGAGCTAACGAAAAATGATTCCAAAAAGTATTTTGTATCATACCTTGCCGCACGAAGTGCGCCTGCCCAGAGGGCATGAATTAAGGGGTGCCCTTGGGTACAAAACAACAAAGGACTACTGCGGCCCTCCGGCCTTTCAGTAGTCCTTTTTATGTATCCATGTATCCGCGTCAGCACGATTTAAGACGCACCATGACCTGGCAGCTGCTGTAATCGGGAAGAGTTATGGTGGCCGACTTATCCGTACAGTCCCTGGAAAGCCTGCCGTTCACCTGGCTGGCCAGCCTCCTGAAAGCCTTCCTTCCCTCTTCTGCTTCCACGACCACGGTGGTAATATATGCTGCTATATCGTTTCTCTCTTCTCTCGGAAGCTTTCCTTTCTTCGCCTGGATGGCTTCCACCTCAAACCCGTATTTCATCAATTCATTCGCCCTTTCAGAAAACCGGACACCCTTTTCCGGTTACGGGTTCTATTCTAAATGCAATTCCGTCAAATTGCAACCCTAAACTTACCTTTTTCCGATGTCTTCCAAGTTTCTCAGGGTTGCCACTTATTTCTTCTCCGCCAGAACAGCGTACAGCTTTTCATATTCTTCCCAGTGGATACAGGACGGGATACTTCCGTCCTTAAGCCTGTGATACAGCTCTTTGGCATCCATCCAGCGCACCTCTGCCACCTCTTCTTTCTGAAGGCAGAATGAGGAAATACCGGCATCCTTCTCTGCTAAAAACACATAGTGGAACTCCCGGTCTATATGGCTGATTCCCTGATATTCCCAGCTGCTTTCCGACTTGAGACAAAACAAAAACTGCAGCTCTCCAGATTCCAGGGATATCCCCATTTCTTCCTTTGTCTCCCGGATTGCCGTCTCCAGATAACCGTCTCCTGCGGAAACGTGTCCCGCCGCCGCCACATCCCAAAGTCCCGGATAGCTGTCCTTTTCCTCACTGCGCCTCTGAAGGAGCACCTGTACCCGTTCTCCGCCGTCTCCTTCCGGCAGCCGGCGCACGATCCATACGCGGGAAGCTCCATGCCAATCGCCGTCCCTGTGCACCAGCTGCCTTGCTTTCTTCTCTCCTGTGGGCTTTCCATCCTCTGTCAGTACATCAAAATATTCCATTTGTCTTTCCTTCCTTACTGTTCACCCTCCAGAAAAACCTCTCCCAGCTTTTCGCCGCTCTCCAGGGAATACGCCGACACAGAAGGGCCTGCGTTGGCGAGATACAAGGTATTCGCGATATAGAGCCCCCGCGTATCATAATACCGATACCCCTGGTCCTCTCCGCAAAGCTCAATGGAAAATCTCTCTGTGAAACCGCTCCCCGCTTCATAAGAATATACGACGTATCGGGAAATCTCTGTCCATCCCCCGTCTTTCCTCTCCACACTTTCAGTCACACAGAAACCCAGCAGATTTTTGGAAACGTCTATGAGGGCCGCCTTATGGTTATTCAGCACGGCCGTTCCGTCCGCATCCTCCAGGACCGTCTTATCCAGCTCTTTCACATCGTAAGGATCGCCGATGTCGAACATGGACAGCTTAATCCCTTCAAAAGCTCCGGTCCTGGGATTTACCTCTCTGCCGATGCCCAAAAGCTTATCGCTTTCATAAAAATGCAGGTAGCTGGAAAAACCGGTGATCTTAAGCTCTCCCATGATCTTCGGATTCTCCGGATCCGATAAATCCACACTGAACAAAGGATCCATCTGGCGGAAGGTAACAAAGTATCCGGTATCTCCCATGAATCGGGCCGAATAAATCTGTTCGCCGGGAGCAAGATTGTGTATGCTTCCCACAATATCCAGGTTTTCATCCATCACATACAGAGAATTTGTTTCGCCTCCGTTCTGATAATCGTCTACTGTGGCGACCAGCCTCAGATGACCCTGATACTGGTCCAAGGAGAACTGATCGTTCAGCCGCCCCAGGAACCGCTTGTTCGCCGAGACTTCCATCTGGCCGTCTTTATAGGAGAGCTTTAATATCTCCGTCTGGCTTTTGCTGCTGCCGCTGCTCCACAGCTGCTCGGCCACATATATGGCATCACCGCTCACATACATGGTATCCCCGCTGAAGTAAACCGCCTCCGTATCACAGAATCGGTCCGGGGCCGTTATATCCAGAGAAGCCGCCACCAAAGAACAGCTTGCCGCCACATTCTCCGGATAGTGGATATGGTCATATGCCACAGGCTCATTGTCAACATAGGGAATATAAGTCCTGTCATTTTTTTTCGATCCGACCGCCGCATATTTTTCAGTGAACACATAAATATAGCTGCCATTTTTTCTGCTGGAATGATAAGAGCCGTCCTGAGACAGCATTCCTGCCAATTTCGGATTTCCTCTGTCTGTTATATCATAAACTGCCGTCACTGTATAGTTTTCTCCGGCCTCATTATAACAGTCCATGAGTACTGCCATCGTATCGCCGTCCACATAGATCTCCAGAACAGAATCATAATCTCTGTAGACCCCGTCTGTGACAGGGCCCGTCCTGGACACTTCCATCATCTCTCCGCCGTTCGCCTCGATGATATGCACGGTACCTACAGCGTCTTCCCCTGTATACACCACATAAAGGTATTTTCCGTCTGTCTTAACAATATCACTTTCGTCCACACCCTCCACCTGAATGTTCGTTTCCGAATGCTCTGCTTCCGCAGGCGTCGCTTCGTCCTCTGTCTTCACACCGTTTTCAGAAGCTGCCGCCGTCTCCGGCATCGCTCCGTCGGCCGCTTCTCCGGCATACGTTTCCGTCTGGTTTTCCTGCTGTTTTTTCAGATATTCATAGATTTCCCCATAGGAAGACGCTGTCTTATAGCCGCCTTTCAGGCTCACTCCCTCCGCCGGTTCCTCGCCTGCCTGGAAACCGGAGCGCCCTTTCGTCCGGGTGTCCGGAACCGAAGCGTTATCCCTGCCGATCTGCCGGAACAGCCAAAAGCTTCCTCCTAAAATCAAAAAGAGAAGCACTGCCGCAGCCGCTTTATATCCGGTAATCATACGCTTCGGTTTCCGCCCCTCCCACTTAAGCTTTTCTGTCACCTTGTCCGGGGATAAGCGCTCCGGAGGTTCAACCATATCCGTCGTTTTTTTTGCCTCTTCTATCCATTTCTGATCCATGGGGTCCTTCTCCCATCTTTCATTCATACGATTCATCTCCTTCACATAACGGATTTTATATTCCGTAGGAACCGGACAGATGTGTCCTCATCCGGGCCAGAGCCCGGCTCTGTCTGGATCTCACAGTACCCGGCTTTTTCCTCAGCATCTCCGCGATCTCCTGGCTGTTATAGCCTCCGAAAAAAGACAGTCCCACGATCAGCCTGTCTTCCTCGGTAAGCTGCTGAAACGCATCCCGCAGATCAAGTATATCTTCCTGGCCCGCGCCGGATGATCCGGCATCATGTCCCCCTTGCATCTCCTCTGCTTCTGCCACCGCATCAAATTCCCTGAATACCGGCCGTTCCGCATAGTGCTTTAGCACTCTTTTGGATTTATTGGCCAGAATACGGAATATCCAGCCCCGAAAGGCTTCGTCATGGCGAAGCCCCCGAATTCCCTCAAAGGCCGCCGCCACCGTATCCCCGACTACGTCCTCCGCATCGTGAGGCTCTTTCAGCATAAACAGTGCAAACCGATACAAATCCTTGTAAACTTCCTCATACAGCCGCCCGAAGGCATCCACATTTCCTTTTTTCGCCATTTTTATAAGGCGCAGCTCTTCCGATCGTTCCATACTCCACCGCCCTTCGGACATCTCAAAGGCGCCTGGCATCCCTGCCGGCCTGTTGAAATGCTCATATTTTTACGCTGCAACGTATCCGCGGTCATCGCGTTCTTCCATTAATACAGTGTCAAAAAAAGCATCGACTGTTGCAAGATACTATTATTTTTCTTTCTTCTATTGTAACATAGATGCCCTGGGAATGGGCGCATCCTAAAATTAACCTCCCGTTAATTTATTTTACTTTTCTTTAACTTCTGCTCAGTGGTATGTGGAATGGTAATCTGATATGATAAAGACAGATGAAGGGCCTTCATAAATTTGAAAAGGAAAGGAAGTTCATAATGCCGATACAGAACATCATAAAAGAAAGACGGAAAGCCCTCGGGCTTACCCAGGAACAGGTTGCAGAATATCTGGGAGTCTCAACTCCGGCTGTCAATAAATGGGAAAACGGCGCCACCAATCCGGATTTCGCCCTGCTCCCCCCTCTGGCGCGCCTGCTTCAGACGGATTTAAATACCCTGCTGTGTTTCCATGAGGAGGTGACCGACCAGGAAATCGCAAATTTCAGCAATGAAGTGATGAAGATCATCAAACAGGAAGGCTTCGATCAGGGGCTTTCAAAGGTCCGAAAAATAATAGAAGAATATCCAAACAGCACAAAACTCATTCACAATATGGTGCTGCTGCTGGAGGGGGCCATGATCATGACCGGCATGATCCCTGAAGAAAAGGAAAAATATGATGAGCCCATCAACGCTCTGTATGAGCGGGCCGCTCAGAGCAATGACGAGAGAATCAGCAGCGGGGCAAGGTTCATGCTCGCCTCCAAATACATCGCGAAGGAAAATTTTGAAAAAGCACAGGAAATGCTTGATCTGCTCCCGGAACCGAATGTTTTGGATAAAAGACAGCTTCAGGCGTCTCTTTTGGAAAAAGAAGGAAAAACAGAAGAGGCAGAAAAAATCCATGAACGGCTGTTATACTGGAAGGTAAACGAAATCTGGAATCTCCTGCTGACCCTGTCCGAGCTGGAACAAAAGGCTGGAAGTCATCTGAACGCGGCCAGATTTGCCGATATCTGCAGTCAATGCGCGGAGCTGTTCGAATTCCCGGATTATCACAAGATTATCCCTCTGTTTCTGACCGCCGCATCCGAAAAAGAGGAAAAGAAGAGTATTTCTCTTATAAAATCCCTGCTCGACTCCGCAGAGAAAACCTGGAAATTTTCAGATACCTATTTATACCGGCACTTGTCCGGAAAAGAACAGGCCCCCGATTACAATTCCCTGATCCTGACCCCGCTTTTAAAGCTCCTGGAGACGGATTCCAGATGTGAATTCCTCGGAAAAAATGAAGAGTACCGCGCTCTGCTCTCGCGGTACCAGTCAAAGATCAGCGCAGCTAAGCGTACGCGTTCTCCAAAATCCTGAGGACGTCGTCTTTATCCGCTTTCTTGGGATTGACGATCATGGCTCCGTCGTTTAACGCTGCCTTCGCCACCGCCTCCAGGTCCTTTCTGTCCACCCCGGCTTCTTTGAGAGTCAGAGGCAGGCCGCAAAGCCTGTGAAGCCTTCCTTCAAGGGCGCGCACTCTCTGCACCATGGCCGTCCCCCGTTCCTTCGCGTCTGTCTCCGCGTAGGCCTCCGGACCGCACAGGTATAAAAGCAGCTCTCCATAAGCTCCTGACAGCTTATCCATGTTGTACTCCATACAATGGGGCAGCAGGATTGTCATGGCGTCTGCATGCGGCACATGGCAGACACTTCCCAGCGCATGGCCGGCCGCGTGTACCACTCCCACCATAGAGTTGGAAAATGCGGCTCCGGCCATGGCGGCGGCGTTGGCCATACCCAGCCTCGCTTCTCTATCTCTTCCGTTTCTGACTGCCCGCTCCAGATATTCTCCGACCATGCGGATCGCCGCGGTCCCATATGCGTCGCTTAACGGATTTTTCTGCAGACAGGTACAGGCCTCTATGGCGTGACAAAGAGTATCCAGACCGGTGGACGCCGTCGTCCTGGCCGGAAGTGTTTCTGTCATCCGCACATCTAGGACCGTTACGTCCGGCTGCAGATAATAAGAGATAAACTCCATCTTCATTCCATCCGCCGCATTCTTTATCACTGCCACCAAGGTAGATTCTGATCCGGTGCCCGACGTGGTCGGCACGGCAACAAAGGGAACATGTCTTCCTCTTCCCATAATCTCACATCCGAGAAGTTCCATGATATCTTCAACCCGCTGCGACAAGAGCATGCGGACTCCTTTCGCCGTATCCAGCACCGACCCGCCTCCTACCGCCACAAGTCCGTCGCATCCGCAGCCTCTGTAGATTTCCGCGATCTGATTCACTATGGCAGACGATGAATCTGCCGGGATATCGTAAAACACCGCTCCAATGGATATCCCTTCCGCGCACAGCGCATCGCACACCACAGACAGCGTGCCGATCTCGTGGAGTACTCGGTCAGAAAGTACCATAGGGCGTCTGGAGCCCAGCATGACAAGCTCCGTCGGTATATTTTCCAAGGCCGACTTTCCCGAGAGCATCTTCGTGCTATGTTGAAATTCATAATAATCCGGTAACATATTATCTGCCTCCATCCTATTCGCTTATTCTCTCATTTTCCTGATCCAAGCCGAATCATCCTGCCGGCCATGGCCAGATAAGTACGGAAAATTCCCATATTCTTTTTTGGCACTTCCTTTAATATTCTCCTGGAAAGGAAGCGCGGAAATAGATAAGCCTCCGCCAAGTCCATACATCTGACTACGGACATCGCCCTCGCGATATCTCCCTTTAGCATAAAGCCATGGCGCGCATAAGAACCTGCAACGCCTATCTGCCCTGACATCACCGCAAACGCGGCATCCACACTTTTAAAGCGGATCATCAGATCCATATCCTCCGACGACGTCTCTGCGGCCGGAAGCCGGACAAGGCGTCTTTCCTCTTTCCTCATATAAAGGGCGGGAGCCTTTTCCCCCATTCCAATGCCAAAGGTAAACCCTTCTTCCCAGTCCCCGATCTCTGTCCGGACTTTCTCTTCCTTTTGATTCAGCATTTCCAGGCCATAAAATAAAAAATGGAGTATAACGGCAGAGATTCCCTTTTTCACCGCAAGACTCCTTTTTTTACGGGCCGACATCCGCCAGACGTCCGCCTTCCCTGTATCCAACGCTTCCAATACCAGCTGGCTCATAATTCCTCCTGAACGACCGCTGTCCCCCTTGGGACAGATTTATTTCATGATCACCAACCGCATTATAGCGCATCCTGATATATTTGGCAAGCAAAATATTTTGAATATAAAACTATTTGAATAACGCGCGAAACGACTGGATATCCCGCGGATAACTGTCTCCTCTCACGAGCCCCTTTTGCTCCAGTGTCTCAAACACCTCCAGAAAGGTCGGCTTCCTCAGATTCGCCCGGGCAAGGACCTCATCATTCTGGAAAATCTCAACCGGCTTTCCGTCGGCTATGATCCTTCCTCCTTCGAATACCAAAATCCGTTCTGCCCATCGGTAGGCGAAATCAATATCATGGGTGGAAATCAGAATCGTCCTGCCCTCCTGCTCCAGCTTTTTGAGGACTTCCTCCAGCATAGAAGCATTCATCGGATCTAAAGAAGCGGTCGGTTCATCAAAAATGATCACCTCCGGTTTCATGGCTATGATATCGGCGATGCTGACCCGTTTTTTTTCTCCCCCGCTCAGATAGTGGGGCGCCCGGTCCCGCATCCTGGTTATGTTCATATACGAAAGGGCTTCCCTCACCCGCTCTGTCACCTCTTCTTTCGCAAGCTTCAGGTTCATCGGGCCGAAGCTCACCTCCTGGAACACGGTAGAGGCGATAATCTGATTGTCCGCATCCTGAAATACGATGCCCACATTTTTCCGCAGATAATTCAAATCCTTTTTACTCTTTGTTATCACCCTGCCCCGATAGGAAACCGTTCCCTCATGGGGTGTCAAAACGCCGTTCAGATTCAGGAAAAACGTGGATTTTCCAGCCCCGTTGGAACCGATGACCGCTATCTTCTCTCCCTTTTCCATGGAAACGCTCACATCTTTAAGAGCCTCCTGATCAGTTCCGTATAAATAACTCAGATGTGATACCTCCAGTATCGTTTCTCCCATTCTATTTTCCGCCTTTCTCTCCGAATCGTTCCTCTACCCGTGTGTTTTCCTCTTTCCTATGCCTTTCCCGCCCTCAGCGGGTAAAATACCATACTCCTGCCAAAATGGCCGTAAAAAGTACCGCTCCGGCCGTCAGAGACGGTTTCAGAGGCTTCTCATCCTCCAGGAAGCGCAGATCTCCGTCATAGCATCTGGATTCCATCGCATCATAATAAGCGTTCGCCCTTTTCAGAGATATGATCAGCAGGTTGGAAAAAATCCTTCCGAAGGAATACCAGGATGTCTTCCTGTCACAATATCCCAGCCTGGACCTCGCCGCCACGCTCATCCGGCGCTGGGCATCCAGCAGGATAAAGATAAACCGGTATATCATATACATAAGCTCCACCAGTATTTTAGGCATATGGATCTTCCGGAAAAATCCGACGATCTCTCCCATGGGAGTGGTCAGCGTCATCATATAAAGGCAGCTGACGGCCGAAAAAGCTTTCAGCACAAGACCTGCCGTAGATATGAGGCTCGCCCTGGTCGCGGAAATATAAAAAAACCCCAGATGGAGACAATATTCCCCCTTAGGAGCCAAAGAAAAATCAAAAGCAATCGCAGCGCTGCTCAAGGCAATAAAGATAAACGGAAGTGTCATCAGGTTCAAATACCGACGTACGCCTAGTTTTCCCTTAAACATCACAAGCGCCGCCATGGTAAACAGCACAATGGCGGAAACTGCCATGGAATCCATGGCGATCACACATATCAAAAAAAATACGGACATCACAATCTTGAAGGAGGGATTCCACGGACGCATTTCCGACGAATAGGCATAGTAGTCTATGGAAAGATGCCCCTCCCCATGCTGATGTCCGAATATCCTTCCAGAATGGCCATTACGGCTTCCGCAGCCGTGTCTGTGCCCATGTTCCAATAAATCATCCTGCTCCTGAGGTTCCAAGTGTACTCCTCTCTTCCAGCCACTGCTTTGTAATCCCATGAAGGACCTGGTATGCCAGCTCCAGAGAATCCACGGAAATATATTCCTGATACCCATGAATCCCGGATATGCTGTTTCTCTCATCCAGAGGAAAAAAGCCCAGCACCGGAACCCCCGCTCTTCGGAAATGGCGGTTGTCACTGAAGCCGGGAGAAACGACCGGAAGAAGCTCCGCCTTTCTGCATCGGTCCAAATGAGGCTTGAGCAGGCTTCGGTATTCTTCCGGAAGGTGCGCCTCCACCAAACATTCCTCCGCCACATGCCTCCTGTTATTTTCTCCGTCGGACCTCCGGCCCTCCCGATAAGACAGGACAGCTACGTCCTGTCCGCAGCCGCTCCTTTCAGCCGGGATACCGTCCCGTTCTCCTACCTGCACGGTATAATACCAGACACCTCCTGCAAAGACCGGAAAACCTCCGCCTTCGCTCAAGACCAGCCTGGCATGGGAAAACAGCTTCGTATGATTCAAAAGCCACGGAAGGCCGCAGACTTCACAGTCTTCTTCTCCGCACACAGCAGCAAAGATCAATGTCCTTTCTCTGGCCTGTCTTGCCACTTCCGCCATGATTCCCGCGTTTACCGCCGTCATCCCCTTGTCGTCCAAGGCACCCCTTCCGTAAATCCTGCCCTCTGACAGAACCCCTCGGCCGGGAGGAAATTTCCAGCGGGACAGATCCAAATAGTTTTCTGTGTCCAGATGGGAATAAAGGACGAGAGCGTCCGGGCTTCTCCCTGGAATCACCGCCACAATACTCGCCCGGAACGGCTCCGGCTCGTAAATTCTATTTGCTATGCCCATTTTATCAAAATATGCCTGCAACTGCAAGGCACATTGACGCTCATTTTTCCGTCCTCTGGTGGTATCGCAGTCTATCAGGGCTTTCAAAAGCCCGATGATCTTTGGAACTGCCCTCTTTTTTCCATCCATACTCTGCCCCGCCTCCTTTTCCGGGTCTCCAGGTCAGGAGCCTGGAAGAATTCAAGACGACAAAGATTGAAGAAGCGTTGTGGATCAGGGCGGCCGCCACTGGATTCAAAAACCCCATGCCGGAAAGAGTGATTCCTGCAATGTTGACGATAAAAGCAAAAACAATGATATTTTCCAAAATGATCCGGTAGGCGCGGCGGCAGAGCGCCACACCGGCCGGCAGAAGCTCCAGGCGGTCTGACATCAGCGCCATATCAGAAGCTTCCACCGCCACATCAGTGCCTGCCGCCCCCATGGCCACTCCCAAATCCGCCGCCGCAAGGGCCGGCGCGTCATTGATGCCGTCTCCGATCATCATCACCCGTTCGCCCTCTTCTTGAAGCCGCTTCAGAAATTCCAGTTTCTCTTGGGGCAAAAGTCCGGCATGGAATTCTTCGATCCCCGCTTTCCGGCAAATGGATTCTGCTGTTCTTTCATTGTCCCCAGTGAGCATCACAATCCGTCTGCACCCGGTATTTTTCAATTCCCTGACCGTGTCCCGGCTGCTTTCCCGCAGCGCGTCTGACACCGAGATGCCGCCGAGGACCTGGCCGTTTTCGGAAATTATCATCGCCGTCTGACCGGCCTCCTCCTTTCTTTCCAGATAGGACAGCGCCTTTTCGTCAAAGATTCCTGCTTCCAGGAGTCCTGCTCCATTGCACACCAGAAAAGTCCGGTCTTTCCGGCACGTCTTCACGCCCCGGCCGAACAATACTTCAAATTCTCCCTGGGGAAGTTCCTCCGGCATCAGGTTCTCCGTTCTCAGATAATCCATGACAGCCCTGCCGACCGGATGCTGGGAGCTTTGCTCCGCAGCGGCCAGGACATACGCCGCCTCTTCCCGGGATATTCCGTCAAATACCGTAAAATCCGTGACCTTTGGTCTTCCCTCTGTCAGGGTCCCTGTCTTGTCCATACAGATGACCGTGACCTTTGCCATAGCCTCAACAGCGCTTCCCCCTTTAATGAGAATGCCCCGCTTTGCCGCATTTCCGACAGCCGCGATCACTGCCGTGGGAGTAGCCAGGACCAGCGCGCAGGGGCAGGCAATCACAAGTACCGACATCACCCGCATGATATCTCCCGTAATGATCCACACCAAGATGCAAATGAGCAATACGGCCGGCAGAAAAAAAGCAGCAAACGTATCTGCCGTCCTCTGAGCCCGTCCTTTGTTTTCCTGTGCGTCATGGACAATAGAAACAATCTTCCCCAGTACGGTATCGCTCCCAATCTTTTCTGTCCTGATCTCTATGGCTCCGTTTTCACTCAAGGAGCCCACAAACACCTTGTCACCGGCTGTCTTATCTGCAGGGACTGATTCTCCTGTAATGGAAGCCTCATTGACAGAAGCGCTGCCTGATGTGATGACCCCGTCGACAGGAATCCTTTCTCCCGGAATCACTCGTATCAGATCTCCCGGGCGCACTTCACATATGGAGACTTCCTTCCAGGCGCCCCCTTCCTGTTTCCGGCAGGTATGAGGAACCAGGCTCAGAAGTTCCCGGACTGAGCCTCTCGTTTTCTCCATGGTCAGATTTTCCAGAAATTCCCCAAAGATCATCATAAAAGCGACGATCGCACCGGAAAGATATTCTCCCACAAAGACACAGCCGATCAGTGCCAGAACCACCAGCATACCGGCGGTCACCTTCTTAAGCGCAATAGCCGCATCTATGGCTGATACAATCACATAGCCTCCGGCCGCCGCCAGCGGGACCAGAGAAAAAGGAACCGGCAGGCGCGGTTTAAAAACATAGTCCACAAGCACTGCCGCCACGATCAAGACCAATACGGCCGCCGGAAACAGCCATACGCGTTTCTGCAGTCTTTTTCCGTTCATCCTTCACACCTTCCTCCGGATTCATCTTCACGGCTCTTTTTTGCCAAATAGTTTTCCCAACATTCCCTTTGGCTTTTGCTCCTTCTTCTCACAGCATTGTCCGTCATGGGGACCATGGCGGAATTCATGATCGTGGGAATGCCCATGACCGACTCCGTATAGCTCATCCATGTCCTCTACTCCGTCTAAAATCCCATGTTTGCCTTCATGCATATCTGCTTCCTCCTTCATCCTCCCCATAGGGATACTCATAATGTGTGAATTCCCCCTTTTATTCACAGCATTTAACAATAGATTTCAAATCATCCCCCTATGGGGGATACAAAAATTGTAACATTCCTTCCCTGTACTGTCAAGTGCGGCGGGCCAGCGCATCCACCCGGTGGGTTTTTTATTTTTTACCTTTGAATATCTTTTAACCAAACTTCTCTCCATAACTAGATGAGACAGGAGGAAATCCGATTCCATTTCTGAGCGAACCGGAGACGAAAAATCATAAAGATTTCCTGCCGACATGTGAACGGTACTTCCGGAGCGAGGATAAAGCGGCCCCTGCATCGCCAGCGAACCGAAATCGTGACGGTCCGGAACTTCTGCCGGTGTCTAACTGGAGCTTAATCGGAGCTAACTGAAAATGATTCCAAAAAGTATATTGTATCATAGGACGCACTTTCCTAAGAAATAAAAAAAGCAGATAAGCATCTGCTTATCTGCAACAATCAGTCGGAATGACAGGATTCGAACCTGCGACCTCTCGGTCCCTAACCGAACGCTCTACCAAACTGAGCCACATTCCGATATTCAGATTTGGTTCTGTGTATATCCCAGAACCAAATCCTCGTATACTTTATCATATATTTTTCATTCTGGCAAGTGTTTTTTTCATTTTCCCTGCCAAATTTTAACTTGATTTTTCTGACAGCTTGTACACAGCCGCTCAAAGAACAATTAAGCGAGCTTTCCCTTTGCAACCTCTGCCAGCTTTGTGAAGCCTGCCGCATCATTAACAGCCATATCAGCCAGGATCTTCCTGTTCATCTCAACGCCGGCTTCCTTCAGCCCATACATAAAACGGCTGTAAGACAGGCCGTTCATCCTGGCAGCCGCATTGATACGTGCGATCCAGAGCTGTCTGAACTGCCTCTTTCTCTGCTTTCTGCCTGCATAAGAGCTTGTCAGGGCCCTCATAACGGACTGTTTTGCTATCCGGTACTGCTTGGAACGTGCTCCTCTATAGCCTTTTGCCAGCTTCAGAACTCTATTGTGCCTCTTTTTAGCGCCTAAACCGCCTTTCACTCTTGCCATTTCGGTCTTCCTCCTTTATTCTCTCAATCAATCAGTACGGTAAAATCTTCTTCATGACCTTTGCGTTCGCAGGAACTGTAACGGCCGATTTTCTAAGATTTCTTTTTCTCTTCTGAGACTTTTTGGTCAAGATATGGCTCTTATACGCCTTCATTCTCTTTAATTTACCGGTACCGGTCTTTTTAAAACGCTTTGCTGCTGCTCTGCTGGTTTTTACTTTAGGCATGATTCTTCCTCCTTAAACTTTGTCCCAGGCATGACGCCTGTTCTTCTTCTAACGCTTCTCCGACAAAAACATCACAAGGCTTCTGCCCTCTACCTTAGACGGCTTATCTACCACTGCGATATCAGAAAGCTGCTCTGCAAAATCTTCCAGGATGTGTCTGGAGTTATTCATATGGCTCATTTCCCTGCCGCGGAACCGCAGGGTGACTTTTACCTTATTACCCTTCTCAATGAACTTCCTGGCGGCTGAAACTTTTGTATTCAAGTCATTTTCTTCAATATTAGGAGACAAACGCACTTCTTTGACTTCGACGACCTTCTGCTTTTTCTTGGCCTCTTTCTCTTTCCTGGCCAATTCATAGCGGTACTTGCCGTAATCAATGATCTTGCATACCGGCGGTTTCGCCATCGGAGCGATCTTCACCAGGTCAAGCTCCGCTTCCCGTGCCATCCTCTGCGCTTCCTTGGATGATACGATACCAAGCTGTTCGCCGTTCTCACCAACCAGACGGACTTCTTTGTCTCTAATCTGTTCATTCACCATTAACTCGCTAATAACTCTACACCTCCATAGAATAAAAAAAGTGGATAGAAGAACTATCCACTTAAAATATCACGTCACGTTCCCTCCATGATCTCTCCGGAGGAATGAGAACTATAATAACCCAAGTCACTCGATGGTGCTAAGGTGAGAGCGGATACTCTTCTTTTCATTAACACAGCTTTTATATAATACCATGTCTGCGTTCCCTTGTCAACTGGTTTTTCCATATATCCGGTTAAGCCCTCTGCGGCAAAGATCAGTTCTGGAATCTCGACAGGAAATCCATGGTCCTCTGGTTTTTCGGACTGTTGATCACCTGTTCCGGCGCTCCCTGCTCCACGATCACACCGCCGTCCATAAAAATGATATGGTCGGCCACATCCCGCGCAAAGCTCATCTCGTGGGTCACGATCACCATGGTCATCTTCTCCGCCGCCAGGCTCCGGATAACAGAAAGAATTTCACCGGTAAGCTCCGGATCCAAAGCGGATGTGGGCTCATCAAAGAAAAGCACCTTCGGATTCATGGCCAGCGCTCTCGCAATAGAGACCCGTTGCTGCTGTCCGCCGGACAGCTGAAACGGATAAGCACCCGCCTTTTCTTCCAGTCCCATTTTTTTCAGAAGCTCCATCGCCGACTGCACGGCCTCCTCCTTAGACTGCCCCAGCACATGCACCGGCGCATCCATTACATTTTTAAGGACAGAATAATGGGGGAACAAATGGAAGTTCTGAAATACCAGTCCATAATTCCTGCTGATCTCTCTGAGCTTTTTCTTAGGCGCGTATATTGCCCGGCCGTTCTGCCCGTCCCATACGGCTTTCTCACCCAAATATGTAATTTCTCCGGAGTCCACCTTTTCCAGCATGACGGCGCAGCGCAGAAGTGTGGATTTTCCCGAACCGGAAGGCCCGATGATTCCCAGGACATTTCCTTCATCCACAGTGAGGGAAATATCTGTAAGCACTTCCAGATCATCAAACCGTTTTTTGATATGGCTCATTTCCAACAGGCTCATGACATCCCCTCCTATCTGTAGTAATTAAGTTTTTTCTCGGTGAAGCCCATGATCCCTGCTATCAGCAGGTTGAAAATATAATAGAAGACGCCTGCGCCCAGATAAGGCACCATAGAGGTCCAGGACGTGGCGAGCGCTTTCGCCGCGGTGAACATCTCCACGTAGCTGATCGCGAAGGAAAGAGAAGTATCTTTTACCAGCGTGATAGCCTCATTGGTCACCGGCGGCAGAATCCGCTTGATGACCTGCGGCAGGATGATCTTTAAGAATGTCTGTGCCCTAGAATACCCCAAAAGCTTCGCCGCCTCATACTGTCCCGCCGGCATGGATTCAATGCCGCTCCGGTAGATCTCTGCAAAATAAGCCGCATAGTTCAGCACGAAGGCAATGACAACCGCCGGGAAACGGTAAGCAGAGGAAATCTGCATATTGAAAAGAAAATACGGTCCGAAATACACCACGACCAGCTGAAGCATCAGCGGCGTGCCCCGCATAATGGATATATACAATTTTGACAGATTCCGGACAAAGAAGTTCTTAGACATCCGCCCGAAGGACAGTAAAAGTCCCAAAGGCAGAGAAAAAACCAGCGTCAGAAAGAAAATCTTTATGGTCGCGGCCATGCCTACTCCCAGTTGGGAAATCAGAAGACTGAAGCTTTTCATGGACTCCTCCTCAAAATCGCGCTCATACTATAAACGTCCGGTCACTTTCCAATGGTGGTGATGTCTGAACCAAACCATTTCATGGAAATTTCAGACATGGTGCCGTCTTCCGCCATCTCTTCTAAAATGGCCTGTACCTTGTCCCGAAGCTCCTCATTGCCTTTTTTAAATCCGATTCCATATTCCTCTGTGGAGATTTCCTGCTCCAAGATCGCAAAGTTGGATCCGCGGCTCTCAATCTGGTATCCGGCCACCACAACATCCATGGCAATGGCATCCACCGCGCCTGACTCAAGCTCCATAAATGCCGTATTGTATTCTGCACAAGTATCAAGGCTTCCGAAGGTAGCCGTCAGATCCGGGTTATCCTTAAGGGCCGCCTCAGCAGAAGAATCTACCTGTACAGTCACAGCCTTTCCCTTTAAGTCATCCCATGTGACGATGCCCGCCTCGGCATTTACTACAAAAACCTGGCTGTTGTTCAGATAAGGCTCTGACCAGGTATATTCATCCTCGCGGCCATTCATGGTAAAACCGTTCCAGATACAGTCGATCGTACCTGAATTAAGCTCCATATCCTTAAAATCCCAGGTGATGGGCTGGTATTTGATCTCCAGTCCAAGTCTTTTTGCCACTTCTGCGGCAAGCTCCAAATCGAAGCCGGTAAATTCGCCGTCGTCACCGACAAATCCCATGGGCGGGAAATCCTGGTCAAACCCCACGGTAAACGTGCCGCCCTCTGAAGCATCCTTCGCAGCCGTCGTCTTTTCTTCCGCCTTGCTCTCACCATTCTCCGCGGCCTTCGTCGTCTCATCCTTGGCGGCTTCCGTCGTCTTTTTGGCCGATGTGGTTTCCTTTGCATCCTTGCCGCCGCATCCGGCAAGTGAAGCAACGATCAAAGCCGTCGTCATTAACAATGCTATTAGTTTTTTCATGATAAATCCTCCCTCGTTTATTGTTGACTACGTAATAGTAGCACATTATCAGAGTAAAGCGCAAGTACTTTTCCTCTTTTTGCAGAATGAATTGCTTTCATCCCGCCATTTGCATCGAGGCGCTGCTCTCCGGAAACAAAATCCTCATGATTTCATCCATAATATCATCTCTTTTTCCCGCCTGCTTATAATAAAAAGCCAGGTCCGGATTGTCGGTCACGATCCCGTCGATGTCCATGGACAACAGCCGCTTAAACTCTCCTCCCCTGTTGACTGTCCATACAAATACCTGTTTCTGGTGCCTGTGCAGAGAATTTATCATATCATGATTCACAAAGGTGGCTTCCACACTGAAAATGTCTGCCTGTTCCAAGTCGTAATAATCTCCGTAGACCACAGGTGCGATATAAGCGGTAGTCAGTTTGCCGTCCAGTTCTTTCACCTGCGTCAATAGTTCCAGATCCATGGACGCGACCACGCACTGGTCCTCAAATCCATATTCTTTAATAAGCTTTACGGTTTTCTCCGCCAGCCCCTGGCCGTGCCCGTTTTCTTTTAACTCTATCATCAGCTTGATTTTTCCATCCGCGGCTTTTATCATGTCTTCAAGCTTTGGTATCCTAGTGCCCTTGAACTGATTTGAGAACAAGTTCCCTGCGTCGTAAGTATCCATTTCCTCTGACGTCACATCCCATACGTCCTTATTCACCCCGGCAATACGCTTCAAATTGGTATCATGAAGAATGTAAAGTTCCCCGTCCTTCGACTGCTGCACATCGATTTCCGCATAAGCGGCTCCTGTACGGATGGTATATTCCAGAGCCGGGATCGTATTCTCCGGCGCAAAAAGCGTCCCCGCCCGGTGGGCTGCGACTTCTATGGGCTTTTGCATGATATCGAATTCCGCAGAAGCGTTCCCCTGATAATCAAAGTAAAATCCCAGCGCCGTCACGATCAATGCCACCTCCAGGATACCGAGAGCCGCCGCTTTCAGCGAAAGTTTCTTTTTTTCTTTTCCTTCTGCAAATTCCAGACCAGTCCGTCTGAAATACGAATACATGATGATCGCCAGGCTTCCGGTGAATGTGACGGTCTGAAATATAAAGCCGGCATACTGTTTAAGCTGCATATAATCCAGCTGGAAATTAGCCGCCGCAGAAGCAGAATCAGGCATAACAGAATACTGCAGGCTGAGGACCGATATCGCTCCGCACCACAGCAGCAGGAATACCGCCGTCACCCCTATCTGCCACATGATATAAGAAATAAGCGTTTTCAAAAAGTGCTTTTTCATCAGCTTCCGGCTCTCCCGGAACGCAGAAAGGAAACTCTTTTTTTCCAGAAGGAACACCGGTATCACATACAGCATGTAAAATACCAGGATATTGAGTCCGGCCAGCGCTGCAATGTAAAAATAATACAGGTTTCCCTGTCCTCTGAAAAAATCCACAAAATACTCCGGTATGCGGACCTTCGTCAGAGCGGCCGGCGTAAGGGACAGGGAAGTCAGCGGAAATATCGCCAGCACAAAAACCAGAAGCGCCCAGTTTTTCGGCACAAGTACAGGAAGGGCTTTCACAAATGCTTCCCTCCATAAAGAAAAGAAGGTTATGCTCTTCTTCTTTCTGGCACAGTCGAAATACAGCGCCAGAGCGCTCATCTGATAGAAAATGTAGAGACCTCCCAGCACAAAACATATAAGAAGAATAAGAAGAGTAAATGGCTGCCGCAGCCATATGAGAAGATTATCCAGTCCGATATAAGCGGCATCTATATGTTCCAATGACTTCCCAAGCAGAAAACGGAGGAAGGGATAGAGTCCAAGGCTTCCGATCAGCATATAAATAAATTCAAATAAAAGCAGAACTCTCCAATTACTGAACATACTTCGTACTATATGTGCTACATTTTGTAAATACCGTTTCATTGGCGTCCCTCTTTTCTGCAGATCTGCGGTGGATCCGGCACAGTGTCTATGCTTCTGTAAAAAGAAATGCCACGAAGAAAATATCTCCATGGCATTTCTTTTTTCTCTGTTTTCTTCCGTTTAGCTTAGCGGCTGCGGTAGCTTGCACATTCCGTATGGTTTGCGTTCTTCGCGCCATGTCCGGCGATGGAGATCTCCTTAGCCGTACATTTCCTTGACTCGTTGAAGACACAAGACTCTGCTTCACATTCTACGCTGAGAGCATGGCAGGGTGTCTCATACTCGTTGGTGCAGCATCCCTGAACGCGCTCATCAAAGCTGGCGCAGCAAGTCTCGCTGCAACATTTTGCATTTGCGCCGTCTACCAGGATCTCTCCCTTGCAGCAGCATTTGTCGGAATTGTGAATACATGTTTCCGCACTACAGCTCAAATTAGTCATGACTGTTCCTCCTTTTATATGGTAGTCAGAATTAGTCTGCACCAATTTCACTGTTTTATGCCTGCCTTTTATTTTTCAGTTTTCGTTTTTTTTATTTCCTTTGTCCGAATCTCCTCCTGAATAGATGCAAGGAATTCTTCCAGCGTTTTCTGTCCTTCATCTCCGTCAGACCGGCTTCTCACAGATACCTTTCCGTCGGCCTCTTCCTTTTCTCCCACGATCAGCATATAAGGGAGCTTCTGAAGCTGTGCCTCACGGATCTTATAACCGATCTTTTCTGATTTCGTATCGATCTCCACTCGAATGCCTGCCGCTTCAAGGACATCGGATACCTTTTTCGCATAATCAATATATTTATCGGATATCGGCAGCACGCGCACCTGTACAGGGGCCAGCCATGTGGGGAACGCTCCCGCAAAATGCTCGATCAGGATACCGATAAAACGTTCAATGGAGCCAAACGCCACACGATGGATCATGATGGGCCTGTGCTTCTCTCCGTCGGCGCCGATGTATTCCATCTCAAACCGAAGAGGAAGCTGGAAATCCAGCTGAATGGTTCCGCACTGCCAGGTCCTTCCGATGGAATCCTCCAGATGGAAGTCAATCTTGGGTCCGTAAAACGCTCCGTCGCCTTCGTTTACCACATAGTCAAGGCCCAGGTCATCCAGAGCGCCGCGCAGTGCGTCCGTAGCCATCGCCCAATCCTCGTCGCTTCCCATGCTGTTTTCCGGACGAGTGGACAGTTCCACATGATACTTGAACCCAAACAGGCTGTATACTTCGTCAATCAGGCGGGCAACATCCTTGATCTCACCGCGGATCTGATCCGGCATCATAAAGATATGAGCATCGTCCTGGGTAAAGCAGCGGACACGCATGAGTCCATGCAGCTGCCCGGATTTTTCATGGCGGTGTACCAGGCCCAGCTCTCCCATCCGAAGGGGCAGGTCACGGTAAGACCTGGGCTCCGACTGATATACCAGAATCCCGCCGGGGCAGTTCATGGGCTTAATGGCATAATCCTGCTCATCGATCACTGTCGTGTACATATTCTCTTTATAATGATCCCAGTGTCCGGAAGTCTCCCAAAGATGACGGTTTAATATGATCGGGGAAGAAATCTCCACATACCCGTTTTTCTTGTGGATCTCTCTCCAGTAGTCCAGCAGAGTGTTCTTGAGCACCATTCCTTTGGGAAGGAAGAACGGGAAACCGGGTCCCTCATCGCTCATCATAAAGAGGCCCAGCTCCTTGCCAAGCTTTCTGTGGTCGCGCTTCTTCGCTTCTTCAATCCTCTGGAGATACTCCTCCAAATCTGCCTTTTTGGGAAATGCCGTACCATAAATCCTGGTCAGCATCTTGTTCTTTTCACTGCCTCTCCAGTAGGCGCCGGCAATACTGGTCAGCTTAAAAGCTTTCACTGGCTTTGTCGTCATGAGATGAGGACCGGCACAGAGGTCAACGAATTCGCCCTGCTCATAAAAGCTGATGACAGAGTCCTCCGGCAGGTCTTCGATCAGCTCCACCTTATAAGGCTCTTCTTTCTCCTTCATGAACGCGATCGCTTCTTCTCTGGGCTTTGTGAACCGCTTCAGAGGAAGGGCTTCCTTCACAATCTTTTTCATTTCCGCTTCGATCTTCTCCAAATCTTCCGCGGTAAGGGGCTTCTCACTGTCAATGTCATAATAAAATCCATCAGATATGGAAGGGCCGATGGCCAGTTTCACATCGGGATACAGACGTTTGATGGCCTGAGCCATGATATGGGAGGTGGTATGACGGAAAGCCGCTCTTCCTTCTTCATCGTTAAAGGTCAGGATATTCACGCTGCAGTCCTTGTCCACCACTGTCCTCAGATCCACGGCCTCTCCATCTACTTCACCGGCACAGGCTGCCCTGGCCAGGCCCTCGCTTAAATCTGCCGCAATCTCAATAACGGATTTCGGTTCACCATACTCTTTCACCGAACCATCTTTCAATGTAATCTTCATTTGTCTTCTCCTTCTTCTTTATATATGTCTTATTCGCCATCCTTCGGGCTGTCTTCGCTGAGTTCCCAGTCTTTGTATGAATATTTCTTACATTTCATGATATCTGTACCTTCCTTTCCGCTGAAACGAAAAAATCCCCTGCCACACGCACTGCATGGCAAGGGACGAATTAACTGTTAATCCGCGGTTCCACCCTGATTGATTCCAGGAATCCACTTAAACGGCGGTAACGGCGCCTGCCGGACTGTATTAAAGCCGCTCCGAGCTGGTCTTCGGCATGCTCTCCTGTAAAGGGCTTCCACCTTAAATCCCTTCTCTCTGGACATTCCCGCATCCTACTGGTCTCATCAACACATTTCCATATTTAATATAAACACAATTATATCACTACACCTGAATTTGTCAACGTGGTTTTAATAAAATTCTTTTTCCAGAATCTCCGCCGCGCACCGTACCAGTTCTTTGCAGGGACGTTTTTTATAATATTCGGCGGTTCGGTAAGACGGCGCCGATGTCTCGGCCTTCTTTTCCGCGTCCGTAAGTCCCAGAAGCTCGCCGCAGACAATGCTCCCGTTTTCTCTCCGAAACGCTTCTGCCAAGCGGCGCATGGTTTCATAATTTTCAGTCTTTGCCTGCTGATTCCTGCAGTCTGTGTTTCCGGTCTCCAGGCCGCAGACCAGTGCCATCCCGGATACTGCCCCGCAGACCTGCCGCATCCGGCCCATGCCCCCTCCAAAGGAACAGGAAAGGCGGAGCGCCGTTTCCTGCTCAATTCCGTATTTATCACAAAAGGCAAGGAACACAGACTGGCAGCAGTTATATCCCTGACCGAAAAATTCCGCGGCCCGTTCCGCACGGCTGCTTTCCACTATATTTCCATCCTTTGGTCTTCTCTCCATGTCTATCCCCCAAATCCATGATCCCGCCAGCTCTGCACATCGTTTCTTTCTCAAAGGTTATTCTGGAATGTCCTCCTCGTTATAGTCCCCATAATAACCCCAATGATTTTTCTGTCCCTGTCCGTCGTGGTAATTATACTTCACGCCCATCAGCTTTTTCCGTTCCGTATCAAAATAAAGATTTATCTGTTTGTATTCTTCCGAATAGTTTCCTCCAAGAGCATCCAAGATATTTTTGCTGTCGGAGTTATTGGACAAAATTTCGTTGTTGATATCAATCAGCCGGTTATTCTTATCGCCTGTTACAGCTTCGGCAAAATCTTTCAAATCCCCCTTGTCAATGTCAAGGCCGCATCGGTAGACGGTGATATATTTCCTTCCATTGTTTTCCGTGACCTTGTAATATACCGTTCCTGCAGTGCCGTTTTTATCCACGATCTGCGTCTCATTCCATCCGGAACTGAAATATATGTCAAGGGCCTTTACAAGCGGGTCCATATCCTCTGTCCCATCTGTGAAATCCATATCAGAAGGTCCGCCCGGCTCCAGCTCGCCGGAAGGCTCTGTAGGGGGTTCTGTGGGAATCTCGGTCGAAGGCTCCGTCGGTTCCGTATCCGGTTCTACAGGATCCGTACCGCCTCCAGAACCGCCTTCATCGATGATCTTGTCAAAATCCGCCGGTTCCGAAAAATTATAACATTCCACATATCGGACAGCCTTATAGCTTCCGTACCGGCCGCTCTTTATTTCAAGTTCCACCTTTATCACATTTTTCGGATAGACCGTGCCGGTCGGATCCGCCTGAGAAAAACGGAGCTTTTCGACCTGGTATCCCATATAGGACGCCTTATCGAAAGTCCAGTCCACCGCCTCATAGCGGGTGACCTTTGTCTGGCTTCCGCCTGCGCCGGATGTGCTGCTAAACACCGCATAATAATAGAGCAGGAGCTGGTCGCCGTCTCCCTGATACGTTTCTGTACTGAGATCCGCATTTTCCGGATCCCTTATCTTATCCTTCGCATGGGCCGTGGTAACGCAGATGTGGCTTCCTGTCCTGTCATAAAGCTCAATCACCTGCCCGTCCCCGTATATTTTCAGAGTCTTATCTTCGCTCTCTCCGGTCCCCCTGGCAATGCTTACCTGGGCGCCCTCGATCTCGCCGGTGATCTTATCCATCAGGGTTTCTGTCACCTGCCGTCCATAGGACGTTCCTTTGACCTGATAATACACTCTCATGCAGGAGGCAATGACCTGGCAGGAGAGCGCAAGAAACAAACCTAAAAGCGCAAAAGCCACCACAAGCTCCACAAGGGTCACTCCGCCTTTGTCTCTCAGAATCCTCCTTTTGTTTCTCTTCTTATCTGCTTTCCCATGATACCTCTTGTCTGCCATCCTTCATACCCCTGTGTTTCTGCTAATCTGTTTCTGGTTCGCCCTCCTGGCTTCGGAAAGAATACATTTTGAGACCGGTCTCCGTATCCGTATAAACCTGAAGACCAGTCTTCGAAAGCTCCAGGCTGGCCTCCTTCGCCTTGTTCCCCGAAGCAGTCTTTTCCGTATCCACCGAAAGGCGGAGCGTCAGACCGCCGACTGCTGACCTTCGTTTTATGTTCTCTGTTTTATAATAGTTCTCATTAAAGGTCTCATACCTTGCGGTCATCTGCCGGGACCGTTTCAGCATATCGGCCGATACCGCGATCACCTTGGAAAACATCACCACCATGATCATTACGATAAGGAAAGCCACCAGCACCTCCACCATGGTGGAACCGGCCGTATCTGTCTTTTTCTTCTTTTGTCCCATTATGTTTTTTTTCATACCGGCCTCCTCGTTATTCTCTGGTATTCAGGCTCCAGCTCCATATCTTTTCGTTCTCAATGGAATTCCCATTGGGATTCACTCCCTGCCCCGCCGGCATATAGCTCTCCTCCGGCGCATCGCTGTAGTCGGCGCTCCCTATGATCAGTTCATAAGAAGACGTTATGGTGCTCTCCTGTCTGCCCTTTCTGCAGCTGACCCGTATCACCAGAGGAGTCCCTGCCTCCTCAGCCCCGGACTCACTTTCCCAATAGATCATCACGGAAATATCATCCATGAGCTCCGCTCCATCCAGGCCGCTGTCAGACGGGTCGATTTTAAAATACCGGTACGCGTAGGCCGAGGTATGACCCCGCTCTTCCGCGTTGTAATAAGGCCAGCTGCTCTGCCAGACATTGTATCTCAAATAAAACCAAAGAGGGCAGCTTCCCTCGTTCAATGCCGTTTCCTGTTCCCTGTAGGATGCAAAAGGCGGAATGGTGATTTCCTCCTCCAAGGCCCGGCTCAGACTCTGAGCAAGCTCCCTGCATTGAGCGTCATTCTGCTGTTTATTTACCGTATGGAACAGAGAATAAGAGATGAGCAGCAGGGAAAGGCTTAAGAGCATGACCACCGCCATGACCACTACTGCGCTGAGGAGCGCTGAGCCGTCTTTTTTTCTCAGTTTTTTCACACTCATCGTCTGTCTCCTTTCCCTGTACTATTGCTGACTATGATGGACTTACGTATGCCCTGACCTGATAATTCAGATCTTCCGGTACGCCCCGGATTTCTATCTTGTTTTCAAACCGGAATACCTGCAAGTCATTTCCTGTGCCTACTGTTACGGTATCGTCCGGCACTGTGAGAGTAAAACGGTATCCAGAAGGAGTCTCTGTGACTGAAACAGTCACCTCCACCGAAAGTGTTCCGGAAGTCCCTCCATTTTCACTTTCCGCCGTCAGCGTGCCAAGAACATAGGTCCCTTTCTCCAGACCGATCCTCCCGGACTGGCTGCCTGCCAGAATGTCATAGCCCGTCGCTTTTGCATTTGACATCCAGCTATAAGAATTACCCGGCAGATTTGAAACAAATTCTGACCGGTTCTCCGTATTTATGATCCCATTCAGTGAAGACACGGAAGTCTCTGATACCACAGGGGCCTCTAAAATGAGCTCCGGCAGAGTGCCGAGAGACACCCACTCCGTCCACTCACTGAGTCCTCCTGTTTTCATATCCACAGAAGCAGCCCGCACTTCCAGGTTCTTTCCTTCAAAAGCGGCGTATTCTTCATCCGATAAAAGAAGCAGTGAGGAAATATCACTGGTCCCCGCACCTGCGGCACTCAGTCGTCTCCTGCTGTATACACCGCCGGCGCCGTCCTTGACGGCGGTCTCAAAGACCAGCCATTTATCTGATATGGCTGAAATCTCATAGGCGGTACCAGGCCGTGAGGAAGCGCCCAGGCTTACCGTCAGAGACGGCGCGGTCTGGAATTCTCCCCGTATCTCTGTAACAGTTACGTGCTCACCGGCCGCACCTATAGTCCGGTACCATCCTGCTATTTCAGAATCCTCATACCACTCCAGATTCTCTTCGGAGACCCTCGTGCGAGCCGATACATGAGCCGTAAACAGGAAAGCGCTGTCGAAATACGCGCTGTCGCCGCTTCCCACGGATATGGCATCCGGAAGTATCAGCGTAAACACGCCGTCCGCCCATTGAAGCGCCGATATGGCCGTGACCTCCGGTGCGGAATCATCAGCGGATTCCCAGGCCGTTCCGGTATAAGGAAGTTTTACATAAGCCGTCCCAGGACCGACATCGCCCAGATAAACAGCCAGATCGTCGGCCATGCAGACAGGCGCGCCCGGATCCGTCCAATTTTCCCTCCGGAAAGAGGGCGCAGAGGAAGAATAAAACACATGGTATCCCCCTGTTCCATTCTTTTCCAGATAGATCCAGTCCGCATAATAGACCATATGATCCTCAGCCGTTCCGGTTATTTCCGCATCCTCCGCAGCTCTAACAAGCTGCACCTGGTATCCGTCTCCGTAGCTCTGTTCCCTGAAGGAAAGGGCAGTCTGTGAAACAGTCAGATCGTCCGTACCCGCTTCGGTCTGAGAGAAATCACCCTTCCATTGTCCGTCCATGTAGTATAATGTCCTGACGCTCTCTTCCATCTCCGGAGCGCTCGTCTGTATCCGTGGGATACGGATCCACTTATAATTTACGGTTCCGTCCGCCGTCTCATCCTCATCGGACCACATGGAGCTGACATTGCTGTCGGATACGCTCCTCATGGCGATCTTAAGCCATTTTCCTGCATAGTCCGCCGACAGGTTTTCCATCGTATATTCAGACCGGAGGAAGTTTCCTCCCATCGAGACTGCGGAAGCTTTTGTGATCACTGTCTCAAGCGCCCCATAGTTCCAGTATCCAGCCTGACTGCCGTCACCGTCTCCTGTGTACAGGACCTTTTCAGAATCAGCGTCTTCTCTGCCATCATAGACGGCCGCCGCTATTTCATATTTTCCCTGCAGGATCCCGCTCTCTGTCGTCGGTTCAAATACCAGTTCTATACCGTCTGCTTCCAGTTCTTCCTGGGTCATGAAAGGCTTTTCAGTCCCATCCGATCCCAGGTCCCCGTGTACCCGGTACGCCGGGCTTCCGGTCATCTCCTCCACATCCGGCACATCCAGACGGCTGGGAAGCGTCATACTGCGCATCACTCCCTTTGGACCATCCCGGTAGATCCCGGCATCCGCTTCGGCCAGGGCTTTCACAGAAAGATCCAGCGTCTCGCCGCGTTCATAGTCGTTCAGATCGATCATTTGGGTCAGAACGTCTCCGCCGGCATCTTGGCTGTCCTCCGGTATCTCAAAGATCCACACAGTCTCCAGGCTCCGTTCCATTGTCCAGACAGAATCGTTTTCGCTCTTATTCCATTGGATGGCCATGGTCTTTCTTACGGAAACGCCGGCCGCATCCTCATTCCAGGAATAAAGGGCTTTTCCTTCCTCCTCTTTTACCTGGACTCCGGGTTTTCCGCCGTACAGCGTCATAAACGCCTGCCTTGCCGCCTCAAATTCATTCTCATCCGTGTACGTACTTACTGCCCCCGAATCCTCTTCCGAGCGCTCTGCCGTCACCTGATAAGCCGCCAGCTCACTCCGCTCCGCCGCCGGTATGCCGTTCCATGTCACGTCATAAAGAAGAGAATTCTTCTCCACGATTCCACTTTCATTTCTGTGCAGAGAAACAACCGGCTTGGCAATCTGCGAAAATCTCAGTTTGAATTCACAGTTTTTCACTGCTCCTGCCGGAAAGATCTCCGTCATGCCGCTTTGGCTCTCTTTTCCTCTCCTGCTGATGGATATCTCCGCTCTTTTATAATTCCAGGAAGAGATGTCATAGGACATGCTGTTTTCTCCGTCCGTTCCTGTGACAAAGACTCCTTTATCCAGCTGCACAGCCGTGCCGTCGGCAGTATATCCCACGATCACGTAGTCATAAACGGCTCCGCTTTCATAATTCCTGCCTCCGGACGTATTTTCATATCCGTCCTTATTCAGATCCCAGGTGATGACAAGGGAATCCTCATTGGGATCTCCGTCTGTCCCATTCTGTCCATGGTCATTGATGCGGATGACAGGAACGGACGCTTTTTTCTTTTCCTCATTCAAATGGTAATAAAACACCTGCGTCTGTTTCCCCTGCCCAGAGTCCGGATAATCGAAGCTTTGGTAGCTATTGTACTCCAAAAGGGAATTGTAATATAAGGTATAAGTGCCGTCGGAAGCCAGCTCAATCACAAATCCGCCGGCCAGTTTCCCTGACTCGATCAAATGGGTACCGGTCGCCTCGGCTGTCACCTGTCCGTTTCCGGTCACATAAAGTCCCTTCAGTTCATCCCTTGAAAGCCCGACAGCTCCTGTCTCTGTCTTAAACGCAGAAATATCCACAGAATGGCCGGTATATACAATGTTATTGGACATCATGGACGGATAGCTCCTCACCATCAGCTCTCCGTATACGGACTCATCCAAAAGCTCCTCCGGAAGAGAGCTCAGGGAAGTGGGCACCGCCGAAGAGGTAGTGTCCGAGGTACGCAGCTGAGAGCTGGAAAGTACTACCGGCACTCCCAGTTCTTTGTCCAGGGCCGTCAGCTCTGAACGCATATACAAAATATATTTATTATGTCTGATCTTCAGCTGATAGCTGAGGGTATCTGAAGTGATCCCCATGAAACCGATGCCGTTTCCTGCATCCGGTTTCAGGCTGACCTGGGCGAAATTCGTATCGGCGCTCTTATAACTGCTGGAGACCGGGGCCATGGATTCCCTCAGCTGCTGCACAGAGCTGGTATATGTCTTTTCGTCGTGAACCGCATAGGCAGAAAACAGGCAGTTTCCCTCACTTCCGCCAAAGTACCCAGCAGATTTCCCGGCCTGTGCCGTGAAGGACAGATCTGTCCCGCCGGCATCCACAATGATCTGAATCTTGGCCATATCTGCTTCCACATCAGCGCTTCCGCGTTCCCGCAGAAACGTCCGGTACTCTTCCTGATTGTCCAGGAACGCCTGGTATTTCAAAGCATCGCTATCCCTGACCAGCTCCAGATGGTACTGGGGAACAGGCAGCACATCAGCGACCGTCTGCTCAGCCGGATCAGAATATGCCGACCAAACCTCCGATACCCTGCCGTTTTCATCAATGGTATTGGCTCCTGAACGCACACGGAATACGATCTTCCGGACCGCGTCGCCGTCTATGGAAGATACCGGAAGCTGTACCGACGTATCGTAAACCGTATCCTGCCTAACCGCCAGCTCTCTGCCGTCCGCGCCATAATAGACCGCTTCGTATTCATAAAACGCCGCCTCCGGCACACGGTTCCATTCAGCCTGATATACGGCATTTCCCACATCGGCCATTTTGATCCCGTTCGGGATATCCAGACTGGATATGGTCTCGGAAGCGTCTACGTCAAAATAAGGGTCATCCGCAAGGAATACCCGGTAGCGGATATTGTCCTCCGCGTCCCCCATGGATTTTAAGGAGGTATCTGAGGACACATTACCGGAGAGGAACTCTTTTCTTGGATTCATAGCAAAGCCCGGAAGGCCCAGCGTAACCTGCTCTCCGCCTGTGCCCACTGCGAGCCGATAGGCGCTGCCCGCGCCCATTTGTATCACACTTGCGCCGGTCCCTTTTCCCTTTCCGCCGCTTCCGGACGCTTCTGTATAACGGAAAGCCTCATATCCTGCCCCGCTGTAGGTACACGCCGTGCCGCTCTGTTTGTAAGACAGGCCGCTGCCTGCTCCATCGTACTTCGTATAGGACAGACCGCCTCCTCCAAGGACCGCGTAGCCTTGGCTGCCGTCGTAGTCCTGTCCGGAAACCCTCCCTTTAAAATGCGCCCGAATCAGGCAGGCGTTGGTTCCCGCGCCTCCCTTTTTAATAGACCTCGTGATCACGATCTGCACTCTGCGCGCCTCCACAGGGCTTCCGGCATCTACCGTCTCTTTAGAATCCGCCGTAAAATTGCCGGAAGAAGCGTTATCCATGGATGCAAGCTTTTTCCAGGTTCCTCCCTCTGTATAAGGGCTGTAATACACGGTATAATCCGTCACACGCCCGTCATTTCCATTCCTGTTCCAGTAAAAATCCATACTGCTCAGCTCTATGGCCGTACTGAATGTAAAAGTATAGGACAGAGAGATCGTTCCCGACTGCGTATTGGAAAAATAAGAACGGTCCCCGTCGGAAAGCCCCGATGTATCCAGCACCAGTTTTCTCATGAATTCCGGCTTCAAGATACCCGGCGCCTCAGCCTTTTTCACATAAAAAGTATCCGGCGCCTGACTGGTTTCATTTCCGGCCCCGTCATAATAAATGAGTTCCGTCCCCGCCTGAGCATCGGACAGATAGTAATTGTTCGCGTCCCCCACATTGGCCGAAACCGGATATACAGTATCCGCGATTCCAAAGCATTTGGATACCGTGATGCCGCTTGTATTTTTCGCCGCGATCCCGCCGATGTTTCCTCCGCCGATCCCATAGCCGTAATTGTTGCAGGACGTGATATAAGAGCCCTTCACAAAATTTGTCATGGAACCTGTGATACCGCCGCAGTTATCCCCGGCCTGGATAAGACCGGTGTTCACACAGCTCTGCAGCTGCATATAAACGGAGCTTCCTCCGTAAGAAGCGCCGACGATTCCTCCGGAGCGGCTGCCGCGGACCGTGCCGTGGTTCTCACACCGCACCGCCCTAGCCGCTGTAGACCGGATATCGTAAAGCATTCCAACGATACCGCCGCTCCCTTCGCCGCCGTCCGATTGTACCTCTCCATAATTGATGCAGTCTGAAATAGTCCCTCCGTAATATTTCCAGATCCCGACCATGCCGCCGACACGGTTGGCTCCTCTGACTTTGCCGTAATTTTCACAATGGCGGATGGACCAGGTGCTGCCAGTGGCACATTCCAGACGTCCAATGATCCCTCCAGTACCGTTGGAAGCCGACACGGTCTTTTCCACCACTGCACGGTTCATGCAGTATACGGTGTCCTTTGCCGACGCGCTGTAGCCGATAATGCCTCCGATGCCGTTGTCCTGGGCATTCTGAGGCGCGAAGACCACCCATTTCTTTCCTGTAGCGGCATATGTGATTCCGCCATTCTTCCGGTTATAACCGGCAACTCCTCCCACATGGCCCCGGTAGCTTTCCACGATCACGCTGGTATCATCCCAGCTGTCCGAATAGTTCCCGTCCGCAAAGCCGATATCCGTGATGGTCCCGCTATTCAGTCCGGCAACGCCGCCCGTATGGGCGTAGGCGGAGGTGTTGGCACCGGTCCCCACATAAACGCACGCGACGGCATTCTTCACTTCGTCAAGCTTACTGTTTCCTTTCATGCTGACCCGGTATTCTCCGGCCGTCGTGCCGAAAACAATCCGGCTCACGGATGACCCCTGCCCGTTTACACCGGCTGCGCCGCCGATGTTGGACACATTATTGGGATCTCCCGTCCCGGTGATCTTCGCGGCATTCACCCGGCAGTCAGAAATACTTCCGCCGCTGCCCGCGTCGGAGCCCCCGTTTGTCCCGGCTATGCCGCCATACCCATATATCTTCGCTCCATTTGTTTCAAAATCGGTATTGGGATTATATTCCGGCGTGTTTTGAGGATCATTCGCCGTACCCTCCACGATTCCGTTGAACTCATACCGGCGGATGGCACCGGTGTTGCTTCCTGCAATCCCTCCTAAGTTCCCGTAGTAGGACATGTTCGTCTGGATGAAAGAGAGCTGTGCATAGACACGGCTGTATTCCGAATCGGTCCCTTCAATGGTTCCGGTGTTCTCACCGGAAACGCCTCCCATGGAAACATCCGGTACGTTGGATTCAAGCTCCGCCGCTTTTCCATCCTCCCCCACACTGCAGCCGGAAACTATTCCCGTATTCCGTCCGCTGATTCCGCCGAAAGCGCCTCCCTTGCCTCCGGCAGGATTGGTAATCTTCACCGCAGATACACTGCTGTCCGCTATGGTCCCATTGTTCAAGCCGCTGATCCCGCCGGCATAATTCCGTCCCATAAAGGAAAGCATCCCGCTTCCGGACTCTTTCCTTACCAAACAGCCCTGAATATTACCGTTGTTCACTCCGGATATACCGCCTCCGATACCGTTTGACGCCGACACGGCTCCATATCCTTTACAGCCCCGTATGATTCCCTGGTTCTGTCCGACGATTCCTCCCGCGTCTCCGCTCTTCACCGAAGAAACGCTTCCCCGGTTGACGCAGTTTCGGATTTCTCCGCCTGTGCTGCTGTCTTTTCCGATAATACCTCCGGCAGCGCCGTCTTCCGCGCTCACGGATGCCTCATTCTCAAATCCCTCTATCAGATCTGCTCCGCTGTTTCCCGCGATTCCTCCCACATTTCCGGTTCCGGAAACAGAGCCCTCCAAACGAATGGCCCCCACTCCCTGCGCCGGCAAAAGATTCCCCTCTGTGGTCCCGGCAATACCTCCCACATTGCTGCCGGAGGAAGTGACCGTCACAGAAATATCCTGGTCCAAAGTGAGGAAAGCTTCTCCGTAATGATATCCTGTGATTCCTCCTACATTTCCTGTTTCACCGTAAGCTGTCACAGAAGCTTTTTTAACAGACGTGCCCTCAATGGTCCCGAAATTCTCCGCGGCGATTCCTCCCACAAAGTTCCGCCCGGTGACAGTCTTCTTTTCAAAGCTCCCATTCTCGATGATTCCGCCGGCTTTATTGACGCCGGTGAGACCGCCCACATAGTCCGCGCCGCCGCTTCCAATACTGGAAACGCTGCAGTTGCGGATGACGCCTTCATTTACCTCGCAGAGGCCGCCCACATAAGTTCCGGAAGACACCACATCTCCCACATCCTGGTTCCTGCAGGCATCCAGCACCACATTCTTTTCCACTTTTCCGATGATGCCGCCCGCATAGGAATAAGAGAACATTTTTCCGTCATAAGTCCGTCTGCCCGGCTGCTCCGCCCCGTTTTCTATGGATCCCGTCGCTGTGACCGGAGTCAGGTTCACCACGTCCTGAATCAAAAGGGACGTGTCCTTATCACTGTAACCGACTACTCCGCCGGCGTAAATCTGCGCAGTAATCCCTCCAAATTTGCTCTGTGTCCCCGAGCCTTCTTCATTTCCGCGGATGACAAGCCTTGCGCTCCCTGTCTTCAGTCCGCTGCCGTCCAGGATTCGGACGGACTCCTCCAGACCGGCATTTTTAAGCTCCCCGGCGCTGGTTTCTGCCATGGCCCGGATTTCCTCCCTGGAGGTATCGCCGGTCACCAGGCGGTTATAACCAATAAAACCGCCCGCAAAAGCATCTGCCGTCAGTTTGCCAAGGAAATTGTCAGTCTGAAAAGCCGCGCTGATCTCCTGCTCCGCCGCCGCGAGGACATTGCCTCCCACGGTTCCGCCCACGCAATAGGTGCCGGTCACTTCATTGGGGTCGGCACTTATGGAACGTCCCTGTCCGTTCTCATCGGCAAGCAGGGCCAGCGAAGCATTGAAACCGGCATAACCGCCCGCATAGCAGCCGCTTCCCTTTATATAACCGCCCGCCACTTCATAATCCTCAATGACAGCATCCACGTCGTTATATCCGGCGATCCCGCCCACAAAATTCTGTCCGGCCACATAACAAACCACCGACAGGGCTTTTCCCCGGCCGGAAATGACGGCGCCGGAAAGATCCCGGGCCGTGTTTCCCAATATCCCATTGTTATAGCCGGCAATACCTCCTGCATAATCGCCGCTCAGAGAAGCCGCCGCTGAAAGCTTTTCGGACACAGAACCTCCGTCCACCTCGCTGCCGCAGGCGAAAATGAGCCCCGTATTGTAACCGGCAATTCCTCCTGCGTAACCGTTTGCTGCCAAGACAACCCCTTTGTTCGTCCAATTTTTCACCTGAAGCGAGAGGTCTCTGTCCTCCTTCGGAATAAGAATCCCGTTGTCGTCCTGCTTCCGGACACCGGCGCTGCAGCCCACTATACCGCCCACATAAGAGTCTCCGATGACGTTGGCCTCATTCACGCCGTTTTTTCCCCGTCCGGTGCTGCCGTCTATTCCTGTTTCGGAGCCTTCACTGAAGCCGGCTATGCCGCCCACAAAACGGCAGCCGAAAATATAGCCTTCCTTCCCTGACTCCTCCTCCGTACTGCAGGATTCAATGGAAGCAAACTTGTTATATCCCACTATACCGCCCACATAGACTCCGAGAAGCCTCTTTTCCAGACTGGCACGGTCTCTTAAAATCTCTTCCAGATACGTATCCGTATATTGGGGAGAGCTGATGCAGTCCCTTATGATCAGGCCGTCCTGGTCTCCGGTGATGTTTTCACTGTACCCGGTTATCCCCCCGATATATCTGGCTTCCAAAGGTTCCTCGCCAGACGCTTCCACCGATCCGTAATTCTGGCAGCCCTCCACGAGTACCTCGCCGTCCTTCTCCGCTTTCAGCCTTCCTACAATGCCTCCCACATAAGTTTTCCCCAAAATGCGGGCGCGGTTCACCAGGCCGTCATAAATGACCGCCCCATTTTCAGCGCTTTCCTGTGCTCCCGTGATTCCGCCCACATCCTCTGTTCCCGTCACCGTACTGGGATGTGCTAAAGGTTCCGAATTCAGGACCGTCAGATCCTCCAGCGTCCCGCTGTTCACACCGCAAAACGCCCCTGTCTGCTTTTCTCCCGACACGGTAATTCGGTCCAGAGAGACGTATCTCATCACACCTGCATTTTGTAAGAACAGCCCTGCGGGCTTGGTTCCCTGTCCTTCATCATAGAGCCCCGACTCCTGATTCCGGCTCACGGAAATTTCCATTCCGCTGATGGTATGGCCTTTCCCGCCGCTTCCCTCAAAAACGGCGCATTCTCTCAGCTGCTTAAAGGAAGGAAAACCGGCGCCGGATACAGGCGCCGTTACCCCATATTCATTCGTTTCAAACAGGCTGCCGCTCTCAGCAAAAGCCTCCCAGTCCACATCCAAAGTCAGCTGATAGATCACCCTGTCGGCCGTCTTGAGGTCTTCGTAGCCCCCCTTTTCTCTCTGCTCCTCTGAGTAATCCTCCATATAACGGATGTTGTACAGATGCCTTCCGTTTTCGATAGTGTAGGATGCCACAGTAAAATCCTGTGACGGCACAGAACGCATGCTTCCAAAATAAACATTCTCCACATTGCTCTGCTTTTTCGCAGTCGTCTTATAGTAAACGCCGGAGCCCTGAACGGTACAGTAAATATCCTCCGCCTTTATACCGAAGCGGCGGAAGCTGTAAGTGGACTTGAATTTGCTCAGTTCAGGCGACAAGGCGCCCGTCTCTTTCGTAAGCGCCTCATATACATCATAATAAAGAGAACTGGTGGCTCCCAGGTCCGCCGCGTCCAGTACCACGCGCACCGTCCCGTCGCTTTCCACCCAGGCGGGAATCTCATAATCTCCCAGCTTCTGCGCCGTCGGATTTTTACCGTTTTCATCGTAGCGGTATCTGGTCACGCTGCATGCGACCTCCGATTTGAACAGTTCATTTTTCAGCCGGCTTCCGTCCAGGGTAAACACCAGGAGGGGGTTCTTGGTCCCTTTGGCGCAGACCGTGAGCTCATAGACCAGTTCCTGAGTCGCCGTCCTCACCTTAGTCAGCCGGAAAGAGAGATTTAAAGTGTCTTCATTATTTAGTCTGACCTCGCCAATGGAAGGCTTCTCCGTCTTGGTGCTGGTGGCTCTGGATAAGGTATCCACTCCATAATAACCTACCATCCGCGCTTTCCGGTAGTCGCTCTTTCTGTTGGAAATATCCACGGTCTTCCGTTTGGCCGCGTTGTCCGGATTATATTCAAAACCCGTGCTTTTGTCACTGTAAAGGACCGCAAACACCTGGCCGTCCTCCGGCGTGAACTCCACACAAACGGCGGCATTCAGAATAGAAGTATCATAAAGATATGCCGACAGCATATCATAGAGGGCCGTCATTTCTTTTCCTGCATTTCCCGCCAGATAGTTTTGATAATCCTCCTTTGTTCCGATCAGAGAGCAGATTTCTCCTTGATAACGGGATGCGTTGGGCCTGGTGGTATCCTTGTCGCTTTCAGGCCAGACCTCAGATAATTTATACGGTTCTCCGTCCATTCCTTTAAGCTTTGTGACATCCAGAACATGCTCATATTCCCCCGCCTCGTCTGAAACAGCCGCCTGAAGCTCACCCAGCCGGCCGTTTTCGCTGTATTCTGTCAGCTGATTCTGAGCGGCCACGAAAATGGTCTGGGCATATTCATTCTGTCTCTTAAAATCTGTAAAACTCAGCCATCTTGTGATCCCGAATACTGTGGCGCCTGCAAGAATCAAAAGGATCACGATCACGACAATCAACTCAACCAGCGTGTATCCACCCTGGCTGTTTCTTCCTGATTTTCTGTTTTTCCCTCTGATCTTCAATGCTTCCATGATTCTCCCGCTTTTCTAAAAATATTGTTCCAAATCCTTCCGATCATTGGTATATTGGAACGCAGTCTCTCTCGTTATATAATTTTGTGCCGTCAAACGCCTTAAATCCATATTCAGAGTGTGCATCCCGAGTGCGCCCCCGGACTGCATCACATTTCCCATCTGATGGCTCTTATTTTCCCGGATCAGGTTGGTCACCGCATCGGTGCCTAAAAGGACCTCTGTCCCCGCTATCCTTCCTCTGCCTCCTGCCATGGGCATCAGGCACTGGGTGATCACGCCCTTCAGCACTCCGGCCAGCTGGGTACGCACCTGATTCTGTGAACCGGCCGGGCAAGCGTCGATGATACGGTCTATGGTCTGTGCCGCCCCTGTCGTGTGGAGTGTGGACAGGACCAGATGTCCCGTCTCCGCCGCAGTCAGGGCCGCCTGGATGGTCTCAAAATCCCGCATCTCCCCCACAAGGATGATGTCCGGGTCCTCACGCAGGGCGCTGCGGAGGGCAGACGCAAAGCTGGCGGTATCCCTTCCGGTCTCCCTTTGATGAATCAGTGCCTTTTTCCCTTCATAAGTATATTCAATGGGATCCTCAATGGTTATGATATGGACCGCCTGATTCTGATTGATATATTCGATCATGGACGCCAGAGTCGTGGACTTTCCGCTCCCTGTAGGGCCTGTCACCAGCACCAGCCCTCTCGGTTCTGACGCCAGCTCATAGAGCTTCTCCGGAAGGTGCAGCTCTTTAAGACTCGGTATATGGCTGTTCAGCAGACGGATGGCCGCGGCAATCCGGTTCTGCTGACGAAAGACGTTAATCCTCTGGCGGTTCCCGTCCTGAGTCTGGACCGCGAAGTCAATGTCCTTCCCCTCCTTCAGCCATTCATTCTGACGCCCGTCCAAAAGGCCGTAGAGCATCTCCTCTGTCTCCGCCTCCGTGGGCTGCAGCGGCGCCTCTTCCAGCTTTCCATGTCTGCGGATGAGAAGCGGCTGCCCGGCTGAGATATGGATATCCGAAGCCTCCAGCTCTCTTCCCATATAAATGATCCTGTTTATATCATACATAAGCTCTCTGACTCCTGTCTACGAATAATATGCTACCTTTTTAAGCTCCTCAACCGTGGTGATCCCATCTTTTACCAGATTTATGCCGCATTCTCTCAGAGTGCGCATCCCCTGTTCCATAACGGCATAATCCTGAATCTCTTCTACGGAAGCGCCGTCTTGTATCATTTTCCTCATGGTCCTGTCGATCTGGATAATCTCATGGATCGCAGTCCGTCCTCTGTAACCGGTATAGTTGCAGAGCGGGCACCCTTTCGCCTGCCTGATGGTCTTTACATCCTCTCCCAAAATCTGTCTCTCTTCCTCAGTGGGAACGATATGTTCTCCGCAGTCGGGGCATACCTTGCGCATCAGACGCTGGGCGATGATACCCACCAGGGAGCTGGAGACCATATATGGCTGAAGCCCCATATCTTCCAGACGGACAATGGAGGAAGCGGCATCATTGGTATGAAGGGTGGAGAACACCAGATGACCGGTGATGGCCGCACGCACTGATATGGCCGCAGTCTCCACGTCTCTCGTCTCCCCCACCATGATGATATCCGGGTCCTGGCGCAGCAGGGCGCGAAGGCCGGTCTCAAAGGTAAGCCCCGCCTGGTTGTTCACCTGCATCTGATTGACCTTCTGCAGATTTTTCTCCACCGGGTCTTCTATGGTAGAGATGTTGACAGACCGTTTGGACAGTTCCTCCAGGATCATATAAAGAGTTGTGGTCTTTCCGGAACCGGTAGGCCCCGTAAAATAGATGATTCCGTTGGGGGACTGGAGCATCCTCTGCATTTTCAGGAAATCCTCTTCCCCCATACCGTAGGTGGCCGGATAATCCACTCTGGCATTCCCTGTCAAAAGCCGGAGCACCGCCTTTTCCCCGAATACGGTGGGAATGACCGAAACACGGATGTTGACATATTCTCCCTCCACCTTCTGCCGGAAATGACCGTCCTGCGGGATTCTCCTCTCCGCGATATCCATGTTTCCGAGTATTTTAATTCGCGCGATCAGAGAACCATGAAGGCTTTTCTGCAGCGTCACATATTCAACGATCACGCCGTCGATCCTCATGCGGACAATGGTCTTTTCCTCAAAGGGCTCTATATGGATATCCGAAGCGTTGGTACTGTACGCCCGCCGGATCAGCCGGTTTAAAAGATTGATGACCGGTGTGTCATCGTCCCCTTCCTCCTCAACGTCGATTTCTTCCAGCTGCTGATTCTCAAAGCTCTGATTGGCGATCTTTGCCGCGTCTCTGGCCTCCACTTCCGCATAATAATACTTAATGGCCTTTTTCAGAGCAGACAGCTCGCACAGGCAGATCTCCAGCTGCATTCCTGTCAGCTGGCGGATGTCCTCTATCCCATAAAAGTTCATAGGATCGTTGAGCAGGACCGTCAGCACGCCTTCTGCCTGCCGGACCGCCAGCATCTCATATTTCTCTGCCAGAGGGCGCGGAATGCTCTCCACCGCCTCCACATCCACGTCCACATTGGAAACTTCCACGAGACGGAGGCTCAGACACTCCGACAGTGCTTCCAGCACCTGCCGCTCTGTGATATAGCCGAGCTCCACCAGGGCGCTCCCCATACGCGTATTCCGGTGTTCCTTCTGATATGCCAGGGCCGCCTCTATCTGTGCATCCGAAATATACCCATATTCCTTTAATACATCGCCTATTCTCAGATTCCTGATATTCTTATCCATATGCCCCTCTTATCATTCCTCCAGAAGCTCTCCGGCCTCTGTCCCATCCTGTACGCCGTCTGCAGGCGCCTGAGTCTCCTCAGCAGCCAGCATCTTCTGAAGCGCCGTATACTGATCTATATCCTCATACATATAAAGCTCCATCGAAACCGACAGGGTGAACTGCCCTTCCTTTTCCTTCTCTGCCTGCCAGTAAAACTCCGTTATGCGAAGCTTCGGCTCCTGGGCGGCACAGGCATCCAGCATAGACTGAAGCCCCTCACGGCCGCCCTTCATGATCATGGTGATATCAGCCGTATACGCTCCGGGATAAACGGAAGCGCTTTCCCCTCCGCTGTTTTGAGAAATAAGCTTAAGAAGGATCTCCGCATAGCCGGTAAGAGACGTGTAATCGCCTGTCTCCGGCATCACGATATCCAGATCCCTGACCTCAAGGCCAGAGGAAAGGGCCATCCCCGTAAGCATCTTATCAATCCCCATGCTGGGAGTAATCTCATAAAAGCTCTTCTGAGTGTCAGAGAGCTCCTCCTTCATGGAATCTACTTTCGTCCTCATGTCTCCCAGCATCGAACTCTTCCGCTCTTTTTCCAGCCTTTCAAGCTTGGCTTCCGCCAGCGCTTCTGCTTTCTCCTGATTTTTTTCCAGCAGCGGATAGAGCACCCCAAATCCCAGGCCAACGACCATGACAAAGGCCGCCAGGAATACCAGCAGCTTTTTATCCCGTTCTGTCAATTTTAACGTCATATTTCTATTCCCCCTGTCTGCCTGCCATGACACAATTCACCTTCACGCTCCAGCTGCCGTCGGATGACTGGGTATATCCGCTGTAATCCACGGACGCGAAGATATCCTGCTGGCTGAGCAGCGTGGCAAACTGGTGGATCTGATCCACATTTCCCGCACTGGTATGGAAGCTGACGACTCCCGTCGCAGAATCATAACTGCTTATTTCCGCTGATACCAGCCCTGCCGCACAGTACGACAGCACCTGTTCTACCGTGCTGTCTACCACGGGATATTCCAGGATACTGGTCCGAAGACCCGTCAGATTTTTATTCAGGCTGCCCGCGGTCTGAATCTCCTGCTTCAGATTATCATATTCCTCACAGTCTGCCAGTACGTCGGCACGGCTGTTGTAATCCTGAACCTCTCTCAGCGCCGAGGAAAGATAAAGAGAGTAAACGCCGGCCGCCGTCACTGCCGCAGCCATGATGAGCCCCAGCACCGCCAGAGGGACCCATACCCTTCTCCGTCTTTTCTTGAGCTCCTGGCTTTCCGGGTTCCTTCTCATTTGACTTATGATGTTAGTCTTCGACCCGGTCTTAATAAGTCCGCCGATGGCTACGGCGAAATTGGAGAAGCATTGATATGGCTGGCTGCTCCGCCCGTCAGGTACGATATGGCCTCCGTCCAGTTCCTCAACTCTGAGCCCGTCGTTTATCTGCCGGATGCTGTCATGATAGAAGGAAGCGTCTTCCCTTGAAAAACCGGCAATATAAACCACAGAAATCTTCTGCGGTATGTTCTGTGCCTTTGCGAACTGTAAGATTCCGTTCACCGCCCTGGCCGCCTCCGCCGCGAATTCCCTGGTCCCTGCATCGGAAAACAGACGGTTCCTGCTGGAATACTCGTATCTGCCCTCCACAAGCAGCACATTCACCAATATCATATCGTCCACAAACTGCACGATCCCGGTCGTCCCTTTCAGCTGGGGCAGACATGCAAGAAGACGTACCATGGCCCCGGACGCACATTCCACGCTGTCTATGGCGATTCCCAGGCGTTCAAAAAGGTCCAGATACCCGCTTATGAACTCCTTTTGGACCACGGACGCATAAACCGTCTGTATCCTTGCTTTATGTTCTTTCTCATCCGGCATCGGGAAACAGCCGTAGACAGGATTCGATATCCTCCCGACGTCTGTAAATTCCCGGCTCAGATACTGGATGGTCTGCGCCGGCTTCTGGACCGGCACGTCGACCACCCTGGCCGTGAACTGGCTGCTGTCGATCACCAGATTCACGTCTTTTTTCGGCAGTCCGTTGCTCTCCCACAGTTCCCGGATGATCTCCAGGAACCCTTCCTCATCTGTGACGGTTCCATTGAGGATGCAGCCTCTGTGATCCACCGTATAGTAAAGGCCGCGGACCGTGATATGTCCGCCGGAAGCTTCACCGGACACTACCCGGATATATCGGTTTGACAAATATACTATCAGCATAGCTCTTCCTCCTTATTCCATGCCCGCAATGGAATCATAAGAACCATAAAGCGCGCTGAATACCGCTACCATCACAAAGGCTACTATGATGCCCATAATAATGAGCATTACCGGTTCTACGTAAGAGACCATCTTGGTGACGGCGGCATCCGCGTCAAATTCCAGAGCGTTCGACGTGGACAGGAGCATTGTATCCAGGCTCCCTGTCTCTTCTCCTACCCTTATGGAATCGGAAAGCTTCCTCACGAAACCATCCACCATATCCAGGCCGTCGCTCAGATTATTTCCCGCCCTCACAAAAGGGATCACGTCGTCAAACTGGGCGTCAATATAATCATTTCCGATTGTTTTCCTCGCGATCTGAAGCGCCGGTACAATGGGGATGCCTGATGCGTAAAGGGCGCTCAGGGTACGGGAAAACCGCGAGGTACAGATTGTCTTCCACAGCTTCCCCAGCAAAGGGATATGAAGCTTTTTCCTGTGCCACCAGATCCGTACCCTCTGCACCCTCAAAAGCGCCCGGATGCCAACCCATATTCCAAGTATCAACACAATCACCAGCACCCAGTATCCGGCCATAAAATCACTTACGGCATAAAGGATCCTGGTCGGCAGAGGCAATGTCTCCATCTGGTCAAACAGCTCCTGAAATTGTGGCATGACAAATTTTGTAAGGACAAGGATAACGCCGATGATCATAACCCCCAGAATCTTCGGATACACCATGGAGGTGGAGATCTTGGCATTCAGCCTGTGATCCTTTTCGTAGTGATCCGCCATCTGCATGGCTACCTGGTCTAAATTTCCGCTGCTCTCTGCCGAACGGTACATATATACCATCAGAGGAGGGAACGCGCCGTTCTGCGCTTCCATGGCGTCCGACAAAGAAACGCCCTGCCGGATCTGGCGGAGCATATCTTCATATATCCGCTTCTCCCTGGGCTTAATGGACTCTGAGGACGCGATGATATTCAGCGACCGCACCAGAGTCACACCGGCAGAAATCAGAGTCCCCAGCTGCCTGGAAAAGTCAGACAGCACCTTCGGCTTTATCTGCCGTTCTGCCTTTCTCTGGTCCATGAGCTTTGCAGAAAGCAAAAGGGCCCCCTCTTCGCGCAGACGCAGCTGAAGCTCCGCCTCGTCCGCCGCATTCATGACGCCCGATTTTTTCTTTCCTTCATATGTCTGTGCCTTATATTTATATTGTGCCATAAAGTCCCTCACCCGTATCCTTTATGATGATTCAATATTCTCAGTATAACAAAAAGCTGAGATACCAGTCAATAAGCGGCTGCCCATATAAGATCCCGGCCGCCATCCCGACGCATAAAAAAGGCCCGAAAGCAAAATGATCTTTTCTCTTTTTCTTTCCGGAAGCGAGCAGAAATATCCCGTAGCCGCCTCCCAGGAAAACCGCCATAGCTCCGGACACCAGCATGAGCTTCCAGCCCAGGAACAGCCCTGCCGCCGCCGTAAGCTTGATATCCCCGCCGCCGAACGCCTCCCTGACGATCAAGGTCACCAAAAGCATCGGCACACTGACACAGATCATCCCAATTATCCTTGAAGGGATGGACACGCCGTCCATCGTAAAGACTGAAACCGCAGCCAATGCTGCAAGCGCTATCCAGCAGCCATCCGGAATCTCCATGGTATCCGCGTCGATAAGGGCCGTCACTGTCAGGACAGAGAAAAAAAGAAAGACCGTGAGCGCCGCCGGCCATTCTTTATAGTTCGCCGCGCACAAAAGCGCCGCGCCCCCGCCGAGAAGCTCTATAACAGTATCTCTCATACCGATGGACTTCTTGCAGTACCGGCATTTCCCTTTCAGCAAAAGGTAGCTGAGGACCGGGACCAAATCTCCTGCCCTAAGCCTGTGCCCGCAGGATGGGCACATGGAAAAGCCTTTTATAAACGACATATGCCGGGGAACCCGGTATATGATGACATTCAAAAATGAAAACATACAGGCTCCTGCAATAAAAATCAGGAGGCCCAGCAAAATCTCATAAAAAAGCAGCACGATCTTCTCTTTCCGGCCCGGCGGCCCTATGATCTTCCTCTGAAGACTCTTTATCTGCCTTCATAAGGGAATAAAGATTCCGCCCGGCATTCCTGCCGGGCCGAATCCCCTTTAACTCTGTTTCCCATATTGATGCAGGCTCCTGTAAACTTCCCAGGTCCCGTTTTCTCCTGCCTTTTCACGGCGGAACCATACCAGATATTTCCCCTTCTGATAAGTCATGGCAGTCACGGCGCCTTCTTTCTGGTTCCAAGCCGTCAAATGGATTTCTCCTTCTACGCCGGCAAACCGCCGGATCTCCTCCTCCGCCTGCTCAGACAGGCCGCTTGTCCTGCCGAAATCGGCGATAGGTTCCCCAAATCCATAGTATTCCAGGGAAAGAAGCTCCATATTTTCAAGTACGTTCTTCGCCTCCCGAAGCGTCTGCCGCTTCAGGACGGACTGTTCCCAGCACCATACTGACGGCAGTACTGCGACCAGCACCACTGCCAGCAGGATGAGGGCCGTCCGAAAGGCAACCCGGAACTTATGACGGTAAGAGAGGGCGTTATAATCATCTGACATCCTGATATAACCCCCTCTCACACTTCACTGATTCTGTTTATTTTAAATCAATCCCGGCCATTAAGAATTCTTCGTTACCGTCCATGCGGTCCCGTCCCAGGTAGCCGTATATTTGCCGTTATTATAGGTAAAAGCCGTGATCTCGCTATAGCCGTCTTTATCTCCGACAGTAAACACAGCATTATTACTTGCCGCTGTCGTCCCAATCTTCACAGTAACGCCGCCTATCACCTCTCCAGTATTCGTCCAGTCAATGGTGACTTCCGTCTGCTCCGATGCCTGGCTCGCCGCATAATCCGCCTGTACCTGAGACAGGATGGTGGCCGCGTCAGCCTTGCAGTTTGCCTTATTCGCCCGGTCGATGTATTTCAACATACTGGGAACCATAACTGCCGCCAAAATGAGGATGATGACAATTACTACGATCAACTCCACCAATGTGAAGCCCTTTTTGCTCTTTGCCTTGCTTCTTAATTTACTTATCATGATTTTCCCTCCTGATGCTTCCCCATACCAATGGCAGATACGCCTTTTTCCGAGCTGCTGTCTGTCCCCCGCCGGAAAAGCAAATATTTTATTTACTATTACGACTATACCGTTTTAAGCGAATTTTGTCAACAAATATTCCGTTTATTCTGTCGGAAATCCTTTGTTGTCATACCAAAATAATCCATTTTAAAACTTCCCTATAATAAAACACAACTGCCCTCAAAATCCCAGTTCTTCTCCCACCAATATCACATGAAAATCCGAATCCTGCGGCTTTCTATGAATGATGGAAGTGATATGACAGGCGCGCTCCGGATGACGGCAGTCCACACAGACCCCGGCCTTCAGACAGGGAAGTCCGTCCCGCCCATATTTTAAATGATTCATCGGCGCCGCCGTAAAACCCACCCGCTGTCTTCCGGCTTCCACATCCGGCACCAGCTTGTTGACTCCGGCGATTACGATGATCCGATCGGGGCCATAGATGCTGCCCGCTATCCGGTTCCCTCTCCCGTCCACATTCACGATCTGCCCATCCATGGTAATGGCGTTTGCCCCCAAAAGGAAGACGTCGCTTACCAAATAGTTTTGAAGGATTTCCCGCATGGCCCTCCTGGCCTCTTCCTTGTTCTGAAACCCGGTTTCACTTTCAAAGGCGCGGCGGTTCCGCGCGCAGACATGGGCGATCACCGTGCATCCCTTTTCCCGGAAGGCTTCCTCCATATCCAATGCAAACAAGGTGTGTGAATCACCGCATCCAATCGTCGCTCCTTCCGGGACCAGGCTCAGGAGAAGTTTCCTGGCCTCGCTCCTGTTATCAACATAATATGCGTCAAATTCATTTTTCTTTAAATTTTTAACTGCAGTTTCTGCTTTATTCCGGAAATACTCTTTCCGGATTCTCTCCGTATCATTGGAAACCTCTTTCAAAGGCACCAGATATTTTTTCCAATCCACTGACATATTGTCTTCTCCTTTTTCCTCCCTTTGTGCCATTGACAGAACCACACCTGGTAACTAAAATGAATAAGTAGCCTTAACCAGAGCGCAAGAAAGGAACATGATTACATATGAACAAAAAAGAAATCTCTGAAATAAAGAAGCAGTTTACTCCCGGCAACTGTGCCATCACCCGCATATGCGGCTGCTATGTGGATGGTGAAAAAGAAAAGAAATCCGAGATGAGGGAGGCGTTTCTTTCTCTTCCTGAGGAAGAAATGTTCAAATATTTTGAAATTTTCCGAAAAAATCTCTCAGGCACTCTTGGGAAGAATCTCATCAACATGGAATTTCCCCTTTCGGCAGAATCGGAAGGAGGCACCCACGACTTTCTGATGAAGCTGCGGGCGTCCCGTCTCAGCGACGACGCCCTGCTGGATTTATTTTATGATAAGGTTATCGAAAACTATGATTACACAGGCAGTTTTTTAATCCTGCTTATCCACAACGCCTATGACATTCCCGGAAAGTCCGCCGACGGCCAGGAAATGTTCGATGCCTCCGACGAGGTCTATGAATACCTGATCTGCAGCATATGTCCGGTCAAGCTCTCGAAGCCCGGGCTCTGCTACAACGCAGAGCAGGGAACCATCCAGAACCGGGTGCGGGACTGGCTGGTGGAACTTCCGGACACTGGTTTTTTATTTCCGGCATTCAACGAACGGAGCTCCGATATCCACAGCCTACTCTTTTATTCTAAAAACGCGGATGAATTTCAGGCGCGGCTGGTCGAGGAGGTCCTGGGATGCATTCTTCCCATGCCCGCCAGCAGCCAAAAGGAAACGTTTAACTCCCTGATCGAGGAAACCCTCGGGGATGATTGTAATTATGAATCCGTTAAAACCATCCACGAGAAGCTCAGTGAAATGGTGGAAGAAAAAAAAGAAGAGCCGGAGCCTCTCACCCTTGATAAGGCGGAAGTACGCGCTCTTCTGTCCCAAAGCGGCGCGGCGCCGGAACGCCTGCATGACTTTGATTCCCGTTATGAAGAAGCGGCCGGCTCCCATGCCCCTATTCTGGCGGCAAATGTCATCAATACAAGAAAATTCGAAATCCGAACGCCCGATGTCATCATCCAGGTCAGCCCGGACCGGGCCGACCTGGTGGAAACCCGCGTCGTCGACGGGCGCCAGTGCCTCGTCATCCCCATGGACGAGCATGTGGAGGTCAACGGCATCTGCGTCAGGCCGGGGGCTAAAGATCCAGCCGGCAATGACCCTTTCTGAGCTATCAATATCTCCGACTCTGCCATTTTACCTTCAGTTTTCCGGCCCATTCCCGAAGCTTTCCCAAAGCCGCGGTCAGATACCGGAGAACCGGCTCCGTGGCAATGGAAAACACCACAAAGAGCATGATACATTCCATGGACATTCCGGTGATCGCAAACAGATCCGGAAGGAAAATGCTGCACACCAGCAGGCCGGCGATGGATCCAAACCATACGGCCGTCCGCAGTTTGTTCATGGGCTGGCAGATCTTGAACAGAATCATAAACCCAACGATGGCCAGCAGCATCGTAGCCGCGGTGGAGATATCGTCTGGCTGAACGCCGAAGGTTTGTCCAAACAGCACCAAAGCCCCCACTGCTATCACATCAGTCAGGCCGGCCGGCAGCGCTTTCAGGAATACGTTGGAAAGGAAATGACCCTTTATCATATCCTTGTTGGGCTGCAGAGCCAGGAAAAAGGCCGGGACTCCGATCGTAAACATGCTGATCAGAGAAATCTGAGCCGGCTCCAGCGGATACGTGATCATAAACGCAACGGAAAAAATCGACAGCAGAAAAGAAAAAATATTCTTTACCAGGAACAGGCTGGCTGACCGCTGGATATTGTTCACCACCCGCCGGCCCTCCAGCACGACGGCCGGCATACAGGCGAAGTCTGAATCCAGGAGTACCACCTGAGACGCCTGCACAGCCGCGTCACTTCCCGACGCCATGGCGACGCTGCAGTCCGCGTCCTTTAACGCCAGCACATCATTGACGCCGTCCCCAGTCATAGCGACGGTCTTTCCCTGACTCTTTAGGGCCTGTACGAACTGCCTTTTCTGATCCGGCGTGACACGGCCGAATACGGTATACTCCCTCATGGCCTTATCCACATCTTCGTCCGTCTTAAGAGCTGCAGCGTCCACATAGCGGTCTGCATTCACAATTCCCGCTTCCTTTGCCGCTTCTGCCACAGTCAGCGGATTATCGCCGGATATCACCTTGACCTCCACCCCCTGCTCCGCAAAATAAGCAAAAGTCTCCGGAGCTTCTTTTCGAATGGGGTTGGCAAGCAGGATATAACCCAAAGGCTCGGCCTTTTCTGTCAGCGGCTTTCCGTCCGGTTTTCCTTCATAGGAAGCGAAAACCAGTACCCGGTATCCTTTAGACGCATGACTCTGAATATCTTCCCGGTACTTCTCATAATCCTCTCTCAGAATAAATTCCGGTGCGCCCAGGACATAAGACACGTCCTCAAAAGCAACGCCGCTGTATTTTACAGATGAAGAAAAGGGAGTGATTCTGACCGGGACAGCGTCTGTCCCCTCTGTAAAATAAGCTTTCATCGCCTCCATGGTGATGTTGTCGTCACTCATGCCCCTGACAAAGTCTCCTATCAGTCTCGAAAGCTCCGGCATCGTTTCAGAATCGTATCCTTCCGCCGGAATCAGCTTCTTCACGCTCATAGTATTTTCCGTGATCGTGCCGGTCTTATCCACACAGAGCACATTGACCCGGGCCAGTGTCTCAATGCTCTTCATATCGTGCAGAAGGACTCTGCGCTTCGCCAGACGCATGGAGCTTACAGCCAGAGCCACACTGGTTAGCAGGTACAGCCCTTCCGGAATCATGCCGATGACCGCCGCCACCATGGACGTAATGCTCCCGCGGAAGGTCTCATGATTGAAATAAAAACCCTGGACGAACAATACGATGCCAATGGGAATCAATGCGGCCCCGACAAATTTCACCAGCTTGTTCAGGGAGCGCATCATCTCTGACTGCTCTCCCCTCTGCATAGCTTTCGCCTCCAGCGTCAGACCGGAAATATAAGAATCGGCCCCGACCTTTTCTAATCTTGCATGGCACTGTCCGGATACGATGAAGCTTCCTGATATCAGAGAATCCCCGCGCCGTTTCGTTATCTCATCCGCCTCGCCGGTCAGAAGCGATTCGTTCACCTGTACCTCTCCCGCGGCCACCACCGCATCGGCGCAGACCTGGTTTCCCGCTTTAAACACCACGATATCATCAAGCACCAGCTCTTCCGAATCAACCGTCCACGCTTTACCGTCCCGGATCACAGTGGCCTTCGGAGAATTGAGCATATTCATCTTTTCCAGGACCTTTTTGGCACGAATCTCCTGAATGATCCCGATCAGTGTATTTACGATGATCACCGGCAGGAACGTGAGGTTCCGGAACGAACCCACCACGCAGAGAAGCACCGCCAGCACGGTAAAAATCAGGTTAAAATAAGTAAACAGATTGCTTAGGATAATCTCCTTTGTAGTCTGGGAAGCAGAATCCACAGCCACGTTGTCCAGCCCATAATCCATCCTCTCCATGACCTGGTCCCGGCTCAGCCCGACACGATAATCCGCCGCATAACGGGTAAACGGGGCACGTTCTGCTTCATATGCTGCTTCCTGTTCTAGTTCCAGCTCTTCCTTGTGTTTCCGCCACATAGTACGATCCTCCTGTATACGGAGTTATTATACGACGGTCTGTAAAAGACTTCCATAAATAAATTATGAATTTTTTCTTAGGAATGAGTATTTATATCTGATAATCATATTGCCCGTCCGGAGCGATTCCATAAAAATCTCCGAAGGATAACGCAAAGATCCTGTCTTTTTTTTCGGAAATGTCCACCTGATTCTTGATCAGGTACTGGTAAACGCCGGAATAATCCATATTTCCCTGGAGCAGGATACTGTCCAGCTTTCCGTCTCTTATGACTGCCTTTTTGTAGCTGTGGCTGTCTTCGCAGATTAGGACCTCATCTCCCTCTTCTGCCACGCCTTTTCCCAAAGACAGTGTGGTCACCCCATAAAAATTCATAGTGTTCTTCATGGCATACCGGTCCAGATACGGAACCTTCCTGCCGCACATATTATATGCCGCCGTCTGTCCCTGCTTCATGGCATTGGGCCAGATTCCCGACAATCCGGCCACATCCCCTGCCGCGTAAACGTCAGGACAGCTGGTCCGCATATATTCGTCTACCTTTATGAACCGGTCGGCAGCTACTTCCCCAGATTCCACACAGGAGATTGCGGAGCGGACGCCCGCCGCCACAATGACCAGATCGCACGAAATCTCCCTTCCGTCATCCAGGATCACTTTCTTTATGGCTCCAGTCTGATCCATTACCGTCTCAGACGCCTTCCTGCCTAAAAGGAACTTACAGCCTGCCTCTTCAAACAGTTTCTGGTAGGTCTTTCCCGCCGTTTCGTCCAGCTGGATTGGCAGAATCCTGTCCGCCATCTCCACGACGGTCACATCCTTCCCCCTCTCCAAAAGGGCATAAGCCGCGTCCAGGCCCACCAGTCCCGATCCCACGATCAGCACCCGTTCTGCCGTTTCTGCCGCCTTGTCGATCTGCTTTGCATCCTCCAGATGCCGCAGGCCAAAGACATTTCCCGCTTTCCTGAAATCTCCCACCGGAGGGATAAAGCTGTCCGCGCCGGTAGCGATCAGCAGTCTGTCGTAAGAAATCACCGTATCGTCCTCCAGCTGGACATTACGCGTTTTCGTCCAGACATGGGCCGCCCGTTTTCCGCTTATCCAGGTGATCTTCTGTTCCTCAAAGAAATCTTCCGGTACAAAGCTCAGGCGGCGTTCATCCCTCTCATGGCTCAGATATTTGTGGAGCATACATCTGGAATGTACACAGGTATCGGCAGAGATCATCACGATCTCCGCCTCGGGCTCACAGGCCCGGATGGTTTTTGCGGCTGTGATGCCTGCCGCGCCTGCTCCGATGATCACATGCTTCACAGGACCACCTCCTCTACAAAAATAGCGTTCTTAGGACACGCTTTCACACAGCTCGGCTCCCCGCCGGCATCAATACAAAAATCACATTTGACAACCTTTGTACGGGTAGCCGTATCCGCTTTCAGCACTCCATAAGGGCAGTTCATCACACACATAAAGCAGGAGCCGCATTTTGTCCCGTCATATAGGACATGGCCCGTCGCCGGGTCCTTGGTCAGTGCCCCGCTCATACAGGACATCACACATTCCGGCTGGTCACAATGCCGGCAGAAGATCGGCCGGTACGTGCCGTCTTCCATTTCTATGATATGGTTCCTGGACTCATTATGGATATCCGTCAAGTCCAGGTCATAAACCGTACCCTCATCCGTCCGGTGGGCCTGCATGCAGGCTATACTGCAGCTTTTACAGCCGTCGCATTTCGCCTGATCTATCATGATCCTTTTCATAGCAGAATCCTCCTATATATTCAGAGCAGCACGTTTTTCCAGAATGATCTTCTCCAAGATATCTGCACTGTCTGCGGCATCTGAATTGATGATGACACGGCCTCCGGTCAGTTCCTGCATATCTTCCGTCAGTACCTTGACCGCCACCTTGCTTCCGGTCACAAAGGGAGGAAGCCCCAGGTGAAGAGGGAGCCCCAGAGCCAATCCGAAAGCTCCGTCAGCCAAAGCCTGCTCTTCCAGCCACTGAGCCGCGGAAAGGACCAGCGGAAGCTGCGGCAGATCTACCCCCAATTCTTCTGCTATTTCTGTAGCCACAATTTCCAGACGGCCGATCGCCAGGCAGGGGCCAAAATTCAGCACCGGCGGAATCCCCAGCTTTTCACAGACCGCACGGAGCTTAGGTCCCGCATACTTCGCCGCATCCGGCGTCATCAATCCGCAGTTCTCAATGCCGCCCGAAGAACATCCTGCTGTTAAAACGATGATATCTTTTGCGATCAGTTCCTTTGTGAGTTCTACAGTCAGCACGTCATGGCCTCCCGCCGTCAGGTTGGAACAGCCCACCACTCCAGCGATTCCCTTGATATCGCCGGATACGATCAAGTCGATAAGAGGCTTCCAGCTGTCGCCCAGGAATTTTTTCAGAGACCCTTCACTCACGCCGGTAAGCGTATTATCATTTCCGTGATTCGGAAGCAGGTTCAGTTTTACGCTGCCGCGGCGTTCCTTATATGCCGCCACGATCTTATCAATGATGACCTCACTCTGTTCTTCTCTTTTGGAAAAGTCGAATTCCATCATCTCCGCGTTTGCCTTTTTCGCCACGCTGTCCAGGCATATCTGTTTGATCTTCAGCTCGTCACAGATGGGCTCGATACCCGGCAGTGTGCAGTTAAATTCTGAAAGCACCGCGTCAATGGCTCCTGTGGCAAGTATGGCCTCACTGGTATAATTATTTCCCGCATGTCCGTCGAACACTTCCTCATAATGGCTTCCTCTAAGCTGAAGATCCTGTCCCACGCAGGTGCATCCCACCAGCTTAAAGCCCTTTGCCCCGGCCGCCCGGGCCTTTGCCACTGCATCCGGCTTAGTCAGACGTTCCTGCAGATCCACAAAGATCGTATGCTGATGTCCTGTGATCATGATATTTATGTACTCCGGGTCGATCACCCGCAGGCCTACCGGCGCCAAGCGAAGCTCCGGCTCTCCCAGCAGTACATCGTTGAGCAGGTTCGTCAGAGTCAGTCCGTATACACCGGTGGAAATTCCCAGACGCAGGCAGTCCACCAGCATATCCACAGGGTCCGAGTTCAGGTTGGTCGAACATTTTACGACTCCTTTGAACACCTCCGATTTTGCGCCTCCCGGCATGATACCCAGCTCTTTCCATCTTTTTACGCGGGGAGCGTAAGCTACCTTTTCCACCAGATCCATTTTCACATATTCCGGTTTATAGAGATCTGCCAGTACGGCTTCCGCTACCATTTCCGCTCTGACATAGTCGTCCTTTTCTTCAATTCCAAACATCCTGCAGAGCCGGTCCAGCGCGTGGATCCCTTTCAGCTCTCCCTTCGTCTTTGCCGTATTCAAAAGATTCCGTGCCGTATTTTCTACGATGTGGATGTAACATCCGGAACCGGCAGCCACCGCGCGCAGAAAATTCCTGGTCACGATCGTATCGGCGCTGGCGCCGCAGATACCTCTCGGGGACTGAGGCGTGATACGGCAGGGGCCGTTGGCACACAGCCGGCAGCAGACACCCTGAAGCCCGAACCCGCACTTTGTCTTCTGTGTATCCACACGGTGGTGGGAAGTCTCCATGGGAAGCCCCTTGATAAACGTCTCCAGCGGCTTATCCGCACTTTTACAGGTATTACATCCAAAACACTGATTCATAAGAATTCCTCCTATAGTTTTATCCATTTTTTCAGGTGAGCCCTATCCTTCCAGAATTTCCATAAGCGATCTGTTCTTAAGCTCCCGGGTAATAATCTCCTGCAGCCGGCAGAATTCTTTATGCACCATACAGGGGCTCGCTCCCGTATTCTGGGAGCACCGGTGGCCGCGGACCGTACATTCTGTCAGGAACAGTTCCCTGTCCACCGCCCGGCATACGTCATACAGTGTGATTTCTCTTAAGTCCTTTTTCAGAGAATATCCTCCGTTACTTCCTCTGTGGCTCCGGATATATCCGGACTTTTCCAGCTTCCTGGCCAGCTTATAGGCTATGGGCGCGGTGATGTCTTCCCTCCGGCAGATGTCCTGCACACTGACCGTTTCTCCACCGGACAGGGCCCTCAAAATCCTGACCGCATAATCACATTCTCTGGTAATTAACATGGCAGCACCTCACTGTCTTCACTATACTATACTGTACCATTTTAGTCAAGATTTAATTGACAAAAAATCGACAATATTTTCCCATATCATTCCATCCTTTCTGTCCATATCGTTATTATCCCCGGTTTTTCAGTCCCTGGTCAGTTTTCGGATCCAGTTCCCATAATGGGATTCCAGATACGCCGGAACACATTTGAATATTTGATCCGCATTCAGGCAGCAGACCACGATCACCGGCGAAGCTTTTACCACGAAAGCCATAAAAAAGGAAAGGGGCAGGACAATCAGCCAAATACTGATCAGATCCATCTTCACCACAAACATCGCGTTTCCGCCGCCCCGGATGATGCCGCTGTTGGTCGGCATCTGATAGGACATGCCCACACAGACAACGCTCAATATAATCAAAAAGGTGTTGGCCATTTCTTTTGTGGCAGGAGACAGGTCATAGAGGCTAAGAATCGGTATCCGGATGAAAAAAAGCAGGATACCCGAACAGATCCCTATAAGCAAAAACAGCTTCTGCAGCTTTCCCGCGTACCGTTTTACCAGCTGGATATCGCCGGTCCCTATGGTCTTTCCTATGATGACTGAGGCGGTCGAGGCCGCTCCTATCGCCGTAGACTTCACCACCAAAAACAAGGTGGATGCCACACTGTTGGCGGCAATCGCCGCCGCTGTCATATGTCCGAGAATCACAGTCTGAAGCGCCGTATTGATTCCCCACAGGCTCTGGACCACGACCATAGGAGTCGTCAGTCTGTAATAATCTCTGGAAAGCACCGGATCAAAATGGAGATAATCCCGAAGCCTCATCCGCAGATGCTTCTCCCTTTTCACCACAAATAGAATCAGGACTGTACATTCCACTATCCTGGCAGTCAGGGTTCCGATGGCAGCTCCGGCCGCTCCCAGCTCCGGCGCTCCGAATTTTCCGTATATCAGCACATAGTTGATGCCGAAGTTGATGAAAAAGGTCATGATGGAAAGATAAAAAGCAATCTTCACCATTTCCACACTTCTAAGGGAAGCCAGCAATAGCTGGGTTACCGCAAAAAACAAATAGGTAAAACGGACTATGAGGATATACTTCACGCCTTCCTGGATAATAGGTCCGTCTGTGGTGAAAATTCCCACCACCTGATGAGGAAAGAGACTGATGACAAGAAACAGGATCACCGCCGCCAAAAGTCCCGTCTTCATGGCGGCCGCCGTAATCCTCTTCATCGGTTCAACCTGCTTTTTTCCCCAATACTGGCTGCACAAAATCACCAGCCCGTCACCCAGGGCCAAAAGGACCTGCTGAAATACGAACTGAATCTGATTGACCGCGGCCACCCCCGCCAATGACGTTTCACTATAGGCCCCCAGCATCATATTATCCGCCAGGTTTACGCTGAGCGTTATCACGTTTTGAAGCACCAGCGCCACATATATGGAAAAAAAGCTCCGATAAAATACCTTGTCCTCTTTCATCTCGTGTTTCTCTATCTCCTTCCAGCCTCATCCGGCCGGCAACTCTTTCCATGTTTTCCTTTATGATTGTATCACATAAAAGGGGCCGATTTCACGTTTCTTTCTAAAATAAAGAACAGTTCCAAACAATCCTATGCCCTGACCTACCCTAAATTTTATTTTTGTTGTTTTATTATTCTCGAATGAGCCAGCCATAATCCTTGCGGCAATCAAGGATATAGTCTACATATACAGTCTCATCTTGAATCTGATAGAGGACAAGGTGCCACTTCTTAATAATCATTTTATGATATTTATTTGGTGCAATATATAACTCTTCAATAAATGAAAACTTTTTTGCACAAATCTGCAGTCTTAACGAAGTCAAACGCTTCAAAAAACAGGATACTCACGATAAAAGATAACAACTTGACTCTGAATGCAAAAAACCCCTTGAAGCACCGTAAATTCAGCATTTTCAAGGGGTTTAACAATTCTATTTTTATTTTGCTTCAGAAAAGGTTACTGTCCCATACGACTGTTGCTAATCTCACTTTCGCCTTACAGACTCAGTTCGCTAAGCAACGCTGATTAGTTTCCACCCATCTGCTTTGCAACTTCTTCTGCGAAATTCTCGCTCTTCTTCTCCAGGCCTTCACCTGTCTCATAACGGACGAATTTCTCAACGGAAACCTCCGCTCCAACTTCCTTGGAAACAGCCGCAAGATATTTTCCAACAGTCAGATCGCCGTCTTTTACATATGCCTGATCGAGCAGACAGAACTCCTTGAGCTCCTTGTTCAGACGGCCGATGATCATCTTGTCCAGAATATTCTCCGGCTTATCCGGATTCTCGTTTCTCGCCTGCTCCTTGAGGATGGCAGTCTCTTTTTCGATGAAATCCTGAGGAACCTCAGCACGGGATACATACAGGGGATGAAGCGCTGCAATCTGCATCGCGACATTCTTGAGCGCTTCCTTCACTGCGTCGTTTACCACAGAAGACTTGGCCACGACCAAAACGCCAATCCTTCCGCCGCCATGGATGTAATCCACTACGCAGCCATCCTTTGCCTCTACCTTTTCAAAACGTCTGATGCTCAAGTTCTCGCCAATGACAGCGACCTTTTCCACCAGCGCTTCTTTTACTGTCTTGGAAGCGTCAGCCGTCCAGGCCTCTGCCATGAATGCGTCCATATCCGCCGCATCCGATTTGACCGCCTGATCTGCCACATCCGCTACGTATGCCTGGAAATCAGCATTCTTCGCAACGAAATCCGTTTCAGAGTTTACTTCCACAATAGCAGCCTTCTGTCCGTCGATAACGGTTTTAACAAGACCTTCTGCCGCGATTCTCCCGGCTTTTTTCTCTGCCTTTGCCTGTCCGTTCTTTCTCAGGAATTCCACTGCCTCGTCCATATTGCCATCGGTGGCCGCAAGCGCTTTCTTGCAGTCCATCATGCCGGCGCCTGTCATTTCTCTCAGTTCTTTAACCATTGCTGCCGTAACTGCTGCCATAATTATTTCAATCCTTTCTTAATCTATAGAATTTTCCGGGATAACGTCCTGGCTGTTACGCCTCGGCAGCTTCCGTCTCAACCTGTACGTCTGCTGTCTCTTCCGTTACCTCTTCACCCTGCTTCGCTTCAATAACGGCATCTGCCATCTTGGATACGATCAGCTTAACCGCTCTGATAGCGTCGTCGTTTCCAGGAATCACATAATCCAGTTCTTCCGGATCACAGTTGGTATCCGCGATACCGATCAGTGTGATACCGAGCGCATGGGCTTCCTGTACACAGATTCTTTCTTTTTTCGGATCTACGATGAAAATGGCGTCGGGAAGCTTCTTCATATCTTTGATGCCGCCCAGGTTTCTCTCCAGCTTCTCCTGTTCCTTCTTAAGAGCGATGACTTCCTTCTTCGGAAGAACCTCAAAGGTTCCGTCTTCCTGCATTTTCTCAATGGTGCGGAGTCTCTGGATCCTGCTCTGGATGGTCTTGAAGTTTGTCAGCATACCGCCGAGCCATCTCTGATTTACATAATACATACCGCAGCGTTCTGCTTCGATCTGAATCGCGTCCTGTGCCTGCTTCTTGGTTCCCACAAAGAGAATCGTACCGCCGTCGGCCGCGATATCGGCCACTGCCTTGTAAGCATCGTCCACCATTCCTACGGATTTCTGCAGATCGATGATATAGATACCATTTCTCTCCGTATAAATGTAGGGAGCCATCTTAGGGTTCCATCTTCTCGTCTGATGGCCAAAGTGTACGCCTGCTTCCAGCAGCTGTTTCATTGAAATAACGCTCATTTTCTTTCCTCCATTTGGTTTAGACTTCCGTGAATTTCTTTTTTCCTCTGAGACCGGATGCGCCCGGCACCGTCGTCGGAATCCATCCACGTGACAATTTTTCAGCCTTATTATTGTACCATGACATATTTTCAATTGCAAGTATTTTTTCTTTTATTCCTGCAAAACCGCTCTTTTATCGGCAAGGACATGCTATAATGGTAAAGAATCTATAATCCAGAAAGGAATTCTTATCTTATGAAAACATCTGCTCAGCTTGACTCCATGCTCCGTGACATCGACCACAAGAGCTATCCGGCATATAAGACACTGAAAGGATTCTATGATTTCGGATCCTATTCATTGTCCATCGACCACGTGCAAGGCGACCCGTTCGCCTCTCCCTCAAGGCTCACTCTCCATATTACGGACAAGTCCTCCGGATTTTCCCCAGATTTTTGGAGCTCTGAGGACCGGAAAACGGCTTTCTGCGACTTCCTGCTCCGGCAATTTGAAAAGGCAGTACAGGATTATTCCTTCCAGGCCAAAGGCTCCGGAAAAAGCGGAGCTCTGTTCACCACCCGCTGCGGCCCACAGGTACTCAGACGCACGGCTTGTACCGTCAGGGAAAAAACTATCCTCATGCGATTTGAAGCCGGTTTCCCTGCCAACGGGCGCACCATCAATTCCAGAGAGCTTCGCAAAATCCTGTTTGATTATCTGCCAAAGTGCGCGGAAAAATCCCTGTACTATAAAAATATCAGCCAGAGCGCCCTTCAAAACGCCATGGAGCTCTACGAGGACCAGCAGGCTCTCCGCACATTCCTGCCGGAAAACGATTTGATCGCATTCGTAGCGGACGGCGCAGTCCTGCCCCGGAAATCCGGAGTGTCAAATCTTCCCATGAAAGAGGCCGTCCCTTTTTCTTCACCTGCCTCCATGAAGGTCTCGTTTTCTCTTCCCCACAGAGGGAGAATCACCGGCATGGGTATACGAAAGGGCATCACTCTGATCACCGGGGGCGGCTACCATGGAAAATCCACCCTTCTGAAAGCGCTGGAGACCGGCGTCTATAACCACGTTGCCGGAGACGGAAGGGAATTTGTCATAACCGACGCCTCCGCGGTGAAGCTCCGGGCAGAGGAAAGCCGTATTATAAAAAGGGTTAATATCTCTCCTTTTATCAATCATCTTCCCAACGGAAAAGACACCAGCAGTTTTTCCACGGAAGATGCCAGCGGCAGCACTTCACAGGCTGCCGGGGTTATGGAAGGAATTGAGGCCGGCGCAAAGCTCTTCCTGATCGACGAGGATACCTGCGCGACAAATTTCATGGTGCGCGACGAGCTGATGCGCAGGGTCATTTCTCCTGACAAAGAGCCTATCACGCCTTTTCTCAGCCGGATCCGCCCTTTGTTTTCCCAGCTCGGCATTTCCACCATCCTGGTGGTTGGCAGCTCCGGAGCGTTTTTTCACACGGCCGACTGTGTCCTCCAAATGGACAATTATCAGGCGAAGGATATCACCACACGCGCAAAAAAGGAAGCAGAGGATTATAACGCTTCCCGCGCCGGCTCCCTCGGTGAAAGCAGCGGCGCTGATCCTTTCTGTTTTCCCCGCGGCATCATGAACCGGACGTATCGGCCCGCCGTTCCAAAAAGCGGGAACGATCACCGCCGCCGCTCTGTCCAAAACCCGGAACGGGACTACAGGCCTCCCAAGATCAAGGTACAAGGTAAAGACAGTCTGTTCTATGACAAGTCCATGATCGACCTGCGCTATGTGGAACAGCTGGCCGATGAGGAACAGACTAGAGCCCTGGGCTATATACTGCTGTATCTGAATACGCATTTGGATTCGCCCGTCCCGCTGTCAGACCATCTTCCAGGGCTGTATGAAAAAATAGTCCGGGAAGGCATGGAATCCATTACCTCCTGGGACTGTCCTCCCTTCATGGCTCTGCCCAGGCTTCAGGAAATCTATGCCTGCATCAACCGCTGCCGGTTCTGACGGAATGTAAGAAAGCAAAAATCCTGCGGCGCCTTCCACTCGGAGGCCTCCGCAGGATTTATTATTTATCATATCCGTTTCCTGGACATTCAAAGCGATTCTATACTTCCTTCAGCTTTTTCAGTTCTTCAAACACCACGTCATTCAGCACCTTGATATAAGTACCTTTCATTCCAGAAGAACGGGATTCAATGACTCCTGCACTCTCAAATTTCCTGAGCGCATTGACGATCACAGAACGGGTAATGCCCACACGGTCTGCAATCTTGCTGGCCACGAGGATTCCCTCATTCCCTTCCAGTTCCTCAAAGATATGCTGAATAGCTTCCAGTTCAGAGAACGACAGAGTACTGATGGCAGATTTTACAATCTGGATCTTCCTCGTCTCTTCAGCATTTTCCTCATTCACAGAACGCATCATCTCCAGCCCGACTACCGTGGTGCCATATTCACTGAGGATGATATCGTCAATTCCATACTGGTCGTTGGACTTATAGATGAACAATGTTCCCAAACGCTCACCGGCGATATCGATCGGCGTAATGATCGCCTGATACTTTTCCACATTCGTCTCTGCAAATCCCAGCGTTTCCAGATTTACATTTTCCTTGGTAGAAAGAACACTGAGCAGTCTTTCATTCAGCATCCGGTCTACGAAGCCCCCCACTTGATCTTCAATGAGTTCTTCAATCTCTTCTACCCCTTCGCTGATACCTACTCCCAACACCTTGCCCTTTTTACTGATAACAAGGATGTTGGAATCAAGAATATCGCTCAGCACGGCACAAATATCATTGAAGACAACCTTGCTGGAATTGTTGTTATGGAGCAATTTGTTAATTTTTCTGGTTTTATCCAATAATTGTACGCTCATTGCTGGCCTCCTATTCATATTCAGTAATTCCAACTTATTCAGCCCTATCGTATCATACTTTTCAAGGCACCGCAACACTTTTCACATTTCTTTTCGTAATTTTTATATAATTTCGATTATTTTACCTTTTCAATCAGGAAACCACAGGTCTGTTCCGAACAAATCAGCTTATTTCCTTTTTCCACCATATAACTCCCGCACTTCGGACACTTTTCATTGGACGGCTTCTGCCAGGACATGAATTCACAGTCGGGATGGTTGCTGCATCCATAATATCTTCTGCCTTTTTTGGTCTTTTTCACGACAACGTCGCCGCCGCAGACCGGACAGCTGACCCCGGTCTTCTCCAAATACGGCTTTGTGTTCTTGCAGTCCGGAAAACCCGGGCACGCCAGAAATCTTCCATGAGGTCCATATTTGATGACCATGTTTCGGCCGCAGTTCTCACAGATTTCCTCTGTGACCTCATCCTCTATTTTCACGGCCTCCAGTTCCTTCTGTGCAGCCGTCACCGCCTCCATCAGATCCGGATAAAAATTACGGATGACGGTCTTCCACTTCACGATCCCGTCTTCCACTCCATCCAGAAGAGATTCCATATTCGCGGTGAACGCTACGTCCACCAGACTGGGGAACGCTTCTTTCATAATGTGATTTACAATCTCTCCCAGCTCCGTTACATATAGGTTTTTATTCTCCTTGGCCACATATCGCCTGGCGATGATCGTCGTAATAGTAGGCGCGTAGGTACTGGGACGGCCGATACCGGCCTCTTCCAGCGCCCGCACCAAAGAGGCTTCCGTATAATGGGCCGGCGGCTGGGTGAAATGCTGCTTGTAATCAAACTCTTTGAGTGACAGCGGCGTCTCGATGGTCAGATTCTTTGCCAGCGTATTTGGTTCTTTTTTCTCATTGGGATCCGTATATACGGTCATAAACCCTTCGAACTTCACCTTGGAAGCCGAAGCGGTAAAGCGATAATCACCCGCGTCAATCTTTACATTAGTCGTCTCATAAACGGCCGCTGACATCCTGCACGCGGTATACCGGCGCCAGATGAGCTGATACAGCCGGAATTGATCCCTGGAAAGGGAATCTTTGATCTTGGCTGGGGAAAGCTCGATGTTCGTCGGACGGATAGCCTCGTGGGCATCCTGGATCTTTCCGCCGGATTTTCCCTTTTGTTCATCAGCCAGCACAAATTCCGGCCCGTATTCCGCTGAGATATACTCTGCCGCTGCCTTCTGGGCTTCTTCGGATATACGGGTGGAATCGGTACGAAGATATGTGATGATACCGGCCGTGCCGTTTCCCTTTATGTCAATTCCTTCATATAGCTGCTGAGCGAGCCGCATCGTCTTCTGTGTCGAAAAATTCAGTACATTGGCCGCTTCCTGCTGAAGAGTACTCGTCGTGAAGGGGAGCGGCGGTTTCTTTACCCGTTCTCCCAGTTTGATATCGGCAATCTTAAATTCGGATTTTTCCACCTCCTTTAAGATATCATCCAGCTGTTCCTTGTCTGCGATGGTGATCTTCTGTTTCTTACTCCCATAGAATTTCACCCTCATGGGCTTTTTCTCACTGCCGCACTGGACATCTGCCTCCAGTGACCAGTACTCCTGAGGAATAAACGCAGAAATCTCTTCTTCTCTGTCACAGATGATCCGAAGCGCAGCGGACTGTACCCGCCCTGCGCTCAGCCCCCGCTTCACCTTCGCCCACAATAACGGGCTGATGCTGTATCCCACCATTCGGTCTAAGACACGGCGCGCCTGCTGGGCATCTACCAGATTCATATCGATATCTCTCGGCGCTTTCAGCGAGGCTTTTACCGCAGTTTTTGTGATTTCATTGAAGCTGATCCTCTGGACCTTTTTATCCTCCAGCTTAAGGGCCGTCATCAAATGCCAGGAAATCGCTTCCCCCTCACGGTCCGGGTCAGTCGCCAGATATATCTTATCCGACTTTTTCACTTTCTTGCGAAGGTTTGCCAGAATATCTCCCTTTCCGCGTATTGTGATATATTTTGGCTCGTAATCGTGCTCTATATCAATGCCCATCTGGCTTTTCGGCAGGTCTCTTACATGCCCGTTGGATGCGTCTACATCGTAATTGGCCCCCAAAAACTTTTTAATTGTCTTCACTTTTGCGGGGGACTCTACAATGACCAGATACTTTGCCATAGTGTTCTCCTTTATCTCTTTTTGCCACATAATAGTGCTCATATGGCTGCACAACCAGTCCCTCCATCTCCAGATCCACAAGGCAAACCGCCAGATCGGCACTATTTAGTCCCGTTTCGAGGCAGATTCTCTCCATGGATTTGGGTTCGGAATCCAGACAACTATACACCCTTTCCCAATTTTTATCAAGAGATAACTGATCATTATTAGAAATTCTTAATTTTTTTCCTCCAAGATTCCAGAAGCTGAGTATATCCTCCGGCTCCGTTAAAAGCTCCGCTCCGTCCTTCAAAAGACTGTTGGTCCCGCAGCTCAAATAATCCCCGGCCCTGCCGGGAACTGCCCAGATTTCCTTTCCCTGTTCCAGCGCATAGGATGCGGTGATCAAAGATCCACTCCTCTTCCCCGCCTCCACTATGGCCACACAATCCGACAGACCGCTGATAATACGGTTCCTGGCCGGGAAATTCATCGGCAGCGGCCTCATACCCGGCGGATATTCGGAAATCAGTCCTCCGGCTGCCTCCACCTCTCCATACAGGCATCGATTTTCCCTGGGATAGACCACATCCGGCCCGCATCCCAAAATACCGAAGGTCCTGCCTTTTCTGTTTTCAGCCCTTAGAGCTCCCCGGTGACCGGCGGCATCGATTCCTCTGGCAAGCCCGCTTATGACCTGTATGCCGGCCTCTGCCAGAGCTTTTCCTAAGCCCTCAGCCATGGAACGTCCATAATAGCTGCAGTTCCGGGAGCCCACTATGGCGGCTGAAGGCATGTCATCGGAAGGAAGGCGGCCTTTTATAAATAAGCCAAGGGGGCGGCCTGGAATGGTCAGAAGACGTTTAGGATAATTTTCGTCACATAATGGTACAAATGCAATGCCTTCTTGATCCATATCTTTCAACGCTCTTCGAATCGTATCCGGTTCACGCCCCTCCCGGATATCCCTTACCGCGCGTTCCAGAATCTTTCCATTATAAAATACATCCGCATCGTCTGTGTCCCCCATGAGTTCCGTCTGTCCGTCCGGCTGTCTCGCCGGCCTGAGTGCATCCCTCAAGGCTTTCTCCGACGCGTAAAAAATCTCTTCTGGTGTGCCCAGCCGCTGCAGAAGCTGTTCTCTCACTGAAAGAGGTATCTGACTCAGCCCACAGTACCAATACCAATATTCCCGCTCTGAAAGTACGCTTATTTCTTTTTTCATAGTTCCTCTTCCTTCCTATATTATATGTCTCAATTTCCATTTTTTTACATTATCTGCAGACTTGGAACCCGGTAAAGGATTGCCTCCTTCAGATGCTTTTTTTCAATAATGACAGCTCCCTCCAAATCTGCGATGGTCCTGGCCACTCTCAGGACCCTGTGGTATGCTCTTGCGCTCATTTCCATCGTATCAAAGGCTTTTTTCATAAACGCCTCTTCCCGCTCCCCCAATGGACAGTACTCCAAGATCCTGCCTCCGGGTATGGAGGAATTATAGAGAATATCTGTTCCTTCAAAACGTTCTTTTTGTGCCAGTCTCGCCTTTTCCACCCGTTCCCGGATGGAGCAGGAGGCTTCCGCGTAACCATTTTTCTCCTGGAGTTCCCGGAATGGAAGCCGGTCTACTGTCACGCTGATATCGATCCTGTCCATCAGAGGACGGGATAATTTCCCCAGATACCTTTGTATCTGCGGTATAGAGCATCTGCATTTATTTCTGTCTGGAAAGCAGCCGCACGGACACGGATTCATGGCAGCCACCAGCATGAATTTTGCCGGAAATTCATAAGAACCGTACAGCCTGGAGATCACTACCCGTTTTTCTTCCAAGGGCTGGCGCAGAGCCTCCAATGACGCCCGTGACATCTCCGGAAGCTCGTCCAGGAACAATACGCCATGGCTTGCTAAAGACAGCTCTCCCGGTCTTGGAACCCGCCCCCCTCCGGTCAGCGCCGCCGGCGTAACCGTATGATGAGGCGCCCGGAAAGGCCTTTCCATAAGGAGAGCCGTCCCTTCCGGCATCAGTCCGCAGATGCTGTTGATCCGGCTGATTTCCAAGCTTTCTGCCAAAGTAAGCCTCGGCAGGATACCCGGTATACATCTGGCGATCAAAGTTTTTCCCACTCCGGGAGGCCCCAGGAGCAGAAGGTTATGCATTCCGGCAGCGGCAATCTCCGCCGCACGTTTCGCCGTCTCCTGCCCTCTGATATCCTTAAAATCCATACCCGAATAGCTGTCCTCCATGCAGGAGGACAGATCCACATGCGCTGCTTTTCTCATATCCGGCTCCTTTAAAAGCCTCACCACCTCATTCAGATGTGAAGCGCCGCAGACCCGAATCTTCTGATTCACCGCCCCTTCCTGTACATTCCCTTCCGGAACCAGCATTTCATTTAGTCCGGATTCCTGCGCGCAGGCGGCTAAAGCCATAACTCCGGCCACAGGCCGCAGCTCGCCACCCAGCCCCAGTTCTCCGGCCAGCAGCATTCCTTCCAGATTCTCGGCCGGTATGACTTCCATTGCCGCCAAGACCGCTACCGCCACAGGCAGATCAAATAGAGTTCCGTCCTTTCTCACATCCGCCGGAGCCAGATTTATGACAATCCTCTTCGGCGGAAGGCGATAGCCCGCGTTTTTCAGCGCCGTCCGCACTCTGGAGGCAGCCTCCTTTACTTCAGTGGACAGCGCGCCGACCATATCAAAGCTCGGAAGCCCGTCACCCATGTCCGCTTCCACTGTGACCAGCCGCCCTTCCATTCCCTGGATGGCGGCGCTATAGACCTTACTGTACAAATAATCCACTCCTTTCCAAATTTCAACGATGGATTTCACAAAAATTTATTTGTTTTACTCTGTGCATTAACGTTTATTGGAAAATAAAAGAAAGTTTAAGAATGTATCAAAGATCAGATCGAGAAATATCAGAATTAGATTCGGTTGTCAAAAAGTATACCTTTGAATACTTATAAAACAAATTTATCTTATGAATCAGATGAGACAGGAGGAAATCCGATTCCATCCAGGCGGCTCGCTGGCAGCCGTAACCAGAATTTTTACGGCCTCCAGTCGGTCCTTTCCAACTGACATGGATAAATCGATATTTTTCCATGTCAGATTCCAACAAAAATCCGCATGATATGCGATTTTTGCCTCCCTGTGTCCGGGAATATTCTGCTAACGCCCTTGCGGCGCTTGCCTTACGATGGAATCGAATCATTCCTCCTGCTCCTCTTTCCGCACCGGAATAAGGCTTCCGCGTGTTTTGAAAACCATTGGAGCGGACACTGCAGCCCGCTGCGGTACGCGCGCGGGCCGTGTGGATATCCAATCCTTTTCTGGAATCTAAGAAACAGAGTTTATCCAATGTTGTGCGGCAGGCAGGGCACCGGCAGAAAGATTCCGGGCTGGCCTAAAGGTGAGCGCCGCAGGGCAGCGGCCGGTGTTCCCCAGGCGGAGGGAGGCAGAAACGAAAAATACCGATTCCGTTTCTGAGCGAACCGGAGGCGGGAAATTATAAAAATTTTCTGCCGACATGTGAGCGGTACTCCCGGAGCGGGGATAAAGCGGCTTCTGCATCGCCAGTGAACCGAAATCGTGACGGCCAGGAACTTCTGCCGGTGTCTAACTGGGGCTTGGTCATAGCTTATTAAGAATGATTCCAAAAAGTGTTTTATATCATACCCAAGGGCATCCCTTAATTCAAGCCCTACGGGCAGGCGCACTTCGTGCGGTAAGGTATACCCTTTGAACCAGTCTTGTAAGTCACTGTTTTCCGCCGGATTGTTCAATGCTTTGTTATCTCTTCCACAGCGGCATCCATCCATGCTTTAATATCTTCAAATACAACGCTTCTGTCCAGTTCGTTGAGGATTTCATGGCGGTCTCCCGGATAGAGCTTCATCTGGACATGATGAAAACCCATGGACTGAAACTGCTTATAGCAGGCCCTGACCCCTTTTCCGTAGTTTCCCACAGGATCTTCTTCTCCTGACACCATCAAGATCGGAAGCTCCCGATTCATATTGCCGAAATCTTTTTTCTTCGCCAAGTCCACCAGAATGGTAAAGAAATCTCTATACGCCCCCGCTGTAAAAATAAAGGTGCAGAAAGGATCCCTGCAGTATGCGTCCACCGACTCTTCATTCTGGCTCAGCCAGTCATTCTCCGTCCGATGCTCCGGAATGCGCTTGTTATTTCCGCCTAAGGTCATCTTATAAAGAAGACGGCTCCTGTAGCGGCTGCCCTTTATCCTGCAGATGATCTCAGCCAGGCACTTTCCTGTGGCAACAAGAGGCAGTCCCATATATCCGGTCCCCATGATGACGGCTCCATCCACTTTTCGGCTGCATCTGGTCAAATATTTTCTCGTAAAGAATGAACCCATGCTGTGTCCCATGATATAGAGCGGCACATCCGGCCACAATTCCCTGGCTTTACATGTCAGACGGTAAATATCACCGATTACATGGCGATCCCCGTCTTTCTCAGAAAAATACCCCAGCTCTTCCTCCGAGGACGCCGTCTTTCCATGGCCCAGATGATCATGGCCGATCACTGCGTATCCTCTTTCCGCCAGATAAGAAGCAAATTCATCATACCGCTCCACGTACTCCACCATACCGTGCACAATCTGAAGCACCGCCTTTACATGTAAATCCACCGGCTCCCATTTAATACAATGGAGCATCTGCCCCGAATCGCCCGACTTCAAAAAAAACTCTTCTTTTCTTACCTTAGCCTCCATTGAATCCGCTTCCTTCCTGTCTTTTTAAATCCATCCTTTACCTGTGTTTTTATTTTAATACTTTCCTCCTCCCATGACAAGCCAGAGATTATTTTTCTTGCAACACTTTTCATTTCCGGATACACTACTTTTATGAAGGATTATCATGCATCAATCATTAAGGAGGATTATCATTGAAAACTCATACTAAAATGAAACGATGGAAAGCGGGATTCTTCCTTGTGCTGGCCGGATGTCTTTTCCTTTCCGGCTGCGGCAAAAAGACGGAGGAACCGGAAACCACTGAAACCATGAAACCGGCGGGCAGCGAGGCCGCTTCTCCTAAGTCGGAAGAAGCGCTCCGGGCCATGTATCTGACTTCTCCTGATGGGCAGATCTACTTTGTGGACATCCATAACGGTACCTTTTTCACTGCTCCAATCCCGGAAGAATTATACGATGCTTCTGGAACCCCCCTGTCTTCTGAGAACCTGAGCGCCGGATATATTCTGGATATCTATGGAAACGGCATCATGCTGGAAAGCTATCCAGGACAGTATCCCGGCGTTACCAAAATGGCGGTGGTAAAAGAGGGGACTGCGGAAGACGCTGCCGTCTATCAGCACCTGATAGACGAAATTTATACGGAGCCGGATCCCAGTCAGCCGGCCTCCCTCAACCTGGAGTACCGCACTGAGCAGGCTGCTGTGGCAGTCATGCTGACCAGAGGGAATTATACCTGGAGCTACACAGACAAAAACGGGGAAAAGCAGCAAGTAACAGCCTGCGGCTCCCATATCCTCCAATGGGGAGAATTAGCGGATGTCTCCCTGGAGAGCGGTACGAAACTGACTTTGTCCGGTTCTCCAAAGCCGGATTCTGTCATGGTCACCAGATGGCCTGTGGATTTATGGAAATCCGGTTCTGCCGACACATCTTCCCAGGAAGAAACTGTAGAAATCTCTCAGGAGGACGGCGTTTTCTGCATCCCCTCATCCGACCCGGGCTACGTCTATCTGATAGAAGCCACATGGCCTGAGGGAACTGTAGAATTTGGCTTCTATACAAAGTAAACTTTGCCTGAAATACTATGAAAATCGGATAAGTCATGGTATAATCTAGTCAGCGTCAGTTGACAAGAGCACGGACGCTGTTCTTTTTAATACAGAAATGAGGGGATTACCATGAATGAAAAAAAGATTGTAGTTGCCCTGGGCAGAAATGCTTTCGGCACTTTGTTCCCGGAACAGAAAAAAGCTGTTGCAAAAGCCGCCAGTGCGATCGCCGATCTGGTGGAAGAACGATATCAGATCGCCATTACGTTCAGCAACGGCCCCCAGGTGGGTATGCTTCACACTGCCATGACGGAATTCAGCCGTCTCTCGCCGGAATATACCGTAGCTCCCATGTCCGTATGCGGCGCACTGAGCCAGGGATACATCGGGTACGATCTGCAGAATGCCATCCGGACTGAACTCTTAGACCGCGGCATCTTTAAACCAGTTTCCACTGTTATCACACAGGTGCGGGTGGATCCGTTTGACGAGGCTTTCAGCGAACCGTCCAAGGTGATCGGACGGTATATGAGTGAAGATGAGGCCAACGCAGAAGTGGCAAAAGGCAATTATGTGGTCAAAGAAGAAAAAGGATACCGCAGAATCGTTGCCGCTCCCAAACCCATCGATATATACGAGATAGACGCCATTCGGGCGCTGCTTGACGCCAACCAGCTTGTAATCGCGGCAGGCGGCGGCGGGATACCTGTACTTCAGCAGGGCACCAGGCTGAAAGGGGCCAGCGCGGTCATTGAAAAGGATCTGACGGCCGCCCGTATGGCCGATATGGTGGATGCTTCTGTCCTCCTCTTCCTGACAGGGACGGAAAAGGTCGCATTAAACTATCGGAAGCCTGACGAGATATTCCTGGATCATCTTACTGTAGAAGAAGCCAGAAAGTATATGGAGGAAGGCCAATTTGAAGCCGGATCCATGCTTCCGAAGATTGAAGCTTCCATTGAATTTGTTTCCGCGTGTCCCGACCGAAAGGCAGTCATCACGGATCTGTCCAAGGCTAAAGAAGGACTCTCCGGTAAAACCGGGACTGTCATCACCGCCGTTTAAATTCGGTCAGAAATAATCTCTGTAACCTAAGACTCCCCGCAAGGCAGCTTTCCTGCTTTGCGGGGAGTTTCTTTTACTGGTACTGCTCCGACAGCTTCCGGAACGCATCCAAAGACCGTTCAATCATCTCCGTCTGCACACAATAGGCAATCCTCACATGTCCCGGGCATCCGAAATCATCTCCCGGAACCAGGAGGATATCAAACTCCTTTGCCTTCTCACAAAAGGCGTTGGCATCCGGCTCCAGGGATCTGGGGAACAGATAGAAAGCGCCGTCCGGCTTCACACACGTATATCCCATCTCTGTCAGGGCATTATACAGCAGATCTCTGTTTCTCCTGTATATGGTGACATCGGAGGTCTTTCCCACACATTCTCCGACCACCCGCTGGAACAGGCTGGGCGCATTCACATATCCGAGTACGCGGCCCGCTCCGCAGACCGCCGCATAAGCGGCTTTCTGATCCTCCATCTCATCGGGAACCACCACATATCCGATTCTTTCTCCCGGCAGCGACAGGGACTTGCTGTAAGAATAACACACAAAGGTATTTTCATAGTACTTGGTCAGATAAGGGACCTTTACATTTCCATAGACAATCTCCCGGTAAGGCTCATCGGAAATCAGATAAATGGCATGGCCATATTCTTCTGATTTTCTCTTCATGAGCTCTGTCAGCTTAAGGATCGTGTCTTCGGAATAGACGGCTCCAGAAGGATTGTTGGGAGAATTGACAATGACCGCTTTTGTTTTAGGACCAAGAAGTTTCTCAAATTCATCAAAATGAATCTGGAAGCTGTCGGTATCCGCCGGCGCCACCAGGAGCTTTGCCCCCGTTCCCTCCGCAAAAACTTTATATTCCGGAAAATAAGGGGCAAACGTGATGAATTCGTCTCCCTCTTCCGCCAATGCCTTGAAACATATGCAAAGGGAGGCCGCGGCTCCAACCGTCATATACAGATTGTCCGCATGAAAATGGGTTCCGTGAGCTCTGTTTATGGACCCGGCAATGCGGCTTCTCACTCCTGCATCCCCCTGGGCGCTGGTGTATCCGTGAAGCGCCGCCGATTCCTCTGTGGTCACCAGTTTCAGAATATTGTCCTCCACAGCCTGAGGCGCCGGAACATTGGGATTTCCCAAACTGAAATCAAAGACATTTTCTGCTCCCACTTCAGCCGCACGCTTTTTTCCAAACTCAAATATCTCACGGATCGTAGAGCGTCTGCTCCCGAGCTCAACCATCTTCTCTGCAAACATCGCTGTCATCCTCCTCTTTTTTCCGTTATCCCCGCTGTTTTAAAAGCTCGTTTACACCGGACATCTTTACGCACAGGCAGAACAGATGAATCGCTTTATCCAGTTCCTCAGGCGTAGGATAGGTGGGTGCGATCCGGATATTGCTGTCCTTCGGGTCCTTCTTATATGGATACGTGGCGCCGGCTCCTGTCATCACCACTCCTGCTTCCTTTGCAAACGCCACTGTCGCCTTGGCACATCCGGGAAGCGTATCAAGGGCGATGAAATATCCGCCTTTCGGCTTCACCCAGGACGCGAGGCCGGTTCCGCCCAGCTCTTCCTCCAAAGTATTCAGCACCATGTCAAATTTCGGCCGCAGGGCATCCCCCAGCTTTCTCATATGAGCGCGGATATTGTCAGCGGTCTTAAAATATTTCACATGCCGGAGCTGATTCAATTTATCATATCCGATCGTCTGTACTGTCATATGCTTTTTGATCTCGGCCACATTGGACACGCTGGCCGCCATGATCGCCAGACCCGCGCCGGGAAACGTAATCTTTGATGTGGAGAAAAAGTAAAGGATCCTGTCCTCATTCCCGCAGGCCTCCGCCGCCTTAAAAATATCTTTGAGCGTCACTTCCTCATAAATATGATGGACGCCATAAGCATTGTCCCAGAAAATCCGGAAATCCTTCGCGGCCGTCTTCATGGAAGCCAGTCTGTCCACAGTCTCATCTGTATAGCAGGCGCCAAGAGGATTGGAATGAAGCGGGACGCACCAAATACCTTTGATAGCCTCGTCCTCGGCCGCCATTTTTTCTACCACGTCCATATCCGGCCCATCCGCCGACATAGGCACCGGGATCATCTCGATTCCCATGTCCTCTGTCACGGCAAAGTGCCTGTCATACCCCGGGCTCGGGCAAAGAAACTTGATTCCCTTCACATCCTTCCAGGGTTTTTCTCCCTGGGTGCCGAAGAGCATCAGCCTCATCATCTCATCATACATCAGGTTCAGACTGGAACTTCCGCCCACGATGATCTTTTCCGCGGGGATGCCCAGCAAATCAGAAAACAGGCGCTTAGCCTCCGGTATTCCGTCCAGAACACCGTAGTTTCTGGCATCCAGGCCGGACTCTGTATGGTAGTCATCCAGCGCTGTCAAAAGTCCATTGGTAAGGTCCAGCTGGGCGGCGGCAGGCTTTCCCCTGGACATATCCAGCTTAAGTCCCTGCGCCTTAAAGTCCTCATACTGCTTCTGCAGTTCCTTCTGCAGCTCTAAAAGCTCTTCCCTCGTCATCTCCGTGACTTTCTTCATTGTAACTGCTCCTTCCTGGCCATGGGCCATATCCCTTTTTCACCTGACATATTCAACAATGCCCCTAATTGGCCTCTACATACTCCTCGCTTTGTCGGCGCAGGCAATCATCGCTTCTATGACGCTGCTTCTGAGCCCTCTTTCCTCCAGGACGCGTACTGCCTGTATCGTCGTCCCTCCCGGTGAACACACCATATCCTTTAAAGCTCCGGGATGGAGCCCTGTCTCCAATACCATTTTAGCCGCGCCAAGCACTGCCTGGGCAGCAAATTCATAAGCCTGGGCCCTGGGCATCCCCAAAGAGACTGCGCCGTCTGCCATGGCTTCCATAAACATAAAAGCATAAGCCGGCGCACTGCCGCTCACGGCAATGACCGCCTCGATCATCGCCTCAGACACTACAGAGGCTTTTCCAAAGCTATTAAGGATCTCCGTCACCCGCGCCAGCTCTGTCTCTGTCACCTTGTCCCCGGGAGTCACAGAAGTGATGCCTTCTCCCACCATAGCAGGCGTATTGGGATTGCAGCGGATGAACTTTAAAGGACGCCCAAACTGCTCCTCCATCCATGCCAGAGTCTTTCCGGGGGCAATGCTCACGATCAGCTGGCTCTCCTGTACCACTCCCTTGATCTCTCCGATCACCTGGCCGTAAAACTGAGGCTTTACCGCAAGTACCACAATCTCCGCTTCCTTTGCTACCTCCAGATTGTCGGCTGTCACCGAGATTCCCCAAGTCTCCTCTGCATAGTCAAGAGCCTTTCTGCTCCGGTTGGAAGCGATGATGTCGCCCGGCGCCATGACGTTCTTTCCTACAATCCCGCCGATGATCGCTTTTGCCATATTCCCGCATCCGATAAAACCGATTTTCTTCATACCGTCTCCTCCTAAATTAAATATCCAGCTTAAGCTGCACCTCTTCCTCTGCCTCCTGTTTAAACTCCTCCACCTGCTCCGGATCCACTGCGGGAAGCTCCTCCACAGAAGACACCCCAAAGCTTCTCAAAAATTCCTCCGTAGTGCCAAAAAGTATGGGCCTGCCAGGCACACTGAGCCTGCCCACTTCTTCCACAAGTCCATACTCGATGAGTTTATTTACCGCATGATCCGATTTCACCCCGCGGATCTTTTCTATTTCCAGCTTTGTCACCGGCTGCTTATAAGCTATGATGGAGAGCGTCTCCAAAAGTACCTCGGTCAAGACATATTTCCTCGGCTGAGCAGCTACCCTGATCAGATTTTCATAATATTCTGGCCTGGTGCACATCTGGAATGCCCCCTCCAGCTCAATGATCTTCATCCCGCGGCCTTCCGCGTCATAGTCATCCGCCAGATTCCGCACCAGCTTTTTCGTAGTCTCCTCATCCTGCCCCGCGGCCTCCGCCAGAGACTTAAGATCCACTGAGCCGCCCATGGCAAAAAGGACTGCCTCCAATATCGTCTTTGCTTCCTTGATTTCCATAAACTTCCCGTACCTCTACGCTTCCATGCTGACCGCGATCTCTTCCGCCAATTTTTCTGTATCGTCCGTAAGCCCCTCGGCCGCCTCCAGGATCAGATCGTCTCCGCCCGCGCTCCCGAAATCTTCCATGAGCACGACGTTTCCCATTTTCACAAGCTCTAACACCGCCAGAAAGGTGACCACCAGCTCCAGCTTGCTTGACTGCTCTTCCAAGAGCCGCCGGAAGCTGAATCGTCTCTTTCTCACAGCCAGCTCCAGCACCTGGGCAATCTTATCCGTCACCCGGAACGGCTCTTTCTGTATTTGGCCAAAACGGGAACGGACCGGATCGATCTTCTCCTCCTGACGTCTTAGCACCGTTTGAAAAATGTCATTAAGCCTGGTTAAGGTGATTCCCTCCAATAGCTCCGGAAGATTCACCGGCGGCCGGTATTTCATGACCTCCTCCGGGATCGTCTCCGGCTTAAACAGAAGCTTCCCCGCATCCAGCTGGCGGTCCTTCAGTTCCTCTGCCATATATTTATACATCTTATATTCCAGCAGCCGCTCTACCAGCTCCTGTCTGGGGTCCTCCTCCTCGCCCTCCTCGTTCATTTCGGCGGGCAGGAGCATCCTTGACTTGATATCCAGCAGCGTCGCCGCCATGACAAGAAAATCACTGACCAGATCCAGATCCTCTTTGTCCATATCACGCACATACTCTATGTATTGATCGGTGATCTCCGCAATGGGAATATCGTATATGTTCACTTTATTCTTATCTATTAAATGCAGGAGCAGATCCAGCGGACCTTCAAAAGCCTGCAGCTTTACCGACAGCTTGAGCGGCATGTCAAACCCTCATTTCTATTTCTGTTCACGTTGTACTAGCCTCAGGACACCCGCTTGAGCCTGACCACCAAAAGCTCTGACATATTCCCCAGCCGTATATTGACCGAATGGGTGCCAAGTCCGCCGCTGACGATCATGGTCTTTTTTCCCTTCTGGTATTTCCCTCTGCTGTATTTCGGAAACAGCTCCAGATTGGGAGAGATCAGGCCTCCGATCCCGGGAAACCTTATGGTCCCGCCATGATAATGGCCGCTGAAGGTCAGGTCCGCGCCCCATCGGGCATACTCTTCAAAATAAGAGGGAGAGTGAGCCAGCAGGATATGATACTCGTCGCCCCTGGCAAACCCCAGTGTCTTATCCAGGTATCCGTCTTCCATGGGCTTAAGATGAAATTTGTGATAATAACTTTTATCCATATTGAGGCCCGTTATGGTAATGGCGTCTTTTCCGTCGCGAAGAGTCACAGAAATATTGTCCAGAACCGTCACTCCCGCGCGCATCATTCCCTCATACCAATCCGTATACGCATCTCCATAGACCTCCGGCTCACGCCCCATACGGTCCTCATGGTTCCCAAGGCCATAATAGACCGGGTAACGGAACGCCAGTCTCTTCATCAGGCGTATCGTCTCCTCGTATCTGCAGCGTCCCTTCCTGGCCATAACCATGTCGCCCGCCACCATCACGGCATCTGGGTGCACTCTCCGAATGGCGGCCATCATCCTATTGTTCCGCCGTCCGGCTCCCTCATCATGAAGGTCAGCCATCACCGCCATGGTATAACCGTCAAAGGCCTCTCCGATGTCCGGGGATTCCACCTCATATTCCCTCACCGCCACATGCTTCCGCTCATACTGAGAACATACAAACAGCAGCAGGAACAGAAGAAGCAAAACTATTCCCGTGATAATCCATGCCATATATTTTCCTCATATTTCCATATCATAAAACTTATAAATCGGAAAAAATCTTCCTCTTCTCAATAGAATCTAGTATACCATATCCTTCCTGCAAAAAGCAACCTGACTTCTAGCCGCAGTCAAACTCACAGAAGAAAGCCACGCCGTCCTCCTGGTTCTCCACACCGTACCCGCAGTTATGAGATTCCATGACGGCCCTTACGATGGACAGGCCTATGCCGCTGCCTCCGTATTCCCTGGTCCTGGCCTTATCGACTTTATAAAACTTGTCCCATATCCTTCCAATATCCTCTTCTGGAATGGGTTTTCCCGTGTTCTTCACATAAATGCGCGCTTTCGTATCGCGCCGCTCCACGGTAATGGATATTTTCCGTTCTCCGTCCAGATGGTTCAGAGCGTTGCCCACGTAATTTCGGATCACTTCTTCTGCCATATACTCATCCGCCCAGATATAAAGACTTTCAGGACTGTGAAGCTCAACCTGCGCCTCCTTTTGCTCGATCAGTATCCGGTAGGAATTCAGCACGCCCTCAATCATGGAGATCAGATCGAAATGCTCCATGGAAATCTGCTCCCGGCCTGCTTCTATCTGGTTCAGAGTCAGGAGCTTCTTTACCATATTGTTCATCTTCGCAGCCTCGTCAATGATCACGTCACAGTACCACTCCATACTTTCTGGATCGTCACTGATGCCTTCCTTGAGGCCCTCCGCATATCCCTGCACCAGGGCGATGGGAGTTTTCAGCTCATGGGATACGTTGGACAGAAATTCCTGACGCATCTCATCTATTTTCGTCTTTTGTTCAATATCCCGCTTAAGCTCCAGGTTGGCGGTCTTTAATTCCAGGATGGTCTTTTCAAGCTGCTCTGACATGTGGTTCATATTCTGTCCCAAAATACCGATTTCGTTGTCATCCCCGCCCTCATATTTCGCAGTGAAATCCAGCCTGGCCATCCTGTCCGCCAGAGAAGACAGGCGAAGGATCGGCGCCGTCATATTCTTAGTCAGAAACCAGGCCGCTACAATACCGATGAACGCGACTCCCAGCGCGATATAAATGTGAAACCTGTTCACCAGATTCACGGTCTCTTCAATACTCTGAAGCGGCACCCTCATGATGGAAAAGCTCCCTCCCGTATAGGTGGAAAACATCTCCATATAGTAAGCCTCCAGATTACTGTCATATGTCTTGTTTATCTGATACTCATCGGTGGATTTTAAAAGCTGCACCGTCTGCTGCCGCCCCAGGATATAGGACAGAGGATCATTCCCGTTTTTCAGCGCGTCGGCATTACTGGAAGAATATAACACATTCTGAGAAGAATCCCAAAGAAAGATTTCAATGTTGTAATTTTCTTTGATCCTCCTCAGATACATCTTTGTCTCATCGGTCACCGTACCGTCACTGAAGAGCTGGCTTTCCAGCTGATTATGGGACTGGATCAGCGTACGCTGCTTGCTCTGCATATAATATGGCTCCAGACAGAGGTTGATAACGATCCAGCTGGCAACGATCACAGAGGCCACTACCCCTATCAGGATCATCGTATACTTAAAGCGAATGGTGTGCCTCATCTATTTATCCACCTCGAATTTATATCCCATGCCCCAAATGGTCTTGATGTATTCCCCTCTGGCGCCCAGCTTGTTCCGCAGCTTCTTCACATGGGTATCTATGGTTCTGGCATCTCCAAAATAGTCATAATTCCACACATGGTTCAGGATATTCTCTCTGGAGAGCGCAATCCCCTGGTTTTCCACAAAATAAGTGAGAAGCTCAAATTCCTTAAAGCTCAGATCAACGGACTTGCCGTCTACGCTCACCTGATGGGCCGCCTTATCGAGGACAATTCCTCCAACTTCCATACTGTCTGTCTTCACGGTCTTGCTCCGCCGGAGGATCGCCTCCACCCTGGCCACCAGGATCTTAGGGCTGAAAGGCTTTGAGATATACTCATCCACGCCCAGCTCAAATCCGAGAAGCTCATCCCGTTCTTCCCCTTTGGCTGTCAGCATGATGATAGGTACCTGGGAATACTGGCGGATGGTCCGGACCGCCTCATAGCCATTCATCTTTGGCATCATCACATCCATGATGATCAGATTGATATCCTTATCTGCAAAAAAAATGTCCACCGCCTGTTCGCCGTCTTCGGCCTCCAAAACGACGAACTCCTTCTTGACCAGAAAGTCTTTTACCAGTTTCCGCATCCTGCTCTCATCATCCACAACAAGTATTTTCAATCTATCCATTTTCCCGACCCACTTTCCTGTAAAATAACTGCTATTGCTAGTAATTTTAGCAGACTTGCCCTAATTATTCCATAGTTTTTGTTTGGAATTCACGCAAGTTTCACAAAAGGCACGGAAAGATTCCGGATAATGACAAAGCCGAAGGATATTTTCATATCACTTCGGCTTTTTCTGCATGATTTCCTCTCGGATATATCGGAAAGTCTCCTGTTCTCCGTCCCTTGCCAGCTTTTTCAGCAAAAATTCCAGCTGTCTCCTGGACACCGGATGAATGACCATGACGTCTTTTCTCCGCACATAATATTCCCAGGGGCTTCTGTCGGTATACGCCTCTTTTTTATAAGTTTTAGATGCGGCGATCCGGTCCATGAACATCTCGATCACATATTTTACCGGCATTTTCATACCCGCTATCTGGCAGCCTTTATCGGTATCCACATCGATCCAATACTCAAAATGATGCTTATTTCTTCCCTTGTGGTGCAGCCAGGCGGAAGAATATCCCCGAGTCTCCCTCTCCGCCGCATTGGGGCTCCTGTTTCCCTGGTAATATTTACAGCCCACAAAAAACTCCGCCGGAGAATATTTCGACAGATCATGAAGTAACCCCTGCTTATAAAGTCCTACCGCAAAACAATTCTCCATGACCAGAAGCTTATGATGGGATATCGTCTTTAAATGCTCCCAGGCCTTCATCCCTCTCCTCCTTTTGTCTCATCGGCCCCTTCTCCCAGTACCTGAATCCCTCTGGGGCCTACCGACGTGGAAAAGACAATCTGAGTGCTGGTCCTTCCATAGTCCTGCAGGCGGCCGATAAATTGGTCCAGCTCCACGGTACTCTTGAAAGCCACTTTAATGAGCATGGAAAACTGTCCGGTCACACAGCTGCATTCGAGCACATTGGGACAGGCTTCAATAAAGGGATAGAACTGGGCCTTCTGCTTGGGCTGCACTTCCAGATTGATAAACGCCATGATATGGTATCCCAGCTTCTCCACATTGACCTCGGCAGAATAGCCGGTGATGATCCCCGCTTTCTCCAAGCGCTCGATGCGGGCTGAAACAGCCGGCGAAGAGAGATATGCTTTTTCTGCAATGACCTTAAGCGGTGTCCTGGCATTTTTCTGTAAGATATTTACAATCTGTCTGTCTATATAATCCATCATAACACATTACCCCCTGTATGGTTTCCTATTCCATTATAGGGGTCAGGCTTACTTTTTTCAAGTCTTTCTCACACCAAACTTTAAATAATTAATTGAAACACAGGAAACAAGGGCAAGCCTCCCCACATATCATATATTGTAATCAAATATTGGAGGACTCAAAATGAGTGATTTGGCTGCAACAAACTGTGGATGCGGAACTAACTGTGGAAATGGTTCTTGTGGAAACAACATTTTATTCCTGTTACTGATCCTGTGCATGTGCGGTGGCGGAAACGGCTCCTGCGGCGATGGCTGCGGCACCGGTATTGGAAACTTCGGCGGCGACAGCTGCGGATGCCTGATCTGGATCCTTCTTCTGTCCTGTATTTGCGGCGGCGGATTCTAATTCCAGACAACGAAAAGGGATGCTTCGGCATCCCTTTTTTCGTTTCCTTCCTCTAATATATTTCCGCTCCGAAATACTGGTCATACACCTCGTAGAAATCTGTCTGCGGCTCTCCAAACTCCTGGCCGTAGTCAATGGCCTTCCAGGCTTTTTCATTGTACTCTGCCACTATGGTCTTTACAAAAGCGTCATAATACTCATAGAACCGGTCCTCTTTGCATTTTCTGGCCAGCTCTGTCTTATGCTTTGCCGTCTCCTGCTCATCATAGTTGTTGATACATTTAATAACATGAAAGCCATAGGCAGTCTCCACAACCTCGCTGATCTGCCCGGTACTCAGCGCATATGCCGCATTTTCGAACTGCATTTCCGTATCGCCCCTGGCAATCTGGAGTTCAAAGCTCTCGGATTCATTGTTGTTCTTCCCCAGCACGGCAAAGTCCGCTCCCGCGTCGGCCTGCTCTTTGACCTTCTGCGCCGTTTTTCTCTTTTCTTCTTTTTCCTCGGCGCTTAAGTCCTCCGTACTCAGAAAAATCTGCTGAACCGTGATCACCCGCGCTTCATCTTCGCTGATCTCCGTGGAGACGTCCGCCGTCAGCTGCTTCATCAGCTTATTGGATACATAATAATCATGAAACACCGTTTTCACATCTGGCTCCCCAATCCCAGAAGCCTGTATCACATTCTCCGGAAGTCCTTCGAAATACGTTTCTGCCGCCTGTTCAATCCGCAGCTTCTCTTCATCGTTCAGCTCCACTTTATATTTATCGGCCATCAGCACCATACATTTCATCTTCGCCAGAAAATCCTGAAGGTTGTCCCGCATATATGCGGAAAAGGGTTCGCCATAGATCTTCACATCCCAGATTTCCTTGCCGTAAGAACGCTCATAATTCTTCTTCTGGCTCAGGACAAATACCATGGCCTCCTGCCTGGTACACACCTCATCCCCTATTTTAAAAAGTTCCTTGTCCCCGAGCCCGGTAGTAAAGCGGATGCTTTTTCCTTTTTGGCAGCCGCACAGGCCCCATATCATCACCAGAACCAGCAAGAGGGCCGTTCCCCTTTTCCATGCCAATTTCACGCCTTTTCCTCCGAATATTAACCTATTTTCCAAATCATCATATCACAGAAGTGCGTATTGTGCTACCTGTATTCGACTTTTCTATGATAATCCTGCGCTCCAGCCGCTCCTTTAATTCCTCCACATGGGATACGATACCCACAAGGCGGTTTCCTCCAGCCAGAGAACGAAGCACATTCACCGCCTGATCCAGAGATTCGCTGTCCAAAGAACCGAACCCCTCATCGATAAACAGAGTCTCCACCTGGATTCCTCCGGCATATGCCTGTATGACGTCTGCCATTCCCAGAGCCAGAGACAGCGCTGCTTTAAAAGATTCTCCTCCGGACAGTGTTTTTACGGAGCGGGCCTTTCCCGTATAAGCATCCAATACAAGAAGCTCCATCCCCTCTTTCGTCCTCCCGTCTTTTGCTTCCTCGGCCCGTTTAAAGCCGTACCTTCCGTCGCTCATCCTGCCGAATCTTTTGTTGGCCGCCTCTAGGATCTCTTCGAAATAGACCGACAGCACATATTGTTCGAAGACCAAATGTTTTTTATTATAGCCGGATACAGCTCGCTCCACGTCTCCTGCGATTCCATAGGCCTCCAAAAGGCCCCGCTCCTTCTTCCGCTGTGCGCACAGGACCTCAGCGCTGTTTTTTCCAGCCTCCAGACGGACGGCTATGGCTTCCTTTTCTCTCGTCAGGCGGTCATATTCCCCTTGGATTTTTTCTGATTTCTCCTGCAGGACGCTGTCATCCTCTTTCTCCCCTGTATCAATCTCCTGGCGCAGCCGTCTGAAAAGTGTTTTTTTCTCCCGAAGCTCATCCTCTTTTTTTCGTATTTCTCTTTCCTGCCTCTCTATTTCTGCTCTGCTCAAAAAAGAGGCCCGGTAATCTTCCTCGCCCAAAAATCCCGCGTCTTCAAGCTTCTCTTTCCATATCCGCTCCAGCCGGAAGATTTCTTTCTCATCGTCCGAGGCCTGTTTCTCCAGCCGTTCCAGGGTACCCTTTGACAAGGCAGCGGCCTCATGAGCCTCTTCCTCTTCTGATTCCGCCGTCTGCGCCTGCTTCTCCATGGCTTTTAAATCCGCATCCGTGAATCCGGAATCCTTTTGTTCCTTCCAATACGCCGGAGACGGATGGCGTTCAGAACCGCACACCGGGCATGGCATCCCTTCCTCCAGCCCCTCTGCCAGAATCCCTATCAGCTGTTTCTTCCGAATATCCCTTATTTCTTCCAGACGGTCCCTCAAACGTTTCTTTTTCTGAAGCGCTTCTAGAAACGTTTCCTGTCTCCTGGTCAGTATTTGCCTCTCCTTTTCTATCTCCTTCCGAGTGGAATTCAGGCGGTCCTTTTCCGACAGAAGTCTTTCATTGAACGGACGTATTTCCAGAGCTCTCCTGCTTTTTTCTATCTGTGATCTCTTTTCCCCTGCGCGTCCGGCCTCCTCTTCCAAAATCTCTATGGTCTTTTTTAACCGTCCGGCTTCCTCTTCCTTGTTTTTCCGTTCTTGGGCGTTCTCCAGACGGGAAAGACATTTTTCCCGTTCTCTGCCCATTTTTTCTGCCAGTTCAGCCGTCTTATGCTTTTGTCTCTCCAGCTCTTCCAACTCTTCCTTAAGGCAGTGGGATATCCTCTCGTAGTCCTTCTTTTCGGCCTGAAGCAGTTTTATAAATCCTTCATCCTCCGTCCGTATCCTGGCGGCAGCCTCTTCTTCCCTCAGGCGGCATTCCTGGATTTCCCGGCTGAGTGCTTTGGCCCGTCCGCTCAGATATTTTTGTATGGAATCATAGATTCTTGTCTCAAAAATATTCCGGAATATCTGCGTTCTCTCTTTGGAGGAAGCCGTCAGAAACTGGCTGAACTCTCCCTGGGCCAGCATGGAAAGCTGCTTGAACTGGGAAAAGCGAAGTCCGAGAAGCTCCGTGATCTGCTCCGTTACGGCAGACGCTCCCTCTGCCAGAAGGGTTTCAGACGAACCATCCATGAAGGAAAGCGTTCCTTTCTCTGATTCTGTGGTAACGCCATTTCCCCGCAGCTTCGGCCTGTCATATCTGGGACTGCGTTCCACCAGATACCGTTTCCCTTTGTGGCTGAATATAAGCTTTACATATGTCCTGGAATTCTTATCCGCAAATCCGCTCCGTAAACTGTCCAGGCCTCTGAGGCCGCCGCTCACGCATCCGTAAAGAGCGAAACAGACCGCGTCAAATACGGTGGTCTTTCCCGCCCCCGTCGCTCCAGTTATCAAAAACAGGCCGCTCCGACCCATACGGTTAAAATCTATGGATTCCCTGCCCTTATATGGCCCCCAGGCACAGAGCTCCAGATATTCCGGTTTCATAGCCCCTCCTTTTCTGCCCATTCTATCGCTTCTCTCATGGCACAGAGTCTCGCTTCGTCAGCCTCACGTCCGGTCACTTCCCGGAAGAACTCTGCAAACAGCTCTTCCGGGCTTTTCCTCTCCCGAGTCCTGCCGGAAAAAGTCCCTTCTCCCTCTCCGGTCAAATTCTTTTCCAGGACCAGCTGCATCAGATTAGGATATACTGCCCTTAGAGATTCCGCCGGATCTAAAAGCTCTTCTTCGTCCGTGAGCACCGCACAGATATAGTCCTCCCGGTGCGGCAAGGTATACCCAGGGGCATCCCTTAATTCATGCCCTGCGGGCAGGCGCACTTCGTGCGGCAAGGTATAGACCTCCGGCTTCATCAGCTCCATCATGGGACCGCGTATGATACGCATGTCGTGGATCGGCGTCAGGAAACGCCTCTCCATCGTTAAATTCCCCTTTTCCCGCAGCTCCACCAGATAAACGCTCTTCCTCTGATTCGCTTCGGAAAAAGAATATTTGACCGGAGAGCCTGAATAATAAATGGGTCTCTCCCCGACTTTTTGGGCCCTATGGAGGTGTCCCAGGGCCGTATAGTCGAAAGCGTCAAAAAGGGAGGCGTCTACCAAATCCGCGCCTCCCACAGCGGTCCTGCTCTCGGAATCACAGACCTCCGGCTGCCATTCTCCGTCTCCCACAAAATGATGCGTCACCAGGATATGGCGTTCTCCGTCGGAAACTTGCATTCTTTTTACCGCATTCTGTACACCCTCTGAAAATCCCTCCGCATCGGACTCCCCATCTCCAAATACCGCTTTCATCCCCGCCGGTCCCGCAAAGGGCAGAAGATGTACGGTCACGGTTCCCCATTCGTCCGAAAAGCAGACAGCCGTCGGGGACCCTTTAAGGACTCCCTCCAGATAAATCCCCTGTCTCTTTAAAGGAACCTCCGCAAAGCTGATCCGTTCCGGAGAATCATGATTTCCCGCGATGCCAAGGACCGGTATGCCTGCTTCCGTACACCGGCCTAAGAATCCGTCAAACAGCGACACACCCTCCTTTGGAGGAATCGCCCTGTCATAGATATCTCCCGCTATCAGGACAGCATCCGCACAAGTCTCTTCTGCCAGGGTGAATATGGCGTCCAGCGCCCGCTTCTGTTCCTCCAGCATGGAAAAGCCATTCACGATCTTTCCTATATGCAGATCTCCTGTATGGATGAATTTCATTTACGACTTCCTTTCTACAGCAGAGAACGGAATACCTTCAGCGCTCCTCCGTTCACATTGCTGTCGGCCACATACCGCGCCGCCGCTTTTACCTCGGGAAGGGCGTTCCCTATGGCGTAGCTGTGATATGCTTTTCCCAGCATTTCGATATCATTCTGCTGGTCTCCGAAAGCCAGCGTCTCCTCTCTCGATATGCCAAGAAGCTCCTGCAGCTTTTTCACGGCAGTCCCCTTATTGACTCCAATCTTATAGACATCCAGCCACATGGCCCCTGCCGTAGCCATGGATACCATGCCGTCCCATTTTTCAAAAAAGGGACGGAAGGTCTCGCCGGAGCGCCTGTTCCGGTCATAGATACTGAGTTTCACAAAATCATCCGGCATTTGTGCAATATCTGGAACGCGGGTGATATCCTCCCGGTAACCTTCTGTCAGCCATTGCAGCAGCTCTTCATCCTGTGTATCCGAATACATAATGCCAGCGCCGGTCAGAAAAGCGACCGCATCCTCATATTCTCTCGCATCCTGGAGCAGCTCCTTTAAAAGATCCTTTTCCAAATTTTCCGTGAACATTAAATTCCGATACGGTCCGACCAGCGTCCCGTTGCACGCAGCATAATAGATTTTTTCTTTGATTGGCTCAAAAAGCCGCTCCAGGCTCACCAGGGAACGCCCGCTGGCCGCCACAAAAACGATTCCCCGATCTATCAGCGCTTCAATGGTCTCCATCATTCCTTCCGGAAGTGTATTGGCCCCGTCCTCAACCAGTGTTCCGTCGATGTCCGTCACAATCAGTTTAATCATTCAGATTCTCCTTGTATTTCCGCAAAAATCCATACAGTCTTGATACCGGAAGCCCTACCACGTTCTGATAATCTCCCTCGATTCCCCGCACATACACGGCAAATCTCCCCTGGATGCCATAGGCCCCCGCTTTATCCATGGGTTCTCCCGTTGCTATATAGTCTAAAATCTCCTCGTCCGTCATCGGAAGTACGTGGACCATTGTCTTTTCAGAAAAAGTCACTCTTTCCAATGGTTTCCCCTTTTTAAGGACCGTGACCCCGGTATATACCGCGTGCTCCCTGCCCTGCAGCCTCTTGAGCATGGAAAAGGCCTCTTCTTCATTGGCAGGCTTACCCAAAATTCGGGAATCCAGGGCGACCACCGTATCAGCGCCGATTATCACATCCTCTTCGTCGGCCCTGCCACAAACTGCCTCAGCTTTTTCCATGGAAAGAGCCTCCACCGCTTCTGCCGGGTCGCTGGTACGGATGACTTCCTCCCCATTCCCCGGAATTACAATAAAAGGAAGCCCGGTGAGCGAGAGGAGCTCCTTTCTCCTGGGAGACGCAGACGCCAGTATCAGTTTTCCCATCTCAATCCTCCCAGGGACGTATCCGATAAGTCACGCCCAAATCCCGGCAGATTTTTCTGCAGGCCTCTTCTTCTTCTTTGGTAAGGGTAGTGTCCACCGTAGTCATGACCACATGGGGCACATATTTCGTACAGTCCGCCGCATAAGCCAACATGGCGTCAAAGGAACCGATTCCGAACCTGCTTCTGGTCAATTCGTAATAACGCTCCTTATTCGGTGTATTCAGACTGATGGACACCGTATCGATCAGCCCCTTGAGCTTATGAGCCGTCGGTTCTCCGTAAAACAGATCCGCCAGTCCATTGGTGTTGACCCTGGTGGGCTTTCCATATTTTTCTTTCACAAAGGCCGCAATGTCCAGCATGGCGTCCAGCCTCATGGTAGGTTCCCCAAATCCGCAGAATACTACCTCGCTGTATTTTTCCATATCAAACTTTTCAAATTCCGCCTTTGCTTCTTCCACGGAAGGCTCTCGTTCCAGCCAGAGCACATCGGAGTTCTCCATATGGTCTCTCGTCTGCCGCAGACAGAAGGTACAGGCGCAGGAGCACTTGTTGGTCAGGTTCACATAAAGATTGCCATGTACTTCGTATAAAATGGTCATGCTCATTCTTCTCCCTCGTTTCTTCCTGTCATATTTATTTTAATTTGTTCAAAAGCTCCTCAAAGCATACGCCGTCTGTCCGGGGAATCTTCATCTCCTCGGAACGTAAGATACACTTTTTCACAAAGTCGGAAGCCTTTTTCACGGATACCGGAAACGGTACGCCGTTGACCGCGTCAGCGGCTATGACGGCAGCGAACACGTCTCCCGTTCCGGAACGCTCTGTTCCCACGCGGTGGCTTCTCAATATCCGCGGCTCATTTCCATCCTCATAGACCAGATTCGCTACAAAATCCCCCTGGCGGATTCCAGTGATCACAATTTTTTCCGGGCCCTTTTCTTTGATTTTCTCCGCTATGGATACAATGTCCTTAATGGACCAGCGTCCGTCAGAATAAGGCGTATCCGTCAGAATACACGCTTCTGTCAGATTGGGCGTCAGGATATCCGCGTATTCCACCAGGCGCTTCATCTCCTGGCACATCTCATCGGTATAGGTGGGATAAGGCTTTCCATAATCCCCCATGACCGGGTCAATGATGACTGTCGTCCTCTCCGTCCGGAAATCCCGGATAAATTTCCTCACAATGTCGATCTGCGCCTTGGATCCCAGAAATCCAGAAGAAATTCCTTCAAATTCCAGCCCCAGCTTTTTCCAGTTGGCGATATACTCCGGCATTTTTTCCGTATAATCTTCAAAAAAATATTCCGGAAACCCGGTATGATTGGAAAAAATAGACGTGGGCACCGGACAGCACTGAATCTTCATAACCGAAATAATGGGCATAGCCACTGCAATCGAGCAGCGGCCAAACCCGGACATATCATTTATGACTGCAATTTTTTTTTGATTGTTATGTTTTGACTCCATAAAGGTTTCTGCTCCTGTTTCCTAGTCCTCCCAATGCCCTGTATCATTTTACAGGTATAAACTTTTTTACGCCTGATTTTTCCAGAGCCAGGGCGACTACATAAAATACTGCGATATTCAGGACACCCTTCAGCAAAAGCCCGGGCGCGGAAGCAATCCCCGCCGCCATGCTTCCTGCCAAGACGGCCCCGCCTGCCACATATCCAAGCGCCATCTCAAGAATCCCCGCTGCTGCCGCAAGAGCAGTACGCACGGACAGAATCTTGAATTCTCCTTCCCGATTTCTGCAGATTTTCGCGATCAGGAAACCCTGAACGCTTTTTATGATCAATGTGGGAAGGACCCACTGGCTGTATCCGGTCAGGAAATCTGCCATGGCCGAACCCACTCCTCCCGCAAAGATTCCGGTCTTCCATCCGAAGAATACTGAGGCAAGCAGGATACAGCTGTCTCCCAGATGCGCGTATCCCAGGGGAATGGGAATCTGGATCACCATAGTAGCTACACAGATAATGGCGGTAGCTAAGGCCGTCATGCAGATAAAAAGAGCGGTGCTTTTTCTTTCTTTTGCTTTTACTGTCTGTTCCATAATCATGTCTCCTTCTTGATCGCTATGAATCTAATTGATTTTCCATTATCATAGCCATAATCTGGATTGTTTGGAATATCCAGTTTCAGCATTTTTTATCAGTCCAGTTTTTATTTTTTCTGCTTTCAGTCCTTCGACTCCACACAGATTAAAATCCCCGCCTCAAAAGTAAGCGTTCCCGTTTCTGCGTCCAGCTCATTGCTTATGCCGAGGCTGCTGCCCTGCAAGAGCACCGCATTCTTAAGAGGATATTTGAATCCCGTGAGGGTCACTCCCGTTACCTGTTCTGTCATGGGGATTAAGGAAATGTAAGTTCCAAAGAGTTCCTTTCTCCGAAAAGTTTTTCCCTTGTTTAACAGAGAGATACTGTTATGAGAGTCGATTATCCGGCATGGGATCTGCTGCCGAAGCCCCTGGAGCAGAACATGCAAATTGCCCAGCGCATGATCGAATCTCCGGCCCAGCGCCCCCAGAATAACGATTTCTTCCGCCTCCGGCAGATCAAGGGCATAAGAAAAGGCAAGCTCTGTATCCGTCGCATCCTTTTCCGGCCGGTGCGTTTCTAAATGGATGCCGGCTCTTTTGTAAACCTCCAGAAGCTCCCCATCTACCGTATCAAAATCCCCGATTATAAGATTCGGCGTCAGGCCGAGAAAATCTGCGGACGCCAGGCCGCCGTCCACGGCGATCACATAAGAAAAATCATAGGTTTTTAAAAATCCGGCGGCAGACGCAGCATCCACGTCCCCGCCGGTTACAATCAGAATTTTCATATTCTCTCCGGAAAAAGTTTCTTATTTGTTTTCAAACTCCGAGAACACATCCATAAAAGCCTTTGTATTGGCCGTGATATCCCCAGAAAACACCGCGGAGCCTCCCACAAGGACATTTGCGCCGGCTTCTACCACTTCTTTCGCATTGGAAGCCTTGATGCCTCCGTCCACCTGGATGTCGATGTCCAGTCCCCGCTCCTTCATGATCATCCGAAGATCATGGACCTTTTCCAGGCAATAGGGAATCAGCTTCTGTCCTCCAAAACCCGGATTCACAGTCATGATCAGTACCATATCCAATTCGTCCAGCACATAATCAAGTGCCGAAAGAGGAGTAGCAGGATTCAGCGCCACTCCGGCTTTAATTCCGGCGGCTTTTATCTGCTGGATCACACGGTCCAAATGTGTACAGGCTTCCGCATGTACGGTGATGATATCCGCCCCTGTCTTTGCAAACGCCTCAATATAGCGTCCGGGGTCTTCTATCATCAGATGAACGTCAAATACCTTATCCGTACACTTCCGGATGGTTTCTATGACCGGCATCCCAAATGAAATCTGCGGCACAAACATGCCGTCCATGACATCCAGATGGATATATCCGGCACCCGCGTTTACGGTTTCCTCAATCTGCTCGCCCAGCTTTGTAAAATCCGCAGCCAGGATGGAAGGTGATAAAATTAACATGACCGACTCCTTTTCAATCGTTAGTATCGTTTTTTTGATTTCAGTTCTTCATAGAGAAGCAGGTAATTCTCATACCGCTCCCTGCTTATGGTCCCATCTTCGACCGCCCTCTTTACCGCGCAGTCCGGTTCTTTCCCATGGACACAGCCCTGGAATCTGCAGCTTCCTTCCAGCTTTTCCATTTCCGGATAGTACCAGCGCAGCTCGCTACATTCAAGACCCTCTATCGCCAGGGAACTGAATCCCGGCGTATCCAGAAGGAAGGTCCCTTCCCCCACGCAGAAAAGTTCCGTATGCCTGGTGGTATGCTTCCCTCTTTTGATCTTCTGGCTCACCTCCCCGGTCTCCATTCTGGCCTCGGGGCTCACGGCGTTCATGACCGAGGATTTCCCCACCCCGGAAGGTCCGGCCATGACCGTCGTCTTCTCCCGCAGAAGTGTCTGAATCTCCTCAATCCCTTCGCCGGTATACGTACTGGCAGAATGGACCGGATAACCGGCTCCGCCGTAAATGGCGGCCAGGCGCTCCGCCGTATCGCCGCCTGACAGATCCACTTTGTTGAAACATATGTGGCAGGGAATTTCCTGCATTCCCATCATGATCAGAAACCGGTCCAGCAAGTTTAAGTTCGGTTCCGGCTCCTTCACGGCGAATATCACAAGGGCCTGATCCACATTGGCCGAAGCCGGGCGAATCAGGCTGTTTTTTCTGGGGAATATCTCCGTGATATTCCCCAGCTTTTCTTCCTCATTCAGGACGTCCACCGCCACATCGTCTCCTACCAGAGGCTTCTTTCCCTGGCTGCGGAAAATCCCTTTTGCCTTACATTCATAGACTCTGCTGTGTCCGTCGTGGACATAGTAAAAGCCTGCGATTCCTTTGATGATCTTGCCCTTTGTCATATTACTGCGCCGGCTGGTCCGGAAGATTGCCGTCGGGAGTCCCGCTGCTCTCCGTAGGATTTGTGCTCGACGGTTCTGTCGGTGCGGGCGGCGCCGTTGATTCTGTCGTCGGCTCCTCCTTCGGCCCGCGGCTCACCCAGATATCCACTGTGGTCCCAGGCTTTAACTCCGTGCCCTCCGTATATTCCGCATCGATCACCTGTCCGATCTCTTCATTGCTGTACTGCTTTCCTACCGCGCCCAGCTTCAGGCCGGCCGCTTCCAACTGCGCCTGCGCGCCCGCCGCATCCAGGCCGAGAATCCCGGGCATGGTGACCTTTTCCTCTTCCTTTTTACCCATGCTGATCACCAGATTGACCTTCGTGCCTTCCTCAACGGTGCTGCCGCCTTTTACGGACTGGTTCATGACATGACCCACTTCGTATTCTTCACTATAGTCCTCGGTCACGCTGCCCACCTGGAGATTGGCTCCTTCCAGAGCGGATCTGGCCTGGCTCTCCGTCTTGTCCAGCACATCCGGCACCTCAGTGGTCTTCGTCTCCGGCCCCTTGGACAGGTATACGGTGACCTTATCTCCTATGGTGCACTTGCTTCCAACGCCGGGGGTCACCTTCGCGACCTTTCCTTCTTCCACATCGTCGCTGAAGATCTCATCGAATTCCGGCTCCAGGAAAGCCTCATGGAGGGCTTTCGTCGCCTGCTCCTTCGTCATACCGATCAGATCCGCCGGGACCTGTGTCTCAGTAGTTCCCTTGCTGACCGTCAGCTTCACCACCGTATGCCGCTTCACCGACGAGCCTTCCGCGAACTCCTGCTCCATGATCTGGCCTTCCTCATAGTCATTGGACTCGCTGTAGGAAAGCTTCATCTCCAGATCCAGCTTGGCGAGCTCTTCTTCCGCCTCTGCCACAGTCTTTCCGAGCAGATTCGGCATGGACACCTCTGTTGCATCAGACTCTGCCGTTGTTTCCTTGTTGTTCTTCTTTCCGGAAAAATCAAAGAGACCAAAGGTCTTGCCGAGGACGAACAAAGCCAGCAGCACGATGACTACGGCAACCACGATTCCCACAATGGTATACACTTTGTCGGATTTCTTTCCTTCCTCGTACTCTTCATCTTCTTCGTCATCCAGCGGAAGCATCTCGTCATCATCATAATCCAGCTGATAACGCTCTTCCTCTTCCATATCGTCATAATCATCCAGCGGTTCCAGCATTTCCGTGTCATCCATGCCGCCGCGGCCGGCTTCGTCACGAATCTGGTTCACCTCATCCTGGCTCATCACCCGGGTGGGTCCGTCGCTGTTTATCACATTCATCCGGACAAAGTCTTCGTTGGGAGTCATCAGCGCCCGCTTCAAGTCCCCGATGAGCTCCGTCACGCTGCGGTAGCGCAGCTCCGGCTTTTTCTGTGTACACTTTAATACAATTTTTTCCAGGCTCACAGGGATCATGGGATCATATTCCCTGGGCGGGACCATTTCCCCCTGGATGTGGAGAAGCGCCACGGAAACTGTGGAGTCTCCCTCAAAAGGCACACGTCCCGTGAGCATTTCATACATGGTAATACCCAGAGAATAGATATCACTGCGTTCATCACAGTATCCTCCTCTGGCCTGTTCCGGTGAAATATAATGGACGGAACCCATGGTATTGGAAGTGATGGTTTCCGTAGTGGCCGCCTTAGCGATCCCAAAATCCGTCACTTTTACCTTGCCGTCCCTGGAAATAATAATGTTTTGAGGCTTGATATCCCGATGGACGATATGCTGCTCATGGGCCGCTTCGATGCCCTGGGCCACCTGCATCGCAATGCCGATGGTCTCTCGTATCTCCAGCTTTCCCTTTTTGGCAATATAAGTCTTAAGAGTGATCCCCTCGACTATCTCCATCACGATATAATGAAGCTCGTCTTCATCCCCCACGTCAAATACATGCACGATATTGGGATGGGACAAGCATGCCGCCGCATGGGCCTCCGTCCGAAACTTGCCGACAAAAGTCTTATCAGAATTGAATTCCTGTTTCAGGACCTTTACGGCCACATCCCGGTTCAGTTTGTGATCCTTGGCCCTGTACACGTCCGACATGCCGCCGGAGCCGATCTTTTCCAGGATCTCATAACGTTCACCCAGAAACATTCCTATTCTTACCATTCTTTCACCTCGTCTACGTTCGGCCGGAACAGCACTACGGCAATATTGTCCCTGCCTCCATTGTTATTTGCCTCTTCTATCAAGTCCTCCGCAGCCGCCTTTAGGTCCTCCCGGCCCGCCACAATCTCCCGGATGGTGTCGTCGGGGACCATATTGCTGAGTCCGTCGGAACACATGAGCACTGTGTCCCCTTCCTCCAGCGTCACTTCAAAAAAGTCCGCGAAGACCCCGCTTCTGGCGCCGATGGCCCTGGTAATAATATTCTTGTGCTCATGGTAGGCTTCGCTTCCGCGCTCCATCTCTCCGCGCTGAATCAATTCTTCGACCAGCGAATGGTCTCTCGTGATCTGCCTGATCTCGTCTTGAATCACATAAAGCCGGCTGTCTCCCACATTGGCCACACACAGGACGCTTCCCATGACACAGGCCGCCACAAGAGTAGTGCCCATGCCCGCCAGTTTTTCATCTTCGGACGCTCTTTCCAGAAGCATCCCGTTCACCTGGCGGATGCTGTCATTCAGAATCGTAATTGGATTATTGCCCTCTGCGGCCTCTATCAAACGAACCAGATTATCTATCGTATATTTCGACGCAAAATCTCCTGCCTGATGCCCTCCCATTCCATCTGCTACTACAAACAAATTGGGAATGTTCCCAACCGGAAAGGTCGAATAATATACCGCATCCTGATTGATCTGTCTTTTTCTTCCCCGGTCGGTCATCGCGTAGGCCTTCATGCACTATCCTCCTTCTGCCTCAAACAGACACCTCTTAGGGCCGTTCTTCCCGGTAGCTTCGGCGCAGCTGCCCGCAGGCTCCGTTGATATCCCGTCCCATTTCTCTTCTAATAGTAACATTAATTCCACTTTTTTCAAGTATATTTTTGAAATTCCGGATGGCCTCCTGTCCGGAACGCACGTATTTACGCTCTTTTATGGGATTCACCGGTATGAGGTTCACATGACAGTTTCTATGTCCCAAAAGGGCCGCCAGCGCCTCGGCCTCCTCTTTTGTATCATTGACACCCCCCACCAGGCTATACTCAAAACTCGGCCGCCTTCCCGTTTTTTCAAAATAAATATCGCACGCGGGCAGCACCTCCTTTAAGCCGTATCGATTGGCGATGGGCATCAGTTCCTTTCTTTTCTCGTCATCCGCCGCGTGAAGAGAAAGGGCAAGGGTGATGGGCAGCTTTTCCTCTGCCAGGCGGCAGATTCTGTCCGGCAGGCCGCAGGTGGAAACTGTGATATTTCTTGCGCTCAGATGGAACCCGCGCTCGTCTGTGAGAAGACGTATAAATTTTACAAAATTATCGTAATTATCCAAAGGCTCTCCGGATCCCATGACCACCACGTTCGATACACGTTTTCCCATGAGCGCCTGCATTCGGTAAATCTGCTCCAGCATCTCCGACGGTCTCAGATCGCGCACAAGCCCGTCCAGCGTGGACGCGCAGAAGCGGCAGCCCATGCGGCAGCCTACCTGAGAGGAAATACATACGCTGTTCCCGTGATGGTATTCCATCCAGACACTTTCAATGACATTGCCGTCATCCAGGCGGAACAGATATTTCCTGGTCCCGTCCAATTCCGATACAAGCACCTCAACAGGCTCCAGAACTGTCAGAAAAAACCGTTCTGAAAGCCTTTGTCTCAAAGAAAGGGACAGGTTTGTCATCTCATCAAAGCTGTCCGCCAGCTTTTCATGGAGCCAGCTGAATATCTGACCTGCCCGGAAGGGCTTTTCTCCCATATCCGCCAGGGCATCCGTAAGTTCTTCCAACGTAAGAGATTTTATATCTGTCTTCATTTATGTATCGATTCCTTCCTGCGGAACCGGGCGATAAAAAACCCGTCTGTCCCTTTTTCTCCCGGCAGAAGCTGCAGCTTTCCCTGTCCCGTGGTCTCAGTGAAAAACCTCTCCGGCAGAATCTCCTCCAGGCTTTCCGGGTAAAACGGATAATTCTCTGAGAACCAGTCCGCGTTTTCCGTGTTCTCCGATGAGAATACCGTACAAGTGGAATACACCAGTCTCCCTCCCGGCTTCACATACTGCCAGATCACATCCAGGATTCTCCGCTGAAGCATGACTAATTCCCTCTGTATATCCTCTGTCATTTTATACTTGATGTCACTTTTCCTTCCGATAATCCCCATTCCTGAACAGGGCAGGTCCGCGATCACCACATCTGCCGAAGCGACCTTGTTTTTATCCAAAACGAGCGCATCCCATACCCTGGCCGACAGATTGGTCAGGCGGCTGCGTCCGATGTTTTCTTCTATAAGTCTCACTTTTTCCGCCGTCAGATCCTGGGCCTCCACACGGCCTGTCCCATGGAGCAGGTCCGCGGCATGGAGGCTTTTCCCGCCGGGCGCCGCGCACACATCCAGAACAAAATCGCCTTCTTTTGGAGCTGCCGCCAGCCCTGCCAGCATAGAGCTCACATCCTGAACCTGTAAAAAGCCCTTCGAAAAAGCGTCGATTTCCGGTAGCATATCAAAATCATGGATCTCGAGAGCTCCGGGAATACCGTCAATCGTTTCTGCCCGTATCCCCTGCTCCTCCAGACTGGTCTTTACAGCCTCCAGGGAAATTCTGCTAAGATTGCACCGGACAGTGAGAGGCCGTTCGGACAGCCCGGCCGCCAACATCCCTTCTGCCCTTTCCTCACCGTATTCTTCCAGCAGCTTTTTTGTGATCCAAACAGGCATGGAATATTTCACTGCCGCATATGCAGGAAAATCCAGCTTTTTATCGGGAAGCGCCACTTCTCCCGAACCTCTGGAAACTGCCCGCAAGACTCCGTTCACAAAGCCCTTCAGACTTCCAAAGCCTTTTTTCTGAGCCAGCCTCACAGCCTCGTTGCAGGCAGCGCTGTCCGGTACTGCGTCCATATATAAAATCTGATAGACCCCCATCCTGAGGATTTCCCGTATGACAGGCTTCATCTTTTCTGTCTTTATCTTGGAAAACCAGTCGATGGTATAGTCCAGCTCATACAGGCGTTCGACAACGCCTTCCGTCAGCCGCGTGAGGAATGCCCTGTCCCTCTTTTCCAGATGACGGTATTTCTCCAGTTCTTCCCGGAGCACCACATGGCTGTACTCTCCCTGTTCCAGTATCCGAAGCAGGCAGCTCAGAGAAACCGCCCGGATATTTATACTCTGGTCCAGTCCTCCCGGCCTCTTTTTCCCTCTGTCAGTCACGGTTCCGTCTTCCTCCAAACAGCAGGATAAGCCGCAGCAGCTGAAGGATGGCTGACAAAGCTCCAGCCACATAGGTGAGAGCCGCGGCAGAAAGGACTTTTCTGGTCTGTGCCGCCTCGTCCTGGTATAAGATTCCGTTTTCCTGCAGGAGCACCAGCGCCCGCCTGGAGGCATTGAACTCCACCGGCAGAGTAATGAGCTGGAATAAAACCGCCAGAGAAAAGCAGAGAATCCCCAGATTCACCAACAGGGAATAACTGCCGTTTCTGGCGCCGAATATCAGTCCCGCAATGATCAGAAGCATGCTGATGCTGGAGCCAAAATTGGCAACCGGTACAAAAGCAGTCCTGAGCTTTAAGGGAGAATATCCCACTTCATCCTGGATAGCATGGCCGCATTCATGGGCCGCCACTCCGATGGCCGCCACAGATGTGGAGCCATATACAGACTGGGACAGCTTAAGGGTCTTATTCCTGGGATCATAGTGATCCGTTAAATCTCCGGCCACAGACATCACCTGCACGCCGTAGATTCCCTGGCTGTCCAGCAGCCTCCTGGCTGCCTCCGCGCCGGTCATACCAGTCCGGCTCATCACCTTCGAATACTTAGCAAACGTACTCTTCACCCTGGCCGATGCGATCATGCAGATGACCGCGCCGACAATCACCAAAACCCAGGTGGGGTCAAAATAATAAAATCCATAATAAGGCATAGTTTTTCATTCACTCCTTGTTGTATTATTGCTTTCTTTCGAACACATCTCCCATTTTCAGAGGATATCCCCTGAGAAATGCACCCGCATCCATCCGTTTCTTTCCCTCCGGCTGGAGTTCCTTCACCTCCAGGAGCCCATTTCCGGTCTGCACAGAAAAGCTCTCTTTTCCGATGGCAGCGACCGTGCCTGGAGCCGTTTTCTCTCCCTGCTCCGGAAGCACTCCGGCCTTCCATATCTTCACCGTCCGGCCCTCCAGACGGGTGTATGCGCTGGGCCAGGGCAAAAGCCCCCGGATCAGCCGTTCAATCGCCGCCGCATCCATGGACCAGTCGATGTCACCCAGGGATTTGGTCAGAATCTTCGCATAGCAGGATTCTCCTTCCTGTGGAATCCGCTCTAAGCTTCCCGCCTCCAGCTTTTCCAAGGTCTCCACGATCAAAGGACCGCCCGCGGCGCTCAGCTTGTCATGAAGGGTTCCTCCCGTTTCTTCTTCATCAATGGGAATGACCGTTTTCAAGAGCATATCGCCGGTATCCAGCCCCTCTTCCATATACATGGTTGTGATTCCCGTCTCTTTTTCACCGTCTATGATCGCCCACTGGATAGGCGCAGCTCCCCGGTATTTGGGCAGAAGAGACGCGTGGATATTGATGCACCCATACTTCGGAAGCTCCAATATTTCTTTCGGCAGAATCTGCCCGAAAGCGATCACTACGATCACCTCCGGATCTATTTCTTTAAGTTTCGTCATGAATTCAGGATTTCCCTTCACCCTGGCCGGCTGATAAACCGGAATCCCATGGGAAAGCGCAGCTTTTTTTACTGCCGTTATCTGCATTTCCTTCCCGCGTCCCTTTGGCTTATCCGGCTGCGTGACCACGCCTGCCACCTGATGGCCGGCCGCCACCAGCGCTTCCAGAGCCGGAACTGAAAAATCAGGAGTTCCCATAAACACTACTTTCATACGTCTGCTCCTCCAACCTCCGTCATAGTTCTTCCGAATTCTGTCTATTTCCCGCAGACTGACGGACTGTTATAATCAGTATACTCTTATTTTTTCCAAATACCGCGATTTTCACAGTTTTTTAAGAAAAAACTTCTGATTTATTCATCTTCTTCCTCATCTGTCACGTCCATCAGCTCACCTTCCACCAGCTCCACATAAAGTCTGCCTTCCAGATGGTCACACTCATGACAGATGGCCCGGGCCAGAAGCTCTGTCCCCTTTATCAGATGCTCCTTCATATTTTCGTCCAGCGCCTTGACTGTCACTTCATTCGGCCTGGTTACGATACCTTGTTTTCCCGGAACACTCAGGCATCCTTCCGGCCCTGACTGTTCACCGCGTGTCTCCAGAATCACCGGATTAATGAGCACGATAGGCCCGTCGCCCGCGTCGATTGTTACGATTCTTTTAAGAACCCCCACCTGCGGCGCGGCAAGGCCTACTCCGTTCGCCTCATACATGGTGTCCAGCATATCTGCTATGAGCTGGCTCGTCCTGGGAGTCATCTCCTTTACTTCCTTCGCTTTTTTAGTCAGTACTTCGTCGCCGATTTCTCTGATCGTCCTCAGTGCCATGATTCTCTGTCCTTTCTTTTTATGTTTTGTTTTCTATATTCTGCCCGTCTTCCGGTTAATATCTATTCCATATCAAATTGGTACAGAACGTTTCTGTCCCATTCCATCTGCTCAATCTTTTCCTTAAGCGCTAACAGCGACTGCTCTTCCTCACATTTCGCATAAAGTACATACCGGTAGCTGTCATTTATCCGTGAGACCGCCGCTTTGGCCGGCCCTATGATCTCCACAGCGCCATGCCGCTGCTCCTCCGCTTCTTCTGTCTCCGCCTTAAAATGGCCCTCAAATTCTCCGGCCATTTCCTTCACTTTACCGGCCATCCGCTCCGCGGCGTTCTCTTCCTTTGAGGTAAAAAGCAGCGACATCATGTGGTATACCGGAGGATAGTGAAGCAGCCTCCGATAAAGGATCTCATGCCAGTAAAAGCTCTCATAGTCCTGGCTGGCCGCGGCCTCCACACTGTAATGGCTGGGAGCGTAGCTCTGTATCACCACCTGGCCGGGCAGCTTGTCCCTGCCGGCCCGCCCCGCCGCCTGTGTGAGCAGCTGAAAAGTCCTCTCTCCAGCCTCATATCCCTCTGAATATAACGACAGGTCCGCCGCCAGTATCCCCACCAGCGTCACATTCGGGAAGTCATGTCCTTTCACGATCATCTGGGTCCCGACCAGGATATCGGCCTTTCCGTCCGCAAAAGCGGCAAGGACCGCGTCGTGGCCTCCCTTGCCTTTTGTGGTATCAGCATCCATCCGCAGGACTCTTGCCTCCGGAAGCATGGATCTTACCATGGCTTCTACCTTTTGAGTCCCGGTCCCGAAGCCCGCGATATAATGGGAGCCGCAGGAAGGACAGGATTTCGGGATCTCCGTTTCGTATCCACAGTAGTGGCATTTTAGCTTTCCGTCCCGGTGCTGCGTCAAGCTCACATCACAATGGGGACATTTGACCGCTTCCCCGCAGGAGCGGCAGGAAATGAAGCCCGCATATCCGCGCCTGTTCAAAAACAGGAGGGCCTGTTCCTTTCTATCAAGAGTTTCCTTTAAAAGTTCCTTCAGACGCCTGCTGAAAATCGTTCGGTTCCCTGCCTTCAGTTCCTCCCTCAGATCCACGATCTCTACGGAAGGCAGCATGCTCTCTTCCTTTGCCCGGCTTCTCATTTGGAATAGAAGATATTCTCCGTTTTGCGCCTTATAATAGGAAGAAGCCGATGGAGTGGCCGACCCGAGAACCACCATGGCGTCCGCCATGCGGCAGCGTTTAATGGCCGTCTCTATGGCGTGGTATTTCGGTACTGTTTCACTTTTATAAGCCGTTTCGTGCTCCTCGTCTATTATGATCAGGCCCAGATTCGGAAAAGGCGTAAAAAGTGCGGACCGCGGCCCGATCATAATATCGATTTTGCCCGTCCTCGCCCGTTCGAACTGGTCTGATTTCTCTCCTGCTGAAAGTCTGGAGTTGACGATGGATACCCGCTCTCCAAACTGTCTGTAAAATCGCATCACCGTCTGATAAGTAAGAGCAATCTCCGGAATCAGCACGATTGCCTGGCGCCCGTTCTTTATCACATGACGAATCAGCTCCATATACACTTCTGTTTTTCCGCTCCCTGTTATACCATGGAGCAGACAAGTTTCCTTTTTCCCATCCCAGGAAGCGGTCATTCCAGAAATGGCCGCTCTCTGCTCTTCATTCAGAAGGAAGGTCTGTTCTTTCTTCAAAAGACCCCGCACCGGATTCCGATAGCGCTCTTCCGTGTCCAGACGGCAGATTCCCTCTTCCAGAAAAAGCCGGAAGGATGCCGGCGACACCCGCAGTCTCTGGGTCACTGCCTCATAGGGGAGCACTTCGTCCTCCGTAAGAGCCTCCAGAAAACGGACTCTTGCTTTCTGCTTTTTTCTCCTGTACACTGCCAGCAGTTCGCAGCACGCTTCCTGTGAAACCGTCCTGACGAGATACTTCTTCTGAACCGGCTTCATCTTTTTCTTCAAGGGAAGCACTGTTTTCAGGGCTTGGATCATCGTGGAGCCATAGTGCTCCTTCATCCATGCCGCCAATTGGATGAGCTGCCCTTCTATGGGCATCGCTTCTTCCTCCACTGCCTGCACCTGCTTTATTTTTTCCGGGTCATAATCCGGCTTTTCGGTAAATCCTATGATATAGCCATCCCGCACTGTATTTCCACGGCCAAAGGGTATCCGTACCTTCATGCCTAAAGAGAGCTTTCCAAAAAGCTCCTCCGGCACTTCATACTGAAAAACCCTGTCCACTGCCGTGTGAACGATATCGACGATGACATTGACATACTGTTTGGACATGTATTTACGATCTCTCTTTTCTCGTTGGCGCCTTACTCGTCTCTCAGGTCATCGATCAGTTCACCCAGCTTCATGCTGTTTGAACCTTTGAACAAGATCAGATCCCCTCTTCCCGCCTGTTCCTTTAAAAACGGCAGCGCTTCTTCCTTCGTGTCAAAACATTTGATAACCGTGTTTTTTCCGCCTGCCTCAGAAACTCCCCGGCCGATTTCTGCCGCCAGCTCTCCGATACAGATCAGAACGTCCGGCGCGATCTCCTTTGCGTAGTACCCAACTTCATAATGAAATCTTCTGCTGTCTTCTCCCAGTTCCAGCATATTGGCCAAAACTGCAATCTTCTTTCCCTCTGTCTCCATTCCGGAAAGAACTCCAAGCGCAGCCTTCATGGAATCCGGGCTGGCATTGTAGGTATCATCGATCACACGATAATCTTTCACTTCATATATCTGCTGCCGGTTCCGGAATCCCGCGAAACCTTCCAAAGCCTCCGCGGCTTCCTCCATGGAAACTCCCCAGATGGACGCGGCCGCCATGGCCGCCAGAGCGTTCATCACCATGTGCTTACCCATGACCGGCAGATGCACCCGTACCCGTTTCGCTCCGCACACAGAGGTAAATTCTGTTCCCGCGCCGGTTATTACCATGTCCTCAGCCCTATACTGACAGTTTTCCCCAAATCCGTAAAACATCCGATGGAAACCAATGGATTCGTCTACCGTCCGTAAAAACGCATCGTCGCCGTTGAGAATCAGAGTCCCTCCGTTTTCCAGACCCACTGTAATCTTCAGCTTTTCCCGTAAAATATTTTCCTGGGTCCCAAGCTGTTCAATATGGGCCACGCCGATATTGGTGATAATGGCGGCCGAAGGCCTTGCCATGGAAGAGAGCACTTCCATCTCTCCAAAGTCACTCATCCCCATTTCCAAAACGGCTATCTCATCCTCTTTCGTCATCTCAGTCATCGTCACCGGCAGTCCGATATCGCTGTTGAAATTTTTTGAGGTTTTAAAAACACGGAACTTCGCCCCCAAAACCGTAGCAGTCATTTCTCTTGTAGTCGTCTTTCCTACGCTCCCGGTCACCCCCACCACCGGGATTCCCATTCGGTTTCTATAGTCCCTGCCCACTGCCTGCAGCGCTTTCAGGGTATCGTCCACCTGTATCCAGGCCGCTCCGGGAAGAGGTTCCATTTTCCTGCTGGAAAGGACCAAAACTGCCCCGTTCTCAATGGCCTGCGCCAGATAGTCATGGGCGTCCGAATGTTCTCCAATCAAAGGAACGAATAAATCCCGTCCCTTCATAGCTCTGGAATCAATGCTTACGTTTTCCAATGGCTCACCGGGGTCCCCCGCCAGAAGCACCCCGCCTGTTGCTCTCACAATATCACGTACTGTCGTCTGTTCCATACTTTTTCCTCATTATTTATATTTGACAAGTGCCTTTTCTGCCTCTTCTCTGTCAGAAAAATGAATCCGCTTCCCGTTGGCCTCCTGATAATCCTCATGGCCTTTCCCGATGATAGCGATGATGTCGCCTTTTTTTCCATGGCTGACCGCATATGCTATCGCTTCCCTCCGGTCCGGTATCACCACATACCGTCCTTCCGTCTCTTGAAAGCCCTTTTCAATATCCTGAATGATGGACTCCACCGGCTCATATCTGGAATTATCCGCCGTTATGACCGATACATCTGCCCATTTGCCGGCCGCCCGGCCCATGCCGAACCGCCTCAGCCGGGAACGGTTTCCTCCGCATCCGAACACACAGATCAAATCTCTGGGTTCATAAGCCTTCAGAGTCTGCAGCAGGTTCTCCATGCTGACCTCATTATGTGCGTAATCCACAATAACCCATAAATGGTTGTTTCCGGACACCACTTCCATTCTTCCCGGCACATGGATTTCCCGCAGGGCCTCCCTCGCCGTCTGTGCAGAAATCCCCATCTGGTCCGCCGCCGCAATGGCCGCCAGGCTGTTTTTTACGTTGTATTCTCCTGGAAGCGGAAGAAACACGCTGGCTTCTTCCTTTCCGCTCAGCTGATATTCACATCCGAGCATGTGGCTGTCTTTATAGAATACCGGAGGGGAAGCCTGATAATCCGCCTCTCCCATCCCGAAGGTCACCAGACGGCAGGTCGCTCTGGCTGTCATTTCCTTCACCCACATGTCATCCCGGTTTACGATTCCCACATCGCAGCTTGTAAACAGACGGCTCTTTTGATATAAGTAATCTTCAAAGCTCTCATGTTCTCCCGGACCGATGTGGTCCTGAGAAAGATTTGTAAAGATTCCATAGGTGAAACGAAGACCGGCAACTCTCTCCATTTTAAACCCCTGAGAGGATACTTCCATGACTACATGGGTACACCCCGCATCCTTCATCTGCCACAGGATTCTCTGCAGCTCATGGGCTTCCGGCGTCGTATGGGAAAGCTCCAGTTTTCTTCCATCCACAAAAGCCCCGTTGGTGCCGATGAGTCCGGCCTTTATCCCAGCGCCGCAAAGAATCCCATGAATCATATAGGCCGTAGTCGTCTTTCCTTTCGTACCGGTGATCGCCACGGAAACCATAGAGCGCAGCGGATAACCATAAAAAGCGGCGGAAAGATATGAAAACGCTTTTCTGGCAGAAGCCACGAGCACCACGCTGGCCGTCCCGGAAATGCTTTTCTCTTCCTTTTTCGCGATTGGATTTCCTTCCTCCATGACGACGACGGACGCCCCGGCGCCTATGGCCTGCCTGGCAAACTCATGGCCATCCTTATGGATGCCGGGTATACATACGAACATGGTTCCCGGCCGTACCTCTCTGGAATCACAGGTAATGCCCGTTACTTCCGTCTGGGAGCTTCCTCTTATCCTGATGTAGCCGACATGTGACAGCAGACTGCTCAGTATCATCCATTTCTCCGCATAAGCATTGATCTTCCTTTATCTTATGCAGAACGCCGGCAAGCCGTCAATCCAAATAGTCCTGGAACTCCTCCATGGTCATCAGGACCTTCCTGGGTTTCGTGCCCTCTTCTTCTCCGACCACGCCGGCCTCGGCCAGCTGGTCCATGATTCGGGCCGCGCGGTTAAAGCCCACCTTGAAAGCTCTCTGGAGCATCCCGATGGACGCCTTTTCTTTTTCTATGATGAACCGGCCGGCATCCGCAAAATAGACGTCCCGTTCATCTGTCCCGCCGGTACCGTCCGTCCCGGAAGAGGTGCTGAGACGGCTCTCAACCTCCTGACTGTAATCTGCATCCGTATGATCTGTCAGATATTTCACCACTTTGGAAACTTCTTCATCGGAGACGAACGCTCCCTGCACCCTTACCGGCTTCTGATATCCGGAAGGATAGAACAGCATGTCTCCCTTTCCGAGCAGCTTTTCCGCGCCGTTCATATCGATGATCGTGCGGGAATCCACGCCGGAAGATACGGAAAAAGCAATTCTCGAAGGCACATTCGCCTTGATAAGTCCAGTAATAACATTGACAGAAGGTCTCTGCGTAGCCAGCACCAGATGGATTCCGGCAGCTCTGGCCATCTGAGCCAGACGGCAGATGGCATCCTCAACCTCTCCCGGCGCCACCATCATCAGATCCGACAGCTCGTCCACGATGATGACCAGCTGCGGCAGGGGGACTGCTTCCTCTCCTTCTCCCGCATCCTCTTTTATTCTCTCGTTATATCCCTTCAGATCCCGGACGTTCAGTTCCGCGAATTTCTTATACCGGTCCGTCATCTCGGCCACTGCCCAGTTGAGGGCCCCGGCCGCCTTCTTTGGATCTGTGACCACCGGAATCATAAGGTGAGGAATGCCGTTATATACGCTCAGCTCCACAACCTTCGGATCGACCATGATAAGCTTCACTTCCGCCGGATCTGCTTTGTAAAGGATGCTCATGATCAGAGTATTGATACACACAGACTTTCCGGAGCCGGTGGCGCCGGCGATCAGCAGATGGGGCATCCTGGCCAGGTCTGTCACCACAGTCTGTCCGCCGATATCCCGTCCTACCGCAAAGGCCAGCCTGGACGGGTGCTTCTTAAATTCCTCTGATTCGATGACATCCCTCAGGAAAACCGTCATATTTTCCTGATTCGGCACTTCGATACCCACTGCTGACTTTCCGGGAATCGGCGCTTCAATACGGACATCTGCAGCAGCCAGATTCAATTTGATGTCGTCAGTCAGGGATACGATCCTGCTGACCTTGACTCCCTGCTCCGGCGTCAGCTCATAACGGGTCACAGAAGGCCCGCAGCTTATATTGGTCACGGTAACGCCCACACCGAAATTCTGCAGGGTCCTCTGCAGCTTTACCGCGGTCTCCCGAAGCTCTGCATCCCGGTTCTTCATCTTTTTGCTTCCCTGCTTCAGTAGGTTCATCGGCGGCTTTGCATAGGGGCGGGGCGGTTTCTTTTTTACAGCCGGCTGCACGGCTCCCGCCGCCCTATCCTGCTCTTCACTGCCGCCCTGCTTTCCCCCGGCCGCAGGCTGCCCCTCCGTAAAACGGACGCTGCCGGAGCTTCCCCTCGCGCTTCCTTCTTCCCGGAAAATGGACGTCCCGGAAGACGCTCTTTTCGCTGTAAGAGGATCCACCTCCGTAGGATCATTTTCCACCTCTATGATCTTTCCATTGGCAGTGACGATCTGTTTGACATCCTCTTCAAAAGGTACCTGTACTTCCTCCGTCTCTTCCTGTCCGCCTGTTTCCGCCTGCCCCAAAGTTCCCGTCATCACAAACTGCCTGCCGAACTCCGGCTGCCTGCGGGCTGACTCATAATCCACAGAAAGAGGATTCCCCTCCTCTGTCTCTTCCCTGTCCAGAGCCTCCAGCTCGGTCAGAGTCCGTTTCACTCTCGAAGCCTTTAACGGCTCCGCCTCTTCGTCTATGTATACCGCTTCTTCCGTATCCGTACCGTCCTGCTCTACCATGCCCTGAATATGCCCGGTGAATACATCTGCAGTCTCGGGCCTTCCTTCCTTTGGATTCGGGCGCCCGTTCCGCTTCTCCGGCCGTTTCTCTTCTTTTTTCTCAGAATCTCCTACGCTGGTATCCAAAGATACTCCACGGATCTTCTGCTCCGCCCGGTACCTTTTCCGTTCCTCTGCCTTTGCTGCATGGATCTCATGGCGCCTGGCCATGTCCTCCCTGGCAGTATCATATACCTTCCGGCCGCTTTTCTGAATGGGATTCAGTATGGACTTCTCTGTGGTAAAGACCAGCCCGGCAGCCGCCAGCAGAATAAGAATCACATATGACCCCACCATGCCGAGCCCTGGATACAGAAGCTTACAGCAAAGTCCTCCAAAAAGGCCGCCGCCGAATGTTTCTGCCGCCTGCGTGTAATAATCTCCAAGGGTCATGGCACTGTCAAACTCCTTCATGGCCAGCAGCGAAGTAATCCCGCAGATCACTACGAGCACGAGAAACGAGACGATCGTCCGGAGAACCGCACGGCCGCTTCCTTTGTTGGACAGCAGAAAACACACGCATAAGAACAGGTACACCGGAACTATGTAAGCGAGAATACCAAACAGTCCCCGCATGATACGATATAAAGCCTCTCCCATGCTTCCGCACCAATGAAGATTGCTGCAGAACAAAAGAACCGCTATCGCAAGGCTGACTAAAATCACCAGCTCTTTTTTTATGGCCGGTTCCATCCTTTCTTCTTTTGTATTTCTGGAGGCACTTCTCTTCTTCGCTCCACTGGCAGTTTTTTTCGCAGGCGCTCCCTTACGGCTCCCGCTCCTGCTCCCCGATGTAGTCTTTCTTTTTGTCGATGCCACAATATTTCCTCCACTTCTCTTTCTTCCCAATCTCCGGCGCCGATGTACGGCATAGATTAGGAAGACTTCCATCCGGACATGATACCGCATGTCTGAAATATAAGTATACCATTCCAGGGGGCAGGATACAAGACCCGGCTTAATTTGAAAGGAGGACAAAATTTTCATTGACGCTTCTCTTCATTTATACTAATATGGAAATAGTGTCTTTATAGAGACTTTACAAAAACTATAGAAAAAATTTACAAAAGAAGTGAGGGATAACTTTGACTATATTTTCTGTCTTAACTCTTTGCGGGGGCATCGGCCTGTTCTTATATGGCATGAGCCTCCTCGGCACATCGCTTGAGAAAATTGCCGGCGCCGGTTTGGAGCGCACTCTGGAGCGCCTGACCAACAGCCGCCTGAAAGGGCTGGCGCTGGGCGCCGTTGTGACCGGTGTCATCCAAAGTTCCGCGGCCACCACGGTAATGCTGGTGGGCTTTGTGAACGCCGGGATTATGAAATTTGCCCAGACCGTACCAGTCATCATGGGCGCAAATATCGGTACTACCATCACCGGGCAGATTCTCCGGCTGGGCGACTTGTCAGGTTCTCAGCTGATATTTGAGCTGATCAAGCCTTCTTCCTTCGCGCCTATCGTGATCGCCGTAGGTTCTTTTATGATTCTGATCACCAAGCGCAGAAAGACCAGGGACATCGCCCATCTTCTGATCGGCTTCGGCATCCTGTTCTTCGGCATGACCACCATGGAGTCCGCCCTGGCGCCGCTCAAGGATTCCAATGCCTTTCAGGAAATCTTTTTCATGTTCCGCAATCCCCTGCTGGGCGTCCTGCTGGGCGCAGTAGTCACAGCGGTCCTGCAGAGCTCCTCTGCTTCCGTCGGTATCTTGCAGGCCATTTCCTCTACCGGCACCGTCACCTTTTCCATGGCCGCCCCTATCATCATCGGGCAGAACATCGGCAAATGTATCACGGTCCTGATCGCCAGTATAGGAACCAATAAAAATGCCAAGCGTGTGGTAGTCTGTCATCTGATGATCAATATCATCGGCGCCATCCTATTTCTGGTGGGAATTTACGGCTTCCAAAGCCTCGTAGGCTTCGGCTTCTGGGAAAAATCCATGACCCGAGGCAATATCGCCGACTTCCATACTCTGTTTAACATCGCTACCAGCGTCATCCTGCTTCCGTTCTGCAGCGGCCTGGTCTCTATCTCCAAAAAGATTTTGAAGGACGACGCACCTTCCCGTGCGGATTCCAGTCTCGCCCTGCTGGATGATATTTTCTTAGACAGGCCCACCGTTGCTCTGGAACAGTGCCGTAAGGTAACTCTGAGCATGGGGGAGACCATCCAGGAGAATTATGACATGGCGGTGACTCTGCTGCACCACTTTGATGAAAAGACCTTTGAAAAGCTAAATGAAAATGAAGATTTCCTGGATAAATGTGAAACGGCTCTCGGCGAATACTTAGTCCGCATCACCTCGCAGAATATCCGGCGGGAAGACCAAAAGGAGGTGGCGGAGCTCCTGCACAGCGTCGGTGATTTCGAACGAATCGGCGATCTCTGCGTCAACGTGGCGGAGGTAGGCCAGTTCAACCAGGAACAGGGCATCTATTTCTCCGAAAAAGGCCTTGAGGAAATCAGAATCGTGACGGAAGCCGTAAAACATGTGGTGACCATTACCCTGGAGGCTTATAAAAATGACGATCTGGTGGTCGCCTACCGTGTGGAACCCCTGGAAGAGGTCATCGATGTGCTGAAGGAAGCTCTGAAAACCCATCATATTGAGCGGCTCAGCAACGGCGACTGCAGCGTACAAGCGGGAATCTCCCTGACGGAATTTCTGACCAATATGGAACGAATCTCCGATCACTGTTCCAATATCGCCCTCCACGTTATCGAAAAGCTGAATTCCTCCAAGAGCTTCGACTCCCATGAATATCAGCAGCTCATGCATCGTGGACTTACCGAAGAATATAAGGCTCTTTATAAATATTACGAATCCAAATATTATGATCCCATCAAATAATATCCGTATTTATGGATAACCGAAAAAGGGGCCATGAAAAGATAAACATTCATCTTTTCATGGCTCCCTTTTTATAGGACTTAACTTCGTGCGATAAGGCATACCTTGACGCACGAAGTGCGTCTGCCCGGAGGGCATGAATTAAGGGATGCCCTTGGGTATACCTTGTAATACTTTCAAACAAATGATTTACGCGATTAAGCATTAGATTAAGACAGGAGGAAATCCGCTTCCATCCAGGCGGCTCGCTGGCAGCCGTAACCAGGATCTTTACGGCCTCCAGTCGGTCCTTTTCAACTGACATGGATAAACCTTAATTTTTCCATGTCAGATTCCAACAAAATCCGCATGATATGCGATTTTTGCCTCCCTGCGGCCGGTAAGATTCTGCTAACGCCTTTGCGGCGCTCGCCTTACGATGGAATCGGATTGTTCCTCCTGCTCTTTCTCCCGCACCGAAATAAGCACTCATTTGTTATAACAGCCATTGGGGCGGACCATCGCAGCCCGCTGCCATGAGGCGCGCGGGCGTGGGGATATCCAATCCTTTTCTGGAATCTAAGAAATGAAATTTGTCCAGTATCGTGCGGCAGGCAGGGCACCGGCAGAACGATTCCGGACCGGCCTAAAGGTGAGCGCCGCAGAGCAGCGGCCGGTGTTCCCCAGGCGTAGGGAGGCAGAAACGGAAATACCGATTCCGTTTCTGAGAGAACCGGAGACGAAAAATCATCAGGATTTTCCGTCGACATGTGAGCGGTACTGCCGAAACGGGGATAAAGCGGCCCCTGCATCGCCAGCGAACCGAAATCGTGACGGTCAGGAACTTCTGCCGATGCTAAACTGGAGCTTAATCGGAGCTAATTAAAAATGATTCCAAAAAGTATTTTGTATCATGCTTATTTACACTCCTCCGCCTCTGTTTTTGACCTGGCGGTCAGCGCCGACAGAGCCTTCCGGAACTGGAAAGTGAATAATACGGCGGTAAAGGTGACCGCAATAGCGTCGGCAATCGGTTCCGCCATATAAACGGCTATGGTCTGATTCGATCTTAATATCTGCGGCAGAACGTAGATAAGAGGAATCAGAAGGATAAACTTCCTGGTCACGGCCACGGCGATGGATGCTTTGGCATTGCCGAGGGAAGTAAAAGTCATCTGGCAGGCCATCTGGATACCGAACAGGAACATAGAGGCCATATAAACCCGAAGGGCCGTCTTAGCGAAGCTTAACAGCGCTGCGTCGGATGTGAACATGGCGGCGAACATCTGCGGGAACACCATAACGCAGGACCAGAGGAGAATAGAATAGGTAAGGCTTGCTTTCAGGAGCAGGTGGAAGGTGGCCTTTACCCGGTCTGATTTTCCAGCGCCGTAATTATAGCTGATGATAGGCTGGGCGCCCTGACCCAATCCCTGGAGAGGCAGCATGGCAAACTGCATAACACTGGTCAATATGGTCATGGCACCGACTGCGATATCTCCGCCGTATTTCAGAAGAGAGGAGTTAAAGCAGACGGAGATGACACTTTCACTGGCCTGCATGATGAAGGTCGCCAGACCGAGAGCCAGGCTGGGCAGGATAATCTTCCGGCTTAAACCGAGATACTGTTTCTTGATCTTAAGTATAGTCTTTTTTCCAAACAGGAACGCCATTACCCAAATACAGGAAACAGCCTGGGAAAGGATTGTAGCCAGAGCGGCGCCCTGGACTCCGAGCCCGAATCCGAAGATAAAGATTGGATCCAGCACAATATTGCAGACAGCTCCGATGAGGACAGAGAGCATTCCGGTCTTGGCAAAGCCCTGAGCCGTAATAAAAGCGTTCATTCCCAGAGTCAGCTGGACGAATATCGTACCGATGGCATAGATATTCATATAGCTGACGCCATAATCGATGGTATTTTCACTGGCGCCGAAAGCCAGAAGGAAATCCCTGTTCCAAAGAAGGAGGATGGCAGTTAAAGCGAGAGAAATCAGTATCTGAAGGGAAAAACAATTGCCCAATGTTTTCTCTGCGGATTCCATGTCTCCCCTGCCCATAAAGATAGAAGCTCTGGGGGACCCGCCGTTGCTGACCAGGGCCGCGAAAGCGGCGACAATCATAATAAGGGGCATGCAGACGCCTACGCCGGTCAGAGCCATGGCTCCCACATTAGGGATATGTCCGATATACATACGGTCTACGATGTTATAAAGCATATTGATAAGCTGCGCGGCTACCGTAGGCAATGCGAGACGCCACAATAATTTGCCTACCGGTTCCGTTCCTAAAAAATTCTTCGTATCATTCATTTTACTGCTGCTTCCTTTCCAAACCAATGATTGTATTATTTATGATTCTTTCATTTAGTGTCATATACTGTCGGCATTCTTCCGGAGAAAATCCGTCAAATATCTGTTCCAGAAACTGCTTCCTGGCTTTTTCCAGCTCCATTATTAGAGGTAAGGCTTCCGAAGTCAGAGAAAGATGGATATAACGCCGGTCCCTTTTATCCGGTGTCCGATAGAGAAGTGACTTCTGGATGAGGGCCTCCACACCCTGAGAGACATTTCCTTTTGGCAGCATTCGTATTTCTGAAATATCTCCTGCCGTATCTTTTTCAGGATTGTTGTGAAGAAAACTGATGATATTGACCTCAATCTGCGTGAGATGATACGCCTCACAGACGTTCTTGAGACAAAGCTCATATAATTTGATCATCCTCCGGACGGATAATAGTATTTCTGTGTTTTGATTCATATGGTCCCTCCCTTCCATCTATGTAATTTAGTTCGATTAAGAACTGTTTTATCCAAAACTATTATACCTCATATGTAACGGATGTCAAGAATAACATACCTTGCCGCACGAAGTGCGCCTGCCAGGAGGACATGAATTAAGGGATGCCCTTGGGTATACCTCGCCGCACGAAGTACGCCCGCCCGGAGGGTATGAATTAAGGGATGCCCTTGGGTATGAAATAAAAGAATCCCTGCCATGTGGCAGGGATCGAAACTTTTAATATGCGGTATCAGCTCCCGCTGTTTCTGCGGATTATCGGCGTCTGAGGATTATAGGTACTGTTATGGAGAAATTCACGGCTGATCTCCACTCCATCCTTCATCACCACCAGATCGGTGACCACACGGTAGCCTTCCTTTCCCCAACTCTTATATTTTTCTTCTCCCGGCGCAAGGGTATCATCCTCCACATATTCCGGCTCCGGAATCGGAAGCGTCTCTTCTATTTTGGAATCCATCATAACAGAAACCCCTTCCTCCAGTACGGGGATCCCGTAAATATAACAAGTCACCTCCGCGCCGTCGGCATCCACCAAGACCAGAACATTGCCGGAGGAATTGTTGACGAATTTAAGATCCGAATAGGAATAGGCGATCATAGCATCCTCTCCCAGATTAACATAGGAGACCGTCATGCTGTGACTGTTCCTCTCTGTGGTCTTAAGTCCTGATTTCACGACTGCGTTATATATGGTAGAGGATACCTGACACACGCCTCCGCCGAACTCCGGAACCACCTGCCCCTGAGCATAGGTCGCGGCCTGCCTGTATCCCTGGGATTCATTCGTCTCGCCCACCAGGGCGTTCATGGAAAATTCTTCACCCGGCGCCAAAACCGTATTGTTGATGGTATCGGAAGCCAATTTTACATTATGATCCCGGTCTTCACTGTTCACGTTCGCTTCTGTGCGGAACTTCGCAATACAGGTATAGGCTTCCTTTGCCTGCTCCAGGTTAAGCTCCGGAATGACCTCAGACACTTTTCCGGCCAGAGCGGCGTCATAATCCTGGACATCCAGCGCTGCCCGAAGTTTGGTCTTCAGATCCTCCTGGTCCACCTGCCGTCCAGACTCCTCCGCAGAATACTGGAATCCGTCTTCTTCATCATATCCAGTCAGAGCCGCGTTTTTAGCGGCTACGTCATACCGGGCGGCTACGTTTGCAACGGCCTTCTCCAGTTTTGTTTCTTCGTAAGAATCGGATACCGTATAATACTTGGCCTTCCGTTTTAAAAGCGTGATGTCCGACAGGCGTTCCTCATCGCTGCCCTCATGCCCCAGGCGGAAAGCCTCCGCCAGAATCTCGTCTGTATTGTGCGTAAGGATATTATCCACATCGTATGATTCTCCTCCGCAGTCCACCTTGACCGCCCAGGTATAGCGCCCTTCCACCGCGGCAGCCACCTTTTCCCTGGCCTGGTCCATGGTAAGCCCATCCAGGGGAATATTTTCCACAAAGATCCCTTCATAAAAGGTTTCCGAATGAGACAATATCTGGTTATGCTCAACGGACTTTTTCACTATGAAAATCCCTATCACCAGGGCCACTATCCCGAGGGCCGCCAGCACCATGCAGAGCATCGGAGCCCGCTCCCACAGACTTTTCTTTTTTTTGTCATGAGTCTGTTCTTTATCTGTAATCTTCATATTTACCTCTCAAAGCCACCGTTTGTGCCCTACTTATACTTTACAAAAAATACCTCAATTTGTCTATGGAATATATTGCGTATTTTGAAGTTTTCGTATATACTGGTACAAAAGAAAAAAAGGAGGATGTTCACACATGAGACATTTACTGAGTCCTCTGGACTTCTCGGTAGACGAGCTGAATCGCCTTATGGATCTGGCTGGTGATATCGAAGCCCATCCGGTCAAATATTCCGAAGCCTGTAAGGGCAAAAAACTTGCCACTTTATTTTATGAACCAAGTACCCGCACCCGTTTAAGCTTTGAAGCAGCGATGCTTAATCTAGGGGGCAGTGTTCTTGGTTTTTCTTCTGCCGATTCCAGCTCAGCTGCGAAGGGAGAAAGCGTTTCCGATACCATACGCGTGATTTCCTGTTACGCGGACATCTGCGCCATGCGCCATCCCAAAGAGGGCGCGCCCATGGTAGCTGCCACAAAATCCCGTATTCCTGTGATCAACGCGGGCGACGGCGGACACCAGCATCCCACCCAGACCCTGACCGATCTTCTGACCATCCGTTCCCTGAAGGGGCGTCTGGACAACATGACCGTAGGACTGTGCGGAGATCTGAAATTCGGCCGTACTGTTCATTCTCTGATCAACGCACTGGTTCGCTATACCGGCATCCGGTTTGTGCTCATTTCTCCGGAGGAGCTGAGGGTCCCCAGCTATATAAGGGAAAATGTGCTGGACGCCAACCATATCCCTTATGAAGAAGTCCGTGACCTGGAAACCGCCATGCCGTCCCTGGATATTCTTTATATGACCCGTGTTCAGAAGGAACGGTTCTTCAATGAAGAAGAATATATCCGCATGAAGGACTGTTATATCCTGGATAAATCAAAGCTTGAAAATGCCAAGCCGGATATGAGCATCCTGCATCCGCTCCCCCGTGTCAATGAGATTTCCGTAGAAGTGGACGACGATCCCAGAGCCGCATATTTCCAGCAGGCGCAGTACGGCGTTTATATCCGGATGGCGCTCATCCTCACTCTACTCGGCATCTCAGTGGAAGGATAAGGCTTCCGGCGGAAATTTTGACTGCTGTTATATTTTATAGAAAGGATGAAAATATATGTTAAATATAGGCGGATTGAAAAATGGCATTGTCCTTGACCATATCCAGGCCGGCAAGAGTATGGATATTTATAAGTACTTAAAGCTGGACAAGCTGGACTGCCAGGTGGCCATCATCAAAAATGCAAGGAGCAATAAGATGGGGCGCAAGGATATCCTTAAAATAGAAGGCGGCCTGGATGTTGTGGATCTGGATGTGCTCGGATATATCGATCACAACATCACAGTCAATATCATCAAAGATGAAAAAATCGTGGAAAAAAGGACTGTAAAGCTTCCGAAAAAGCTCACCAATGTCATCCAATGCAAAAACCCACGCTGCATCACCTCCATTGAGCAGGAGCTGCCCCATATCTTTCTCTTGGCCGATGAAGAAAACCAGGTATACCGGTGCGCGTACTGTGAAGAAAAATATAAATAGAACTAAAACGGCTGCGGAAGAGATTCCGCCGCCGTTTTTTAATTTTTAGGCTGAAAAAAGTAAATATAAATCGTTCAAACAAATTTGCCATAAAATCAGTCTATTCATTTAGGTGGTGACAATATGAAAAAAATTTTAATCCTTTTTTCAGTTTTATTAATAGTATTTTTAATTATTGTATATGTGAGGCATGTACCCAAATTATCTGGTGAGTATATAGAAAAAATTTCCGTGATTGTTCATTCAGAATATGGTGTCAAACAATATTACATACGTGATCCTGATATTATTACAGAATTATGCGATGAAATCAACACTTTGAAAAAAACAGCTTTTTATGATTTTTTAGGTCGAAGAGCAGGCGGCTGGAGGATACATTTGCGTTTTTTCAATACGGACGGAATTGAAAAAAGGAGTACAACCTTTAAGAAAGAAGTGATAAGTTATGACGGTATCATAAACAAAACGTTTTATGTAAATGAAACGATTGTAGACGAAATCCAAAAGAAATTAATTGAAATCGGGGAAGAATATGAAAATAAAAGGTAAAAAGTTATATGTTGCTGTATTATAATACTTACAATGTGTTCTACTTCCATTGGTAATTTTATTGCAATCAAGGAAATAATTGCAATCCATGATGTTTTCCTAAAGGAAGATGAATTAGTTTATTTCATATCTGCCAGTGGTGTATCCCGCTATTTTTATGTACCCTTTGAAAACGCAGGATACCCAATATATGATTTAGTAAATAAGGTAGTAGTTGAATTCTCTGTGGAATCAAATAATAAATTCATAACTGCTGCTCCTAATATTAATAAGATTTACTATGTAGGGCCACCTGGTTATATAATGCTACAGGTTCCTATTCTTATGCTGTAGTTAATGATGGATGGGGAGGTAGTGGCATCCAGATCAATCTATCTTACGGTTCTCAAATTGTTCACTAACAAAGTAAGCGAAAACAATGAAGGGTACCATATTGGTACCCTTCACACTGTAGACAAACCCTCCGTTATCGCAAAGAATTCTCTTCCACCAGAATAAAACACAATTACTGCTTCCGCAGCCGTTTTCAAAACAGGCAGCTGTCATACGCCTTGTCATACCGTTTTCTTTTTGCCAGCCAGCGAAGAAGGAATTTCTCCGCCAGGCTCCCGTGGCTGATCGCCTCCTTCGCTTCCTCCGGCGTATACCAGGCCGCATAATCCACTTCCTTTGTCATTCGGCTCAGATCGTCTGAATCCACAATACTCGCAAAATTGAGCATCAGCGTATTGCTCTTGGCAAAATACTCGCTCTCATTGAAGCAGCATTCCGTCACATGAAGTCCCATTTCCTCTCTCACCTCTCTGGCGAGAGCATGCTCTGCCGCCTCTCCCTTGTTCACATAACCGGCAACCAGGATGTTTTTATCCCTCCCATATTGCTTTATCAGAAGGATTTTCTCCGAATCCGGGCTGTATACAATGGTACTGATGGCAACGTTATAGGTAGGAAACCGATATGCCCGGCAGGTCTCACAGTAAGGGACCATCCCCTCATTTTCCAGAAATTTTTCTTTCAGCTCTGTCCCACATTCCGTACAATAAGACATGATCTTTAAATCCTCTCTTTTCCCTCATTCTGTCATTTCTCCGGTCCGTCACTCCTCCGGTCTTTCATCCTGTACCGCAGGATCACTCACCGAAAAGGCTCGTAGACAGATACCGTTCTCCTGAGTCCGGCAGCAGCACCGCAATGCTGCATCCTCTATTCTCCGGCTTTTTAGCCAGCTCTATGGCAGCAAAGACCGCCGCTCCTGAAGAGATTCCCACCAGGATGCCCTCTTTGGCTGCGATGGCTCTCGCCGCCTCATAGGCTTCTTCCGTAGTGACGCAGATCAGCTCGTCATATATGGAAGTATCCAAAACCTCCGGCACAAAACCGGCTCCGATGCCCTGCAGGCCGTGAGGGCCTGCCTGTCCGCCGCTCAGGACCGGTGAATCCGCAGGCTCCACTCCCACCACCTTCACCGCAGGGTTCATTTCCTTCAAATACCGGCCCGCACCGGTAATCGTCCCGCCTGTTCCTATCCCAGCCACGAAAATATCCACCATGCCCTCGGTATCCTCCCATATCTCAGGTCCTGTGGTCTCATAGTGCGCCTTTGGATTGGCCGGATTCGCAAACTGTCCGGCCACAATGCTGCCAGGGATCTCTTTCGCCAGCTCCTCCGCTTTTGCGATGGCTCCCGCCATCCCCAGAGCCCCTTCCGTCAAAACGAGCTTCGCTCCATGGGCTGTCATCAGCTTCTGCCGTTCCACACTCATGGTATCCGGCATCACGATCATCGCCTCATACCCCTTCGCCGCGGCAATAGCTGCCAGACCAATCCCCGTATTTCCGCTTGTCGGCTCAATGATCACAGCTCCCGGCGAAAGCCGCCCGTCGGCTTCAGCCTTTTCAATCATGGAGACCGCCACTCTGTCCTTCGAGCTTCCTGCCGGATTCAGATATTCCAGCTTTCCCAGGATTCTCGCTTCTATCCCCTCTCCAGCCGTAAGGCGTCTCATCTCCAGCAGAGGCGTATGCCCTGTGATCTCTTCAATCCCATGATAAATCCTTCCCATATTTCCCTCCTGCTTCAGGTTCTTATTTGCTTTTTCTGCATGTCCATTTTACGCCGCCCCATTTACTCTGTCAACCGAAACAAAAGCCGGCTAAACCAGCCGGCTCACAAATCCTCAAAAATCTTTTCTCTTAATCTTTTTTATGGTTCTCTGCAGTCTTCCGCTGCTGTCTCCGGCAGAACAGAGCCACCGCCAGCGCGCAGAGAAAGCCTATCAGCATCCCGGCCAGCACATCAGTCGGGAAATGGACCCCGACATACAGCCTGGAAAATGCGATCAGAAAAGCCAGCACCAGCAGAGCATAGCCCCAGATTTTCTTTCCCTTCGGCAAAGTCAGGCAGAGCACGCAGGCCGCCGCGAAAGAGCATCCGGAATGTCCCGACGGGAAAGAGAAATCCCGCGGCGCCGCTACCAGCGGAATCAGATCCGAATACTGGTTGAAGGGTCTGGCGCGCTGCACCAAATTCTTAAGCCCCAAATTGAGAATCACAAAATCCAGCGCCAAAGCCGCCAGCACAAACAGTCCATATTTCCTGGTCTTTGGATACAGGAGGAGGGCTATGCCCAGGACAATAAAAAACCACCCCACATCTCCTAAGGATGTGACCGCCTTCATAAAGCCGTTAAGCCAGCCGGCCCGCAGGTTTTCCTGTATAAAAAGTAAAATCCCGTGTTCCAGGGTCCCAAGCCATTCCATATGTCATCCTCCTCGTACCTGGCATTTCGCAGGTATCCGTATTTTGCATATCATATCATAAGACCGTCCGCTTCACAAGCTTTTCCTGTCCATCACATCCCGCAGTTTTAGAAGCGCTCCCTTCTCTATCCTGCTCACATAGGAACGGCTGATCCCGAGAACAGAGGCCACCTCCCGCTGTGTATGTTCTTTTCCCCCAAACAGGCCGTACCGCATGGCGATCACCTGTTTCTCCCTGTCACTCAGTATCTCCCCATAGGCCTCATGCATCCTTTTGATGTCCTGGTCCGTGGATATTTTTTCCGCCACGTCCTTACTCTCTGCTTCTATGATGTCTACCAGGCTGATGACATTGCCCTCTTTGTCCGTGCCAATGGGCTCATAAAGAGAAACCTCCCGGCCTTTCTTCCGCTCAGCCCGGAGGAACATGAGGATCTCATTATCGATGCACTTCGCCGCATACGTCCCCAGCCTGTTTGCCCGGTCGGGATTAAAGGTATCCACGGCTTTGATCAAACCGATGGTGCCGATGGAGATCAGATCCTCCATCTCATAATCCGTCTGGCTGTATTTCTTTACAATATGTGCCACCAGGCGCATATTGCGCTCCACCAGCACATCTTTCGCTTCCCGCTCCCCTTGCTTCAGCTGCTCCAAAAATGTACGCTCCTCTGAAATAGTCAAGGGCTTTAAGAAGGTTTTCATGAAAAGGCTACCCCGGCAAGTTCTTTCTATTACTTTATGCAGGGACATCTTTCGTAGTGCTTTTACACTTTTTTATTTTTTTTGACAGGACAAGACAAGGCATGTCAGATTTGGGGGATTTCTTGTCCTTTCGCAGTTCTGCCCTTACATGAACGAACAGATTTAAGCAGTCCGCGCATCGGCATGGTCACATATTTGCTCCGGTGGCGGACCGCTATCAGCTCATTCTCCAGCTTAAGATCAGGTACCTCCAGCTCGATGAGCTCTCCTTTTCGTATCTCTTTTTCCACGAGAGGCTCAGGAAGCACAGTAATTCCCAGACCTGCCTTCGCCGCTTCCATAAGCGCCTGGGAATTTACACTCGTCCATCTCGGATAAGCGGCATACCCGTTCAAATACAGCGCGCTGTCAAAGGTATCCCGGACCGCGCTCCCTTTTTCCCGAAGCAGCAGCTTTTCCTGGCTCAGTTCCTTCACATCCGCCGGGCCCGGCTTTTTTCGGTAACCGGGGGCGCAAAGGATCTTCATGGAATAGGAAGCAAAAATCTCGCAGACATAGGCCCCCTGTGGAAGAGTCCCTTCTGTCAGCGCCAGATCTACTTTTCCCTTTTGCAGAAGATTCATAGCGCCGGCAGCCGGCGCCACATCCACATACACTTCCGTATCCGGCCATTCCGAGTGAAAGCTCCGCAGGGCCTCCGGAAGCCAGAAGGAGGCAATGGTGATACTTGATACGATACGCAGGGGAGCCTGGTATTCCAATCGTCCCATATGCGCCTCCAATGTATCACATGAAGCCAGGATTGGCGTAACCTCTTCCAGCAAAAGCTGTCCGCACGGCGTCAGGCGCACTTTTCTAGGAAGCCGGTCAAACAGTTCTGTACCGGCCTCCTCTTCCATTTCCCGAATGGCATGGGATACGGCAGACTGGGTGATATAAAGCCTGTCAGCCGCTTTTGTGAAACTGCCCGTTTCCGCCACTGTCTGCAATATCCGAAAATGCCGCAGTGTCATCGCCATAATCTTTCCTCCGTCTTTCTAACTCATGAATTTTATTAATGGATATCTCAAAATTATATCATTTTACGAATGTCATATCAAGGCCTATAATAATTCAGGAGGCTTACATAAAGCCTGGCAAATCACTAAGAATTGGAAAGGAGGACACAGACATGTCTGTATCCCAGAACTCAGTTTCCTCGAAAGAATCTCCAAAACCTGGCATTAAAGAATCCTGCCGGCTTTGGTTCTGGCTCTTCCGCGTCAATTTGTTCATCAGCACGTTCACCTTCGGCGGTGGGTACGTCGTAGTTCCCATGATCCGAAAGTATTTTGTATTTCAAAAACGGCTGTTCACCGAAGAAGAGCTTGTATCCATGGCCGCCGTCGCCCAGTCGACCCCGGGGGCCATTGCAATCAATCTGTCCGCCCTGGCCGGATATCATACGGCCGGATTTGCCGGCGCAGTCATAAGCTGCGCGGCCGCGGTCATCCCGCCTTTCGCCATACTGTCACTTGTTTCTCTCTGGTACGCCGCCTTCGCATCCAATCATTTAATCGCGGCCATACTGAAAGGAATGCAGGCGGGAGTTGCCGCGCTGATCGTAGACCTGGTAGCCGATATGTGCGCCATGGTACTCAAAGAACGTTCCATTCTCCTGACCGCTATGGTACCCGCTGCCTTCTGCGCGGTCTTTTTCCTGAATATCAATGTGGCTCTGATTCTGATCGTCTGCTGTCTGCTTTGTATCCTGCGTATATGGCAAAAACAGAGAAAGGAAAAATGTGATGAATCTTTTACTTAAACTGCTGGGCGTTTTTTCTCAGATTGGGCTTTTCAGTATCGGCGGCGGATATGCGATCATTCCTCTGATACAGGAACAGGTGGTAAACAGGCATGGCTGGGTCACCCAGCAGACCTTCACCGACATTATCACCATTTCCCAGATGACACCGGGTCCCCTGGCTGTCAATACCTCCACCTTTGTCGGCATACAGATTGCGGGGCTTCCGGGCGCCATAGCCGCTACTCTGGGATGTATCATCTCCGGAATCTGCCTTTCTATCCTGCTCTACCGTTTTTTTCAAAAACACCGTAACTCAACCTATGCTCTGGAAGTCCTAAACGGCCTTAAATCTGCCTCTCTCGGCCTGATCGTCTCTGCTGCGGTCACCATCCTCCTGCTGACCTTCACCGGCAGCAGCACGATACAGGCAGGAGCCGCCATAGACTGGACCGCAGTCATCGTCTTCGTTGCCTGCCTGTTTGTCCTGAGAAAATGGAAAATCAATCCTATCCTTCTCATGGTGGTTACCGGAATCCTAGGGGGAATCCTGTACTGAAGACCATACCTCGCCGCACAAAGTGCGCCCGCCCGGAGGGCATGAATTAAGGGATGCCCTTGGGTATGATACTAAATACTTTTTGGAATCATTTTTTAATAAGCTCAGATCAAACCTCAGTTAGATACCGGCAGAAGTTCCGGGCCGTCACGATTTCGGTTCGCTGGCGATGCAGGGGCCGTTTTATCCCCGCTCCGGCAGTACCGCTCACATGTCGGCGGGAAATCCGGATGATTTCCCGTCTCCGGTTCGCTCAGAAACGGAATCGGTATTTTTCGTTTCTGCCTCCCTCCGCCTGGGGAACACCGGCAGCTGCCCTGCGGCGCTCACCTTTAGGCCGGCCCGGAATCTTTCTGCCGTTTTTTTTCTGTCGCACCGTTAAAGATAGGCGCCATGTCCCTGATTCCAGAAAAGGATTGGATATCCATACGGCCCGCGCGCCTAACGGCAGCGGGCCGCGGTGGGCCGCCCCAATGGCTTTTATAACAAACGAGCGCCTACTTTGGTGCGGCAAGAGGAGCGGGAGGAACAATCCGATTCCATCGTAAGGCGAGCGCCGCAAAGCCGTTAGCAGAATTTTCCCGGCCGCAGGGAGGTAAAAACCGAATTTCATGCAGGTTTTTATTGGAATCTGCCATGGAAAAATATCGATTTATCCATGGCAGTTGGAAAGGACCGACCAGAGGCCGTAAAAATTCTGGTTACGGCTGCCAGCTAGCCGCCTGGATGGAAGCAGATTTCCTCCTGTCTCATCTGTGTCATAAGATAAATTTGTTTTAAAAGTATTGAAAGTATACCCAAGGGCATCCCTTAATTCATGCCCTCCGGGCGGGCGCACTTTGTGCGGCGAGGTATGCCTTAAAAGAACCCAAAAATCCGCTTGCCTCTCCCGGATTTTTCTGCTATAGTACCCTCGTGTGCCTGACCGCACGATTAATTTTCAGGGGGACTTCTACATATGAAAACGCAGGTAAATTTAGGGAAAGATTCCGTATTTTCTCTTGTGCTGCATTTGGCCATACCGACCATGATCGCCAATTTTGTCAACGTCCTTTACAATATTGTAGACCGGATGTTCATCGGCAATATTCCCAAGGTGGGAGGACTCGCTCTCGCAGGCGCGGGCGTCTGCGGCCCCATCGTGACTCTTCTGACTTCCTTCGGTTCCCTCATCGGCCTGGGCGGTTCTATTCTTTTTTCCATGCGTCTGGGCGAGGGACGAAAAAAAGAGGCAGAAACCATCCTGTCCAACAGTTTTCTGATGCTGGCGGCTGTGTCTGCCGTCCTCACGTTTCTGTTTCTCATCCTTAAAAACAAGCTGCTCATGTGGTTTGGCGCCAGCGCTGTCACATTTCCTTACGCCAATACCTATATGACCATCTATACCCTCGGGACCTTTTTCGCCCTGATGGCCGTCGGACTCAATTATTTCATCACCTGTCAGGGCTTTGCTTCCGTCAGCATGGTGACCGTACTGATCGGCGCAGTCTCAAACATCATCCTGGATCCCATCTTTATCTTTGTTTTCCGGATGGGTGTGGCCGGCGCCGCCGTCGCAACGGTGCTGTCCCAGATGTTTTCCTGCCTGTTCGCCCTCTCCTTCCTGTTTGGTCGGAGGGTATCCGTCCGCATCACCTTTGGAAACTATTCTTCCTCACTCATGCGGAGAATCATCCACCTGGGCATCTCCCCTTTTCTTATCATGGCCACCGACAGTATCATTATGATCGTACTGAACAGCTCCCTGCAGCGTTACGGCGGACCGGCAGAAGGCGATCTGCTGATCACAGCCGGCACGATCATCCAAAGCTACATGCTGATCATCACTTCCACCATGCTTGGCATATCCAGCGGCACTCAGGCCATCTTAAGCTATAATTACGGAGCAAAGCAGGCGGACCGGATCAAGCAGGCAGAAAAGTATATCTTGATGCTCTGTCTGATCTTCACCTCTGTCATGTTCCTCATCTCCCGGCTGCTGCCCGCTTATTTCGCCCGGATATTTACCAGCGATCCCTCTCAGATCCGCATGGCAGTCTGGGGAATCCATGTATGTACCTTATCCATCATACCTCTCAGCTTTCAATATGCTTTTGTGGATGGTCTGACAGCTCTGGGATGCACAAGGGCTGCGCTGACCCTTTCCATGTTCCGAAAGGGCTCCTATGTAATTTTCGTGCTGGCGCTGCCCGCGTTTCTCGGCGCTAAAAACGCCTTTTATGCGGAGCCGCTCTGTGATATCCTTGGCTCTGCAGCCGCCACCATCTCTTTCTTCCTCATATTCCAAAAGCATCTGGACAGGCGGATGCACGAAGTCCCGCCTCCGCTCAGAAACGATTCGCCGATGAAAACGGTATAGATAGTATGACAAAGGACATTTCCAAAGCCCAAAGGCTTTCGGAAATGTCCTTTTCTATCTCCCGCATATAAAAAGCTGACCGCTTGTTTTTTACTGACGCACTTTAATGTGAACCTCCCTGAGCTGCTGCTCCGTCACTTCTCCCGGCGCGCCGCACATCAGATCCTGAGCCGTCCCGCTCATGGGGAATGCGATCACCTCCCGGATATTTTCTTCGTTTCTCAGAAGCATGATCATCCTGTCAACCCCCGGCGCCATGCCTGCGTGGGGCGGCGCTCCAAACTGGAACGCACTGTAAAGGGCGCCGAATTTATTTTTAAGTGTTTCCTCATCATATCCGGCAATCTCGAAAGCCTTCACCATGACATCCATATCATGGTTCCGGACAGCTCCTGAGGACAGCTCCACGCCGTTGCAGACGATGTCATACTGATAAGCCAGGATATCCAGAGGATCCTTCGTATTCAGCGCTTCCAGGCCGCCCTGCGGCATAGAGAACGGATTATGGGTGAATCCGACCTTCTTAGTCTCCTCATCCAGCTCAAACATCGGGAAATCGTTGACATAGCAGAAACGGTACGCTTTCTTTTCTATGAGCTCCAGCCGCTCGCCCAGCTCATTTCGAATCTGGCCCGCGTATTTTGCCGCTCTTTCCTCATTGTCGGCCACAAAGAAAATCACATCATCCGCAGCGAGTCCTGCCAGCTCTGCCAGCTCCGTCTTTTTCTCATCGGGGATGAATTTATCGATCGGTCCCTTATAGGACATGTCCTCCTTTACCTCCAGGTAACCCAGACCGCCCATGCCTATCGACTGAGCGAACTTCAAAAGCTTTTCATGGAAGCCCTTGGACAGCTTCGCGTGGACCTTGATCGCCCGGACCGTCTTCTTATGAAAGGGCTTAAAGGTACAGCCCTGGAAAAATTCCGTCACATCCAATATCCGAAGCGGGTTCCGAAGATCTGGCTTGTCCGTGCCAAATTCCAGCATGGCCTGCTTATAGCTGATGACCGGATAAGGCGCCTCGGTAATCTCGTAACCCTCCGGTGCGAACTCTTTAAATGCCCCGGTCAGCACTTCCTCGCCCACCCGAAACACATCCTCCTGGGTGGCAAAGCTCATCTCAAAATCCAGCTGATAGAATTCTCCCGGAGAACGGTCCGCACGGGCATCCTCATCACGGAAGCAGGGCGCGATCTGAAAATATTTATCGAAACCAGATACCATCAGAAGCTGTTTATACTGCTGGGGCGCCTGGGGCAGAGCATAGAACTTTCCTTTATATTTCCTGGAAGGAACGATATAATCCCTGGCTCCTTCCGGAGAGGAAGCGCAGAGGATCGGCGTCTGAATCTCCACAAACCCCAGCTCTGTCATCTTTTCTCTCAGGTAACGGATGACTTTGGAACGGAACAGAATATTTTCCTTTACCTTTTGGTTCCGGAGATCCAAATAGCGGTATTTCAAACGGACATCCTCCCGGATATCTTTGGAAGAAGTGACCTCAAAGGGCAGATCCCGGTAGACCTTGCCAAGCATTTTAATGCTGTGCGCCTCCAGTTCAATGGTACCGGTAGGAATCTTCGGGTTATACGTCTCCTCATCCCGGTGTTGGATCAATCCTTCTACAGAAATGCATTCCTCTTTACGAATTCCTTTTAAGAGGCCCGTATCCTTGAGAACCACCTGCATCACTCCGTACATATCACGTAAATCGATGAAAGACACGCCTCCGTGGTCACGGATATTTTCCACCCAGCCTGCGATTTTCAGTTCCGCTCCCACGTCCCCTTCTCCAATTTGGTCCATGGTCTTGTTTCGATACATGTCTGACATTTTCTCTTTCTCCTTTACTTTTTTAAGAACAAAAAATAAGCTGCCGTCCGGAAATTCAACTTTCAGGACGAACAGCTTTCATGTCCGCGGTACCACCTGATTTACCGCCGTCCATACGGCAGTCCCCTCATGGTCTGCTGATTCACGCCCAGCTCACGGCGCACCTACTGTCCGTCAGTACGGAGTTCAGATTGCAGCTGATAGAGTGTTATTCATATAGATTCACTTTACAGGATTCTCACTGCCGCCTGCTCACTGGGAACGATAATCTATACTACTTCTCTCCGTCATAGCCTTTACCGTATTTTATAATACAGAATTTATTTTGTCAATTCATTTTTCCCTTTGTTTTACATTCTTATTCACCCAGCTCTTCTTTTTCATCCAAATGGCCGCCCCACAGAAAATATCTGGTCTCTTTTACGATCACACCCTGCAGGATCAGCAGGCAGATGAGGTTCGGAACCGCCATCAGTCCGTTCAGCAGATCGGAAAATTCCCATATCACTCCCATGGACGCCACAGCGCCCGCAAACAGCGCGGCCAGATAGATCAGCCGGTAATATTTGATGCCCCGGCCTCCGAACAGATATATGACTGCCCGTTCGCCATAAAAGCTCCATCCTAAAATGGTGGCAAAGGCAAAGATGACCAGCGATACGGCAAAAATAACGTGGCCGTACTGGTTCATGAGTCCAAAGGACTGCTCTGCCAGCTGGCCCCCGGATAACCCGTTAAACACCGCAGGTTTATGAAGCATAGAAGACACGATCACAATGCCGGTCACGGCACAGAACACTACCGTATCCCAAAAAGTGCCTGTCATGGAGACTAACGCCTGCCTCACGGAATTTCTGGTCCTGGCGCTGGCCGCCGCCATCGGCGCGGTTCCAAGGCCCGACTCATCGGAAAACAGCCCTCTTGCGATTCCATGGCGGGATGCTGAAAGAATAGTACTGCCTACGAATCCTCCCAGGGCTGCCCTCGGTGTAAACGCCGCCGTCACAATAAGCTTCAGAGCCGGAAAAAGATACGCCCGGTTTATGAACAAAAGGGCCCCGCTTCCCGCCATATAAAATATGGCCATAAAAGGCACCAGCTTCTCACACGCCCGGGAAACGGCTTTCGCACCTCCCAGCATTACGATGGCCGCCAGGACCGATACCACTGCGCCCGTAACTGCAGGCTTTACATTGAACGCCGTACTCATGACGCTGCTGATGGCATTGGCCTGTACGGTACAGCCGGTGCCAAAGGTGGCGCAGATCGCGAAAAACGCAAAAACCACAGCCAGCGGTTTACAGTGAAGTACATTCTCCATCACATACATGGGCCCGCCCACATATCCTCCGTCTTTATCCTTCACACGGTACTTCACAGACAGCAGAGATTCCCCGTATTTCGTCGCCATGCCGAATACGCCGGTCAGCCAGCACCAGGCCACCGCTCCCGGACCTCCCATCGCAACGGCTATGGATACCCCGATGATATTTCCTGTTCCGAGTGTCGCGGCCAGAGCCGTCGCCAGGGCCCCGAACTGGCTCATCTCCCCCTCGCTGTCCTCATCTTCCGTCACCGACAGCCGGAGAGCCTTGAATATTTTCCGCTGGGGCGCCCGAAGGCGGATAGTCAAGAGCAGATGCGTACCGAACAAAAGGGCCATCATGGGAATTCCCCATACAAAATTGTTACACAGACCTAAAAGGTTTTCCAATACTTTCATGTAACAACTGTATGGGGAATTTCTCTGTTTTAGAAGAACCTTATGCAAAAAGATTTATGCCTTTATACCGGGTCAGCTGACGATCTTATAATAGGCCTTCGCCGTCAGCTGGTAAACAGCCAGGTAAAACACGGCGAAGACGGCAAAACTTCCGGCCATGCACAGGGCGAACAAACGGATATCCGTCATCTGGAAAATAGCGAGCACTCTGGTAATGAAAGGAAAAGCAAAGGCAACATGTATTCCCGCTCCTAACAGCGGCAGAAAGAATACGGTCAGCACCTGGGAGTGGATGGATCGTTTGATCTCCCCATATCCCATTCCGACCTTTTTCATGATGGCAAAGCGGGCTTTGTCGTCATAGCCTTCGGAAATCTGCTTATAATAAATGATCAGGATCGTAGCCATGATAAACAGGCTTCCCAGGAAGATTCCGATAAAAAACAGCCCGCCAAACATACCCGTATCACTTTTCCTCTGACTGGACCGGCAGTCAATGGAAACATTCAGAACTCCTTCTCCCGGATCCGAGGGAGCTGTCATCCTGTCCATGAGTCTCTGATAAAAGGCTATCTGCTCCTCATCTCCCACATTCAGGTCAAATCCATAGACTGCCTCTATGGAAGAAGCATTGGCCCCGTAAGCCCCCGACTGGAGCGCGCTCCACTCTTCCAGGGCCCGGCGGTCCTTCACCACCAGAATATAGCTTTTGGACACGTCATTCATGGTCCCGGTCCCTGCCAGAAATTCTCCCGCCTGCTCTTTGATCCTATACTCTTTATCAAAGATGCGGACGGCTTCTTTTTTATATTCGCCGGTCTTGTCACAGAACAGGATTTCATTCTCCTTAAGGCTTTGATCCTTTCCGGTCATCTTGTTGTAATCCTCCAGCGTCACCACATAGAGCTCCCGCAGATTGTCGATTTCAAAAACAGAGCCGGAGCCGGTATCCGTTTCAAAATGATCCTCTTTTTCCAGGGCCGCAAAGCTCAGAAATGCGAAGGATAATTCCTGATCCGCAGAAAGACCAGTTTCCGATAAAACCGACCTGGTACGGTCTTTGACGGCTTCCACAGACTGCTCTGAATAATCCTTTGTGGTGATCATAATACTTCTGGGATACCGCTCCTCTAACATATCATTCATCCCTGAATAAAGACAGAGGGAAGAGGACACCATTACTAACACCATTGTGGATAAAATACAGATGTTGGCAAGCCCCACCGCATTTTGCTTCATACGATACAACATCCCGGAGACCGATATAAAATGATTCGGCTTATAATAATAGCTCTTCTTCCGCCTCAGGAGCTTTAAAAGCGCCACGCTTCCTGCCGTGAAAAGACAGTATGTCCCTACGATCACCAGGAAAACGGCTATGAAGAAAAAGGATACCGCCGCCAGCGGGTTCTCAATGGATACCGCCATGTAATAGCCGGCGCCCAAGCACAGTACGCCGAGTGCGGCCATAAACCACCGTGTCTTCGGCTCTTTCTCACCCGCCTGTCCTTCCCGTAAAAGTTCCATCGGACTCTTAAACTGTATCTGTCTTATACTGTTCAGAAAGATCAGCAAAAAAATGCCGAGAAACAAAAGACAGGTATCCAAAAATACCTTTTTGGAAAATACAAACTGCAGCGCGCCCTCAATGTGAAAAATATGGAGAATCAAAAGAAACATGAGCTTGTTCAGAACGGCGCCGGTGATCAGGCCAAGAAAAAGGCTCAGGAACGCGACATCCACCGTCTCACAAAAAATCACCTTTCCCAAATGGCGCTTTTCCATTCCAAGGATATTATAAAGCCCGAATTCCTTCTTTCTTCTTTTCATCAGGAAGCTGTTGGTATAGAACAGAAAGATCAGAGCAAAAAAACCGGTCACTCTGGTTGCCATTCCCAGGGTATACCGGACTGTACCGCTTCCCAGCACGTCATCGAGCCCCGGATTTTCTGCCAGCGAATGAATCATAAAAAACATCGCCGTAGTCAGGATACAGGTCAGGATATAGGGGACATATGTCCTGCTGTTTTTCTGAATATTGGTGGCAGCCAGCTTCGGATACATCAGGATTCCTTTACTCATGACGATCACCGCCCGTCGCTATCATCGTGAGAGTATCGGAAATCTTCTGATACAAGCTCTCCGAGGTATCTCTCCCTTTGTATATCTGATGGAATACTTCCCCATCTTTTATGAACAGCACTCTTTTTGCTTTACTGGCCGCTTTGACGCTGTGAGTCACCATCAAAATCGTCTGACCGCAGTCATTGAGCACGCCGAACAGCTCCAAAAGGCTTTCTGTGGAGCGGGAGTCCAGCGCGCCTGTGGGCTCATCTGCCAAAATCAACTGAGGACTGGTTATAATGGCTCTGGCCACCGCCGCCCTCTGCTTCTGTCCGCCGGATACCTCATAGGGAAATTGGGTCAGGATATCCTGAATGCCAAGTCTGGGGGCAATGCCGGAAAGCTTCCGGTCCATTTCTTCATATTTTCTGCCTGATAATACAAGGGGCAAAAAGATATTGTCCCGTATGGAGAAATTATCCAGCAGATTGAAATCCTGGAACACGAAGCCCAAATTATCCCGGCGAAACGCCGCCAGCTCCCGTTCCGGGATCTTAGTCACGTCCTTTCCATTTAAATATACCTCTCCGCCCGTGGGCTTATCCAGGGCCGCAAGGATATTTAGCAATGTTGTCTTACCGGAGCCCGACTCTCCCATGATCGCCGTATATTCTCCCTTTTCCACGGAAAAATTCACATTAGAAAGAGCCTGTACCTGGCTTCCGCCAAATCTGGTAGTATAAATTTTTTTCAAATGTCTTACATCCAGCATAGCCATTTGTCTTGCCTCCTTTATCTGCTTCAACTAAGATCTACGGCATTATTATAGTAAAAAGAAAAAGGAGCTGCCATTTCTTTGGCTTACAATTCCTCCGGCCAGGCTTACAAAATTGAAAGGTAAGATCTCCATTTATTCCAATCGGATATCCAAAGAATCCAGCCCAAGGCGAACTTGGGTCCCTCTGCCCGGTTCTGAAGTGATATTGAGTGTATGGGACAGCTTATACAGAATCTCCCGGCATAGATACAGGCCGATGCCTGTTGCCGCCTTATCCGTCCGTCCATTATACCCGGTAAAGCCTCGTTCACAGATACGGGGCAGATCTTCCGGAGCAATTCCAATCCCTGTATCTTCAATGATCAGTGTTTTCGGCTGTTCCATATAGATGGTTATCTTCCCTTTATTCGTATATTTTAGCGCATTGGAAAGAATCTGCTCAATCGCAAAAGACAGCCATTTCTCATCCGTCAGCACCGTACAGTCCACATCCCGAAGCTCCAGGCCGATTTTCTTCCGAATGAAAAGAGGCGCATATTTTCTAACGGAATGGCGCACGATCGGTTCCAGAGAATACCGGCGAATAACAAAATCTGTGCTGTCACCATAAAGCCTCAGATAAGAAAGCACCATTCCCACATACTGCTCCACTTTGAAAAGCTCGGAAAGCAGCTCTCTGTCATGGGCAGAATCCTCCGAAAGAAGCAGCCTCATGGCCGCGATGGGAGTTTTTATCTGGTGGGCCCACATGGTATAATAATCCACCATCTCCTGTCTGGCCTGCTGCTCCTTATCTTCAATCCGCATCCTTTCTTCACGCTCTCGTTTTAAAAGCTCCTGATAGTCGGATTCCAAAAGTGACTGGGGCTCCGGCAGGTTTTCTCCGTCTACCAGGACTGTTTTTCTCAAAAGTTTCAGGCGGCTGTGCCTGCCCGCGTACCGGATAAAGTCCCATGCCCACAGGACCAGCCCTGCACAAAAGCACAGCAGAACACCGTATGCTACCGCGGCAAGCGGAAGCTGTTCCAGATAAAAAATGAGCAAAAAAATTCCCGAACACACAGAAAGCAGAAACAATCCCTTCCAATGGTCCTTTAGGTAGGATACCGCCAATCTTGTCATCTTCCCCATTCTCCTCCCTATGATTTACTTAACCATATAGCCAATTCCTTTTTTCGTGGAGATAAATTCCTCCAAACCGGCTTCCGAGAGCTTCTTCCTGAGCCTGGTGACATTCACCGTCAGCGTATTGTCATCCACATAAGAATCGGTTTCCCACAGCCGGTTCATAAGCATATCCCGGCTGACGATCTTTCCTTTGTTCTCCAGCAAAGTTTTCAATATCCGGTATTCATTCTTGGAAAGTTCTATCCGCTGCCCTTCATAAATGAGGACCGCCGCATCCATATCCAATATCGCTCCCCTGTGCTGCAGAAGCTCCGCCTGCTTCCCGAAATCATAGGTCCTCCGAAGCACCGCCTGTACCTTCGCTGTCAGCACCTCCAGGCTGAAAGGCTTTATCACAAAATCGTCGCCCCCCATATTCATGGCCATGACGATGTTCATATTGTCCGAGGCCGAGGAAATATAGACAATGGGCACCTTAGAAACCTTCCGGATCTCGCTGCACCAATGATAGCCATTGAAAAACGGGAGGCCGATATCCAAAAGAACGAGATGGGGCTTATAAGATAAAAATTCCTCCAGAACCTTCCGGAAATCCTGAACGCATGCCGCTTCCATCCCCCAGGCCTCCATATGCTTTTTCACCGACGACGCTATCACAGAATCATCTTCTACGATCAGCACACGATACATGACAACCTCCCATTGTGCACAATTATTTTTCATCACAGGCTATTATAGCATAAACCTGTGCAATATTTCACTTGTATAATGCAATCTGCGAAATTATACCTTGCCGCACGAAGTGCGCCTGCCCGGAGGGTATAAATTAAGGGATGCCCTAGAGTATGATACAAAACACTTTTTGGAATCATTCTTAGTAAGCTCCGGCCAAGCCCCAGTTAGACACCGGCAGAAGTTCCGGACCGTCACGATTTCGGTTCGCTGGCGATGCAGGGGCCGCTTTATCCCCGCTCCGGGAGTACCGCTCACATGTCGACGGGAAATCTTTATGATTTCCCGTCTCCGGTTCGCTCAGAAACGGAATCGGTATTTTTCGTTTCTGCCTCCATCCGCCTGGGGAACACCGGCCGCTGCCCTGCGGCGCTCACCTTTAGGCCGGCCCGGAATCTTTCTGCCGGTATCCTGCCTGCCGCACCATTCTGGCAGCAATGGAAGGTTCTGATTTCCAAAAGTATCCAGATCAGAACCAACAGCCCGCGCGCGCACCGCAGCGGGCTGCAGTGTCCGCTCCAATGGTTTTCAAAACACGCGGAAGCCTTATCCCGGTGCGGAAAGAGGCGCAGGAGGAATGATTCGATTCCATCGTAAGGCGAGCGCCGCAAAGGCGTTAGCAGAATTTTTCCAGACGCAGGGAGGCAAAAATCGCATATCATACGGATTTTTGTTGGAATCTGACATGGAAAAATTAAGGTTTATCCATGTCAGTTGGAAAGGACCGACTGGATGGGATCGGATTTCCTCAAACAGCGAATTGAAATTTTTTATTTTGAAAAGAAGTAACTATACAGCGAGAACTACAAAGACCCCGCGGCCTTCCGGCCTCCGGGGTCTTTCATTTTCCTATTCTTCCGGCATCAATGACGGAAATGTCTCATACCGGTAAATACCATTGCTATGCCATATTCGTTGCATTTGTCGATGGACAGCTGGTCGCGCATCGCTCCACCGGGCTGGATGATGGCTGTAATACCAGCTTCGTGAGCCGCTTCCACACAATCGGGGAAGGGGAAGAACGCATCGGAAGCCATGACCGCCCCCTTCGTCGCATCCGGTCCAATCAGCTCTCCGGCATGCTCCACAGACTGCTTGGTCGCCCAGATCCTGTTCACCTGTCCAGGCCCAATGCCTACGGACTGTTTATTCTTTGCCAGCGCAATGCCGTTGGATTTCACGTACTTCACCATCTTCCAGGCGAACATCATGTCTTCCATTTCCTGATCGGAAGGCTGCCTGTCCGTCACCACCTTAAGCTCATCGCCGATCAGCTTGTTGTCGATGCCCTGGACGATCAGACCGCCGTTCACTTTCTTTAAGTCGAGAGCCGTTTCCCTCTGCATGGCCGTGATATCAGGCAGTCTTAATACGCGTACATTTTTCTTCTCACAGAGAATATCCAACGCTTCTTTTTCATAGGAAGGAGCGATGATGACCTCCAGGAAGACCTCCGCCATCTTTTTCGCCATGGGCGCCGTGACTTCTCTGTTGATCGCCACAATCCCGCCGAAAATAGATACGTTGTCTGCCGCATAAGCCTTGTCCCATGCTTCCTCAATGGTAGCTGCGCTGCCTACGCCGCAGGGATTTCCGTGTTTGCTGGCCACTACGGTCGGCTCGTCATATTCCTTGCAGAGCTCCAATGCTCCGTTAGCATCATTGATATTATTAAAGGAAAGCTCTTTGCCGTTTAACTGCTCCGCCATATCCAGCGTGCCCTTTTTCTTGCCTACTTCCCGGTAGAATGCGGCCTTCTGATGGGGATTCTCCCCATACCGCATATCCTGTACCTTTTCAAAGGTCATGGTCAGCGTCTCGGGCAGATCATAATCTTTCCGCTCTGCTTTCAGATAATCGGCTATCATGGTGTCATAGTTGGAGGTATGCATGAACACCTTCTGCATCAGATAGAACTTGGTATCCAGGGATACCTTTCCATCCTCTTTCATCTCCTTAAGCACTGTCTCATAATCCCTGGGATCCACGATCACCGCCACATCCTGGTAATTCTTCGCAGCCGCGCGGAGCATCGTAGGACCGCCTATGTCGATATTTTCCACCGCGTCTGCACGAGTCACGTCATCCTTCATGATAGTAGCTTTGAAAGGATACAGGTTCACGATGACCATGTCGATCGGCTGAATTCCCAGCTCCTTAAGCTGTTTCATATGAGACGGATTGGAACGCATGGCCAAAAGGCCTGCATGTACGATCGGATGGAGGGTCTTCACACGCCCGTCCAGGCACTCCGGAAATCCAGTCAGCTCGGATACCTCGATGGCCTTTACTCCCTCGTCCGTAAGTTTTTTGTAAGTTCCGCCTGTAGAGATGATTTCCACTCCCAGCTTTGTGAGTTCCTTTGCCAGTTCCACGATGCCGGTCTTGTCTGATACGCTGATCAACGCTCTCATTTTCATGCTCCTTTCTAAAAAAGAAAAACGCCTGAGTAACCCATAGTATCCTTCAGGCTGCCCAGGCGGTCGGCTCATATATTATCCCGCGCTCCCCGTAGGTACTCCTACTCTCCGCCAGTCGCACGGTCTTGCATTTACACTATGATATTACAATAAAAAAGAAATCTTGACAAGTCCTTTTCTTTGATTTCACGGAAATTTTCCTTTCGGTATTCTTTCCGGCCAGGTTGACATTCCCTCCTTTCCCTACTATACTTCTCTTAATGAGAATGAGTATTTTCTAATGATTGGGAGGTATCGTATGGTTACAGTAACACTTGGAAAAACAGGAATCACTGTCAACAAGAATGGTTTCGGCGCCTTGCCCATCCAGAGGATCTCCAAAGAGGACGCGGCATATCTTCTCCGGAAAGCCTATGACAACGGCATCAACTTTTTTGACACGGCACGTCAGTATTCGGACAGCGAAGAAAAGGTCGGCTATGCCTTCAAGGGAATCCGGGACAAGCTTTATATTTCTACGAAAACTGCGTCCACCACGGTGGAGGGCTTCTGGGACGACTTACATACCAGCCTGAAGAACCTTCAGACCGACTACGTGGATATCCTGCAGTTCCACAACCCGGATTTCTGCCCGAAGCCCGGGGATGGCACTGGGCTTTATGAAGCGATGCTCAAAGCCAAAGAGCAGGGGAAAATCCGGCATATCAGCATCACCAATCACCGGCTTCATGTGGCCATGGAAGCCATAGAGTCCGATCTGTATGATACGCTCCAGTTCCCGTTCTGCTATCTGGCTTCAGAAAAGGACATTGAAATCGTGAACGCCTGCAAAGAGCACAATATGGGCTTTATCGCCATGAAAGCCTTGTCCGGCGGACTGATCACTAATTCTGCCGCCGCATACGCTTTTGAGGCCCAATATGACAACGTACTGCCCATCTGGGGCGTACAGAGGGAAAAGGAGCTGGATGAATTCCTGTCCTATATTGACAACCCTCCTGTGATGACTGAGGATCTGTCCTCCTTCATCGCCAAAGAGCGGGAGACTCTGTCCGGAAGCTTCTGCCGCGGCTGCGGCTACTGTATGCCCACATGTCCGGCCCACATTAAGATAGACGACTGTGCCAGGATGTCTCTGCTTCTGCGCCGTTCTCCTTCAGCCGGCCATCTGACTCCTGAATCACAGGCCATGATGGCAAAGATCGAGGACTGTATCCACTGCGGAAACTGTATGAAGAAATGTCCCTACGGGCTGAACACGCCGGACCTTTTGGCGGAGAACTATAAGGATTACAAAGAAGTGCTTGCAGGAAAACCCTTGTAAAGATCATCGGATATAAAGAAAAACGCTTCCTTTCATTTTGGAAGCGTTTTTCTTTTGCCCTGTACCGCTCATAAACCGAAACCCTATCAGCTGAAAGCTTTACATCCATCGCCTGACCGTGGCGATAAAATCTATTATTATGACGAGTACGATACTCGTGCTGAGTCCATAGAGCATCCGGGCCGGAATCCGCTCCACCATTCCCGCAATCTTCGGATGGATAAAACGCAGGAATAAATATGACAATATTCCAAAGGGAATCAAGGTCTCCAGGCAGACTCTCCCGCTTATATGAAACTGAAACATGGAATAGTCCCACCAAACCGTATGAAATACCGCTTCCAGGACAGCGCCCGTCAAATATTCCAAGACTCCGCATATGGCCATGGAAAGCAGGATGAATCTGACCGGCTTGTTCAGACAGCGCTTCAAAAGCACTCCGAGGCCCACTAGTCCAAAACCATAGATAGGACAATAAGGCCCATACAGGAATCCTCTTTCGCAGTATTCTCCATAGAGGAAGAACATGAACACCACTTCTACGACCCAGCCTATTACGGAATACACAAACAATAGGAGAACTATCCTCCCCGCCCGTACCGATGCTTCTTCTCTCTTTTCCCCGCCCCTCATACTGTCCTCTTCCAAGCTCATTTATGCTCCCTTTCTATCCATTATGGCACACTGCCTATCCCTCAAACCGGACATTAATATGCACGATCTCACTGATACATCCCAGTTTAACCGGCAGCGCCCAGGCTCCGGCCCCGGAGCTGGTTATCACATGATAATCCCCCTCCGTCCGCAGGCCATAATTCATCTCATTAAAGAGTAAGGTAAAAATCTGGCCGGGGAACATCTGGCCTCCATGGGTATGGCCGCATAGCTCCAGATCCACTCCCAGAGAAGCCGCTTCCTTCAGGCAGAAGGGCTGATGGTCCAGAAGTATGACGGGATGTTCGGTGTCCACACCCTCCATGACGCTGTAAATGGACTGCCTGTGTTCTTCCATATCCCTTCGGCCCACAACGGTGATATCCTCCGCGATGACCGCCTTCTCATCCTGAAGGACTGTAATGCCCGCATCTTCAAAATAAGAAGTGTATTCCGATTCCGTATAAATCTCATGATTCCCGGAAATATAATAAACCCCGTATACGGTCTCAAACTTCGAAAGGGCCGTTCTGGCGTACTCCTTCTGACTTTCTGTCGTATTGTGGTCAAAAAAATCTCCGCACAAAAACACCACTTCCGGCTTAAGATCATTGGTCTTTTCCACTAGTTTGTCCAGTTCTGCCTTTCCTACTACAGTTCCAATGTGTGCGTCGGAAATCATGACAACATTCAGGGAATCCAGACTGCACTCTTTCTGAACTGAAATCTCATACTCTGTTATCCGCAGGATCCTGGCATTCGCCGTCCCATAAATGCCGGCCGCCAGCGTCACGATCAGAATAAGAAACGCGCCGCCGTGGCTTTTGTCCAGCCAGGCCGTAACACTATTTTGTTTTCCGCATTTTCGGAATATAAATCGGATGAGATCGGAGATGAGAAACAGTCCCAGGGAATAGGACATGGTGATGATATAGACTGCGCTGACACAGGCGACCGCAGCACTTATCTGCTCCTGCTCAAGCTTAGCAGAAAAAGCGGCAGAAAAAGCCAATACCGCCACAAACACAGTCTGGATAAGAATATATACCCCTATGGGCAGACGCGTCCGCTTCCAAAGCGGATAAAATCGTTTCCATACATAAACGGCGCACAGAAGCGCGGAGGCTCCCAGTGCTACCCAAAGTACATTCAGCCAATATTCCATTTATCTTTCGTCTCCTGTGATTTTAGTAAAAAGGATATCTTACCGCACGAAGTGCGCCTGCCCATAAGACGTGTATTAAGGGATAGCAAGAGGAAATCCGTTTCCATCCGGGCGCTTGCTGGCAGCCGCAGCCAAAATCGAGACGGTCCGAAACTTCTGCCGGTACTAATCTTCTGTCAGATTCTCTCCAACCACTCCATGAGTTTTCTTGTGATGACTCTCTCTTTATAATCATAGCCGGCCAGGTTCCGGACGGGCATAATCCTCATAAGAGAATTGGTCAAAAAAACTTCCTTATAGTGTTTGATATCCTTCGGATAAATGACCGCCTCCTCCGCCATTCCCCGCTCCAGAAGCACCTGTCTCACCACTCCTCTGAGAAGGCCGCAGGACAGTTTCGGAGTCACCACGCGCCCTCCTTCCTCCACGAAAAAGAGATTGGATACCGCACCTTCACAGATTTCCCCGTGCTCATTTAAAAAGATAGGCTCATCAATCCCGCGCTTTCTTGCTTTTCTTTTCTCCCAAATATTGTCACCATAATTTAAGGATTTAAGATAAGTAAAAATCGAGGTGGAATTCCTTCTGACGTAAGAAAAATCTGTCGTAAATCCCTGCTCATACTGCATCCTGGTGTAGATATTCCGCTTTTCCTCCAGGAGGACATTTTTTTCCGATACCGTTATCTTTAAGGCCCCATGGGTGATCGGATGCTCTTCCAGCCACTCATTTACCCGTCTCTCTGTTATTCCGCCTCGGCATTCTGCTCCTCCTTCTTCATTTCTCCTGGGAAGCAGCCGCAGGATCCGCATGGACCTGGAGAGCCTCTGCAGATGCTCTTCCAAAAACTGCGGCCGGTTATTTTCCACCGCGATCGTTTCAAATATCCCCAGCCCATAATAATAACCGTCGTCGGTATCCACCTTCATGTCTCTTCTCTCTTTCCTTCTCTCTATAATCATGCTCTTTTGCCGCTGCTCTCAGAGCCCCAGAGCTTTCACCAGCGCTTTCGCTTTCTGACACGTTTCCTCGTACTCGAACTCCGGCTCTGACTCACAGGTGATCCCCCCTCCTACTCCCAGATAATACCGGCCGTCCCGGTAAACCAGAGTACGTATGACAATATTCAGGTCACAGCATCCGTCCAGCGTGATATATCCCATGGAGCCGGTATACAGGCCGCGTTTTCCCTTTTCCAGCTCATCAATGATCTCCATGGCCCTGATCTTTGGAGCTCCGGTAATGGAGCCTCCGGGAAAAGCCGCCCGTATCAGATCCATTACTCCTTTGCCTTTCTGCAGTCTGCCCGTGACCGTGGACACCAAATGAAATACCGTCGCATATTCCTCAATGGAAAACAGCTCCGGCACCTTCACCGTATAATTTTCACATACACGGCTTAGATCGTTCCGCTCCAAATCCACTATCATCAAAAGCTCGCTCTTGTCCTTGCCGGAATTCTTAAGCTCCTCTCTGAGCCTGTCGTCCTCCAGTTTTGTCTCACCGCGTTTTCTTGTTCCCTTGATAGGCCTCGTCTCTACCCGTCCACGCTCCATCCTGAGGAATCGCTCCGGAGACGCCGAAACAATCTGAAGATCCTGAAACCGGCAGTATCCGCCGAATGGAGAGGGATTTATATCCCTAAGCCTCCGGAACACCTCATAGGGTTCCTTTCCACTCCCGATCGTCAGCTGCCTGGTCAGATTTGCGATATATATATCTCCTTCCACAATATAGCGCTTCATCTGCTCCACGGCGCGCAGATATTCGGCCTTCTCACAGTCCGCCGTTATGTACGCCTTTTCCTTCTCTGTCCCTGAACTCACCGCTTTTGCCGGCTTCGCGATGAGTGCCTCCATTTCTCTTATACCTTCCTCCGCAGGACAGGTGTGGCCTCCGGCTGCCAGGAACAGTTCTTTCGTCTCATGATCTTCAATAAGATAATGGTCAAAGAAACTCCACATAGCCTCTGGAAGCACGTCTTTCTGACCGTCAAAACGGCTTGCCGTCCCTTCCCGTCTTCTCCCATAATCATAAGTAAAATAACCGACAGCTCCGGAAACCATGGGCAGATTCGTTGGGTTTTCCTCCTGGTGCTCGTTCAGATACTGTTCCATATAATCCTCAAAGGTCTCATCCGACGGTTCGCCGTTTATCGACAAGACGCCATCCTGCTTCAAAGTCAAATATGGCTTTCTGCCGATAATAGAAAATCGTCCCAGATCATTTTGTAAAGAAGAGTCCAGAAAAACGATCTGCTCTTCTTCCCGGAAGCACTCCAGGATATCCACAATCGGCTTATACTGCCGCAGTTTTTTCACTATAGTCCGCATGCGGATACCTCCTCCCCTGCTTCCATGCGTCACAAATGCCAATATAATTCTGCAGCAGTTCGTGCCCATATTCCGTAAGGACTGCCTCCGGATGAAACTGCACCCCAAACACTGGCTTTGTGCGGTGGGACATGGCCATAATCACACCGTCCTCGCTCTTCGCGTCTATCTGCAGCATCTCCGGAAATCCTTCCTCTGATACCACGAGAGAATGATATCTCGTCACACGGTAAGTTTCCGGCAGCTCTGAAAAGAGTCCGGTCCCTCTGTTATGCACAAATGATATCTTACCATGCATGGGGCGTCTTCCCTTCTTTACGGTCCCTCCATAGACATGGCCGATTATCTGATGGCCAAGGCAGATTCCCAGGATCGGTACACGTCCGGCAAACTGCTTCACCGCCAGGCAGCATATTCCACAGTCCTCCGGCGTCTTCGGCCCCGGTGAGATCATAATCCCGGAAAGCCTGTCTTTTAAAAGAAGAGACTCAATCTCATCCAAGGTGATCTTGTCATTCCGCACCACGCGGACTTCTCTTCCCAGCTCAGACATATATGTATATAAATTATAAACAAAAGAATCATAATTATCAATCATCAGATACATGATATACTCCTTTCTGGCCGCTGCCAAAAAGCAGCGGGCGGTGTGGGTGCCCTTGGGTATGATACAAAATACTTCTTGGAATCAGACACCGGCAGAAGTTTCGGACCGTCACGATTTCGGTTCGCTGGCAATGCAGGGGCCGCTTTATCCCCGTTCCGGGAGTACCGCTCACATGTCGGCGGGAAATCCGGATGATTTCCCGTCTCCGGTTCGCTCAGAAACGGAATCGGTATTTCCATTTCTGCCTCCCTCCGCCTGGGGAACACCGGCCGCTGCCTTGCGGCTCTCACCTTTAGGCCGGTCCGGAATCTTTCTGCCGGTATCCTGTCTGCCGCACCGTTTCGGACGATTTTCGTTCCGTTGATTCCAGAAAAGGAGTGGATACCCACACGGCCCGCGCGCCTTATGGCAGCGGGCTGCGGTGGCCGCTCCAATGGTTTTCAAAACAATCGGAAGCTTATCTTGGTGCGGGAACAAGAGCAGGAGGAATGATCCGATTCCATCGTAAGGTGAGCGCCGCAAGGGCGTTAGCAGGATCTTCCCGGCCGCAGGAAGGCAAAAATCGCATATCATGCGGATTTTTGTTGGAATCTGACATGGATAAATATCGATTTATCCATGTCAGTTGGAAAGAACCGACTGAAGGCCGTAAAGATCCTGGTTACGGCTGCCAGCGAGCCGCCTGGATGAAATCGGATTTCCTCTTGCCTTGTATATCAGACAAGGAAACCTGTTTGAGAAGTATTCAAAGGTATACCCAAGGGCACCCCCTAATTCATGCCCTCCGGGCAGGCGCACTTCGTGCGGCAAGGTATAAACCAAAAACCGGAAGCAGATATCCGGCTCTCACCGCACATCTGCTTCCGGCAGTATTCTTTTCCTTATTTCCCTCCGACTTTCAAAGCAAAAGGAAATCAAGATAAAGGCACACCTTATTTCTTATTTTAATTTTCAAAGCACCTTAGACAAAAATTCCTGGAGTCTCGCATCCTTTGGATGGGCAAAAAACTCTTCCGGCGTATTCTGTTCCACAATACGGCCTTCGTCCATGAACAGCACCCTGGATCCAACCTCTCTCGCAAATCCCATCTCATGGGTGACCACCACCATCGTCATACCCTCTCTGGCCAGCTGCTTCATAAAATCCAGCACCTCCCGGACCATCTCCGGATCCAGCGCCGATGTGGGCTCATCAAAAAGCATCACGTCAGGATTCATTGCCAGGGAACGAACAATGGCAATCCTCTGTTTCTGCCCGCCGGACAGTTGGGCGGGATACTGCTCCGCCTTTTCCGGAAGGCCGACTCTTTCCAGAAGCTCTCTGGCCTTCTCATCCGCTTCTGCCTGTGTCATCAGGCCAAGCTTTACAGGCGCCAGTGTAATGTTTTTCTGTATGGTCAAGTGGGGGAACAAATTAAAGTGCTGGAATACCATCCCCATCTTCTGCCTTATTTTATTCAGCTCCGCTCCAGAGGCCGCTGTGATGTTCTTTCCCTCAAAGATGACTTCGCCGTCCGTGGGCGTCTCCATCAGATTCAGGCAGCGGAGAAACGTACTTTTCCCGGAGCCGGAGGGGCCGATGATGACCACCTTTTCCCCTTTTTGAATATGTTCATCGATTCCGCAGAGCACCTGCTTGTCTCCAAATGATTTATGAAGATTTTTAACGTCTATCACTCTTTGCCAGCCTCCTTTCAAACATGCTGAGAAGCTTGGTCAAAAGGATGACCACGATCAGATACATGAACGCCGCGATCAGAAGGGGCGTCAGGTAGTCGTAGGTTTTCGCTCCTACGTTCATGGCCGCTTTCGTCACATCCAATACCGCAATGCCTCCAATGATGGCCGTCTCCTTGATCAGCACGATGAACTCATTTCCCAAAGCCGGAAGGATATTTTTTACAGCCTGAGGCATGATGATCGATTTCATGGTCTGCATCTCGCTGAGACCCAGAGAACGTCCAGCCTCCGCCTGCCCTCTGTCCACCGCCTCGATGCCGGCCCGGATGATCTCCGCAACATACGCGCTGGAATTGATTCCGAAACAGATGATACCGGATAGGAATGCCGGAAATCCTCTGACGTTGAATATGATATAATAAATGATCATCATCTGCACATACACGGGAGTCCCGCGGATGATGGTGATATATATGTTGGCGATCCATCCCAAAGGTCTGAAGCTCTTTTTTCTGACCGCCATATATTTTACAACTGCCAGAACCAGGCCGATGACCACTCCCACAAGCACGGCAAAGAAGGAAACGTACAGAGTCGTACCGAAGCCCTTTAAATATGCGATGTATCTATCGTTTTCCAAAAACGCCACGGAAAATTTGGCGCCTGCTTCCGCAAACCAGTTCAAGATACCCAAGGCCGTTCCTCCGTTTACTTCGTGGTGTGGTTGACAATGAATTCCTCAACCTTTCCTTCATCCACCAGCTTCTGGAGCACTTCGTTGATCTGTTCCAAAAGCTCCGTATTTCCTTTTTTAACGGCAATCGCATATCTGTCGGTGAACACTTCCTTATCGAGGACTGCCAGATCGTCGTTTTCCTTCACCATCTCCTCTGCAGGCAGAGCGTCCATGATGATACAGTCAATCTTATCGTTTTTCAGGTCCATGGCGGCTTCCATAAACTTGCCGTACTGCTTCAGATCTTTCGTCCCCAGATCATCCTGGCAGTAAATATCAGCCACAGTACCCGTCTGAACACCCACTACGGTATCGGCCGTCAGATCATCCACAGACGCCACCCTGTTCGCATTTTTATTGACTACGACCACCTGCTTGGACGTCGTATATTCGATGGAAAAATCCATCTGCTTTTCCCGGTCGGGTGAGATGGAAATTCCGGCTGCCGCGAAGTCTACCTTGCCCTGCTGAACTGCCAGAAGCGCTCCGTCAAAGGTCATATTCTGGACCTCCAGCTCTTTTCCCATGGCTTTGGCAATCTCCTGAGCGATGTCCACGTCCACACCCATTACCGTCTCGCCGTCTTCGGTGTACTCATAAGGAGCGAAGCCTGCTTCTGTGGCCATGATCAGCTTTCCGCTGTCTTTGCTCTCACCTTCCGAACCCTCCGCCGCCTTCGTCGTCTCTGTTCCGGCCGCCTTTGTCGTCTCTTTCCCTGCTGCCTTCGTCGTCTCTTTCTTCTCTTCCTTGTTTCCGCAGGCTGCCATGGAGAATACCATCAAACCTGCCAATAAAACTGCTGCTGCTTTTTTCATCTGCTTTTCTCCTCTCATATCATAGTTGGAGCAGGCGCAATCCTTTCTGCTCCTGCTCCAGGTCATCCTTAAAACGTGAATTTATCCTCAAAATACGTTTTCAATTCCGCGATCGGCACACGCACCTGATCCATGGAATCACGGTCACGGACAGTCACGGCATTGTCATTTTCAGAATCAAAGTCATAGGTCACGCAGAACGGCGTGCCAATCTCATCCTGTCTCCTGTAACGCTTGCCGATATTCCCTCTGTCGTCAAATTCACAGTTGTATTTTTTAGAAAGCTCCTCATATACCTTGAAAGCGCCGTCATTCAGCTTTTTGGAAAGCGGAAGGATGCCAATCTTCACAGGCGCGAGAGCCGGATGGAAATGAAGAACCGTGCGGACATCTCCGCCCTCCAAGGTTTCCTCATCATATGCGCTGCATAAAAATGCAAGCGTGACACGATCCGCCCCAAGAGAAGGCTCGATTACATAGGGAATATATTTCTCTTTCTTCTCATCATCAAAATATCCCATGTCCTCTCCGGAAGTATTCTGGTGCTGAGTCAGATCATAATCCGTCCTGTCGGCTATGCCCCAAAGCTCGCCCCATCCGAAGGGGAACAAAAACTCCAGGTCAGTGGTCGCCTTGGAATAGAAGCAGAGTTCTTCCGGAGAATGATCTCTGGCGCGCATCTCCTCTTCTTTCATGCCCAGGGCTTTCAGCCAGTCGATGCAATAAGACTTCCAATAGGAGAACCACTCCAGGTCCGTACCCGGAGCGCAGAAGAATTCCAGCTCCATCTGTTCAAACTCCCTCGTACGAAACGTGAAATTGCCGGGAGTTATTTCATTCCTGAAGGATTTCCCAATCTGGCCTATACCAAAAGGAATCTTCTTTCTGGAGGTACGCTGTACATTTTTAAAATTCACGAAAATGCCCTGCGCTGTCTCCGGTCGGAGATACACCGTATTCTTAGCATCTTCCGTGACCCCCTGGAAGGTCTTGAACATCAGGTTGAACTGGCGGATATCCGTAAAATCTTTCTTGCCGCAGCGAGGACAAACGATATCATGCTCGTCAATATATGTCTTCATCTGTTCCTGTGTCCATCCGTCCACGGAACCTTCTACTGCGATGCCGTTGGCATCCATGTAATCCTCTATCAGCTTATCCGCACGGAAACGCTCTTTGCAGCTTTTACAATCCATGAGCGGATCGCTGAAACCGCCCAGATGGCCGGAAGCAACCCAGGTCTGGGAATTCATCAGAATAGCACAGTCCACACCCACATTGTAGGGGTTTTCCTGGACAAATTTCTGCCACCATGCCCGTTTCACGTTGTTCTTAAGCTCAACGCCGAGATTGCCGTAATCCCAGGTATTGGCCAGACCGCCGTATATCTCCGAACCGGGATATACAAAACCGCGGGATTTGGCCAGGGCCACAATCTTCTCCATCGTCTTTTCCATAAACTCATATCCTCTCTCTATTACATTTTCTGCTCATATCATATCAAAAAAATCATTTAAATACAATAAAGCTGACTCCGGTCCCCAGTGTAGTGACCGTATGATCTCCGTCAATGGTGACGCCTGAACTCGCGAACTGTACTTTTCCTTCGACCTGCATGGTGACGGGCCCTTCTATTTTTACAACATGATATTTGCCGTTTTTCGTCACTCCGTCCAGGGAAACGGATTCTCCCTTGGCATTCTGGAACTCGCCCTCCAGAGTCATCTCCGCCACCGTGGATTTCTCCATCTGTCCGATTCCGCCTTCCATGCCGGCGGTCCCGGTGAATTCCAGATAATCCTTGCAGCTGGCATAATTCAGAAAAAGAGATGCTATTTCATCCTTCACTTCCAGCGACTCCACCGATACCGGGAGGGAAGCGTCTTTATCCTTTTCATCCACATAGGCGGAGGCCTGCGCGCCGTGCTCTTTATTATAAGCCTTCACCGCATCCTCTACATACGTCTTAAGCTCTTCCTCACTGTAATTGCTTCCGGAGAATGTCTCCATATCCGCACTGACGACGGTCCCGTCCTTTTTCACATAGATACTGCTGGATTCCGGTTCGAATTTTATCTTCTTTCCGCACCCGGAAAGAACTGCTGCCACGGCAAGCATCGCTGTCAAAAAGCACGCAATTTTTTTTCTCATGATTTTCCTCCTCATAACAAACTTTTATCATTGTACCTTGTTTCGAGGATATTTTCAATATCTTTTCCTGTAAGAAACAATAAGAATTTATTACGAAAGTATGATATTTATACTGTTTAATACTTGTTCAGATTTGAACTCCCGATCCAAAAACCGGATTTTATTCTCCGCCACCGCCTTTGTGAGCTCGGCAAGGACCCGGCCGGAGACCGCAAAGGTAAAAAGCTTCTCCACCGGAGTATTGATGATAAAATCCACCGCGTACCGGCCTGCATCGCCAAGCCCCTTAAAGCACGCTCCGTCGAAATCCCCGTTCATGGTCATCATCCGCAGTTCATAAACAAGGCGCACCAGCCTGTTGTCCAGGCTTTCCCTGGACAAGGCCCGCAGCGCCTGATATAAAAGCTTGAGAGTCGAAAATTCGTCTCCGTTTTCCCTGGAATAATAATCCGCAAATTCCAGAAAATAATATCCCAGATATACATAATCCACTTCTGAAGTGACTTCTTCAAAATAGTTGGTGATCTCCAGCTGTTTAAGCGTATAAGAGCTGCGCCCTTCATACAGGCTGAAGCTCCCGAAGCAAAACGGCCTGGTGCCGGAGATCAGCGGGCTGTTTTGTCTCCTGGCCCCTTTCGCAAACGCATGGAGCTTCCCCCGTTCTCTGGTCAGGATCACCACCCGTTTATCATATTCCCCGATCGGCGCGGCAGACAGAACCAGCCCAGTCACCTTTAGCAGGTTATCCGAACCAAAATCTGAAAACGTCCGTTCCATACCGCCGCCTCCTTTCCAAGGACCATACAGGAATACTGCTACATATCCTTGTGATATCCATAGTTTTTGAGATACAGGTCATTGTCCCGCCATTCCTTGCGAACCTTCACCCAAAGCTTCAGGTTCACCCTGGCGTCCATCATCTTCTCTATATCATACCGGGCGCTGCTGCCTATTTTTTTCAGCATCGCTCCGCCCTTGCCGATGATGATTCCCTTATGGGAATCCCGCTCACAGACAATTTCTGCCTCGATATCATAAAGACCGTTCTGCCGTTCCTTCATCGACTCAATGGTGACGGCTATGCCATGGGGTATCTCATCCTTCAGACAGCGGAGCGCCTTCTCTCTGATGATTTCCGCCGCGATCTGTCTCATGGGCTGGTCAGTCACAGTTTCCTCATCGTAGTATAAGGGACCGCAGGGCAGATATTTCATCAGTACCTCCAGCACGGTATCCAGGTTGGCGCCTTTCAGAGCCGATACCGGAATGATCTCAGAAAAAGGATAAGCCTTTCGGTATGTGTCGATATAAGCCAGCACCTTTTCCTTTTCTACCGTGTCAATCTTATTGATGGCCAGCACCACCGGTGTTTTTACCTGTTTCAAAATGTCCAGAATGTGCTGCTCCCCGGCGCCGATATAGGAAGAAGGCTCCACCAGCCACAGGATCACATCCACCTCTTTAAGCGTCCGCTCCGCGGCGCCCACCATATATTCTCCCAGCTTATTTTTCGCCTTGTGTATGCCGGGCGTGTCCAAAAATACGATCTGTCCCCTGTCATCCGTATAAACGGTCTGGATCCGGTTCCTGGTCGTCTGGGGTTTATCGGAAGTAATGGCGATCTTCTGTCCGATCAAATGATTCATAAGAGTGGATTTCCCCACATTCGGGCGTCCTATCAATGCCACGAATCCCGATTTTTTCTGTCGTTCCATATTTCATCCTCATATCCTTCCGTTTATTCGGTCAGAATAAACGCTTCGTCTCTTTAAACAGCTGCCTTTCTGCCTCTATCTTACCGTCATTTCCCACAGCGCAAATGTCCCCCGTATCCAGGACTGCCTGAGTGATTCCCGCGAGCGCCCGGATATCCTCCTCTCCGGCGCCGATGACCTGATCTCTTTCTTTCTGCAGCATCTCCTGGGTGATTCCGGAAAGATACATCATCATATCCCGTCCGCCCTTTGCCGAAGGGTTCATCGGAGTGTCCATGCTGCTGATGGTTCCGATTATATATTTAGTCATATCCCGCTCATCCACCTGGAAATTCCTCAGATATTCCGGAACTCCTTCAAATACCTGGCTTGTCTTTCCCAGATTCGGATCCCGGTAGGATACGAAATAGCCGTCTCCCGAACGGCCGAAACCGCTCATCACGCCATACGCTCCGCCCTTTACCCGGACCTGGGTCCACAGATAATCATAGCTCAGAATCACCTGGAGAATCCTCAGAGCGCCGGTATAAGAATAGCCTGCGTCTCTGAAATTCCCGCATCTTGCCACATACTGAACCTGGGATGACGCCTTGAAGCCTTCATTCTTCTGTTCCAGAGAGATCACCTCCGGGCTCACCGTGCGGAGGGGAAATCCCTTATTATCGTTTCCGCCGGAAAGCCGGTTTAAGAAGCCCGGCAGTTCCATTTTAAAGCTCTCATATCCTGTGCCGTCGGCGGTAAAGCTGATAAACAGGTTTTCCTTCCGGAAAATCTTCTCCATAAGCTCACGAAGCTTCCGGAACAGTGTTTCTTTTTCTTTTTCAAATTCATTCTCCAGCCGTTCTAGGAACCGGTAATAATCAATCCCGGATGTGGCCTCCCCAAAAGCCGCTGCGGCAGAATGATAAGACCCGGCCCGGAGGACTGCCGTGGAATGGCCTCCCGCCAAAAGCCGTTCCTTCATCCTGGAACGCATCCTCGCAGCCAGCTCATATATGCGCTTTTCATCCTCTACGATGGAAGTATGCAGAATCTCATCTATGAACCCAAAGGCTTTCCCTATCTTGTCATAAAAGGCCTTCGCCGTAAAGTCAAAGGATAACCGGAAGCTCCCAAGATCCTTAAGAACCGGGTAGCTGCCAAGGCTGGTATTGATCCCGCCGGTCTCGATGTTGATCTCATTGAACAGCTCCAGATAAGAGTGCCGCTCTGTATTCACCATCCCCAGCACTGCCTTCAGAAAGCCTAGATACGGCCAATCCTCCGGGGCCGTCATTCCCGCGTCAAAGGCAAGCCTCAGATAACCGATGCCGCTGGTAAAAAGCTCCGTGTGAAGGACAGGGACTCCTGCTTCCTCTTTTTCCTGACAGGTCAGGCGGGCCGCCTCTTTTCCGATATCCGCTCTGGAAAGCATGGGGATTGTTTCCAGGGCTTCCCTGGAAGAAGGCTCCTGCTGATATTCCTTCAGCTCCTCTGTCTGGCGGACCAATGCTCTTCTTTCTTCCGCCTTCATGGAGTCCAGCTTTTTTGCCAGGGCATCCATCTGTTTTTCTTCCCGTTCTCTATCCAGTCCTTTTTTCGGGGACAGGATGATGACGGCCTGATGCAGGTTGTTCAGCAGATAATCCATGATCAGCGCTTCAAAATATCCGTCCTTCCGGTGCTTTTTCAGATAATCGAAGCTTTCCCAAAACTCCAGGTGCATGAACGGGTCATTCTCATCGTAAAGCCAGCTGTCAAAGCACTGCAGACCATACATAAGGCCCTTTGGATAGGGGCCGAAATCGGCTTCCCGGTATTTGAATTCATAGTAATTGATGCCGGCCTCCAGGGATTTTTCATCAATTCCCTCTTCAGCGAGCGTCTCCAATGTTTTCCTGATCACAGAGAGGAACTGTTCCTTTTTCTTCTTCTCCGTGTTTTTCGCGATAACAGAAAATACCGGCTGCAAAACGCCGCTGTCATATCCTCCATAGATGTCCGTACCAATGCCTGCATCAATCAGAGCCTGCTTGAGCGGCGCCCCGGGAGCGGACAAAAGAGCATACTCCAGAATCTGGAAAGCCACATAAAGTCTGGCGTCCAAATCCGTGCCCACCACGGTGTTCACCGAGAGGTACGTCTTCCCTTCCTCACTTTCCTCTTCTGTGACGGGATAAAAGATCTCGTATTCGCTCTCAGGTGTGAATTCCTTCTGCATGGCGATTTCCGAATCCACTGTCCGCGCTTCATAATGGCTCAGATATTCTTCATCCAGGAATCGGAGCTTCTCTTCCATGTCCATATTTCCATAAAGATAAATATAGCTGTTGGAAGGATGATAATACGTGCGGTGAAACTCCAGGAACTGCTCATAGGTGAGTTCCGGAATCTCCTCCGGATCCCCGCCGGATTCAAACCGGTAGGCAGTATCCGGGAACAGGACCTTGCGGATATACCGGTCCAGTACACTTTCAGGCGAGGAAAACACTCCCTTCATCTCGTTATATACTACCCCATTCAAAGCGAGAGGGCCTTCTTCATTCTCCAGCTCATAATGCCAGCCTTCCTGCTTGAATATCATCTCGTTGTGATAGATATTGGGTTGGAATACCGCATCCAGATAGACATCCATAAGGTTCTGAAAATCCTTGTCGTTGCAGCTGGCCACCGGATATACCGTCTTGTCTGAATAAGTCATGGCATTGAGAAAGGTATTCAAAGATCCCTTCACCAGCTCCACAAACGGATCCTTTACCGGAAATTTTTCCGAACCGCAGAGCACCGAATGCTCCATAATGTGAGGGACGCCGGTATTGTCGGAAACCGGCGTCCGGAAACCGACTGCAAATACCTTATTTTCATCTTCATTGGACAGCAGAAATATCCGTGCGCCGCTCTTTTTATGGCGGAGCACCACCGCCCCGGAATTCAGTTCTTCTATATCCTTCTCTTTTATCTTTTCGTAAGCATTAAAATCGCTTATTTTCATCCGCTTGATACTCCTTTCCAAAACAGGGGCAGGCAGCCAAACTGCCTCCCCCTTCCATTTAAATATTCCCCAAGAATTTATCTTTTACTACTGCGAAAAATTCCCGTACCATATAATTGGGCAGAAGCAGCTTGTCTGACTCGGCGGCAATGCCTGTCACATTCTCCATGCCCAGCTTTCTTGCAATGCTCACAGAACGGAATACATGGAAGCTGTTGGTCACCACTCCCACAGAAGTCTTGTTGCTGACCAGCAGCGATTTGCTGTACAGCAGATTCTGCACCGTGTTGGTGGCATACCGTTCCAGCACGATCCGTTTTTTATCGATTCCTCTGTCCATCAGATAATTCCGCATGGCCGCGGCCTCGGAAATATTTTCTCCCGGTCCCTTTCCTCCGGTGACGATCACCCTGGTATCCGGATGCTCCTCCAGATAATCGGCCGCCGTATCCAGCCGGTATTTCAAAGATTTTGTGACCGTATCCCCGCGTACCTGAGCTCCCAGCACGATCAGATAATCCACCGGTTCTTCCGGAGAAGAAAACATATGGAATACGATAAATCCTTCCACCGCCGCAAAGCACAGGATTCCCAGCACAATGGTCGTGCGAACCGGAACTTTTATCCACAGCGGGAAATGACGGAAAGTCATATGGATTTTCTTCATGCTGAGCAGAACTGCCAGGGCTCCTGCCAGAATCCCCAATATCAGCCAGAATCCCGAAAAAGAGGCCTGAATGCCGGCATAGCTCACGATCATGCCATAATAGATGACAGACAGGAGTGCGACCACCCCAAGAAGTATGTTCATAGCTTTACCCTCTCAAAACACTCTTATGCAAACCCGCTCTTTTCCTCAGTATATCATACTTCTCCGGAATATGGGAAAGTTTTACCATTAGCTTCTGCCTCGCATGGGGCGCGCTCTCCTGGGGACTGCCGTCCTCGTCAAAGATCCCCTCCACCTGCACCTCTAAATTTTCTCCGGAAGGCTTCATGATCTCAATGGTCTCGCCCAGAGAAAACTTGTTTTTCTGTTCCATGAAAAATCTTTCTTCTCCCGCGTCCTCTCCGACAATTCCCAGATAGATAGATTCCTGGTCATACGTACTGCTGTCGTAAATCTGCGCTTCCTTTCCCGGCTTTCCATAAAAAAAGCCGGTGGTAAACGGCCTGGTGGTGCATTTTCGTATCTCCTCCCTATACCACTCCATATGGTTTTGATACGTCTCCTCTGACAGAAAATAATCGTCTATGGCTCTCCGGTATGTTCTGGCCACGGCAGCCACATAGAGAGCCGTCTTCATCCTTCCTTCCACCTTCAGGCTGTCGATCCCAGCCGTCAGGATGTCGGGCATATGTTCTATCATGCAAAGATCCTTCGAGTTGAAAATAAAGCTGCCGCGCTCATTTTCATAAACGGGGAAATATTCTCCCGGGCGGCTCTCCTCCACGACCGAATAATTCCAGCGGCAGGGGTGGGTACATGCCCCCCGGTTAGCGTCCCTTCCCGTAAAAAAGTTGCTGAGCAGGCACCGGCCGGAATAGGAAATACACATGGCCCCATGAATGAACGTCTCAATCTCCAGATCCTCCGGGATGTTCTTCCGGATTTCCCTAATCTCCTCCAGAGAAAGCTCTCTGGCAGATACCACCCTCTTCGCTCCCTTCTCATACCAGAACCGATATGTTCCATAGTTGGTATTATTAGCCTGGGTACTGATATGCCGTTCTATTTCCGGCACTTCCTCCATTGCGATGGCATATACTCCCGGGTCAGAAATGATCAGCGCGTCCGGTCCTATCTTTTTCAATTCCCTGAAGTACTTCCGCACCTGTGGCAGGTCCTCGTTGTGGGCAAGTATATTCGCCGTGACATATACCTTTGCCCCCCGTTCATGGGCAAACGAAATACCTTCCGCCATCTCTTCCAGAGAAAAATTTTTTGCCTTTGCCCGGAGGCCGAATGCTTCTCCGCCGATATATACGGCGTCTGCTCCAAATATCACAGCCGTCCTAAGGACCTCCAGGCTGCTGGCCGGTATCAGTAATTCTGGTTTCTTCAAGGCTGCCGCCCTCCTTTTATTACAAAAGCTTTGTGCTGACAGTGACTCCGTCTCCAATGGGTATGACCGCAGTCTCCAGGCAGTCCATATGCTTCAGCGCATAAAGATATTCCCGCATCCTCGCGTGAATAGTACGATTCCTTCTGGTGACAGCATAGCGCGATTCAATGACGTCTCCGTCCTGGAGTACATTATCTGAAACCAGGACTCCTCCCACCGGCAGCAGCCGCAGGACCTCGTCCAGGAAATGAATATACTGGCCCTTTGCCGCATCCATAAAAATAAAATCAAAAGGCGGCTCCAGCGTCCTGAGGACCTCCGCCGCATCTCCGGTAAGAAGAGTGATGACCTCTTCCTTTCCGGCCCGGCGAAAGTTCTCTCTGGCAACTGGAATCCGCTTTTCATATTTCTCGATCGTCGTGATCGTACAGCCCTCCGGCATATGTTCGCTCATCAAAAGAGCGGAATAGCCGGTGGCTGTCCCTACCTCCAATATCTTCTCCGGGCGCCGGATAGCCACAAGTGTTTTTAACAGGCTCGCCGTCTCCTTCCGGATAATAGGAACAAGAGAGGCAGCCGCCTCCTTTGCGATCGCATTGCAGATCTCGCTGTCTCCCCGTTCTAAAGAATTGATATATGTGATCGTTCTTTCATCTATGATCATGAATCTTCCTCTGTATCCACGGCAGCGCCGGAAAGGACATCCAGGATGTTCTTACCCGTCATATTGGAATTCAGACGATACGTGCCGGGCAGTATGACGCTATCATAAAAATATTTCTGGACCGTGAAAACAAGCGTACTTTCAATAAGCCCTTCCTGCCGAAGCAAAGCCGCTACCTGGCGGATGCCGTCGCCTTCCTTCACCTCGACGGTGACGGACACCGGATTCTCCGCGGTTCCCGGCTTTTCATCAAACACAGCTTTTCCAAAGCCATATGCTTTCACAGATATCAACAGGACAAGGGATATCACCGCTGCCGCCAGAGCGATCTTAAATATAATGCCGAAGATACGCAGCTTCATGTCCATCCCTCCTGTCCGCCGTGTTCCTGGTCTTCTCAGATCTCCATGATGATGGGCAGAATCATAGGATTCCTCTTCATCTTCTTCCAGATATAGTCACTGAGGCTGTCCCGGATGACCGCCTTGATCTTCCCCCAGTCGCTGACCTTCCTGTCCAGACATTTCTGGACCGCGTCTTCTACGACTGTATGCGCTTCTTCCATCAGGTTCTCCGACTCTCTGACATAGACAAACCCTCTGGATACGATATCCGGACCCGCCAGCAGCTCACTGTTGTGGCGGTCCAGAGTCAGCACTACGATGATGATGCCATTCTGAGCCAGGTTCTGACGGTCACGCAGCACGATGTTTCCCACATCTCCCACTCCGAGGCCATCTACCAGCACAGGACCTGCCGTCACATTTCCGGTCACCTGCGCGCTGTCCTGGGTGAGCTCCATCACATTGCCGGAACGCATGATGAAAATGTTATCTTCCGGCACTCCCATCTCCTGTGCAATATCCGCCTGCGCCATCAGATGCCGGTACTCGCCGTGCACGGGCAGCGCAAATTTCGGCTTCACCAGAGAGTAGATGAGCTTCAGATCTTCTCTGCAGGCATGGCCCGATACATGGGTATCCTGGAAGATCACCTTCGCTCCCTTGGCAGACAGCTCGTTGATGACCTGAGCCACAGCCTTTTCATTGCCGGGAATCGGGGTGGAGCTGAAAATAATCGCATCGTTGGCATTGATGGATACTTTTTTATGGATATCCGCGGCCATTCTGGAAAGAGCCGCCATGGACTCTCCCTGGCTTCCGGTCGTGATGAGCACCGTTTTCTCCGGCGGATAATTGTTCATCTGAGAAATATCCACCAGGGTCGAATCCGGGATCTTGATATAACCCAGCTCGTTGGCGATGCCGATGATATTGACCATGCTTCGGCCCTCCACCACTACCTTCCGTCCATATTTGTAAGAGGAGTTGATGATCTGCTGCACCCTGTCCACGTTGGACGCAAAGGTGGCCACCAAAATTCTCCTATCCTTATTTTCCTCAAATAACCGGTCAAAGGTCCGGCCTACGGCCCGCTCCGACATGGTAAACCCTTCCCGGATGGCATTGGTGCTGTCGGCCATCAGGGCTAGCACTCCCTTTTTTCCCAGCTCCGCAAAACGGGGCAGGTCCACCGGATCTCCGAATACCGGCGTATAGTCAATCTTAAAGTCTCCAGTATGCACGATTGTGCCGACCGGTGTGAAGATGGCAAAAGCCGCCGCGTCTGCGATGCTGTGATTGGTGCGGATGAACTCCACCCGGAAGCATCCCAGGTTCACCGACTGGCCGTATTTCATGACCTTTCTCTTTGTGGACTTGGTCATACCCCGTTCTTTTAACTTATGCTCAATGATGCCCATGGTCAGCTTTGTGGCATAGACCGGTACGTTTATGTCCTGAAGGACATAGGGCAGAGCGCCGATATGATCCTCATGTCCATGGGTGATAACAAATCCCTTCACTTTCTGGATATTGTCTTTCAGATACGTGACATCCGGGATGACGAGGTCGATACCCAGCATATCGTCGCTGGGGAAGGACAGCCCGCAGTCCACCACAATAATACTGTCTTCGTATTCAAAGACAGTCATGTTCATCCCGATCTGCTCCAATCCGCCGAGCGGGATGACTTTCAATTTGGAATTTCCTGTTTGTTTCAAAATACACCTCTCTAACTTTCCGTTCAGAATTTTAATTATTTTTCCGGCCTTCCGCCGGAACAACGCTTTTCATTTACTCGATATCCACATCTTCCAGAAGCTCATTGAAGATCTTAGCCAGATACTGCTGTTCCTTCTCATCTTCTACGATCTCATACAACGCTTCCGTTTCCTCTGGTTTCGAGACATCTTTCAGAATATAGCATTCGCCGTCGCCTTCTTCGGAATCTGTTACAAGCACGTAATCGCAGCCTGCTACTCTGGTTTCTTCCAGCACGTAACAAGGCAGCTTTTCTCCATCCTCTGAAGTCAGAACTACCATCTCTTCCATATTCTCACCAATCTTTCCACAACAAAATCACAGGGAATCCAAATATCCCTGTAAAATCAACGCCGCCGCTATTTTATCCACGTAGTCTTTTCTGTGCTCCCTGCGAATCCCCGCTTCCATCATGACCCGGTCCGCCGCCACCGTGGTAAGCCTTTCATCCCAAAGCTCCACCGGAAGGCCCGTCCTGGTCCTAAGCTTCTCCGCAAAGGCCTCTGACTTCTCCGCCCGATCACCGACATCTCCGTTCATGTGTTTTGGGTAGCCCACAACGATTTTTTCCACCTGATATTCTGCGATCAGTTCCTCCAGACGCGCCAAAGTACGCCTCAGCTTACCCTCATCCGGCCTTCTAACTATTTCCACGCCCTGAGCCGTGATTCCAAGGGAATCGCTGACAGCCACTCCAACTGTCTTGGAACCGAAATCCAGTCCCATTATACGCATCATATGATACTCAGCCTTTCAGCTTGCTCTCAATGTAGACCTGCACCAATTCCTCCAGTATCTCATCTCTGTCAAGCTTTGTTATGAGGCTCCTGGCATTATTATAGCTGGTAATATATGTGGGGTCACCCGACATGATATACCCGACGATCTGATTGATCGGATTGTAACCCTTCTCCGTCAGAGCCAGATAAACCTTTGCCAGAATCTCACCGGCCTCCATTTGATTTTCCTGCGATGTATTGAAATATTGTGTTCTGTGTATATCTCCCATTTTTTCACGTCCTTACATGCTTGTACCATCTATTCTAATACAAATCCCCCGGCCTATCAAGCTGTTTTTTCTCCGGCGCCTAAAATCCGGCCCGAAGCTATTAGTCAGGGCGTCCATTCGGCCGACAAAAGTCCGTCTCCCAGGACGCCTGTCATCTTCACCTTTATAAGCCTTCCCGGGAGCATTTTCTCTTTATTTTCTTTTGTAAGCTTCACCGCCGCCTTCACATATTCTCTGGTAAATCCGGTTATATAGACATCTTTCCCAAAGGCGTGAGGCTCTTCCAAAAGGATCTCCGCTGTTTTCCCCATGTAATAGTAACGGAACTCCTCCGACAGCTTCGCCTCCAGCTTTAGGGCCAGATGACTTCTGAGTGTCTTTGTTTCCTCCGGCACCTGTCCCGACATAGACGCTGCCTTCGTTCCATGCCTTTTGGAATATTTAAATATATGCATTTCATAGAACCTGGCCTTGCGCAGAAACAGAAGCGTGTCCTTGAATTCTTCTTCCGTCTCCTTTGGAAATCCTACGATGACATCCGTAGTAATGGCAGGATGCTCATAATATTTCCTCAGCAGCTTACATTTATCATAATACTCTTCCGTAGTATAATGGCGGTTCATGCGGCTGAGCGTGGCATCGCACCCACTTTGAAGAGAAAGGTGAAAATGCGGGCAGACCTTTTCCATTGAAGACAGTTCCTTCACGAACTCCTCTGTTATGATCCTCGGCTCCAAAGAGCCCAGTCTTATTCTCTGAATCCCAGGAATCTGATGGACCATGCGGATGATCTCCAGCAGAGATATCTTCTCCTCCAGATCCTTTCCATAAGAAGAAAGATGAATACCGGTCAGCACCACCTCCCGATAACCGGCCTCTGACAGCCGGCGTACTTCTGAAAGGACATCCGCCGGCCTTCTGCTTCTGATTCTTCCCCTTGTGTAGGGAATAATACAATAACTGCAGAATTGATTGCAGCCATCCTGTATTTTTATGAACGCCCTGGTGTGCTCCGCCGTCTTTTTAAGCGCCATCTCCTCATATTCCGAGGTATGGGCGATATCGATCACAAAAGAATCCGCAGGATGGCTTCCCCCCGTTTTTTCCCGGTCACTTCCTTCCTCAAAAAAGGGCTCAAGAAGCTCGGGCAGACGCGCCTTCTGGTTGTTCCCGATGACCAGATCCGCATCTTTAGAACGGACGATCTCCTCTCCCGCCGACTGCACGTAGCAGCCCGCCGCCACAATGACGGCATGGGGATTTTTTTTCCTTGCCCGGTGAAGCATCTGCCTGGATTTCCGGTCCGCCATATTGGTCACGCTGCAGGTATTGATCAGATAAACATCCGCTTCCTCTTCAAAGGATACGATCTCATAGCCATGCTCTTCCAGAAGCTGTTTCATAGCCTCCGTCTCGTACGCGTTGACCTTGCAGCCTAAGTTGTGGAGGGCCGCCCGTTTTTTCCGATTCTCCATAGACGCAGTCCTTTCTTCGTAAAATTCCTTTATCATGCAGGTAATTCTTTTCCGCTCCTCTTGACTTTTGCCCCGATTATGGCTAGTATTATAAAAGATACATACGAGGTCCCGCAGCCGGACCTTGATAATAGATACAGAAGGGAGCAGTTTCATGAAAGTGGTTCGTATTTCTTTAAATTCCATCGACAAAGTCAAATCATTTGTAAATGATCTGACCAAATATGATTTCGATTTTGATCTGGTATCCGGCCGTTATGTCATCGATGCAAAATCCATCATGGGTATTTTCAGCCTGGATCTGTCAAAGCCCATTGACCTGAACATCCATGCAGAAGACAACGTGGACGCCATCATGGAGACATTGAAGCCTTATTTGATTGATTGAATGTTTCCGAAAGCCTGCGGGAAGATCCCCCGCAGGCTTTTTTTATGCCCTGTCTTCTGGAATCCGCAGGATTTCCCTGCTCTCTATGGCGGTTTTCACCATCTCGTCTATCTTTTCCTTCAGTTTTTCTTCTGAACGGCGTATGATCTTCAGATTCGGCTTGGTCACCGGATGTTTAGCCACAAAAATGGTGCAACAGTCCTCGAAGGGCTGAATAGAGGTTTCAAAAGTGTCGATTTTCTGTGCGATATCCACAATATCCTGCTTGTCAAATCCGATGACCGGACGGAATACCGGCATATGGCAGACTTCGTTGGTACAAGCCAGACTGGGAAGCGTCTGGGAAGCCACCTGCCCGATACTCTCTCCCGTGATCAGTCCCAGAGATCCCGTTTCTTCTGCAATAGCCTCCGCGATCCTCATCATATAGCGCCGCATGATGATGGTCAGCTCTTCGTGGGGGCACTGGTCATAAATATACAGCTGGATATCCGTGAAATTGATGATATGGAGGTCCATCGGTCCCGCGTATCTGGATACCAGCTTTGCCAGATCCACCACCTTTTCCTTGGCCCGCTCACTGGTATAGGGCGGCGCGTGGAAATAGACGGCGTCAATCTTCACGCCGCGCTTTGCCACCATCCACCCGGCCACAGGACTGTCTATCCCGCCCGACAACAAAAGCGTCGCCTTTCCGCTGGTGCCGACGGGCATCCCGCCGGGGCCGGGAATGATCTTAGAGTATACGTTTATCCGCTCTCTCACCTCCACATAAAAGAACACATCCGGCTCATGTACGTCCACCTTTAACGTAGGGAACTCCTCCAGAAGGGCTTCTCCAAGACCTGCGTTGATTTCGTTGGATTCCATGGGATATTTTTTATTCGCCCGCTTAGTCTGAACTTTAAAAGTAAAATCCCCTTCGGGATGCACCATCCTTACATATTCGATGATTTTTTCTTTCAAATCTTCATAACCGTTGTCGTCGAACTGTACCATGGGGCAGATGCCGGCGATGCCAAACACATATTTAAGGTGCTCTACGACTTCGTCAAAGTCAAATTCCGTTTTTGCCTCCACATAGACGCGCCCGGATTCCTTCCGGACCAAGAATTCTCCCTCCACTTCCCTGAGGGCAAAGCGAATCTGCTTCAAAAGGGCGTCCTCGAATAAATAGCGATTTTTTCCTTTGATGCCGATCTCCGCGTATTTTATTAAAAAAGCCCGGAATATAGAATCATGAGCAAACATATTACATCCTCCTGTATCTGCGCAGTACGGGCAGAAGCTCCTCCAGTACCTGCGCGCAATATTGTATCTCCTCTTTCGTAGTGAAAACGCTGAAGCTGAACCTCAATGTGGAATCCAGAAGCTCTCTCCTGACCCCGACCCCTTTAAGCGTCCCGCTGACGGCGGGGTGATTGGAGGAACAGGCCGAACCGGAGGATACATAGATCCCTCTGTCTTCCAGAGCATGGAGGAGGACTTCACTCTTCACTCCTTCAAAGCTGACACTCACCACATGGGGAGCGCTGTCCTCTCCCGTAAGTCCGTTGACCGATACGCCTTCCAGGCCTTCCATTAGCTCCACAAACCGCTTTTTAAGCTCATACATCACCCGTATCTTTTCTTCATGGTTCTCATAGATTTCCCTGGCCGCCTCTCCCATGCCGGCAATACCGGGCACATTGTGGGTCCCGGGGCGCATCCCCTTCTGCTGTCCCCCTCCGAACGCCACCGGCACGATCTTGGTCCCGGCCTTCACATAAAGAAATCCAACCCCCTTCGGCCCGTGTATTTTATGGCCGCTGGCCGATAAAAGATCGATGGATTCCCTTTTAGGACAGATACGGTATTTTCCATATGCCTGTATGGCATCCACATGAAAGAGAATCCGCGGATTCTTTTTTTTGATAATCTCACCGATCCTCCCGATGGGATTTACAGAGCCAATCTCATTATTTACATACATCACCGAAACAAGAGTCGTCTCACTGTCTATGGCCGCTTCCAGCTGGTCCAGCCTCAGATGGCCGTTTTCATCCACCGGAACGTACGTGACCCGGTATCCTTCCTCCTCCAGATAGCCAAACACATTATAGACAGACGCATGCTCGATGGTGGAGGTAATGATATGCTTCCCGGCTCTCCTGTTCGCCCTGGCGGCGCCGATGATAGCCATGTTATTGGATTCTGTCCCGCCGGAGGTAAAGATGATTTCTGCCGGTGCTGCCTTTAAGGTCTTCGCCACCGCCTCCGCCGCTTCTTTTACATAGTGTTCCGCCTCCACGCCTTTTTTGTGAAGAGAGGACGGATTTCCATAGTCCTCCATCATCGTCTTCACGACGATATCCTTCACTGATCCAAAGACTTTTGTAGTTGCGGAATTATCCAGATATGCTTCCATGATCGCTTTTTCCTCCCTGTCACTTTTCCAGCTGAAGCATGAGCGCCGCCAGAAGAGTGAACCCGGCCGTTTCTGTTCTGAGAATCCTTCTGCCAAGGGTGATGGGCACAAACCCCTTCTCTTTGGCATAGGACACTTCTTCCTCATCAAACCCGCCCTCCGGCCCGATAAAGATTGCCGTTCTGGTGCCAGGAATGACCTGAGAAAGTATCTTTCTTGTATATCCCATCCCTTCCGCATTTTCATACGGAAACAACTTACAGTCAAAGTCTGCCGCCGAATCTATGGCCGCCTTAAAATCCATAACTGCCTTCACTTCTGGTATCACCGTCCGCTTGGACTGCTTCGCGGCGCTCTCTGAAATGGCATTCCAGCGTCTTCTCTTGGCCTCCGCTTTCTTTTCATCCAGCTTCACCACAGCCCGCCTTGTGTTCACAGGAATAATGCTTTTTATACCAAGTTCTACGTTTTTCTGGATGATCAGCTCCATCTTGTCCCCCTTCGGAAGACCCTGATAGAGCACGATCTCCGCCGGCAGCTCCGTCCCATCCTCATCCCGTTCCAGGAGTTTCAGCAAAACGGCTTCTCCGCCGTCTTCACTGGCTTCCCGGAACGCCTTGATGACGCAGTTATAGCAAAGCTTCTCTCCGTCACTGATCCGAACCTTGTCCCCCGGCTTCATTCGCAGGACATTTTTAATGTGATTGACATCCGGCCCCGTGACTTCAGCCTCATTCTCCCCGATGGCATGGCCGTCTACAAAAAATAAATACATAGGCTACTTCCTTTTTACAGTAATTGACACCCAATCGTTCTGATATGTGGTCTCCAGGAGTTCCCATTCCGGATTGGCCTCAAAGGCCGCCCTTACATCGGCTTCCTTCGTATTGATGATTCCCGAAGTGATAAAGATGCCGCCCTGTTTCAAATGGCGCGCCGCTTCCCCCTGGAGCATGATGATGACCGGCGCAAGGATATTGGCCACAGCCACATCGTACGCGTCATGACCGGCTTTCTCCTGCAGCGCCTCATCCTCTATAATGTTTCCTGTCTCCAGCACAAACTGATCCTCTGGAATCTTGTTGACCCCGGCGTTTTCTCTGGCAGCCGATACCGCGTTTTCATCCAGATCTGTTCCAAACGCGTATCCCGCTCCCAGCTTAAGAGCCGTAATAGCCAGTATCCCGCTTCCGGTTCCGATATCCAGCACTTTATCTCCCGGCTTCAGATACTTTTGCAGCTGACGGATACAGAGCTGAGTCGTCTCGTGACTTCCTGTTCCAAACGCGGTCCCCGGATCGATCTCTATCATCAGCTTGTCTCCATGCTCCTGCGGAATGGCCTCCCAGGTCGGCTTGATCAGGATATCTCCCACCGTAAAAGGCTTAAAATACTGCTTCCAGTTATTGATCCAATCCTTGTCTTCCGTCTCGGTGCAGACGATACTCCCGTCTCCTAATTCCACGAACATCCGCAGCTCTTCCAATCCATCCTTCACTCCGTCCAGGACGGCGGCGTCACTTTCCTCTCCCTCCAGATAAAAGGATACCTTTGCTTTCCCCTCATCCGGCGGCAGCTCCGGAAGGATATCAATGAACATCCCTTTTGTTTCTGCCTCTGTGAGCGGCACATTATCTTCGATCTCAATTCCCTCGATTCCCTGTTCCTCCAGCATGCTGCTGATAAGATCGACCGCAGCCGTAGTGGTATCAATGGTATATTTTTTCCATTTCATGTATATCTCCTTCTATCACACCGGATAACTCTCTAACTAATAAGTATAACCGGAAGCTTCCTCTTACGCAAGTCCAACTTTCGACCTGCTTTTCTTTCGTCCGTCCCAGCGCAGAGGTTCTGTATATTTAATCCCTCTTTATTTATTCTTAGATTATTATATAATATTTCATGTTTTCGCTGAATATTCATTGCGCAACGCTCGTATATACGATACAATAAAAGTAACGAAATATAGAATACGAAACCATAAAATTCTTAGAAAGGGGGCTGTTTTATGGAAATGCGCAGCATGAAATATTATTCAAAGGATAACAAAAAGGTCATTCTCCGGGTCATTCCAGGACATTTCGCCACCAGTCACTCTCACGTCAACTATTATATCGACATGACAGGGCTTAAGACCAGATGCAGCGAGGCATCTGAGGTGGCAAAAGCCCTGGTGGCAAAGATAATTAATACCACGGTCATCGATACGATTGTTTGCATGGACGGCTGTGAGGTAGTCGGCGCATTCATGGCCGAGGAGCTGGAAAAGCATGATTTTATTTCCACCAACACCCATGAAACCGTGTACATCATTACTCCGGAGCTGAATACCAACAATCAAATGGTATTCCGGGACAATATCGTCCCGGCCGTCCGGAATAAACATGTACTTCTTCTGTTAGCTACCACCACGACGGGCAAGACCATCAACCGGAGCCTGGAATGTATCAACTATTACGGCGGAATCGTGACCGGTATCTGCTCCCTGTTCAGCGCGATAGACGAGATCAAGGGCTTCCCCATCGTTTCCGCCTTTACGCCGAGAGACATCCCCGGTTACCAGGCGTATGATTTCGGGAACTGTCCCTTCTGCCAGAGCGGGCAAAAAATCGATGCCTTTGTAAACGGATATGGATACTCTAAATTATGATACAAAACATTTTCTGGAATTATTTTCGAGGAACTTCCTTTAAGCTCCATTTATAGGCACTGGCAGAAGTTCCGGGCCGTCACGATTTCGGTTCGCTGGCGATGCAGGGGCCGCTTTATCCCCGCTCCAGAAGTACCGCTCACATGTCGGCAGGAAACCTTTATGATTTCCTGCCTCCGGTTCGCTCAGAAACGATATCGGTATTTCCGTTTCTGCCTTCCTCCGCCTGGGGAACACCGGCCTCTGCTCTGCGGCGCTCACCTTTAGGCCGGCCCGGAATCTTTCTGCCGGTGCTCTCCCTTCCGCACCATTTCGGATGATTTCCGTTCTAACGATTCCAGAAAAGAATTGGATATCCACACGGCTCGTGCGCCTTATGGCTGCGAGCCGCGGTGGGCCGCCCCAATAGATTTTACAACAGATGAGAGCTTATTTCGGTGCGGAAGAAAAAGCAAGAAGAAGGATCCGATTCCATCGTAAGGCGAGCGCCGCAAGGCGTTAGCAGGATCTTCCCGGCCGCAGGGAGGTAAAAACCGAATCTCATGCAGGTTTTTATTGGAATCTGACATGGAAAAATATCGATTTATCCATGTCAGTTGGAAAGGACCGACCGGAGGCCGTAAAGATGCTGGTTACGGCTGCCAGCGAGCCGCCTGGATGGTAGCGGATTTTTTCTTGCTTTGTAAATCAAACAAAGAAAATGTTTAAAAAGTATTCAAAGGTATACCTATTAAGTAAAATAAATGCTGCGGTCCGGCTTCTGCCGTCCCGCAGCATTTTATGATCTTATCTTAAATCTGTTCATCGCCTGTCTTTTCCGCTTTATGACGCCGGTCTCAGGCTTCTTCTTTTTTCTTCTTTTTCACTATGATAAAAGCGGCGATTGCTGCTACCAGTGCAAGCACTCCGAGAGAGATACCTACGATCAGGCCCGCAGGGGTTCCCGCGGAAGGAACGGCCGGCGCCATGGGAACTGTCTCATCCTCAATCTGCACGGTTTCCGGCTCTGTCTCTTCTTCTGTCGTCTCCGGTACGGTAGGGCCTGCCGGCACCGATTCATCCGGAATGTTCACAGGTTCGCCGTTTTCATTTATCTGCTCGCCGTTTTCATTATAAATAACCGTCTCAGGCTCTCCGCCTTCCTCTGCCGGCGGCGTCACCACGTTGGTTACCACCTGCTCCACCTGCTCGCCGGCGATTTCCACGACTTCAACCACTTCATTTACCTGAGCGTTCTCATTTGCCGTATCGTTTACATTCCGGAAGTAGAACGCATATGTCCTTCTGGGGCTGTAGAAATTGTGGCTGACAGAATCGCTCTGACCGGACAGCAGCACGTATTCTTCACTGCCGGACTGATAGCTGGTGGGGACACCGATCGTCAGGTTCTGCCCGCCTGCTGCAGTCATGGTTTCCGTATGGATGGTGCTGTTGCTGGTAATGTCAATATAGCGGACCGTCACCCCGTACTCGCTGGGAATTTCTGCTCCCACCTGATTGTAATATACATAATAGGTTCTCTGAGAACCGCCAAAAGAGTGTCTGATCTCCGTACCCTGGCCGCTCGCCAGCAGGTATTCGTTCCCTTTGTAGCTCAGGCTGCTTTTCAGACTATATGATACAGTCGCGTTGACCTCTACGGTCTGAGACGCCGACTCCAAAAGAGTCCCCGTCACGGAATCGATACACCGGATATTGATGGTATAAGGATTCTGGCCCGCCACCTTTGTGAACAGCACCGTATAGCTTCTGGTGGATTCTCCGGATGTATGAGTGATCACGGAAGGCTGTCCCGCCGCTCTCTGATACTCCGAATAGTCCGACGTCACATAAGACGCCGCTACTTCGTAATTTACGGCTCCGCCCACCGGGACGGTAACGGTGTTGTTTGTTAGAAGCCTTCCTGTATCCGCGTCTTCATAGCGCACGGAAATGGTATAGGGGCTTGAAGGCTTCTGTGCCTCACCCTGGTAGATCACCGTATAAGAAGCCGTTGTATTGCTGTAATCCTGACTGATGCTGGCCGGCTGGCCGGATGCCAGGTTATAATTTTTGCCGTTTACCGTCATGGAAGCCGGAACATTATATACTGCGCTTCCGTTGGGGGCAATCTGAAACTGATCGTTTCCGATGGAATATCCGTTTTCATCGATAAAATAAACAGTTACCGTCCTGGGATCCTGCTGCACCTTGGCATACTGGAAGGTCACCGACGCGTTTCCATAGGATACGAACGCGCTGTTGTTCGCACAGCGGTAAACATCAGAACCGCTCGATACCATCTCATCCACGCTGACTCTTTTCTGTCCTTCATCTAAAGAAACGGAGGTAGTTCCTGAAACTGTCGGAGCACTGTCTCCGTACTGGCTGTATATGGTCACGAAATGCTCATTCAGGGAATTCACAAAAACCTTTTCCCCCGTAGACTCTCTGGAAACCCCGATCGTCATCCTTCCGGAGCCTGCCACTGTGATTGCCTGGCTCTGACCGCCCGCCACAAACACGCTCTGGCCCTCGAAAATAAAATTATCATCCGCACCGCCATTGGTGATCACAAACTTCTGGGCATCCGGGCTGTCGGAAATCTGGGGAGCTACAGAAAAGCTCGCCGCTCCGGCTGTGATGCCGGAAACACCCAAACAGGCAATCATCATGCTGAGCACTAGTACCAACGCTTTTATCCTTTTCTTCATACTTATCATTCCTCTCTTTATCATTACGATGTGCCGGCTGCCGCGCCGGAAACCTGGTCATCATCCTATTTCCTTTTTTCTGTCTTAATCATAGCATCGGAGAATCACATCGCAATCACAAAAATATGGTTTTTTTCCAAAAACAATTGACAAATTTTAGGGAAAGGCCGCCGCCGCGGGATTTTTCCCACGGCAGCTGCCTTTTAAATAGTTGGTCAATCCTGCTCTTCCGCCTGTTTCCTTTTTCTCCGTTTCTCATACAAGATTACGCCGATGGCTACCACCGCGGCCGACGCAAGCAGGGACCAGAGGAAAATATCCATGTTGTCGCCGGTGAAGACCGTCCGATAGGTGGTGATCACCTTCTTGGGCCCCTTATTATACTGTTTTACGGTAACCGTCGGTATATCAGATTTCAGGTAAAGGCCCGCATCCCAGCTCCAGTCGTATTGATTATCTTCCAGATAGAAGATCCTGCTGTAGTACCAGTCATCCCCCGCCAGCCTCGTGGCGTCGGAATCATACTCATAGGCATTGTCGCCGTTTCCCTGATTGTAAAGGGTAACGATGTAAGGATCGGAAATCTGGAAGCGCACCCGGTAATACCCCTTATCCAGATCCAGGAAGCGGTAATATCCGCTCTCGTTGGTCGTGGTCGTACCGACGATCACCCAGGCTTCTTCGTTGTCCAGTTCACCGGTAGGATTCATTTCCAGAACCACCGGAATGCCTCCCACGCCGGTCTCGCCTTCATCCTGAATGCCGTTCCGGTTCTTATCATACCATACGAAGTCACCCATGCCGCAGGTGGTCTTCACCACTCCCGCATCCCAGGTAAGATCCGTCTCCCCGTATCCCAGAGTGATGGTAGTGGTCACATAGCCCAGGTTGGAAATATAGAATCCCAAAGCATCAGAATCCCGTTCCGCCGCTTCGCCTTCCGTCAGGGACACGCTCCGGTCACCCTGCTTATCCGTCCGGGAATTGGTGATTGTGATCGTCGTGTTCGGATCGTCAAAATCAAATACAACCCGGTACTGGATTGGATAATCCTCACCGCCCTTAAGGCCTGTGAACAGATAACGTCCATTTTCATCCGTCTTCGTCACTCCGCCGGGGTAGATCTTCCATTCGTCATCATCTCCCATGCGGTATTGGAGCTTCACTGTCACATCCGCGATCGGCTCCTCATCTTCATCCTGGATACCGTCCTTATCCGTGTCAAACCATACATAGTCGCCCAAAGCGCCTTTTTTATTGGCGCCGGCATCCCATGTCTTATCTACCGTATTGTAACCCAGCGTGATAATCTCCGTATAGCCTTTGGTGTAATCGCCGTTCTCAAAGATACAGCAGTCGGAATCGTCGGTATCGGACAGGTTGGTATCCGGATTCTTTACTCCATCCGGCGACTCCACAGCCGTATACCCATCAGGGAATTGGAAGAACACCTGATACTGTCCGGCCTCCAGTTCATCAAAGAAATATCTGCCGTCGTCTCCTACTATGGCCTCCCTAAGTGCCGTATCCTGCCGGATTCCGTCTTCTACTTTGTAAAGCTTCACAACGGTTCCGGGCAGCGGACCGTCCATCTTGTCGGTGGTGATATCCTGATAGTTGCTGTAGTTCTTATCCTCAAAGGCATATCCGCCAAGCGCGCTGTAAACCCAGACGCCTGCGTCCCAAGTCCGGTCGGTCTTATTCCCCGCCTGTTCAATCTCCTCATTCTGATCAAAGAACAGAGGAATCACGGTCGTCCGCTTCACCCGTCCGGTTTCGTCTGCCGGATATACGGCATCGGAATCGTCCGGCGTGGTCAGCTTGCTGTCCGTCACATCCGGCGCAGTAAACGCATAGCGGTAGGTGTATCCGTCGGTAGTCAGCGCACGGACGTCAAATTCCACCACGTAATAGCCCTGAGGCAGTTTGTCGAAGAGATACTCTCCGTTCACATCCGTCATGGCGGTATCGACCGGCACCGCTCCGTCTTTTACCTCTGAATCTGTTCCGTCCACCTGGTACAGCTTCACAAGGACTCCTGGAAGTCCCGGTTCATCCGGCCCCTGCAGGCCGTCATGGTCTTCGTCGATCCACACCTTGTCACCGAGGGCGACCGAAACCACGTATCCCGCATCCACATCCAGATTTTCTTCTCCATAGATGACATCCCTGCCATCCACTTCGTGGTTCAGGATCCGGAGCACCAGATAGTCGGTCCAGCCGTCTGTATCTATATTGCTGTCTGTCCTGTACTCGGCTCCTTCAGCGTCCTGTCCAGCATACCGCAGCGTTGCCGCGTGATCCGCCGGAATGCTGAACTTCACCCGATAATAGTATATGGTTCCGCCCACATAATCATTAGGATCCACGGAGCCTTCCGCCGCGCCGTCTTTCAGATAGTTACACGGCAGATTCTCAAACAGATAATGCCCCATGCCGTCTGTGTTCATTTCTTTTATCTTGACTTCGTCGGACCGGTATACCGTATCTCCATGCTTTGTAAGCGTAGTCTGATACAATTCCACCTTCACATTTGCCGCCGCAGATTCCTCCCCGTCGTCCTGGAGGCCGTTGTTGTTGAAATCATACCAGGCATAGTCTCCAATACTTCCTTTTGGAAGGCTCAGTCCGACAAGCACCTTGTTCGGTTCCACGATATCCCTGGTGGGATTGATGGCTGTCTCCGTACTTCTCAGCACTGCCGCGGCAGCGGAATTGGCCATCACCGCATCGGCGTACTCTTCAATCTTATCCGCCGTATAACCAGGTGTTTTCATGGTCAGCTTCACACTGTAGCTTTCTCCCGGCTGAAGCAGATCGCTCTCCGGGAAATTCACTTCCACGCCAACCGCTGTCACAAGACTCATATCGGAAGGCTTCTGCGTGGTCCAATGGCCTCCGTTCTTTGCATTCCAGACATCTCCGGACGCCTCATACAGCATCGGAAGCTCCGCTTCCGCACTCAGATTCTGCCTGTTGGCATAAGACCAGCTGTTGGCCAGGCTGCCGCCGTCTTCCACGAAATAGTAGATGACTGCGTTTCCATCCTGAGCCGCTACCGCCTCCAGGAGCATCTCTTCATAGCCGGCCCCGTTCTGGATGGTCGTCTGTCTGAGCGTAGTGCCCCCGCCGCTCCGGAACACGTAGGAATCTCCGTTAAAGGGCAGGATATCCACATATCGGGCTGTCCTGACGGCCGTATCGGAATTGTTGTAAAGGGTCAGATCATAATAAACATTTTGATTCGGATATACATTCACCTGTGCTGTCGAGAATCCGGTGTCCGCACTGTCGCTGACCGTCTTCACCAGCTGGATCTGTGTATCGTTCAGAACGGTCACGCCAACCGGCTGATTCAGGTATTCCAGATCAGAGCCTACCGCATCATCCAACTCATCATTGTTCTGTGTAGACGCCTGATATCCGGTAAAGCTGAGACCAAGAGGGTTCTCCTGGGACGCCGGAAGCAGATACGTACTGCTTAAAAAGGCTGGCGAATACAAGTTCAGCTGTGTAGTCGGCTTGCTGTATTCAATCTTTGCCTTATAGCTGATGGTCAGGCCGGAATTTTCTCCTGCCTCCGTATCCGGGCTCAGAGAAACTCCCTCGTTAAATTTAAAGACATAACGTTTTGTCTTCAGAGAGTCACTGGTCACATACGTACCGCCCTCCATGCCGATAACGGCGGCTGTCTCCTCCTCCTGAAGAGTGTAGTCATCGCCCAGCTTCAGTTCGACTTTCTGAGCCACTCCGTTCACCAGCTTTGTCTGATAAATGGTAAATCCATTCCCTGTGCCGTCCGTATCCAGGCTGGTATATGCCGGCAGGTCCACCGCCACCATCGGCGCTTTAAAGTTTGGCGCGTTGTTGTCGATATTCTGGACATTCACCACATCCACCTGGAAATTCACCGACTGCCCGGTATAGAACACGCCGGACTGTTTCATATTGGTAATCTTATTGGTCAGCTTCACCTGAGGAAGGACAGATGTGGAGGCGGGAATCAAAGCTTCCACCTCATTGCTCTCGTCACTTCCGCTCTGAGGCTTTTCGTTTCCTTCCGCATCCTTATACTGATAAGCCCAGTTAATGGCAGCCGTATTGGTGATCCGCCGCACCTCGGGGATATCGGCGCCAATCATGTCACCTTCCCGTTTCACAAAGGTCACCTGCATCTCAAAGCCTGCTTCCGCCTTGAATCCGGCCTGTACGTTTCCATAGACGATCCGGATGGCCGCCGCGTGGTCCCCGGAGAGGTCCACCGTCTGGCTGCCGGTCAGATCCAGACCGGATATCTTCGTCAGCCACTGGCCGCTGCCCAAGGATGTCTTATACTGAAGCTCTGCCGTCACCTTCTCAGAGGCATCCTGGTTGGACGCCGCATGGATCACCACCTGATCGATGGTATAATCCCGGTCATCCGCCGACTTCTCCACATATTGGATTCCGCCTCCAGTCCTGTCAATGGTGTAAAGCTTAATATTCTCATCCGTCACCGTGAAGGAATCCGCCGGCAGGTCATTGGTTCCTTTTGACAGCCCGGTCACACGGAAGTTTACTGTGTACCCGGATAACAGGAGACTTTCATCCGCATTTACAGTTCCTGTGGTATATGCCTCGTCGCTGTCCTTAATCTCTTTTTTCACATCGGACGAAAACTGCCCAATGCTTCCCTGTGTCTTATTCCGGAACGTCACCACGTTCTCGTTCAGCCCCGAAGCTTCATAAACAGGAGTATGGTCCGGATACACCGTCACCATCTGAGAAATAGGTTCAAACACATCGTCCAGTGTATAGCCATCCGGTGCTTTTACTTCCACCACCCGGTACTGGGTACCAAAGGCTTCCGCCGGCAGCAGCCCGGAAAGCGCCGTGCCTGTGCCGTCCGTAGTCAGAGGGGCTTCGTTCATCAGCACCGTATAAGAACCGCTTCCATTATCCCCGTATATATTGAATTTGGCGCCGCTAAGCATCTGAGAGCCGTCCACATCTGTCTTCCGAATGAGCAGGCGGCCTGCATTGGCTTCATCTGTCCAGTCGCCGAAATTTACCACCAGATCCGTCAGGCGGGATACCTTCGGTACTACGATCATTTTAGCCTCAGCCGTCACACCGTATCCGTCGGGAGCCTCAATTTCCTTAATATAGTACGTGCCGGCATCAATTCCCGTCCATGTGGCTGTACCCTGGTCACCGGTCATCACCGGGTCTCCTACTTCTGTCTTCAGATCAGAATCCGCGTACAGCTGGAATTTGGCTCCGGGCAGCAGCGGAGAACCGTTCTTCACATCTCCCTTTTTGGTGAGGACGATGCTCATCTTCGGATAATTCTTAAAGGCATTGTCACCGGTCAGATCCTGGGTCGTACCAGCCGTAATGGTGATATACCGCTCTTCGGCAGACACCGTGAAATCCACTCCGTCCTTGGACGGCGCTTCCGCCTCCACAATCTTGTAATTCCCAGGCTCCAGCATTCCGGACGTATAAATAGCTTTTCCGTCTTTATACTCCACTGTAAAAGTGGGCTTTGAAGGATCGGCCAGCTCATAGTTTCCGGGAGTAGTCTCCTTATAGAAATAGAACTTCGCGCCGCCTACGGAACTTCCGTCACTGGCGATCTTCTCCAGCTTGAAATCTCCCTTCACGGGAACGTTCGTTATGGGAGTATTGTAAAGAGTCTCATTGATCTTCTTATTTTCCACCAATACCCATCTGGAAACCGCCGAGGCCTGATAGCCGTCCGGCGTGCTGGTCTCCACCACCTCATAATAACCCGCGGGAAGAGATGTCGTGGTCAGCTCACCGTTTATATCCGTCGTCTTCGTATCGGCAGGAACCGCTCCGGCGGCATGGGTTACTCCTTCTCCCGATACAGGATAGAAGCTGAAGCCCACATCTCCCAGGTTCCGTGTCGCTCCGTCCCAGGTGACCACCTTCTTAAGACGGATCTTTCCCAGGGCCTCATTGGTTACGTTCTCTGTTACCTTTGTCACGCTCCCGCTGTAGGCGACCACAACCGGGCGTACCGTATAATCAGCCGCATAGCCGGACGGAGGCGTAAGTTCTACCAGATAATAAGTCTGGCTGCTCGCCGGTCCATGGCTCGCATCATCATAAGCATCTATGGTCAAACCGCTGAAAACGGCTTTCCCGCCGGACGTGGTCTTGCTCTGAATAAACCGGGATGCGCTCCCGCCCCCATTCAGATCCGCCGCGTCCGCCTCTGCATCCGCTTGGGAATCATAGAGTCCAAATACGGCTCCGTCCAAAAGGGTGGAGGCCACATCGGAATCCTGCTTCACCACTTCAATGGAGAATTCCTTCTTATTGGTGATCATCGAATTTCCGCTGTCATCTGCCGTGGTGATCTGGTTTTCCAAAACCGTATAGGGTCCCCAGATTTCCTGGGAGGCTTGATACCCGGACGGAGCGCTTTCCTCCTTCAGGTAATAGGTCCCCGCCGGAAGAAGGCCGGAAATGGCCGTACCCTGTCCTGCTGTGGTTAAGCTTCCCAGGGAAGCATCCGAACAGTCTGCCAAATGGTGAATGCTGAATACGGCCCCATTCAGTTTTGTCCCATGGTCATGATGATCCACTTTTGTAATCTGGAGCTTTCCATATTTGACCGTATTGGTGACAGCCCCCAGCGCACCGGCATCGCTGGTCAGTTTCGTGACAGCGCCTGAGGTGATCTCCACCTGCATGGGTACAAGCCCATCCAGGCTGTATTTCCCGTCATCGTCATGGGTGCCCAGATCTGTTTCCTTCAGCCAATATTCACCGGGATCGATATGACTGGCAGTCACTCTGCCGCCGGTTCCGGTGACGATGGCCGTCACATCCGCATTGTTTACTTTTACAGTCACTGGGCTTCCCAGAGCATCTGTCTTGCAGCTGCCGTCTGAGTTCGTGTTTTCCGCCGTCTTTTCATACAGCTCAAACGTCACGCCGGACAGGTTCTCAATCTTGCTGCCCATGAAGATACCCTGCTTCTCAAGCTCCAGCGATCCCTGTTTGATATTTGTGATTAAAATGGCGTCCGCACCGTCCGATATTCCCTCCGGTTTCGTATCTGCTGCAGTGGTCACGGCTCCTGCCACGATCGTCACCTCAAAAGGCTCCGCCAGCTTATAATCCCCTGAAGTGGTACCGGTCTCTGTAATGCGGTATACGCCGGGCTCCAGATATTCCGAAGTATAGGAGCCGCTGGTCGTAAAGGTGTAGGCACTGTAGGTGTACTCTTTCTTTGTACTGTCCCATCCCTTTTTGGCATTTCGATAGGTTACGTTTCCTGCGCCGTCATCTACCTTCTTTTCCACCTTAAAGGAAGCATTGGTACTGCCGGAGCTGAAGATCTTGTTCAATTTAAACTTTCCGGCATTGATATCATTGACGACCGCATTCTCTCCGGTCAGACTGACAGTCTGCCCTGGTGTGATGACGACTCCTGCCGAATAAGCCGGTGTGGACAGCTGATAATGATAGTTTGCCCCTACGCCGGTCTCCACCAGCCAGTAGCGTCCGCCGTCAATCCCCGTTACCGTCACCTTTCCGTTATTTCCAGTGGTGATATCCTTTACTTTATCCGTATCACTCAGACCATCCATATTGATGGTCTCGTCAGCTATATTTCCGTAACTATCCGTATTCGCCGCTGTTCTCTTATAGAGTTTGAAGGTCACACCCTTCAGGCCCTCCTTCACGTCTCCGAAAGCTCCCAGCTTTTCGAGGCTCAAAGTGCCCTGAGGAACATTTTCTGCCACCAGCGGACTATTCTTATCCGTCACGGAAGCATTTCCCGCCCCGGTGATCTCACCGGCACGGATGGTCACGGGGATTGGTGTGCTGTCCAGAGTATACCGGCCGTTCACCGTCTGCTCTACCAGTTCATATTCCCCCGGCTCCAGATAAATGGATTCCACAACCGGCGCCTTTGCATCTGTGCTGGTCGTGATGATATAATCGGTCAGACTGCCTCCGGCATCCTTCACCTGTACGGGGACATCAAACGCTCCTGTGGACGGATTCTTTTTATAAAGCTTAAAGGTTGCCCCCACCAGAGTATTTTCATTCAGAGAGCTCACCTTCTTCAAAAGGAACTTCCCGTAGCTGGCCGGATTTTTAAATCCAGAGCCGTCCATCATCTGTGCATAAGTATCGTTGACAGCTCCCTGAGACACCACTACGATCCGGTAGGTGTCTGAAAGATCATCCGGGGCTCCCACCGAGTCGGGCAGATTACTGATATCCTCTTCTACAATATAGACTCCCGCCGGTATGAGCAGCGACGTATAAAGGCCGTCGGCCCCAGTGGTCCCCCACACGATCGGAGTCTCTTCTTTCTTATTATAGGTTTTTCCATCCGCTGCCGTATAGGATCCGCCGTCGGCCGCCACTGCCCGGTACACATTGACCGTTACGCCTTCCACAGCAAACGCAGCACCGTTAAGAGTCGTGTATTTAATGACCTGCAGCTTTCCAAGCTTTTTGTCCTGATAGGAAAGGTTCTCATTAAAACCGCCTCCGGCCTTAACCGTGACCTGTTTCAGATTATCTTCCGCACCCGGAAGGCCGTAGCCAGCAGGAGGAGCTACCTCAATGATATAATAGGTTCCTCCCGGAGCCAGGCGGGTAAATTTGAAGGTCCCGTCAGAACCGGAAGCCGCAATATCGGCGGCGTTATAGGCGGCCATAAACGTGGCCTGCCCCTGAGGAGTCGACATCTGAGTCCGGACTTCATCCAGTTTTCCGGCAAGCACCATTCCGTCCAAATAGCTGAGTGCCGTCTGAGCGGCCTCCGCCGTCTCAAACGCGGCAAAATAAGCGCCGGCCAGTGCTGTGCCATTCTCATCTGTCTTTGTGCCTTCTCCATTCACCTCATAGTAATTCCAGATCTTGGGAGCAACTACCTCATTCCCGGACGTTACCTCCACGGGACCGGTCCATTCCTTTTCCCATTTCCAGCTGGAAATCCCCGTACTCTGTTTCACAGAATCCAAGCTGGTCTCCCGCAGATAATAGGTTCCCGGCTCCAGATCCACCGTGACCGCGGAGCCCTTGCCGGAGGTGCCACTCTCCATAATACCGCTGGCATCTGTAGAGCTGCTCTTCTCTATCTTCCTGAGCTTCACCACAGTTCCGTCATCCAGCGTGTACTCCGTACCTGCGCCGTTATCCAGGATATATAGTTCAAACTGAGCGCCGTCGAGCAGAGTGTTTGTGTTTCTGCTGTACTTATAGAAACGCAGCCGTCCCTTATCCGTCGTATTGTCAATAGAGGCTGCCGCTCCCGCCTCTCCAGGATGAGAATCTGCGGCGGTGGTGGTATTGGACGTCACAGTCACGGCAACCGGAGCCGCCGTCTGATATCCGGACGGAGCCGTGTCCTCCACCACCCAGTATTCACCGGGCGCCAGATATGCAGAAAGGCCTGTGGCCGATGCCGTCATATCCACCGTATCCAAAGCATTTCCCAGCGCCGATTTGATACATTTTCCCTCTGCATCGGTATTATCTGCCGTCTTTGCATAGATTTTAAAAACCGACCCGGTGAGGTCATACCGGCTGAAGCTCCCGGCGCTGACTCCGTCGCCCGACAAGTTAAACCGGGCCGTCTTTTTGATGGAAATCCTCCCCATGGGAACATTTTCCACTGGATCGTCAAAAAGCACCGTATTGGTCTTGCCTTCTTCAACGGTAATATATTTAGGCTCCGGATCTTTCACATAATTCCCGCTTACAGAACTTTCCACCACCTTATACCGTCCGGGCGCCAGCCAGCCGGAAAGAGCCGTACCGTCGGAGGCCGATGTTGTAAGCTCAGCGGCAGAGATGCTGCTGTAGATGCGGTTCTCATCGGCCAGGGAGACGTCTCCGCTGGTCGCCTCTGTCTCAGGGTAAAGCTCAAATACAGCCGATAATCCCTTGGAAGGATCTGTGGAATCCACCTTTTTGAGCTTTACCTTGCCCTTGGAGGGCCGGTTTACCACCTGAGTATCCGTCACGGCGCTGCCGCCCAGATCCGTCCGGTTCTGTCCGGCCTGAATCGTCACCTTTACCGGAGTAAACCCGTGATAATTCTCAATAACCGCTTCCACCAGCCAGTATTCGCCGGGATCCAGATTATCCATAGAGGCTTTTCCGTCGGCGCCGGTAACGGCTGTTGCCGCCGCCGTCTTGTCGCTGGCATAATCTGTCTCATTGTCGTTTACCACTTTATATAAGGAAAAGCTCGCTCCCCTGTAATTGCTGCCGGCGCCGTCCATTTCTGCTGTTTTATGGATGACCAGCCTCCCTTTTGGCACGTTGGCAACAGGAGCGTCAAAATATTCTGTGTTTGTCTCTCCTGCCGTTATCGTAACATATTTGGGCGCACTGTCCAGGACATAGCCTTCTGCCGTGCCCGTCTCCACCAGTTTATATTTTCCCGGATTCAGCCAGCCGGAAGTGACCACGCCGTTTACCGTTGTGAGCGCAGCTTTTTCCGTATCCTCATACTCTCTGTCTGCGTCCGCCAGTGCGTCATTCCCCTTCGTTGAATCCTTCTCGGCATATAATTTAAACTCTGCCGTAAGAGCCGTATCCGGATTCAGGGAGCTGATCTTTTTGAGCTTCAGCTTACCCATGGAAGGAACATTGACCACCTCGGTATCGCCGGAAGGATACACACCGCCCCCGCTCACATTCTGGTTCTGTCCGGCGACGACCGTCACCACCTGTTCCTTCTCCGGATATCCGGCCACACTCTGTTCCTTTAACACATAGGTGCCCGGAATAATCCCATCGATGGACGCGCGTCCGTCCCCGTCCGTAGTCACAAAACCATCGGCATCCATACCGCCGAGGCCTTTGATCTGAGCCCCCGCCGTATAACCTCCGCTCCCATTGGAGACCGCTTCATACAAGCCGAATTTCACACCCTGCATCGGCGTGTTCCCATTGTCCATCGTGGAGGTCTTCAGCAGATTCAGCTTGCCCAGGCGGACATTCTTGACCACCTGCTCCACACTCTTTACGGTCGAGCTGGCCTCGGGTGTCGTCACCGGATACACTGTATCATCCGGAACATATCCATCCGGCGTGCTAAGCTCCTTCACATAATAAGTAACACCTGCTTCCAGATCTTCAAAGACACAGAGGCCATTGACATCCGTACTTTTTCTTTGGAGCAGATCATCCTCTGTACAAGCTACACCGGAATAAAGGCCAAAGGACACATTCCGGATAACGCCGCCGCTCACAGAGTCCTTCTTGATAACACGTATGCTCACCTTTTCCGCATTGGAAACGATCACGTCTGTCTGTGCATTTTCCGCCACAAAAATACCATTCCCGTCCGCAGTCCCGTTCCCGGAAGCATCTGTTCCCTTTATGACCTCTGTAAGGACTGAATAGCCTGCAGGTGCTGTCACTTCCTTCAGGTAATAGGCCTTACCCACAGGCAGGATCGGAGAAAGTCCATATCCGCTGCCGTCTGTAGTGATGGTCCCGACCGGCGTTCCGGAACATATTTCGTTGTCATAGATCTCAAACACTGCTCCAGACAGATTCCGGCTGCTGTCGGCTGCGTCTGTCTTCCGGATACGAATCTGGCCGAAGATGGTGGTATTTTCCACTGTTGTTTCCGAATTGCCTTTGCTGATGCTTATCTCATGACGCCCGGATATCTGCGTATATCCGGCAGGCGCTGCGATCTCTTCATACCAATAAGTGCCGGCAGGCAGCAAAAGCTGTTCATTCTCCGTTCCCTTGATCTTGGAAACCGAATGTCCGGTGGGATCCAGATAAGTCACCAGAGTCCCCAGAAGATTACCGCCTGTCTCTGCATCGTAAATGTTAAATTCTGCGTCCTTAAGCTGCTCTTTATAAGGAGTCCCGCTGGTTGTGCCGCTCAATACCCCGATCTTATTGATGACCAGTGGAACCTTCTTTACATTGGTGAGGCTCTTTTCCACAGTCGTCTGCTCGACAACCGTCACAGGAATGGCCGTGGGATCCAGAACATACTCATCCGGAGCCTCCAGCTCCTTCAGCCAATAATTACCTGCGGGCAGCATAGGAGAAGCAGCTTTTCCCTGGCCGTCTGTGACAAGAATCACTTCTGCCCCGCTTGTATCCGTCGCTGCGGTCAGGCACTCTTCATCGGTATAGATGCCGAATTTGGCTCCCGAAAGCAGGATATCCTTTCCTTGCTGATCCGTGTCCTCATCCTTCTTTATGATTGTCAGATATCCATAGTGGGACTGATTCAGGAATACCGGCTTCTCCGCTGTGCTTCCCTCGTCGCTCCAGGAAGGATGGTTCACCGTATCCGCTGCAACCGTCACCTCCCTGGGCGCTCCCAATTCATATTCCGGTTCTGCGCCCGCCGGCAAAGCTGTTTCCGAAAGCATATAATCTCCAGCCGGAACAGCCTCAAAGCAGACATACCCATCCTCCCCTGATACAGCTTCAAAGGTACGGGAAGGCTCAGTCTTGCTGGTCAGCGTAAACGTCACACCCTCCATCGGCGCAGTCGCCCCGGAGGCGTTCTTTCCATATTTATAAAACTCCAGGCGTCCCAGAATATCCGTGCGGTCCGTAACCTTTATGATACCGGAGGAAACCTCCACCCCTTCCGGAGCATTCTCCACTGTGATGCTCTTATCCTGATTTACAGTGATCTTCACTCTTCCGGCAGCCGTCGCACTTCCAAAGCCGTCCGGCGCGGATACCTCTTCCAGGTAATAGGACTTTCCGACAAGAAGCCCGGAAAATACCACCTGTCCGTTGCTGCCTGTGACTTTCGGATTCCCGACCGCTTTATTATGGATGTCATTGGCTACCGCCGCCCCCGTCTCCGTCTTATAAAGGCCGAAGGCGGCTGTTCCATAGTCGCTGGAAGCAGACGCGTCCAGGAGCTTCTCCATGGTTCCCACCTGAATCCACTTCTCCACCACGATATCTGCGGATTCCGTATTGTCGTCATATTCTCCGAGGATGATCTGCGCATCGGCAGACTTATCCACCGGATTTTCTCCAATCAGCTGGTAGTGAAGCTTCGCTGTATTCTGAAGAGTCCAGGTCAAAAGATCCTCATCGGCCGAAGACTGATACGCGCTGACCGGATACCGAAGGACTACCGTGTATTTTGTATCAATATAAGCACCGTCATTTACATATTGATATTCATCGGGATCTGTTTCTTTAAGCTGATCCAAAGAGGCGAATTCAATGGAAGACGCTTCGCCTGCTCCATTTTTATTCACCACATAGTCGGTTCCCTCCCGAAGGACTCCCCGCCCCGCCGTAGCGACCGAAACCACGGTAGCTCCGCCGCCGGCAGGCGTGTTCGCCGGAAGCTCGTCAACCAGGGAAAAAACAGGCTTCCCTTCCGACTGGGCAAAGTCAAGACGGCCCTCCCGGTTCCAGACAGTCTGTTTCATTTCTTCTTCTGTGGGATTTTCCGACATCTGATTGATGGCGTCTATTGTATATTTCACCTCATAATACTGAGTGCCGCCGTCCGTCACCTTGTTGATGACAGCCTCGCCGTCTTTTGTCTCCACTGATTTTTCTACCCGCCAGCCATCCGTAGCCTTTACGGTAATACTGGGAGTGGATTCAATCTCCATCTGCCTAGGCTGGTCTTCACCGTCTACTTTATAAGAAGCCCGGAAAACAGTGGGAAAGTTAAGAGTACTGTTGTTCTCCAGAGTGAAGTTCTCAGTCTGGATTGGCAGAGAAGCCTCATATGCGCGCCCGGACTCAAGGCTTGACAGCGTCATCAGATATGTAGTGCCAATCTGTTCCGTCTTTTCAAAAATGGAAGCGCCTTCCAGCTGTCCCACTGTGACACCTTCCGGAAGTTCGATCTGCACGATTCCGGCATTATAATTTTCGCCGCTGGAAAGAGGAGGTACCGTGAAGGACAAATTAAGTGTCATCTTTTCTCCGGATACCACATATCCCTGATGAGCCGTATTGATGCCCGTTGTCAAAGTCAGAATCGCTTCTCCCGCACCTTTTTCCGCAAACAGAGACGCCGAATCAGAGGAAATACCGGTCTCCGGCTCAGTCGTTTTTGTCGCCGCAGTTCCCGATTCCTCGGTCGTCTGCTCCGCTGATGTGCTCGATTCTTCCGTGGACGAAGCGGTCGTCTCCGGCGCACTGGTCTCCGAAGAATCGGATTCCAAAGAAGACGCCGCCGTCCCTTCTGCCAGAGAATCCAGATCATAGGATGACGGCACCACCATCCCCAACACGATCAACAACGCTAAAAATAACGCCAGGAACCTTTTTTTCCTCATCCCTGTTTTCTTCATATTTTTATATTCCTCCTCTTCATCCAGAATACATTATTGCCATCGCAGAAGCCCAATTCTACTATTATAATTCATTTTGTTGCCATTATACACCAGACTTGTCACACCGCTGTCACACAATATCAAGCAAACTACTGAATTATTGAAAATAAATAGGTTTGTTTCTCATTTTTCTTGTATTTCCCATATTCTCCTGATATAATGGCTGTGACTGAGATTTTGAGGTTCTTTTTTATCTTCGGAAAGGTGGCACGGATCAATGGGAACAGAACAGTTACGCATAAAAATGTTTGGCGAATTTTCCATACAGAATGAATTTCATCAGTATGCTCCCACCTCCAGTAAAAGCATGCAGATTACTACTTTGATCGCATATTTGATCGCGAATAAAGGCGTGGAGGTCTCCAAGGATAAGCTCATTGAAATTCTCTGGCCGGAAGAAGAGCTTTCCAATCCTACCGGCGCGCTCCGAAACCTGGTATACCGGGCAAGGCGCGAGCTGACCAGGTTTTTTCCCGGCATATCCGCCAACTGTATCCTTTTCACTCGGAACGCCTACGCCTGGAACGGCGCTCTGGACTGCCAAATCGACATCGAGAGGTTTGAGACTCTTTACAATCTGGCCCAGAAAGAATCCTATGAAGTCCAGCAGTACCGCTATTACCAGGAAATGTTCCGATTATACCAGGGAAACTTCCTCCCCTCCCTGAACCAAGAGGAGTGGGTGATGTTCCGGAGCATATATTACCAGAATCTGTATGTCAAATGCGTCATGGCCATGTGCGATCATTTGAAAGCCGACGGACAATATCAGGAAATCCTGGAGCTATGTGAGCAGGCCAACCATCTGGATATCATGAACGAGAATATCCATAAAGAGACCTTAAACGCCTATCTCCAGTTGGGATATCCCCATAAGGCCCTGGACTATTATCATGATATCCTCAATCTGTTCAATAATAAATATGGAGTAGATATTTCCGAATCCCTGGAAGATCTCTACTATAAAATCATCCAGGCGACCAGAAGCCAACAGATGAACATCGATGATCTGGAAGAAAATCTGAAAGAGGACAAAAATTCCAAAGGAAGCTTTTACTGCAATTTCGATGTATTTAAAAATATCTACCAAATCAATATGCGTTCTCTGCACCGCATCCGGAGCAAGCGTTACCTGGTGCTCCTGACTTTGAAGGATACGGACAACCGGGAAACGATCACCAGTGATGTCAAGGCAGAAATGGATATCCTGAGAAATGTGATCAGGCACTTTCTGCGTAAAAACGATGTCTTTACCCAATCCAGCTATTCCCAATTTTCTTTGATCCTGACCGTGCCCAATGAAGCCGGCTGCCATATCGCCATAGAGCGCACCCGTGCCCGCTATGAGCAGGAACGGCAGTCTCCAAACGTAGCGCTGGAAATAAATATCAAGGAAATCATCTGATTTTCCATGAGGGCTATTTATATGTATCATAAACGATTCGTTCTTTTTTTTAGTCTGATTGCCTGTGCCGTATTGTTTCTGTGCGGCTGTGGTTCCGATAAAGAGCCAAATGCTTCTTCTGTCCAGAAGGAAACAAATTCCGGTCCGGAAAACGAGACTGGCGGCGGGAGCCGGGACAGCACTCCTGTAGTCCTTGTTCCGGACCCTTCCGGAGAAGTCACCTACGGGAATGAGCTGGTATCCATGGATGCTTCCCATCTGGAGGATGGCTATGTGATGGTCCGATATACCGGAAATGTGGAAAAAGTAAAGCTCCAGCTCCTCACTCCCTCCGGAACTCTTTATACGTATACGATGCAGGACGGATATGAAACGTTTCCGCTCACGGACGGCGACGGCACTTATAAAATCTCGGTATTCGAACGGCAGGCCGGAACGGAATCCAACTATATCAATGCTTTTTCCCAGACGGTGGAAGCTTTTATCACCAACGAATTCTCTCCTTATCTCTATCCCAACCAATATGTGAACTTTACGCCTGACAGTAAGACCGTGGCCAAAGGCGCTGAATTGGCCGAGGGTGCTTCCGACGACCTGGAAGTGATAACCCGCGTATATGATTATATCGTCCGTAATATTTCTTATGATAAAAACAAGGCAAGCTCTGTGCAGAGCGGCTATGTGCCTGAGGTGGATGAAATCCTCGTTTCCGGCACAGGCATCTGCTTCGATTACGCCGCTCTGATGGCCGCGATGCTGCGGACACAGCGGATTCCGACCCGTTTGGAGATTGGATACGCCGGAACGGTATATCATGCCTGGATCAGCACTCACATCGATGAGCTGGGCTGGGTAAACGGCATTATTGAATTCGACGGGTCCGAATGGAAGCTCATGGATCCGACCTTTGCCGCCAATTCCAGCTCCAAGGATCTGAAGGACTTCATCGGCAAGGGAGACAACTATCAAACAAAGTTTATCTATTAAGGGGGATTCCAATGGGACGTAATGCGAATAAGCCACTGAACAACCGGGAGCTTTCCACCTTCTGCGAGCAGATGTCCATGATGCTTAAGGCCGGTATCTCCGTAGCAGAGGGCATTTCCATATTAATGGAAAACTTGGAAAATTCAGGTGGAAAAGCCATCCTGGAATCTATTTCCGGCACCCTGGACGCAGGCGGCAGTCTCTATGCCGCTCTGGTAAAAACCGGTGTCTTTCCCCGTTATTTCCTGGATATGACGGAGATTGGAGAACGGGCCGGGCAGCTGGACGAGGTATTTTCTTCTTTGGCCGTCTATTATGACAGACAGGAGGCTCTTTCCAAAAATATAAAAAGCGCCGTTACCTATCCCTGTATCATGATCGGCATGATGCTCGTGGTCATCCTGGTGCTCATCATCAAAGTCATGCCAATCTTCAGCCAGGTATATTCCCAGCTTGGCACGGAAATGAATGGGATCTCAAAAGGCATCATGGGGATCGGCGCCTGGCTCAGCCGCTACAGCCTGATCTTTCTGATTCTGGCTGCTGTCCTTCTTCTGTCCGCTGTCTATCTGTTCCGTACAAAAAGCGGCAGAAGGCATCTGGATTCCATCGGACGCCGCTTTCCTCTCACCAGGAGAATATACGAGACTACATCTTTAAGCCGTTTTGCCGACGGGATGGCAATCACCCTGAAAAGCGGCCTTGACTCGGATGAAAGCCTGGAGCTTTCCGGCAAGCTGACAGAAAGCCCGGCGCTCCGTAAAAAAATCGCGGACTGCCGGAAGCGGACGGAAGACGGGGCGGATCTCGGCACAGCATTCAGAGAATCCGGTATTTTTTCCGGTCTATACGCCCGCATGGTCAGCGTGGGAATCTTTTCCGGTTCCCTCGACCAGGTTATGGAACGGGTAGCCCGCCAGTGCGCGGAAGAATCCAACGACCGCATCTCGCGGGCGGTATCTCGTCTGGAGCCGACTTTGGTGGCCGTCATGTCCATTCTGGTAGGCATGATACTGCTTTCTGTGATGCTGCCGCTAATGGGCATCATGACTAATATCGGATGACCATGATCTCATCGTTTCGAGAAGGGAGAATACCATGAACCGTTTTGATGATAAGCGTTCCAGAACCGGTCTTCCGGGCTTTCTGATCTCCGTTCTGATTTTCTGCGCCGTACTTTTTCTGGCTGCCCGAGGTATCACCTCCGTATCGGATACCGCAAGAGCAAAGGAAAGAGAGAGTCTGGAACAGGCTGTCCGCCGGAACATCATACACTGTTATGCCACCGAGGGATTTTATCCTCCTGACCTGCTCTATCTGAAAGAGCATTACGGCCTCACTTATGATGAATCTGCTTTCTGGATAGATTATCAGCCCATCGGCTCCAATCTGATGCCGGACGTGACCATTTTGGAGACAGGAGGTTCGTCATGAGACCGAAAACCGATTTCCTATTCACCCTGGTACTCTTCTGCGTTTTCGCAGTGTCGGCTCTGGGACTCGTCATCACCGGCGTCAACGTCTATGGAAGGACTGTCTCCTCCATGGAAAAAAATTATACCAGCCGGACTGCCTTATCCTACGTCGCGGAAAAAATACGGCAGAACGATACGGCGGGAGGCATCAAAACGGCCGATAACATGCTCTGCCTTTCACAAATCAGTGAAAATGAGGAATACGTATTGTATATATACGAGCACGAAGGTTCTTTGATGGAGCTCCTGACTCGTCCGGAGCTGCCCTTCGACCCAGACGCAGGCCAGGAAATACTGGAAGTGAGCGGATTTTCCGTTTCCGAAAAATCAGACGGCCTTCTGGAAATCTCCGCGGAGGAAAAGCACGAAGGCACCGTCTCTTTATACCTGCATCTCAAGTCTTCGGGAACCTGATTTCCATGACGTCTGTCCGCCTAATGCTGATATTCCGCCTGTGACCGCCGCTTCGTTAAGCGGCAGAAAGGGTTTTCAATATGTCACACACCGAACATAAATCCAGCATATTTCTGATGGAGCTGATTCTCGCACTGTTCTTTTTTTCCCTTGCAAGTGCAGTCTGTATGCAGCTGTTCGCAAAATCACACTTGGCAAGGACCCAGACAGAAGAATTGAACTATGCCATACCGCTGTCTGAAAGCGCCGCTGAAGGATTTCAGAGCGTTTCCGGCGATCTCAAGGCTCTGGCGCCGCTCTTTCCCGAAAGCCGTCTAAACGATGCCGGAGATATCCTGAGTATTTTTTATGATGAGAATTGGAAACCTCTGGGCACAGAAAGTTCCATCTCTCCCGTATACACTCTGACCGTATCCTTAAAAAAGGACGAACTTCCGTCCTCTATTGTCCATGCTTCCGTCCAGATCAGCAAAGACAGCAGCAGCATTTACCGGCTTCCTGTCTCTGTCCAGATACCCAGGACGGTCCCGGCCGCCATATCCAGATGATCTTCAAGAAACAGGAGTCCTCCGATGAAACAGACATCCAGTAATAAAAATACCATATCCGGCCTGGGAGTCGGCACATCTTCCATTCTCATGATTTTTGTACTGCTCTGCCTCGTGGTGTTCGCAGTGCTCTCTTTCGTGAGCGCCAATGCAGACTGGAAATTAAATGAAAAGCTGGCTAAGAGGACCTCCGCCTATTATGAGGCATGTGAAAAAGCCCAGGATTTTCTGGAAGAGATCGACAGCCAGCTGGATAAGCTTTATAAGGAAAATCCCTCAAATGACAAATATTCTTCCGCCTGCAGCTCTTATTTGCAAACAATTGCCGGACATACCTCATTGGAATCCGGCTCCGACCGCTTTTCTTTTTACTTCACGGAAACCCTGAGCGATGAACAGTATTTGGCCGTGACCATCTCCATTCCTTTCTTCCCTGTTCCCGGAGGCCACTATTACGAAATAACAGCCTGGCAGACAAAAGCCAGCCAGGCATGGGATCCGGATACTCATTTGAACGTATTGGAATAAACTCATCTGTTATCAAAGCTTTTTTGCCAGCATCTCCGGATTGGAGGCATACTGAAGCGCTGCAGCGGCCGTGATCCGTCCGCTCTTGTAAAGCTTCTGCAGCCCATTGTCCATGGATGCCATTTCTCCGGTGTTGGAGGAATACACCACACCGTCAATCTGATGTATCTTATTTTCCCGAATCATATTCCGTATGGCCGGTGTAACAGTCATACGCTCAAAGACAGGAATCCGACGGCCGTCCACCGCAGGCACCAGCTGCTGCGACACTACCGCCCGGAGGACCATGGACAGCTGTACCGCGATTTGATGCTGCTGATTGGGCGGAAACACATCGATGATCCGGTCAATGGTATTGGCCGCCCCTACGGTATGAAGCGTGGACAGTATCAGATGTCCCGTCTCCGCCGCCGTCATCGCCACCTGGATCGTTTCATAGTCCCGCATCTCCCCCAGCAGGATCGCATCGGGGCTCTGCCTTAAAGCCGCCCGCAGAGCCGCAATGTAGCTCTCTGTATCGGAGTTGATCTCTCTCTGGCTGACGATGCTCTTTTTATGGGAATGAAGAAATTCCAAGGGATCCTCGAGCGTGATGATATGATTCTCTCTGGTACTGTTAATCTGGTCGATGATACAGGCGAGCGTCGTGGATTTTCCGCTGCCGGCCGGTCCGGTGACCAGGACAAGTCCCTTCGTATAATCCGCAAGACCTAGTACCTCCGGCGTGATTCCAAGCTCCGCCGGCTCCGGAATCTGGAACGTGATGACACGCACCACAGCCGCCAGAGTCCCTCTCTGCTTATAAACACTGGCGCGGAATCTGGACACGCCCCGGACTGCAAAGGAAAAATCATCATCCCCGCTCTTTATGAGGCGGTCCATATCCCTCCCTTCGTCCATATCATAGATCTCTTTTATCAGCTGTTCCGTATCCGCCGGCATCAGAGGGCTGTCTGTCATCTCACGCAAAATCCCATTTACTTTAATGGACAAAGGACGTCCGACGACGATAAACACGTCAGATGCGCCCTGATCAGTCGCTTCCGTCAAATATTCAGTGATGTTCATGGATATACCTGCTTTCCTGTCGGACATCTTTTATTCGTTGTCCTCATTATAGCTCAGGAAAGCCTTGACAGGCAAGTCCCTATTTTTTGTTCCGGAAAACGACAAATTTTTCCACTATATTCCATAATATTCGACAAATATCTTTTCAAAAACAAATTATTGTGTTATATTTATTACATAATACAAGAAATATTATTGGATAATCTTTATTTTGTATCTAAAAATACTTATTTTACTCATTAGACAAAATACGACTTTATTTTGTACATCGTTTTGGGTATCGTGTACTGCATGTGTCATATCATGTAACCGTATCACGGTTTACATAAAAAAGATCAAAGTCAAAGGGAGGTATTAGGGTATGAAAAAGAAATTATTAGGGGTTTTCTGTGCAGCATCACTATTGTTGACCGGATGTTCTTCCGGAGTTCCTCAAGAGGAGCATGAATCATTAAAAGCAGACTATGAATCGGTAAAGACAGACCTGGAATCCGCAAAGGCCAGCCAGGAGTCGGCCAGCTCAGAGCTGGAAAATGTAAAGAGCCAGTCAGAATCTCTGTCCTCTTCCCTGGAACAGCTTCAAAATGAATACAATACTTACAAAGAATCTATGAGTGCGTATGAAGGCCTTTCCGCTGCCGAGGCGGAAGCCAGAAGAATAGAAGCGGAATCCATCGCCGCTGCCGAGGCGGAGTCAAAAGCTCAGGCAGAAGCAGAAGCGGCCGCTGCCGCAGAGGCCGCCGCAAAAGTGGGTTATGAGACGGGGATCACTTACGATCAGCTGGCGCGGACACCGGATGAGTTCAAATCTCAAAAGGTGAAGTTCTCCGGAAAGGTAGTTCAGGTAATAGAGGGCACCGGAAAAGTACAGATAAGGCTGGCCGTAGACAGCGATTATGATACTATCCTTCTGGGAGAATATGACTCGTCCATCGTTGGGTCCCGGGTACTGGAAGATGACAAGATCACCATATACGGCACTTCCATCGGAACCATCAGTTATCAATCTACCATGGGCGGTACCATAACTATTCCCGGCGTTTCCATTGAAAAGATCGATCAGTAAAGAATCTTCTTATATCAGATGGCACAGCGGTATTTTTACCTGGTGCCATCTGATTTCTCTATTTTTATTGTCCTTTACTTACGTCAGCTGGGGAGGAACCGCCATAAAAAAAGGGATTATAACATTCTTAATCTGGATAATGAGTTTCTTTTCCTTTCTATCCGAATATAAACAACAGACCATGGCCGAGTATAGCACCAGCGAAATATTTGAAATATGGCAGAAGGTCGGTGATTCTGTGGAAAATGACATGGAAAAAATGAATTTTTCCACCGAAAAGGAAAAATTAAGCAAAAAAAATGAATTGTGCTGTAAGTATCTGAAAAAAGAAGGATTTGAAAACGGTCAGCGTATTACAATAAACAGCAAAATGATTGGCCAAAGCATCTACAGCGATGGAACTTGCCGGATTGCATTATACGACGGCCAGACAAGCAATTCTCAGTGGGATAACATTTCCGTCCAGACAAATAATCTCAAAACTGTTCTGATTGAACTTAATACGGATGTGAAAGTTGAATGCACCGTCATGAGTGATGATAATCTACTTTTTACAGAAGCTAAAGTTATTACACCTGATATGAAGCAATATGACTTTCATGAAAACATAGAAGAGATATGGAATAATTACAAAAAAATCCAAGGGCAGTTCGTCTTATACGGATGGGTCGATTCCGTCACGGATCTCACTGCCTACGAGGCGGAGATCGACATAGCCTATGAAAACGCTAGCGAAGAAGACAGGCAATTATATCTCTGTATGAAATATTCCTCTCACATGATCAGCATAACAAATGATACCGGCAATTCTATGATTTGTTTCATCGATACTATCTGGAATACGGAAGTAACTCCAGGGGATAAAATAATATTGATAAAAGTTAGGGCGCATGTGTAAATGTCTTGCTTTTTTTGCCATTGAATACTATATTTCTGTAAGTGCTTCCCGTTCAAGTGCCGGCATATTCTCATGGACGTAAGATAATGCAAAATCATCGGACAATACCCAGTCTTCTACCATAAATCGCGGCAAAATTACCGGCATGCGGTTGTGTACATCAGCCATGGAGCGATTCGCCTCCGTTGTTAAGATAACAAATTTATTCTCTCCCTCAAATTCATTATAAAGGCCTGCGAGATACAGAACCTTTTCATGGGGAAGATTAAAACGATACTTTGTCTTATCCTTGGACCATTCATAAAACCCCGTTGTAGGCACCGCGCATCTGCGGGAATGCAGACTCTTTTTAAACGTCGGACGTTCAGCCGCGGTTTCCGAACGGGCATTTATGATTACTCCCTTCGCTCCAAAGCGCGGAAATCCCCATATACTCATCCGGGGAATTATCTCATTCCTGTCTGACGACAGGATGGGAGCCGTATTCGTGGGAAAGATCTCTCCCGTCTTCATGGTATTACCCGGAAAACGGGCATTTATGGCGTTTACAATTCTCAATATCTCCTGATTCTCTTCATCTGTGAACAGACTGTATCTTCCGCACATGACTAACTCCCTCCTATTGTGATTGATGTTGGGCCTTTAAGAACGATTCTGGATAAATCGTATGCTCTGCGATTGGGTCCAAATGGGACAGCTTTCTGTCTGCCAGCATGATTCCCCGTTGTACGGAATAATGTCCATGGCGTTCCCGTATCCGGTCAATGGCCCGCTCCAAATCTTCTTGTTTCTGATCTTTGACCGCGTCTTGTAAAAAAGAAAGCTGCCGGTATTCTGTATAGATCAGATTGCAGGCGCGGACGCCTAAACTCCTCACCGGATTTGCCGGACGGTTTCTCTGGTACAGCTCAAACGCTTTTTGAAAGATTGCCTGAGAGGTACATGACGGAAGGACAAGCCGTCCTTGGCGTTCAAAAGTAAACAAAGTATTGTCCCGGATGGATATCTGTACGCTCCGGCAATAGAAATGCTCTTTTCTCATCCTCTCCGCTACGCTCTCAGCCAGAATATATAAAATAATCTTAATATCTGTTTCATCCGACAGATCCCGTGGTGTCGTGGTGCTGTTTCCGATCGTCTTAATAATCCGGCGGGAATAAACATGGGAAACGGGTGACTGATCCAGACCATTCGCAAACGCCCAAAGCATGATGCCGTTTTTTCCAAGCAGCCGTTCAATAAAATTAATATCCGTACAAGCCAGATCCCCAATGGTGTGGATTCCGTATTTGATCAATTTGGAATAGGTCGCTTTTCCTACATATAATAACATATTCGCGGGAAGATTCCAAATTTTGGATTTAAAGTCCTCTCCGATGACCGTAGTCGCATCAGGCTTATGGAGGTCACTGCCGAGCTTGGCAAATATCTTATTAAAAGAAACGCCGATGCTTGCCGTTATGCCAAGCTCCTTCTTTATCCGGCTGCGGATGGTATCGGCAATCTCCTTCCCCTGACCGAACAGATGCGTCGACGCGGTCACATCCAGCCAGCATTCATCCAAACCGAAGGTCTCCACTCTGTCCGTATACTCCTCGTATATCTCGTGGGCGTCCTGAGATACCTGAATATATCTGTCATATCGCGGCGGTATGAAAATGATATCGCGGCACTTCTGCTTTGCCATCCACAACGGTTCCCCGGTCGTAACCCCGCATTTCTTCGCTTCATAATTTTTAGCCAGAATAATTCCATGACGGGCGTCAGGATCTCCTGTCACGGCCACGGGCTTTCCTTGTAGAGAGGGGTTATCGAGGCACTCCACTGACGCATAAAAATTATTCATATCAGAATGCAAAATCACTGGCCGGTCCATATTCTGTAAGCTCCCTGCTGATTGATAGGCTTATTATTGGATAATATGGACCATATTATGCTAAATACAAATTGAATAGCACCCGTATCTCAAATGTAATATACTCAAGTAAGAGCCTGAGCTAAGGACATTTATATTGTAGAAGAAAGGCGAAAGATGAAAAAATATGTTATCTGTTTTATCCTGCTGATCCTGGTATTTTCCGTTATCCCATATATGAGACACGTTCCCAGCCTGGCTGGAGAAAACATAGAAAAAATTTCCGTTATCGTATATACAGGAAATGAAGTAAAAGAATATACCTTACCGAACGAAGTGCGCCTGCCCGAAGGGCATGAATTAAGGGGTGCCCTTGGGTATGATACAAAATACTTCTTGGAATCAGATACCGGCAGAAGTTCCGGACCGTCACGATTTCGGTTCGCTGGCGATGCAGGGGTCGCTTTATCCCCGTTCCGGGAGTACCGCTCACATGTCGGCGGGAAATCCGGATGATTTCCCGTCTCCGGTTCGTTCAGAAACGGAATCGGTATTTTTCGTTTCTGCCTCCCTCCACATGGGGAACACCGGCCGCTCCAATGGTTCTCAAAACAACCGGAAGCTTATCTTGGTGCGAGAACAAGAGCAGGAGGAATGATCCGATTTCCTCCTGGCGGTCGCACTTCGTGCGATAAGGCATAAAAATAAGACGGCGTGATACTTCTCGTATCGCGCCGTCTCCTTAATTTTTAGGCTTCGTTTCTCCGTTCATCTATCATCTCATGCAGCCGCTTCAGAGCTTTGTCGATCCCTCCCACCTGATGAATGAGGCCCAGACGGACGGTATCCTCTCCCACCAAAAGTGTTCCCAGATCCTTAGTCAGATCCTTGGTGCTCATCATCAGCTCCTCGATCTTATCCTGAGGCATCTTACTATGGTCTGCCACAAAACCCGTGATTCTGTCCTGTATCCTCTGAAAATAATGGTACGTCTGAGGTGCGCCGATCGTCATGCCGGTCATGCGGACCGGATGGATCAGCATAGTAGCCGTAGGAACGATAAAAGAATCATCCGCCGACACGGCTAACGGTACGCCGATGGAATGGCTGTCACCGATTATCAGAGAGACCGTAGGCTTGCTGAGGGACGCTACCATCTCAGCCAGCGCCAGCCCGCTGGATACGTCTCCGCCCTGTGTATTGATGAGCAGAAGAACGCCGTCTATATCCTCACTGTCTTCAATCTGAGCCAGCTTTGGCAGTACATGCTCATACTTCGTCGTTTTGCTGCTTGAATTCAAATTCTCATGGCCTTCGATCTCCCCGATGATAGAAAGGAGATAAATCTTTCCTTTTTCTTTTCCGTTTCCCTCATCCAGTACCACCTGACCGTAATCCTGGATCTTTTCATCTTTCACCTGATTGTCGGAAGCCTGGTTCTCCGCTCCGTTTTCTCCAGATGAATTCCGGACGGTACTGCCATCGGATAATTCCTTCCATTCTGCTCTGCCGCTCTGGACCTCTTTTTCGGTCTTATCCTTCATGACGCCGTCTCCCATATTTTTCTTCCTTTCCTGCTCTTCTCCTATATGATAGCCGTTTTCAACCCGTTCATACCAGGCTCTGCCGTTTCCGCTTCTCTGCCCGCCGCCAGATTTCTGGCCGCTTTTATGTTTTCCCATCTGGACTGCATCCTTTCTGCCTGTGATTTCCTTCTTTGCTTAATATGGATGGAAAAACAACTTTTTATTCAAGTTCAAAGCAGTGAACGGTTTCTTTTACAGCATTTCCTTTAATTTTTCAAACGGCACAGCAGGACTGTACAGATAACCCTGATAAATATGGCAGCCAAGCGCTTTCAGCTTGTCACGGATATCCTCTGTCTCGACGTACTCCGCAATTACCGTATAATCCAGAGTCTTCCCGAGGGTAATGATGGACGCGACGATATCCCGGCTTCTCTCATTTTCCGCAGCCTGTTTGACCAGGCCTCCGTCCAGTTTGACCGCATAAAAGCCATTGCCCTGAAGATATTTGAGACTGGTGCTTCCCATGCTGAAGTCATCCACCAGCACCATGATCCCGTTTTCTTTCAGACGTTCAATATGTTCCGCGATGGATTTCAGGTTTTCCACAGACGTCTCTTCTGTTACCTCCAGACAGAAAAAACCGGAGACGCCATATTCGTCGGCAAGCCGGATCACCTTATCCACAAACCGTGGATTATTCAGCTGTTCCGCCGTGATATTCATGGAGATTTCCAACATATGCCCTTCCCGGAGCAGAATCCGGCAGGCATCCATCGAGGACCGCATCACACACTGTGTCAAACGGTCAAAAAATCCGTCCTCCCTGGCCAATTCCACAGCCAGCGGAGGATAAACGCTTTCGCCGGCATATTGCCATCTAAGCAGAGCTTCCGCTCCAATGATCCCCTTTTCACTGTGGAATTGGGGCTGATAGCCAAGAGGAAGAGCCTCCGCTTCCACATCGATCCGGAGCTTGGACGCCATATTTCTGGCAAGCATCCCCATACTGTCGTGACGTTCCAGGACATCCAGGGCCTTTCCCTCCTCCTGCTGCTTCTTCAGATGCTCCGTAAGCTCTTGCAGAAGAGTCTTTGCCTGACTTTTTCTCATCTTTTCAGAAAGACAGATAAACGGCGCATAGAGCAAGGTCCCGGCCGCCACCGTTATTAGCTGTACGATTACTCCGTGAACGGTCCCCGTGGCCAGATAACCGCTGAACAGCACCGGAGTCGTCCATGTGACGGTCGTTTCGACCACCGGAAGAAAACCCACCACAGTCGCTCCATACGCGATCAGATAAGCACAAAGCGGCGTCAGTATAAAAGGCAGGACCATAATCGGATTCAGCACGATCGGGAGACCATATACCAGAATTTCGTTAATATTGAAAAGGACGGCGGGAGCCGCCGACCGGGCAAGCTGGCGGTTGTCTTTCTCCCTGGCAAAGAATAAAAGCGCCAAAAGGAGGCAGATAGCCGCGCCGCATCCGCCGATCATGACAAAGTTATCCAGGAATGATTTGGACACAATGACACCCGGCACCGTATCATTCGGAACCAGATATGACTGTGCCACATATTCCATCGCATTCCCGCCGTGAATCCCGAAAACCCACAGGATATTTAAGACTAGTACGTAGAGCGCCCCTACTCCAAATCCTCCGTCCATATTTTCAAACAAAGCGACGATAGAATTTGAGATCAGATCATTCAGATTATCCGCTCCGGTAATACGCTGTACCAAAAATCTTCCAACTATGAAAATCAAGACACAGAGAAGCAGCGGATAGAGTACAGAAAGGGAATTTCGGTAATCCGTGTCAGAGCCCGGCGCATAGAAACGGCGGCGCTCGGAAATCCGTGAATTGAGTACATAAAACAGCTTAGTAGCCGCTATTGCCGTAAACATGGCGGTAAATACGCCCACAGGCCCCATATCACTCAATTCCATGGAGCCGCTCGCTCCGCCGAAGGAAGCCACAAAGCAGATCATGGAAACAAGCATCGACATCACCTGCAGAAAACGGCTGCGTATCTCCATGGTCTCAGAATAATAATAACTGATGCTCATCACAAGATACACCGACATGAAACCGACTGTGGAATCAAATAGAAAATTCAGAATCTCCAGCAGGACCGCTCCTATACCGGCTTCCAGAAACCTTTGAAACGCCGGCACTGGGAAATTTTTAAACAGCAGTGCAAAAGAGCCCACCAGCAGAACCGGAATCAATAAAATAAATCCCTTTTTAATAGAAGAAAATATTCGGTTATTTTCAATTTTATAGATTAACTTCATTAACCTTGTATACATGCTGCTTCCCCTCAGATCCCCCGATGCTCCCATTTTTGTTCATGATACTACTATAGCATCTTTTCTCACCGAATGACAGAGTAATCTTAATCAAAAGAAACGCGGCCCTCTCCAGGCCGCGCCGTGTGTTTCACTGTCATATAAAATTTAGCAAAAATTGTATCACGCTTTTGTCTCATCATGCCCATGGGCCGTCACATGCTTATGGGTATACAGATGATCCTGGCAGTATTCATATGTGCCTTCGCATTTGGAACAGAACCGGAACTCCAGATTCTCATCGTCCAGCTCCGTCCTTCCGCAGACCGCGCATTTATGCCGAGGATGTTTTGCGTCTGACTTGGCTGCCTTGACCTGCTGCTGGTACACGACCTTCCGTTTAATCTCTTTCGGATTTACCCGGTTCAGATTCCGGCTGGTCAGGAAAAAGATCAGGAAGTTGAGGACTGAAAGGATGATCGCAATTCTCGTCGCCCAATTCCCGACGATCAGCTCATACACAAAGTACACCCCGTTCAGAATCCCCAGCCACTTTGCCTTTACAGGTATGATAAAGAACAGCAGAAACTGCATATCCGGAAAAGTAGCGGCAAAGGCGAAGAACAGTGACAGATTCAGGTATGAGGTCCCCAGCAGGAACGACTTCCCGAAAATCACATAAATCAGAATAGCCGCCAAAATATGGCCCAAGATCCCAGTGAAAAAGTACAGATTGAACCGGAAGCTTCCCCATACCTTTTCCAAAGTCGTTCCCAGAGAATAGTAAAGCCACATGGCAATGATAAAATACAAAATATCCGTAGCCGGAGGAAACAGGAGAAACGTCACAATCCTCCATACCTGCCCGTGCAGAATCTTAGCCGCGTCCAGGGAAAGGTACTGTACATAAAATACAGGGTTTATATTTACGATTATAAACCCTACTCCATATAAGATCATGATGTAAAACATCAGATTGTGAATGGCATATTTTCCAAACTTCCGCTCCAGTTTATTCATCCAATTCATAAATTCAAGGCTCCATTCTGTCTTTCAATTAAAGCGACATGACCATTTCATTATAGGAACAAACTTAAGGTTTGTCAAATACCTGATTACCGATTCTATATATTTTACAAACTTCACGGTTTTTTAACATAATTTTACTTCCCGGAATTCTTGCATTTCCAGATGGAACATACTATAATAACATGTGGTTTACTATGCCCGCTGTCCGGTCCTCCGGCTGATGGGCTCAACTTTACTAGAAAAAGGTGTTTTTATGACGAATTTTAATACATTAGGGATCGATATCGGCTCTACAACAGTCAAAATAGCCATTCTAAATCCCGAAAATCAAGTACTTTTTTCCGCCTATGAGCGCCATTACGCTAACATACAGGAGACTTTAGCATCCCTTCTCCGGCAGGGGCTTGACCTCTTAGGCCACATGGAGGTTTGTCCGGTCATCACCGGTTCGGGCGGTCTCACGATTTCAAAGCATCTTGAGGTCCCTTTTGTCCAGGAGGTCGTGGCGGTCGCCACTTCTCTTCAGGATTATGCGCCTCATACGGATGTCGCGATTGAATTGGGCGGAGAAGATGCCAAGATCATTTATTTCACCAATGGGATCGACCAGCGTATGAACGGTATCTGCGCAGGAGGCACCGGTTCTTTCATTGACCAGATGGCCACCCTGCTTCAGACGGATGCTGCCGGCCTAAATGAATACGCAAAGCGTTATAAAGCCATTTATCCGATTGCTGCCCGCTGCGGCGTATTTGCAAAATCTGACATTCAGCCCCTTATCAACGAGGGCGCCACAAAAGAAGACCTGGCGGCTTCTATTTTCCAGGCAGTCGTCAACCAGACCATTTCCGGACTGGCCTGCGGAAAGCCGATTCGCGGCAATGTGGCTTTTCTGGGCGGGCCTCTTCATTTTTTATCAGAGCTAAAGGCCGCGTTCATCCGTACTCTGAAGCTGGAGGGAGACGCTATTATCGCCCCGGAGCATTCTCATCTGTTTGCCGCGATCGGAGCTGCTATGAACCCGAAGGAAGAAATCCACACCTCCTTAGAAGCCATCTGTGAGAAGCTCCAGCACGGTGTGAAAATGGAATTTGAGGTTAAGCGTCTCGAACCTCTTTTCATGGATTCTGACGATTACGCCGCATTTCTGGATTGCCACAGCCGGCACAATGTGGCAACGGCGGATCTGGACACATATGAGGGCGACTGCTTCCTGGGCATCGACGCCGGCTCCACTACTACAAAAGTCGCTTTGGTCGGGGAAGACGGTTCTCTCCTCTACTCCTTCTATTCCAATAACAACGGAAGTCCGCTGAAAACCACGATACGGGCCATGAAGGAAATAAGCGAACTCCTGCCGCCCAGCGCATCCATTAAATATTCTTGTTCCACCGGTTACGGAGAAGCCTTAATAAAGGCTGCTCTGACGCTGGACGAGGGGGAAGTGGAGACTGTATCTCATTATTATGCCGCCTCCTTTTTTGATCCGGAGGTGGACTGTATCCTGGACATCGGCGGGCAGGATATGAAATGCATTAAAATAAAAAATCAGACCGTGGACAGCGTACAGCTGAATGAAGCCTGTTCCTCTGGCTGCGGTTCTTTTATTGAAACCTTTGCCAAATCTCTGAATTACAGTGTTCAGGATTTCGCCAAGGAAGCTTTGTATGCCAAAAATCCCATCGATCTTGGAACTCGCTGCACTGTTTTTATGAACTCCAATGTAAAGCAGGCACAAAAAGAAGGCGCCGAGGTTTCCGACATTTCTGCCGGCCTCGCTTACTCGGTGATCAAAAACGCCTTATTCAAGGTGATCAAGATAACCAGTGCCAGTGATCTGGGCAAGCGGGTCGTCGTTCAGGGAGGTACGTTCTATAATGACGCGGTGCTCCGCAGCTTTGAACGGATTGCCGGCTGTGAAGCCGTCCGCCCTGATATTGCCGGAATCATGGGAGCCTTCGGAGCAGCGCTGGTAGCCAGGGAACGCTACACCCCCGACAAGAAAACCACGATGCTTCCCATGGAAAAAATCCTGAACCTGACCTTTGACACAAAGATGGCCAGATGCAAAGGCTGTACCAACAGCTGTCTGCTGACCATCAACCGTTTTTCCGGCGGCCGGCAGTTCGTGTCAGGAAACCGCTGCGAACGAGGGCTTGGTAAAGAAAAGAACAAAGAAAACATTCCCAATTTGTTTGAATACAAATATAAACGGGTATTCGGCTACGAATCCTTGACGCCGGACAAAGCTCCCAGGGGCACCGTGGGAATCCCCCGTGTATTGAATATGTATGAGAATTTCCCCTTTTGGGCTACTTTTTTCAAGGAATTGGGGTACCGGGTGGTACTCTCCCCTCAATCCACAAAAAAGATTTATGAGCTTGGCATCGAATCCATTCCCAGTGAGTCGGAATGCTATCCGGCGAAATTGGCCCATGGGCACGTAGCCTGGCTTATTAAACAGGGGATTGACTTCATATTTTATCCCTGCATCCCCTATGAACGCAACGAGACCCCGGACGCCCAAAATCACTACAACTGCCCCATCGTTACCTCTTATGCGGAAAACATCAAAAACAATATGGAGGAAATCACAGAAGCAGGCACCCGGTTCATGAATCCATTCCTCGCTTTCACTAACGAAGAGATATTGGAAAAGCGTCTGATAAAGGTCTTTTCGGAAGAATGCGATATTCCTGTGGAGGAGATAAAAACCGCCTCTCACAAAGCATGGACAGAACTGATCGCTTCACGGGACGATATCAGGAAGAAAGGCGAAGAAACCTTAAGGTATTTGGAGGAAACCGGACGTCATGGTATCGTACTGGCCGGCAGGCCCTATCATGTGGATCCTGAAATCAATCACGGCATACCGGAGCTCATCACCTCCTATGGAATTGCTGTCCTGACAGAGGACTCTGTTTCTCATCTGGGACAAGTGGAGCGCCCCATTGTCGTCATGGACCAGTGGATGTATCACTCCAGACTTTACCGCGCGGCGAATTTTGTAAAGACCAGGGAAGATTTGGACTTGATCCAGCTGAATTCCTTTGGCTGCGGCCTGGACGCTGTGACAACGGACCAGGTAAACGATATTCTCACAGGTTCCGGCAAAATATATACGGTACTGAAGATTGATGAGGTCAGCAATCTAGGGGCAGCCAGAATCCGTATCCGCTCTTTGATCTCCGCGCTCCGGGTGCGGAAAAACAAGCATATTGAGCGAAAAATCGTCTCTTCCGCCTATAACCGGGTGGAATTTACAAAGGAGATGAAAAAGGATTACACTATCCTGTGTCCTCAGATGAGCCCCATCCATTTCGACATTCTGGGGCCGGCTATCAGTTCCTGCGGCTATCATGTGGAGGTTCTTCAAAACCATACAAAAGCAGCCGTAGACGTCGGTTTAAAGTATGTAAACAACGATGCCTGCTATCCCTCTTTGATCGTGGTGGGCCAAGTCATGGAAGCGCTCTTATCTGGAAAATATGATTTGAACAAGACAGCCGTATTCATGAGCCAAACCGGCGGCGGCTGCAGAGCTTCCAACTATATCGGTTTCATTCGCCGCGCGCTTGAACGGGCCGGCATGCCGCAGATACCGGTCATCTCCCTCAGCGCACAGGGGCTGGAATCCAACTCCGGATTTTCCTTTACCCTGCCTCTGCTTATAAAGGCCATGCAGGCAGTGGTATACGGCGATGTTTTCATGCGGGTGCTGTACCGGATGCGCCCTTATGAGCTGGTGCCTGGCTCTGCCAATGAGCTTCATAAGAAATGGGAAAAACGGTGCATTGAGGACCTGACCAGCCACGGGCCTTCCATGGGACGGTTCAAAAAGAATATCCGGGCCATCATCCAGGCCTTTGACAGCCTTCCCATCCATGAGGACATACGGAAGCCTAAGGTAGGTATTGTCGGTGAGATTCTCGTAAAATTCTCCCCTCTGGCCAACAATAATCTTGTGGACCTGCTGGAGGCTGAAGGCGCTGAGGCCGTTATGCCAGATCTGATGGATTTCCTTTTGTACTGTTTCTATAACAGTAATTTTAAGGCAAAGAATCTGGGCTTTAAGAGCTCCACCGCCCGCCTCTGCAACATTGGAATTTCCCTTCTGGAATACTTCAGAAAGGCCGCCAGACAGGAGCTGAACGCCAGCAGGCATTTTCTCCCCCAGGCCAAGATTGAAAGCCTGGCCGAGCTGGCCGATCCTTTCGTTTCCCTGGGCAATCAGACGGGGGAGGGCTGGTTCCTGACCGGCGAGATGCTGGAACTTATCCATACAGGCACCAACAATATCGTTTGTACGCAGCCCTTTGGCTGCCTGCCCAACCATGTGGTGGGCAAGGGCGTCATCAAGGAGCTGCGGAGGCAGTATCCGGACTCCAATATCATTGCGGTGGATTATGACCCCGGCGCCAGCGAGGTAAACCAGCTGAACCGTATCAAGCTGATGCTCTCCACGGCTCAGAAAAATATCAATAAAGCTGCCGAGCAAAAAAGCAGTACATAATCAATACAGATAATATAAAACAGGGCGTCTCTTAGTCTGAGACGTCCTGTTTTCTTCTTGGAAGCGGAGCCCTGTTCCGCGGCGGTCCAAATTTCCGCTTCCTCATGATCAGATAGCATACCACATGCATGGATATGGTAAGCACCCAGGAAATAGGGTATGAAATATAAAGGGTAAACAGGCTGCGGCTGATTTTAAATGCTGTAAATATCCAGACCACCCGAAAGAGACAGGCGCCGGTCAAAGATACTACCATAGGCATGACAGAACACCCCATCCCTCTGATACTTCCCGCCATCACGTCCATGATCCCGCAGAGGGCATAGGATACACAGACGACTGCCAGCCGGGAGATTCCAAATGCGATCACCTCCGGATCCGATGAATAAACCTGAAGAAGCGAATTGCCCAACAAGTAGGCGCCGTTTCCGAGCACCAGACCCAGCACAGTTACGATCAGCAGACATTCTATCAGGATGCGGTCAACCCTTTTATACTGTTTGGCTCCCATATTCTGACTGGTGAAGCTGAGAGAGGTCTGATATATGGAATTGGTGGATATATAGACAAACCCTTCAATGTTGTTGGCAGCCGTATTTCCCGCCATGGCCAGGGATCCGAACGAGTTTACTGAAGACTGTATCAACACATTGGAGATATTGAACACCATTCCCTGAAATCCAGCCGGAAGGCCAATCTGAAGCATTGCCGACAGCTTGTCCCTGTGGATATGAAGCTTTTTCAGATCCAATCGGTAGATTCCCTCGCTCCTGCACAGGCAGAGAAGAACCAACGCCGCCGATATGGTCTGGGATATGACCGTGGCGATGGCCACACCGGCAACTCCCATATGAAAAATTATAACAAATAACAGGTTGAATATCACATTGACTACTCCAGCAGCAGTCAGGAAATATAACGGCCGCTTGGTGTCTCCTATGGCCCGCAGGATTGCCGCCCCAAAATTGTATACCATAAACGACGGCATCCCGATGAAATAAATCCTCATGTACAGCACCGCATGAGAAAGTACATCATCCGGAGTCCCCATCAGCTCCAACACCGGCCGCGCCATCACAATCCCGATGAATATCATCATGCATCCGCCGATCAAGGCCGTGAGTATGGCCGTATGAACGGTTTCATACATCTCCTTCTCACTTCTGGATCCAAAGTATCTGGCCGCCATTACATTAGCTCCCACAGAAACACCGATGAACAGGTTGACCAGCAGATTGATCAGAGCGCTGGTAGATCCCACCGCAGCCAGGGCATGACTTCCGGTGAACCGGCCGACTACAATGATATCCGCCGCATTAAAAAGAAGCTGAAGCACGCCAGACAGAATAAGCGGGACCGCAAATCTCATAATCTTACCAAACAGCGGCCCGCTGCACATGTCAATCTCATATGACTTTTTCATACAAACTCCCTCACAAAAGTACCTTTTTCATCTTCATTATAACAAGCCGCCTGCGAAATTCAAGCAGAATTATTTATAATCCGACAAACAATTTTCCCGGACAATAGAAAGCTGCCGGAGAATCACTCCCCGGCAGCCTTTTGGTGTATGATACAAAACACTATTTAAAATCTTTTTTAATCATCTCTGATCGAGTTCCAGTTAAGATACCGACAGAAATTCCGGGCCGTCACGATTTCGGCTCGCTGGCGATGCAAAGGCCGCTTTATCCCCGCTCCAGGAGTGCCGCTCACATGTCGACGGGAAATCTTTATGATTTCCTGTCTCCGGTTCGCTCAGAAACGGAATCGGTGTTTTTCGTTTCTGCCTCCCTCCGCCTGGGGAACACCGACCTCTGCCATGCGGCGCTCACCTTTAGGCCGGCCCGGAATCTTCCTGCCGGTATCTTTTCTGCCGCACCATCTCGAAAAACTTCCATGATTTCATAAAAGTGTCAGGTATCCACACGGCCTCCTGCCTTATAAAGAAAACAAATAAAACTTGTTTGAAAGGTATTCAAAGGTATATGCTACACTACTGTACGCTTGAACTGTTTTTCGTATTCGGAAATATATAGCTATAAGCGTCATTTGCCATAATAATCTCTGAGAGGGCGCGCCTGTTGTTCACGACCTTCTTCATGGCTGCCACATACTCCTCTTTTTGAGCATCGTCCATTGTCACGCCCTCTGCCAGCGTAAATTCTCCCGTATAGCGGTTATAGAAGCCAGCATCCGTTTTCCAGCAGCCGGAAGAGAACGCTACCAGCGGCTGGGAATCCGAGAGGATATCCGTGCCGGACAGCATCCTGGAGTCATATTCTAAGCCCAGCAGATTGGAAATCGTAGGAAGAATATCCACCTGTCCGCAGATTTTATCGACCTGGACCGGCTCCTTCATGCTGGCCGACCAGATGATCAGGGAATTCTTATAAAGATCATAATCCGTGATCATGGACTCATTCAGAGACTGCTGCAAAGCCGTCGCATCTCCGGAGGAGAAGGATTTCCCGGCCAGTTCCTCTATGGTATCCACGTCAAAATACGGAATGTGGTCCGGCGCCATCACGATCAGAGTCTTATCGGCGATTCCGGCTTCCTCCAGGCGCTTAAGCAAATATTCCAGCGCCTTGTCAAGCTCATAGTTAGCCGCCAGATATCCCTGAGTCTTTTCTGAATAGCCGCTGTCCGCTACCATATCCCTGTTCTTCACAGAAACTGCATTACTTTCGAAATCGTAGGGCATATGACCGCTGATTGTCATATAGTAGACGTTGAACGGCTGGCTGCTGCTCAAATACTTGTCTACGGTCTGTTCCATACAATAAAGGTCCGATTGAGGCCAGATCTTCTTTCCGTTGGAATTCAGCTCCAGATCCAGACCACTGTCTCCCTGAATCCATTTATAGCCCAGATTCGTATGGGAATTCAGCCTGTTATACATATTTCCGTTGGCATGGAAGCCCATGGATGCGTAACCCGCCCGGTTCAGCTGCTGAGCCAAACTAAAATACCAATTCGTTCCCTTGTCTCCGCTGTCCTGCATGATTATCTCTCCGCCGTTTTTCGGATACAGACCCAGCAGGTTCTGGCATTCTCCGCCGGAGGTGCTGGTATAGTGGAGCGGACTGTAGAAATTGTTGAACACAAAGCCCTCGTGGGTAAGTTTATATAAGGTCGGCGTTTTTTCCTTATCAATCACATACTGGTCAAATCCCTCGGCCGACAAGAATATCACATTGTATCCTTTGAACATACCGGTATACTGATTTTTGTTTGTAGGCGTCACACTGTTAAAATATTTGCACAGCCAGGCCACATCATCGTTGGGAGCGTTGGCGGCCAGCGTCTCCAAATCCACATTCATGACGTTGGGAGAAGTATCGGTGTTGGCTGTAACTCCATTGGGAAGAGTGTTCGTATTGGTTCCCACCGCATCACTTTCGCCGTTGGTGCTTCCCTCACTGCTGGGCTTGGTATTATTGGCTGCAAAGGTAGGATTCTCAAAGTCGTCGTTTAGTTTTTTCTTCACTCCGAAAAGAGAATGCTTCAAATCCAGCCGCAGCATATTCATGACCCCCAGCTGCTCCACCTGGTCATCCACGTTGGTATCCGTTGCGTACAGGTTCTTGGGCGTATAATCTCCCTTCCAGGGCAGATGTATCACCAGCAGCCCCAGCAGGTGCGTCACCACCACGGCCCCGACCACAACACCGGTCAAACCGATATATTTTCTCTTAAAGTTATAGAAATTCCGTCCGATCACATAGATAAAAATGATCGGCAGAACCATGAGAAGCAGCCCAAACAGGTTTTTGACGATTCCCTGGACGATGGCGCTCATATAATCCGTCAGCTTATTTCCGGCCGCTGTCTTGGCTATGCTGAAAAGCTGGTAATACTGGGCCAGGATTTTTTTACACATCATCTCCACACAGAATACCACGCTGAATAATATTGTTATGACGTATGTGATTATCCGGTTCACCCGGAAACTGAAATTGATGGCAAAAAGGGAAAGGAAAAATCCCAGTGAAATCGAAAAGAACAGCCACACCGGAATGTACTTCAGGCTTTCACCCATATAAATGTGAAACGCCATCTCCAGATAAAAAAGCATCATTGGAAAATATAAAATGGGGCCAAGAGCTGAAAGCAAACCCAGAATGCCTCTCGGCCTCCTGCCTCTTCTCCGCGGTTCTTCCCCTATGCTGCCATATTCGTACCTGCCCCGGTTCACTCCGGTCCTGCTATGCTCTATCATCACATTACTCCTCACTTCTGTGTAAAATCTACCGTTTTCTTCTATAGGTTTCTTTACCCGACATCATGCCGGTCCGCAGTCCCGTTATTTCTTCACAAAGAAATACAGAAGCACGAGTACACCGAGTACGATCCGGTAAACGCCGAAGACACTGAAATCCTTTTTCCTGATATAGCTCATCAGGAATTTGATTGCAACGACGGATACTATAAAGGCAGAAACCATGCCCACTATCAATACCATGACTTCTGTACCGGTATAATGGAATCCAAATTTCACAAGCTTCAACAGACTCGCGCCGAACATGACCGGAATGGACATGAAAAATGAAAATTCCGCGGCGATGGGCCTGGAGATCCCGATGAGCATAGCCCCCAGGATCGTAGCGCCGGAACGAGATGTCCCCGGAATCAGGGAAAGTACCTGAAAGGCTCCGACTATCAAGGCGTCCTGATACGTAAGCTGAGAAAACCGTTCAATGGAAAAATACCGGCGTTTGTTCCGTCTTTCCAAAAGGATGAACAGAACGCCATAGATGATCAGGGTCGCCGCCACCACATAACTATTGTAAAAATGAGCGTCAAACCAGTCATTGAGAAGGATTCCCAGAATCCCGGCAGGAATACATCCTACGATCACTTTGGACCATAATCTCCATGTCTGCTTTTTCTGCCTCCGGTTTTTCCTCGGTGAAAAAGGATTCAATTTATGGAAAAACAGGATACAGACAGCTAAAATAGCTCCCAACTGGATGACCACGCGGAACATCTCCATAAACTCCGCGCTGACCTTTAAAGGCATCAAATCCTCCAGAATGATCATGTGTCCGGTGCTGCTGATCGGCAGCCATTCTGTAATACCTTCCACAATACCGAATACAATTACCTTTAAAAACTCTAAAAAGCCCATACTCCCTCCTAGATATTCTCTATCTGCCAATCGATTGGCGTTACCCCATTCTTCTTCAGAAATTCATTGGCTTTACTGAACGGGCGGCTTCCGAAAAATCCCCGGTATGCAGAAAGCGGGCTGGGATGCGGTGCCTCCAGAATCATGTGATGAGGATTGTTCAGCATCACTTTTTTATTCTGGGCAGGCTTTCCCCACAAGATGAACACGATGGGATTATCCAGTTCATTCAGCGCTTTGATCGCCGCATCTGTAAATTCCTCCCACCCGATCCCTCTGTGCGAATTCGCCGCATGAGCCCGGACTGTGAGCACCGTGTTCAAAAGAAGCACTCCCTGCTCCGCCCATTTTGTCAAATATCCATTATTGGGAATATAGCATCCCAGATCATCATGAAGTTCCTGGTAAATATTCACCAGAGAAGGCGGAATCTCAACGCCCGGCTTCACAGAAAAGCAAAGTCCATGAGCCTGCCCGATATTATGATAAGGATCCTGCCCCAGGATGACAACCTTTACCTTATGAAACGGAGTCAGCTCAAAGGCTGAAAAAATATCCTTAGCCTCTGGAAATATCTGTCTACTATTATATTCATCTTTTATCGTTTTATATAACCTGGCATAATATGGTTTCTTAAACTCTGCTGAAAGTGGCTCCAGCCAATCATTGGAAATCGCTCCCATGCTCCTTCCCCCTCTTATCTAAAAGTAGTTCACCGCTTTTATTCTTATATCCGTCAATTCAAAGACGTATAGGCAGTCCCCGTCCTGACAGATACTTCTTCAACTCCCGTATTTCCAGCTCCTTATAGTGGAATAAAGAAGCAGCCAATGCCGCATCCGCCTTTCCCACCGTCAGTGCATCGTAAAAATGCTCCATAGTACCTGCTCCTCCAGATGCAATGACCGGTATAGAAACATTTTCCGCCACCATCGCCGTAAGAGTGTTGTCATAACCCGATTTGGTCCCGTCACAATCCATGCTGGTCAAAAGGATCTCACCGGCTCCCAGTTCGTTTGCCTTCATCGCCCATTCAACGGCGTCTATCCCCATATCTATTCGGCCGCCGTTTTTATAGATGTTCCAGCCGGAACCATCCTCCCGGCGCTTGGCATCTATAGCGACCACTACACATTGACTTCCAAACTTATCGGCCGCCTCTGAAATCAGGCTCGGATTATTGATCGCGGAAGAATTTATAGATATCTTATCGGCGCCTTCCCGCAGCAGCACCTTAAAATCCTCCACAGTCCGGATCCCGCCGCCTACTGTGAATGGTATAAATACCTTTTCCGCCACTTTGCGGACCATATCCACCACTGTGCTCCTGGCGTCCGAGGATGCCGTGATATCCAGAAATACCACTTCATCCGCTCCGGCTTTGTCATATGCCGCCGCAATCTCGACCGGGTCACCCGCGTCCCTCAGATTGACAAAATTGACTCCCTTTACCACCCGGCCGCCGTGCACATCCAGGCAGGGTATGATTCGTTTCGTATGCATAAGAGTCCCTCCCGCCTCACTGCTTAAGCTCTGCAAAATTTCTTAGGATTCTCAGTCCCGTATCACTGCTCTTTTCCGGATGAAACTGACAGGCGAAGACATTATCCTTTTCGACCGAAGCATGGATGCAAGTGCTGTACTCCGTCTTAGCCGCCACAATGGATTCATCTGCCGCCTTCAAATAATAAGAATGGACAAAATAAACATAAGCTCCATTGTCAATACCCTGAAACAATGCAGCATCTTTTTTTATATTCAAAGAATTCCATCCGATATGCGGTATTTTAAGCCCGGGAGCATCCGGAATCTTCAAAATCTCTCCCGGCAGAATATCAAGGCCTTTCACTCCCGGCGCCTCCTCGCTCCTGGCAAACAATAGCTGCAGCCCAAGACAGATACCAAGAAAGGGGGTGCCCTTGTCCACTACCTGATGGATTGTCTCCGCCAGATCATACTGATGAAGCTTTTCCATGGCATCTCCAAAGCTTCCCACACCGGGCAGTATCACCTTGTCAGCTGTCAGAATCGTCTCCCTGCTCCTGGTGACGACCGGCTTCTCTCCCAAGAAAACCAACGCTTTTTCAACGCTCTTCAAATTTCCGGCGTCGTAATCTATAATCGCGATCATATTGTCACATCCTAACTGCCGTTCTCCGCCGATATGGATTGAATCCTCCTAAAGGCAGGCTTTTTCTACGGCGCTCACAACTATGTCATATTTTATCATAGTTGGAGGGGTCACACAATAGAAGAATTGTCGGATTTTCTTAAGAAAAATCAAGAATTTCCGAAATTACTGCCGAACAGTCAAACCGATAAGGTCCATTCTACACTGTTCACTGGAACGGATATTCCCCTATCCTCCAGGTTGTCCGGAATCTGAAACAGCTTTTCATGTACTCGGTACAACCGGGATTTTAAATTCAAATAGGCTGTTTTTTCAAAGGGCCATCTGATCACCGTTGGCGTCCGAAACCCAACGCCCAGTTCCAGCAGAAGCAGTTTACGGTTCAGGCTCTTCTGAAGCCAGCTCATATAAATCTGCCATTGAGAAAGATATCCTGTTTCCACGTAAGGTTTCGATTCCACCGTGTTTTCAACTAAAGGAGCCCCACATTTTGGACATACCTCACCGATACCTTCTCCTTTCATCCAAATATCCGGACAGCAGGCGGCTTTACACTGCATATAATTCCAGTTTCCGCAGGGCGCCACAATCCGTTTATTATCAAATCCCATCTTGTGAATCCACCCATCCATAACCGTAGTGACAACAAAATAGTCGCGGTTCTCTATCTGTTTTCTCAACTTCTCATAAGCAGCCTGCAGCTCTTCCGTCATCTCGCAAGACTCCCATTCTTCTCCCAGCCCGATCAAGATAAAATCGCTGTCTGAAATGTCTCTGCCGATATCCAGCATCTATGTCGCCTCCTTTGTATTGATTCAGGATACATTGAAAGTACTAAGCTATAATATATAATTAAAAGCTCTGAACATTGTCCAGAGCTTTCTTATCTTATGTGTTCGATCAATATCTTTTGTATTACTATCCTTTGTATAGCCATCTTTTGTATTACCGTCTTCTGTATACTGCAAATTCTTTCGTAACGCTGTCTTTCGTATCATCCAGCTTATGTATTCTATCTATTGCTCTTTCGTAGGCAGAAGGTTCATACCTTCAAAACTGCACATTGTCATCCATCTGTCAAAGCCTTCCTAAACCGCCTGGACAAGCCCTCGGCCGATTAGTACTGGTCAGCTCCATACATTGCTGTACTTCCACCTCCAGCCTATCTACCTCGTCGTCTTCAAGGGGCCTTACTAGCTCTCGCTATGAGATATCTCATCTTGAGGGGGGCTTCACGCTTAGATGCCTTCAGCGTTTATCCCTTCCCGACTTGGCTACCCGGCCATGCGCTTGATGCGCAACCGGTGCACCAGAGGTCAGTCCATCCCGGTCCTCTCGTACTAAGGACAGCTCCTCTCAAATATCTTTCGCCCGCGCCGGATAGGGACCGAACTGTCTCACGACGTTCTGAACCCAGCTCGCGTACCGCTTTAATGGGCGAACAGCCCAACCCTTGGGACCTACTTCAGCCCCAGGATGCGATGAGCCGACATCGAGGTGCCAAACCACTCCGTCGATGTGAACTCTTGGGAGTGATAAGCCTGTTATCCCCAGGGTAGCTTTTATCCGTTGAGCGATGGCGTTCCCACTTAACACCACCGGATCACTAAGCCCTACTTTCGTACCTGCTCCACCCGTCGGTGTCGCAGTCAAGCTCCCTTCTGCCTTTGCACTCTTCGGATGGTTTCCGTCCATCCTGAGGGAACCTTTGGGCGCCTCCGATACTCTTTCGGAGGCGACCGCCCCAGTCAAACTCCCCGCCTGGCATTGTCCCACCGCCGGCTAACGGCGGCTGGTTAGAAACCCAATATCGCAAGGGTGGTATCCCAACAACGGCTCCAGAAGGACTGGCGTCCTCCCTTCTTCGCCTCCCACCTATCCTGTACATGCAATACCGGATCCCAGTGCCAAGCTGGAGTAAAGCTCCATGGGGTCTTTCCGTCCTGGCGCAGGTAACCAGCATCTTCACTGGTACTTCAATTTCACCGGGTGCATTGTTGAGACAGTGCCCAAATCATTACGCCTTTCGTGCGGGTCGGAACTTACCCGACAAGGAATTTCGCTACCTTAGGACCGTTATAGTTACGGCCGCCGTTTACTGGGGCTTAAGTTCAATGCTTCGCATTCGCTAACATCTCCCCTTAACCTTCCAGCACCGGGCAGGCGTCAGCCCATATACCTCACCTTTCGGTTTCGCATAGACCTGTGTTTTTGCTAAACAGTTGCTTGGGCCAATTCTCTGCGGCCTCTCTCGAGGCACCCCTTCTCCCGAAGTTACGGGGTCATTTTGCCGAGTTCCTTAACAATGCTTCTCCCGTCGGCCTTAGGATTCTCTCCTCATCCACCTGTGTCGGTTTACGGTACGGGTGCAGTATGAGCCATAGCGGCTTTTCTCGACAGCTGGTATGGAAGCTTCCCTACTTATTTTCGGTCCGCGTTACGGCTTTGGATTGCCGGACGGTTTTTCCTATCCGACTCCTCTTCCGCTTGCACCGGTCTTCTCATTCCCGGCTCTTCCTTCCCCTCTGTGTCCCCACAGTTCTGTCATACTGCAGTACAGGAATCTCAACCTGTTGTCCATCGGCTACGCCGTTAAGCCTCGCCTTAGGTCCCGACTCACCCAGGGCAGATCAGCTTTACCCTGGAAACCTTAGATATTCGGCCGGTAGGATTCTCACCTACCTCTCGCTACTCATTCCGGCATTCTCTCTTCTTGATCGTCCACAGCTCCTTCCGGTACTGCTTCTTCCTATCAAGAATGCTCCTCTACCACCCTCTTAAAGGGTCCTCGGCTTCGGTGGTGTGTTTCAGCCCCGGACATTTTCGGCGCAAGGCCTCTCGACTAGTGAGCTATTACGCACTCTTTCAATGTATGGCTGCTTCTGAGCCAACATCCTAGTTGTCTTTGAAACCTCACATCCTTTTCCACTTAACACACACTTTGGGACCTTAGCCGGAGGTCTGGGCTCTTTCCCTTTTGACTGCCCAACTTATCTCGTGCAGTCTGACTCCCGTGCAGCATCTCTATGGCATTCGGAGTTTGATATCCTTTGGTAAGCTTTGACGCCCCCGCGGGAATTCAGTGCTCTACCTCCATGAGACTAACACGAGGCTAGCCCTAAAGCTATTTCGAGGAGAACCAGCTATCTCCGGGTTCGATTGGAATTTCTCCCCTATCCACACCTCATCCCCACCCTTTTCAACGGATGTGGGTTCGGTCCTCCACGGGATTTTACTCCCGCTTCAACCTGGACATGGATAGATCACCCGGTTTCGGGTCTGCCTGTGCTGACTCAACGCCCTATTAAGACTTGGTCTCCCTTCGGCTCCGCGCTCCCCGCGCTTAACCTCGCCAGCACCGGCAACTCGCCGGACCGTTCTACAAAAAGTACGCGGTCGTGCTCATATGGCACTCCCACAGCTTGTAAACACAGGGTTTCAGGTTCTCTTTCACTCCCCTCCCGGGGTCCTTTTCACCTTTCCTTCACAGTACTATGCGCTATCGGTCACTAAGGAGTATTTAGCCTTGGGGGGTGGTCCCCCCGACTTCCCACAAGGTTTCTCGTGTCTCGTGGTACTTTGGATCCCGCTCGCTGGATTCCTATTTCGCATACGGGGCTTTCACCCTCTCTGGCTGGCTTTCCCAAAACCATTCTGCTATAGATCCTCCTCACTTATCGCGGTCCGTAACCCCCAGGTGCACGCACCCAGGTTTAGGCTCCTCCGGTTTCGCTCGCCGCTACTCCCGGAATCGACTTTTCTTTCTTTTCCTCCGGCTACTTAGATGTTTCAGTTCGCCGGGTTCCCCTCCATACGTTATGGATTGGCGTATGGATACTGGAGGGCTCCTCCAGTGGGTCTCCCCATTCAGACATCCATGGATCAATGGATATTTGCTCCTCCCCATGGCTTTTCGCAGCTTATCGCGTCTTTCTTCGGCTCTTAGTGCCAAGGCATCCACCCTGCGCTCTTTTTCGCTTGACCAGGTTTTCCCTCACAGGTAGCGTCCCGTGAGCCTGGCTTAGGTTTTTGCTTTGTTTTGAAATTGAATTGGTTTAAATCATTTCAATTTTTGATGTCTTTTCCAATGTGCAGTTTTCAAGGTACGGCGTTTCTAAAAGCTCTCTTTTCTGCTTGAAAAGAGGCTTTCCTGGAGATGAAGGGATTCGAACCCTTGACCCCCTGCTTGCAAGGCAGGTGCTCTCCCAACTGAGCTACACCCCCAAAATTCTGGCACCCACCTGCTCTCCCATGCCGTCTCCAGCATAGTACCATCGGCCGTTCAAGTCTTAACCTTCGTGTTCGGGATGGGTACGGGTGTTTCCCCTGAACGTATCGGCACCAGAAATTCCGTTATCAATGCTCGTGCAGCCTTTCCTCTTATCTCGATTCCGCTCTCGCTTCCTCTCGATAGAGCCAAGCCCTCATATAGGCCCTGTCCTGTCTCTCCATCCGGTCAGGCACGCCTGCCCTCTGTCCTTCCAGTCCAGTCCCTGCACTCGCTCCTTGGTAACTAAACAGCATATTCCAACTCCCTTACTTCTTCTTCCTTAGAAAGGAGGTGATCCAGCCGCACCTTCCGATACGGCTACCTTGTTACGACTTCACCCCAGTTATCGGTCCCGCCTTCGGCAGCTCCCTCCTCTCGGTTGGGTCACTGACTTCGGGCGTTACTGACTCCCATGGTGTGACGGGCGGTGTGTACAAGACCCGGGAACGTATTCACCGCGGCATTCTGATCCGCGATTACTAGCGATTCCAGCTTCATGTAGTCGAGTTGCAGACTACAATCCGAACTGAGACGTTATTTTTGGGATTCGCTCCACCTCGCGGCTTCGCTTCCCTCTGTTTACGCCATTGTAGCACGTGTGTAGCCCAAATCATAAGGGGCATGATGATTTGACGTCATCCCCACCTTCCTCCGGGTTATCCCCGGCAGTCTCCCTAGAGTGCCCAGCTTCACCTGCTGGCTACTAAGGACAAGGGTTGCGCTCGTTGCGGGACTTAACCCAACATCTCACGACACGAGCTGACGACAACCATGCACCACCTGTCTCCTCTGTCCCGAAGGAAAGGGAACGTTACTTCCCGGTCAGAGGGATGTCAAGACTTGGTAAGGTTCTTCGCGTTGCTTCGAATTAAACCACATGCTCCACCGCTTGTGCGGGTCCCCGTCAATTCCTTTGAGTTTCATTCTTGCGAACGTACTCCCCAGGTGGAATACTTACTGCGTTTGCTGCGGCACCGAGGGGCTTTGCCCCCCGACACCTAGTATTCATCGTTTACGGCGTGGACTACCAGGGTATCTAATCCTGTTTGCTCCCCACGCTTTCGAGCCTCAGTGTCAGTTACAGTCCAGCAGGCCGCCTTCGCCACCGGTGTTCCTCCTAATATCTACGCATTTCACCGCTACACTAGGAATTCCGCCTGCCTCTCCTGCACTCCAGCCTGGCAGTTCCAAAAGCAATCCGCGGGGTTAAGCCCCGGGTTTTCACTTCTGGCTTGCCATGCCACCTACGCTCCCTTTACACCCAGTAAATCCGGATAACGCTTGCCCCCTACGTATTACCGCGGCTGCTGGCACGTAGTTAGCCGGGGCTTCTTAGTCAGGTACTGTCATCTTCTTCCCTGCTGATAGGGCTTTACGTACCGAAATACTTCTTCACCCACGCGGCGTCGCTGCATCAGGGTTTCCCCCATTGTGCAATATTCCCCACTGCTGCCTCCCGTAGGAGTTTGGGCCGTGTCTCAGTCCCAATGTGGCCGGTCACCCTCTCAGGTCGGCTACCGATCGTCGCCTTGGTGGGCCTTTACCTCACCAACTAGCTAATCGGACGCGGGTCCATCTCATACCACCTCGGTTTTTCACACTCGGCCATGCGGCCATGTGCGCTCATGCGGCATTAGCAGCCATTTCTAGCTGTTATTCCCCTGTATGAGGCAGGTTACCCACGCGTTACTCACCCGTCCGCCGCTCAGTCACAGAATGGATCCTCCCGAAAGATTCCCCTCTCTGTGCTTCGCTCGACTTGCATGTGTTAAGCACGCCGCCAGCGTTCATCCTGAGCCAGGATCGAACTCTCATGTTCTGATCTCTTGGTCTTAAGATAAGCTCTAGCTTTTTCTTTATCCCATTTACTTACTTTTAAGGTCGATGCTCTCGCATCGGTTCTCTGAAACTTCTCTTTTAAGAATTTTCAGGGGTTGGAATATACTGTTCAGTTATCAAGGTTCTCTTGCTGCTGAGATATTTTTCCATCAGCGGCAACTTGTTTACTATACCATACCGTTTGCTGTCATGTCAACAACTATTTTATCTTTTTTCAAAGATTCTTGTCACTGCATGTCGTTTTATCGACTGGTGAAAATCAGTCTATCATGGTTTTTCGCGTTTGTCAACTCTTTTGTGTGTTTTTTTTACACAATTTGCACATTTGTTATTCCGAAGCAAAAAAAGCCATAAAATACATCTGTTTTATCATTTCATTGTTTATGTTCGATCGTCAGCCGACAGCAGCATATAATATAGGATTGCCCATCAGCCCCCAACAATCAGATTTTTCCCATTTTCTTCTGTTTTTATCATTTTATCTAAATATATTTTGTTTTGCCGCCTTGCGGCAATAATATCTGTCCTTAGCTTGTCCTCTCTATTGGGAAAGCCGCAAGAGGATATAGCGAGACTCCTCCCGCAGCCGTGTCATACGGTTTTTGGAAGGAGTCCTTCTATAATGTCATGTAGTAGTAATAAATGTATTATATCCCATACGGCGCAGGCGCTGTTCCATTTGTGCCGCATTATCCAGGTTTTCAAACGCCCCGACCTTCACTCGGTAATATTTGTCGTCACCTTCTTCTATATAAGCCGGCAGACCCTCCGACTGCAGCTGCGCCAGCATCTGATCCGCAAACTGCTGAACCCGATATGCTCCTACCTGTACCTGATACAGAGGAGGATTTTCTTGCGGTCTTTCCTGAGTGCCCATATCGCTTCCGACCGTCCTTAAAAAAGCGTTGGCAATTCGCGTGGCAATATCATTGAATTCCGCATCAAACTTTTCATTATCCTCCGGGGAATCAATAAAACCTGCCTCTATCAGTACTGCCGGCATCTGGGTCCTCCTGAGCACCACCAGATTCGGGCGTTCGGTGATTCCCCTGTCCGTGAAGCCAAGTCCGGCGAGTTCCTCATTTATGTTTTCTGCCAGACGTTCTGCTTCGCCCCCTCTGCTGAACACAAGTGTCTCGATACCGGACGCACCTCCCGGCGAAGCAGTCGCATTCCGATGTATAGAGATAAAATAATCCGCACCGGAATTATTCGCGATCACGGCTTTTTCATACGGTGTATCATAGACATCCTCGGTTCTCGTATAGACCACATCCACTCCGGCATTTTCCAAAGCCTCGCCCACCGCCAAGGCCAAGGCCAGGGCATCATCTTTCTCCTGGCGGCCTTGATAAACGGCACCCGGGTCACGTCCTCCATGTCCTGCGTCAATCACAACCTTATATGCCAAAATAATGCTCCTCTTACATACCTTTATACCCAAAGTATGCTGGCCGGCCATAAAATGTGCATACATATTTTCTTTTCTAGTGATTTTTCCATTGGCTATTTCCCAAATCCCCGCCATGCACTATAATATACCTTAACGCACGAAGTGCGCCTGCCCGGAGAGTATGCATTAAGGGATGCCCTAGGGTATGATACAAAATACTTTTTGAAATCATTTCTAGTGAGCTCCGATCAAGCTCCAGTTTAGCATCGGCAGAAGTTCCGGACCGTCACGATTTCGGTTCGCTGGCGATGCAGGGGCCGCTTTATCCCCGCTCCAGGAGTACCGCTCACATGTCGACGGAAAATCCGGATGATTTTTCGTCTCCGGTTCGCTCAGAAACGGAATCGGTATTTTTCGTTTCTGCCTCCCTCCGCCTGGGGAACACCGGCCGCTGCCCTGCGGCGCTCACCTTTAGGCCAGCCCGGAATCTTTCTGCCGATGTCCTGCCTGCCGCACCATCCTGGATGATTTCTATTCCATTGATTCCAGAAAAGGATTGGATATCCACACGGCCCGCGCGCCTAACGGCAGCGGGCCGCGGTTAGCCGCCTGAATGACTTTCAAAGCAAACGAGAGCTTATCCCGGTGCGGAAAGAGAAGCAGGAGGAACAATCCGACTCCATCGTAAGGAGAGCGCCGCAAAGACGTTAGCAGAATTTTCTCGGACGCAGGGAGGTAAAAACCGAATTTCATGCAGGTTTTTATTGGAATCTGACATGGAAAAATTAAGATTTATCCATGTCAGTTGGAAAGGACCGACTGGAGGCCGTAAAAATTCTGGTTACGGCTGCCAGCGAGCCGCCTGGATGGAATCGGATTTCCTCCTGTCTCATCTGATTCATAAGAAAAATTTGTTTGAAAAGTATTCAAAGGTATACCCAAGGGCATCCCTTAATGCATACCCTCCGGGCAGGCGCACTTCGTGCGGCAAGGTATACCCAAACATTTCCATCAATCCTCTCTGGGCAGACGCGTTTTCCGTTTCAAACACTAACTGCACATTTATACTAAGAAGGCGGTAACCTCTTTATGAACAGCAAACAGATTTTTGCAGAATCTCTTGAAGCACTTTTAAAGAAAAAGAACCTGGACGACATCCAGGTATGTGAAATCGTGGCAGGAACTCCTCTCTCCAGAAGGACTTTTTACCGCCATTTTGATGACAAATATGATCTGGCCGGCTGGTATTTCGCTCAATTCTTTGAAAAAAGCTTTGGGAGTATTACGAACGGCGCCAGCTGGGAAGACGCTCTTTCTTCCTATCTCAGTCTTTATAAAGATAAGGTGACAATTCTTAAAAACGCTTATGAAAGCAAGGATGTCAACGGGCTTCGAAACATTGACATCGCCTTTACGAAAAAGACTTACGAGACTTACCTGCTTCAAAACGGCGCGGATATCCACTCTGAGACCATGCGGTTCGCCATAGACATCGCTTCCCGCGGAGGGACAGACATGGTCATCGAGTGGCTCATGGGCGGCATGAAAATAGAAAAAGAAACGCTGATCTCATTGCTGAAACAGACTCTCCCTCCGGATATCCTGAAATATCTGGATAAATAAATTTATTCGTTATCCACGAATTCAAGAAAATGTCACATATATCATAATTTGTGACTTGATTTTTCCTGCTCTCCTGGTCTATAATGCGGATAAAGTCATAATAAAAGCTATGACGGGAAGAAGTAAGACGGTCCCTGTCTTCCAGAGAGCATCCGGAGGGTGAAAGGATGCAGACAGCCTGTTCCGAATACATCCCTGAGCCGCCTGCCTGAACTGAAAGTAGGGCAGGACGAAGACGCTCGTTACCGCGTAAGAGAGCCTCTATTCTGTGGTTCTCAGTGAGGAATATCCTGTGAGGGATTTTCAAATTAGAGGTGGTACCGCGAAGTTTACTTCGTCCTCTGTCTATAAGACAGGGGACTTTTTTATATCATAGGAAAGTACGCTCTATGATATAAAAAGCCCCGAGTAATTTCTAAAGTTTAAAAAAGGAGACTGAATATGGAAATTTATGAAGAGCTTGTGGCCCGTGGACTGGTCGCACAAGTAACTGACGAAAATGAAATCAAGGAACTGATCAATCATGGAAACGCCAGATTTTATATCGGGTTTGACCCCACTGCCGATTCTCTGCATGTGGGCCATTTCATGGCCCTCTGTCTGATGAAGCGCCTTCAGATGGCCGGCAACAAACCGGTCGTCCTGTTGGGCGGCGGCACAGGATATATCGGAGATCCCTCCGGAAGAAGCGATATGCGCTCCATGATGACACCGGAAACCATACAGCACAACTGTCTCTGCTTTAAAAAACAGATGGAGCGCTTTATCGAATTCGGGTCGGACAAGGCGATCATGGTAAACAACGCGGACTGGCTGCTGGATCTGAACTATATCGAGCTTCTGCGGGACGTGGGCGCCTGTTTTTCTGTCAACAATATGCTGCGCGCCGAATGCTATAAGCAAAGGATGGAAAAGGGACTGAGCTTCCTGGAATTCAACTATATGATCATGCAGGCCTACGACTTCTATCATCTGCATAAGCACTATGGCTGCAACATGCAGTTCGGCGGCGACGACCAGTGGTCCAACATGCTCGCCGGCACAGACTTGATCCGCCGGAAGACTGGAGAAGACGCCTATGCCATGACCATCACGCTCCTTATGAACTCCGAGGGAAACAAGATGGGAAAAACCGCCAAGGGCGCCGTCTGGCTGGACCCTGAAAAGACTTCTCCCTTTGAGTTTTTCCAGTATTGGAGAAATGTCGGAGACGATGATGTCCTGAAATGTATCCGGATGCTCACCTTCCTCCCCTTGGAAGAAATCGAACGGATGGAAAAATGGGAAGGGAGCCAGCTGAACGAAGCAAAAGAAATCCTCGCCTACGAACTTACAGAGCTGGTCCATGGCGCCTCTGAGGCCCAAAATGCCAGACAGGCTTCCCATGCCCTCTTTTCCAAAGGCAGCGACGATACTCATATGCCCACCACAGAAATCGACGCAGACCGGCTGGAAGATGGTTCCATCGGAATTCTGGATCTGATGCTGCTTTGCGGGCTTGCTCCCACAAAAAGCGAGGCAAGACGCCTGGTACAGCAGGGAGGCGTCTCCGTCGGCGAAGAAAAAGCTGCCCTGGACACCAGAGTGACAGAGCAGCAGCTAAAAAACGGTGTAAAAATCCGAAAAGGCAAAAAGGTATACCATAAAGCAATTCTTAAATAAATCAGGCATTTTTATCCGTCTTTGGAACGGACAAGTCGGACCTCCGGATTTCTTTTCTCACGGAAAGGACTCTGGAGGGAGATACCGACAGCTCGTCCACTCCCATTCTTAAGAATTCTTCTGTCAGCGAAATATCCGCTCCCAGCTCTCCGCAGATTCCTACCCAGCAGCCTCCTTTATGTCCGTTTTCCACGACCATCCGCAGCATCCGGAGGACGGCGGGATGATGTGCGTCATAATGCGCGTCCAGTTTGGCATTCTGCCGGTCTATGGCCAGCGTATACTGAGTGAGGTCATTGGTCCCGACACTGAAAAAATCCACCTCAGACGCCAGCAAGTCGCTGATGAGGGCGGCGGCAGGCGTCTCGATCATAATGCCCTGTTCTATATCCTTATAGGCGATATCCTCTGCCCTCAGCTCTTTTTTGACCTCTTCCACAAGCTCCTTGATTTTTCGGACCTCATCCACAGAAATGATCATAGGATACATGACCGATACATTTCCAAAGACACTTGCACGGAAAATAGCTCTCAGCTGCGTCTTGAATACCGCCGGCCGGTCCAGGCACAGCCGGATAGCGCGGTATCCCATGGCGGGATTTTCTTCTTTCTCCATATGGAAATATTCCACCTGCTTGTCCGCTCCTATATCCAAAGTCCGTATGATGACCTTTTTCCCCGCCATCATTTCCGCCACAGATTTGTATGCCTGAAACAGCTCTTCCTCTGTAGGATAATCCTCTTTTTCCAAATACAGGAATTCACTGCGGAAAAGGCCGATCCCTTCCGCGTCATTGGCGAAGACGCTGACCATATCGGATACGCTTCCGATATTGGCATACAATTGGACTTTCTTTCCGTCTTTTGTGACACTTTCTTTTCCCTTCAGCTGCTGAAGGAGCTCAGCGCTTCTTTCATCCTCTTCCATTTTTACACGCATCAGCTTCAGGATCTTCTCCCCGGGCTCCAGATACAGGGTCCCGCTGTAGCCGTCTACTATGGCCAGCTTCCCGTTCCATTCCTTCTGGATCGGGACTCCTATGAGCGCCGGTATGTTCATGGTCCTGGCCAAAATAGCCGTATGGGAATTCGCGGAGCCATACTCTGTCACAAAAGCCAGGAGCTTTTCCTTATCCATCTGAACGGTTTCACTGGGGGCCAAATCGTGCGCCGCCACTATGACCGGCTCTCCTCCCAGATATCCGGACCGTTCCTTCCCTTCCAGAACAGAAACCAGCCGCTCTGAGATATCCTTTACATCGGCGGCTCTTGCCTGGAAATAATCATCCTCCATCTCCGAAAACATTCTGGAAAAATTGTCCCCCGTGGCCGCCACCGCATACTCTGCGTTTACCTGCTGGGAATTGATGATGTTACGGACAGAGTCGTTGAAATCCTCATCCTCCAGCATCATCGCGTGCACCTCAAAAACAGCCGCATTCACTTCGCCTACTTCCTTGAGAGCTTTCTGAAACAGCCTGTCCAATTCCTTCGCCGCCTGTGCCTTGGCCGCCTCATACCGTTCAATTTCTGCCGCACAGTCTTCTACTTTTCCACGCACGACCGGATTTTCTCCCTTGGAATAGAAAAGAATCCTGCCAATGGCAATTCCTTTAACAATCGACTTTCCCGTATACCGTTCCATGGCACTCCTTTAGATCCATTACAGATTTGCTTTAAAAAATGCTTCCAGCTTCGCTGCCGCCGCCTCTTCGTCTCCGCCTTCAACCGTTACCGTTATCTCCATGCCCTTCTTTACGCCCATTCCCATCACCGCCAAAAGTCTGGTCGCCTCCGCTTTCTTTCCGCCAGCTTCCAGAAACACCTTTGAATCAAGCGACTTGGCTTCCTTCGCCAGCACTCCGGCCGGTCTTGCATGGATGCCTACCTCATCTGTGATCACATAAGTAAATGATTTCATTCCGTCTCCTTCCAGGCAGTCTGCCTTTATACATAGTTTATCAAATTTGCAGCCGATTTAAAAGTAGGATATCTCCATCGCTCCCATCTCCCACAATCGGCAGGATGCACAGGGGCTTTTGACCTCCACCGTTATTTTTCCTTCCGGGTAATATCTGGTGGTGAAAACGTATTCTCCATTGTTCAGATACAGCTCCAGTACGGAAGTATCTGCAAGGATACGCAGTTTCCCAAGTTCCGGGATTCTTGCCTGGCGCATGGTCCGCCCTGCTCCCATTTTTCTTCCGGCCTCATTTTCCAAAAAAACCATTTGAAAAACGCCGTCAGAAAACCGCAGTTCCAGGCCCTCGGAAAGTACCAGACAGAACGGCCGGCTCCCAATATCCGTGATTATCATGTCAAATGCAGTGCCTGAATCTAAAGTCCACTTTCCATCCTCCGGAATACTTTCCCTATTCCGCAGACTCTCCAATTCTTCCGCCGGCGCCTGGAGCAGACGGCCTTTTCCTGCCGTCACCTGCCTCGGAACCGTAAGAGCATGCTGCCAGCCAAAATCCGTAGTGGGATTTCCGTACTCCCGGCTGGAATCCGGCATTCCAATCCATCCGATCAGCAGCCGTCTTCCCTTTTCATCTTCAAAGGTCTGAGGCGCATAAAAGTCGAATCCCATGTCCCATTCTATAAATTGTTCCGGCAAAAGGATGTCCGGCATCTTTCGGCTCCCGGTCAGAAAATATCCGGCCTGATAGATATTCTGAAACCGAAATTTTTCTCTGGGAAGTCCCTGCGGTGAAATGGACAAGACCCATTCTCCGCCTGTGCAGAACATATCCGGACATTCCCACATGTAACCAAAAGGGGCTTCTGTGGACATTTCCCGATAAATTCTCCAGTGAAGACCGTCCCCAGAACGGTACAGCAGGATGGCTCCCCGTTCTTTTTCTCCCTTTTTCCTGCCTCCCAGGACCATATAATAGCTTCCGTCCTGCTTCCACACCTTCGGGTCCCGGATATGGCAGGTATAGTCTTCGGGATAATCCTCTCCGGTCAGAACACAGCGCTTAGATCCAAAGGTATACCCGTCTTCGCTGGTACAATAGATTGTGTTTGCTTCCCTGCCTTCCTTTATATAGTCATAGGCGCCTTCATGCTTTACATTTCCCGTATAAAATATTTTAAGCGCGCCGTCCTCTTCTGTCAGAGCAGATCCGGAATACACGCCATGACAGTCATAGGGGCTGTCCGGAAGCAGCGGGGTCCCTTCATAATTCCAGCGCAATAAATCCCTGCTGGTGTAATGTCCCCAGATCTTCAGACCTCCATTCACATCAAATGGGGAATATTGAAAAAACACATGATAGAGTCCGCGGCTCTGACACAGGCCGTTTGGATCATTGAGCCATCCGGCAGGCGGCATCAGGTGAAATTTAAGACGATAAGAGTCCTGTTCCGCCTGCGGAATCCCCGCTTCTTCTATTTTTTCCACTCCGTATTTCAGTGCCTGTCCCAATACATTCATAAACTCTGACCGCGTCCTCATATTCGTTCCAGCTCCAGAACCGGCTCCGACCGTTTCCCAGTCACGGACAGATTCGGCGCCACCGTCTGATAATCGTCTGTATTCGTCACAATGACCGGAGTAGTCAGATCGTATCCTGCTTTCCGGATTTTCTCCAAATCAAAGGTCAGAAGAACCTGTCCGGTCTTCACTTCGTCCCCCTCAGACACATGGACCTCAAAATACGTTCCGTTCAGTTCAACAGTGTTGATTCCCACATGGATCAAAAGCTCTGCGCCTCCTTTTCCGGTCAGTCCGATCGCATGACCGGTTTCATAAACGGTTTCAACCGTTCCGTCAAAGGGCGCAGTCACCGTACCTTCCTCTGGATGAACGGCAAAGCCTTTCCCGAGGACCTCCGCTGCAAATGTCTCATCCGGCACTTCCCTCATGGGTATCACCTTTCCCGACAAAGGGCTGTATACAATTTCCTTTGCCGGTCCGGCCTCTTTACCGACCATTTTCTGTACCGCCCCATCCGGAGCCTCTGAAATTTCATCCGCGGCTTTTCCTGCTTCCATCGTTTTACTTTCCCGCGCCGTTTCCGGTTTCGGTTCCTTATATAACAACCAGGAGATTCCGAAAGCCACCGCAAAGGAAACCGCCATGACAAGAGTATAAGGAATCGCATATTCGGTGGTGATCAAATAGCCGAATATACCAGTGATTCCGTAAGCCGACGCGCCGATTCCGGTAATCCCCGCCACCAGCGCTCCGCAGAATCCCCCGATGCAGCCTGCCGCGAAGCATTTCGTATAGCGCAGGTTGATTCCGAAGATAGCCGGCTCTGTGATTCCCATAAATGCAGATAAGGAAGACGGAAACGCCGTCGATTTTAATTTTTTATTTTTTGTCTTCACCGCCAGAGCAAGGGCTGCCGCGCCCTGCGCCACATTGGCCGCCGTGGCGATAGGCATCCAGGTATTTAGATTGTTGGCGCTCAGGAGCCCGGCTTCCAAAGCATTATACATATGGTGGACGCCAGCCACTACCGTCGGCGCGTAGATGGCGCCGGCCAAAGCCGACCCAATGCCGAAAGGAAGCGTGATCAGATACTGCACACCGTTTAAGACTCCCGTTTCAATCCAGGAAAACACCGGCCCAAATATGGTGAGCGTGACGTACCCGGTCACCAGGACCGTAACCAAAGGCGTCACAAAAAGGTCGATAATTTCCGGTATGATCTTATGAAGCTTTTTTTCAAGCTTGCTCATAAACCATACGGCGATCACGACCGGAATCACATGTCCTTGATATCCCACCAAACGGATATCATAAAGCCCAAACCAAGCTGCAGCCGTAGGGATTGTTTCAGCAGAAGCCACCGACCAGGCGTTTAAAAGATCCGTATGAATCATGATCATACCAATCACAGCCCCCAGATAGATGTTCCCGCCAAAGGTCTTGGCCGCACTTATTCCAATCAAAATGGGCAGAAATACAAAAGCTGCGTTGCTGAACAGATGGATAATGGTATAAGTGCCTGACTGCGCCATTGCCGGAAATATTTTACTGAGTCCTTCCAGCAATCCCATGAGAAGGCCGCTGGCGACGATGGCCGGAATAATGGGCACAAATACGTCCCCAAGGGTCTTGATCATCCGTTTCCAAGGGCTCTGCCTGGCGGAGGCCGCCTGTTTCACTTCTTCTTTGCTGGCGCCGGAAATGCCGGCGATGGAAATGAATTCTTCAAACACCTTGTTGACTGTACCCGTGCCGAAAATGACCTGAAGCTGTCCGGAGGAAAAAAACACCCCTTTCACTCCTTCTGTATTTTCGATGGCTTCTTTGTCACATTTGTCATTATCTGCTATGACTAAGCGAAGCCTTGTAGCACAATGAGCCGCTGATACGATATTATCCCTTCCGCCAATCCCGTCATAGACGCCCTGTGCCGCTTTTCTGTAATCCATAAAGACCTCCCGGTTTTTGAAACCCGCATTTTGCCGTTACCGTTCTCATATTTATTCTCGCGTATAATCCTTTATATATAGGATATTTTAAACAAAATATTGACAAATAGAGATTTACATATGAGAACGTTCTCATATTTTTATTTCATTGTAACATAATATCGCCTTTTGTAAATCAACGTTTTCTACAATTTTTTTCTTTTGAATTGTGCAGAATTGCCAAAGACAGGCGGCGCCGGCTATCCGGCGCCGAAGAAATGACGCAAGGATTCATCTGGTGCGGACCGACCCCTCTTCCACGATCTCAAAGCCCATTTTGACTTCACGGCAGACAGTCTCGCCGGACGTCAGATGCTCAATCAGCATATCCGCTGCTTCTATCCCGCTTCTTTTATAATAAAAGTGTACGGTTGTGAGCTTTGGAGTCAGCACTTTTCCCATGGCCGTATCGCCAAAGCCTGCCAGCTGTACATCCTCCGGAATCCGTTTCCCTTTCTCCCTCAAAAGGGTGATAGCTCCGGCCGCAATGGTATCCGTAGCACAAAAGACTGTGTCAATATCCGGCGCCTCCTGAAACAAGTCTTTTGCCTGCTCATAAGCTGCTTCCATACTGAAAGCCACTTCTCTGTGCCATTCCGGAGGGCAGCTGCACTGACATTTTTTAAGCGCCTCTTCAAACCCCTTTTTCCGGCTGTGTCCGGCAGCCTCATCTTTCTGTGTGACGCCCAGATATCCGACCTGCGAAGCTGAAGGAAGCATTTTATCCATGAGCTCCTTCGCCGCCCGGTAATCATCCTGATACACGCAGGAAAATCCCGGCAACCTTTGTCCCAGTATGACAACCGGAACCTTGTACTCCTTTAAAAGCTCTTTATGCTTCTTCGTGAAGACGGTTCCTATAAAGATAACGCCGTCCACTTGATTGTCTTTGAACAATGATAGATATTTTAATTCTTCCCGGATATCATTGCTGGTATTCGCCAGAATCATCATAAAACCATGACGGTTCAGCGCTTCTCCGATTCCCGCCACCATCCTGCCCACTGCGTCAGAATTTATCTTTGGGATAATCACGCCGATGAGCTTCGTCCGCTTCGTCCTGAGCATCTGGGCTTGGGCGGAAGGCTTATATCCTGTCCGTTCTATAACTTCACGTATTCGTTCTCTTTTCTCTCCGCTGACATAGCCGTCGTTCAGGTATCTGGAAACCGTCGCCCTGGAAACGCCTGCCAGCTTTGCAATTTCATTGATATTCAAGATTTTTCTCTCCTATCTTTCGTATATGATCCTTCCATCCTTTACCGTGGCGGTTATCCGGATATCCTTTATCTCCTCCGGAAGAGTCTCCAGAGGATTCTTCTCCAATACCACGAAATCTGCCCGCCTGTCCGGTTCAATGGCCCCTTTTGACCCTTCTTCAAAAATCTGGTATGCTCCGTGGACTGTCACGGCCTCCAGCGCTTCCAGGACAGATATTCTCTGATTCTCCCCCAGAACGCGGCCTTCCTTTGTCCGCCTGTTCACCGCATTATGAATGGAAAACAGAATATTTGGTTCCACCACAGGGGAATCCTGGTGGAGGGTAAATGGAATTTTCTCTTCCTCCGCCCACCGCAGAGGACTGATCACCGATGCCCGCTCCGCTCCAAGAACCGAGCTGTAATGGTAATCTCCCCAGTAATATACATGATCCAGGAAGAAGCTGGCCGTCATTCCCAGCTTCGCCATACGGGTCAGCTGCTCTCTTCTCACCGTCTGACAGTGAATCACCACCGGCCGCAGGTTTTCATTCCCGCCGCTTCCTTTCTTCGTATCCATGAGGGCGTATTCATAGCACCGCAGCATCTGTTCGATCGCTGCGTCTCCATTGGCATGGACATTGACCTGCCACCGATTCCGGATACATTTTTCAAAGAACTCCCGGACATCCTGTTCCTCCTGCACCGGCATCCCGCAGTAATCCTCCGGCTGCCCCTCCGGCACGATATGATACGGCATAGAGAGCCAGGCGGTCTTTCCCTGGGGAGAGCCGTCCAGAAAAATCTTTGCCCCTCCCAGCCTGCAGTGGGACTCATAGAGGTTTTCAGCCGGATTTTGTTTTGGCAGATATTCCTCCGCCGTCTCCGGCGCAAGGTAGATCACCACATCGCCGCGGATGGCGCCTGCCCTGCCTGCCGCCTTCAGAAGTTCCAGCTCTCCCTTCCTCACCTTTCCATCCTGCATGGTAGTGATTCCAAAGGAAGCATAATAATCCGACGCCTGTTCCAGCGCCTTCATGAGCTGAGCGGGAGACGGCCCTTTTACAACGGACGCCTTGGCAGGCGACAGGAACGCTTCTTCTTTCAGCAGTCCCGAAGCATCCACTTCTCCGCCTGCGGGCACGTCACAGCCCGGCTTGTCATAGCCATAGAGCTCCATGGCTTTTGTATTTACCGCGCAAAGATGACCGGATACATGGGTGATGGCAATGGGAATCTCCGTTGAGATCTGATCCAACTCCTGTCTGGTCAGATGCCTCTCTCCCGGAAAAACCGCGTTGTCATATCCCAGCCCCAGAAACCACTGGCCCGGCTCCAGGGTAATGGTGCGGAGAAACTTTTTTGCTTCTTCTATCAGCTGTTCCGGTGTATCGCAGTTTCCGGAAGGAGAAGGCTTGGCGTTAAAGAGGATCATGCTATACGCCACGGCGCTCAGATGAGAATGCCCGTCGATGAAACCGGGCAGAATCGTGCCGTTTCCATAGTCAAACACCTCTGCCTCCGGCGCCTCCTTCCGGAGCGCATCAAAGCTCCCCACCCGCCTGATGATGCCGTCCTCCGTCAAAATCCCATCGGGAAAAACAGCGTTCTCTGCTTCCCGGACAGACCTCCTCATATCTTCACTCATTGTCAAAACATTCCCGTGATAAATCTGTTTCATGTGCTCCTCCTTTTCCTTTCGGATCATATCCTGCAGCAGCTAAGGGTAGTATAGCCAAAAACACCAGGATTCTATCACATAGTTCTTACCTTTGAATACTTTTTAGAATCGCTTCCGTAGGCTTTTGTTCACACACCGGCAAAAGTTCCGTGCCGTCACGATTTCGGTTCACTGGCGATGCAGTGGGCCGCTTTATCCCCGCTCCGGCAGTACCGCTCACATGTCGGCAGGAAATCAGGACGATTTCCCGTCTCCGGTTCGCTCAGAAACGGAATCGGTATTTCCGTTTCTGCCTCCCTCCGCCCGAGGAACACCGGCCGCTGCCCTGCGTCGTTCACCTTTAGGCCGGCCCAGACTCTTTCTGCCGGTGCTCTGCCTGCCGCACTATTCTGAATGAGTTCCAGCTTTTCAATCCCAAAAAGAATCGGCCGTCCATACGGCCCGCGCGCATAAAGCAGCGGGCCGCGATGGACCGCACCAATAGTTTTTACAGCGAGCACGCGTTTACCACGGTGCGGAAAGAGGAACAGAAAGAAGAATCTGATTCCATCGTAAGGTGAGCGCCGCAAAGGCGTTAGCAGGATCTTCCCGGCCGCAGGGAGGCAAAAACCGTATATCATACTGGTTTTTGTTGGAATCTGACATGGAAAAATATCAATTTATCCATGTCAGTTGGAAAGGACCGACTAGAGGCCGTAAAGCTCCTGGTTACGGCTGCCAGCGAGCCGCCTGGATGGAAGCGGATCTTCTTCTGCTCCTCTGTTTCCTTTTTGTAACCTTGATTAAAAAGTATTCAAAGGTATACCCAAGGGCACCCCTTAATTCATACCCTCCGGGCAGGCGCACTTCATGCGTCATGGTATCAAACAAAAACAGCCGGGCAAGAAGCAATTTCTTCCTGCTCCGGCTGTCACACCTGATTTTACCATGTTTTTCCGTAAAACTCAAATCTTTGCCGCTATTCCAGTTCAAAGGCCCCTGTATACAGCTGGTAATACTTTCCACGTTCTTCTATCAGCTGTTCGTGGCTTCCCCGTTCTATGACTCTTCCATGCTCCAGAACCAGGATCGCATTGGAATTCTTCACGGTGGAGAGACGGTGAGCGATCACGAAGACGGTCCGTCCTTTCATCAGGCTGTCCATGCCTCTTTGGACAATGGATTCTGTCCTGGTGTCGATACTGGAAGTAGCTTCATCCAGTATCATGACCGGCGGATCGGCCACTGCTGCCCGGGCGATGGAGAGCAGCTGCCTCTGCCCCTGGGAGAGATTGGCGCCGTTTCCTGTGATCATCGTATCGTATCCATCCGGCAGACGCTCTATGAAACCGTCGGCATTGGCCAGCTTCGCGGCCCTCCGGACCTCCTCATCGGAGGCGTCCAGCCTTCCATAGCGGATGTTCTCCATGACCGTTCCTGTGAACAGGTTCGTATCCTGAAGCACGATTCCGAGGGAACGCCTTAAGTCCGTCTTCTTGATCTTGTTGATGTTGATATTGTCATACCGGATCTTTCCGTCATCGATGTCGTAGAACCGGTTGATCAGATTGGTAATCGTGGTTTTTCCGGCGCCGGTGGCGCCGACAAAAGCAATCTTCTGTCCCGGCTTCGCATAAAGGCTCACATTATGAAGGACGATCTTATTCTCCTCATATCCGAAGTCCACATCGAAAAACCTCACGTCTCCGGTCAGCCTGGTATAAGTGACTTCTCCTGTCTCATGGGGATGCCTCCAGGCCCACATGCCGTTTCGATCCGAGGTCTCTTCCACGAATTTAGCCGGTATCTGTTCCGGAAGCTCATCGCCCCCTCCTGTCCCGGCCTCTCGTACCTTCCGGTATTCTTCGGGAGCGCTTTCCTTCACCCGGATCCTGACCAGGGTCACATATCCGTCATCGGCCTCCGGTTCCTCATCAATGAGACGGAATATTCGCTCCGCTCCTGCAAGTGCCATGATTATGGCGTTTATCTGCATGGACATCTGGTTAATGGGCATAGTGAAGCTTCGAGAGAGCTGAAGGAAGGAAGCAATCGCCCCCAAGGTCAGGCCGCCGATCCCATTTACGGCCAGCAGTCCCCCAAATACAGCCAGCAGAACATACTGAAGGTTGCCCAGGTTCATTGTGATCGGAGCTAAGATATTGGCAAATGTATTGGCGCTGGACGCATTCCTGCACAGCTCATCGTTCTTTTTGTCAAATTCCTCCTTGGCCTCTTCCTCGTGGCAGAACACCTTGATGACCTTCTGTCCGCTTACCATCTCTTCAATATAACCGTTGACGTCTCCGAGAGATTTCTGCTGTCTTATGAAAAATGATGCGCTTTTCCCCGCCACCTTTTTAGAAACCAGTATCAGACAGGTGATGGTCACCAGGATGAATAAGGTCAGATAGACGCTTGTGTACAGCATGGCACAGAAAACCATGACAATGGTCATACAGGAAGACAAAAGCTGCGGGAAGCTCTGAGATACCATCTGCCTCAGCGTATCAATGTCGTTGGTATAATGACTCATTACATCCCCGAAGGTATGGGTGTCAAAATACCGGATCGGCAGCGTCTGCATATGGGCGAACATTTTATCCCGGATGCGCTTCTGAACCCCCTGAGAGATCCCGGCCATCAGCCAGTTATAAAAGAAAGTAGACACCACGCCCGCCGCATATATAAAAGCCATGGTCAGAATGGCCCGCACCAGTCCGTCAAAGACAGGCGCCGCCTCCAGAAGGAGCGGTTCAATATAATTGTCGATCAGGATCTGTAAAAACAGTGAGCCCGCCACATTTGCCATCGTACTCAGAAAAATGCAGATAAGGACCAGCGCGAATTGAATCTTATTCTGTCCTGCGATATAGCCGAACAGCCGTTTCGCGGTTTTCACATTCAGCTTATTGTTATTCATCGCTGCGCCCTCCTTTCACCTGAGATTCATATACTTCTCTGTAAATATTATCTTTTTCTATCAGTTCCTCATGAGTGCCGAACCCATGGACCGTTCCTCCATCCATGACTATGATCTTGTCGGCGTCTTCTACGGAAGAAATCCTCTGGGCGATAATAAATTTCGTCGTGTCCGGAATTTCCTCCCGGAAAGCCTTACGGATGAGCGCGTCGGTCTTTGTATCCACCGCGCTGGTGGAGTCATCCAGAATCAGAATCTTCGGCTTTTTGAGAAGGGCGCGGGCGATGCAAAGCCTCTGTCTCTGTCCGCCGGAGACGTTGGAGCCTCCCTGCTCAATATAGGTATCATAGCCGTCAGGAAATTCCCGTATAAAATCGTCGGCCTGGGCCAGTCTGCAGGCATGAATGACTTCCTCATCCGACGCTTCCGGATTCCCCCAGCGGAGGTTTTCTTTTATGGTGCCGGAAAACAATACGTTTTTCTGGAGAACCATCGCCACTTCATTTCGCAAAGTCTCAATATCGTACTCCCTCACGTCGCGGCCTCCCACTTCCACAGAACCGACGGTCGCATCGTAAAGCCTTGGTATTAACTGGACCAGAGAACTCTTGGCCGACCCGGTCCCTCCGATGATGCCAACCGTTTCTCCTGAACAGATTTCCAAATTTATATCCTTCAGGCAGAGCTTTGCCGGATTTTTCGTATAGCTGAAGGATACTCCCTTAAAGGAGACTGCTCCATTTTCCACTTCTTTAAGAGGTAAGGACGGATTCTGAAGGTCGCTCTCCTCATCCAGAATCTCCACGATACGCTCGGCGACGCTTTGGAAATGATCATCATGACAAAGAAATTGGACAGCATCATCAGACTCATCAGAATCTGCATGGCATACGAGATCAGGCTCATCAGCTGCCCTGTCGTCATTCCTCCAGCCATCCCGCGGCTTCCCACTATCATGCGGGCTCCCATCCAGGACAGCAGCAGCATACAAGTATAAACGCTTATCTGCATAAGGGGCATATTAAAGGCCACAATGCGTTCTGCCTTCGTAAAGTCCTTGTAAATGCTGCGGGACACTTCCCCGAATTTCTCCTGCTCATGCTCTTCCCGCACAAAAGATTTGACCACGCGGATGCCGTGAAGATTTTCCTGTACCACAGTATTCAGCTTGTCATAAGTCCGAAAGGTTCGTTCAAACAGCGGGTGGGCATATTTCACGATGACAAAGAGCCCCGCGCCCAAAAACGGAATGATGCACACATAGATCATCGTCAGCTTAGGACTGATCCCAAACGCCATGAACAAGGCAAAGATGAGGAGGATTGGACTTCTCACCGCCATACGAATCATCATCTGAAAGGCATTCTGCACATTGGTCACATCCGTTGTCAGCCTCGTAACGATACTGGCGGTGGAAAATTTATCAATATTGGCAAAAGAATATTCCTGCACCTTATAATACATATCATGGCGCAGGTTCCTGGCAAAACCGGCCGATGCCCTGGCGGCATGCCTGCCGGCCAGCGCTCCAAAGGTCAAAGAAGCCACACAGCAGATCACCAGCAGGCCCCCAATTTGTAAGATGGAGCTTATACTTCCTCTGTCGATGCCGTTATCTATAAGTCTGGCCATCAGAAGCGGGATGACTACTTCCAGCGCTCCCTCTCCCACAATGAATGTCGGGGCCAGGATAGAATCCTTCTTATATTGTCTGATACATTTCGCAAGTCGTTTTATCATTCTGTCTCCCTCATTTCCTGTTTATTCTTTCTTTTCCGGCCTCTCGGCACTGCTTAGATTCCTCTGTACCTTATCCAGCACCTGCAGGAGAATCCGGATTTCTTCCTCGGACAGTCCCCTGGATACCTGTCTCTCCACCTCGTCGATTTCTCTGGAAATAGATTCATGAATGGATATTGCTTTCTCCGTCATCACGATCCGTTTAAGCCTTGCATCATAATCCACCGGCTCCCGATAGATCAGCCCGTTTTTTTCCATCAGCTGCAGCAATCCCGTAGCAGATGAACGCCGGATATCAAACCGTTTTTCGATGTCCTTTTGGAACATGTCCTCATCCTTATGCTCATAAAGATACCGAAGGATCCAGCCATGGGTCCCGGTCACCTGCTTCGCATACTTGACCGACGCGGTATTCCCAATATGCCGGTTCACCAGTTTCGCAGCCTGCTTTATTTCAAACCCGATGTGTTCCATCCTCCACTGCTCTTCCTTATTTCGATCTGTGTCTTGTTCTTCCTTACCACTCTTCATTTATATTTTCCTCTTCTATCATATGGCGAATCCTCCCAATAGTTCTGTGCCTAATTGTTCTATCCCGAACAATATTAGCATACACTTTTTTTATTGTCAATCCCTGATTATTATTTCTATATTTTCCTGTCACATCCGGACTGCCAGCACCACACTGACTATGATTCCCACGAAGGTGGCCAAAAGCGCCCCAGGAAGCGTGTGCCGGGTCTTTTTGATCTTCACGCTCATAAAATACACACTCATGGTATAAAAAACGGTCTCCGTACAGCTTAAGATTATGGATACCATTCTTCCGGAAAGGGAATCCGGCCCGAACTCCTTGAAGATATCCAGGGCGAGGCCCGTTGCTGCCGAAGAGGAGAAAAGCTTCACCAGAATCACTGGAAGCACCTGGGAAGGGAGAAAAGAAGGGGAAATGATCTTTGACAAAAGGACCGCCAGCGTATCAAGAAAACCGGAAGCCCGGAGAACGCCGGTGCCGATCATTAACCCTACCAGCGTAGGAAGAATCCCCGCCACAGTTTTAAGACCGTCCTTTGCCCCCCGGATAAAATCCTCGAAAATAGGCCTGCCCGCAAGCAGCCCCTGAACTGCAATATAGCACACCACCATGGGGATGAGCAGATTGGAAAAATAAATCATAAAAAGAACTCCCGCACACCATTTCTACATGGTATGCGGGAGCCCGCCTCAGTCATTCCTGTTTAAGCCGTTGTCCGTCAGGATAACCGTTCCCGCCGGTACCTTTTTTATAACGGGAGACAGTCCACGGCAGCTTTTTCAATTCTGATCCCTGTCTTATATGTCTCCATAAATGCCTCAAAGCCTTGGGTGTCTGCCGGGTCCGGAGACATACGCACTTTGTCCTTCCCGGAGAATACCTTTTTGTCCAGATAATCTTCCAGGCTTTCCCCTTCCTCTTTCTGAACCAGGTAGGCCGCCAGAAGAGCGATTCCCCAGGCTCCTCCTTCACCGGCCGTCTCCATCACAGATATATCTGTGTTCATGGCAGCCGCCAAAATTCTCTGTCCCACTCCTTTGGTCTTAAAAAGACCACCGTGGGCCAGAACCTCATCCACCTTGACCTGTTCGCTCTGGAACAGGATATCCAGCCCTATCTTCAAAGCTCCCAGGGAAGAATACAGATGCGTCCTCATAAAATTAGCCAGACTGAATTTACTTTCCGGAGTCCGAACGAATAAGGGCCTTCCCTCTAAAAGACCGGTGATATTCTCCCCTGACAGATAGCCGTAGGAAAGAAGGCCTCCGCAGTCGCTGTCCCCTTCCAGCGCCTTATGATACAGAGCAGAATAAATCTTTGTCATGTCCGTTTCGGCTCCCATGCATTCCGCGAATTCCCGGAACAATCCAACCCAGGCGTTCAGATCCGAGGTGCAGTTGTTGGCATGCACCATGGCGACCAGATTTCCGGAGGGCGTCGTCACTAAGTCTATTTCCGGATATACCTTTTTCAGCTCCTTTTCCAGTACGATCATGGAAAAAACAGAGGTTCCCGCAGATACGTTTCCGGTGCGCTTCGCCACACTGTTGGTAGCCGTCATTCCGGTGCCTGCGTCGCCCTCGGGAGGACACAGCGGAATTCCTGCTGAAAGCTCCCCACTGGGATCCAGAAGCCTGGCTCCCTCCTCTGTGAGGACTCCCGCCGCCTCCCCGGCAAGGCGTATCTGCGGCAAAATATCCTCAAGCTTCCACGGAAGCTTCTGTTCCTCCGCAAGACGGTCAAAGGCCGCCATCATCGTCCTGTCATATTCCTTTTTTTCCGTATCGATCGGGAACATGCCTGAGGCGTCTCCGATGCCCAGCACCCGCTCTCCCGACAGCCTCCAGTGGACATATCCGGCTAAGGTCGTAATAAAATCGATTTTCTCCACATGGGCTTCCCCATTCAGCATCGCCTGATACAGGTGAGCGATGCTCCATCTTTGGGGTATATTGTAGTGAAACAGCTCCGTAAGCTTTTCTGCGGCCTCTCCCGTATTGCTGTTCCTCCAGGTGCGGAACGGCACCATGAGATTCCCCTGACCGTCAAAGGCCATATAGCCGTGCATCATGGCGCTGAAGCCGACAGCCCCCACCGACCGGAGAGTTTCTCCATATTGGTCCTTTACTTCATCCGCCATCTTCCGATAACAGTCCTGAAGCCCCGTCCAGATATCCTCCAGCGTGTAGGTCCAAAACCCGTCCGTATAGCGGTTCTCCCAGTCATGACTTCCCGATGCCAGAGGCGTATGATCCTTCCCGATCAGCACTGCCTTGATCCTGGTCGATCCAAATTCAATGCCCAGGATCGTTTTCCCGCTTACGATCTCTTCCTTTACCATGTTCCGATTCTCCGTCATATGCGTACCCTCTCCCAACTTTTGATTTTCCTATTCGGTCTGCCTTTTTTATGGCTTCCCACTGACCCCAGTGTACCATATTTTTAAGGTTTTGTATAGAAAGCTCCGCTTGAGAAGCCGGAAGGCCATTTTAAAATTCTCTCAGCACAAGGTCCGTTTCCCCTGGATTCATGGCGGCCTCCACTCGCAGGACCTTTGGATGACCCCGGAATTCCTTCCGCACCATCTCCTTCAAAGACGTCCCGTTATGGTAGCCGTGTATGACCCGGATGCGGTAAATGTCGCCGCCTGCCCGCTTTAGTCTGCCTGCGATCAGGTTCTTTGCCTGGAAACGATTCATGCCATGGATGTCTACCTCCACGATTCCCATTGAAAGCCCCGCCATATCTATGTCTTCCTCCTCTGTTTCGTTTTCTCAGTCCTTTTTAAACGCTACGACCAGAAGCTTTTTGGAGTACGCCTTAACCTCTTCCCACGGCGTATCTTTAAATTCCTCCCGTTTCTTGCCGTACATCAGCACCGGAGCGATGGCGCTGTACAGAATAGAGCGTCTTGCCAGATGGCTTCCGCGGCTTTCCAGGACGCCGTCTCTTTGCCCTGCTTCCAAAAGAGTATTCATGACCCTGACCGCAGTATCGTCTCCGCAGCACGTCTCCCTGTGAAGCCGCATCAATTCTCCCTTCAGACTCTCCGGCATTTTATCCCCGCTTATGAAATCGATCATCAATATGGACTGAGCTGCCGGAGAACGCACCCATTCCAAGACCATATCCCATTTTTGATCGAAGTTCTCCGCCTTTTCTACTCTTTCACAGAGAGCGGAGACCTCCTGTCCGATGGACCAGATCACGGCTTCAGCGATCAGCTGATCCTTCGTGCGAAAATATTCATAGATCGTACCCTTCGGAATACCGGACGCCTCGGAGATCTCTCCCATACGGATCAGCCCTAAATCCTTCCCTCCGACGTAGATATTCCAGACACTGCCATAGATGGCCTCTTTTTTACCGGACAATTCCTTTTCATTAGTCATCCAATACCACCAGCTCTTCTTCCTTGATGACCCGCATTTCCCTGCGGTTGAAAATATCATACAGCACCGGTACCACGAAAAGCGTCATAAGCGTCGCGTAAGTGAGCCCGCCGATGGTGACGATCGCCACAGGCTGCATCATTTCAGCTCCGGTCCCCACTCCGATTGCCATGGTCATAAGACCGAGGATCGTCGTGACAGCCGTCATCAAAATAGGACGCATACGGGTAACGCCGGCCTCTACGATGGCCTTCCTCTTATCGGTCCCCTCTTTTCTCAGCTGATTGATGTAATCCACCAGCACGATGCCGTTGTTTACGATGATTCCTGCCAGCATGACAAATCCTATCATCGCAATGACGCTGACCTCTTTTCCGGTCAGGAACAGACCCAGGAAACCGCCTGTAAACGCCAGAGGAATCGTGAACATAACGATAAAGGGCGACAGCAGGGACTGGAACTGGGCTACCATGATCAAATAAATGAAAGCGACGGCAATAAGCAGCATCTTAATCAGCTGGCCCATGGCCTCCATGATGGTCTCATTTTCACCCGCGAACACCAGGCTGCAGCCATCGGGAAGCTGGAAATCCTCAAACTCTTTTTCTACTTCCCGGCTCACGATGCCTACATTGTAGCCGTCGGCCACCTGGCCGCTCACAGTCACATAACGTCTCTGGCTCTCTCTGTTAATGGAAGAAAGGCTTTGTGCGTCTTCTACCGTCGCAATGTCCTTGAGTGCGATCTCTTTCTCTGTTCCATCCATGCCGGTCACTGTGAATATATAGTTCCGGATGTCTTCCGTAGTCATATTTTCCATTGAAGCGTCGTCCACGATCACCGGATAATCGCCTGAATTCTCCGTAAGCTCCGTCGCCTCGCTGCTGGATTTCAAAGCTTTCTGCAGATCCATATAAGCCTGGGCGACCGTAACGCCCTGAAGCATGGCCTTTTCCTTATCTATCACGATACGAAGCTCAGGAGTCGGATCTATGATCCCGTCATCCACCTCTGTGATACCCTCTATAGACGCCAGTTTTTCGGCCGCCGACTTGGCCGCCTCCTGGAGCGCGTCCAAATCCTGTCCTTCGATTTTCATGGTTACGCCGGAGCCTCCCAGGGCGCTCATGTCCATGGAAGAGCCGCTTGCGGTGACCTCACAGTCCAGATCTGCACAGGCTTCTTCAATCTTTCCCGCGATTTTCTGACTGGACACCGTCTTTCCCTCTTCGAGGATCGCATATATGGAAACACTCTCCGAAGAACTCCCGCCTGACATGGAGGACATCATCCCGCCTCCTCCCATCATGGCCCCGACTGTTTCCACGCCATCCACAGACATGATCCGTTCAATCACTTCATCCGCCATTTCTTTGGTATCTTCCGTACCGGAGCCCTCCGGCATGGAGAGGGAAACGGAAATCTGTGTGCTGTCCATGGCAGGCATATAGGCGGTGCCTCGGCTCATGCTCGCGATCACACTGAACACCAGCATTCCGACAGCCGCAAGAAGCGTCACCACACGGTGTCTAAGACACCAGCTCACGGCTTTTTCATATCCCTTCAGCATAAAATCAAACCATTTGTGGGACTTTTCCTTCTGCTTTTTCAGCATCCCGGAAGCCATGGCGGGCACCAGCGTCACGGCCACGATCAGGCTGGCCGCCAGCGAGTAGGTGATCGTCAGCGCCATATCCGTAAACAGCTGCCTGGTCATTCCCTTAATAAATACGATCGGCAGGAACACACTGACTGTCGTGAGCGTGGAAGAGGTGATAGCCCCCGCCACCTGTACGGTACCGCTGACCGCCGCCTGTATCGCAGAGGCTCCTTTATTTCTCAGCCGGTAAATATTTTCGATGACTACCACGGAATTGTCCACCAGCATTCCCACGCCCACCGCAAGACCAGAAAGAGAAATCATATTCAGCGTAACGCCGGAAAAATACATCAGTACGATGGCAAAGATCACACTGATAGGGATGGAGCAGGCAATGATGATCGTCGGCCTCAGATCCTTCAGGAAGAACAGAAGGATGAGAATGGCGAGGATCGCTCCGTACAGAAGATTGCTGAGCACCGAATCCACCACCAGATGGATATAATCCCCCTGGTTTGACAGCATGGTAAAATGCAGCCCGTCATGGCTGTTCTCCAGCTCCTCAAATTTCTTCTGGACAGCCTCCGCCACATCCGCGGTAGCATAAGTCGGCTGTTTTTCTATGGAAAGCACCACACCGTCATTTCCGTTTATTTTCGCGTAAATATCCGCGCTGTTGTCGCTTTTATAGACATCCGCCACGTCCGACAGGCGGACCGGCTCCATTCCTTCCACATCCGGGTCAAAGAGGACCAGATTTTTAAGCTCCTCCACATCCTCCAGCTTATTCCCCACCCGGACCAGGTACTGTATGCCGTCCTCTGTCACATAGCCGGCCGGCATGGAGAAGTTCTGCGCTGTCAGAATCTGGGATATCATGTCTGCCGTCAGTTTATCGGTCACATCTGCGGCATCAAGGGCGCTTTCCTTGGATGATTCAAAAGTCTCCCGCTGTTCATCCAGCTCCTTTTCTCCGTCCTCCAACTGCCGTTTTGCCTCTGCCAGCTGTGACTCCGCCTCATATTTGGTCATCCCGGCTTCCTGCGCCTTAGCGATCAAGGTGTCTTTCGCTGAAGTCAGCTGCTCCCTGGTAGAAGCCAATTGCTTCTTCCCTGCCCGGAGCGCCTGGATTCCCTCCAGGGCCGATGTGATCTGGGCCGCCGTTCCTTCCTTCTTTATTTTATCAATCTGAGCGACGGCCGCTTCCGCTTCTGTCTTCTTCGAAACCAGCGCTTCTCTCTGGGAGGTCAGATCTGCTTCTGCGGCGGTGAGCTCCGCCAGCTTTGAACGGTACAGATCGACGCCGGCTTTCAACGCCGCCGCTTCTGCGGCCGTCTCCGCATACCCGGGAGTATCCTCCGGAATCAGCAGATTGCCGTCGTCATCGATGATTCCCTGGGCTTTCATGGCCTCAAAGCCCTCTCTGGCCGCCTTTAGATCCGGCTGTTCCTCCAGAACCGCCTTACCGTCCTTTACCTGTTCCAGCCCATTGTCTATCTGCGAAATCCCCGCCTCCAGCTGGGTGAGTCCATCCCTTATGGAAGCTTCCTGAGAAAGAAGGCTGTTAATCTGTTCCAAGGATGAGGTAAGTCCCGCTTCCATCTCATCTATGCTCTGATATCCCGCCTGGGAAAGAGCTTCGCTTTCCTTGGAAGCCAGCTCCTTCTCCGCATTTTCCAGAGCGATCTCCCCCTGGAGGATCTGCATTCTGGCCTCACTGAGCGCCTGGTCCGCCTGTACCATCCCGCTCTGGAACTGGGACGTCTGGCTCTCCAGCTGAGCCTTTCCCTCTGAAATCTTATCCTCCGCTTCGTTGAGCGCATCCTCCGCCTCGGACAAAGAATCGGATATGGAGGATTTCAGACGGTCATTGACCTTTTCCACCTGGTCATCCCGGATGACGACGTTCACCTGCTCCTCCAGAAGGCCCGACGCGCTGACGCTGGCCACGCCGTCGACCCCCTCCAGGGCTGGCTGGACCGTCTCTTCCACATACTTGGAGATATCGGCCACTCCCATATCGTCCGCATCCACAGAAGCAACTACGATGGGAAGCATATCCGGATTGATCTTCATTATGATAGGTGAAGAAACCGTATCATCCCAATAGCCTTCGATCTGGTCCAGCTTCTCCCTCACGTCCACCGTTATGGAATCCATGTCCACGTCATCGTTGAACTCTAAAATCACGAGAGATACATTCTCGCTGGATGTGGAACTCACTTCCTTTATGTTGTTAAGGGTTGCCATGGACTGCTCCACCGGTTTCGTCACAGTCGTTTCCACTTCCTCCGGACTCGCTCCGGGATACGTGGTCACTACCACCGCATAGGGCAGGTTGATGCTGGGCAAAAGATCCGGCGTCATCTCTGTAAAAGACACCACCCCCAGAATCAAGATCAGCACCACGGCCACAAAAACCGTCATGGGCTTCTTCACACTGAATTTCGCAATCATCGTCCAATCCTCCTGATGTTTGTTTCTGCTGAAATAAAAAAGCCGACCGGCTAGTCGGTCGGCTTCCCTGAAACAAATTATATGCTCCAATCCAGTGAAAGTCAATTTCTCAAATTATCAAATTTCTATAAATTTTCTCACAAACGAGAATTTTATTGAATCTCGCCGGGTTCGAAGCCGGCCTCCACGATGGCTGCCTTCAGGGTTTCATCCGCTACCTCTTTTTCAAGGGTGATCTCTGCCTGCTTCTTTTCCAAATCCACCTCAGCGGTCACGCCTTCTATGGCGTTCAGCGCTTTCTCCGCGCTCATTTTACAGTGGTTACAGCTCATTCCTTCGATCTTCATGATTTTCTTCATAGTCTCATCTTCTCCTTTACTCTTTTCTTCTATGGGTTTTCTTATACAAGAACCGTCCGGACAGGAAATCTCCTTCGTCGGCGCTTCCGTATGAAAAGCAAACTTTGTCCGGAAGCCTTTTAAGCGCAGCGCGTTGCTGACAACGCAGACAGAGCTGAGGCTCATGGCGGCGGCCGCAAACATAGGGTTCAGCTTCCACTGAAGCAGGTTATAAAAAACACCGGCTGCCAGGGGAATACCAATACTATTGTAGAAAAAGGCCCAGAACAGATTCTCCTTTATATTTCGCAGTACGGATTTGCTCAGCTGGATTGCCGTCACCACGTCCAAAAGGTCGCTCTTCATAAGGACGATATCCGCGGATTCCATGGCCACGTCCGTACCTGCCCCGATGGCAATGCCCACATCGGCCCTTGCAAGCGCCGGCGCATCGTTGATGCCGTCTCCGACCATGGCGACACGTCTGCCCGACTCCTGTATATCCCGGACCGCCTTTTCCTTATCCTGGGGCATCACCTCGGCAATGACCTTGCTGATACCCAGCTGGTTCTTGATGGCATTGGCTGTCCTCTCGTTGTCGCCGGTCAGCATAACCACCTCGATTCCCATGTGTTCCAGTTCTTTGATGGCCTGTTCACTGGTGGGCTTCACCACATCGGCTACTCCTACGATACCGCAGAGGACGCCGTCCCTGGCAAAAAACAGCGGTGTCTTTCCTTCCTCAGCCAGCCGATGGGCGGTGGATTCTGCCTCAGCCACATCTACTCCGTTTTCTTCCATAAAGCTCTGATTTCCGGCCAGGCACGCTTTTTCCGAGAGCACCGCCTTTATCCCTCTGCCGGAAACTGCCTGGAATCCTTCCGTCTGCAAAAATTCAAGTCCTCTGTTTTCCGCCTCTTCTACAATGGCTTCCGCCAGCGGATGCTCTGAAGGTTTTTCCAAAGAAGCGGCCATCAAGAGCAGGCTGTTCTCATCCAGCTTTTCTTTTTTTCCATCCGAAGCTTTTGGCTCCAGAGGCAGAATATCCGTCACCTTCGGCTTTCCTTCGGTGATCGTCCCGGTCTTATCCATTACAACCGTCTTTACAGAATGGACCACTTCAAGGGATTCTGCCGATTTGATCAAGATTCCGTTCTCGGCTCCCTTACCGGTCCCGACCATGATAGCCACCGGTGTAGCAAGCCCGAGGGCACAGGGACACGAAATCACCAGTACAGAAATACCGATGGACAATGCAAATCCAAAGGTCGCGCCCACAAGAACCCAGATGATGGTCGCCAGCAGGGCGATGGCGATGACCACAGGTACAAACACTCCTGCGATCTTGTCTGCTAATTTGGCAATGGGGGCTTTGGAACTGTTGGCATCTTCCACCAGCTGGATGATCTTCGCCAGGGTGGTATCATCCCCGACTCTCGTCGCCCGGAAGGTGAAATATCCATTCTTGTTTATGGTGGCCGCGATTACCGTATCGCCCTCTCCCTTTTCCACCGGAATACTCTCTCCGGTCAGGGCTGACTGGTCAACGGATGCCTGGCCTTCTACGATCACCCCGTCCACCGGGATGCTCTGGCCGGGCCGGACTGCAAGGATATCCCCAGCGACCACTTCCTCCACCAGGATCTCTTCTTCTTTTCCGTCACGTATAACAGTGGCCGTCTTCGGCGCCAGATCATAAAGCTTCGATATGGCGTCGCTGGTCTTGCTCTTGGATCTGGTCTCCAGATATTTTCCTACGGTGATCAACGTCAGGATCATGGATACGGATTCAAAATACAGATCCATATGATAGCTGGCCACCAGCTCCATATCCTGTATGCCAAGCCCATATCCCATCATATAAATGGCTGCGATCCCATGGACCAGCGCCGCGCCCGAACCGATGGCTATCAGGGAATCCATATTGGGAGCTCTGTGCCACAGCGCTTTGAAGCCCACCTGATAATATTTTCGGTTCACATACATAACCGGCAGCGTCAGAAGGAACTGCGTCATACCGTATCCCACGGCATTCTGATGTCCGGATAAAAAGCCGGGGAGAGGCAGTCCGATCATATGCCCCATGGAAACATACATGAGCGGGATCATAAAACAAATGGATACAATCAGGCGGTATTTCATGTTCTTAAGCTGTTCCTCTACGGGATTCTTCTCTTTGACATCTCCGCCCTTTTTCTTTCCGCTTTCCTTGCCCGCCACGGAAGCGCCGTAGCCCGCATGGACCACTGCCGAGATAATGGCATCATCATCAAGCGCGGTCTCCTCATATTCTACCACAAGACTGTTTGACAGCAGGTTCACCGCGGCTGTCTTCACGCCAGGCAGCTTTCTGACACTCTTTTCCACATTGGCAGAGCAGGAAGAACAGCTCATTCCAGTCACATTAAATTTCTGTTTCATATGGCTTTTCCTTTCCAGTCGTTCATATACCCCCATTGGGTATATCATTATCATAAACGCTCTTTCGCTTATTGTCAACATATTTTGAAAAAAGATTCGGAAATATACCTTTGAATACCTTTTAAACAAGTTTTCTTTGTCTGGTTTACAATATAAGAGGAAATCCGATTCCATCCAGGCGGCTCGCTGGCAGCCGTAACCAGGATCTTTGCGGCGCTCACCTTACGATGGAATCGAATCCTTCCTCTTGCTCTTCTTCTCGCACCGAAATAAGCTCTCATTCGTTTTAAAAACCATTGGGGCGGTCCACCGCGGCCCGCTGCCGTAAGGCGCGCGGGCCGTGTGGATATCCAATACTTTAATGAAATCAGGAGAATGGAAGTCATCCGAAATGGTGAGGCAAAAAGATTCCGGGCCGGCCTAAAGGTGAGCGCCGCAGAGCAGCGGCCGGTGTTCCCCAGGTGGAGGGAGGCAGAAACGAAAAATACCGATTCCGTTTCTGAGCGAACCGGAGACGAGAAATCATAAAGATTTTCCCATTGATATGTGAGCGGTACTCCCGGAGCAGGATTAAAGCGGCCCCTGCATCGCCAGCGAACCAAAATCGTGACGGTCCGGAACCTCTGCCGGTGTCTGACTGGAACTTATTCGGAGCCTATTAGGAATGATTTCAAAAAGTGTTTTGTATCATACCCAAGGGCACCCCTTAATTCATGCCCTCCGGGCAGGCGCACTTCGTGCGTCAAGGTCTAACTCTAAATATTTGCTATGCTGAATTAGGAACGAAAGAAATGATTCCGTTTTCATTGACAATCCAATGCAAGAGCGATATGATATATATGACCATATAAAATTATTTAGTCATATATATTTGGAGGCCGATCATGCCAAGATTCAGCGATACGGAGAAAAAAATGATAAGACAAAAATTGATGCAGGAGGGTGAACGGCTGTTTACTTCATTCGGCATTAAAAAGGTGTCCATTGATGAAATCGTACGGGCCGCCGGCATCGCCAAAGGTTCCTTCTATTCCTTTTATCCCAGCAAAGAGCATCTTTATATGGATATCGCAGGAAATCTGCAGACAAAAATGTGGCGGGAAATGGATGAATTTCTGGATGAAAACCGCTCTTTGCCGCCGAGAGAACTCTGCAGACAGTGCTTTCTCTGGATGTTTCAGGCGCTTAAACGTTATCCCATGCTAAAACAAGCAGACGGCGAGACGGCTGAACATCTGTACCGCAAGCTTCCCCGCGAAGTAATCGAAGCGCATACAAAGGATGACAGCTGCGAGCTGATCAGGCTGCAGGAATACGGCGTTCATTTTACATGCGGAATTGAGACTGCCGCAAAAACATTACAGACGCTCGCGGTCAGCTTCCTCAATCTGCAGCAGGACGATTCCTCCGATCAGCAGGCCGTAATGAGAATCATTTTAGACGGCGTATTGAAGGAGATCATAAGCGATGAAAGTGATTGAGGTGCAGAATGTATTTCTAAAATATCCCTCTTCTAAATACGATACCATCAGGGGAATTACCTTTGATGTAAGACAAGGGGAAATCTTTGGTTTTCTTGGTCCGTCCGGCGCTGGAAAAAGCACCATGCAGAAAATACTGACGGGAACCCTTCGGGATTACCGCGGCAGTGTTCGTGTTTTTGGTACGGAGATGAAGCACAGGGCACACGACTATTATGAACATATAGGCGTAGATTTTGAATTTCCTAACTTTTACAGTAAATTTACGGCCATGGAAAACCTGACTTATTTTGCTTCCCTCTATTCCCGCAGGACAAGTGATCCTCTGGAGCTTTTGGAAAAGGTAGGGCTTCAGCATGATGGTTACAAAAAAGTTTCAAGCTATTCTAAAGGCATGAAGATGAGGCTTGGTTTTGTACGCTCTCTGCTCCATGATCCCAAGCTTCTTTTTCTGGATGAACCGACCAGCGGTCTTGATCCTGCAAACGCAAGAATATTAAAGGATATGATCCTGGAACAAAAAAAGATGGGCAAGACCATCCTTTTAACAACTCACAACATGCATGACGCAGAGGAGCTCTGCGACCGTGTCGCATTTATTGCCGGCGGAACGATCAAGGCAATCGATACACCGCATGCTTTACGCAAGTGCAAAGCAGACACAAAAGTAGAATACCGGTTTTTGGACAATGAAAAAGAGAAACAAAACGTATGTGCTCTTTCCGATTTGGCCCATGCTGAGGACTTTCAGGCCGCGCTGCAAAAAGGTACTCTGACAAGTATCCATTCTAAAGAACAGACGCTTGAGGATATATTTATTGAGCTGACAGGAAGGGGCCTGTAATGAGATTCCTAAATACCTTGAAAAACGATATCCATTTCCAGATAAAATATGGTTTTTATTTTCTGTATGCTTTTTTCAGCCTGGTCTATATCGCCGTGCTGCTGGTAATCCCGCCAGAATATAAAAAGATAACAGCCTCCCTCGTCATTTTGACTGATCCCGCAATGCTTGGCCTTTTCTTTATCGGCGGGATATGGCTTCTGGAAAAAGGAGAAGGCCTCCACAGCTTTTGGAGTATTTCTCCCCTCCGTACCGTAGAGTATGTATTATCAAAGTCCCTATCCCTGGCATTACTATCAACGATATCGGCCGACCTCATCATACTGGCTTCCATGAAAGGCCCGATCCATTTCTTTTTCTTGTCTTTCAGTGTATTCACAGGAGCCGTCGTCTTTAATCTCATAGGCCTGACAGCCGCGTCTTATGCCCGCTCGGTAAATCATTATATGATGATCGTCGCACTTCCCACAGTGCTTTTGTCAATGCCGCCTGTACTGACAGCGTTTGGAATAGCTCATCCTCTTTTGGAGCTGTTTCCGGGGACGGCGCTGTGGCGTTTGCTGGCCGCTTCCATCGATTCGGGGAAAGTTTTTAGCTGCCGGATGTGGATTAGTCTGATTCTCTGGCTCGCCGCCGCATTATTTTTCACAAACAAGCGCATTGGAACCGCCCTGCGGTCAGAAGGAGAGAAAAACACTTGAAACAGACAATGAGGCTTTTTAAAATAGGCTTAAAACAGATTTCAAAGGATGGCATGCTGATCGTCCTTATTCCAGCGCCGTTTCTGGCCGGGGTCTTTTTTAAGTTCGTCATTCCCTTTCTCAACCATATCCTGACAGCCAAATACCAGTTCTCCATTATCGCCTGGTATGGCCTGGCGGACGGTATGATGATCTGCCTGACTCCTATATTCACAGCAATAATATCGGCATTTTTGCTTTTAGAAGAACGGGATGAGGGCTTGAGCGCATTTTACCAGATCACTCCTGCGGAGGGGTATTCCTATTTATCTGCGCGCATTGGAATTCCCATGATATGGGCTTTTGCTGCCACGATAACTGTTTCTTTCCTGTTAAACCTCTCATCCTTATCGCTGCAGATTATTTTTTTATCCTCCATCATCAGCAGTCTTACCGGAATCTCTTTAGCGATGATGGTCGCATCCATCGCCGGAAACCGTGTAGAGGGACTTGCACTTTCAAAAATGATGGGACTCAGCTTTATGGGACTCATTTTAGTATGGTTTGTGCCTGCCCCATATCACTATTTCATGGCTTTTCTCCCATCCTTCTGGATAGGGAAGCTCCTGGCAGACGGAGCAGATTTCTTTATGTTCCTGCTTGGAGTGTTAACCAGCTTTATCTGGATAGCTTTATTCACAAGAAGATTTTTGAAAAGAGTATGACAACACCGGGGCACTCCCCCGACAACCCCCGCCTATTGCGGGTGAACATAAAAAAAGTGACAGAAAGGGAAATCCCTATTCTGTCACATGATCAAAACCTTGATTTAATATAGTCATTACATGTTCATCCGCCAGCGAATAAAAAACGGTTTTTCCGTCGCGCCGGAACTTCACCAGGGAACTCTGCTTTAGTATCCGAAGCTGATGAGAAATGGAGCTTTGGCTCATGCAAAGGAGCTGGGCGATATCACATACGCACATCTCATGCTCCAGAAGAACATATAAGATCTTGACCCGGGTGGGGTCGCCGAAAATCTTGAATAATTCTGCCAGGCGGATGAGAATTTCTTCATCCGGCGTCTGCTTTTTTAAAGAGGCGATCAGTTCAGGATTTGCATGGATATAGTCGCAGACCGGCACCTCAAATTCTTCCTTTTGTTTCATCCATGTTACCTCCGTTTATCATATCAAATATGGAATCCTGACAAAATATCAACAACATAAGTCTACTACCGGTCCGGAAAACTGTCAACCAGATTCCCTGGGTAAAGCTTTAAGACTCAAGGTTTTACAGCAAATTTCAAAACATCTTCTCTTTTATTTTCAAATATATCATATGCCCCCATGATTTCTTCCAGGCGGCATCTGTGGGTGATCAGGAAACTGGGATCCAGCCTGCCGCAGGCTATCAGATCCATGATCTCCTGGCAGTCGCTTCCATCCACTCCTCCGGTCTTAAAGGTAAGATTTTTTCCATACATTTGGGGAAGGGGAAGAATCTGGTCCTCTTCATACATCGCCACTACGACCACGACCGCGTTCGGCCTCGCCGTCTTCCAGGCCAGTTCAAATGTATCGCTGCCTCCCGCTGCCTCAAATACGGCGTCAGCGCCTCTTCCATGAGTCTCTTCCAGGATTCTCTTTACCACATCCTCTCTTCCGGGGGACAGAATTATATCCGCCAGCCCCTGCTCTTTTGCAGTCTCCAGTCTTTTCCTATCTGTATCCAGTGCAATGATCTTTGACGGACTGTACAGTCTTGCACACATCATCGTACACAGCCCTGTAGGGCCGGCTCCGATGACCACCGCCGTATCTGCGGGCTTAAGCTCCCCCAGCTTCGCCGCCCAATAGCCCGTGGACAGAATATCTCCTGTAAACAAAGCCTGTTCGTCCGTCACGTTCTCAGGAATAGCTGTCAGAGTGTTGTCGGCAAAAGGTATTCTGACATATTCTGCCTGCCCTCCGTCTATCCGGCATCCCAGTGCCCATCCGCCGTTCTCATTGGTGCAATTATTCACAAATCCTCTTTTGCAGTAAAAGCATTCTCCACAGAAAGTCTCTACATTTACAGCCACCCGGTCTCCTGGCTTTATCTGTTTCACCGCTTCTCCGGTTTCAGTCACGGTTCCTATGAATTCATGTCCCAGTATGACCCCGGGCACCGCCCTCGGGACCGCTCCGTGCTTAATATGGATATCGCTGGAGCATATGGTAGTAAGAGTCACTTTTACAATTGCGTCTTCTTTATCCTGGATAACCGGACGCTCCCTTGTCTGCAGCGTCACATTTTCTCTGCCTACATAGACCACGGCCAGCATCTTTTCCTTCTCCCGCATATCTGTTCTCCTAACTATCCTGTTTCTTTAAAGCCTTACCGGCTCTGCTGAAACATTTATCTTATATACAGTATAACAGAGCCGCTCGGGCAAGTCCAGTTTCCCTATCCTTCATGAGTTTACATATCCTTACGTTTCTGTTATGATGAAAAGAACTTATTAAGGAGGTACAAAATGATACCTATTGAACGTGATAATATCGGTTCTATCCTTCCCCTCTTTGAAGGCTGGAATGAAACCATGATCTGGTCATGCCTTCAGGGCTATATGGGAAAAGCGTGGGCCGACTCGGCAGAATCTCCCCGTTCTGCCAGGATCATCGTTGGAGATTTTTGTTGTCTGGCGGGCCTTCCTTGCCCGGAGCTGATTCCCGCTCTTTCAGAGAATCTTCCTCATTACCCGGCGCTGCTCATCCCTCAGGACCTCTCATGGGAAACGTGTATCGAACAGACATGTGGATCTTTCGTTTCCAAGTTCCAGAGGTATTCCATAAAAAAAGAACCGGGCATATTTGACCGTGACCGGCTCCTCTCTTATGTAAACGCCATCCCTGACGATTATCAGCTGACCATGATCGATGAATCGCTTTATCACATGGCCCTGGATGAAGAATGGTCCAAAGATCTCTGCTCCAACTTTTCTTCTTACCAGCAATATCAGTCCATGGGAATTGGAGCTGCCGCCCTTTATAAAGGCCGTCTGGTTTCCGGAGCCTCCTCCTATGCTGTATATCGGGAAGGCATAGAAATCGAAGTGGATACCAAAAGGGAACATCGGAACAGGGGGCTTGCCTGTGCCTGCGCTTCTCTTCTGATTCTCCGATGTATGGAACGGAACCTCTATCCAAGCTGGGACGCCCACGATCTTCGCTCCGTCTCCCTTGCCGAAAAACTTGGTTATCATCGGGATACAGCTTATACTGCCTATCTCTATGAACCAAAAAAATAAAAGGACCGCCAGAGTCTGATGACCAGATTCCGGCGGTCTTTTTACTTAGGGGTACTGCTTATATAATGAAATTAGTAACCGAAAATAATTCTATAATCACTTCTTCGTGATATATCCTTTCGCCGTCAGAAGCTCCGCGCAGAGAATCGCGCCTCCCGCTGCACCTCTGACCGTATTATGGGACAGTCCCACGAATTTATAGTCAAATACCGTGTCCTCTCTCAGACGTCCCAATGTCACACCCATGCCGTTTTCATAGTCACGGTCCAGCTTCACCTGGGGACGGTTGTCTTCTTCAAAATATTTGAGGAACGGCTTCGGTGCGCTGGGAAGGCCGAGCTTCTGGGGCTCACCTTCGAACTTCGCCCAGCGGTCCAGAATCTCTTCCTTAGAGGGCTTCTTATCAAAGGTCACAAATACGGCCGCCGTATGTCCATTGGACACCGGAACACGGATACACTGGGACGTGATCACCGGCCCCTCCGCCTTCTTGATGACGCCGTCTTCTACCTTTCCCCATATTTTCAAAGGCTCCTGCTCTGATTTTTCTTCTTCGCCGCCTATATAGGGAATCACATTGTCGATCATCTCCGGCCAGTCTTTGAAGGTCTTTCCTGCGCCGGAAATAGCCTGATATGTAGTCACCACTGCTGTTTTTATTCCAAACTCGCGAAGCGCATGAAACGCGGGAGTATAGCTCTGAATCGAACAATTGGGCTTTACGGCAATGAAACCTCTCTTTGTTCCAAGACGTTTTTTCTGAGAATCAATCACCTCCGCGTGCTCCGGATTCAGTTCAGGGATGATCATCGGCACATCCGGAGTCCACCGATGGGCACTGTTATTGGAAACCACCGGCACCTCGGCCTTCGCGTAAGCCTCTTCAATAGCGCGGATTTCATCCTTCGTCATATCAACTGCACTGAATACAAAGTCCACATCTGCAACCACTTCATCGATGTTGTGCAGGTCCTTCACCACCAGCTTCTTCACGCCTTCCGGCATGGGGGTATCCAGCTTCCAGCGCTCTCCGACCGCATCCTCATAGGCCTTGCCCGCGCTCCTGGGGCTAGCCGCCACCGTGACCACGTCATACCAGGGATGATTCTCCAGCAGGGAAATAAAACGCTGGCCGACCATACCTGTCGCGCCTAATACACCAACTCTCAGTTTCTCTTTCCTATCCATCTCATATTCTCCTCGTATTTCATTATATTTGACAAACCGCGCCAACATGTCTTTGTTGCGCGTACATCTGTCTTTCCTTTGCAGTATTCTACACCATACCGCCGCAAAATGCAAGCACTTTTTTCATATGTACCGATATTTATCAAAGGTGCATTTATCAGCACCGCCTGCGGCAGATCGCCTACAGCTCCGGGATTATCTTAAAAAACTCTTCAAATGTCACGGCCCCGTCCCAGTCATTATGCTTTTCATCAAATACCATATAATAGCGGAACCGGCTCCCGGAAGCCTTTTCCCAGGCGCGGCCCAGCATCAGCTTGTCCTTGCTGTTCCAGTTCTCCAGATGTTCTGATTTTGTCTCGACCACGATCAGATTTCCTTTGTCCGTAAACACGAGCAAATCCGGATAATGATTCTCAAAGCCGCTGATATTCAAGCCGCGTTTCGCAATATTCCTATGCCACCATACCACATTCTTAAGACTGGTGAGCACCATGACCATCTTGTGCTCCAGACTGTTCATCCTCTCCTCTCCCGTATATAAAGACATTCCTATGGTCGTGACTGCATGAACAGGTGAGATCGTCTCCGGCAGCCGGTAATGAGGCCGGCAGGTGATTTTCCCCTGTTCCAGCCACAATTGAAACTGCTTCAGCTGGTGCTCTTTAAGCAGCCCAAGCACTTTCTTTTTGATAGCCTCCGCATATCCAAAGACCATTTTTTCCAGCTCCGCCAGCTGGTCCCGGTTCATATTATCCACGATCCGGTCTACATATTCCGCCAGCTCCAGAGAATCCACCTGATTCAGGCTGCTTAGATGTTTGCAGATGATCTCTTTATGATTCTGGATACGCCTCTCTTCCGGCAGCTTGGATAAAATCTCCCGGAAATAGGCCCTTTCCATTTCATTCATTTTAAACGCTTTGGGAACGGCGTCTTCTGAGCCTTCGACATCCACGCGGTACAGTTCCTGGGAAATATGGTCAAGCCTTATATCGTATGGCTTGCCCTTCAATGTAAATCCTTCCGTCAGGTGCTCCTGGCAAAGCGGCACAAAGCTGGCGCCAGTGATGATATTGTACGGTGTTTCAAGGTAAAATACCGGAATCTGCAGCGCCATTGCCTTTTTTTTGAATTCCGGCTTCATATGGAAAATCTTCATCCTGTCTCTCACCTCCTGGGGCGGGGTTTCCGGCCAGTCAAAGCTTTCTTCTTTTGTGTGATTTATCTCTTTTTCGTACGCCTTCAGCTGTTCTGAAGCCATCTGCAGCATAGAAGCGGCACCAAATAAGGGCAGCGGTTCCGTCTGACGCTCGTTCCTCTCCCTGCGTTTTAAAAGCTCCTTCTCCAGCTTCTGGTCATCAAAGTCCAGAAATTCCTCTGTCTCTGTTTCCTGTTCTCTTATGGAATCCCGGCCGGTATCCATTCCGCCGGCACACGTTTCTCTGCCTTCCGCTTTTCCCTCCGCTTCCTCATAAGTTCCCGGTACCCGGCAGTCCCTGCTGCTGAAGCCGGCGCTGTTAAGCCCCTTTACAATCTCATCCACCGTATTTCGAAAATCATTAGAGGAAGTCAGGACATAGGACATGTTGAGGGCAGGCACCTCACATTGCTTCGTATAGGGCTGCCGCAGAATCCGGCCAATAACCTGCTCCACATCCACGCGGGAGGTCTTATTGGCAAGCGTCGCCAGCACATAGGCAAAGGGGCAGTCCCATCCTTCCTTCAGTGCATTGACTGTGATGATATATCGGATACTGCAGTCCTTCCCGGTCAGCTCCTTATCCCTGAGCTCATTGACTTCCGCAGTCTTAATCGCGATCTCTCCGGCCGGAACTCCGCTGGCGATGAGTTTTTCTTTAAGCTTCTGGAACGTGGCGCTGTCTTCTCTCCCCCTGGGCTGCGCCTGGAACAGTACAATGGGCCTTATATATCTCCCGCTCCGCTTTTCCTCTTCCTCCGCCAGTTTCTCCAGATTGTTCCGCAGATCTATGGCATCCGCTATGACTTCCGTCTGGCTGTCCCGGTTATATACCACCACCGGCAGCTTTACCATGTGCTCTTCTTTCAGCTGAGCCGCGTCCACATATGCGATTATATTGCTCTCAGGCCGGGGAGTGGCCGTCAGATCCAGCACAAAGCACGGATTGAAATTTTCCAGCATCTCCAGGCTCAGACTGCTTCTCGCATGATGGCTCTCATCCACGATCACAAAGGGAGACAGCTGACTTATAACCTGAATCAATGACGTCTTGTCAGCCCCCTTCACCGCATACTCCGGCTCGCCAAGGGCTCTCTGGAAGGACAGCAGACTGCTGTTCTCCTGATAAGCCTTTCGTCCCTCTTTCCTGCTGGACCGAAAAGAATCGTAGGAAAGCACCAGGATGGACAGCTGTTCAGTCACCGTACCATAGTTAAAATTCTTTCCGCCGAGCAGTTCCTCTTTGGTATATACTTCCACCCGTCCGCCGAAATCTCCGTCTATTTTCTGTCTGTAAGGATGAGCCGTATCCTTCAGATTTTCAACCGTCTGTTCCAGAATCGTATCGGTAGGCACCAGCCATACCGCCACTTTTATGCGTTCCGGACTCAGCGCGTCGAACACCGGCTTCAGTGAATTGCATGCCAGATATGTCTTTCCTCCTCCGGTCGGAACCTTAAAGCATACATGAGGTGTCCTCCGGATGATATTTTGGTAGGCCGGCATACCGTCAGGCCCCAGCCCCACTCCCTGTTCCTCCCATAAATTCTTGTATGCCTCCGAGACCGTCTCCGCCGTACTCAAAAGCTCCAGAAAGCGGCGCAGCTTCTCTATGACCTTCATCTGGTACTTCTTTATTTCCATCCGCATTTCTCCTTTGTCCGCCAATTTCTCAAATCCTCTTTATGTCTCTCGGCACTTTTTTAAACGTGATCTGATATTCGGACAACTCTGCTTCACTCAGACTGCATCTGTCCGCATAGATTACATAATGCTCTGCCCTTTCCCGGATATTCGTAAGAAAATTGTAATCCAGCACGGCGTCCTGTTCCTTCGTATGATACAGATAATACGCAGTGCCCTTATTTTTTCCCAAATAAAACGGCAAATTTTCATCTCCACGGGTCTTCTCAAAAAAGCCCCCCGCCTCCGTATACCAGATATACTCCTTAAGCCTTTCTTCGTCTATCTGACTGTTGAGACGTCCTCCGTCCAGAAACAGCGGCTCTCCTATCTCATAAAAACTGAAGTCTCCTCCCAGGCCTTCTGTCTTTCCGCCGCCGGAGATCACTCGTTTAACCCGTTCTGCCGTCACATTTTCGGCATAGTCCATCATCTCCACCAGAATGAACTTCCGGTTTCCGCCGTCCTTCCGATTCATATCCAGTACCGCATGGGCCGTAGTCCCGGAACCGGCAAAGCTGTCTAAAACAATAGAATCTTTATCTGCCGCCTGCTGCAGGCAGTATTCCACGATCCCCACCGGCTTCGGCGTGTCAAACTGCCCCTTTCCGAGAATCGACTTTATCTCAAGAGTGCCGGTTTCACTGGCGAATTCGCTGCCGGACCAAAAAGACTTCGGCTTAACCCGGCGTTTTTCTTCCCTTTCCAGGTAATCCTTTTGAAAAATGTCGTATTCCATCCTCTTTTTCACCAGGCGGACCTCCAGTTCCGAAATCCGCTCCAGAACCGTGCTTTTGCCCCATCTCCAGGTCCCATTCTCGCCGTTGGAGAGTTTCGGCAGTATCTCCACAGCCCCATCCGCCGGTTCCAGGGACAGCTTCCCGGAAGCCTCCTGATAATAGATAGGATAAAACAGATTGGGCCTGTCCTTTTCCCTGGCGTTGCTGCCCCTTTTTCTCAGCCCCAAAAGCCGGTACCGTCCCTTCTCGTCGGACAGCTTATATTCTTTTTCATATTCTTCCGGCAGAGAGACCCCCCGGGTGACAAAGCTCCCTTTCTGATAGATCAGAAGACTTTCATGGGCCGTGGCGATATATTTATCGTCACTCCGTCCCTTCAGATTGTTGATGACGGCTATATCCGCAACAAATCCCGATGGTCCGAATATCTCATCACATATCAATTTCAAATTGAATTTCTCATTGTTGTCGATGCTTATGAATATGGCTCCGTCCGGCGCCATCAGCTTTTCCAGCAGTCTAAGGCGCGGATACATCATACAAAGCCATTTATCATGGCGCGACAAATCCTCCCCTTCCTTTCCAACGGCCTCTCCGAGCCATTTTCTCATCCTGGGGTCATTTACATTGTCATTGTATATCCATTTCTCATTTCCCGTATTGTAAGGTGGATCGATATAGATACATTTAACGCTGGCTGTATATTGAGGGAGGAGCGATTTCAAAGCCTCCAGATTATCTCCGCGGATAATCATATTGCCGCTTCCGTTGTCCTCTTTTTTGCTTCCGCCCTCATCAAAGCTGTATTTCCGCTCCAAAAAACGGTACGGCACCTTCTGATGATAGCTTACGATTTTATCTTTTCCAATCCATTCCAAGGTCGGCATGATGTGTGATCCTCCTGCGGTGACTGCACTCCCTGCTGCTTTTTACGGACTAATTATAACATAAAAAGACAATACTTTCATCCGGCAAAATTTCTTTAAATACCTTTTTAAATGCAGGGCAGAGAAAATGATTTCAAAAATATACCTTGACGCACGAAGTGCGCCTGCCCGGAGGGTATGCATTAAGGGATGCCCTTGGGTATACAACCAAATACTTTTTGGAATCATTCCTGAAGGGTCTTTACCAAGACACCGGCAGAAGTTCCGGGGCGTCACGATTTCGGTTCGCTGGCGATGCAGGGGCCGCTTTATCCCCGCTCCAGCAGTACCGCTCACATGTCGGCGGGAAATCTTTATGATTTCCCGTCTCCTGTTCGCTCAGAAACGGAATCGGATTTTCCGTTTCTGCCTCCCTCCGCCTGGGGAACACCGGCCGCTGCCCTGCGGCGCTCACCTTTAGGCCTCCCCGGAATCTTTCTGCCGGTGTCCTGCCTGCCGCACCATTCTGGATGATTTCCGTTCCATTGATTCCAGAAAAGAATTGGATATCCACATGGCCCGCGCGCCTTACGGCAGCGGGCCGCGGTGGACTGCCCCAATGGCTTTCGAGGCAAATGAGCGATTATTTCGGTGCGGAAAAAAGAGCAAGAGGAAGGATCCGATTCCATCGTAAGGCGAGCGCCGCAAAGGCGTTAGCAGAATTTTCCCGGACGCAGGGAGGCAAAAATCGCATATCATGCGGATTTTTGTTGGAATCTGACATGGAAAAATTTAGGTTTATCCATGTCAGTTGGAAAGGACCGACTGGAGGCCGCAAAGATTCTGGTTACGGCTGCCAGCGAGCCGCCTGGATGGAAGCGGACTTCTTCTTGCCTTGCAAATCAGACAAAAAACTTGTTTGAAAGGTATTCAAAGGTATACAAAAAAGCCTGTATCCGACATCTGTCAGACACAGGCTCTCTAAGCTCCCGGCCGGACTTGAACCGGCGACCTATTGATTACGAATCAATTGCTCTACCAACTGAGCCACGGAAGCACGTCTCCAAGCTGTTAAAGCTTGTCAACGTTACTAATATACTATAGGAATTTCTTCCTGTCAACCGATTCTCGAACATTTTCTTCCCTGTTTTTACAGTTATGGCAGATACGTAAGCCGGCTGCCCAGCCTGCTCAGCAGCTCATTGGAAATGCTGCCCGCCTGCTCCGCCACTTCGCTGGCGAGAATCTCTTCTTCCCCATCCCTTCCGATCAGCGTCACTGTATCACCTGCCGATATTCCCGGGATTCCGGTCACGTCTATCATCATCTGATCCATACAGATCCGTCCCACTATCGGCGCCCGCCTTCCTTTAATCAGTACGCTCCCCTTTCCGCAGGACAGGCTTCTCGGATATCCATCCGCATATCCAATGGCAGCGACCGCTATGTCACGGTCGGATGATGCGGTATATGCCCTGCCGTATCCCACACTTTCCCCGGCGTATACTTTCCTGACCGAAGCTACTGTCGACTTAAGAGCCAGGGCCGGTCTCAGATCCAGTTTTCTTCTCACCCAGGTATCTGTTCCGCTGTCCGCCCCATATAAAATAATCCCGGCCCTCACATAATCGCAGTCAATATCCGGATAGTTCAAAAAACCGTAGCTGCTTTGCACGTGAATCTTCGGAAGCACGATTCCCTGTCCGGACAGTTTCTCTAAAAATCCAAAAAACGTTCCGAGCTGGCTTTCCGTAAATTCTATGTCCTGCTGTCTGCTGCTGTCCGTAGCGCACAAATGTGTGAAAATACCGGTTATCTTCAAATGTTTCATCTGAAAGACCTCCACCGCACAGTCTACATCGTCCACAGAAATTCCCAGCCGGTGCATCCCTGAATCCACCGCCAAGTGGACCTGCAGGTCTATCCCCGTCTTTTCCAGCGCCAGGGCGTGCTCATGATCGCAGACAGTTTGTATCAGCCGCCAGCGTCTGAGTTCCTTTGCCCTGGAGGCAGGCGTATATCCAAGTATCAGGATCTCTCCCTGTACTCCTTCTTTCCGCAATGTGATTCCTTCATCTATGGTCGCTGCTGCAAACGCCCTGACCCCCGCCCGATTCAGGCATCTGGCGGTCGCTGTGTCTCCATGTCCATATGCGCCGGCTTTTACCACCGCCATCAGCCGGCAGCCCTGAGGCATATCCTTCTGCAGGACCCTGGCATTATGCATAAGGCTCCCCTGGTCGATTTCCACCCAGGAGCGGCAGCCTTCCGACGGTGAACGCATAGGATGACGCTTTTTCCATTCCCGCATGACCTGGCAGTATAGGATACCGGCCAGGCCGGAAAGGAGAAGAACAGCCAGATAAAGCGCCATGGGATGTTCCGTCAGATATGTCTGTTTGGAAAACAGCTTCGCTGCCATCCTCACCGCAACGATCGCCATGGGATGGACGATATAGATGACCATAGATATATCCCGGAGCCTTTCCCTTCTTCTTCCCCGAAAGAAAAGAAGCCAACGGAACAGCAAATACATGCAGGGAAGAAGAAGTATATACATACTGTCATGCCGCTGGAGACCGAACGCCCTGAGGAGCAGTCCCTCTGCAGTCATCAGCACCAGCATGAGCAAGAAGCCTGCGAAGTATGAAAGGCCTCCCCTTATGCTCCTCCTTCCTTCGTTTTCCGCTATCCAGGCCCCCATGACAAAAAACACGGGCGCATAAAAAATCCCATTTCGTGTGTAATCGGCGACGGCAAACACATTGTCGTAGAATGTTTTTAAAACCGGAATCTTTGCCGACAGACCGTAGTAGCTGTCCCCCAAAAGGCCAACTGCATAGAGACAGACCGCGGCAATAAACGCTTTTTTGAAGCCTATCCTGCGGATAAGAAGTACCGATATCCAGGCCCCGGCGACGGCTGCCGGAAAGTACCACAAATGATATAAAGTTCCGTCAAACAGAACATCCTTCAGAAATTCCGGCAAAAATAATTTTGTATTGAAATATCCCATATAGAGGTTGAGCGGCAGGTAAAAAATCATGGATATCAGATACAGCCGCAGTGTGGCTTTTGTAAAAGCAGCCAGTTTCTCCATACGGTTTTCTGTTCCTTTTTCCAGAAAAAAGCCGGAGGTCATAAAGAAAAAGGGAACCGCGACGCGGGCGGCAACCCGTGTCAGAATAAAATCACCGGTCTCATTCCAGGCAGCGAGGGGAGAAATGTGAATAGCTGCGACCAACAGCGCGGCGGCAATCCGAAATCCGTCAATACCGGTATATGCTTTTTCTCGTTTCATCTTATTGCCTCCACAGTGTCACAACCCATCCGTCCACATTGTTTCCGGAGCTCTCCGCTATGGCGTTGTCCGCTACTGCCACCGACGGATTCTCCGTCATCTCATCCTGCACGTAAAATATCTCAATTTCTTTGCCCGGACCGCCGGTTCTCAAATGTTTCCCGTCATAAGGATAATTTTTTATGAATTCTGTATATTCTTCCAAACAGAGTCCTTGTCCTTCCATGATTTCAGAATGAGGATATCCCACGTATCGGAAATGCCACGGTTCCCCGCCAATTCCTGTCACCTCTTCTTTTCCTTCCGGATATCTTTCTATAAAGCCATATCTGGCGGCCCTTTTTCGAAACGCTCCTCCGACACCGTCATATGGAAACTCCGGGCGTATGAAATCAATGTTCTCCTGATCAATCCCCAGATCAATAGCCAGTCCCGTCTGATGCTCGCTGTGATCTGGAAGGGCCACATATTTTCTGGTGAACTCCCATCCGTTTTCTGCAACGGAATCCTTAAATATCTGCTCTTGCTCCGCTTTCGGCCGGTAGCCGCTCACCGGCACGATTTTTCCCTCGGACCGAATTTCCTTTAAAAGCTGGGCCAAACAGGAGGAAGCCCTTGTATGGAGCAGGATTCCCGGGTGCCTGCTGTCCACGGGCACGCAGGAAAACCTCATTTCTCCCGCGATTGGATGCTTTTCATTCACTAAGATTAAATTCCCCATGTGGACAGACCGGCCGGACAGTACCATCTCTCTCATGTCTCACACCTCCTGCGCCATAAGCGTTTCCAAAATCTCCTCGAAGGACATTCCAATGCCTTTCATCATATTGGGAAAACGGCTGTGGGCAGTAAATCCCGGTATGGTATTTACTTCATTAAACACGATCTGGCCGTTTGGTGTCAGAAACATGTCCACCCTGGCAAAACCGGAGCAGTCCAAAGCCCGGTATATGGTCTCCGCGCACACTTGAATCCGTTTTTCCGTCTCTTCGTCGATTCTGGCCGGCATATGGATTTTGGAGCTTTTCAGAGTATACTTCTCTGTATAGTCAAAAAAGCCTTCTGAGAGTTCAATCTCATCCACTCTTCCTAAAATCAGCTTTTCTTTTCCCATTACGGCGCAGCCTACTTCAAAGCCTTCCACATTCTCTTCAATGATGACTTCTCGGTCATGCTGAAACGCTGCGTCCACTGCGGACAAAAGCTGCGTCCTCCTGTCCGCTTTTGTGATCCCAAAGGAAGATCCCGCCCTCACCGGCTTTACAAACAGCGGATATTCCAAATCTTTTGTCTTTTCGTAAAGCTCTGTTTTTTCCAGTCTTTTTTCCAAGACGACAGCTTTCGGCACTGCTACGCCGGCCTGGGCAGCCAGCTGGTGCGCCCGGTATTTATCCATGCAGAGAGCAGACGCAAACGTTCCGCACCCGATGAGAGGGATGCCTGCCAGTTCCGCTAATCCCTGTATCGTTCCATCCTCCCCGTTTTTTCCATGAAGTACTGGAAATACTGCATCCACATAGATCTGACGGATTTCGCCATCCTTTTCTTCTACGATCCCGTGGACAGAACGCTCCGGAGAGAGAAACGCCTTTCTGCAGGTTTCATGCTTAACGTGCCACTGATCCGACAGAATCTCTTCAAAAGCCCCCATATACCGAAACCAATCTCCGTTCCGCGTGATTCCTACCGGTATCACCTGATATTTTTCTGTGTTCATGTGGGTGAGCACCGCATAAACGGACTGGAGAGAAACCGGATATTCCGTGGAGCATCCGCCAAATATAACTGCTATCGTTTTTTTCATATTTTTTCTCCTTTTCTTTCATAGGACGAGCTGCCTTTTTTAGAACAGAATAAAAAAATATCCGCCGTCCTGGTAGCTTCATCATACCAGGACAGCGGATGCTGTTCTTATTATCCATCCTATGGAAATCCGATTCTTTTCTGATCAAATTCTTACAATTTTCCTACGGCCGCGGAAGCACCACATCAAAACGGATGATATTTTCCCTGCTGTATGCCGATATTCGGCCTCCGTGCAGCTCGACGATCTCTTTTGCTATGGCAAGTCCAAGACCTGCTCCGCCGCTTTTTGTGGATCTGGAATTATCCAGCCGGTAAAACTGTTCAAATATCCTTTTAAGCTTCTCCTCCGATATCTGATCCCCGTCATTGATAAAAGACAGCTTCACCTGATTCGGCATTTCTTCCACCCAGATTCGGATCGTACAATCCTCATAGCTGTAATTGACCGCGTTGCGGAGCAGATTATCAAATACCCTCTGTAACTTATCCGGGTCACAATAGATACGCAGATCGTCGGGAGCCTGAAGCACACAATTCAAATTTTTTTCCCTCAGCATAGGCTTGAATTCATATATCAGCTGATTCAGCATGCGGATCAAATGGACCTCTGTTTTTTCCAGCGTGATATGAGACAGGTTAAACCGGGTGATGTCAAAAAATTCGTTGATGAGATCATCCAGACGCTCTGCCTTTTCTCTGGCGATGGTAATATAACGGTTCCGCATTTCTTCCGAAATCTGAGGCTCATCCTGCAGTAAAGTCAGATAACCGATGACAGACGTGATCGGTGTCTTCAGATCGTGGGCCAGATATGTGACCAGATCATTTTTCCTCTGCTCTGCCTCTCTCGCGACCCGCTCATTGTTCAGGACGCTTACCTTAATTTGATTCATCTGGTTTTCCAGATCCTTTAAAGGAGCCGAAAGGGTCACCATGCTGTCATCCTGCTTGTAGATCACTTCTGCCGCGTCTGCAACTTCCTGGAAATAGGAAAAAGGTTTTCTCCAATAATACAGGAAAATGCCGATATACCCTATCACGATATAGGCAAGGGCAAACAATTCTCTCCTCATGTCAAACCATCTGGCGACCCGGTAAAGAAGCTCGTCCCCCGACCAGGTTCTGAAGCTGAATACATTGATGGCCAAAAAATAGCCGATTATCCCAAGCACGGTATAGGAAAACAGGGCGATTATCATCCTGAGGAACAGCCGTCCCGCCAGGCCGCCGCTCAGGTTCTTTTTTTTATTCTTCAATTTTATATCCAACTCCCCATACTGTTTTAATAAAACGCGGCCTTTTTGGAGGCTCGTTCAGCTTTTCCCTGAGCCGTCCGATATGCGCCATCACCGTATTGTTGTTGTTTTCCAGATATTTCTCTCCCCACACGGCCTCAAACAGTTCCTCAGAAGGCACTACCTTTCCTTTATGCTCACATAAATACCAGAGAATGGAGAATTCTAACGGCGTTAGACATACCGGCTTATCATACAAAAAGCACTCATGAGTATCACGATTTATCGTAAGTCCCCGGATGTCATGCTCCTGTCTCTCCTCTTCTTCTGCCTGTCCCACGTGATTGTAGCTTTTATACCGCCTGAGCTGAGTCTTGACCCGCGCTACCACCTCCAGGGGATTAAAGGGTTTTGTAATATAGTCATCCGCCCCTAAGGTGAGTCCCATGATCTTATCCATGTCCTCGACCTTTGCTGTCAGCATGATGACCGGATAAAAATATTTCTCCCGTATTTTCTGGAGGATCTTGAAACCATCTATGTCCGGCAGCATTACGTCCAGAACCGCCAGATCGAGCCCGCCCTCTTCCATACAGGCCAGGGCGTCTTTTCCATTATAAAACTTCTTTACAGAATAACCGTCATTCTTCAAATATACTTCCACCAGATCCGCAATCTCTTTTTCGTCATCCACCAATAATATCTGTTCTTTCATCCTTCTGCCGCCTTCCTTCTGCTGCTCTGCCGTTCTCCCCATTCTAACATATCTCCCTTTTGAAATCAACGGAACAGTCACCCCCGCTTTCCTCTCTCCATATGATAATGTATGAAGAAACGGAGGAATACTATGGAACCTATCCTTGAATTCATACATGTATGTTTTTCCTATCATTCACTGGACGGTGAGACATCCGCACTTTATGACATCTCTTTGAAGGTCAGCCCCGGAGAATTCGTAGCGGTCGTGGGGCCCTCCGGCTGTGGAAAAACAACGCTCCTGTCCCTAATCAGCGGCCTTTTAAAGCCGGAATCAGGAGAAATACGACTGTTTGGGAAAGCTCAGGGCACCTCCGGCGCCAACATCGGCTATATGCTTCAGAGAGACCACCTTTTTGAATGGCGGACGGTCTATGACAATGTGCTCCTGGGCCTGGAAATCAAGCGCAACTTAACCTCCAATGCCCGGGCCAGCGTGGATTCCATGCTGGACACCTATGGCTTGTCGGCTTTTAAAGACGCCCCTCCGTCTTCTTTATCCGGAGGTATGCGCCAAAGGGCTGCGCTCATCCGCACTCTGGCCCTGGAGCCTGATATCCTGCTTCTCGACGAACCATTTTCCGCTCTGGATTACCAGACAAGGCTGGAAGTGGGCGACGACATCGGCGGTATCATCCGCAAGGAGCATAAAACCGCTGTTCTGGTCACTCATGACCTTTCGGAGGCCATTACGCTGGCAGACAAGGTAGTCATACTTTCAGACCGGCCCGCCCGCATCAAAAAAATTCTGCCTCTGCACTTTGACGAGGTCTATGATTCTCCCTTAAAGAGACGAAGCTCTCCTCAGTTCAGCGGCTATTTTGAAGAAATATGGAAGGAGCTCAAATCCAATGGATAATTCCCTCTCCAAAGCCCAAGTGGCCTACCTGAGGGCGCGCTCCCGTCACAAACGCCTCGTTCTCATCGGACAGATTCTTTTATTTATCCTGTTCATCGGCGCCTGGGAGCTCACCGCCCGCATCGGCCTTTTGAATGATTTTATATTCAGCAGTCCATCCCGCATGATAACCTGTTTCATCCAAATGACAGAAGATTTCAGTATTTTTCGCCATATCGGAGTGACACTGGCAGAAACCATCGGCAGCTTTTTCCTGGTCATGGCCATCGGCCTCCTGGCCGCTATGCTGCTCTGGCTGAGCCCTACCTTGTCGGAGCTTCTGGAACCGTACCTGGTAATGCTCAACAGTCTTCCGAAATCAGCACTCGCCCCCGTACTCATCGTATGGCTGGGCAACAATGTGAAAACTATCGTCGTGGCGGCCATTTCCGTGGCCGTTTTTGGCTCCATCATGACACTCCACACGGGCTTTCGAAGCGTCGACCAGGATAAGATCAAGCTCATCTACACTCTGGGCGGCAGAAAGAGGGATGTCTTAAAAAAGGTACTTGTTCCCAGCGCTGTTCCGCTTATCATCAATAACATGAAGGTCAACATCGGCCTCTGCCTCGTAGGCGTCATCATCGGGGAATTTCTGGCGGCGGACAAGGGCCTGGGTTATCTGATCATCTATGGCAGCCAAGTGTTCAAGATGGATATCGTAATGATGAGCATCGTCATCCTCTGCATTATCTCCATGGGCCTTTACCGCATCATCGGGATGCTGGAAAAGCGGTACGTCAAGCGTCATTGAAGATTGACAGCCGCTTCCGGCCGCTATATAATAGATAAATCGAACTTGGGAGGCACATAAGATGAAAAAAAGTAAATTAGTCCTGAACATTGGTTTTGTATCCATTCTTGTGGAGTTTATATTAGACGCTGTAAAAGACCGTTATTCGCTGCCCTCTTGGGTGACTCCCATAAAATGGATTCTTCTTCTGATCGCGTTTGTATGTGTGATCGGATATCTGGCACTTAAGAACGTCGAACAATGAGTAAATTGTTTTTATATAACAGTTAAGCCGCGGAGCGTATCCTCAGATATACCCCGCGGCTTGTTTTGACCGTAAAACCGTGAAACTGTCACAATGCTATGATCACTCCGCCGTCCCCTGCATATGTCGTGCTGACGCCGGCTGTATCCACAATATAAACATCCTTTACCTTTATCAGACTGCAGATCAGTTCCTTTACTTTTTTTGCCCGTTCCGGACAGTTCGTATGGGAAATAGACAGCACCTTATTCTCCGCGTCCTTCGCGTCCTTCGCTTCCTTTGCAACCCACTGGGCCATCTTGGCGAGCGCCTTGTCTATGCCCCGCGCCTGATCCAGCTTAATGATCACACCTTTATCGGCTCCCATGACCGGCTTGATATTTAAGACTGTGGCAAACAAAGCCTGCAATCCGGTCAGCCTCCCGTTTTTCTTCAAAAAGTCCAGCGTCTCCAGGACAAAATAGGTTTTCATATTATCCCGAAACTCGGACACTTCCTTTACTATCTTCTCAAAGGATTCTCCCGCCTCCGCCATCTCCTGAATCTTTACGGCGATCCGGGCTTCTCCTATGGACGCCGAATCCGAGCTGAACACGGCTATCTTCTTTTCACCCTTTTCTTCTATATAAAGACTTCTACCGAGGACCGCACTGTTATATGTGCCGCTCAGATGCTGAGACAATGTCACCACAAAAATGGCTTCTGCATCGCAGTCATAGGCTTTTTTAAAAGCCTCCGGAGACGGACATGCTGTCTTCGGACAATCCGGAGTTGTGCGGACCAGTTCCAGATACTTTGCCTGGTCAAAGCTCTCATCATCGGTAATATAGGTATCCCCCACCTGCAATGTCAGCGGAACCACCTGAAAATGACGGTCTGCTTTCAATTCCTTTGTCAAATCACAGCAGCTGTCCACTACTATCTTGTAATCCATATTTTCCCTCCTGTACTGCCTTACTACTTTTTTGTGGAGCATTTACCACTCTATGTAGTTTTCATTACCATTTATGATAGCACAGAATACGCGCTTTGAAAAGGGAGAATGTAATCTTTTTTATCTAATTTCCAAAGCTTTCCCGATTACTGCTCCTGCCAAAAGCATCTCATAAGATCAGAAAGAGCTTCCTGGTCCTTAACTCCCATCACTTCCCTGGCGGAATGCATAGCCAGCAAAGGGATGCCGATATCCGCCGTATTCATCACCGCAAAAGAGGATGCGATGGAGCCCAGGGTACTGCCGCTTCCCACATCAGAGCGGTTGGCAAAAAGCTGGAGCGGTATATGATTTTTATCACAAATGCTTCTGACTACGCCGACAGCTTCTCCGTCCGTGGCATATTTCTGATTGCTCTCCGCCTTTAAAGCCACGCCTCCGTTTAGAAATACCGGATTCGTCACGTCGCTCTTATCCGGCTGATTCGGATGCTTTCCATGAGCCACATCCACTGAAAGCAGAAAGCTTTTCAGCAGACAGTTGATACAGTCCTCACCGCTGTAACCGAAAGAACGGCAGATTTTTTCCATCACCAGCGCAAGAAGAGAAGAACCGGCCCCCTGCTTCGTCTTGCTGCCAATCTCCTCATGGTCAAAAAACACGGCCATATCCACGCCGCTTCCTCTCTCTGTCCCTGCGAGCAGCCCATCCACGCAAGCACTTACTGAGGTCAGGTTATCCAGTCTGGGCGCTGAGAGAAACTCACCGTTCATTCCAAGGATATCCGGCTTATCGCAGTTATAAACAGAAAGTTCATAAAATAAAATATCTTCCGGAGCTGCGTCAAGCTCTCCCGCCAGAGCATTCAGAAAAAATCCTCCTTTATTCAGCACATCCGACGCAGCCTGTCCGGCCATCGGGAGCATATCCTTCTGCTTATTTAACTCCACACCTTTATTCACTTCCCGGTTCATATGAATGGCCAGGTTGGGAATCGTGAACACAGGGCGTCCGAAATCCATCAGACGGGTCTCGGGGCTGAAGCAGCCGTTTCCTTTGAGCGTCACCCTTCCGGCCACGGAAAGAGGTCTGTCAAGCCAAGTATTTAAGATAGGGCCTCCATACGTTTCCACATTGACCTTCGCATAAGTATCCTGGGACATATCCGGAGCCGTTTTTATACGCATGCAGGGCCAGTCTGTATGGGCCGCCGCGATCCGAAAGCTCTGAAGGCGCCCAAAGCCAGGATTTATGCGGAACGCGAACATGGAAGAGCCGTGGGCTTTCACATAATATTTCCCTCCCTTATCCAGAGACCAGCTGTCCCACAGTCCCAGCTCCTGATACCCGTCTCGTTCAAGCTCTTCTGCCGCGGCCTCCACCACATGATACGGCGATATCCCCCGCTCGATATATCTTAAGAGCCCCTCAGGCACTCTGCTTTCCAGGTTCTGTCTGTCCGCCATTCTTCTTTCCTCCTCCTGCATTCATTTCAGATTCTGTCTTTCTTTTCCAGTATACCACATTTTTAAAGAAAGACTTCCCTTTTTCCGGATTTTCTCCTATACTGAACGTATTAGGAGGTTCTCATGATAGCGTTAAACATACCAGACAAAAAGGATTTCACATCCAAGCTGTTTCTTCAGGACACCTTTGATTCATTTTTGGTATCTCAGGCTTCCTTCACTACAAGCATTACCGTTTCTCTGGACGGTTCTCTCCACCGCGATTATTTCACTGACGCAGAATGGGAAGAAATGGAACAGCACGATTTCGCCCGCTGGCCGCTTCTTAAGCCTTTGTGCTACCAGGTCGTCAAGGGCAGGCGGCTGCCGGAGCACTTTAAAGTCGTCTTCGTGCTGTCCCGCTCCAATACAGAAAAGCTGTTGTCGGAAACCGGCCTGTCTATCTCGGCGGAACAGGTCAGCGGTCTGTTTCTGAATGTCCGCTACGATCAGGGAACACTTCAATGTGTGACCGGCGTCTCCCTCTCTTTTTTTACCCCCGATAAGTCTCTGGATCGGGCATGGGATGACATGATAAGGCGCTACTTCAGATCTAAGGAAATATTCTGGGAAGAAAATTAGAGCCTTTCTCCCTTATTTCAGCAAAAATCGGAAAACAAAAGCGAATTGCTAGCACTCGTGTCTAATGAGTGCTAATTTTTTCTTGACTTTTATAATCTCGCGTATTACAATATACCAAAGAAATCAAAAAAGACTGTTTCGTCTTTTCAAACCCACAAAGAAAAAAGAAAGGTGTGATTGATATGCCAGAGAAACAGGGCAATTTATCCATTAACAGTGAAAACATATTTCCGATCATAAAGAAATGGCTTTACAGTGACCACGATATTTTTTACCGTGAGCTGATCTCCAACGGCTGCGACGCCATCACCAAGTTGAAAAAGCTGGATGTGATGGGCGAGTTTGAGATTCCGGAGGATACCGAATTTAAAATCCAGGTCACGGTAGATCCCGACGAAAAGACCATCTCCTTCAAGGACAACGGCATTGGAATGACCTTTGAAGAGCTGGACGAGTACATCAACCAGATTGCTTTTTCCGGAGCTAAGGATTTCCTGGAGAAATATAAGGACAAGACGAACGAGGATCAGATCATTGGACATTTTGGCCTGGGCTTCTATTCCTCCTTCATGGTCGCGGACAAGGTAAGCATCGATACAAAATCCTATCGTGCCGACGCTCCTGCCGTCCACTGGGAATCGGACGGAGGCCAGGAATTCGCCATGGCTGAAGGGAGCAAGGAAGATTTCGGAACAGAGATCACCTTGTATCTCAACGAAGACAGCCTGGAATTTGCCAACGAATATAAAGCCCGCGAAGTCATCGAGAAATACTGCTCCTTCATGCCTGTAAACATTTTCCTGAACAAGGCGAACGCCCCTCAGGAATACGAGACCATTGATGTGAGCGAGGTGACGGAAAAGGATGTAGTGGTGGAGACCACCATTGAAGAAGCCAAGACAGAAGAACGGGAAAATGAGAACGGAGAAAAAGAAATCGTAGAGATTTCTCCCCGGAAGGAACTTGCCAAGATCAACAAGCGTCCTGTTCCTCTGAACGATGTTCATCCTCTCTGGACGAAGCATCCCAATGAATGTACCGATGAAGAATACAAGAAATTTTACCGTACCGTATTCAACGACTATAAGGAGCCTTTATTCTGGATTCATCTGAATATGGACTATCCGTTCAATTTAAAAGGCATTCTTTACTTCCCGAAAATCGGCTCCCAGTATGAGAGCATTGAGGGAACCATCAAGCTTTACAACAGCCAGGTATTTGTTGCGGACAATATCAAGGAAGTCATCCCTGAATTCCTGATGCTGTTAAAAGGTGTGATCGACTGCCCCGATCTTCCTCTAAATGTCTCCAGGAGCGCTTTGCAGAACGACGGCTTCGTCAAAAAGATTTCTGACTACATCACCAAGAAGGTAGCGGACAAGCTGACCGGCATGTATAAGGTCGAGAAGGAGAATTATGAAAAATACTGGGACGATCTGAGTCCCTTCATTAAATTCGGTTATATCCGGGATGAAAAATTTGAGGACAAGATAAAAGACTGTATCCTGTTCAAGAACCTGGAGGGCCGGTATCTGACCCTGGCAGAATGCCTGGAAGAAAACAAAGAAGCTCACGAAAATACGGTCTTCTATGTGACCGATGAGAAAGCGCAGAGCCAATATATCAACATGTTCAAGGAAGCCGGTATTGACGCGGTCATTCTGACCCACACCATTGACTCTCCTTTTATTAGCCATGTGGAACAGAAAAATGAAAACGTGCATTTCCTGAGAATCGATACGGATCTGGACAGCGCATTCAAGGAAGAGACCGGGGAGGAAGAAAAAGAATCCCTGAGCAAGATGACCGACAAGCTGACGGAGACCTTCCGGAAAGCTCTCGGCGATGACAAGCTGGAAGTCAAGGTGGAAAAGCTTAAAAATTCATCCATTGCTTCTGTTGTCACTTCGTCCGAGGACAGCCGCCGGATGCAGGATATGATGAAAATGTACAGTATGGGAGATATGAACATGGATATGTTCGGCGCTTCTGAAAGTCTGGTGCTGAACGCGAATCATCCTCTCGTGACTTATGTACTGGAGCACGAGGACAGTGAAGATACCTCCATATTCTGCGAGCAGCTGTATGACCTGGCTCTTTTAAGCCATGGAAGCCTCTCTCCGGAGCGCATGAGCAAATTTATTGCCCGTACCAATGACGTAATGTTAAAGCTGGCTGAATAAAAACGAAATGCTGCCGCCGGATGGCCGATACCATCCGGCGGCAGTTTATTAATGATGTCTGTGATTTCTGTTCTCCCGGTTCTTTTTTTCCTGCCGTTTTCTCTCCCTTTCTTTTTGTGCTTCGTCACATTCCTCATCTATCTCATATACTGAATCTTCATCAATGATAAGTCTGGTTTTCATATAAAGCGTCTCCTTACACATAATAGTGGTTCCTCAGAAACCGCTCATAATATCATATGCCGAATTTTCCAATTTCGTTTTTCCTCTTGCCTGCATAGGTCAACCCCTCCTCCGCATAAAGTAAAGGGAACAAACCTACGAGGTGCCATTTTGGAACAAGATAGCTTCAAAGCAACCGAACTGGACAAAATGACCAGCGGCTACAACCTCCAGATGCTGAAAGCGGCCCTGGCTTATTTTCCTGCCTCACAGAAACGTCTTCTGTCCGTGCTCGTAAAATTCCAGGAGCTTAAAAATACCGTGAACTTGTTTTCTTCTCCTGAAGCAGCCGATGCCTTAAGCATCTGCTCCGCCTCTGAAGGCGCTCCCAAAAAAGGATTCTTTGACGTATTAAATGAAATAAAAGATTATGGCAGTCCGGAGCAGAAGAAAGCCTTCGACCGGCTGAATTACATCATCCAGCTGTCCTCCTTATATGATCAGATGCCTCAAGGCGGAGCGGCCGCTGAACCTGCAGGCCAGACCCGGGAAGAACCGGCTCCGTTCACCGTAGTATCCGGACAGCCTGCCGCGGAGGAAGAAGAAAAGGCCACGCTGTCAGCCGCTTCCCTGGATCCAGACTCACCGTCCGGGCCTTCTTCATCTGAAGCCGATGATGACTTCCGAAGCTTTATCCGCGGCTCTTTGAGCTCCAGTCAGCAGGCCCTTTTCGATTCTTACAGCGCTATGTTCCATTCTCTCAACAATGCACCAGGAAAGGAGCCACATCATAATGAATAACTTTCAAAACGGAATGTATAACAACGGCATGAACGGAAATAGAGGGCGAAACATGTCCCCCGTGAACGGAGACGCCGGACAGAATCAGAATCCGGGGAACAATTACCAGAATCCGGCCGGAAGCTATCAAAACCAAGGGAATAACTTCCAGGACCAAGGGAATAGCTACCAGAATCCAGGCAATAACTTTCAGAATCCGGGCAATAACTTTCAGAATCTGGGCAGCTCACCGCAGAATCCGGGCGGCTCACCGCAGAATACCGGCACTCCCAATCAGAATACCGGCGCCCCCAATCAGAATATCGGCGCCCCTTCTCAGAATGCCGGCACAGCAGGTCAAAATTCCGGTACTGCCGGACAAAATACCGGGAACACTGGAAATCCGGGAGGCACGCCTTTGACAGGGCAAAGTAACTCCGGAAACGACAGCTGGAAAAATGACCCCTCCTTGAAAAATATGGATTTAAAAAAGCTGGCCTTTTTATCCGAACTGGTCTCCCAATCCGGCAGCCAGTCTATGGACTCTCTGCTGCCCTTTCTGATGGCTGCCAATAAGAACGCCAATTCCATGGGGATGCAGTTCAATGACTCAGAGACAGATCTGATACTCAATGTCTTAAAAAGCCGGATGAAGCCGGGGGAACAGTCCCGAATTGATATGATTCGGAAAATGGCGGATATGCTGGGGCGGAGATAAAAACAAAACGTGCCGGAAGAGCAATCTTCCGGCACTTTATTATTCCACTGTTATCTGACACATTTTCATAGCTTCCAGCGCGTTGATATGGCTTTCCGGCGTCACGCCGGCGCAGCAGCCGCTGTCTGCCAGGACAGGCACTTCCGGAAGAAAAGCCTTGATGAGCATGGCATTGGATATCACACAGATATCCGTACACAGACCTACCAGCTCAATCTCCTCCAGCGGTTCTTTTTCATTTATCTCCGCCAGATACTGTGCGAGTTCTACGGACCCAAAGGATGACTTTTCAAAAATCCTGGCCTGTTTTTCTTTCAGTAATAAATCAATCTCCGGCTCAAGCTCCCATCCGCCGCTTCCTTTTATACAATGTGCGACCGGGAGTTTCCGCCCTTCCTGGGTGTTTTTATAGTCCGTTCCGTGCGTATCCATTGTAGCTAAAACAATTCCATCAAAACCTCGTATTTTTTCTTTAACTCTGGGGACAATGACTTTCGCCTCCTTTGTCCCCAGCGCTCCTTCTATAAAGTCCTTCTGCATATCCACTACAATAAGCGCCCTGCTCATATGGCTTCCTCCATTCGTCAGAATAAACTGGATACAATCTCATTGACAAGCTTGCCGTCCGCCCTGCCTTTCACCTTCGGCATCAGCTCTTTCATGATACCACAGAGAATCTGTTTTTTCCAGACCAGTTACAATGATAAAAGCCGCCGCATACGGCGTTTCCGCACCGTATGAGACGGCCTTAAAATCAAGAACCGAAATCGTCCTTTATGAACCCTGAGGAATAATACGCCTTTCCAGGCTCAAAAGCAATCCCCCTTGCCTCAAACATTTCCTCCATCGTCACCAGCTGGAAGCCTCTCGCCTTCAGCTCCGGTATGATGGTCTTACAGGCTTCGATGGTCTCCGGATGGATATCGTGCATCAAAATAATGTCCCCATCCTCCGCTTTCAGCTTTTCGTCATAGAGCACGTTATTGATGGTGGCCGCCGCGTCCCGCGTCTTCCAGTCCTCCGTGTCCACATCCCACCGGGCCAGCGGATATTGGACATAACCCAGCACATGGTTATTGTAACCGCCATAAGGAGGGCGCACCGTACTGCACTTGGGAAGGCCCCAGCCGGCCAGGATATCGTTGACTCCTTCAATCTGCTGCGTGATTTCTTCGTCCGAGATATTTTTCAGATTCTGATGATCCAGCGTGTGGTTGCCCACCTGGCATCCCAGCTCCAGCTCCCGCCTGATGATATCTTCGGCCCCTTCGTGCTCCAGCATACTGCCCACCACAAAGAAAGTAGCCCTGGCATCATTCGCCTCCAAAAGATCCAGAAGCTCCGGCGTCGTCGAGGATTTCGGCCCGTCGTCAAAGGTCAGGCACACCATCGGCTTATTGGGATCCACCTTTCCTCCGGAAACGGGGCCCTGCACCTCCTGGCCGCCTTCCATGCCGTCTGCCAGATTCCTGGTCAGGAAATCCTTTAAATCTTCCATGGGAACCGTAAACGACAGAATATCGTTCACTCCTTCCACCAAACTTCCTCCGGGAAAATAAAGAGTGAGGCCATCCTCATTCCAGGTATAATATTTGAAATTTGAAAGCTCAGGGGCCACGGCTGTCTCTATGACCTTTCCCGTCTGTCCCTCTGCAAATGATTTTGTCTTCTCTGCCAGCAGATCCAGAAAGCCTTCTTTTAATAGGTCTGACAGCGCTACCTCTGCTCCGTCGGACACGTTATAAGTATAAGTCTCAACGCTGTCTCCTGCCGCTGAAGCCAGGGGAAGCTCCTTATGAATATCGAACTTGACGGAAACCAGCTCTTCCTTCGTCTTATAGGATTCATAATCCGCCTGCATAATCATCCTGACGGCCTTCTCTGTCTTGCAGCCCGTAACCTCCGCCTTAAATACAGAGACAATATCTTCCGCCCGCTGGCGGATGCCTGCATCCATGGCCTCATTTCCAATCACCGGGTAACGGACCGCATACCCCTCATAGTCAGCGATTTCTTTTATCTCCTGAGCACTTCCGACCTCCTGCTTGTCGGCCGCCATCGTAAACTGGAAATTCTTTTCCGACAGCTTCGCACCGTCTCCTGTCTCCCCGCCGGCATTGGATACCGGGGCCCCTTCCACGTTCACGGAACCCTTATGAAGGACTTTAATAGCGATACACACGACTAAAACCAGAAGCACCGCCGAGAGGCCGCTTATGACCAGTATCCGGTTACGCCGCTGCTTTTTCAGCCGCTCCGCCGCTCTGGAATAACGCCGAACTCCATCTGCAGGGACTGCTCCGTCTTGGTCTTGTTTTGTATGATTCCGGGGTCTGTGAGACAGCTGAATATACTCCAGCCTTTCTTCTTTCCCTTCCTGTGACATGGTTTCAACCTCTTTCATATTTTATACTCATAGAGCGATTATCTTTCTCGACCGTATTCCCTACTATAACACATATTCTTGAAGATGTTCTTAACAAAATGTGACAATTTTCTTATATTTATATCCCAGTCCTCATATCTCCAGGAACCGCTTCACCATATCCTTCATAGCCGCCGCTTCGCAGATCGTCTTATGGAGTACGGGAGCCGTGCGGATCTCCTCTATGGCAGGGGGGACCGGTACTCCGGAAATCTGAGACAGCACATCGACTAAAGCAAAATCTTCCATATCATTATATTTTTCGTCAATGGCTTTCATCACGCTTCTTGTGAATTTATAAGGGCTGGCCGTGGACGCGATCAGAGTTTTCGTCCCATCTCCTGTCTCTGCCCTGTATTTCCCATAGACACAGGAAGCGACCGCCGTATGGGTATCGATGACATACCCCGTCTTTTCATAAAGATTCTTTATTTCCGCCGCTGTTTCTTTCTCATCGGCAAAGGCGCCGTAAAAATCAGCCAATGCTTTTCTCATCTCATCGGTGATTTCATACCGGCCTTTCTCCGACAGCTCTTTCATAAGAGATGCATCTTTGGCCGCATCGTCGCCGGCTATCTTATACACCAGGCGTTCCAGGTTGCTGGAGATCAGGATATCCATGGACGGAGAACTGGTCAGAATAAACTTGCGGTTTCTGTCATACGCCCCTGTGCTGAAAAAGTCATAGAGGACCTTGTTCTCATTGGACGCACAGATCAGCTTCCCAATGGGCACTCCCAAAAGCTTCGCATAATAAGCGGCCAGAATGTTACCGAAATTTCCGGTCGGCACCGTCACATTGATCTCCTCACCCGCGGACACCGCGCCCTTCTTAAGCAGCTGTCCATAAGCATAGGCATAATATACCACCTGGGGAACCAGACGCCCGATATTGATGGAGTTCGCAGAAGAAAATTGGAAGCCGTGCTCTTCCAGTTCCATGGAGAGCTCCTTATCTCCGAAAATCTTCTTTACCCCATTCTGCGCGTCGTCAAAATTCCCGTGGATTCCCACGACAAACGTATTCTTCCCCTTTTGGGTCACCATCTGTTTTTCCTGGATGGGACTTACGCCGTCCTTAGGATAAAACACAATGATCCTTGTTCCCGGCACATCCGCGAATCCCGCCAAAGCCGCCTTGCCGGTATCTCCGGAGGTGGCCGTCAGCACTACGATCTCATTGCGGACCTGATTTTTCTTTGCCGCGGTGACCATCAGATGGGGAAGTATGGAAAGTGCCATATCCTTAAACGCGATGGTCGCCCCATGGAAAAGCTCCAGATAATAAACACCTGCCGCTTCCTTTATGGGAGCGATCTCCTCTGTGTCAAATTTATCGTCATATGCCCTGGCGATACAGGAGCGAAGCTCCTCTTCCGTAAAATCCGTCAGAAACTGCTTCATCACAACATATGCAGTCTCCTGATAGGAAAGTCCGGCCAGCTCTTCAAGGCTTACCGGAAGCTTCGGCAGTTTTTCCGGCACATAAAGGCCTCCGTCATCCGCCAGCCCTTTTAAGATTGCCTGGGACGCGGTCACTTTTCCCCCGTTTCCTCTGGTACTTCCATACATTAATTCTGACATAGCAATTCCCTCTCTTTTCTATATTTTCCATTTTCAGCGACGGCAGCGCCGATACGATCTCTGCATTTTTGCATCATCCAAATCATAGCACAGCGGATTTTATTTGTCATCTACTCCTTCACAAGACCGCACACACGGGCTTCCGTATATTGTATCAGCGCCTCCGGATCCAGGAATATCTGGCAGCCCCGGATACCGGCGCTTACGGCGATCTCGTCAAACAGAACTGCCGTTTCTTCTATATAAGTAGGATATTTCTTTTTCATTCCAATGGGAGAGCAGCCGCCGCGTATATAGCCCGTAAGCCCCTGGATCTCTTTAACATGTACCATCTCCACCTTCTTGTCTCCGGAAGCCGCGGCCGCTTTTTTCAGATCCAGCTCTTCACACACCGGAATGCAGAATACCATGATTCCGTTCTTTTCTCCTCTGGCTACCAGGGTCTTAAAAACCATGTCCTTGTCAAGGCCCAGCCTGGCGGCCACATGGGCCCCGCTCAGGTCGCTCTCGTCTACCTCATACTCTTTAGACGTATACGCGATCCCGGCCGCGTCCAGCAAACGCATCGCATTGGTCCTTACTGCTTTTTCCGCCACCTGTATCCATCCTTTCTTCCCTTCTGTGTCAAATTTTAGCACATCAGGGCCCTCAGGGCAACCATTGATGCCAGAAAAAAACCGCTGTGAAACGAATCGTTTCACAGCAGCCTTATTTTTCAGCGGCCGGACAGCTTCTCCGGACTATTTATTTTTTTCATTGATATAATTCATAAGCCCTTCAGCCGCTATGATCTTCTGCATGAACTCCGGAAACGCCTGACCTTTGAACTGCGTATTCTTCGTTCTGTTGTAGATCATGCCGCTGTCAAAATCTATTTCCACCTCGTCCCCTTCGTCGATTCCCTTGGACGCATCCGGACACTCAATGATCGGAAGGCCGATGTTAATCGAATTGCGGTAAAAAATCCTCGCAAAGGTCTCCGCAATCACGCAACTGACTCCCGCTGCTTTGATAGCGATCGGAGCGTGTTCTCTGGAAGAGCCGCAGCCGAAGTTCCTGGCCGCTACGATAATATCCCCTTTTTTCACTCTGTTTACAAAGCTCTTGTCGATATCCTCCATGCAGTGGGTAGCCAGCTCCGCCGGATCGGAAGAATTCAGGTATCTCGCCGGGATGATCACATCCGTGTCAACATTGTCTCCATATTTGAATACTTTCCCATGTGCTTTCATGACGTATCCTCCTTTTTACATTCCCAGTGCTTCTGGGCCGGAAATTTTTCCTGTCACAGCGCTGGCTGCCGCCACCGCCGGACTGGCCAGATACACCTCTGACTTCACATGGCCCATACGTCCGACAAAGTTCCGGTTGGTGGTGGACACGCATCGTTCTCCTTCTGCCAGGATACCCATATAGCCTCCCAGGCAGGGGCCGCAGGTCGGCGTGCTCACGATCGCTCCCGCCTCTATAAATGTCTTTAAAAGGCCTTCCTCCATGGCCTGCAGATAGATCTTCTGCGTGGCCGGAATCACGATGGCGCGGACTCCCTTCTTTACTTTCTTCCCTGCCAGTACCTTTGCCGCAGTCCTCAGATCTTCCATCCTGCCGTTGGTGCAGGAACCGATCACAACCTGATCAATTGAAATATCTTCCACTTCGTCAATGCTCCGAGTGTTTTCCGGAAGATGGGGGAAAGATACCGTGGGACGGATGCTCCCCAGGTCCAGGCGGATCGCCCTCTCATATTCTGCATCCTCATCCGCTTCATAGATTTTAAACGGACGCATGGAATGTTCCTTCATATACCGGATGGCCGTCTCATCCACAGGGAAAATGCCGTTTTTCCCGCCAGCCTCAATGGCCATATTGGCAATGGTGAAGCGGTCGTCCATGGAAAGGGACCTCACTCCGTCGCCGGTAAACTCCATAGACTGATAAAGGGCTCCGTCCACCCCTATCATTCCAATAATATGGAGGATCACATCTTTTCCGCTCACCCATTTTTGAAGTTCTCCGGTCAGCTCGATCTTGATTGCTGACGGAACCTTGAACCACGCTTTTCCGGTGGCCATGCCGGCCGCCATATCTGTGCTCCCCACTCCGGTGGAAAAAGCGCCGAGCGCTCCATATGTACAAGTGTGGGAATCCGCTCCTATTACCACGTCGCCTGCCACCACAAGACCTTTTTCCGGCAAAAGCGCATGCTCAATCCCCATCTCCCCCACATCAAAGAAGTTCGTTATTTCATGCTTGGCCGCAAATTCCCTCACACACTTACAATGCTCCGCGGATTTGATATCCTTATTCGGCACGAAATGGTCCAGTACCAGTGCTATTTTATCTTTATGAAATACTGAGCTGTCCTTCATTTTGTCATCCATCTCATGGATGGCTACAGGGGAGGTGATATCATTCCCCAAAACCAGATCTAATTCCGCTTCGATCAGCTGTCCGGCTTCTACCGACTTAAGTCCGGCGTGAGCCGCCAGGATCTTCTGCGTCATCGTCATTCCCATATTGTTCCCTCCTGTTCATCCAGCATGGGCTTCTGCCCACGATTGCCAATACATAGCTTTACCGCCCCAGATATCATTGGATATCCGCTATTATACCATCCTGTAAATTATAATTGAAATACGGATTTTGAATGTTTACTATGACCTGAAGTTATAGTATAATATTACTGATTTAAATGCATGTAATTAGGGGAGGAATCACTGTGGAACAGAATCTATCCTTATACCGGATTTTCTTTGAAGTCGCCCAGACGGGAAATATCTCCCGGGCCGCTAAAAACCTGTATATCAGCCAGCCGGCCATCAGCAAGGCCATCAGCAAATTGGAGGACAATCTCAATCTGCCCCTTTTTATAAGGAATTCCAGAGGGGTCCAGCTTACTGAAGAAGGAGCTATCTTGTTTGAACATGTACGGGCAGCTTTCGAAACTCTGGACCGGGGAGAAGACGAACTGAAACGGATGACAGAGCTGGGCGTAGGCCACATACGGATCGGCGTCAGCACCGTACTCTGTAAATACGTCCTGTTGCCTTGCCTGAAAGAATTCGTGGCACGGTTTCCTCACGTAAAATTCACTATCCGGAGCCAATCCACTCTGCAGACTCTGGAGCTCCTCGAGCATCAGCAGATTGACCTCGGCCTGACGGCGGAGACTCCGTATAAAAAAAACATCACCTTTGACAAGGTGATGGATATTGAGGACGGTTTTGTGGCAACCCCGGCCTATCTTACCAACATGCGCCTGCGAGAGGGAGCCGCCCAGTCCGATGTGTTCCGGAACGGCACCATTCTCATGCTGGAAAAGGGAAATGTCAGCCGGACTTACATAGAAGATTATTTTAGGGAGCAGCATATCGAACCTGCCCATCTCCTGGAAGCCTCTACCATGGACCTGCTCATTGACTTTGCAAGAATCGGTCTCGGCGCGGGATGTGTGATAAAGAACTTTGTGAAGGATGAGCTGCAAAACGGGACTTTTTTAGAAATCCCCATGAACCCTCCCATCCCCAAGCGCAGCATAGGCTTTGTATTTAACAGCCAGCCAGTCCACTCCAAAGCCCTCAACATGTTTATCAAATTTTACCGCCATTATTATCAGAAGCCCTGATATATCTGTTCCCTATGGCAGGATCACTTCCAGATCCACCAGGTCTTTTGTCCGGTACACCAGATCTTTCCTAAGGACAAAGTCCCTTCTTTCCCAGAATTCATTCCCCTCTTCATTGCTGTCATATGCCACCAGTGCCGTCTTGGTGATCCCTTCCCTGCGGAAAGCCTCCAGCGACGCTTCTAAGAGAGCTGTCCCGATTCCTTTTTTTCTCTCCGATTCCTCCACCGCCATATGATATATGTATCCGCGGCGCCCGTCATGGCCGCCCAGTATCACTCCCAGCAGCCGTTCTTCCTCTTTTGCGACAAAGCACGTGGAAGGATTCCGTTTCAGATATTTCTCTATCCCTTCCTTTGAGTCGTCCAGATTGGTCAGTCCCATGCCTGGCGTCCTGATCCACAGTCGGTAAACACGGTCATAATCCTCAATTTTCATGGTGCAAATCTTCATATGGCCTTCTCCTTTCTGCGCGTGCCCCGTGCTGCAGAATAGATAAGCTTCCAAATCACAGGGGCGTAGTTGGGTGACAGTGATATAAAAGCGAAAGGTCCGCACTTATAGTAAAATTATATCATAACGGCTATAAAATCACAAGAAACCGGTGCTGTTTAAAGCAACGGTTTCCAAAAGCTTCGTCCCGCCGGAATTTTTTATAAAAGTTTTGGCAGAAATAGGGTTGCAAGCCCCAAAAAGAAGAAAAAGCCCAGTACATCTGTGGCTGTAGTCACAAACACTGCTGAGGCCAGGGCCGGATCTATCCTCATTTTTTTGAGCAGCACAGGGACCAGATATCCTGTGGCCGTGGCCACCATCATATTTAGGACCATGGCAAGCCCGGTCACCAATCCCAGATACGGGTTCCCCTGTATCACCACCTCGACAGCCGCCACGATTCCTCCTATGGCCGCTCCGGTCACGATACCCACTGTGAACTCTTTAAGGAATATCCGGAGCGCATTGTCCCGGTTCAGCTCATTCAGCGCGATTCCCCGGACGATGATAGTCATGGACTGGGTGCCTGCATTTCCTCCCATCCCGGTGATGATGGACATGATAGCCGACAGCGCCACCACTTTGCTGATGGTCGCCTCGAATAAGCTGACCACCCAGGAAGCTAAAAACGCCGTGAGCAGATTTACTACCAGCCAGGGCAGACGGCTTTTGAGGGAATCCGATAACGGTCCATCCACTTCTTCCTCACCAGAGATACCGCCCATGTAGTGGATATCCTCCGTGGCCTCCTCCGTAGCAATTTCCATGACATCATCCACTGTGATGACTCCGACTAACTGGTCCGCGTCGTTGACCACCGGCAGCTCCACCAATCCATATTTCTCAAACTGTCTGGATATCTCCTCCTGGTCATCCTCCACATGAGCAGTTATCACATGGGGATTCATGATATCCAGAACCGCCGTGTCAAACGAGGATGTGACCAAGTCCGTAAGGTTCAAAGAGCCTCTCAGATGATTTTGTCTGTCCACCACGTACAGGCAGTAGGCCGTCTCCACTTCTTCCGCTATCTCCTGCAGATATAGAAGTGTCTTGTAGACCGTCTTATTGTCATAGATATTGATAAATTCCGTGGCCATGATACCGCCGGCCGTATCAGGCGGATAAGAAAGAAGCTGGCGCACCTCGCTCCTGTCCTCCTCGGACAGCTTGCCGATGACTTTTGCGAGCTCTGACCTGTCTTCAATGGATCCCACCATATCGGCCAGCTCATCGGAAGACATTTCCTCCAGTATCTCTTCCTGTTTATCCTCCGAAAACAGCTTCAAGATCCCGTACTTGTCTTCCTCATCCTCTTCGTCGATGATGTCGGCGATCAGGGAATCCGGAAGCCTGGCCATGAGCGCCTTTGGATCAATATCCTCATCGTGGAGGAGCTCCAGGATGTCGGCGGGATGAATGTATTCAATCTGTTCTTTTAACGTTTTCTCATCCGCATGCAAAAGCAGCTCCAAGAGCTCATCTTTTTTCAGTCTCTCATCTGTCCCGCTCATCTTGCTCACCTCTTATCTTCCCTATTCATCCGGCCTCACTATACCTTCTAATAACGCTTGTACCGCCGCCTCTTTTCCGTCTTAGTGGTCGAGAACTGCACAAAAATACCAAGCGCCGACAGAATGATGCCTGCGACAAGCACCGGCGTCTGGTCCGTTACGCCTCCCAGAGCCATGAGCCTGGATCCTGCGGAAAGGCCATTCGTGACAGCCGTCGACAGGATGATGGCAGGTCTCATAAAAATGACGCTGAGCACGCCTACTGCAATCCCCGCTGCGATGGCCAGTGCATAGACCCACCATGTTTCCTTTCCCGCCATGCTCCCAAAAAGGCCCAGCGCCACCAGATAGGAGGAAAACGTTCCCAGGAGGAATACTCCCACCTGATAGATTTTATATGCCAGAACTCCCAGCAGCAACATGAGAAGGAGCGCTACTACCGCTGTCACAGTCGAGTTCTTTATGAACTGCGTTCCCACTATGATGCCCACGATCAGGCCGATCAATCCGCCGATCAAAGTTACCCATATTTTTAATAGCTTATATCCCATAAAACACTGCAAAAGAATCAGGACTAAAGCCAGAATCGCTAATACGCCGGCAACGCCCTTCGGCATCCGGTTGAAGAAATCTTCTATTACCGCTATTCCCTGCTGTCCAAAGTTCTTTATTCCGCTCATTTCCATAAAAGTATTCCCCATATATCCGCCTTCCTTTCCTCGCACATCGGCGCTGTTGTTTCAGTATAACACTTTACCGACTCATATTTCAACCGTTTAAGATTCTTATTAAGCTCCGACCAAGCCCCAGTTTATCACCGGCAGAAGTTCCGGACCGTCACGATTTCGGTTCGCTGGCGATGCAGGAGCCGCTTTATCCCCGCTCCGGAAGTACCGCTCACATGTCGGCAGGAAATCTTGATGATTTCCCGTCTCCGGTTCGCTCAGAAACGGAATCGGATTTTCCGTTTCTGCCTCCCTCTGCCTGGGGAACACCGGCCGCTGCCCTGCGGCGCTCACCTTTAGGCCGGCCCAGAATCTTTCTGCCGGTGTCCTGCCCGCCGCACCTTTTCGGATAATCTCGGTTCCCTTGATTCCAGAAAAGGATCGTATATCCACACGGCCCGCGCGCCTTATGGCAGCGGGCTGCGGTAGACCGCTCCAATGGTTTTCAAAACACGCGGAAGCCTTATCTCGGTGCGGAAAGAGGAGCAGGAGGAATAATCCGATTCCATCGTAAGGCGAGCGCCGCAAAGGCGTTAGCAGAATTTTCCCGACCGGAGGTCGTAAAAATTTTGGTTACGGCTGCCAGCGAGCCGCCTGGATGGGATTGGATTTCCTCTTGTCTCATCTGATTCATAAGACAAATTTGTTTTAAAAGTATTCAAAGGTATACCCAAGGGCATCCCTTAATTCACACCCTCCGGGCAGGCGCACTTCGTGGGCAAGGTATAAAAAAGGAAACGCCGCGGATGCAGCGTCTCCCCTGTACGATACTATGTATAATGATTTACCTATAAGATCAATTATCAATCAGCTTTCCGCCGTCATTCCAGCTGTACAGCTTGCGAAGCTCCGCGCCGACCTTCTCCAGCTGATGATCCGCTTCTCTTCTCCTCATCGCTTTAAAGTGAGGAGCGTTCACCTGGTTCTCTGTCAGCCAATCCTTTGCAAAGGTGCCGTCCTGGATATCGGACAGAATCTTCTTCATGGCTTTCTTAGTCTCGTCGGTGACAATCTTGGGCCCTGTGATATAGTCGCCGTATTCTGCCGTATTGGAAATGGAATATCTCATGCCGGCAAAACCGCTTTCAAAAATCAAGTCCACGATCAGCTTCATCTCATGGATACACTCGAAGTATGCGCTCTCAGGCTCATAGCCTGCTTCCACAAGAGTTTCAAAGCCTGCTTTCATGAGGGCCGTAACGCCGCCGCAGAGAACAGCCTGCTCACCAAACAAATCTGTCTCGGTCTCCTCACGGAACGTAGTCTGCAGAACACCGGCTCTCGCTCCGCCGATCGCCAGCGCGTAAGCCAAAGCCATATCGTGTGCTTTTCCTGTAGCGTCCTGCTGCACTGCGATCAGACAAGGAACACCCTTGCCTTCCTGATACTGGCTCCTTACGGTATGTCCGGGTCCCTTGGGCGCGATCATCGTCACATCCACATCCTTAGGCGGTACGATCTGTCCGAAATGAATGGCGAAGCCATGGGCGAACATCAGCATATTGCCGGCTTCCAGATTGGGCTCGATGGACTCCTTGTACATCTGGGCCTGTTTTTCATCGTTGATCAATACCATGATGATATCTGCTCTTTTGGCCGCTTCTGCCGCGGTATATACTTCAAATCCCTGAGCTTCTGCCTTTGCCCAGGATCTGCTGCCTTCGTAAAGACCGATGATCACCTTGCATCCGGATTCCTTCGCATTGAGGGCATGGGCATGTCCCTGGCTGCCATAACCGATGACCGCGATGGTCTTTCCATCCAGCAGTGATAAGTTACAATCCTCCTGATAATAAATCTTTGCCATAATGTTATCCTCCATAAACATATTGTAATATAAGTAATAAGTTATTGACTCATGGTTATACGGAACCCCTGCCAAGGCCCGTAATGCCTGTCCTGGCCATTTCCCTGATGGTGAAGCCATTGATCAGGCGGATGAACGCGTCTACCTTTGACTGGCTCCCTGTCAGCTCAACAATCATGGAGTCCTCCGACACGTCGACAATCTTCGCCCGGAAAATATTGACGATCGCGAGCACCTGCTCTCTCTCCTCCGGCTCCACGCCCACCTTCATCAGGACCAATTCTCTGCATACCGCGGTGGTATGGGATTCCAGCTTCTTAATATCGATCACATCCACCAGCTTCTCCAGCTGTCTGTGAATCTGCTCCAGGATCTCGTCATCGCCGGTGGCCACTACCGTCATCCTGGAATATACCGGATTCTCCGTAACACCGACCGTCAGGCTGTCAATATTATATCCTCTCCGGCTGAAAAGCCCGGATATCCTGCTCAGCACGCCGGACGTGTTGTCAACCAACAGTGAGAATACTGCTTTGCTCATGCGCATCCTCCTTTACGAAACTTTTTCAATGGTCATTTCCAATTGATTATTCCCATAATAGCATACCGTTTCATGAATTTCAATCGATGTTCCCCTTTTTTTGTTATATTTCACTGCTAATTCTATATCTATTAGTTATGGCTTTTATTCTCAACGCGCATATTTCCTGTATACCAGTTCCTGTATATTTCCCGGAATTCTTCCCATACTAAAACCAGATAAGGAAAGAGAGGGATGAATATGGAAGATCAGAAAGACCGGCAGCCCGGACGGCCTGGCCCGCAGAATGTGTCCGGTGAACGCTCCAACGGAGCTTACGCCAAAAGAGATGCCGCCGAAAAAGGACTCCCCACCACAGACGGCTCTGACGCGGAAATCCGCCAATACTCCGACTATGACGGAGCGAACAAACCCGTGCCCGATAACAACCCGTTTTGGGAGAACGGCGGGAATCCTTTAAGCTCTAAGGGAAATTAAAGAAATCCCTAATAATCTTCACGTTTTTTTTAGAATCCATACAAATTCTAGTCACATTTGCTTGCTATACTTGAATCATCAAAAGAAGTTGATAACAAATAAGACGCGCGCGACCGTTATCAGCTTCGCCAAACAACAACTACCATTTATATAGATTGTCTTTTTCATACTCAGCCGGCGTTTACACGCCGGCTACTCCTCTTTTCTCGGCTGGATCAGCCTTTTTCCCGACAATGCTTTTTCGAGCGTGCGGTACAGCACCTCCGGCTCCACCGGCTTTGTGAGATAACCGTTTATCCCGGCTTCCTCCGCCTTTTTCGCCTCCTGCCAGAAAGCGTTGGCCGTCATGGCGATTATCGGTATGGTCTGTGCGTCCGCCCGGTCAAGGCTGCGAATACGGCTGGCGGCCTCCAGGCCGCTCATCACCGGCATCCGGATATCCATCAGGACTGCATGGAAATATCCCGGCTGTGCATGCTCGAACACAGAAACGGCCTCTGCACCGTTCCAGGCACTTTCAACCAGCAGATTCTTCATCTCAAGAAGACTTTTGGCAATCTCCATATTCAACTCATTGTCCTCCACCAAAAGAACCCGTTTTCCGGAAAAATCCACTTTGGCTTCCGGTTCCGGCCTGTTCTTCCGCGCAGGCATTTCTCCTGTCTCATCCTCCATCCGTTCCAACGGAACCGTTACAATAAAGCAGCTCCCTTTATCTTTCTCACTTTCCACAGAAATCTGCCCATTCATCAGGCGCACCAGATTCTGGGTGATGGAAAGCCCCAGCCCGCTCCCCTCAAAGACTCGTCCGCCCTCCAGATGTTCCTGTTCAAACGGCTCAAACAGACGCTCCCTAAATTCTTTCGACATGCCGATGCCGTCGTCTTTTACACAGAACACAAGCTTTTCCCGCCCTGCCTCTGCCGAGGCCCTGTCAATGCGCAGAGAAATATGTCCTCTTTCTTTAGTATACTTCATGGAATTTCCAAGCAGGTTCATGAGGACCTGCTGGATACGCAGAGAATCTCCCATATACCGGCGTCCCACATCCGGCGAGACTTCCACGGTAAATTCCTGCTCTTTTCTCTTACTCTGCTCCTCGCAGATCACCGTGAGCTGTTCAAGCAGCCCATTCAGATCAAACGGCTTCAGGTCCAGCTCCATTTTGCCGTTTTCTATCCGGGACATATCCAGCACATCATTGATAAGGGACAGCAGAAATTTTGCCGACACCCCGATTTTTTCCAGACAGTCTGCAATCTTATCCGGCTTCTCTAAGTTTTCCGCCGCAATGGCCGTCATACCCAGAATGGCATTCATGGGGCTTCGTATATCGTGAGACATCCTGGATAGAAACTCCGATTTCGCCACGCTCGCCTGATTGGCAAGATTTAAAGCCTCTCTCAGCTCCTCGTTTTTTCTTTCCTCTTCTTTTCTGGCGTCATCGATGTTCTTCACATAGACCATGATCCGGATCTCGTCTTCATCCCGGTACAGAAGCTGGACCTGAACGGAAAACCAGCGGTACTTGCCGTCGGCACATAGCTCCGGCACCTCCAGGCTGAGTTCTTTCTTTTCCCCGCACTCAAATGCCTTCTTTATGCTGGGAATGTCCAGTTTCTCTTTATATGCCGCTTTATAATCCGGATGGATTTTCGTATTGATGCACCATTCCACATGCTTTTCCAGGTTGACGCTGGCCCTTTTGTCGTATAGGATATCATCTGTCTGTTTCCAGAACCGAAAATAACCGGAATTAAGCTCCGCCTCATATATGGTATCGTAAAAGCTGTTGACCGCGGCGACAAACCGGGTATCGGCATTTTTCTTCTCTCTCTGTGCTTTCCTAAGCTCATCAATATCCCGGAAGGTCAGAAACACCTTATAATCGCCGCTCAAATCGTTATCCATGACGATTCCGATGAGCTCACACCAGCGGTATTCCCCTTCTGAATTCCGTCGGCGAAGCTCCATATTCAGCTGCCTCTTCCCTTCTTCAATCTGCTTTCGCATGTTTGGGATTGTAAACATCTCAAAAAATTTTTTCCGGTTATCCGGATGGACCAAACGTTCCCCATACATTCGGTTAAACTGGGCAAAATCTTCCTGCTCCTCCAGGGAATTCATCGCCTCATCCGATTTCCTGGCAATAAATTTTCCCGTTTTCATATCCACAAGAAGCAGTTCTCCGAACAAAGAGACCATACTGTTTGTCATCATTCTGGTCTCCTGTTCCAAGGTTTTCCTTTTATCGATGGTGGACAGCAAAAAAACAGTCATCCTGTCCCCGCTCTCATCCTCCGTCATCGGAAGCGCCTGCATGGATATCCAATGATACTGTCCATCCTTTCCTATGCGGCGTCCCTCCCTGTAAACAGGGCCGGCGTCCTCCGCGGAAAACTCCCGGATCAGATTCTCCCGTCCGAAATGACGCGCAAACCCGTCCCGGTCATCCGAATGAAGCGTTCGCAGGAATTCCTTTTCAAAGCCTTCCCGGCTCTGTTGTCTTGCGGCCTCATACATCCCGCTCTCCCTAACCATTACAATCTTATCTCTGGTAAGATTCATATAGACGATCTCATCAAAGGCTTTCCCAAGCAGGGCATCCATTGTCATATCCATGACCATCTGCCGGTCCTTCATGACGCCTTTTTTGCCGGGCACAGCGGTGACCACATACGCCGGAGTCTTTTCTTCTCCCCACTCTATGGAAGCTGTGTGAGTTTCCACATCTTTCCCAAAAAGACCGCCATAAAGCTTTCCCGCCCCGGCCTCCGGCACAAGTGACTTAGCCGCTTCGCTGCAAAAGAGGATACGATTGTCTTCTTTTCGCACCACGATCACTGCTGCATCTGCATGGCCGTTTATCTGCGATTCTTTCGTAAACACGGACATTGAATACCCCCTCTCCCTGCCATAAGGGCTTACGATCATACCTGACGGTTCAAATACAGATTCAGCTTTCGCACCAGCAGGACCGGATCCAGTCCATGTTCCAGAGCCGCCTCTTCAATCGTCTCTCCGCCGGCGGCAGCGCATCCAATACAGTGCATGCCGGCCTGGGCCAGGATAGCGGCCGCCCTCTCATCCTTTTCCAATAGTTCACTGATCAGCATATTTTTTTCAATCATTATTCTCCCCCATTCCAGAAAAGGCTGTACCAGAACTCTGGCACAGCCTCCTGCCGTTTTTATTCTTTTTATTTGATGACCTTTATCCATCCCTCCGGGGCTTCTATGCGCCCCATCTGAATACCGGTCAGCGTATCGTAAAGCTTCTTTGTTACAGTCCCCATTTCCGTCATGCCGCTGGGCAGGCAGATTTCCTTTCCGTGATCCACGATCTTTCCGACCGGCGAAATGACAGCGGCCGTACCGCACAGGCCGCACTCTGCAAAATCCTTTACCTCATCGAAAAATACTTCTCTCTCTTCCACTTCCAGGCCCAGATATTCTTTCGCCACATATATCAGGGAACGGCGGGTGATGGAAGGCAGGATACTGTCGGACTTAGGCGTGACCACCTTATTGTCCTTCGTCACAAACAGGAAGTTCGCGCCGCCGGTCTCCTCCACCTTCGTCCTGGTCTTCGGGTCTAAGTACATATTTTCGTCGTATCCTTCCTGATGGGCGGATACGATTGCATGTAAGCTCATTGCATAGTTTAAGCCTGCCTTGATATCTCCTGTTCCACAAGGAGCTGCACGGTCAAAATCGCTGACACGGATAGTCAGGGGCTTCACACCGCCCTTGAAATAAGGGCCCACCGGGGTGCAGAAGATACGGAACTGGAATTCATCCGCAGGCTTTACACCGATCACGGCATTGCTTCCAAACATATACGGGCGCAGATACAGAGTCGCTCCGGAACCAAAGGGAGGAACATATGCTTCATTGGCTTCCACTACCTTTGCTACCGCGTCGACAAAACGCTCTTTCGGGAAAACAGGCATCTCCAGACGCTTCGCGGAAGACACCATGCGCTCCGCATTCAGATCAGGGCGGAACGTTACAATATGGCCGTCCTCCGTCGTATATGCCTTCAATCCCTCAAAGCAGGTCTGTGCATACTGAAGGACGCAGGCGCATTCGCTAATGGTCACGGCAGCATCGGAAATCAGAGCGCCCTCATCCCATTTACCGTTCTTGTAATTGGAAACATATCTCTTGTCAGTCTCCATGTAGGCAAATCCAAGATTGCCCCAGTCAATGTTTTTCTTTTCCATCACAATTCTCCATTCTGCTGTCTATCAGCGTATCAATTTTTCTTATGGGTTATTATAACTCACCTCATCGAGATTTTCCACAAGAATTTTCGTTCTGCCAGATTTTCTGCAAAGACCGTCAGGCCTCCTCCTGATTGGGATGTTTAATGATCTCAGGCCTCGGTGATATCTCTCCGGCCTTCATCAGGGCGATCTTCGTCATCATAGGTCCTGCCAGTTCATAGATCAGCACAGAAAACAGGGTGATATTCCGAATCAGGCGTCCGGTCTCACCCATGGTCTGAGTCACGCTCATGGACATCCCCAGGGCCACTCCTGCCTGCGGAAGCAGCGTAATACCCAGGTATTTGCAGATATTTCTATCACACTTCATCCATTTTGCTCCGCCCAAGGCTCCCAGGCATTTTCCGCCGGAGCGGGCGATGATATAGGCAATGCCGATGCCGACGATGGCCACGTTCTGGAACACGCCAAGCTCCAGCTCCGCCCCGCTCAAGACGAAGAACAGGATAAAGAGAGGCGCTGTCCACTTATCCGCCCTGGCCATCATATCCTCCGAAAAATCACAGATATTGCAGAAGATCGTTCCAAGCATCATACAGACTAACAGGGACGAAAAGCCTATCTCGATCCCGCCCACATTGAATTTCATCATGGACAGAGCCACCGTGAAGATCACAAAGGTGATGACAATGGAAAGACGTTTGCTGTTGGATTCAAAATAGCGTTCCGCAATGGTCAGGAGCCCTCCCATGAGTGAACCCAGGAGCAGGGACAGGACCACCTCCAAAAGGGGTTCTACCAGCACTGACATGATATCCACAGTGCCGCTGCCAAGCGCCCTCGCCACGCCGGATGAAACAGCGAACACCACAAGCCCTATGGCGTCATCCAGGGCCACGATCGGCAGCAGGAGCTTAGTCAGCGGGCCCTTTGCTTTATACTGACGGACCACCATCAGCGTGGCAGCCGGTGCCGTGGCCGTGGCTATGGCCCCCAGGACCAGGGCCATGGGCAGGCTGATCACAGAAGGCATCAGGAAATGGAGCCCGATCATAACGGCATCCACCAGCACCGTAGCCGCCAACGCCTGGGTAAAAGCGATCACCGCCGCCTGCTTCCCAATCTTCTTAAGCTGAGACAGGCGGAATTCATTTCCGATATCAAACGCAATGAAGCCTAGGGCAACATCGCTGAAAATAGAATACTGTTTTACGTGTTCCGTCGAAAGGAAACCAAGACCTGTGATTCCGAGCTGTCCCAATACATAAGGGCCCACCAGAATACCGGCGACTAAATATGCGGTCACGGCCGGCAGCTTAAAAACTTTCGCGGCACGTGACATCAAGAGCCCTGCCAGCAGGGCGATGCTAAGACTGAATAGTTGTTCCATACTTTTTCCTCTTTTCTTTTTCTGCTCTTCTCAATTTGTCCATTGCAAATTATAGCGCAGAATCAGAAAAAATCAAGTAAATTAAACTACACGCCTTTTTTGGCACACCATTCTTCCAAAGGGCACTCGGCACAGCGTGCCTTCCTGGCGGTACAAACGGCCCGCCCATGATAGATGAGCTGGAAGTTGATCCGTATCCAATGCTCCTTGGGAAGACGTTCCTTCAGTTCTTTTTCCACTGTCTCCGACGTCTTTCCCTCTGCCCAGCCCAGGCGTCTGGAGATTCGGAACACATGGGTATCCACCGTAACGCCTGGAATTCCATAGGCATCCGATAAAAACAGATTGGCGGTCTTCCGCCCTACGCCCGCCAGCTTTAAAAGCTCCTCCATGGTATCCGGCACCGCTCCCCCGTACTGCTCCACCAGCTGACCGCAGCATTTCTTGATATTTTTCGCCTTATTTTTATAAAGCCCCACCGACTGGATATAACGCTCGATTTCCTCCACCGGCGCATCTGCCATGGCCTCCACCGTATTAAATCGTTCAAAAAAAGCCGGTATCGCCTCGTCTACCTGCTTGTCCGTGCTCTGTGCGCTCAGCATGATGGCCAGAAGAAGCTGCCACGGCTCGCTGTGAAAAAAATTCTGTTTTTCCACTCCATAAATCTCATCCAGCTTATCCAAGATCTTCTGAAGCTTTTCCTTTTCTGTCATTTTCGTTTTCCTTTCTTTTGTACATTCTGCTTACCCTTCCGCAACCATAAAACCGGGGCAGGCGGCAAGCCTGTCCCGGTCCGGTTCCGACAGATGTCTATATCTAAATATATGAGACAACCTTACAATAATTTCCGGGAATCGGTTCGATTACCACCCCGTGGGCCTCATCCCGGGCGTGCACACACATGCCCCCGCCCACATACATCACCACATGGTAGATCATACCATTTTCATCGGCATAAAAAGCCAGATCGCCAGGCTGCATATCGGCTGCCGCCACTTCTCGTCCTCCGGCCGCCTGCTGACGGGTGGTCCGGCCTATGGATACGCCAAATTCCGCATATACGCTCATGGTAAGGCCGGAGCAGTCAACACCGCTTCCCAAATCTGTCCCGCCCCAAACATAGGAAAGGCCTGCGTGACTCTGGGCTTTAGCCACCACCGCCGCCCGAAGCCCCGTCGTCTCCGGAGTGACGGCAGACCAAAGAGAAAACAGTTCCGGATGCTCCATTCTGTCAATTTCATTCTGTTCCGCCAGCTGTGTCATGAAATCCGGCGCGTCTTCCGCCAGGCCTGCGGCTTCCCTGGCAGCCTTTTCTTCTTCCGTAACGACTGTAAGCCGGCAGTCTTCTCCCCTTACAAATCCCAGACCATCCAACTCCAAAAGTCCGTCCCAGACCGATGCCACATTCCAGAGAGAGCCGGTGGGGCCCTCCTGTTCCTGTCCATACCGCATCTCCGTAGTGGCATAGACCGCGGCCCTGGTATCCTGCCCGATATCCGCATATACTCTTCCGGTGGCCATCAAATATTCCTGCAGCGCATCACCGTGGAGGAAATAATCATATTTAACATACCCGGCCGTTCCTTCCGGCAGGCTGATCTGGCACCAGAGCTTTGTCCCCGACTCGTTCTCTGCTTCTCCTTCCGTCACCTGGTTACATTCCAATATCTGTCCCGGATAAACCTCTGCGATAATCTCCGCGTCCATCTTCGGCTCTGTTCTCACGTTCACACACTCGCCGGCCGACACCAAAAACTTGTCAAATGCCGCGCAGTATCCAGTTTCCGCCCTTGCCGGCAGAGCTGCTCCCACAAGCAGCGCCGCAAGAAGAATCATCGCAAATCCTGTTCTCTTTCTCATCCTGTCATTCCACCGTCCGATATCTTTTTTTGTCTCTCCGACTATGGTAACACAATTTGCCGCGCAGCACAAGAAGACTCCTGAAACATCCCGATATTCCTAAGTCCTGAAGCTTAGCGCGCTGCGATCTGTCCTCTCCCCAGCCTATTCACCCAATAGAAAAAAGGAAGTCTGTTCCTGTCATATCTAACTGTACTGTGTCTTCTCCTCTACGGAAATGGGATTTACATGCACCATGCAGTGTTTCACCTCCGGAAACTGTCTTTCAATGGAGCCATGAACGCTTTCCGCGATTTCATGGGAATCCTTCAGAGTCAGATTCTCATCCGCGGCTATCTCTATGTCAACGTATGCCTTTGCCCCAAACATTCGGGTGCGGATGTCGTCTATTTCCACGACTCCCTGGCTGTTTAAGGCTACGTTCCTCATACTCTGGACTGTCGCCTCGTCACATGACTTATCAACCATTTTATTGACGGCATCTCTAAAGATGTTCAAAGCCGCCTTAAGGATGAATACACAAATAATTACGCTGGCCAGCGGATCCATCACCGGGAATCCCATCCGAGCTCCTAAAATTCCGGCAAAGGAACCAATGGAAGAAAGAGCGTCTGAACGATGGTGCCAGGCGTCTGCCATCAGCGCCCCGGAATTAATCTTCTTCGCGGCAGACCTCGTATACCAATACATCCATTCCTTCACCACTACGGACAACACTGCGGCTGTCAGCGCCAGCATGCCGGGTATCCGCATAGCTTCTGCACTTCCGGACACGATCTTTTGTATCCCTCTGATTCCAATGCCGGCGCCGGTGGCGAACAAGATCACGGCCAAAATGACCGAGGCTACACATTCCAGACGTTCGTGACCATATGGATGTTCCTTATCTGATTTTTTTCTGGATACGGATATACCGATTATGACAATCACCGTGCTGAAAACATCGGATGCCGAATGTACCGCGTCGGAGATCATAGCCCCGGAATATGCTGCAATTCCCGCAATCAGTTTAAATACTGATAAAATCAAGTTCACTGCGATGCTGATAACGGATACTCGTACGGCTATCTTTTTATCCTTGGAATCTTCTTCATGAATCATATCGATTCCCTCCATTCCTGACCAATGAACCAACCCCTGAAATAATAAAAAGCACCTATGGAACAATTGAAATAAACCACTGTCCCACAGATGCTGCTGTTCACCTGCTCAATTTCAATAATTTTCACAGTTTATCTGATAACAGCCCTTCGGGCATCCGCATACGGGACAGATCTCCGGCGCACACGCTCCATAATGGATATATCCGCAGTTTAGGCACACCCATACCGCGTCCTTTCGTTTACAGAACGCCTCATTATCTCTTATATTCTCGGCCAGTCCATCAAACCGATAGTCATGGTGCCTTTCGATTTCTGCCACCTCCCGAAACAGCCTGGCAATATCTGAATATCCCTCTTCTTCCGCCGTGACGGCAAATTTCAGATACATACTGCGCCATTCCCGGCTCTCTCCTCTGCAGGAATTTTCCAGGTTTTCCAGAGTATCGGGGATCTTCCCTCCCTCCAGCAGCTTCAGCCATATTTCCGCATGGGCCATTTCATTCCATGAAGTTTCCTCAAAAATATTTCCTATCTGCTGATAACCGTCTTTTCTGGCTTTTCTTCCAAATATCCGGTATTTTGCGCTGGCCTTCAGTTCTCCTTCATACGCTTTCTTAAGATTCTCGTACGTCGTACAGTCTTTAAAGCCCATGGAACGCACCAAAAATTCGTTTTATAAAAATTGTATTCGGCCTCTCCGATATATGTGCCGGCAATCTGTTTCAAAATCACAAAAGATACTGTCGTTCAAATCAGATTCTTTCAAAAATTCTTTCCGTACAGAGCTTTTCTCGAATCGCTTTAAAATCCTCTTTCGTCTCTGCCATTTTCGTATCATCCCTTAAAATCGCGGACGGATGATACACGGCTGTCAGCCAGGTATTTTTCCGGTAAAGAAACTGTCCGTGTTCTCTGGTGATCCGAAAGTCCGGGCGGATGATCCTCTGCGCTGCGATCCTGCCCAGGCAGACAATAACCTTCGGCCGTATCAAAAGCGTTTCATATTTTAAATAGGGAATACATGCCTCCTGCTCATCCGGTTCTGGATCCCGGTTCCTGGGAGGATGGCACTTCACCACATTGGTCAGATAAATTTCATCCCGTCCCATCCCTACTGAGGCCAAAAGCTCATCAAATATTTTTCCTGAGGGGCCTGTAAACGGAATTCCGTCCCTGTCCTCCTGATATCCGGGAGCCTCCGCAATAAACATAACGGAAGAATGGAAATTTCCTCTTCCCATTACAGATTTGTTTCTGGTGGCGGACAGCGGGCACCGCGAACAATGCTCCACAAAATGTTTTAGTTCTTCATAGCTATACATAATCTATCTTTCCTCTTTTGTGAATATCTGTTTTACTTGAATCCTGTGTACATTGATACACAGGAAAAGTATAGCACAAAATTACGGATTTGGCGATTTAGGTTCAAAGCCGGCGGATCCAGTTGATGCCAACGATTACTCCTGTGATCAAAAGTATCCCCACGCCTGAAATGAAGAACCAGGCGTGTACCCCTATCTTTTCTGCTATCGGGCTTCCCACCAAAAGGCCGGCCGGCATGGCCAAAGACCCAATCAGTCCGAGCAGAGAGAACGCTCTCCCCATTTTTTCCGGCGCTATGGTCTCCTGCATATATGCCGTCATCGGTATGGTATGCACATTCCCGAATGCACCCATAAAGGAACACGTCACGGTAAATATAATCCATCCGGTGAAAACCGGAGGAACGAGCCCGCATACTGCAGAAGTAATTCCTATACCAAACAGCCCGGCATAGGATACTCCAATCTTATGTTTGACCTTCAGCACACTTCCAAACAACAGCGCCGTCACCATCATCCCCGCCGCAAAACCCATCTCCACAACGCTTCCGTGGAAAGCGGACAGCTTAAAAAAGCTGCTCGTCATCAGAGGATAAAAGGTAGACAGCGGCGCAAAGAAGAACATGCACAGAGCCTGTGCTGTTACCAGCATGAACAGTTTCCTGTCCCCCCGGTATACTCCTATCCCTTCCTTGAATTGTGTCAGGAAGCCCGCCTTTTCCGTTTCTTTATGCTGGAGCCTCGGCACTTTGACGAGTGCCAGCGCTCCGCTGGCAAATGCCGCTCCGATCACATCTGTGAGCAAGATCACATACATCGGCGCTGCGGCATACAAAGCTGCCCCGATCACAGGCCCCAGGATAAATGAACCCGAGGTCATGAGCTGGGTCCAGCCGTTTGCCTTTATCAGCTGTTCGGACGGCACCAGCTGCGGGATTATGGATTGTATAGCCGGCTGCTGAAAGGTATTTCCAACGCCCCGCGCACATAAGACTGCCAGTACGGTCCATATGGGAATGTCCATAAAATAAAGCACCGCCGCGTACAAAAGAGCCAGTATTCCCATGGACATATCCGATATGATACTTATGGCTTTTCGATTATAGCGGTCCGCGGCCACTCCCGCAAAGGGGCTCAAAAACGTCATTGGAAGGAACGCTACGATCCCCGCCAGCCCCATCATGACAGGCGAAGAGGTCCTCTCTGCCAGCCACCAGATCAATGCAAATTGGACTGCTGAGCTTCCGATCAGGGAAACCGCCTGCCCAAATGCAATGATAAAAAATGTCTTTTTCCATCCTCTGTTTTGCAACATCATATTTCTCCTATGGTCATGTAGAAAAATTGTTATTATACCTTGCCGCACGAAGTGCGCCTGCCCGGAGGGCGTGTATTAAGGGATACCCTTGGGTATGATATAAAATACTTTTTGGAATCATTTTTAATTAATTTTGATTAAGCATCCGTTTATCACCGGCAGAAGTTCCGGGCCGTCACGATTTCGGTTCGCTGGCGATGCAGGGGCCGCTTTATCCCCGCTCCGGCAGTACCGCTCACATGTCGACAGGTAATCCTGATGATTTCCTGTCTCCGGTTCGCTCAGAAACGGAATCGGCATTTTTCGTTTCTGCCTACCTCTGCCTGGGGAACACCGGCCTCCGCCCTGCGGCGCTCACCTTTAGGCCAGCCCGGAATCTTTCTGCCGGTGTCCTACCCGCCGCACCTTTTCGGATAATCTCGGTTCCCTTGATTCCAGAAAAGGATTGGATATCCACACGGCCCGCGCGCCTTATGGCAGCGGGCTGCGGTGGACCGCTCCAATGGTTTTTAAAACACGCGGAAGCCTTATGTCGGTGCGGAAAGAGGAGCAGGGGGAATGATTCGATCCCATCGTAAGGCGAGCGCCGCAAAGGCGTTGGCAGAATTTTCCCGGACGCAGGGAGGCAAAAATCGCATATCATGCGGATTTTTGTTGGAATCTGACATGGAAAAATATCGATTTATCCATGTCAGTTGGAAAGGACCGACTGGAGGCCGTAAAAATTCTGGTTACGGCTGCCAGCGAGCCGCCTGGATGGGATCGGATTTCCTCCTGTCTCATCTGATTCATAAGACAAATTTGTTTTAAAAGTATTCAAAGGTATACCCAAGGGTATCCCTTAATTCACGCCCTTCGGGCAGGCGCACTTCGTGCGGCAAGGTATATAAAAATAGACGACCTCATCATTTGAGATCGTCTGCCTGCTTATTTTTACGATTATCAGAAATATATATTCAAATAGAATATACCTCTCCATCCGCCGTCCGGAAACAAAGTCTTTCGCCCATAGCTAAAACATAAGCAGCCTGACTCGCCTATCCGCAAAATAAGTACAACAAAAATCCCCCATGATATGAGAGTATCCATTCATTGTCCATTATCTTAAACGCATAGACGACATCAAGCCACCTCCTTTTCTACAATGTAGTCACTATAACAAATCTTTCGCCGTCAGACAAGTCTTTTTACAACTTTTTTAAATATTTTTCCCGGAATTCCGGTTCCGGAAGAGGCTTAGAAAACAAATAGCCCTGTCCAGTGTCACAGGAATACTGTTTCAAAAGCTCCAGCTGACGTTCTGTCTCGATTCCTTCTGCCACACATGTTACATTCCCGATACTTTTGCACATAGCGATCATATGTTCCACCACCAGACAGGCTGTCTCATTTTTATCAATATTTTTGATCAGGCTCCGGTCAAGCTTGAGTTCAGCAAAATTCATGTTCGTAAAAATAGCCAGGTTAGAGTTCTCAGAGCCAAAGTCATCCAGTACAAAGCGAAAATCATGTTCTGCAAATTCGCGCATCAGCTGTCGCAAAACATGGGCGTTTATCTTATTTATGCTCTCTGTCGTCTCAATTGCCAGAAGTTCCGGTTTAATCTGATAGCGGTCCCGGATATCTGCCAGCTTCTTCACTACATTCACCCCCATCAGGCTGATGCGGGAAAAGTTTATGGATATGGGAACGCAGGAATACCCCGCCTCTCTCCAGGCTGCCAGAATCCGGCAGGCTTCCTCGAACACATACATATCCAGATGCTGGATGACCCGCTCCGCTTCGTACAGAGAAATAAATTTATCAGGAAAAATAATCCCTCCGTCAGGGTCTTTCTTCCTCACCAGCGCCTCCGCACTGTGAAGAACGCCGTCTTTCAGTCTGAACTGCGGCTGCAGATACACCTGAAAGCTATTCTGCTCGATCTCTCTTCTCATTTCTCTGCCGATGGCTTTATGATGTATACTCTTACAGCCTTCCGGCCTGCTGTAGTAAAGTTGTTTTTCAGAATACATCATGTAATCGCTTTTCGCAATCTGAACCTCTGCGTCCACATCTCCCTCAATAAAGTTGGAACCCATTGAAAAGTCACAGATTCCTTTCTCCTCCTTATACTGAAGAAGCTTCCGTACCTTCTCATCAAATTCTTCCCTGCTGCCGTTTACAGACAACGCGACGAATTCATCGCCGCCGATTCGATATGCATGCTCAGAAAATATGGTCTTCAGCCCATATGCCACATTTTGGATCATCCTGTCCCCATATTCATGCCCATAGCTGTCATTTGCCAGCTTCAAGTCGTTAATATCAATGAACACAACTCCCAGAGAATCCGGGCACTCCTTCTGCAGACGTCCGACAACCTCCATATAGCGGTTCCGGTTTCCAATCCCTGTCAGGGAATCCACATGTCCCTGTTCCCGGAACCGTTCAATCATTTTTCGCTTTGATATATCGTTTTGAATGAAATATGATACCGATTTAAGCAGCCCAGAAAGTTCAGTTCCCCAGGATGGATTCTCTACACCGATGAATCCGGTATTTTTCTCCCCTATCTGGAGCGGTACAGCCATCATGCTCTTTATCCCCTGCGATTCAAGCAGCTGATACTCCACGGGATAATCCTTCTTCCATTTAGAGCCAGGGCCGATATAAAACTCACCTTTTTCTCTGAACAGTCCCTGCCACGGCTCAGCCTCGCGGAGAGGGAGCTTCTGGAGATCATCAATCTCTGACGGCACACCGTCTCTGCACCACTCGTAGGTATTGGATAGGATCTGCCTCTTTCTGTCATATTCAAATAAGCAGGATCTGTCTGCCCCGTAAAACTCTCCGATAATGCGAAGCAGTTCATTGATTGCTTTTCCCATATCCAGATTATCCGACAGCGTATGAATGCACTTCACCAAAGTTTCTTCAATGGACAATTGAAGCTCCAGATTTCTCGCCACAGCCTCTGCCTCTGTCACATCCGCACAGATCTCCAGTCTCAGTTTCCTTCCGCCGAACTCTACGAGCTTGTCATATAGACGGTAATGCCGCCCCAAAAGCTTATTATAATGCTTCCATACATAAAAATTGTCTTTCTTAAGAGTCGCATTTGTGCAAAAAGGACACGGTGTCTCCCGGTCCTGAAACAGCTTATAGCACGGCTGCCCCTTCCATTCCTCTCCTGTTATCCCGAAGTTTTTTCTGGCAGACCTGTTCAGATAGACAATTTCATAGGTCTCCGGTTCCGATATGTATATCATGTTCTCTGTTTCATCCAGAATAAGAGAATTGATTTCATTGATATCCGTCTCCATGTCCGTACCTCTTGCTCAACAGTTTTTCCTGACGCAGCGTTATCCTGTCATTCACACTCCGGTCTTCTGCATCACATCCATTGAGACATTCTTATTATATTCTCTAAGTATATACTTTTTGACATGGATAATCAAGGACAGAACATGTCCGATACCACGGCTATCTTCCTTTAGGCTTTTTATTCAGTTTTAATACAAGATTCCGCTGTTTTGCCATATCCTGAAACAGCTCTGCTGCCTGAACCGCTTTTTGTTTCATACACCGGACATCTGGTCCTTCCGCCTCTGTCAGCCGTATCATTACATCCTTTATATCCTCCAGATCCAGCAGATTGACCGCCAGGCAAAAAAAGCTTTTGCGGCGTCCATCATTATAATTTTTCAGCAGAAACGACAGAATCTCCGCTTTCTGCACCTGTTCGGAATGGTATGCTTCCGATCCTATTTTCTGAAAACGTTCCATATCCTTCCGCCGGTTCCTATGGGTTATAAAGGAATCATACTCATCTATCCTGTCATACCTTTCACATGGAAACTCCCCGCACAGATGACAATACTCCAGCTTTCCGTGCTGCAGACTGCACTTTGCAGCCCCACACGCCTGGTTTCCTTCCCCTCCGCCGCACCCGGGACAATAATGGTACAGAAACATGGGGCAGAGCCTGCAGTTAAGGCCGCACAATGAAAAGCTCAGGTCCTCTCTCTTAAAATCCTTCAACGGACATTCCTCCAAAACTTCTGTCAATCCTTCCAGTTCCACCATTTAAGCTTTTCCGGATCATGCTCTTCATTAGAAGCATAGTATACTGCACACCGGTATACGTAAAGCTGGCACCGGTCAATATGACACCCCCTCAGCAGACACTCCTTTTCATATATAGCCTCAGGATCTTCATCCTTAAGTGATTCCACTGTAAAATAACCAAGCATCTGAAGATCTTTTTCCGTTTCTTTTCCCACACCCGGAATCTTTCTCAGCTCACCCACATTCTCACCTCGCTGTCAGTCCTTTTTTATTGTCTTGCAACGGGTCCCTATCAGAGTCTTTACATCTGACAGGGTCTGTAAATCTTTTACCTCTATCATCAGCCACCGGCTTCCGTTAAATGGGTTTGCACCTGCATATAAATCTTTTACATAAGAAGTACATGCTGTAAGCAGAAGCTCTGCCTCCGGAGCCTCTTTCCTGCCGATGGAGACCATGCAGGTAAAAAAGCCCTCTTCCGGATACAGGGTGCAGAGAGCCTTCCCGCTCTTTTTATACTTCACATTCCACCCAGGCTTTCCGGAACAGCGGCTGTATTCAATCTTTGGAGATACGCCGTAACTGTCCTCCAGGTGTCCGCACAGCTCTTTCCAGAGAGGCGTCTGTATATAATTTGTTATCTGGCACATGTCAGGCTGGCTGTCCGGACCATATATCTGATTCCACTCCATATTGTGCTCTCCCTTCTGTCTGACTCCAATGGTTCCCGCCATTATTTCCTGCAGCCGCGGACAAATTTCATCGGAACGTCCATTCTCTTCGCTGTCTCTTCTTCCGTAAGCCCACTCTCCAAAAAACGGCGGCAGACCATTTTTATATTTTCCCCTATCTCAATGATATGCATATCCGGGTCATAAATCCGAACCGCTCTCTGCCCCCAGCTGTGTTCACACGCCGGATGTACATAATGAATCTCCTCCATGGAATCCAGTTTTGCAAGAAATCCGTCGAAATCATCTTCCTCAAAGTAAAGCTCCGAGTCATTGCTTCCCAGAATAATGTCATTTTCCCCTTTATGGATAAATTCCAGCCAGCTTTCCCTTGTCTGCAGGCAAACGCCTCCTGTCAGCGTGATATTTGAACCAAAGTCCAGAATCACATGCAGCCCCAGCACCTTTTTATAAAACGCGGCGGACTTCTCCATATCTGTAACGATCAACATAGGATTTTTAAACTTCATGATAAACCTCCAGCTCAAATTTTAGAAAAGCCCCGTCGGCAGCGCTTTTCCTCTAGAGTATAACATAACTAACATGACAACTGTATGGCATATTGTACCTTGCCGCACGAAGTGCTCCTGACCGGAGGGCGTGAATTAAGGGATGCCATAGGGTATGATATAAAATACTTTCTGGAATCATTTTTATTTATTTTGATTAAGCATCGGTTTATCACCGGCAGAAGTTCCGGACCGTCACGATTTCGGTTCACTGGCGATGCAGGGACCGCTTTATCCCCGCTCCGGGAGTACCGCTCACATGTCGGCGGGAAATCCGGATGATTTCCCGTCTCCGGTTCGCTCAGAAACGGAATCGGTATTTTTCGTTTCTGCCTCCCTCCGCCTGGGGAACACCGGCCTCTGCCCTGCAGCGCTCACCTTTAGGCCGGCCCGGAATCTTTCCGCCGGTGTCCTGCCCGCCGCACCTTTTCGGATAATCTCGGTTCCCTTGATTCCAGAAAAGGATTGGATATCCACACGGCCCGCGCGCCTGAAGGCTGCGGGCTACGGTGGGCCGCCCCAATGGTTTTTACAACAAATAAGAGCTTATTTCGGTGCGGAAGAAAAAGCAGGAGAAACGATCCGATTTCATCGTAAGGTGAGCGCTGCAAAGGCGTTAGCAGAATCTCGCCGGCCGCAGGGAGGTAAAAACCGAATCTCATGCAGGTTTTTATTGGAATCTGCCATGGAAAAATTAAGGTTTATCCATGGCAGTTGGAAAGGACCGACTGGAGGCCGTAAAGATTCTGGTTACGGCTGCCAGCGAGCCGCCTGGATGGAATTGGATTTCCTCCTGTCCTGCAAATTCAGACAAAGAAAGATTGTTTAAAAGGTATTCAAAGGTATACCTTAATTATCCTCCAGCATAAATCGCCGAATCTCCTCAGCGGCTTTTTCCGCATTGGAATAAATAGCCGGATGACCTCCCGTTTCGAATATGCGAATCTTTGCTCCCGTCTCTTTTGCTATTTCCTCGTACTCCTTTTCAAAATCCTTCCGGATCATATTGTCTTCTCTGCTTCCAAGCAGAAACAGAGGTACCTGAAGCTCCCCGATGGGCCTGCAGAATAAGGGGCTCTCTTCTTCCGCGCACCGCACCAGTGCCCTGGTATCCATATCCACTACCCGTTCCCAATCCGTCCCCTGGCACCACTCATAAAACCAAAGAGCCTGCGCGTCCTTTTTTGCGGCTTTCCGCTCATCCATGAGACTGGCCGCAAACCCTTCCGCAAGCCTCCTGCCGTCGAAGCTGTCCGCCGCCACACGGTCCATCAAATCAGGGCGTTCAAGCGCCGCATTAACCGCCGCCCAGGCGCCGCCGCTGGTTCCCACAAGACCGGCCTTTCCACAGTGCAGATGTTCCAGCAGAGCAATCGTCTGCCTCGCCTCCTCCTGCCATAAATCCACCGGAAATTCATCCAGCCGGTCTGATCTTCCATGCCCCAGAAAATCTATGAGAATTATCTTCATTCCCTCTTCGTAGAGCTGACACAGAGGTTCAAACATTCTGGATGACGCCGTATTGCCATGCAGAAATACCACCGGCTTTCCTTCCCCGTATTCTTTATAATATATTTTTTTACCCTGATACCCAAAATATGACATTTTCTGCCTCCTTTCAAATCCAAATTATGGAGCAAGGCCTTCCAGCCTGCCCGCGCCCTTTTGGTTTTGCTTTCTCCAGATAAGACAGTCAGAAAGAATATTCTTAAGCTGTTCCATGGAAATCGGCTTCGCCAGATGCCCATTCATGCCGGATAAGCGTGAAAGCCTGACATCCTCTGCAAATGCGTCTGCCGTCATGGCAATGATCGGAAGCTCTTCGATCCGTTCCATTCCTGATTTTCGTATTTCTTTTGTCGCCTCATATCCGTTCAGGACCGGCATCTGAATATCCATAAATATGATGTCATAATAAAACGGAGGATGGGTACACACTGCTTCCACCGCTTTTCTTCCGTCTTCCGCCGTCTCCGTCTGTACCCCCATCAATTTAAGCATTTCTGCCGCGATCTGCCGGTTGAGCTCGTTGTCTTCCACCAACAGGGCCCGGATCCCCCGGAAATCCTCTTCCATATCCACTTTTTCCGCCGGCCTCGGCACTGCAGCTTTATCACATTTAATGAGCCGAAGAGTGACGATAAATCGTGAGCCTTTTTCGTACTCACTCTCTACCTGGATATCGCCCCCCATCATCGTGACAAGGTTCTTTACAATGGTCATCCCAAGCCCGGTTCCCACTGTCTTGCTGATACGGCTGTCGTCGGCCCGGCTGAACGGTTCAAAGATATGCTCCAAATATTCTGGCTTCATTCCGATTCCAGTATCCTCAACCGTGAGCCGATAAGTACCAACTTGCATTTCCCTCTTTTCCAGCTCTTCCAAAGACAGAATAATTCTTCCGCCTTCTCCTGTATACTTGGAGGCATTCTCCAGGATATTGACCAGTACCTGCTTCAGCCGTCTCATATCACCAGATACTCGCTCGTGGAGTCCATCGTCCAGCTTGACTGTAAACAGCTGATGCTTTTTTTCAATGGACAGCCGCACCATCTCCGCGGCGTCCCACACCAGATCCCGCAGGTTAAATTCTGTATCTGCCAGCTCCACGGCCCCGCTCTCGATCTTACTGACATCCAAAACCTCGTTGATAAGGCTGAGAAGATGTGCCCCTGAGTCTGCTATCTTATCCAGGTAATCCCGCAGCCGGGTTTCATCTCCCACGTAAAGCTGTGCCAGCTCTGTCATTCCGATGATTGCATTCATCGGAGTCCGAATATCGTGACTCATCCTGGACAAAAAATCGCTCTTCGCCTGATTGGCTCTTTCTGCTTTTTGAAGTGCGTCTTCAAGGAGCTGCTTCGCACGTCGTTCTTTCTCCAGCGCCTCCTCCTGCATCCGCCGTTCCTCGTCGATATTCCTGGATAAAGTAATCTCTATCAGATCATCGGTATATGGGCTCTCTACCCGCACTACTTGAGTGAAATTCCAGTGATAGATCCCATCCTCTCCCATGTGCGGAACCTTCATGGTTATAATGCGCTCTCCCCCAGAAAAAGCTTCCATTAGAGATTTCCTTGAAAATTTCCGGATAAATTCTTCCTGATGGTCTGGCCGAACCGTGGAATATTCATGGATGATGAGATCGTCAAAGCTTCCGCCGCTGCCTGGATTTTTGACTGGAAATCGCTCATATTCAAGCATTCGATAGGTATTCTGGGTCAGGTTGACCGCGATCAGCATCTGGTACGCTCGTCTGGCCGCTGTGGCCAATTGGCTGATTTCCAGACTCCGTTTCTGTTCCAGCAGGTATTCCTCCTGAATATCGCGGAAGACCAGAACACACCAGCACTCCTCTGTCTCCGCCTGCTCGATCCTGGCCGCGGTAAATTCCACCATATGATAGGTGCCGTCGTTAGTCATCCGACGCAGCCTTTTGGATACCTGCTTTTTCCCGCTTTGAAATATCCGCAGCATCGCTTCCCTGGAAAATGATTCATTAAAAATCTCCAAATCTTCCGGATGGACAGCCTTTTCCGCATAGTTCTGATTTTCCGCAGCGAAACTGCCCTGTTCCGGAATATCGGTCCACATCATATCTTTCTGGCAGTTGACATAGTAGTCGGCGGTCAGATTGGCAATGATACATTCATCGAAAACGGTCACCAGACTCTTCGCGTACATCTGTTCAATTTTTTTCGTTCCCTGTTCCTCCTCAAAATTCAGCCTGTGAGGAGCAGCCGTTATCACAACGGCCTGAATATGCCCGTCCCACACGATTCGGCTGGCAGTGACGTCAACCGTGATTTTAAGCATGGAATCATAGCAGACGATATGGCAGGACGAGGCGTCTCCCAAACCGCCGAGAGGACAATTGGCACACACTTCAGGCCAAACCTCATGGCACCTGGCGCCCAGCACAGCCTTTCCTCGCCCCGTCTCCTGACAGCGCCGGTTAAAATACAACAACCGGTGGCTATTCTCCTCAATCACATAGATACTCATCTCCGTCAACGCATCCAGTAAATTCGCCAAATCGTCAGCAAACATGGCTCTTCCTCTCCATCCCGGCAATCCATTGCCCCAGTGCATCCTTCTCGTACCATTTTCCACAGCGTATCCTTCTCAAAGCAGGACAGCTCCGGATATATTACGTTTATTTTATCACAAATGCAGGAGTATTACTATTGATTCCAATGTCAAAAGACGTGTTTTAAGCAGAGCTTAGGAAACTGCCGCCTCTGAGTGGTCTGGATAATATAAAAAATAATTTTTTCCTTTTTTACTTGCTTTTCTCTCAATGATGTGATATGGTAAGAATGTATTTTTTAATAAGATATTGATTCACATATTTTTGTAAGTCATTGTTCTGTTAATGATTTACAAAAATATGTGATTTTTTTCTTTTAAAAATGCAATAAAATATAGGAGGTACCAACATGAATAACGGTACAGTAAAATGGTTCAACAGCGAAAAAGGATATGGTTTTATTACGAATGACGCAACTGGCGAGGATGTATTCGTACATTTTTCCGGAATCGTATCAGACGGTTTTAAGTCATTGGAGGACGGACAGAAGGTCACATTTGACACAACCCAGGGAAACCGCGGCACACAGGCAGTTAATGTCTGCGCTGCATAATCGCAGTCTCTTACTACAGACTTGAAAGAAATCTGCCGTGCATTTAAAATGCACGGCATTTTTTATAGGATTCTTTGTCCATACTTCCAGTACCGCGAGCTGCTCCGGCGTATGGAACCACCTCCGTTAATCTCAATGGTTTCTGTATTCATGTTGCTTCCTTTACGTCATCAGAGCAGGATATCCAGATCAGACTTTTCATACCGGTTATGGCCTCGCCTGTTTTTTTTATTGTTCCAGCACAGGATCGCATCTTTTAAAGACCTTCCTTTATTATCCTCGAAAAAATCTCGGATATAAGTATTGTATTCAAACTGACTGCCAATCTCCGTTTTTACCTTTGTCTTTGCTTTCTTTTCTCCCATTATCCGATAATAAGCCTCTGTCGCCTGGCGATAGGTCTTTCCCGAATTTTCCTTCAGCCACCTCTGAAAAGCAACATTAAAGGTAAAACTGTTTCCTATACGTTCCTTAAAAAATGCCCGATGCTTCTCCGAGCACACAAAGTCAGATTCCACCTTCCTCTCATCTGTGATCTCACCGTCAATTGTCTTTTTCCGGGATACCGCCGCCGGCTTCAGAATCTCGCCGGTGTCCAGAAAATGGGCAATCCGGTCCGTTATCTCAACTTTCCCGCCTGAGGCAGACAGCCCATTTCTCCTGCAAAATTCCACAAGCTCTTCCTTCCGGTGATAATAGCTGCGGAAGCTCTCTCCATCCAGATCGTCCTTCCATTCAAAACGGTCTGTCATCTTCTTCGCCCTTTCTGTCTGATACCAGACTCACCTGTGATTTCTGAGAGTGACGTCATGTGCCCCGCCCTCTACTATACTTGTAGACGAGACGAGTGTGATCTTTGCTTTTTTCTGCAGCTCAGGAATTGTAAGAGCTCCGCAGTTGCACATTGTAGACCGGACTTTGCTCAGAGTAAGGTTTACATTATCCTTTAAGCTTCCGGCATACGGCACCAGAGAATCCACGCCTTCTTCGAAGGACAGCCTTTGTTCTCCGCCCATATCATACCGCTGCCAGTTTCTTGCCCTGGCGCTGCCCTCTCCCCAATATTCTTTCATATAGCTTCCGTTGATATTGACCCGTTTAGTCGGGCTCTCATCGAATCTGGCAAAATACCGTCCAAGCATCACAAAATCCGCCCCCATGGCAAGGGCCAGTGTAATATGGTAATCGTGTACGATACCGCCGTCAGAGCAAATAGGAATATATACTCCTGTCTCTTCGTAATAAGCGTCCCTGGCCTTTGCCACTTCTATAAGAGCGGTCGCCTGTCCTCTGCCTATCCCCTTCTGCTCGCGTGTAATGCAGATCGCTCCGCCGCCGATTCCAACCTTCACAAAGTCAGCCCCCGCATCCGCCAGGAACCGGAAGCCTTCTGCGTCCACGACGTTTCCGGCCCCGACCTTCACCCGTTCGCCATAATGATTCCTGATATAATCAATCGTGATCTTCTGCCACTCCGAAAAGCCTTCTGAACTGTCAATGCAGAGGACATCCGCCCCTGCCTCCAGCAGCGCCGGAACCCTTGTCTCATAGTCTCTCGTATTAATGCCTGCCCCCACCATATAGCGCTTGGCATCGTCGATCAGCTCATTCTCATTCTTCTTATGCGTGTCATAATCCTTTCGGAAAACGAGATATGCCAGCTCCCGGTTTTTATTCACCAGCGGCAGGCAGTTGATTTTATGTTCCCATATAATATCATTTGCCTCTTTCAGGCTTGTCTCTTCTTCCGCGTATACCAGGTCGTCGAATTTTGTCATGAATTCTTTAACCCTCGTATCTGGACTCATCCGGCTAAGCCGGTAATCTTTATTTGTAACAATGCCCAAAAGTTTTCCGTTCGGCCCTCCGTCCTCTGTTACTGCAATGGTAGAGTGGCCTGTCTTCTCCGTCAGGCGCAGCACATCCTCCAATGTCATCTCCGGAGAAACATTGGAATCGCTCACCACAAATCCTGCCCGGTACCGCTTTACCTTTTTTACCATTTCTGCCTGCTCTTTAATTGGCTGAGAGCCATAGATAAAGGACAGGCCTCCTTCCTCTGCCAGTGCTACCGCCAGCCTGTCATCGGAAACTGACTGCATGATAGCGGAGACCATGGGAATATTGATAGATACCTCTGGCTCCTCTCCTCTCTTAAACTTTACCAGCGGCGTCTTCAGATTCACCTCTGAAGGAATACATTTTGATGAGGAATATCCCGGAATCAATAAATACTCGCTGAACGTCCTGGAGGGTTCATCATAATAAAATGCCATTTCAATTCTCCTTTTCTGAATGCTTCTGCTCATATTTCGTTACGTTCTCAAATAAATCTGTAAGTCCACATAACCTTTTTTTCATCAGCAGATCAGCCATCTTTCTCGCATTCTGTCTTGACTTCCCCAGAAGCTTGGCCGTCTGCCTCAGATTTAACTGATAGTCCTCGTAAAACGTAAGATTATCCATCATGGAAGCACTGCATACGGTTGGATATGGTAAAGATTATCCTATATACGTACGCTTTCGCCGGTATTTTATCAGCTGGAAAAAGCATCGCATCACTCCCTCCAAATAATTAACTGGTTAAGTTTCATAATAACTTAACCAGTTAACCATTGTCAACCGCTCTTCTATGCCTTGCCGCACGAAGCGCGCCTTCTAAATCTCTAATATCATTTTCTGACAAGGATACTCAAATACAGTCAGCTCCTCATCATCCACAAACCCACATGCGCGATAACACGCCCTCGCCGCTGTTCCTTTCTCATCCCCGGCCCGAAACGTCACCACCTGAAGAATATCTCCCTTCTCAAAATTCGAGAGCAGGTCCATGATCAGCCGCTTCGCTATGCCCCTTTTCCGGAAGTCCGGATGAACGGCCAGAAAAGAAATTTCCTTCATTTCTCTGGAAAACAAAAGCATCGCCACAGCCATGCCGTCTTGTTCTTCCAGCAAAGCTTCCTTTTTCTCTGCCGCCATATGGACCGCATTCAAAAAATCAGTTTCCTCGTATCCGACAAAATCACCCTTTACCAGCTCCATCATCGACAATATCTGTATTTCATCTTCCGGCTTCACATATCTTATCACTTGTTTCTTCCTCTCTCTGCCATTCCCAGTTCATCCCTATCCTATGTCTTTCAACGACGCTATTTTTATCAATCGCATCTCCTGCGGAGCTCTTCCCTGCAGATTGGCAGCATAAATCCGCGTCAGTATTGATCTGCAAAAACCAATACTATTATTCTACCAGAGCCGCAGAAAAAATAACAGAAAAAAGCACGGGCAAATCTTTCCGTACGCCCATGCTCTGTTCTTTGTCTGTTTTCTCTGCTTAAATCAGGGTGTCAGCACTCTCTCAAGACCTTCAGTCTGTCCTGAATGCTCTTTTCAAATTCTTCATCCGTCATGGCCGGATCTCTCAATTCCCTGAACATCTGGCACGGCAGTTCGCTGCATTCTCCGCAGGATTTGTATTTGTGTCCGTTAACCGAACAGTCATATAATGGACAGACTTCCTTCCCGATAACAGGAACCCATGCCGCCTTTCCTTCTAAAGAATTACATCCGCCGCACGAACGCTCAAACTCGTCACATTCCTTACAAACTACTCCACATGGAGCGATTTCCTTATTCTCTGTCATGTAATCTTCTCCTTTTCTCATAACCGTATTTCTTCTTTTCATCTGTGTGTTCTTTGACCATCGGCCTAATCCGCTTTCAGGCGCCTTAAACCGACATTCACTGCATTCACCATCGTGTATGGAAATGACGCCTCCACATCTTGGGCAGGTATATCGTTCCGCCTGCAGGGATATTTCAGGCAGTGCTCCGGTTTCCCGCCGGCTTTTCCGGAACAGCCTCCGCAAGGTTTCTTATGATTACAGTATTTATAGCAGACCAGGCAGTTCATCCCGCAAGGGGCAAACAAGGCATCGTCTATTTCCCTCGGCATCTTCATCTTTCACAACCTCACACAAAATCATGGACGGCAGCTGCATTATTATCTTATCAAAGTATAGATGACAACAATATGGCATGTTAGTAAATTAATTTTTATCATAATACCGCTGTTTATAACTCTTGTATTTCATATTGTCCTTATTATTGGGTAAACCTGGCATTTATCACTAAAATATATCATAAGTTCGACCCTGCGGACCTTGTTTATTTATTGGAGATGTCGATTACATTTAATTAAGAAATAGTGTATAATAAATATGTCGATTAAAGTCGACTAATGTATAAAATATCATTCAGAGATTTCATAAAATAATTACTGCTGAAACATCTGTGAAATTGAAAGCAAAGGGGATTCTCATACAGATCAACATTCAAGGAATGATAAACCAACTTGGTTTACATAAAATAAAGGGAGGCAACAAGTATGAAAAAGAAACTTTTAGCGATTCTGCTCACTTCAAGCCTGATATTCTCCATATCAGCCTGCGGGCAGAAAAAAGAAAGCGCTGTCAAAGAGACCAGTTCTGCACCAGAAACGGAGACCACTACTACCCAGGCGCAGGAAACATCACCTGCAAAGCAAGAAAAAAAGGATTTTAACCCCAGTACAAATACCGGAATCAATTTCCGAGGGTATACTTTTTCAATTCCTTCGAATTGGATGGTCGGTGAATCCACTCTGGATACGGCAACCTTTTACCCCGAGACCGGCGATGCCTCAGCCATGCTCCAATTCCGCTGTCAAAGTTCTCCTGTCAGCACTTTCGAAGAGCTGAGCGATTATGAAGATGATTTCATAAATGGATTTTCCGGCGGCTTCGACAGTTTCAAAGCCGAGAAAACAGAAACCATAGTGATTGCCGGCGAAAAAGCTTTATTAATACCTTTCACAGCCGAATCTTCTGGATCTGACTGGAACGGAATGGTTTCTGTATTCGTATCTCATATGGCACAAAATATGTTCACTATCATGTATGTCTGCTCAGATAATACGCAATACAGTTATCTGGAAGACTGCAAAGAAATAATGGCTTCCGCCGTTATTGAGATTACAGAAACAACGGCAGCCGAATCCGAGACGCCCCCCGTTGAAACAACCGCCGAAATATCGTTGGAGCAAAAAAACGCATTGAAAAAGGCAAAAGACTATTTATCTTTCAGTGCCTTTTCTTATACCGGCTTGATACATCAGCTGGAATTCGAGGGATTTTCCACGGAAAATGCAACTTATGCCGCGGACAACTGTGGAGCAGACTGGAGCCAGCAGGCCGCGAAGAAAGCAAAAGATTATTTATCCTTCAGCGCTTTTTCCTACACCGGATTAATCGATCAGCTGGAATTTGAAGGATTTTCTACAGAAGAGGCAAACTCAGCTGTGGACAGCTGCGGAGCAGACTGGAATGAACAGGCTGCTAAAAAAGCTCAGGACTATTTGGATTATTCTTCGTTCTCCCGTCAGGGTTTAATCGATCAATTGGTCTTTGAAGGCTTCACCTCTGAACAGGCTGAATATGGTGCCACTGCTGTCGGTTATTAATTAATAACTTAAAACCGGCCTCTCACAACACAGGGACCGGTTAACATCACTCATCGAATCATTTTATATGGAAAAAGGAGAATCACTAAAATTGAAAAGGAGATTTTTATCCATCGCAGCTGTATTTATTTTAACCGCCGCTCTTACTGCATGCGGTGGAGACAACAAGAAACCAGAATCAACAACGGAAGTCAATAAAACTCCTGAAACACAGACAACTGCTGAGCAAAAATCAACTACCGAAGCTGTATCCACGTCTGAAGAATCTACCACGGTATCCGTTCCTGTTTCAGAAAGCAACGTTTCTCTGTCTGGTCTGGAACAGTATCTGCTTGACGCAGGCGTGCTGAGCGGTACCCGTACAGAAACAGCGGCAGAGATGATAGGGGCAGTATCCGGTTTTAAATATACCGATGCCGGTGCTGAAATCTACGAATTTGACGAAAACTCAGAAGATTATAAAAAGATGGTCGAAACTAATACGATTACCTTAGAGGATTTTGGAATAGCCTTATCTCCCGCTGCAATCAATGGAAAATTCGCACTGATTTTTTCAAACGAGGAAGAAGCGGATCAGGCTATCATTGATGCGTTCAATTCTTACGGAAAATAAATAATTTTATGGCCCTCGAAGATTTCATTTGCTATTTGAAAATTGGCAGGCTTCATCAATCCAGCCCATCAATCCCTCGTCAATTTTTTCTGGTTCCCGTATCACTACGTGATGCGTCCACCGGCTGCGGCAGGCTTCCGTTGCTGCCGCGATTCGGGGAGGCTGTTTTCGCAGCTGAGTCCAAAAGATACCAGCAGATATTCCTTCGAATATTTGGGCACTCTCTGGAAAGAAACCATTGCAAAAATATATTTATTTTTGAATGAAATTTGGGTCTTACTTACTTTAATAAAAACATCCGGATGCAACTCCATGAGCCTCTTTTTAAGTTCTGCATATACCGGAAGCATTGACTTCATTTTATCTTAAAAGAGCCGCTCGTCACTGGCCATTATCTTGTTTCCTCGTTTCTTTTTTCTTTATCCCGGTCAGTTCATAGCTCATTGCGATCAGGCTTTTGATCTCGTCTCCCGGCGCGCTGCCATCCAGCCGGACGCTTATCCATTTCTCTTTATTCATATGATACGCCGGATGAAAGCCCGGCTGCGTACGCAGGGAACCGATTAGAACCGGATCACATTTCACATTTAGAACATCGATCGTCTCTTCTCCGGACAGGCCCAGTTTGTCTCTGCCGACCTTCAGCACCACACCATACCACTTGCTGTTGTCTTTATGCCGCAGCACGGCATTCCAGTCCTTCCATGGATAATCAGGCTCCGTTCCATACTGCTGCTTTACATATTCAAATACCTCTTGTCTGTTCATATCAATCACCGTCCGTAAAGGAATCAAATGCCTCCAATGTAAACTTGTCCCTTTCTCCACTGAAAAATTTATCCAGCACGTTCTGAAATACCGGTTCATTGCTGACCAGAGAAAATAATGTCATAGATGATCTCAGTTTCCTGTCATCGGGATAGACCATAACGCTGCTGATATCATTGGTCTTAAGCTGCAGCAAAGCCGCTGAAATTTCCAAAAGCCTTGCTCTAAGCAGCGGATGTTCCATGTATGCCCGCGCCTCTTCCTTATCCTTTATCGCATAATACCTGGACATTTCGCTATTCCCCAGTCCCTGGATCTGAGGAAAGACATACCACATCCAGTGACTTCGCTTATGGCCGCTTTTAATCTCGGATAGCGCGGTATCATAATCCAATTCCTGCGCCTTTACAAATCTTTCCAAATTCGAAGTATCATGATTCTTCACATAAGTCACCTCCAGGTATTGATAAATTACTCTTTTAATATTTATCCAAGATACTCTTTTAAACGTCACCGTCTTTCCCCTTCTGTTAATTTTGACAACCTGACGGCAAAAACACTTAGTACATAAAAAATCAACCTGTTAGACTATTATCATGCATCACTCTTCTGTTAATTCTAACAGAATGTCTATAAAACTCATCATTTTGGAGCTCATTGATATCGCTGAACCATGCAGCGCACATTTTTCTGCCATTTGACCCCGCAAGGCTTCAACTGTATCTAAATTCAGGCTTAACCGTTCCCAACGTTTATACAGTTCTTCTACGTCAGCTCTTTTGATATTAGCCGCTTTCTCAAATTCTTTTTTACAGGTCAGAACCCAATTATCAAACCTTCTCTTATAATAGACCCAAGCATAAAAGTTTTGCAGGTTTGTCGTATCTGGTGCCTCCACATGACAATTAGGGCAAAGTAAAAACAAATTGGACGGCGTATCTTCTCCCCCCTTAGATTTAGCAAAAATATGCGCTCTGTCTAAAAAATGGTCATGATTCCACAGTGTTTTAATATTATCAGAATCAGCAGTAACATATGGAAGAGCTTCACACGCCCAACAAAATATTTCATCAGGAAAATCGGTTATCTTCACCGCTTCATCATCCGTCGTACAAGCCTCCCATAGCTTAACTTCAAAATTTTTTGTTATCGCTTTATCTTTCCAGTAATTATAAATCTCATATTTTTTTGTTTCCATTCCGATTCCTCTTTAGTAGGAGCATTCCTAATCATTGTTTCTGTCTTACCAGCAAACAAACCATCTCTACATATATGGAATGTTTGATAATGATGTCAAAAGGATACGGTTTCCCTTTGGCTGAAGTCATTTTTTCTGTTTATATATATTTTCATCACGTGTATAAAACAATCAGCGCAATAATATAGTGTTTAACTCTTTTTCTTTTATGAAATCCTCGTTGATTTCGGAACAAGTGTTTTTTATTTTAAAACACATTTCTAAGAGTGTTCCATCATTTTGACATTTATTTTTCCATATCGAAAAGTATATGTTTCTTATAACAAATATTACGAATGCATCTGGTGATAATATTCTATCTGCTCCAATCCGCAATTCATTATTATGACCAATATGTATATGTGATACATAATGAAAATTAGGATCATATAATTTTTCATCATAGTCATATCTTATTGGAAGAGCACAGTCGTTTAAAGAAGCTTCACAAACAATCTGCTCATACTCTTCAAGAAATGTACTACCACATTCTTTTTCAGATACATTAAACTCATTTTGCAAAAATTCATTATATGTAGGATATGTCCTAGGATTTTGGTAATATGCAAAGCGATATTGAACAATTGTTTCATCTCTTATTTCCAAACTAAATTGTAAAATTGAGTCATCAATCAATAAAATATCATAGTCATTATTCTTTATCGCCATATTATAAATCTCTAAATATTTATTACTATTTGAGACTGAAAAAAAATCACTTGAAAATTTTCTACTATCATAGATATTTTCAACACTGGTGTTTCTTTCTTTAAATAAATCAAATTTTCTCAATATATCAATGGATTTTAATAAAGATATTTTATACTTTGCTAAATTCAATTCTTTGTTTCTCCAAATTCTGCTCTGATTATTTGTTCTATTTCTTCTCTAGAAATACCTTTCTTTTTAACGCTCTTAATATATTTCTGAAATTTCTCTCGCTCTTTTGTTTTCCTAATATTTACATCATCTAAATCACGTTTAATCACACTTGCTTCTTTATAAGTAAATTTAAACATAAAATTATTAGCTTTAACGGATTCAATTTCTTTGACCAGCCAGTCTCCAATAATATTGCACCCTGAAACTCGTAACCATGCTTTTGTTCGGGTAAATGCTGTAAATAATTTATTCCTCATTATAATACTGTCACGATGTTCTTCACAGATATCACAACCAATCACAAAAACCATTGCTGCCTCATTACCTTTAGCCTTATATAAAGTGGACAAAGTTACACAATCATCTTCGTAAAAACCTTTTTGATATGATATCGCCGAAAGATTATATGTTCTTATATCCTTATTATATAAATCACTAGCTATTTGGGCAAAATATTTTTTTGCCCATCTATCATCTATGGAAATGACCATAATATCATCTGCTCTAAGTTTGTCAATCTTAATTGCTTTTTCAATCTGATCTACAACCCAATCCATTTCTTCTTCTACATTCTCAGCTGAATTAACAACAATAAGTTCATCAGAAGTTTGATCTTTCGAGATTGATAATGGACTATTTTCAACAGGACGTTCAATAATCATGTTATCTCCGCTAACACAATTACCTTCAACAACATGATATCCTAAATCATTCCAATGAGCATTATTTTCTAAACTCTGAATTAAAATACCATTATAAATACCAAAACCTATTGCATGAGCCAGAACGAGAATTTCACGAGGGTTTCTATATGATTTTGATAATACTATATCATTTTCCATTTCAGGATATTTCTTTTGTAATTCCGGTAAATTTATACCGTTATTTCCAAACTTATTTGCAAATGTACGCATTGTATCTTGAATTTTTACATCAAAAATGTTTTGTAAATCATCATATCCCCAAACAATACTATCGTTTTTAACAATAGAACGGCACAATTGATAAAATGAGGGTTTAAAATCCTGGGCTTCATCTATTAGCACATAATCATAATACTGATTCAAGATTCCTTTTTTCTTTATTAAGATATCCTCACATATATAATCAAATGGAAACTCTGACTTTATATTGGCCTCACGAAAAGTTATCGGTATTATTCCCTCTCTGACACAACAATCATAGTATACTCCCTTAACATTATTTCCTCCCCAAGCATGTCTAATATGAATTGAATTTTCCAAATCAGGTATTTGTCCATCCCCTAGTGTCTTGTAAAATCTAGTAACTAAAGTTTCTATATAGTCATATAGACTTTTTGTCATAAATGTGTATAATATTTTTGCATTAGGATTGTCTAAGTGAATCAATGCTGCCTTCATTGCTAAAATTATAGTTTTGCCTGTACCAGCCAAGCCTCTAATTCTCTGTGGGCCTCGTAATTGAGATAATGCTGCATATTTCTGTTCTTCATCGAACACTGCTATTTCCTGTTCCATCTTTTTAAGTATAAAAGCTTTCGATGTAAAATCTTCTTTTTCTATGATTCTCTCTTTAGGTCTTATAATTGCTGTTGAACCTTCTATAATAGAAAAAACTTGTCTTATAATATCTTCTTCAATTTTTTCAGAGTTCAGATCTTCAAGATACCGACGAACTTCTAATTCATTTTGAATTAACGGCAAAGACCCATCCTCATTAACAACATCACGATAAAAAGGTATAAATAATGCACTCGATAAGTTAATTGTCAAATCCCTTTTACCCTTTTTTATTTTCCTACTGTTCGATTTAATTAATTTAGAAAATATATAATCTTCTATCCATGATATTTCATCAACCAAATCATCAAGTTCACTGCCAGCTCTATCCCTTTCAATACTTGAACACTTAAAAGCCACAACTCCGTGGTGCGGGCTTATAAGTAATATATGTGGAAATCTAATTTCTTGGTCTAATTCCTTAATCAGGGGAAAACGATAAAATACTTTCACTTCATTATCCTTAAAGAATATTTTTTGAAGATAGCTAACCAACTTCTGTGACGGTATATCATCATAATAATCTTGTGACAAAATATTTAATTGCATTTTTCCTTATGCTCCTCTCCTATATTCAACAAATCGCCTTTAAAATAAGCCTACCATTTACTGTTTCCGTTGTAATTCAACACAAACCTCCACATGTCCTGTCCACGGAAACATATCCACCGGCCATGCTCCTTCTGCCCGGTATCCTCCCCGCGCCAGATATTTAAGGTCCCGCGCCAGCGTCTCCGGATTACATGAGATATAGACGATCTTTTTCGGAGCCAGCCGCAAAACGGAGGATAAAAATGCCTCGTCGCTTCCTGCCCTGGGAGGGTCCATAAACACCACATCGGCATGTTCCCCCTGTTCTGCCATCCCGGTCATGAATTCTCCTGCGTCATTCTGGTAAAAACGGATATTTTTCACATCGTTACGTTTGGCATTCGCAATGGCATCCCGGACCGCTTCTTTGCTGAGCTCTACCCCTATGACCTCGCTGGCCAGACTGCTGGCCGTCAGCCCGATTGTCCCGATTCCGCAGTACGCATCGATAACACGTTCTTTTCCTGTCAGGCCGGCCAATTCAATTGCCTTGCCGTAGAGAACCTCTGTCTGGACGGGGTTTACCTGATAAAAGGATCTGGGGGAAATCCGGAATACTTTTCCGCAAAGAGTATCTTCAATATATCCTTTTCCGTAAAGAGTGATCTCCCGTTCTCCCAGTACCATGCTGGTCTTCTTATCATTGACGTTCAGCACAACAGTCGTGATTTCCGGATGGAGTTCCCGAAGGGCTTTCACAAAGTTATTTTTAGATGGCAAAATCGGAGATGACAGCACCAGGACCACCAGCACCTCTCCGCTGGTAAAGCCCCGCCTGATCAGAACATGGCGAAGAAGGCCATAGCCGGTGTCTTCATCATATATTCGAATCTTAAAGGATTTTAACAGCCCACGGATATCCCGGATGATTGCGTCCGCCTGCTCGTCCTCAATGAGGCAGCCATCTATGGGAACGACTCTGTGGCTGTTTTTTTCATAGACACCAGAAATGACCGTCCCGTCTTTTTTCCGGTCAAAAACCGCATGTACTTTGTTTCGGTAATGGAAGGGATCTTTCATTCCGATTATGGGATGAACCCGGCAGATTCCCTTTAACAGAGATTCCACCATTTTCTGCTTTCTATGCAGCTGCTCCTCATAAGAAATCCCCTGATATTCACAGCCGCCGCATTTCTTTGAGGCCGGGCAGAACGGTCCCTTATCCTCCCTGCAGCCACCGCCGGCTGCAGCCGCATGGCTGTCTTTTGAAAAAACAGACTTAATCTTACCAGTATTCGGTTTCCCTTTTCGCTCTGAAAACGTTTCTCCTAATCCCGTCTTTTTACCATGAATCTTATTTCCCGGTGTTTCCTTCCCTTTCGCATCCGAAGCTTTTAACTGTTTATTCCACTTTTCGCCCTTTAACTGACTCATTCCCTGTCTCTTCCTTCCCTCTCCGGCCGTTTTTCCTCTCCGGTGTTCTCATACTTATGCTGTTCCTGCCAGCTGATTATTCTGTGCGTACCGGGTCTGCTATTTTTCATCACATACCTGAAAGATATAAAATTTCAGATAATATGAATCATCCGCCGCCCAAAGTATCGGATGGTCCGGAGCCTGAGTGCGAAATTCCACCTGCCGCAGCCGTTTGTGTACATTTTGGGCGGCTTGTCCGATCGTCCGGGTGAATAATTCATAATCCATAAAATGAGAACAGGAGCAGGTAGCCAGATACCCTCCGTCTTTGATCAGTTTCATGGCCCGCAGATTGATCTCCCGGTAGCCTTTTACCGCGTTCTTTATGGAATTCCTGGACTTTGTAAACGCCGGCGGATCTAAGATCACCACATCGAACTTCTCTCCCCGTTTCTCCAGTTCAGGGAGCAGCTCAAAAACATCGGCGCAGCGAAACTCCACTTTCTCTTCCAAATGATTCAACGCCGCATTTTCCCTCGCCTGGGCCACTCCCAATTCAGACGCATCCACGCCGAGCACGCTCTCCGCCCCTGCCAATCCCGCGTTTAAAGCAAAGGAACCTGTATGCGTAAAACAGTCCAATACCCTCGCGCCGGGGCACAGCTTCCAAATTGCCTTGCGGTTATACTTCTGATCCAGAAAAAAGCCTGTCTTCTGCCCCTCTTTTACATCCACCAAATAACGGACACCATTTTCTGTAATCTCCACCTTTGTATCAAAAGGTTCCCCAAGAAATCCCTTGACACATTCCATCCCTTCCTGCTTTCTGACCTTCGCGTCACTCCGTTCATAGACGCCGCGGATGACGATTCCATCTTCCTTCATAAGCTGTTTCAGCGTGTCAACGATCAGTACCTTAAACCGGTCGATTCCCAGCGCCAGCGACTGTACCACCAGCACGTCGGAAAACTTATCTATCACAATACCGGGCAGAAAATCGGCTTCTCCGAAAATCACCCGGCAGCTGTCCGTATCCACTACCTGTTTTCGGTATTCCCAAGCGTTCTTAACACGCATCCGGATAAATTCCTCATCTATCTCGGCATCCTTGTTCCGAGTCATCATACGGACCGTCAGCTTGGAATTCCGGTTTATGAACCCTTTTCCCAGCGGATACCCGTCGAAGTCATGTATCAGTACAATGTCTCCATCCTCAAAATTTCCCAGAATACTTGCCACCTCATTGTCGTAAATCCAAGGACCGCCTGATTTCAAAGTCCGTCCTGCTCCCTTTTTCAGCGTTACGATTGCATTGCTCATATTTTCCTCCCGCCGTCCGGCTGTATTTTATCCTCGCTGTTCAAGCCTGTTTTCCTTTATATCCCCTCTATATCCCCTCATGATCAAATGCAGGGATAAAGCTCTCCCCGGCTGCCTCGCCTTCCTGAATGAACCCATTCTCTACTCCGATGGAAACGGCATAGTCCACCAGTCTGTCATATTCCCGTTTCGTGACACGCCGGTTTAATTCAGGCCATTCATTCACCTGCAGCAGCGGCGTATATTGATTCATCAGGCTCAGATAGACCTGATCTCCGTATGTCTCATATACATAGCCCACCACTGCTTTTGCATTTTTCAAATGTCCTGGAAGAAGCAGATGGCGGACAATCACGCCTCTTTTCATATTTCCGTCCGGGCCAAAAACAGCCCGGCCCTGCTGGCGCACCATCTCTTTCAATGCGGCCTGCGCCGTTTCCGGATAATCCTCCGCTCCGGAATACCGCCGCGCCGTCTCTTTCTCCATATATTTAAAATCCGTCAGGTAGACATCCACAATGCCCTCCAGTGTTTTTAACGTAACCGTCTTTTCATAGCCGCCGCAGTTATATATGACAGGCAGGGATAATCCGCCTGTTCTGGCCTTCTCTATCGCGGCTATGATCTCCGGGGTATAATGAGTCGGCGTCACCAGGTTTATATTGGCCGCGCCTTTCTCCTGAAGCTCCAGGAATATCTCCGCCAGCCTTTCCACTGTAATCTGTTTTCCCGTTTCAGCGCGGGCAATCTGGTAATTCTGGCAGTAAACACACCGAAGGTTACAGCCGCTGAAAAACACGGTGCCCGATCCATTTGTACCAGAAATACAAGGTTCCTCCCAAATATGAAGAGAAGCCCGCGCCGCATAAATCCCGCTGCCTGTGACACCACAGTAACCTGTCTGTCCGGATTTACGGTCCACGCTGCATTCTCTCGGGCAAAGTCTGCAGATTCCCATCCCGATTCCCTCTTTTCCCTTTTAACAGCCAAAAGATATCATTATTCTACATTATACTGGAATCAGACTCTAAATACAACAACACCCATCCGCCATCTTAAAAGGAGGTACTAAAACAGACAGCGGCAGATCTTTTCCGGCTGCCGCTGTCTGTCAATATTCATATTCTGTTTCGCTCATATTCGGTCCGTGAACCTGAATTCGGTCAAACACATTACTCCATTCCGGCCAGATCCGCCAAAATATCCACACACTTTTCAAGGCCGATAACTCCGCTGTCCAGGGAGATATGATAATTCTGTGCCATTCCCCATTTTCGCTCCGTATAATATTCATAGTTCAGGCGCCGTTTTTTGTCCTTTTCTGCAAGCCTTTTCTCAGGCTTTTTTTCTGTCTCCCCATACAGCTTTACGATCCGCTCTGCTTTCTTCTTCACATCCGCACAAATAAAGGCGTGCAGGCAGTCCTCCCGGTCCCTCAGAATATAGTCCGCACAGCGTCCCACTATCACGCACGATTCTTTCTCTGCAAGCTCCAGGATGATCTTTCTCTGAACTGACCAGAGATAATCGTTTACCGACATGCCGTTGCTCTCTCTGCCTAAAAAGGAATAAGCAAAGCGGTTTTTCGTCGGTGAATCCTCGCCCTGCTCTGCTACAAACTGCTCCGAAAGCCCGGATTCCTTCGCCACCTTTTCAATCAGCTCTTTGTCGTAAAAGGAAATCCCAAGCCGCTCCGCCGTCTGCCTTCCGATCGTCCTCCCGCCGCTGCCAAATTCTCTGCTTATGGTAATAATCTTTTTCGCCATATTAACTCCTCCTTTTTCTTGATTTATTATACCATTTTTTGTTCCGAACCGAAATAAAAATGCCGGCAGTTTAAGCAAACCTCTTTTTTGCGACCCGTCTCATCAGCACTGCCGCAAGAATCAATGCCGCACCTTCCGCTATGGGAAAAGCGGTCCAGATCAGCGTCTCCGCGTTGGGAAGACGGGTAAAAATCCATGCAAGCGGAAGTGCCACTATGATCAACCGTACCATGGACACCAATAAGGAACGGACCCCATTCCCCAGCGCCTGAAAAACACCCTGATAAGCGATATTGGCGCCGGCAAACAAATAGCCCAATGTAATGATGCGCGCTGCCCGGATACAAAGCGCCCGCGTTTCATCAGACAGGGAAAAAATACCGATTAGCTGTCCTGCAAATAACTGCAGCAATATGGCTCCCACCAGCATGATAATCAATGTATAAACCATTCCGTAGCGGATTCCTTCATGTATCCTCTTTTCGTCCCGTTTCCCATAATTGAACCCAATAATAGGAATCATAGCGTTATTCATACCGAAAGCCGCAAAAAAGACAAACTGCTGAATTTTATAATAAATCCCGTATGCCGTTACCGCCGCTGTGGAAACTGCTCCAAATATGATATTCACGCCATAGGTCATGAATGACATCATAGCCTGCATGATAATGGCTGGTATCCCAATAGTATAGACTTCCGTAATGATCTTTTTCCTCGGACGCAGATATTGAAAGTCTGTATTGATATCCCTTCTGTTGCATATCATGTGAAACAGGATTCCCAGAACAAGGGAAATCACCTGTCCGATAACAGTCGCATATGCTGCTCCTTCAATTCCCATTTCCGGAAATCCCAGATATCCAAAGATCAATATTGGATCCAAAATAATGTTGGTCACAGCCCCGGCTACCTGGGCGACGGTCGACAGCATGGTCCGGCCTGTAGCCTGCAAAAGCTTCTCGTAGATCATAAACAAAATGCTTCCAAAGGAAAGTATAGAGCAGATTCCCAGATATGCCTTTCCCATTTGAAGGACAACAGGATTCTTTGTTTGGGAAATCATATAGGCATTCACGCCGAAGATACCGAACAGTAAAAATACAATATAGGTGCAGAGTCCTAAAAAGACGGCATTGCCCGAAATCCAGCTTCCTTTCTCCCTGTCGCCCTGGCCAAGGCTCTTTGACAGCAGTGCATTTACTCCGACTCCGGTACCAATGCCAATCGCGACCATCAGCATCTGGACCGGGAATGCCAGGGTAAGGGCATTCACTGCATAATCTCCCAAATGTGCCACAGTAGGCGTATCCTTTATGCTGCTCACAAAAAAGCTATCCACAATATTGTACAAAGCCTGCAGTGCCATGGATAAGATCATGGGAATCCCCATGGTCAGCATCAGCTTTTTGATGGGCGCTGTTCCCATCCGGTTCATAGTAACTTCTTTTTCCATTGTCTCGGTTTCCTCCTCATATTCAGTCGTCTCTGGAGTCTTTTGGGGCAAGCTGCCATAACCCGAATCCATGAATTGTGCGTACTTTTTGTACAATGGGAAGTCCAAAGGAGTCTTCATTACACAAAAAAAATGCGCAAATCCGACATCCGGATTTACGCATTACAGCCACTCGATTCTTTATTATTTTATCCATTTGTTTTTAAATTGTCAAGCAAAATTTGAACAGGGCGCCGCATTACACGGACGCCCTGTTCCTATATAGAAGGTATAATAATGGGTAGCAATGTTAGTTGTTCAGACGGCTTTTTATCACTCTTCCGTCTCTTCTTCCGGCATCAGCCAAGCATGATGGTCCGTATGCAGAAGCTTGTGAGATAAATGAGACAGCGGCGCCTCCAGATAATCCTGGTAACATTTTTGGACAGAAGGATTCTCATGGGAGAACCTCAGGTTGTTCACCTTATCCAGTCCATAGAGAACTTCACACCTGGCTTCCGCCTGCTCTTCTCCGTCTTTGATCGGCTGTCCGCCTCCGCCTGCGCAGCCGCCGGGACATGCCATGATCTCCACAAAGTGGTATTGGACTTCACCCTTACGGATGGCCTCCATCAGTTTTCTGGTATTGGAAAGTCCGCTGGCAACGGCCACCTTCAGATTTTGGCCCGCCAGGTTGAACTCAGCCTCTTTCCAGCCGTCCATACCGCGCACCTTGCTGAAGGAATCCGGATCAGGATTTCTTCCAGTCACCAGATAATACGCGCTTCGAAGCGCCGCTTCCATAACGCCCCCGGTAGCTCCGAATATGACGCCGGCGCCTGAACCGGTACCCAAAGGCGTATCGAACTCTTCTTCTTCCAGATCAGCGGGAATGATGTGCTCCGCGCGGATCAGGCGGTCTACTTCTCTGGTAGTCAGGACCACGTCCACATCCGGGCCTGCGCCCGCGTCATTCATGACCGGTATCGCACATTCATGCTTTTTCGCTACACACGGCATGATTGAAATACTGTAGATTCTGGAAGGATCCACATCCAGCAGCTTCGCGTAGTAGGACTTTGCAACAGCCCCAAACATCTGCTGAGGCGATTTCGCGCTGGACAACTGGTCCACCATGCCGGGATACTGGGACTTCATAAAACGTACCCACCCGGGACAGCATGATGTGAACATCGGGAACGTTTCATTCTCCTTGTTCTTCACCTTTTCCAGGAACTCGCTTCCCTCTTCCATGATGGTCAGGTCTGCGCTGAAATTGGTGTCAAATATGTAATTAAAGCCAATCTGACGAAGGGCTGATACCAGACGCTTCACGGTGGCAAACTTCCTGGGAAGGCCGAATGCCTCACCCCATGCCGCACGTACGGCGGGAGCCACCTGCACCACTGTGATCTTCTCCGGATCTGCCAGCGCGTCCAAAACCTTTTGGACATCGTCGCGCTCCCTCAGGGCTCCAACAGGACAGTGTGTGATACACTGGCCGCAGAGCGCACAGTCAGATTCCTGGATCTTTCTGTTTCTGGATACGTCAACGGTAGTCCTCGAACCAGTTCCCGCCACATCCCAGATATTCAGTCCCTGGATCTTGTCACAGACCTGAACACAGCGCATACACTTGATACACTTTTTGGCATCCCGAATCAAAGGGAAATCCATCGGCCAGTTGGACTTTGGAAGCTTTTTCTCAAAAGGAAGTTCCAGAATGCCCAGGTCGTTGGCTATCGTCTGAAGACTGCAGTTCCCGCTTCTCACACAGGTAGCGCACTGACAGTCATGCTGAGACAGAATCAATTCAACATTATTTCTTCTGCTCTCTCTTACCTTGGGGCTGTTGGTACGGATATCCATACCCTCCCATACTTTATTGTTGCAGGCCGTCACCAGTTTGGCGCAGCCTTCCACTTCTACAACACAGACACGGCAGGCGCCGATTTCATTGATATCCTTCAGATAACAAAGAGTCGGAATAAAAATCCCTGCGGAAGCGGCAGCGTCCAGAATCGTGGTTCCTTCCTTCACCCTGATCTGTTTACCATTAATTGTGAGATTTACCATTTTTCTACTCTGCCTCCTTTCAGGATACCGAAGCCAAAGTGGTCACACCGCAGGCACCGTCTCGCTTCCTGGCTCGCTTCTTCGCAGGTCATGCCGCATTCGATCAGATCGAAATCCTTCGCTCTGTCGGAAGGCTGGCGCTCCTTCATGTTCGCGCGGGCACAGCTCTTCCTGTCATCCAGGCGGACCTTGGGAATCTGCACATCCACGGAAATCGTATGCTTGAAGCCAAGATACTCATCAATATTCGCGGCGGCAACCTTTCCGGCCGCAATTGCGCGGATTACGGTGGCAGGTCCTGTCACGCAGTCGCCGCCGGCAAACACGCCGGTGATATCCTTTGCATTCACACCACTCCAGTTAAGCGCTTCGATGACTCCGCGTTTCACAGGAATGCCTTGTTTCTCAAAAGCCTTGGACTCAATGCCCTGTCCGATGGCCACGATTACCATATCACAGGAGAGACGGACATCCTCTTCAGAAGAATTCACAGGCACAGGTCTTCCATTTTTTACCGGTCCGATGATCTGAGGCTTCACCCAAAGGGCCGCCACATTTCCGTCCGCATCCTTTTCCACACGCAGAGGGGCATGAAGATCGAGAAGCTCGCATCCTTCCTCCACCGCTCCCGCGACTTCTTCCGGCATGGCCGTCATATCCACGGCTCTGCGCCTATATGCAATACGCAGACGCTTCGCACCCAGACGGATTGCTGACCGCGCCACGTCCATGGCTACGTTTCCGCCGCCGATGACTACGATATCCTTGCCGCTGAAATCAGGCATTTCGCCGTCGCCAATCCCGCGGAGCAGTTCCACGGCAGAAACCACGCCGTTGGCATCTTCGCCTTCAATGCCGATCTTTCTGTCAATGTGAGCGCCGATCGCGATATAAATCGCGTCATATTCGTTTTTCAGATCCGTTATGCTGGGGTTCTCGCCCACAGACACCCCGGTCTCTACTTTAACTCCGATGCTGAGCAAATGCTCAATCTCTCTGTCAAGAACCTCTCTGGGCAGCCGGTAATTGGGAATCCCGTAGCGGAGCATGCCGCCCAACTTCTTCCTCTGTTCCAGAATCGTCACATCATGGCCCATTAAGGTCAGATAATAAGCCGCGCTGATACCGCCGGGGCCTCCGCCGATAACAGCCACTTTTTTCCCCGTAGGCACCGCGGGTACGGGAAGCGGCACGTCGCCCGCATGATCTACGGCAAATCTCTTCAGTCCGCGGATATTCACAGGATCATCGATCATCGTCCTGCGGCAGCGCACTTCACAGGGATGCTCGCAGATAAGCCCGCATACGGAAGGCATCGGATTGTCTTTTCGGATCAGGCGGATCGCGTCGCCGTAGCGGCCCTCTGCCACCAGGGCAATATAACCGGGAATGTCCACTCCCGCGGGACATTGTGATACACAAGGCACAGGCTGGTTCAGCTCAAACTTGCAGCGGCCTCTCAGAATATGCTCTTCAAAATCATCCCGGAATCCCTTGATTCCCTTTAATACCATTTTCGCAGCCTCATACCCAATGGCGCAGTCTGCGGAATAGAAAATATTCTTTGCTGTTTTTTCAATCAGGTCAATCGTCTCCAGAGTCGCTTCCCCGTTCAGCACGTCTTCCATCAACTTCTGCAGCTGTCCCAGGCCCACACGGCAGGGAACGCATTTCCCACATGACTGGGCATGGCACATCTTAAGGAAAGATGACGCCAGATCAACGGGACACAGTCCTGGCGGACTCGCGCTGATACGCCGCTCCAGATCCTTGTAGAGCTCCTCTACTGTGGTCTGAGCCTTGTTTTGAGTGATGATACTTAATCTGCTCATCAATACCTCCTCCTTCTCTTGCTTGTTTACTTACCGCTTGTTTCCCCTTGGTTTCCCCCACGAAAGAAAACATTTTATGTAACTCTGCCTCTAGAAAAGCTTCTCCCCTGAAATGCAGAGTATAAAAAAAGGCAACATTCGTTTCATCAACAAATGTTGCCCAGACGGTCGGCTAATTCCTAAACTTTCATCACCCCGTGGTTCTTCCACTGATTCCGCCAGCGATGAAAATCTCTTGTCTTTTCCCTACCATATCATATTGTTATTGTATTGTCAAGAATTCCTTTCAATAAAAATACGAAGAAATCAACGGCGTTCTGTAAGTACGACATGTACGATATCCCCCGGCTGTCTGCCGATTTTTGACCGGATATCCTTTCGTATTCCCAGAATATGGCCAGGCGTTCCCATCCTGACAAGGCTTCCGTCATACGGCTCTCCGTCGAATTCTGCATGTACCTTTACCCTGCCTTTTCCAAACTCTTTTCTGACATCGAAAGGAAATTCCACATATGCTCCGTCCATATCCGGAACCTTTTTTATGACAGCGTCAAACTCATATTTCTTCCCTTCCATCTTTTTATCTTCCATGTTCCTGTCACCATCTTTCTGCTCCTATTGTTCATTGTCCGCCGGCGAACCCTTTATACATACACTTGGGTATATACTTAGGATTCGTATAAATACCGTTTGTCATACATGCCATCACAAGAGTAAAAAAGCTTACCAAAAATAGTCGATCAGCAGCAAGGCACAGGGCAGCTTTCTCTGTTCAGCCATTCCACAGAGACATCCATAGCGGCGCGGCAGGCTCTCGTCTGATCCAGCTCGTTCAGCATCACAAAATCATGGATGATTGCCTGAAACCGCACAGCAGTCACTTCTGCCCCCGCTTCCCTAAGCTTTCTCGCGTAAGCCTCTCCTTCGTCTCTCAGAACGTCTGCCTCCCCATTGATTATCATAGCGGCGGGCAGGCCTTCCAGCTGTTCTCTTCCCGCCCGCAGCGGAGAAGCAGTAATCTGATTCCTGTCACATTCTGACACTGTATATTGATTCCAGAACCACATCATCCCGGCTCTGTAAAGATAGTAGTCTACCGCGAATTGCCGATAGGTGCAAGTATCAAAGCAGGCATTTGTCACCGGATAATACAAAAGCTGTTTATGGATGCAGGGCCCTCCCCGGTATTTTGCCATCAGTGTCATGGCAATAGCCATATTTCCTCCAGCGCTGTCCCCCGCCACTGTCAGCGCGGCCGGGTTCATCTCTATTCCCATTTGTCTGAGCAATGCAGGCAGCATACAAAGTATGTGATAACACTGTTCGATAGCTACCGGATAACGCGCTTCCGGCGCCCGGGAATACTCCGGGAACACCAGGACAGAACCCGTCCTTGCGGCAAGTTCCCTGACCAGCTTCTCATGAGTATGGAAGCTTCCGAATACCCATCCCGCTCCATGAATGTAAAATATCACATTTGCCGGGCAGGAGACTCGTTCCGGCCTGACCACAAAGACCCGTACTTTCCCCCATTCTCCGGTATTCACCATTGTTTTCTGTATACAAGCCGGATACATACATACCGGCGCATCCTGTGCTTTTTCCAGTACCTCCCGCCCCTCGCAGGGGGGAAGCTGAAAAATAAGGGGCGGTACGGAATTCGCATTGCTTACCGCCACCGCCTCTGGTTCCAGTGAAATTCTTCTTCTCATTTTATTCCTAATCCTCCCGGTTTTCCTGTCCTGCCAAACGCAGCAAAACGATTATAGGATTAGAATATTCCAAACTCTTTAAATGTTTAAACCATATTATTCTGGACCAGCAATCCTATTTCCTGCTGTGTTTATCACTATACATCATCCTATCTGCTCGAATAAATGCCTGTTCCACAGCATTATTCTCTTTTGGGTCAACGAAAGAGTATCCGGCAGACAGGCTGCATGGCAGAGTTATTTTGTCTGCATCTGTTTTGCATCTCAATAATTGAAGCCTGCATAATAGCTGCTGCTCTGTTGCGTTTACCGCAAGAACCGCAAATTCATCTCCTCCAATTCGATAGAGAGAGTAATTATCTTCCTGAAAAATCTCATTCAACAGAGCTGCCATAGCTTTTAAAACATGATCTCCTACATTGTGCCCCATCGTATCATTGATTTCTTTGAATCGATCCAGATCAAATACAAGAACGCCAATCGGCATATTCTTCATCCGTTCCCGCTCTATTTCGTTTATCTTTTCCATATACGCCATGCGGTTAAAACAGCCTGTGAGCGCATCTATATAAGCCATTCGATGCCATTTTTTTTCTTTTTGCAGCTGCTTACTCTGTTCATAGATTTTACTGGTCTTCACCGCTGAAGTAATAAACACGGAATAACACGACAAAACGACAGCTGAAAACACGAGATACGTCGGCGCATATTCTATCCGTTCCACCATTGGCTTAGGGTATGCCGCAAAAAAGACCAGAGCGAAATAGATGAGTATTGAACATATCATCATGGCTCTCCAGCCGGCGTCCACATATTCCAAAAGGGTCCGATATCGCCCAAAATACGGCTCCCCGATCATAAAAATCATCAGCAATACAACAAACAACACGAAAAGCAAGATAATTCTTCCTGTGTTACCTGTGAGTATTCCAACATAACGTGCCAAAAAAGCAAAAATCAAAGTGACAGAATCAACAAAGCAAAACGTAAGGAAAAAGCGGGCGTCCTTATATTTTGATAAGACGAAAAAAAATATTAGGCTGGGAATACTCATAAAAACAACGGAAGCCACAGCCGATGGCCACAGATACACATAGGTAGCTAAAAAATAACAGGATATTATAATCATGCAGCCTGTGTACATAACAAACCGCCATTTTCTGCCTTCATTTTTTAACACTATCATTTTAGTAAATACCATAAGATCAAAAAATATTACAAATAAATCGATTAAAACAGTACTCAACCCGGCCATATCCCTACCTCTTATCTTTATGTAGTACTATTGTAATCTTTATTCTGAAAGTAGTCAAATGTTCCGGTCGTTTTTCAGTACTTCAATGCCTGATATAAGATACTTTTTGGAATTATTTTTAATTAACTCTGTTAAGGCTTCCGTTTAACACCGGCGGAAGTTCCGGACCGTCACCATTTCGGTTCTCTGGCGCCTCAGGGGCCGCTGCAAAGGCGTCAGCAGAATTTTCCCGGCCCCGGGGAAGTAAAAACCGAAGGCTCTCTCTTATGTCCCTTATATCGGTATTCTCTATGGTCACAGACGCTTCCGGACAGCATGCTTCAGCCATTTTAAGCACTTTTCTTATTGGGAGTTCCCCTTCCCCCAGAGCCTGGTGCAGGTCCTCTTTTCCATCGTTGTCATGCAGATGAAGATGACCTATTCTGCTTCCCAGTCCGGATAACCATTCCAATGGACTCTGCTCCGAATATGCAGCGGCGTGCCCGATATCCACACAGGCCGTAAAATAAGGGCAGTTTACTTTGTCCAATATATAGGCTGCCGTTTCCCAATGAAGATCCAATACATTCTCCAGGTGAACCGGAATTTTTCCGCCTTTCTCATCCAGAAAGCGCTTCCAAAATTCCACCGCCTTATCCGGCCAGCCTGTTTCGTAACAGGTTTCTGGTACAAACCCGGTATGAAACAAGATTCTATCCGCTTTCATCATGGCCGCCCCTTCATAGGCCTGGAGGAATCTGACCATGGTCGTTTCTCGGATAAGAGAATCATAGCTGCCCGGGTTCAGGTCCAGAAATGGCCCATGGACCGAAAATGGCCTTTCTGTAAGCCATCCCCCCATTCTCATCCGATATTTTTTAACCGTTCTGTCCAAAGCGTCCAAATTGTCTCCAACGCCAAATTCGATTGTCTCAATCCCGATTCCAGGCCACTCTTCCAAAACAGCCTTCATCTCCATATCCGTCACCAGATGAGATATGTAGATAGCCTTCATATTGAATCCTTTCTGTTGTAAACCGCGAAAACCTCCAGGTATGAGTTTTCTTTGACAATAGGCACAGAACTAGAATCATAATGACCTGCCTCTTGCCGGTTTCCATTTTTCCGATTTTTTAGTATTATAGCACACCCACGGAAAGACTCCAATATCCTCCTCCTTTTTAAACCATGTAAAAAACCGGAAACCAGACGCCACAGCGGCAGTCTGTCCCCGGTCTTCTCTGTTTTTTGTTGATAAATTTATGAAACCCTGCAAAATCCTAATCGTTCGACCAGCTCTTCACAGGTTTCTGTATGGATGATCAAATCCATTTTTTTCTGAAGTCCCATGCTGATGACGCCCACGATTGATTTCGCGTCCACCATACAATGTCCGTTTTTCAAGTCCACATCTGTCTGATAATCCTGGACAACATGGACAAATTCTTCAATCATATCCACATTATCAAATGTCACATTGATTTTCCGCATTTCTATCACCCTTTCAAAAAGCTGCCGCTTTTCCATCAGCTGTCATGCCAAAGTTCTGTTAAGGCTGGAGATGATGGCCCATTGAGGCTCCGTCTCATGTATCCGGAATGCTCCTCATATATAAAGAATATTAAAGTCCCGTCATTTTCGGAACAGGATTGCTATTCTGAGCCTGACCAGGACATCCATTCCATATTCTTTACATTTGTCTCAGATTTTAAACATCCCGGTTTTGATAAGATTTATAGAATGCAGAGCTGGTATAAACCCTTCCCGCCCCCGATCAAATGCCAGTACCGTAATATTCGTTGTCTCTGAAATCAACAGATTCCCTTCAGAATATATGCCTGCCGTCAGCCGACAGGAACTGCGTTCTGTGAGAGATGACAAATATTTTACATTGATCGGCACATTCAAGTTCTTAAAATGCAGCTCCTCACCGGGTTTTATCTTCTCAATGCCCAGTTTGAAATCCTCTGTGAGTCCATTGCTGGAGCTGATCTGAATCAGCAGATTATCCCAATCAGTCTCCGATACATTCTTTACACATATGTCTTTGACAATATGCACACCATTATGAACAATCGCAAGGTTAAACACGTCATCGATATTACAGGACAGCTGCAGGCCATTATCCGCTTCATTTGCAGCAGCCGGATATTCTTCCGTAAGAGCCTCCACTGCAACAGCCGGTTCTTCCGCTCCATTTAATACATTTTGTCTAAATAATGTTCTCCTCTCCACCTTCGCCCCTCCCACTCTCACTAATACTCTAAGCCACGCTGCCTCTGTCCGTAAACGACGCAGCACTGACAGATCTTTCATCGTTCCGTTATGAACGATGTATTTCACAATTTGATTGACAAAATGAATCTTATTCTTTACTTTTTTTGACGGTAACAGACTGACTCTCTGATAAATACGCCCTCTTAAAAATATTTGTGATGTGTCAGGAAATAGTAGATTTATCCCGTCCAAACAGTTCTGCCATCTGGTCGATAAACAGCCAGAGCGCTTTTGACTCACTTAATCATCCCAAAATGCACCAATGCATCCCGAATCGCTGTTTCCATTTGCGCCGCTGTCATCCAGCTGGATTTTCACCTCAATATGATAGTCTATCTTGAGTTTGGACAATAAACAAACCGTCTCTACATTTGCGGTTCCTGGAAACATATCCACCGCGCAGGCCCTTTTCACTTCATAACCGGAGGCTGTGAACACCTTCAGATCCCGCGCCAGCGAAGTTGGTTTACAGCTTATGTAGACAATATCGTCTACGCCATACGCTATGATCTTCGGCAGTGCTTTCGGGTGAATCCCCTCCCTCGGGGGATCCAGCACAATCAAATCCGGTTTCTCTTCGATAGAATCCAGAGTTTTAAGAACGTCTCCTGCAAGAAATTCACAATTGTCCAAACCGTTTAAAACAGCATTTTTTTTCGCCGCTTCTACGGCTTCTTCTACAATCTCTACTCCGATCACCTTTTTGGATACCGGCGCCAGGACCTGGGCAATGGTGCCTGTCCCACTGTAAAGATCATAGACCAGCTTATCCTTTGTATCTCCCACATATTCCTGGGCCGTGCGGTATAATACCTCGGCTCCGGCAGAATTGGTCTGAAAAAAAGAAAATGGAGTGATTTCAAAACGCAGTCCGAGCAGTTCCTCATAAAAATGGTCCTGACCAAACAGCACTGTGGTCTTGTCACTTTTCACCACGTCAGCCTGACTGTCATTTCTCATATGGAGAATGCCTGTCAGCTTTCCATCCAAATACAAATTCTGCAGCATACGGGAAAAGCGCTCCAAAAAAGCGTTCTCTTTTTCTTTTCCCGCCTCTCTGTTCTCCGCACAAAACGCATTCTCCAGTTGGCCGCTCGTCACCAGCGCCACAAGAATCTCCCCCGTCTTCCAGGCTTTACGCACTAAAAGATGGCGAAGGTACCCCAGATGCTTCATCTTTTTATAAAAGGGAAGTCCTTCGGAAGAACAAAGCTCCAATGTTCCCGAAAGAATCCTTTCAAAATCCTGATCTGCGATCCGGCAGTCCCTGACCGTCACAATATCATGGAAGCTTCCTCTTTTATGTATGCCCAGGGCAAGAGGACCGTCCTTGATTTCATCGCCAAAGGAATATTCCATCTTGTTCCGGTATCCCTCCTGCAGAGGGCTTCCTTTTATCCCTTCAAATATTTCCTCCGGACAGCTGTCCTGTATTAATTCTTTCACCATGGCCTCTTTAATTGCGAGCTGGCCGTCATAAGGGATTGTCTGATAACTGCATCCTCCGCAGACGCCAAAATGCGCGCAGGGATTCGGAACTGTTTCCAGAGGCGACGCTTCCAGCACGCGGATCAGCCTTCCTTCCAATTTTCCCTTTTTCTTCCTCCCCGCAGCCGCCTCTATTTTTTGTCCCGCCAGCACATGCTTAACCATGACAGGCTCTCCTTTTATATGCAGGATCCCCTTATTCGGGAAAATAAGTTTTTCTATCGTCCCTTCAAAAATATCACCTTTTTTCATTACTCTTCCAGTCCCTTTCTTCTGTTTTCGCCGTATACACCGCAGCATGGCTTTTACGGAATATTTTCATTTCGAAAAACTTATATTTCATAGGACGCCCTTTCCTATGAAATGAAAAAGGGCTGCCAAACTGGCAGCCCTGACGTTTTTCATCACCTATCCGCGTCTTTCACTCATTCTTCCTCAGATGCTTCCTCAAAAGCCTCTTCCGCCGCTTTGGCGATGGAATCTCCCTCGGCTTCATCCTCTGCCTTTTCTGCTTTTTCCGTGGCTTCATCGTCTTCGTCATCATCAAAAAAATCATCGTCGAAGTCGTCGTCGAAGTCATCTTCAAAGTCTTCCAAATAATCAGGCGTGAAGAAACGATATACTGCGTAAGCGATTCCTGCCACTGCCGCTACCGCGCCGATGATGGCCAAAACCCAGAGCACCTTGCTCTTCTTTTCTTCATGCTTTTCATTTTTGTGAATAAGCTCATTCAGTTTGCTCACGCTTAAAACCTCTTCCAGCTTTTTATTCATATCCTGCACGTCCTTTCTGCATTAAAACTCATTTTGCAGTTATTATATCACTAATCTGTCCGTTTTACTATTAAAACTTTCCGAATTTCACAGATTTAATACTTTTTAAATATTTTGTCAGCTCACAAAACCATCTTTCGTTCTTTCTTTTATTTTTAACAAATACCGGATTTTGTATTCCTTCTGAAACAACTCATCATTATTCTGCACAATTTTTTTTACTCTGAATCGTATAATTTCCACAAAATTAATCCTTGCGGTCTGCTATAATTAAACCATAGAAGTAAACAGAAATGTACGATACCGACTTGAGATATATGGCATAAGAAAGGAAGGATAATATGGGAATTTATTTTTTGATCAGAGTTGGAATGGTTGCAGCGGCAGCCGTAACAGCCGGCATCGCAGGCTGCGTGGTTAAGCTGGTGTCCGCTCACAGACATTCTGGTAATGTCGGGATGAGCGCCAAGAAAAACTTTCCTGTCGGAACGGCAGTATAAGTTCTCAGGGCATATGTAACAGTTACAGACAACGATGAATAATTATATAAAGCTGGTATCAGCGGAAAGGAAGTATCTATCATGACAGAATTATTATTATTGGCAATCGCGGTTGCAGCAGTTGTAGCGGTTTCTTTCGTAGCAGGTGCTATCGTAGAAATATATCAGGCTCGCAAAGAGGCTGTGGAGATTCCTTCGGAATCTCATCACGACAACATGTTCACACATGGGCATACTACTTTTGCCGCATAAACTGACAAAACACTACTTGCCGAGCGGACTTAGATGAGAAAGACGCGGCGGATACTTTTGGTATCCGCCGTGTTTTTATTTTCCAGGAAGTCATACCTCACGGACTAGATTTTGACCAGCTTGGCAAAAGTAGCGTACATCCTTTTTCTTCCTGCCGTATCAAAATCCACCGTTACTTCAAAGTCCTTTTTCTGTTCTGTGATATCCGCCACGGTGCCCTCTCCAAATTTCACGTGTCGGACCCGGTCACCCACTTCATAAGAAAGTCCGTCGGCTTTCGTCACCGTGAACTGTTTTCCCATATAAGACTGTTTGAGCTCGGAATCCCCGGACGGAGAATTTCGGCGGCGGGCGGGCGGGGCCGTCCACGGCTTTCCTCCCGGCTTCGGGAGATCAAATACATTGTCATCATGCCGGCGGCCTTCTCCAAATCCAGAGCGTCCTTCGGAAGCCCTGGCGCCTCCAAAGACGCTGTCCCCTCCAAACCGGCCGCCTGTTGTAAACATGGAGGGTACCTCATCCCGTTCTAAACAAAGGGGCGGAATTTCCGCCAGGAATCTGGAAGGCTTGCAGAATCTAGTCTCTCCGTTCACCATCCTTTGTCTGGCGCAGGTAAGTACCAGTTCTTTCCTCGCTCTGGTGATACCCACATAGCAAAGCCGCCGCTCCTCCTCCAGTTCATCCGGATCATCCGAATTTATGGACATCATGCCGGGAAACAGGCCGTCTTCCATTCCGGCCAGATAGACCCGTAAAAACTCCAATCCCTTTGCACTGTGAAGGGTCATAAGTACTACCCGGTTCTCGGAATCGTCCATATTATCCACGTCGGCCACCAGTGCCACTTCCTCCAGAAAACCGCTTAAGGTCGGCGCTTCCTCGCCTTCTTCCAAGCCGTCCTCATAATCCACGGCCTTGCTTTTCAATTCTTCAATGTTTTCCAGCCTTGTCTCCGCTTCTACCGTATCATCATTTTCCAGCTCTTCCTTGTATCCGGTAGATTCCACGATATCATCAATCAGATCCTCGATGGAATAATACTCCAATTTACTCTTAAAGGCCTGTATCTGTGTGACAAAGCCCTGTATTTTTCCCGCAGCCTTGCCAATGGTCGGTATCCGCTCCGCTGCCCTGCAGGCCTCAAAGAAGCTCAGACCATTTCCCTCCGCATAGGTCATGATCTTTCCAATGCTGGTGGCTCCGATTCCCCGCTTGGGCACATTGATGATTCTCTGGACTGCAAGGTCATCCATACCGTTATCGATGGTCTTTAAATAACACAGAATATCCTTGATCTCTTTTCGCTGATAAAAGTTCACCCCTCCCACCAGGCGATAGGGAATGCTCCTGTTCACGCATTTTTCTTCCAAAAGTCGTGACTGGGCGTTTGTCCGGTAAAGCACCGCAAAATCTGAATACTGCGCTCCTTCCGCTACTCTTCCCGCAATATCTTCCGCTATGGCGTCGGCTTCTTCATATGCCGTATCATACTGTCTGAAATGGACCGGAATCCCCTCTTCGTTTTCCGTCCACAGGCGTTTTTCTTTCCGTCCCATATTATGTCGTATGACCTCATTGGCCGTATTGAGAATATTTCCGGTGGAGCGGTAGTTCTGCTCCAGCTTGATGACCTTTGCCCCCGGGAACGCGCTCTCAAATTCTAAAATATTTTCAATATTGGCGCCCCGGAATTTGTAAATAGACTGGTCATCATCCCCGACCACGCAGAGATTCTTGTATTTGGAGGATAAAAGCTCCACAAATCGAAACTGTGCCGTATTGGTATCCTGGTATTCATCCACCATTATGTAGCGGAACCTCTCCTGATAATAGTCGAGCACCGCCGGGTCTGTGCGGAAAAGCTCCACCGTCTTTACTATCAGGTCGTCAAAATCCAGGGCATTGTTTTTTTTCAGCTGCGCCTGGTACTCCAGATATGCGTCCGCCACCTTTGACTGGCGGAAGTCTCCGGCGGTCTGCGCGGCAAAATCCTCCGCGGAGATAAGCTCGTCCTTGCAGGAGGAAATGGTGGAGAGCAACGCCCTTTCCTTATAGATTTTCGTATCATAATCCAGCTTCTTAAGCACCTGCCGCATCAGCGTTTTCTGATCGTCGCTGTCGTATATGGTAAAATTGGTCGTATATCCAAGGCACTCGATGTGACGCCTCAGAATCCGCACACAGGTGGAATGAAACGTGGAGACCCATACACTACTGGCGCCATATTCCACCAGATCGTCAACTCTCTCCCTCATCTCTCCCGCGGCTTTATTCGTAAAGGTCAGGGCCATGATATTCCAGGGATTCACCCCTTTTTCCTCAATTAAATAGGCAATTCTGTGGGTGAGCGCCCTCGTTTTTCCTGATCCGGCTCCGGCCAGTACCAGAAGCGGGCCCTCTGTCGTCTCGACCGCCTCCCGCTGCATGGGATTCAGTGTATCGTAATTATTCATCCATTTACTCCCGAAGAGAAAAGCCAGACACTGAAAATACCGGTATCTGGCTTCTCTGTTTCTTCACTATATCGTTATCCGGCTTCTGAAATTCAAAGCTTCTGACCGCAGTTGGGGCAGAAATTAGCTCCGTTCGTCTTGGTGCCGCAGTTCGGGCAAAAATTCGGTTTCTTTCCGTCATCTGCCTTTCCGGACGACGTTTCACCTGTTTTCTGTCCCCCTGCGGTTCCAAATCCGCCTTCCATACCCTGGCGCATCTGGTTCGCCATCTGCTGCCCCATCATCATCCCCATCTGCATCCCGGCCATATCTGCCGCCATATGTCCGCCTGCTCCGCCCTTTTCCATGGAATTCGCCATGGCAGCCTGCTGGTACCGGCCCATATCACCTATCATACTCTGGGAAGCTGTCTTATTTATCATCTTCTGCACTTCATCCGGGTATGAAACACTCTGAATGGAAAAGCCTGTGATGGCAATCCCGATTTTTCTCATCTCCATATCCAGATCCGTACAGATTCCTTTTCCGATATCCGAAGCATTCGCCTGAAGATTGAAAATATCCTTCCCTTCTCTGGAGATCCATTTCATGAGAAGAGGATCAAGCTGTGCCAGAACACGTTCCCGCACATCGTCCACCTCGTACTGGCCTCTAATCCCCGCCACCTTATCGATGAGAGTCATATGATCAGAAATCTTACAGTTGAAGACACCAAACGCACGGATGGGAAGTCCGCCGGGAAGTCCTGCCGCCGGCAGATTCACCGCGTTTCTCGTCCCCCACTTCACCGTGAACTCCTTAGTGTTGATAAACAGCACCTCGGCGCGGATGCCGCTGTTAAAGCCAAACTTAAATCCTTTTAATGTGGAAAGGAACGGAATGATATCCGATTCAATATCGAAGCTTCCTTCGTCACGGAACACCCCCTCCACCTTGCCGTTATACATAAATATCGCGTCCTGGCCGGGGCGGATGATCAGGCGGCTGCCTTTTTTTATCTCCTTGTTGCTCCATTTCCAGAAAATAACGTCATCGCGGTATTCTTCCCATTCCACTACATTGGCCATCTGGCCGCCAAAAAGTCCCATAGCACGCTCCTGTTATTTCGTGATCTCTTTTCAGGTTATCTTATTTTCCAAGCTTTGCCTTAAGAGCCGCCAGCTCGTCATCCACTGCTGCTGCAGGCTGGGAATCATATTTGCTCTTCAGGGCATCCATATCAGCGCTCTTAGGCTCTTTGTTGAGCTCTGCCATTGCATTTGCCTCATCGAGCATCTTATTTGCTTTTTCCTCCATGCGGTCAAATGCGCTGAGATTTCCTTTGGCCCCGTCGATGCTGGCGCCCATTTTATTGAGCTTCTCCTGAGTCTTGGCAACCTTGACCTTAGCCTTGATGGCGTCGCGCCTGGAATCCAAAAGGGCGATGTCGGAACAGAGCTTATCATGCATCTGCCTCATCTTGCCTGCGTTTTCCGCCGCAAGGGAATACGCCTGCTGGAGGGAAGCTTGTTTATCCACAAGGCTGGATTTCTGGGCCAGGAACTGTTTCGCATCCTCGTCATTCCCCGCCATGACAGCCTTTTCCGCATACTGCTGCAGCTTATCGATCTCAGCCGTACATTCATCAAGCTCCCGTTTGCTTCTGGTTTCCTCTGCCATCACAGAAGCTGTCTCTGCCTTTACTTTCCCTAGATCACTTTCCAGATTTCTCATATATTGGTCTATCATTTTTCCAGGATCTTCCGCTTTATCCAGAAGCGCGTTGATATTAGAAGTCATAATGTCTTTAAATCTCTGAATTATCCCCATTTTAGTATCCTCCTTGTAGGTTGCACTTTTCCCATTATTATAAGCCATTTCCTGTACAATGTCAAAAGGAACCGATATTTCTGTCCGTCTGGTTTCATATTTATGTCTTGTCATCTGGTATTAAATACTATATAATGGTACAAGAGGTGAGTACATGAAAACCAATGAAAAATTGATAGACGATTTGCTTACAAAACTCAGAGGGCTCAATTATATCCATACGAAGGATATACCTGACATTGACCTTTATATGGACCAGGTGACGACATTTATGGAACAGCATCTGTCATTCGGCAAGCGCCATGACGACGACAAAGTCCTCACCAAGACTATGATAAATAATTATGCGAAGAATAACCTCCTTCCTCCGCCTGTGAAAAAAAAATATTCAAAGGATCATTTGATACTGCTGGCCTTCATCTATTATTTCAAGGGATTTCTCTCCATTGGAGATATTCAGGTGCTGCTCTCGTCCCTTTCGGAGAAATATTTTTCTGAAGACCATGACCAGCTGGATAAGGTCTACAATGAGATAGTCAAAATTGAAAAACTGCAGCTGGTTGACCTGATGAAAGAAGTCCAGTCCCGTTTTGAACTGTCCAAGCGTTCTTTCAGCAGTTATCCGGAAGAAGACAAAGATTATCTTCAGCTCTTTTCTTTTATCTGTACGCTCAGCTTCGACGTATACCTTAAAAAGCAGATGATCGAACAGATCATCGATGAAATGCGGGCATCCGAAAAAAAGGACAGCTCTGCCGATAAAAAAGAAAAGTAATCTGTTACTTTTCAATAAAATATAAACAGCCGGAAGAAACCGATATGGTTCCTCCCGGCTTTCTTATTCTATTTTCCGTATTGCATACATACTTCTCTGCCTTAGCGAACGTATTCCCTCGGAATTTACTTCCTTTCTTCCTCATCGAGCCTTTCAAACACCATGTCATATCCGTCATTTCCATAATTCAAAGAACGGTTCACACGGCTGATGGTTGCAGTGGAAGCCCCTGTCTTTTCCGCGATTTCCAGATACGTCTTCTTAGCCCGAAGCATTCTGGCTACTTCATAGCGCTGAGACAACGACAAAAGCTCATTGATCGTACATACATCTTCAAAAAATGTATAGCACTCGTTGACATCTTTCAAAGTAAGGATAGCCTGAAATAAGTGGTCCACGGCTTCCGTCTTCAACTTTTTATTCATTGTCGTTCTCCTTTAAAATGCTTTAGCAAAAGCCTTGTTCCGTCCGAAAACTCGGCTTCCTATATATTTTAGCATTTTACCACTTTAAAGTCCAGACCTATTAAGATATTTTTTTAATTTTTCCGTATTCGTGTTGACGATCAGTTCTTCCGGGAAACGCACCTTCAAAAGAAGCTCTCTCGCTTTATCAAAACAACCGACAGAAGTGGGAAAATGAGAATCTGTGTTGACGATGATCTCCTGTCCGTATCTCTCGCAAAAGCTCAGGATCTTCTCCAGGTTTTCCACTGAATTTTTCCTGCCGCTTCCGGGCATCAAAGAACTGTTGTTCAGCTCGATCAGCACGCGCTGCGCTTTTGCTTCTCTGACAAGCGTTTCATAGTCTATGGGATATCTCCCGTCATCGGGATGGCCGATAATGTGGACTCCTGGATTCTCCATAGCCTTTAAAAGCCCGGCGGTATTCTCTTTCTCTGTACCCGGAGCCAGGCAGACCGTATGCATACTGGCAATTCCAATGGCCATTTTGCTTAAAAGGTCCCTCTCCATATCCACAGTTCCCTTATAGTCTATGATATTAAGCTCTGCGCCCATCAGGATCTCCACACCAAAAAGCGTCTTATCTATCACCTTAAAATTCCGAAAATGCATTTCCCCGCAGGTGCCCGGGAGCTTCGGCGCATGGTCTGTGATCGCCAGCAGCTCAAGCCCTTTCTCTGAAGCCGCCTTAGCCATTTCCAAAACCGTGCCGTAAGCATGTCCGCTGGCCACCGTATGGGTATGAGTATCTAGAATAAATTTTTCCATCTCTGTCCCTTCCTTGAGGTAAAATATATTATAACATGAACTTTTCGATTACTTCCGCCACCCCATCCTGTTCATTGGATAATGTAACGAAGTCGGCCAGTTCTTTGATCCTCGGGCATCCGTTCTCCATAGCCACACCAAATCCCGCCGCTTCATTCATGGGGATATCGTTGTCATAATCACCGCAGGAAATCACCGCTTCCCTGGGAATCTTCAGATGATCCATCGTTCTCTGGAGTCCGGTTCCTTTATCGATGCCGGCAGGCAGGATCTCCAGATGATACGCCTCGGAACGGAATACCGCGAACTCAGATCCAAGGGCCTCCCGCACAATAGGCTCCATCTTAAGAATCTGCTCCTCCGAGCCGACCATCATCAGCTTCACGATGGGAAAAGTGATATAGGAGATTAGATCCGGCACTTCCTTCACATCCATCTTCACATTCCTCGCCTCGCCGGCTACATAGATATCATCCCCGTTTTCCGTGATTATATCGCTTCCTTCATAAGTGAGGATGGCAGTCTGATAACGGCGGGAAAGCTCTATGATTTCCGGAATCCTCTCGGAAGGTATGCTGACGGAAAATTTCGCCTCTCCCGTCCTGCAATCCAAAAGCTCACCTCCGTTATAGGACAAAATATAGCCTCCGTCCCTGTCCAGGCCAAGCTCTCTCGCCACATGCCATACGCCGTAGCTTGGTCTGCCGGAAGCCAGGACCAGGACCCCGCCCTGTTTTATCATTGCATGAATCGCTGCTTTCGTCCGTTCCGTGATCTGTTTGTCATCTGTCACAAGTGTCCCGTCCAAATCTGTCGCTAATAACTGATACTTCATGTCTCCTCCATTTTATCCGCATTTATTTTAAAATTCAAATGTGCTTCATAATCCTTCTGAGAAACCGCTTCCCATGGATTGCCCTTCATCTTGTCCACCTTTTCTCTACATAAAGATACCTTATCCCGGCATTTTCGTCAATCCTGGTTTACAGAATCCAAAAAGGCAGAGCAGCTTTAATAACTGCCCTGCCTTTTTGCGTTTTTCGTCATCCATCCTGCAATACAGGCTGATCTGCATGATGCCGCCCTGGTGTCCTCAATGATGTCCGCATGATGCCGCCTTTGCTGTCTCCCTTGATGTCTGCAAAGAAGTTTTCTGTGATGTCCGCAAAGATGTCTCTCCTTATGTCTGCTATGGTGTCCGTTTTTCTGTCCGACTTGATGTCTGCTGTGGTGTCCGCATGGTGTCCGCTGTGATGTCTTCTAAGACGTCTACATATGCCAAGCCATATTACCTGAGTAATATCGCACAGGACTTTCATAAGGATTATTCCCAATAAAACGGGAAAAGAGTCCAGAATCACATGGAAAATGTAATTCATGAACCCCCTTGTTCACCCCTCTGCTATCAAAGAATATAGCATGGTATTTTTCAGAAAGCAAGTAATTTTTCTGCAAGAAAATATGATTTGGTATATTTTAATGGATTACCCCCTCGATCCATTTTTCATCTGTGCAAATTGTATACCTTGCCGCACGAAGTGCGCCTGCCTGGGGGCATGTGTTAAGGGGTGCCCTTGGGTATACCCTTGAACACCTTTCAGACAAGCGTTCTTTGTATGCTTTAAAAGCTATTGGGGCGGTCTATCGCGGCCCGTTGCCGTAAGGCGCGCGGGCCGTGTGGATATCCGATCCTTTTCTGGAATCAAGGGAACGGAAGTCGTCCGAAAAGGTGCGGCAGAAAGAATACCGGCAGAAAGATTCCGGGCCGGCCTAAAGGTAAGCGCCGCAGGGCAGAGGCCGGTGTTCCCCAGGCGGAGGGAGGCAGAAACGAAAAATACCGATTTCGTTTCTGAGCGAACCGGAGGCGGGAAATCATCCGGATTACCCGTCGACATGTGAGCGGTACTCCTGAAGCGGGGATAAAGCGGCCTCTGCATCGCCAGCGAACCGAAATCGTGACGGCCCGGAACTTCTGCCGGTGTTTTACTGGAGTTTAATCAGAGCTTTTTATAAATGATTCCAAAAAGTATTTTGTATGATACCCAAGGGCACCCCTTAACACATGCCCCCAGGCAGGCGCACTTCGTACGGCAAGGTATACTTAATGAAGCAGATATCTCACATATGTCTTAAAGGCTCCCGGCAGCGCATACCGGCTTTCTGCATCTGTTTTGTCCACCAGCTCTCCCGGCAGGCTGTCTCTTAGATTCCCCGGCTTTCTGTATTCTTCTTTCAGTTTGATATAATATCCGATCATCCGCCATTCCACATGTGAAAAAATATGCTTCGCCTCCGGAAGTCTTTCCATAACGAGGATATCCTCCTCGGAAATTCCCAGATAAGCATATACCTGTCCTTCTTCCAGATGCCCTTCCGTATTCGGCAGCTCATAAAGTCCGGCCAAAAGCCCTTTATCCGGTCTTTTATGAATCAGAACTTTACTTCCGCACGCTACCGCCAGAACTGTCCTCTCCTGGACCTTTCTGGCTTTTTTCGGCGTCTTCACCGGAATACTGTCCGTTTTCTGGTACCTTTTGGCCAGGCAAAGACCGCCCAAAGGACATTCTTCACAACGCGGCGGTCCATTCGGGATACACACCAAAGCTCCTATTTCCATCAGCGCCTGGTTAAATTCGCCGGCATTTTCCTTCGGCATGGCTTCCATAAGTAGCTCTTCCATCTTCTTTTTTACAGAGAGCTTCATAATATCTTCCTTGCTTGCCAAAAGCCTCGATATTACCCGAAGTACATTCCCATCTACCGCTGGAACCGGTAATCCGTATGCGATAGATGCGACCGCGCCTGCCGTATAGGAACCAATTCCTGGGAGCTTCAAAAGCTCCTCGTAGGAATCCGGCAATTTTCCTCCATATGTCAGGACTGCCTCCCCGGCCGCTCTTTTCAGATTCCTGGCCCGGTTATAGTATCCAAGGCCTTCCCACAGCTTCATCAGACGCTCTTCTTCCACATCCGCAAGAGCCTGAATGTCCGGCAGCTCTGCCAGGAATCTTTCATAATATACTTTGACTGCCTCTACACGGGTCTGCTGAAGCATGATCTCTGACACCCATACATGATAAGGAGTGGGAGATTCCCTCCAGGGAAGTGTGCGGGCGTGCCTCCGGTACCACCGGAGAAGCGGGACCGACGCCTCCTTTATCCGTTTCACTGGCGGAAACGCATCGTTCTCTTTTTCCAGAACTTCCATATCCGCATACAGCCGGTCTAAAATCCGTTCCTCCATATAATCTGTATTCTCCTTCTGTAAATGATTGTTCTCATCTCCTGCTTCCCTCATTGTGCATGAAAAATATTATTTCCGCAAGTATTTTTCTTCCATCCCCTCTGGCCTTTTCCTGGAAAATGAGCTATAGTATCGTTAAATGACTGACAGGAGACTGAAGGATATGAACAAAATATGGATTGATGAACGCCTTTATACAGGCCGCCCTTCTCCCGAGGGCCGCCTCCCAAAAGAAATAAGAGTATACGATATGCTTGACTCTCTGAAAATACCCTATGTACGGATTGACCATGATGTGACTCCCTCCATTGAATCATGTCAGCGTGTGGACGAGCTTTTGGGAATCGAAATCTGCAAGAACCTGTTTCTCTGCAATTCCCAGAAAACGGATTTTTACCTGCTGATGCTGCCTGGCACAAAAAAATTCCGCACGGCGGCCCTTTCCAAACAGATCGGCACCTCGAGACTTTCCTTTGCCCCTTCTGAATATATGGAGCAGTATCTGGATATCGCCCCCGGCTCCGTAAGCGTCATGGGCCTGATGAACGATAAGCAGAATAAAGTACGTCTTCTGATCGACAACGAAGTTCTGCAGGCACCTTTTCTCGGATGCCATCCCTGCGTCAATACCTCCAGCCTGAAACTATCCATGAAAGACTTGCTCGATAAATTTCTCCCGTATACAGGCCATGATTACCTGGCTGTAAAACTGTAAACAAAAATAAAGAAGAGTTTGCTGATTTATTTAATAGCAATCTCTTCTTTATTTAGAATGAGGGTGACGCTTATGAAGAACTACTTCAGTTTTAACGACTGGATGCAGTTCGGATTTTTCTTGATTGCACTGCTGACATTCATTTACTTGATTAGTCATTAATACCGCATAGAAAAACCACCCTTTGGACTTTGGCAGTCCTGATAACCCTACTTTACTGCGATCGCCTCTACCTCTACCAAAACATCTTTTGGAAGTCTTGCCACTTCTACGCATGCTCTGGCGGGACACTCCTCTTTAAAATATTCCGCATAGATTGCATTCACCTTGCCAAAATCATTCATGTCCTTGATAAATACAGAAGTCTTTACAACGTTCTCAGCCGTGGTCCCTGCCGCCGCCAAAAGATTCACGACATTTTCCATCGCCTGTCTGGCCTGTGCTTCAATGCCTTCCGGAATTTCTCCGGTCGCCGGATTCACCGGGATCTGACCGGACGCAAACACAAAACCGTTCGCTTCAATCGCCTGGGAATAAGGTCCGATAGCCGCCGGCGCCTTGTCTGTAGAAATTACTTTCTTCATGATACACTACCTCCTGATCAATTCTATAGTTTCAGTTTTTATTTGGATTACGTTTTCTTTCAGAAGATGGCCCACAGCCCGCTTGAACGCGTTCTTGCTCAGACCTGTCTCCAGCTTGATAAGGCCGGGGTCCGCTTTATCCGTAAACGGAAGGACTCCGCCATAAGCCTCGATCAGGGAAAGAACGGCCTCCGCGTCCAAATTAAGCTGTTTATATGCTTTTTCCCTGACGCTCAATATCAGCTTACCATCTTCCCGGACCCGCGCCACTCTGGCCTCGACCGTAACGCCGGTCTTCATTTCCCGGCTGACTTCTCCGGCCGGGATCAGTCCAAAATACCGGCTGTCCACCGCCACAAAGGCTCCCAGCTCTTGGTTGATCTCATATAGGACACCTGTCACGGAGGAATCTTTTTCATAGGGTGAATCTGCGCTCAGATAGTCATCTACCTTCATGGTCGCGCAAAGTCTCTGGCTTTTATCTACATATAAAGCCACCAGCACTTTTTCACCTGGCCTGACCTTCCATTTCTGCTCCTTATAGGGAAGGAACAGATCCCTTTCCAGTCCCCAGTTCAAAAATGCTCCGATCCGTCCCGCTTCCACGACCTCCAGGACCGCCAGCTCCCCCAGAGAAAGAAGCGGATCTCTCACAGTGGCAATCGGCCTGTCCTCTGAATCCTTATAAAGAAAAACTTCTATTTCACTGCCGACGACCGTTCCCTCCGGAACCTGCCGTCTGGGCAGGAGAACTCCCGGCTCACCAGTGATCCCCTCTCCCAAATATACGCCGATCTCTTTCTGCCGAAGCACCTTCAATGTCTGTTTCTTTCCTAACTCTATCATATTTCTGTCCTTCCGTCCTTTATCCTTTTCCAGAAACCGCCTGAACTACGGCATAAACCTGTCCCTCTGATCCCTTCAGCACCACAGTGACAGAATCAGCGTTTCCTCCAGCCATTGGTATGACCGTGTCGCCGTATACCGCCGCTTTCTTATATTCCACCCGCAGTTTCCTGATATCATTATCCCCTGGAAGCCACTCCTCCGCCATCTGGATATACTGTCCGTTGTTCACATGTCCATTGGTATCTATCTGATATCTTCTGACGGGAAATGATGGAAATTCCATCAGGTTGTCCGGAATCTTAATCTTACGTCCGTCCGTTTCCATATCCAGCGGCTCTTCTGCCTGATAAATGTCCGCAAGCTGCTTATCCACCTTTTCAGGACGCCCGGTTTCCAGATTCATGTAGACCCAAATGGAGTTCGCTTTCACCGCATAATCGCCGGCAGCGTCTATGATCACAAAATTCCGGTAGCCGTACATCGCCTTGAATCCGCTGGCCCAGGTTCCAACCTTTAACGTTTCACCAAGCTCCGGCCTCCTATAAAGCTCCACCTGCCAGGCGGACAAAAGCCATGCCCTGCCTCTCTCCTGCAGTGCGCGGACTCCCACTCCCAGCATCTCTGACTGGAAAATACTGCAGTCCTGCATATAATGGATGACCGAACACAGGCTCAGCCTGCCGTCTGCTCCCACTTCACTATATCTCACTTTGCTGTCAAACGAATACATAACTCCTCCATATCTCAGGACATTATATCATATTAATTTCCAAATTGCTCTTGTTTTTTTGGTTTTATGAAACAAACACTTTTAAGAATCAATTTAAGCAAACTCCGGCCAAGCTGTAGATTAGCACCGGCAGAAGTTCTTGGCCGTCACGATTTCGGTTCGGAGGCCGTAATAATTTTGGTTACGGCTGCCAGCGAGCCGCCTGGATGGGATTGGATTTCCTCCTGTCTCATCTTATACATAAGACAAATTTGTTTTAAAAATATTCAAAGGTATGATATACTGGACAAGGCGGTGCTTTCTCCTCTCCGCAGACGGAGCAGGTCTCCTGCCACATTCAATATGACTACTTGGAGGATTTTATGATTCGACTCATCGCAAGCGATATGGACGGCACGATTCTTAAAAACGGTGCTCAAACTCTCCCGCCCCGCATACTTCCGATCATTGAGAGGCTCAGAGAAAAAGGAATTGGTTTTGTTGCCGCCAGCGGACGCCAGTACGGCAATTTGAGAAGACTTATGGGACCGGCAGCCGATACAGTGGATTACATATGCGAAAACGGCGCATTCGCGGTCCACAACGGTAAAATTGTATACAAGGCCACAATGGAGCGAGATCTTGGACAGGCGCTGATGCGGGATATCTGGTCCAGGGACGGCTGTGAGATTCAGCTTTCAGGGGTCAAGACCGCTTATATCCAGGCCAAGGACCCTTCTTATACCTGGCATCTGAAAAACATTCTAAAAAATGATGTGACTGAGGTCAGGGACATATTTAAGACAGAAGAAGATTATATCAAGATATCGGCGTATGTTCACGGAGATAAGACAGAAGAGCGTCTCAGGGAATTCAAAGAGCGGTGGAATGGAGTCTTTACCCTCGCCTCAACCTGCGACCACTGGATCGATTTCATCCCCGACGGCATCAACAAAGGCCACGCCATGCGCGCCCTGATGGAAACGGTAAACGTCTCCCGGGAAGAGATCATGGCCTTCGGCGATAATTATAACGATCTTGAGCTCCTTGCCTGTGCAGAGGAAAGCTATGCCGTCTCTGACGGAAAGCCCGAGGTCATCGCTGCCTGCCGCCATATCTGCGACTCTGTAGAAGATGTATTGGAAACTCTTCTCCTTTAATCCTGCTGTCCTTTGAGATATGCCGCGACAGGCCTTATGAATCTCCGGTCAGATATATCATAGGACTGCCCTATCATGCGCGCCATCTCTTCTTCTTCCGGGCTCTTATTCTTTTTCTTCGCCACCATGGAAGAAAACATTTTCATCATCATCCGGGAGGAAGCTCCCATCTTCTCATATCGGAGTCCTCCCTGCAGATAAAATACCTCTACCTTCTCCTCCTCAGAAAAATTCCCTTTTAAGGATGCTTCAATCTCCTGATTTCCCATGGGATTGGCCCCTACAACGAAAACTGCCTTCTTCTTTCCTTTAAGAGCCGGAAGGTTTTTCCGGAACCATTTTATCTTCTTGATCATACCTGCATGGCACCAGCTGCCGAATACCACTGCGTCATATTGGGAAAAGTCAATCTCTTCTTTTTGGGAATAAGGAACGAGACGGCACTGCAGATCCTCCGCCAGCCATTCGGCATATTGTTTTGTAAACCCGGTTTGTGAATTATAAATAATAATCGTTTTCATGATGCCTCCTCTTTCAGTGTATCGTTATATTTTGTAATTTTAAACAAACTGGCGTATATGCTTCCTGGGTGCCGGCCCGGCTTCCTCCAGACTGCCGCAGGTATGAATCAGCAAATCCCTTTTTTTCAGTTTTTATAATTTCTTCCGTATCGATCTAAATAATCCTGCAGCGCTTCAGCCAGCTTCCCGATATGCAGCCCGTCCACAAAGGAATGATGAACCTGGACAGAAAACGGAAGCAGAATCTTTCCGTCCCGTTTATAATATTTACCCCAGTCAAAAAGTGGAGTGGCATTGTCCTTTTTTCCAGATTCTGTGTGGGAAATATGAGTATAGGATACCCAGGGCATGGCGGAAAACTGAAAAACGTTATTTCCAGGAGGCCCTGTGAAATATTCTTTCTGATTCTCTACCGCTTCACTTGCGGCTTTCACATACTCTTCCATTGTGTCCATAAGTTTTACCTCTACCACCTTGAAAAGCTCTGTCTCCTGGTCAAGATACGTAAAGGACGTATCGATTCTGTCGTACAGCGCCACCTGCCCGTCCATAAAACGATATCGGAATTCTTCGATTTGATTCGCGCACCTCGCCGCCGCATACGTCATGGCAAAGGTAAAGGAATATCCCTGTTTTTTTATTTTCGGAAGAAAATTTGTGATATCCAGTTCCAGGCTCACGCAGTACTGCGGCACCATATGATTCCGAAACACTTCACAATGTATGGCCCGTTTCCATGTCTTATAATCTACTATCCTATATCCTTCAGCCATCTGCTCCTCCTCTATCCGGGTTCATTTTCTTTCAGAAAAAACCGCAGGCACATGACCGCAGCCGCCACCCGGTACTTCTTCTCGTCGGAAATTCGTTCCATGCGGCCGGACAGTATTTTATCAATGTCACTTTTCTCTACTAAAGCCATCCTCGCAATAGTATCCTTTGACAAACCGTGATAGGATATCAGCACCATCAAAAAAGCGCTAAGCTTCTTATCCGCTCCTTCATAAGGTATCAAGTAAAGAAACGATATTTTGTTGTAAATCTCAAACCGCAGTATATTGTCATCCGGAAGCACGTCCAAGTTTCCATCCGCAAGCCGGCATATGTCCTCTGCCGGCACAGCTAAATACTTTGACAAAGTATTTACATTGAACCGGTACTCTTCCAGAAGGGTTTTAAGCTGCTCCGGAATATCACAAAGCTCCTCCATGCCTATCTTCTCCCTTCTTATCCGATGTTCCCACTATCCTGTCCACCAATGTGCGGATATGGATTTCCACTGTATCCAGAAATTCTATATTCCCGGAAACTCCGTCAAACAGCAGAGGAAGCTCCGTACATCCCAGGACCACGGCTTCTATCCCCTCTTCTTTTGTCATTCTTCTGATAATATCCATAAAATGCCGCCGTGTTTCGTCTATGATGATTCCTGCTTCCAGTTCCTCCGAAATCTTACGATTCACATATTCTCTTTCCCTCTCGTTGGGCACCGTGATCTCTATCCGCTTTTCCAGAAATGGTTTTCGGAAAAATGTCCCCTCCATGGTGAATTTAGTGCCCAGAAGACCGATCTTCGTCAATTCTCTGCGCTCCGCTTCCTCGCAGGCCGCCTCTACTATACTGACAAGCGGTATCGGAGAACGCTTCTTAAGCTCATCAAAAACGATGTGAGCCGTATTCGCGGACAGTGCAGCGAACTCAGCGCCGCCTGACGCCAGATTTTCAATTGCCCTGAGCAAATAACAGGTCAGTTTTTCATACTCTTTTCTTTGGCAGCATTCCAAAACCTCAAATACATTCACACTTTCTATAAGAAGGTCAGGAAACATCTGCCGCCCGGCTCTCTTTTGTGTCTCATAGACAATACCATGATAATAAAGAATTGTGGACTCCGGCCCCATTCCGCCCACCAGGCCCAGTTTTCTAAACTTCCTCTCCTCTGCCATTTTTCACTCTCTTTCCGGCTTATGCCGCAGAACCGTACTTTCCTATTTTTCGGCCCACTGTCTGCACTTTAAAAGTCTCGGCTCAGGATCATAGCCCTGCTCCTTCCCCATGGAAGATATCGTCTCGCAGGGAAATTCTTTGCACTCACCGCAGTGGTTAAGCCCTTTCGCTTCGCAGCAGGATTTTACTTCACAGTCTCCGCCCCAAAACGGTGTTTTCATATTCAGACATCCTTTACAATTCACCTCAGTTTTCCCTTCACAGGAATCGCAGCAGATCCCGCACCTTGATTCGAACATACCGTATCTCCCTTCTGTCCTTCGGACAAACCCTTCTACTCCAGGCAGCTCCCGCCCGGCCGTTATCCTCATTATACGATATATTCAATCAATTACCAACTACTGTCCGTAGGGTTTTTTATTTCATGGGACGCACCTTCCTATGAAATAAAAAACCGCACTGATTTCTCAGTGCGGCCGCTCTTCCCTGGGCTGCAAGGATTCGAACCTTGAAATGCTGGAGTCAGAGTCCAGTGCCTTACCATTTGGCGACAACCCAATGCGCTGCAATCTCTGCAACGAAATGTATTATAACCTAAAGTTTTGGATTTGACAAGCCCTATTTGTAAATTTTTTTAATTTTCCGCAATATAGCTTTTATCCACTGTAATGACACAATGAAAACGCCCATCCAAAAGACGCAGCTTCTCCTCCAAATGTGCTGTGACCTCTTCTATTTCTTTCTCCTTCATTTCGTATGGAACTACAATGTCGAAGATCAGGTTGACCTGCTTCCTGCCGTCTACCATGCGGAAATCGTGGAGCGTGATCCGTCCGTCCAAATCATCCAGACATTCCAGAACCATCCGGCGCCGTTCTTCTACCAGAGGATCATTTGTCTCAATGGGATCCATATGGATGACCAGAAAAATACCCAGCTGCTCTTTAGCCTCCCGCTCGATCTGATCGATGATCTCATGGATATCCTCCATGTTCCCGTGGCTGTCCACCTCCGCATGGATGGATGCCATGCTGGTAGAGGGTCCATAATTATGGACGATCAAATCATGAGTTCCCCAAATGCCGTCATAGCCTTCCACAAAGGTCTTGATCTTCCGATAGACATATGGATCGATGGCTTCGCCGATCAGCGGCTTCAGGGTGTCTTTGGCGATGTTGATTCCCGCAACGATGACCACCACCGATACGGCCATACCAATAAATCCATCTATGTTCCATCCAAAGGCCCCATAAAGCGCCACGGAAAATATCGTTGCCGCGGTTACCAGCACATCGCCCAGGGAATCCGCCGCAGTCGCTTCCATCACCTTGGAACCGATCCGTTTCCCCAGTTTTCTGTTGAAAAAAGACATCCAAAGCTTCACCCCGATGGACAGCACCAGGATGATCAGCGAGACCATGTTGAAACTGAGTGCTTCCGGACTCCTCACTTTTGCAAAGGAAGTTTTCATAAACGTCCAGCCAACTTCAATTACCAGAAAAGAAACGATCAGCGCCGAAATATATTCGATCCTGCCGTGTCCGAAAGGATGGTCTTTGTCCGCCGGCCGGCCGGCCATTTTCACACCGATGAAGCTTATGATAGAAGAAGCGGCATCGGACAGGTTATTAAAAGCATCGGACATTACTGAAATACTGTTCAGAAAAATGCCGATCATCAGTTTTGCCAAAAACAGAAACAGATTGCACCCTATCCCCACGATGCTGGACAAAATCCCATAGGAAGTTCGGACACTGGCCCTTTGAGTCTGATTATAATCCTTTACAAATCTGCGTACCAAAAAGTCTGTCATGAAAACCATTCCTCCAAATCAGTATCTCACTTCCATGAGAGTGAGTCCCTTCGCCGGAGCCATCTGTCCTGCCCGGCTCCGTTCCAGCGCCTCCAGTATCCCGGTCATCTCCTCCGGCTCACGTTCCCCAATCCCACATTCAAACAAGGTTCCCGTCAAAATCCGGACCATATTCTGGAGAAACCCTTCCCCTTCAAAGGTCAGCCGAAGCTCTCTGCCCCCGCCTGCCTCCTCAATGGTGATCCTATCCAGCTTCCGCACCGTGGACTTATTCATATGGCGGTTGCCGCAGAAACTCTTAAAATCATGGCGCCCCACGAGAAATGACGCCGCACTCCTCATCCGCTCCGCATCTGGAATCTCGTCCGGCTTCCACATGTATCTCCTGTCAAACACAGGCTTTGCATTTCCCGTATACATCCGGTAACAATATATCTTCCCTACCGCACTCAGACGGCTGTGAAACCTTTCTGACGCCGTCTTTAACGACAGCACGGCGATATCGTCCGGCAGATATTCATTAAAGTAAGAAAGAAGCTCGTCTTCAAATAAATTCGTATCCAGCCGGAAATTGGCTACTTGGCCCAGGGCGTGTACACCCGCGTCCGTGCGCCCGGCCCCCTGTACCGGAATCTCTTTTCCCGTAAGGCGGAAGAGTATCTGTTCCAGTTTGCCCTGTATGGTCGTTTCCGTATTCTTTTGCTTCTGCCATCCATTATAGCGTGTACCGTCATAGCTCACCGTCATTTTATAGTTCCGCAGCATCACTTCCTCCATCTATTTGGCCTGGCCGGCCTGCCCGTCTTCCAAATGGAACTTGAATTTTTCCGCAATAAGCACATAGCCCGGGACCGGCACATGGTATTTATTCCCCAGTCTCACCACTTCGAATACGAGACCGTCCATCTCTGTCTGTCCGCCTTTTTCCAGATCTTTTTGCATGGAAGCAGTACAGTCATCGGCAAGACCGTGAAGGACCTTTAGATTCACTTCCGCCATATCCTCTCCAAAATCGATTCCCATGGCCTCAGCCAGCGCTTCTATTTCCTTCACGCAGCTTATGAACATGCTTCGGACAGCGCCCTCCCGTTTAGCGTCGCCCGCATTGGAGCCATAATATGCCCCCACAGCAGCCATTGCAGACACAAAGGAGTATTTCTTAAAGGTATCTCTTCGGACATCATCACTATATACCGCCTCTATTCCACACGCCCTCAGATCCTCTTCCGCCTGCCGGCAGACCGGATCCTCCGTGCCGCCGTCCACAGAACCGTACACGATCCGGAATATTTCTCCACTCTGCCGCAGCACTCCCGGACACTCAATGGAGCCCGCTATGTAGATGCAGCCGTTCAGCACCCGGATTCCCGGAAGCCGATCGGACATACGCTCGCCTGTGCCGTAAATATTCAGCAGAGGAATCACCACCGTATCTTTATGAGACGCTTTTTTAATCAGCTCATATGTGCTGTCCAATGAATAGTCCTTCACACATACAAAGATCACATCCGCTTTGTCTTTGTATTCTTTTTCCTCCTCCGCATGTACGGAAATTGAAAGGACTCCGTCCGGTCTGATAATTTTTAGGCCGTTCCGCCTTATGGCCTCCAGGTGGACGCCTCTTGCAATAAGGGCCACGTCCCGTCCGCCTTTTGCCAGAAAACCGGCAATACAGCCTCCCGTACCGCCTGCCCCTATCACCAGATACCGCAGTTCTTGTATCTTCCTCTCCATTCTGTCCGCCCTCCTGATCCTCTCAGCTGTTCTATACCGCGTCTATCATAACATAATACAAAATACTTTTGGAATCATTTTGTGAAGTCCCCCACCAATCGCCGGCAGAAGTTCCGGACCGTCACGATTTCGGTTCGCTGGCGATGCTGGGGCCGCCTTATCCCCGCTCCGGCAGTACCGCTCACATGTCGGCAGGAAATCTTAATGATTTCCCGTCTCCCGTTCGCTCAGAAACGGAATCGGTATTTCCGTTTCTGCCTCCCTCCGTCTGAGGAACACCGGCCGCTGCCCTGCGGCTCTCACCTTTAGGCCGGCCTGGAATCTTTCTGCCGGCGTCCTGCCTGCCGCACTATTCTGGCAGCAATGAAAGGTTCTGATTTCCAAAAGTATCCAGATCAGAACCAACGGCCCGCACGCGTACCGCAGCGGGCCGCGATGGACCGCCCCAATGGCTTTCGAGGCAAATGAGCGCTTATTTCGGTGCAGAAGAAAGAGCAAGAGGAAGAATCCGATTCCATCGTAAGGCGAGCGCCGCAAAGGCGTTAGCAGAATTTTCCCGGACGCAGGGAGGCAAAAATCGCATATCATGCGGATTTTTGTTGGAATCTGACATGGAAAAATATCAATTTATCCATGTCAGTTGGAAAGGACCGACTGGAGGCCGTAAAAATTCTGGTTACGGCTGCCAGCGAGCCGCCTGGATGGGATCGGATTTCCTCCTGTCTCATCTGATTCATAAGACAAATTTGTTTTAAAAGTATTCAAAGGTATACCCAAACAAAAGACCGGCCGGGCAGCCAGTCTTTTGTAAGCCGAAATCACATCGGCAATCTCCGGAAGTTTTCTGTTCTATGCCTCGTCTATGGCCTTTCCAATATCGTGCCGCATATATTTATTCTCAAAATTCACCCATTCTGCCGCCTTATACGCGTTGGCCCTGGCGGTTTTTAAATCAGCTCCCTTGGCTGTTACGCCCAGTACCCGTCCTCCGTTTGTGACGATGCCTTTGTCCGTCTTCTTTGTACCAGCATGGAAAACGTAATAGCCTTCCTCTTCTTTCGCCTTCACCGTATCCAGGCCGTCTATCAAAAAGCCCTTTTCATACTTCACAGGATAACCGTCGGAGGCCAGCACCACGCACACCGCCGCATTATCCTCAAATTCCAAGCTGATCTCCGAGAGCCGGCCGTCTATGCAGGCCTCCATCACATCCACAATGTCATTTTTCATCCTGGGTATGACCACCTGGGCCTCCGGATCACCGAACCGTGCGTTGTATTCCAACACCTTAGGACCTTTTTCCGTCAGCATGAGTCCGAAAAAGATAATTCCTTTAAATGTACGGTCTTCCGCCCTCATGGCATCCACCGTGGCCTGATAAATGTATTTCTGGCAGAACTCGTCCACTTCCTCGGTATAGAAAGGGCTGGGAGAAAATGTCCCCATTCCGCCGGTGTTAAGGCCCGTATCACCGTCTCCAGCCCGTTTGTGATCTTGGGCAGATGTCATGATACGGACTGTATTTCCGTCTACAAAAGACAGCACGGACACTTCACGGCCGGTCAGGAATTCTTCTATGACCATCTGGTTTCCGGCGTTTCCAAACTTTTTGTCAAGCATGATCTCTTTCACGCCCGCCTGTGCCTCTTCCAGGCTGTTGCAGATCAAGACGCCTTTTCCAAGCGCCAGCCCGTCCGCTTTCAGCACGATGGGGAAATCCACAGTTTCCAAATAAGTCAAGGCCTTGTCCGCGTCCTCAAAATTCTCATATCCTGCCGTAGGAATATTGTATTTCTTCATCAGGTCTTTGGAAAACGCTTTGGAACCCTCCAGGATAGCCGCAGCCTTCGATGGCCCGAATACCCGAAGCCCTTCCGCCTCAAAAGCGTCTACGACGCCCGCCACTAGCGGATCGTCCATCCCTATGACCGTAAGACCGATCTCCTTTTCCCTGGCAAAAGCCGTCAGTGCCGGAAAATCCAGCACACCGATGGGCACACACTCCGCATACTCCTCGATACCCGCATTTCCCGGCGCACAGTATATTTTATCCACACGGCTGCTCTTCGATATCTTCCAAGCGAGAGCATGCTCTCTGCCTCCGCTTCCCACTATCAGTACGTTCATGACTGCCTCCTGTAACAATCGTTTATCAGTTTCTCTAAACAGGCCCCTGAGAGCTCACTACCCGTCCGTCAGCCACCCGTATCTTCTGGTTGGCTATTAAATCAATGGCTCTGGGAAGTATCTCCCACTCTGCCTGTTCCATTACCCTTCTCTGAAGGATCTCCGGCGTATCGCCATCCTCCACAGCTACCGCTTTCTGAAGAATGATCGGCCCCGTATCCGTACCCTCGTCCACAAAATGAACCGTCGCACCGGTTACCTTGACTCCCCGTTTCAAAGCGTTCACATGAACCGTAAGCCCGTAGTTTCCGGTTCCGCAAAAGGACGGAATCAGGGAAGGATGGATATTGATGATCTTATTTCTGTATCTCTCTATCAGCACAGGCGGTATCACGACAAGATAGCCGGCCAGCACAATCAGATCCACACGGAAGCTGTCCATGGTATCTACGAGAGCAGTGTTAAAAGCCTCTCTGCTTTCAAAAGACTTCGGAGAAACACACACTGCCGGTATCCCGTGCTTTTCGGCCCTCTTAAGGGCATAAGCACCGGGATTATTGCTGACCACTACGGCAATCTCTGCATTGATGACTTCCCCGCTTTCAATCTTGTCGATGACCGCCTGCAGGTTCGTCCCCCCGCCGGATACACATACGCCTATCCTCAGCATAAAGTAACTCCTTTTTCACCAGCCTCTACCCGACCGATGACATAAGGCGCCTCGCCGGCTGCTTTTACCGCTTCCATGGTCTTTTCCACATCATCCTTGTCCACAGCCACGATCATGCCGATTCCCATATTAAATGTATTGTACATCATCTGTTCTTCGATGTCACCGTCCCTTGCAAGCATCTCAAAAATGGAAGGCACCGGATAGCTGTCTTTCTCGATCACCGCATGGGTGCCGTCCACCAGCATCCTGGGCACATTCTCATAAAACCCTCCGCCGGTGATATGGCTGCAGGCCTTGATGACCGCACCGGATTCACGGATGGATTTCAGCGCTTTCACATAAATCTTTGTGGGAACCAAAAGAGCCTCTCCCAAAGTCGACCCCAAAGATTCGCAGTACGTGTTCAGACTCTCCCGGGACATGGAAAATACCTTGCGCACCAGAGAATATCCATTGCTGTGTATGCCGGAGGAAGCCATGCCAATAAGCACGTCGCCTGGCTTCAGGTCTTTTCCTGATATCAGATCCTTCTGGTCTACGATTCCCACAGAGAATCCGGCCAGGTCGTATTCATCCACCGGATAAAAGCCGGGCATCTCTGCGGTCTCTCCGCCGATCAGCGCCGCTCCTGCCTGTCTGCATCCTTCCGCCACGCCGCCCACGATGGTAGCGATCTTTTCCGGTTCATTTTTACCACAGGCAATATAATCCAGGAAAAACAGCGGTTCGCCTCCCGCGCACGCAATGTCATTCACACACATAGCAACGCAATCGATCCCTATCGTATCATGTTTATCCATGGCAAAGGCAAGCTTAAGCTTCGTTCCTACTCCGTCGGTACCGGATACCAGGGTCGGATGCTCCATGCTTTTGTAAGCGTCCATGGAAAAAGCGCCGGAAAACCCGCCGATGCCGCCTAAGACCTCGGGGCGCATCGTCCTCTGGACATGTTTCTTCATCAGCTCCACAGCCTTATAACCGGCCTCAATATCCACACCTGCTTTTTTGTAATCCATACTTATCCTCCCGTACCCTATTTCTGTTTTAAATATTCTTTATGGCCGATCTCATGCAGCTTATCTGCTTTGGCAACCACTTGATCTTTAAGCTCCTCGGAATACTCCTTCAGGCGGCCGAGCAGCGCCTCATCGGAGGTGGCAAGAATTTTCGCCGCCAGAATGCCCGCGTTGGCCCCGCCGTTTATTGCTACAGTCGCCACGGGAATGCCGGAAGGCATCTGTACGATGGAATAAAGGGAATCCCGTCCGCCAAGGGATGTGGTATGCATCGGAACACCGATGACGGGCATGGGGAAGATTGCCGCGCACATTCCAGGCAGGTGAGCCGCCATCCCAGCGCCTGCAATAATCACCTTAAACCCCTTTGTCTCAGCTGACTTCGCATATTCGAAAAACACATCCGGCTCCCTGTGGGCGGAAATGATCGTCATCTCGTAATCCACGCCAAGCTTGTCCAGAATATCAGCCGCTTTGCTCATAACGGCCAGGTCAGAATCGCTTCCCATGATAATTCCTACTTTTGCCATGTTTTCTCTCCTCTTTTTCTACTGTTTGTTTGTGACAATATATGATAATATTTTACAAAATCTCAACTTATTCATTCTAACATAAACCACACGGAATATACAAGACTGCAAACTCAAATTTAAAAAGGCTCATTGAGCATCTCCGTCCCCTTTAGTACGAACCTTCCGTCCAGGATGACCGGTGTCCTGCTGCCGTCCGCGCGCAGGACGGCGATCTCTCCCAGCTCATCGTAAGGGATCGTAATATCTGTATGGCAGTTGAAATACGCGTTCTGAGGATCTTCTTTTCTCTTCAGGGAACACGCGTTATCCCTTGCCACGATCTCTTTTCCGTCTGGATTATATACCTTCACATCCTCCGAATGGCTGTAGCAGGTGTCTCCAATGGCAAAATGAGGCCCCATCTTTTCTATGATCAAAATCTTCAGCCTGTCTATGATCCCATACTTCTTTGCCATGGCGTATGCGGCTGTATTGGTTCCAATGGCAAACTCCCCCATGGGAAGGGCAGGATGGTTATAAAGAAGATTTTCCTCTACCAGGCTTCTGTTCTCCTCTTCTGTTTCATAATTAGAACAGGAATACTCCGTGGTCATTCCGTCCCGGAAATGGATCTCCAAATTTTTATACTCCACCTCGTTTATATAAATCTGAGATACGTGGAGCACCCCATAAGTCCCAGAAAGCCTGGGTGACGTAAAGACTTCTCCCAAAGGGATGTTCACATCGGCCAGGCAGTTTTCAAAGTTGCTCTCTTTCTCCCGGTCTATAAGGACATGGAGGGCGACTCGAAGGTCGGTCCGGTTTCCGTTCCTTCCCCTTATCTCCACAAACTCTCCCTCATCCAGCGCATCGATCAAAATCCCCTGAATCTCCTTGTACTGCTCATAGTCCAGCGTATTGATCCGGATGGTTTCTTTAAATATCTCTTCAAAATCTCTCCCGATCTCGGGAACCGGCCAGGAAATAATCGTAAAGCTCCGTTCCTCTCCTTTGATATATTGATTTACGATCTCACTGGATTGGGAAGCCAGTTCTACAGAAAGACGTTTCTGTTTTTCATTCAGGGAAAACGCCTCCTGCTTATTCCGGTAGGAAAACGGTGTTTCCCCAAAAGTCTCCATCACTGCCGGGCCGGCGTAGACCGCCGCCAGCTCCTTGTATTCCTCATATGCCACCCGCATCACAGAAAGCTTCCGCTCCTTGTAAGCCTTGTCAAGGAAAAGAGCGCTGTCAAATCTGTGGTCATATTCATATTGTTTATTGGCATAAGCGCCATAATAACCGATTTTCAGATGCTGTCGTTTATTGGCGGCTCCCACCGCCGCACGGAATAGGACAGGAGACAGGCCCATTTTTTCAAACTGCTTCACCGCCTGCCTAACTACCCGTTCAAAACCGATACAATACCGAATCTCCACCGTCTTCTTTTTGGAAAGGTCGATCCCTGCAAGCTCAAACCCCCGGCGGTATCCTTCCGTATAGACTGCCGCCATTTTCTCAATGGTTTCCTCCGGCAGGCTGTTCAGAAATGCAGCTGTCCGCAGCTCGCTGTCTGAAATATATTCTCCGAACTGGTATAGGTACCTCAGATCGGAAAGCTCCCGATCCATGATGATCCTCACGGCGAAGTCCAGGGACGGATCGATCTGCTCCCGGATTCTCCTGACCACCGTCACATCACAATAATCGCTTACAAAATAATAGAGAGCTTCTTTCACCCCCAACAAAAACGTTTCTTCTGTCAATTCATTCGTTTCTTTGGACTCATATAAGTTATATATCTCAATAAACAATTCCAGGCACGGCGTCCATTCCTCCAGACGGTCTTCATAAATATAGGCAATGCCCCCGCGAAGCTCCGATGAAAGAAAAGCAAACATCCGGCCTGCTTCCAGACCGAATTCTTTTACAGCATATGCCGGATTCGCATAGCTCGATTCATAGGCTTCCCCTAAAATATCCTCATAAAGGCAGCGGTTCCGTTCCCGCAGCACCTCCATGGAGGGGACAGTCTTTTCCCGCTTCTCCCGTTTAAGCGCCCTATAAACTTCATCCAGATAAAGCAGAAAACCCGCCTGCCTTTTAAAATATGCGGCAGTTGTTCCGCATTCCGCATAAATTTCCCGGATACGCCCCATTGACAATCCGTATCGTTCCAACAATATCGTATTCTCCAATCCCGTCAGCTCCCTGTTTCCTATTAACGGCTGTATTTTCTTTGAATGAGATAGATCCAGAGAAAACATACGACCAGGCCTGCGCCCAGCATGAGCATGGACCAGCCGCTGAAATCCACCATGGTCTGGAGGACGCCGTCTATTGCCTCCACCACGGCAAGCACAAATATCGGCACACTCATCTCTTTGCAATAAGCCGCCTTGTCCTCAGGCTTTATCTGTTCCTGAGCATTCTTTCCCAGGAAATCCATTTTCCCTCCGCGCACCTGTACTCCCATAAATAAAAATACAACTGCTATGATAAAGCTGAATGACGAGTTGATTGACATTTTCTTTTTCCTCTTTTCCTATAGTATGTACCGCGGGCACTATTTCTCCCTGTCGTCCTGTATCTTTCCCAATGCTACATTCTTCTCGATAAGTCCCTTTGTATACTCCCAAAGTTCCTCTGACCCCTCCGGTGTCTTCCTGTTCCTCGAAAGGATCTGGGACACCCGGACGCCATGCTCTTCCCATGCCCGCCCGTCTGTCGCGTCATTTAACAGCACCGGCTGTATCTTGTCCAAGGCCAGCGCAAATTTCGCTTCCGGTGTCTCCGCCGCCTCAAACTCATCCCACAGACTGCGGAACCATCTTCCCTGATCCTCCGGAAGAAGACTGAAGATCCTGTCCGCAGCCTTCACCTCCCGATCTCTCTTTGTCGTATTTCCGGCCTCATCGTAAGCATAGGTGTCTCCGGCGTCTATTTCTATCACATCATGGATAAGCACCATTGTCATGGTCTTCGCCACATCAATCGGCTCATTGGCGTATTCGCTCATCAGAGCGCACATAAGAGCCAGATGCCAGGAATGCTCCGCATCATTTTCCTTTCTGCTGGCGTTGGAAAGATAAGTCTGCCGAAAAACCTGCTTGCTCTTATCCATCTCCAGAATAAAGGACATCTGTTTTTTCAGCCTGTCCACGTCCATTTCCTGTTTTTCCATATCGTGATCTTTTTTCATACTCATTCCCTCTAAATTATGATCCCCATTACATAAATAGTTATGATCCCTGCGATTCCCGCCAGATTTAGGCCGATGGCTACCTTTGACAATACCGGCATACCCTCTTCCTTCGCCCTTTTCCTTGCATCCCGTATGGGAAAAATAAGGCCCAGGATATTCAGGAAAAATGCCAGAAATCCAAGAGCCGCTATGGTCGCGTCCCCATGCCCGTAGGTGCGGAACGCAATGGCCAGCCCTGCCGCCAGAAAAAGCAGGGAGCCTACAAATATCAGGATGGATACCATTCCGGCTGTGGAAAAATGAATTGTAAAAAGCTTTGTTTTCTTCCTGTTCAAACTGTTCAAATTAAGTCTCCCCTGACTGATTTCTTATCTCTTTTTATGAAGCTGCCTTCTGAACCGGGCCGCGATCAAAAAACACCAGTAGCCTGCCAGGCTGCCAAGAGTATTTAACATCAGATCGTCCACGTCAAAGCTGCCGCGCCTGGTCACCAACTGAAGACTCTCTATACAAAGACTGCAGAGCAGGCCCAAAAGAAACACGATATACCACCTTCTGTTGGACAGGCACAGCATCGGGAGGATGAATCCAAAAGGCATAAACGCAACAATATTCCCGATCAGATTCATGCTGGCATTCAGAGGACCTAATACATCCCAGTACCGGATACAGCGGTATATCTCCCGGAAAGGCTCCAGATTATACCGGTATCCCACAGACAGGTCCGTCCTCCCCAGGGACTCAGAAAAAAACATAAAATAAGTGAGTCCCGCCAGATAAAATATAAATAGAATCCATCCGATGGAACGGACGGCTCTCGTGCTAAAATGTTTTTTCAATGCAGATCACCTTGTGTTCCATCAAAAAGTAATGTCTGATTTCCGTTTCAGTAAAAAGGCGCCGCTCACGATACTTCCAATTCCTACCACGAGGCCCGCGACTATGATGACGATTCCCATCACAATGGAAAAGGCGCCTGTGCTCTTCATTGTTTTATATACTTTTTCACCCATCCGGACACCTCCTACTCTTCTGCTCCATATTGTTCATAATATGCGTCAATAGCTGCTTTTAATGTATCGTCGATGATGATCTCGCCTTTATAAGGCCTGTTGTACAGGTGCTCCACCACGTCCGCCATGGTCACGATAGACGCAGTCTCCAGACCATATTTTTCATGGATTTCCCTCAGAGCGGACTTGCTTCCCTGTCCCCGCTCCATCCGATCCACCGAAACCACCAGACCAAGCACCTCTATGTCACCTTGTGCCTTAATGATGGGCAGTGTCTCGCCTATGGAAGTCCCCGCTGTGGTCACATCCTCGATGATGACCACCTTGTCACCGTCCTCAATGGGGCTCCCAAGAAGAATCCCCTTGTCCCCATGGTCCTTGATTTCCTTTCTGTTGGAACAGTAGCGGATATCGGCGCCATACTGGGTGCTGATCGCGATGGAAGCCGCCACGCTCAGAGGAATCCCTTTATAGGCCGGTCCAAACAGCACATCAAAATCCGTCCCGAACCTGTCCGCGATCGCTTTTGCATAATAGCCTCCCAGACGTCTCAGCTGCTCACCTGTCCGGTAAAACCCCGTATTGATGAAAAACGGAGTCTTTCTCCCGCTCTTCGTCACAAAATCTCCAAATTTGAGAACCTTACAGTCCACCATGAATTCGATGAATTCTGCCTTATATTGTTCCATTTCCTGTCACCTGCTCCTTTCTGATGCCGCTCCTCAACTCCGTAAAGCCGCCTCCGGTTCAGCGTACTGCTCCGATCAGCTCCCTGATATCCTCAATTCCATAACGTTCCATATATGCGCGAATCCCATCCACCACCTCCGACGTGGCATATGGATTGTGGAAGTTTGCCGTCCCCACGGACACTGCTGACGCGCCGGCCAGGATAAATTCCAGAGCATCCTCAGCGCACAGAATACCTCCCATCCCGATTACAGGCACCTTCACCGCCTGCGCCGCCTGGTATACCATGCGTACCGCCACCGGCTTCACCGCGGGTCCGGACAGCCCGCCTGTCTTATTTGCCACGGCAAATGTCCTCTTATGGATATCAATCTTCATTCCCGTGATGGTATTGATAAGAGAGATCGCATCGGCTCCGCCGGCCTCAACTGCCTTTGCCATTTCCCCGATATCCGTCACATTGGGGCTCAGCTTCATGATGACCGGCTGAGCCGCTTTTTCTTTCACGGCTCTCGTGATGGTCTCAGCCGCCTTTGTATCCTGTCCGAAAGCGATCCCGCCTTCCCTTACGTTTGGACAGGAGATGTTGATCTCCAGCATATCCACCGGCTCATCCGCCAGGCGTTCCACCACTTCCACATAATCTTCCGTGGTCTTTCCGCAGACATTGACGATGATCCTGGTATCATATTGTCTGAGAAACGGAATATCCCGCTTGACAAACACATCGATTCCTGGATTCTGAAGGCCGATGGCATTGATCATCCCTCCATAGGTCTCCGCGATCCTGGGCGCAGGATTCCCCGGCCAAGGCACATTGGCCACGCCTTTTGTCACCACGGCTCCTAAACGGCTAAGGTCCACAAATTCGCTGTATTCCTGCCCGGAGCCAAAGGTTCCGGATGCCGTCATCACCGGGTTTTTAAGGGTCACCCCCGCCAAATCTACCGACAGATTCATCTAAGCTCCACCTCCTCCGCCCGGAATACCGGCCCGTCTTTACAGATTCTCTTATTATGCACCTGACTGTGGCTGTCCACTTCTTTTGACTGACAGATACATGCCAGACACGCGCCGACGCCGCAGGCCATCCTTTCCTCCAGCGATATCCATGCCTCAATCCCCCGCTCCGACGCATAATCCTTCAGAGCCCGGAGCATCGGCGCCGGCCCGCAGGCATAGAGCACATCCGCCGAAAGGTCATGTTCCCTGATGGCATCCAGGACATTCCCCGAAGTTCCAAAGCTTCCATCCTCCGTCGCCACATAAAGCGGTCCCTCGTGTTCAAATTCCTCTTTTAAGAACATATGGCTGTTCCGGTATCCCATGATCAGCTTTTTTTCTCCGGGAAGCCTTTTCGCAAGCTCCAGCATAGGGGGAACTCCGATTCCCCCTCCGATCAGAAATGCGCGCTTATTTTCTGCCGCTTCCAGGGGGAATCCATTCCCCAAAGGACCAAGGACGGGAATCGAATCACCGGCCTTATATGCTGCAAACTCCTCAGTCCCTTTCCCGGCGATCCGGTAAACCAAACGGATTCGCCCTTTTGAGATCTCACAAATACTTATGGGGCGCGGCAGAAGTCTGGAACCGTCTTTGCTGTAAAGGGACAGGAACTGTCCCGGCCCGGCTTCCTCCGCCATTTCCGTTTCAATCCACATACTGTATATGCCCGGCGCCAAGGACTCCTGCGAAAGGATTCTGGCCGTCTCTTTTCTCTTCGCCATATCTGAACGATCTCCTGCTCTTTATCTTTTATAGTCCGCCTTTATATATGTGCCTGCAGCGCTCCGTTTATATCTGCGATCATATCGAGCACTGCCTGTCTGGATGCTTCTCCAAAATTCTCCGCCCCAAACTTAGCATAAGGCTCTTTTTTATATGCCGCAATGATACCCCTGGAAGAGTTGACAATCGCGCCCAGACCGTCCTCGTTGAAATAAGGGACCAGATCCGCCGCTTTTCCTCCCTGTGCTCCGTAGCCGGGAACCAGGATAAAGGACTTGGGCATGACCTTTCTCAGCACCTTTCCCATTTCCGGATAAGTTGCGCCCACGACAGCTCCCACATAGCTGTAAGAGTCTCCCATGCACGCTTCTCCCCACTGGGCCACCTTTTCACCCACCCACTCATACAAGGGCCGGCCGTCCATGAGCCTGTCCTGAAACTCCCCGCTGGATGGATTGGAGGTCTTGACCAAGATGAAGATTCCCTTTTTCTCCTCCTTGCAGACATCTACAAAAGGTTTGATGCCGTCCGTTCCCAGATATGGATTGACCGTGGCAAAATCCTCGTCAAAAACCTTCTGGACCGTATTTCCCACCTGAACTCTGCCCAGATGACCCGTGGCATACGCCGCCGAAGTGGAGCCAATATCCCCGCGCTTCACATCGCCGATCACGATCAGATCCTTTTCATGGCAGTAATCCACCGTCTTTTTATATGCTTCCATACCTTCTACGCCAAACTGCTCATACATGGCTATCTGGGGCTTCACAGCAGGAATCAAGTCACAGACAGAATCCACGATCCCTTTATTGAACTGCCAAATGGCATCTGCCGCTCCCTTTAAGGTTTCTCCATATTCCTCAAAAGATCTTTTTAAAATATGCTCAGGCACATAGGAAAGCATCGGATCCAGGCCTGCCACGACGGGCGCTCCCAATTTCTTTATTTTTTCACACAGCTTGTTGATCATTTGTTTCCTCCTGCTATCATTCTGCTTCGTATACAACGGCTCCGTCCACAATGGTCATCACCACCTGGCCCTTCACCTTTTTTCCTTCAAAGGGCGTATTTTTTCCCTTTGATACAAAATCTTCTTTATGGATGACATATTCTCTGTCCGGATCGATCAGGACAATGTCAGCACATTTCCCTTCTGCCAGGCTTCCTTTGTCGACTCCCAGTATCCTGGCAGGCGCATGGCTCATCCGCTCTGCCATCTCCATGGGGGTCAGGATGCCCTTATGAACCAGCTCCGTCATGGTAACAGCCACCGATGTCTCCAGCCCCACAATACCAAAGGGCGCGCCGGCAAAGCCTTTTTCCTTTTCCTCTTCTCCATGGGGTGCGTGGTCTGTGGCAATCACATCGATGATACCGCGCTTCAGTCCGTCAATCAAAGCGTCTACATCCTCTTTTTCCCGCAGAGGCGGGTTCATCTTATAATTGGCATCGTCCTCCGGGATATCGCTACTGGTCAAGGCAAAGTGATGGGGGCATACCTCTGCCGTCACCGGAAGGCCCGCTTCCTTGGCGAGCCGGATCATCTCCACGCTGTCTTTTGTAGAGCAGTGGCAAAGATGCAGCTTAGCCCCTGTCTCCTTTGCAATCAGGATGTCCCTTGCAACTATCACATCCTCTACCCCGTTTGTGATGCCGGGAAGTCCCATTTTTCTGGACTTTTCGCACTCATTCATCACTCCGCCGGCCACCATGTTCTTATCCTCGCAGTGCGCCAGTACCGTAACTCCCTCGCGGGCCGCCGTTTTCATGGCATCCCGGTACAGCCCCGCGTCCATCACCGATTTGCCGTCCTCGCTGATAAAAGCCATACCTTCTTTCTTCATCCCGGCGATATCCGTGATCTCCGTGCCCTGCTGCCCCTTTGTCACCGCACCAATGAAGGAAACGTGTACCGGGCACTCTGCCGCCGCCCGCAGTGTCTGGCTCCTGATCATCTCGGGGCTGTCTGTGACCGGTATGGTATTGGGCATGGCGCACATGGTAGTGACGCCTCCCCTGGCAGCCGCCAAACCGCCGGTATGAAGTGTTTCCTTATATTCCAGCCCCGGATCGCGAAGATGCACATGCAGATCGATGATCCCCGGCATCACATAGAAGCCTTCCGCATTCACGACTCTTCCGGCCTCTTCTTCAATATCCTGCGCTACCCGGAGAATCTTCCCATCCTCCGTCAGCACATCAAATATCCCGTCTTTCCCGGTATCCGGGTCAATCACATGTCCGTTCTTTATCAATAATTTCATGAATCCACGCCTTTCTTTCCTGTTCTCTTATATGCGTGCCTGTCGTATCTATTCTAGCATAAGCTTTTTCGTTCGTCCAGTTTTATCGCCCGACGGCCTCCATGCCGGAAAGCCATTTATTCTGTCTGCTTCTGCTTTCTCAGCATGATAAAGATGACGACAGTCACGCCCATGATCACCGGATAAAATGTGTAAGGAATAATCTGAAGAGGCGACAGTCCCGTCTGCCCCGCCGCCAGCAAAAGCTGTGCACCGTAGGGAATCAGTCCCTGGGTCACAGAAGCAAAGATATCCAGCAGCGAAGCTGTCCGCCTGGGCGAAATCCCATAATCCGTGCTGATTTCCTTTGCGATCGGCCCTGCGATCACAATGGCCACAGTATTGTTGGCCGTCGCCATATCCACCAGTACCGACAGAACAGCGATTCCCAGCTCTCCGCCCTTTTTTCCATGAATCCTTTTATGGATCAGATTCAAGATACAGGTAATCCCTCCATTTTTCTTCACCAGGGAAACAATGCAGGCCACGATGATGGAAATGACGGTGATATCATACATGGAAGTCACGCCTTCTCCCATCACAGAGAACATCTGGGACAGCGCGATCGTCCCGGTACCTACTCCCGCGATCAGAGAAAGGACCGTGCCTCCTATCAGCACCAAAAATACATTGACTCCTGCCAGCGCTCCGATCAGCACAACAATATAGGGAAGCACCTGCCAGAGATTAAAGCTCCCCTCCAGAGTCACCTGAAACGAAGTATTCCGGCTGATGAGCACATATATGGCCAGAGAGATCAGTGCCGCTGGAAGGACCAGCAGAAAATTCTCCCTGAACTTGTCCCTCATCTCACAGCCCTGGGTCCGGACCGCTGCAATAGTGGTGTCGGAGATCATGGACAGATTGTCGCCGAACATGGCTCCGCTGACGACCGCCCCGATACAAATGGCCATGGAAAATCCTGTCTTCTGGCTGATTCCCACAGCTATGGGAGCCAGCGCTCCTATGGTTCCCATGCTGGTGCCCATGGAAATCGACATAAAGCACCCGATCAGCATGAGCCCTGCCACAGCAATCTTAGGCGGAAGGATATAAAGGCCCAGGGCGACTGTACTGTCCGCCCCGCCCGCTGCTTTTACCGCGCCTGAAAACGCTCCGGCCGCCAAAAAGATCAGGCACATGGTGATGATGTTCTCATCTCCCACTCCTTTTGCTATCACCTTGAGCTTCTCGGAAAACGGCAGCTTCCTGTTCTGTACGAAAGCTACCAAGAGAGCGATCAGAAACGCCACAATGGCCGGCATCGCATAGAAATCACCGCTTATTAAACCCACCCCCAGAAACAGGACCAAAAATACGCCGATGGGTAACAGCCCCCAGATATTTCCCTTTTCTCTCACTTTTTCCATTTCATACTCCTCGCTCGTTCACTTTATAGTATTTCCTATTATACCTTGACGCACGAAGTGCGTCTGCCCGGAGGGCATGAATTAAGGGATGCCCTTGGGTATACCTTTGAATACTTTTAAAATAAATTTGTCTTATGAATCAGATTATTCCTCCTGCTCCTCTTTCCGCACCGAGATAAGGCTTCCGCGTGTTTTGAAAACCATTGGAGCGGACACTGCAGCCCGCTGCGGTGCGCGCGGGCCGTGTGGATATCCAATACTTTTTTGGAATCAAGGGAACGGAAATCATTCGAAACGGTGCGGCAGACAGGATACCGGCAGAAAAATTCCGGACCGGCCTAAAGGTGAGCGCCGCAGGGCAGCGGCCGGTGTTCCCCAGGCGGAGGGAGGCAGAAACGGAAATACCGATTCCGTTTCTGAGCGAACCGGAGACGGGAAATCATCAAGATTTCATGCCGACATGTGAACGGTACTCCTGGAGCGGGGATAAAGCGGTCCCTGCATCGCCAGCGAACCGAAATCGTGACGGCCCGGAACTTCTGCCGGTGTTAACTGTGGCTTGATCGAAGCTTACTAAAAATGATTCCAAAAAGTGTTTTGTATCATATAATCAAAGCGGGCAAGCCCACCTCAAACTCCCATTCCCCTCAATCTTTGGAGGGCCTGTCAACTACGAGATAAGAAAAAAGGGCCGCCGCAAAATTTCACACATTTCACGACAACCCTTTAATATCAGCCGTTTTCCGCTTTCAGTCCTCTTCTCCGTCCTCATCGGCAATGGCTGCCGATACGGATGAAATGGTACTGACCACAGCAATCACTGCTCCGACGATCACTACAAAGATAATCAGGGCAATCATAAAGTAATAAATAAACGGATCGCTCTCGCCATCGGTATCCCCGGATGAAACTGCCGGGAGCGCTTCCGCCTCCTGGATCTCCGCTTGTCCGCCCAGGGCTGAGGCCTGAGAACGCCTGGGGCCCGACATGAGCATACCGCCCGCCACACACGCGATAAGGAGTACAAATACGCCGAGAAGCCTGCGCAAAATCACTTTCTTTGCCTGTTTTTTATCCATTTTCTCATCCCGCAATCTAATAATTTTCTATTCCCTAGCATAACACATTTTTCCCAAAAAGGAAACCATCCGATGAGAAAAGCTGTTCAAAATATATTATTTAAAAAAACCCTTCTTTTTATGCTTCTCTTCTGCAGGATTTGCTTCTCCAGCCTCTCCCATTGTCTCCTGGAACTTCTGAAGAGCCTCCTTCTGCTCCTTTGTCAGCTTCTCCGGCACCTTCACCACCAAAGTCACATAGTGATCGCCTCTGACATTCTTGTTCCGCAGATAAGGCACGCCTTTTCCTTTCAGCCGGATCTTCGTATCCGTCTGCGTTCCGGGCGACACATTATAAAGGACCTCTCCATCCACGGTCTTGATCTTTATCTCGCCGCCCAAAGCCGCCTGGGCAAAGGAAATCGGAACCGTTGAATAGATGCTGGTATCCTGCCGTTTGAAGATGGGATGATTGGAGACCACGACCTCCACCAGCAGATCTCCACGCTCTCCGCCGTTTACGCCAAGCTCTCCTTTTCCCCGGATGCGGACACTCTGTCCATTGTCAATACCGGCAGGAATGGAGACCGCGATCCGTTTCTTTGAGCTGGTGTTTCCTGTCCCTCTGCAGGTAGGACACTTCTCCTTGATGATCTTCCCCGTGCCTCCGCACTCGGGACACGTCTGCACGTTCCTCACCATGCCAAACATGGACTGCTGTGTATAGACCACCTGGCCTTTCCCGTTGCATTTCGGGCAGGTTTCCGGCTTCGTGCCCGGTTTGGCCCCGGTACCATGGCAATCCTTACATTCATCTTTAGTCGTCAGCTCAATTTCCCGTTCACAGCCAAACAGCGCTTCCTCAAATGTAATCCGGATACTGGTCCGCAGATTGGCTCCGCGCATGGGTTCGTTGCCCGCGCGGCCGCGGCTTCTGCCGCCTCCGAACAAATCGCCGAAAATATCGCCGAAAATGTCGCCCATATCCGCGCCGCTGAAATCAAATCCGCCGAAGCCTCCTGCCCCGCCTGCTCCGTTTTCAAAAGCCGCATGGCCAAACTGGTCATACTGGCGCCGTTTTTCTGGATCGCTCAGCACGGCATATGCCTCAGAAGCTTCCTTAAATTTCGCCTCTGCGTCTGCATTCCCCTGATTGGTGTCGGGATGATATTTCTTGGCAAGGGCCCGGTATGCCTTCTTAAGCGCCGCATCGTCGGCATCTTTGGGAACGCCCAGAACCTCATAATAATCTCTCTTATTCTCAGCCACTTCTCTTCACCTTTCTCTCTGTTCTCCCCTGTTTTCTATTGTCCTTGAATACGCCAAAAGATTCAAGGCAGGCCCCGGAAGGGGCCGCCCTGAATCATAGGAAAAAGGGAGGGGGATCAAACTTCTTTATAATCCGCATCTACCACATCATCGTCTGCCTGGCCTGCTCCGCCGGCTCCGGCGCCCATGTCAGGGCCTGCGCCCTGTGCGCCAGCCGCCCCCTGAGCCTGCTCATACATCTTAGCAAAGAGTGCCTGCGCGCTGTTCATCAGCTTTTCTTTTCCAGCTTTCAGCTCATCCAGCTGTGCATCGGAGATTTCTCCGTTTGCCGTAGCATCGACCACTGCCTTCAGCGCTTTCAAGTCCTCTTCCACCGCAGCTTTTTCGGAAGCATCCAGCTTGCTGCCGGCTTCCTCCAGCGCTTTCTCTGTCTGGAACACCAGAGAATCCGCTTCATTCCTTGCATCGATGGATTCTTTCCGTTTCTTATCCTGTGCCTCGAACTCAGCCGCCTCTTTCACCGCTTTGTCAATATCGTCTTCCGACATATTGGAGCCGGCTGTGATTGTGATGTGCTGCTCTTTTCCGGTACCAAGATCCTTGGCGGATACATTTACGATACCGTTGGCGTCAATATCAAAGGTAACTTCAATCTGCGGCACACCTCTTCTTGCAGGCGGAATCCCGTCTAAGCGGAACTGACCGAGACTCTTGTTGTCCTTTGCAAACTGTCTCTCACCCTGAAGTACGTTGATGTCCACAGCGGTCTGATTATCCGCAGCGGTGGAGAACACCTGGCTGTGCTTTGTCGGAATAGTAGTATTCCGCTCGATCAGCCGTGTAGCTATGCCTCCCATGGTCTCGATGGACAGGGAAAGAGGTGTGACATCCAGAAGGAGGATATCGCCTGCGCCTGCGTCGCCTGCCAGCTTGCCGCCCTGGATGGAAGCGCCGATTGCCACACATTCATCAGGATTCAGGTTCTTGGAAGGCTCTTTGCCGGTCAGGAGTTTTACTCTGTCCTGTACGGCAGGCACACGAGTGGAACCGCCGACTAAAAGCACTTTTCCCAAATCGGAAGCAGACAGTCCTGCATCCCTCAGGGCATTCTGTACGGGCACTGCCGTTCTCTCCACCAGGTCATGGGTCAGTTCGTCAAATTTTGCCCGGGTCAGATTCATATCGAAATGCTTCGGTCCTTCACTGGTCGCAGTGATGAAGGGAAGGTTGATGTTCGTAGTCGTAGCGGAGGACAGTTCCTTTTTCGCCTTTTCAGCCGCTTCTTTCAGTCTCTGAAGAGCCATCTTGTCATTTGACAGGTCGACGCCCTCCGTCCTCTTGAATTCTGCGATCATATAGTCGGTGACCTTTGCGTCAAAGTCGTCGCCGCCCAGACGGTTGTCACCGGAGGTTGCCAAAACCTCGATCACGCCGTCGCCAATCTCGATGATGGATACGTCGAAGGTACCGCCGCCCAGATCGTATACCATGATCTTCTGTTCTTTTTCATTGTCAAGTCCGTAGGCCAGAGCTGCCGCCGTCGGCTCATTGATGATTCTCTTCACATCCAGGCCGGCGATTTTGCCCGCGTCCTTAGTTGCCTGACGCTGTGCGTCATTGAAATAAGCGGGAACAGTGATGACAGCTTCCGTCACCTTTTCACCCAGATAGCTCTCTGCGTCGGCCTTCAGCTTCTGAAGAATCATCGCGGAAATCTCCTGAGGAGAATATTTCTTTCCGTCGATATCTACCTTATAATCGGTTCCCATATGTCTTTTAATGGAAGAGATAGTCCGCTCGGAGTTGGTGACCGCCTGACGTTTTGCCGGCTCACCTACCAGTCTTTCACCATTTTTCGTAAAAGCCACGACAGAAGGAGTTGTCCTCACGCCCTCTGTATTCGCGATAACTACAGGCTTTCCGCCTTCCATAACTGCTACGCATGAATTTGTTGTACCTAAGTCAATGCCTATGATTTTTCCCATAATAATTTCCTCCTATATTCTCAAAATGTGTAAACTTCTGTTTCTGTGACTTAATTTGCCACCTTTACCATGCTGTGGCGAACCACGCTGTCCCGGTATAGATAGCCCTTCTGGAATTCTTCAACGATGATATTCTCACCGCTCTCCTCATCCTCCACATGCATCACGGCATTGTGGAAATCCGGGTTGAACTCCTGCCCTACCGCATCTATGGCCTTCACATCCATAGACTCAAGGGTCGTAAGAAGCTGCTTATATATTTTATCCATCCCCTCTGCAAAAGGAGTCTGGGCTTCTTTTTCACTAAGCGTCGCCATACCACGCTCGAAATTATCCACCACGGGAAGGATCTTCTCAATCACGCTTTTGGCTCCGATCTCATACATGGCCGCTTTCTCTTTTTCCGTCCTTTTCCGGAAATTTTCAAATTCCGCCATGGAACGCTTCAGCCTGTCATTCAATTCTTCTATCTGAACATCTTTTTTATCTTTCTTTTCTTTCTTTTTGAAAAATCCCTTTTTCTCCGGCTCTTCTTTTTCTTCTCCGGCTTCTTTTTCCTGCCCGCCTGCCTGCGTCTCTCCGCTCCCGGCTTCCTGCCTTTGGCTGCCTTCTCCGTCACAATTCAGAACCGCTTCTTCCAGAGTATCCTCCGCTGAATCTGATTCCAAATCTTCCATCATTTCTTCTGTATAGTTCTTATCTGTATCCGACACGTTGATTCCGCCTTTCTATTCCTCTTTTTTGAACATGGTATCCAATTGGCTCATAACCGTATGAAGCGTGGAAACGACTTTTTCATAATCCATCCGCTTCGGTCCCACAATACCGATGGTCCCCTGCAGGCCTTCTCCCAAGTCATATGTGGCTGTGACCACACTGCAGTCCTTCATGCTCTGCACCGGCGTTTCATTTCCGATATAGACCTGTATGCCCTGCTTCCCGTCCTCGTTCAGCTTATCTGTAAGAAGATTGGTGAGCTGTTCCTTCTCTTCAAATACCTGGATGATCTCCCTCGCCTTGCTGCTGTCTGATAGCTCCGGATATTTGAAAATATTGGTGGCGCCGCTGGTATATATCTGAAGGTCTTCCTCATCCACCCGGATGGCTTCCGCAACTGCGTCGAGGACCTTCCCTACTACATCAGTATGAGTACCTGCCTGTTCTTTTAATTTTGTAATTATTCCCAGATTGATCTCTTCTATGGTCAGTCCATTCAGATTGGTATTCAGCATCAGATTCAGGGAAAAGAGGTCTTCCTCTGTTACAACCTCATCCACATCAAAAATAGAATTCTTTATGATGTTTCCCTCTACCACAATAACAGCCAGAATCTTATGCTCTTCCACCCGGGACAGCTGAATGAATTTCACCTTGTTCCGGTTATACCTCGGAGCCGAGATCAAAGAAGCATAATTCGTATTGGCTGCCATAAGCTTTGCCATTTGCTTCAGGACCTGCTCCATCCTGTCCATACGTTCCACGAGGAAATCTTGTGTTCCGGCTACTTCGTGCTCCGGCTCATGCAAGGCATCTCCGAGCATCTGATCCACATAAAGGCGATAGCCTCTGTCTGTAGGAATCCTGCCCGCCGAAGTATGGGGCTGAACAATGAGTCCCAGTTCCTCCAAATCCGCCATTTCATTCCGGATAGTGGCCGAACTCAGCTGCAAATCTGAATATTTGGAAATAGTGCGTGAGCCGACCGGTTCGCCGGTCTCCTGGTAGTTGCGGATGATGGCATTCAGAATCTTTTTCTTCCGTTCATCCAATTCCATCCCTCACGCCTCCCATCTCTTGTTAGCACTCAACTTGATAGAGTGCTAATATTCATAACAATAAGATAGCACTACCATTTCACTTTGTCAACATCTTTTTTAGAAATTCACATTTCCTTCATAATAGGCAAATTGCCAGTGGTCTCTTAAATGATACCTTTTAAACAAACTTTTCTCCATAGCCAGATGAGACAGGAGGAAATCCGATTCCATCCAGGCGGCTCGCTGGCAGCCGTAACCAGAATTTTTACGGTCTCCAGTCGGTCCTTTCCAACTGACATGGATAAACCTTAATTTTTCCATGTCAGATTCCAACAAAAATCCGCATGATATGCGATTTTTGCCTCCCTGCGTCCGAGAAAATTTTGCTAACGCCTTTGCGGCGCTCGCTTTACGATGGAATCCGATTGTTCCTCCCGCTCCTCCTCCCGCACCAATGTATCTTCCGTTTGCCTCAAAAGCTATTGGGGCGGACAACCGCAGCCCGTTGCCGTAAGGCGCGCGGGCCGTGTGGATATCCGATCCTTTTCTGGAATCAAGGGAGCGGAAGTCGTCCGAAAAGGTGCGGCAGAAAGAATACCGGCAGAAAGATTCCGGGCCGGCCTAAAGGTGAGCGCCGCAGGGCAGAGGCTGGTGTTCCCCAGGCGGAGGGAGGCAGAAACGAAAAATACCGATTTCGTTTCTGAGCGAACCGGAGGCGGGAAATCATCCGGATTACCCGCCGACATGTGAGCGGTACTCCTGAAGCGGGGATAAAGCGGCCCCTGCATCGCCAGCGAGCCGAAATCGTGACGGCCCGGAACTTCTGCCGGTATTCTATCGGAGCTTAGTCGGAGCTGACTAAAAATGATTCCAAAAAGTAATTTGTATTATTCCCTAAGACATCCGATTCTCTATAAAGAAAGCGGCGTATCTTTTCCCACAATGGGGAGACTTGATACGCCCGGCCGCAGGATTGTTATAATTTCAGCCAAAATATTGATGGAACTCTTTCATTTCCACAAGTATGATAATACTTGTAAAAGATATTGCCAACCTCTTTTACCCCACCAACTCTCACGCGGGAAAGCCTCGACCCTTTCCCGCATACTTTTTTCCATCTCTTTTCACAGCAGAAAATCTGCGAGCACATAATTGCTCACGTCGATTCCGGCATCGGTCAGCTTCCATGACGCCCGTATTCCGTCCCATTCCATCAATCCATTCCGCTCCATCTTTTCCAAGATCGGTCCATATATTTCTCTCATGGACACTCCAAACCGTTCCATAAATCTTTTCTCGGAAACTCCGCACATCATCCGAAGTCCCAAAAACATGAATTCCTCCATCGCCCGGTCCTTGGTGACGATCTCTTCCTCTCTGCGGACCGTCCTCAGAGCCGGCTCGATATCCCGGTTCTTTTCCAGTTCCGCCATGGCCTCCGTATATACTTTACGGTCCTCACAATTGATGAAACGTTTTCCTTCCATATAAGAAGAAGCAGATATGCCAAAACCCAAGTAGGAGACCCCAGTCCAATAACCGATATTATGACGGCACTCATATCCCAAACGGGCGAAATTAGAAATCTCATAGCGGTCATATCCCCGCTCCTTTAATAAACTGCGGGCCATGTAATACATGTTTCTCTCCGCCTCTTCTGATGGAAGCAGTCCGGTATCTGATTCCCCGGCCGCCCTGGCTTCCGCCTGCTCGTGGTAAGCGGCATAGAAAGGAGTCCCCTCCTCTATGATCAGGCTGTATACGGAAATGTGCTCCGGAGGGACCGGTAAAAGCTCTGCCACAGCCTCAAGGCTCTTTCGGAAGCTCTCCTCCGTCTGTCCCGGCAGAGCCGCCATCAGATCCACATTCACGTTGGAAAACCCGGCATCGCGAACCATACGGTAGCTTTCCAGAAACATATCAAACGAATGGATTCTCCCTAAAAGTGACAGCTCTCTGTCGTTCGATGACTGCAGTCCCAGGCTAAGACGGTTGATTCCCGCCCGGCGGTAAGCCGTAAGCTTGTCCGGCGTAAGTGTCCCCGGATTCGCTTCCAGGGTGATTTCCGCCCCTTCTCCCATGAAAAATGCCCTCCGAATACTCTTCAGGATTTTTTCTATATCAGACGTTTCTAAAATAGAAGGAGTCCCTCCTCCGAAGAAGACGGACACCACCTCATATCCAGAAACTTTTTCCATCCTGCCGGCGGCCTGAATCTCCGCCAGGAGGGCTTTTACGTATTCTGCCATTTCCTCAGGGCCTGCAGGGCCGGATACAAAATCACAATAAGCGCATTTCCTTACGCAGAAGGGAACATGCACGTACAGCTCCAGAGGCGTTCTGCGTCCCCCGCTCATCATTTATCATCCAGCTTCAGCACACTCATGAAAGCCTTTTGAGGAATTTCCACATTCCCCACCTGGCGCATCCGCTTTTTTCCTTCCTTCTGTTTTTCCAGCAGCTTTCTCTTCCGGCTGATATCGCCGCCATAACACTTGGCCAGCACATCCTTCCTCATGGCCTTTACCGTTTCCCTGGCAATGATGCGGTTTCCAATGGCCGCCTGTATGGGAATTTCAAACAAGTGTCTCGGTATCTCCTCCTTCAGCTTCTCACACATCCTCCTGCCCCGTTCGTAGGCAGTGTCGGCATGGACGATAAAGGAAAGGGCATCCACCTGTTCCTTATTGATTAGAATATCCAGCTTAACAAGTTCAGACTGCTCGTACCCCTTCAGCTCATAATCAAAGGAAGCATAGCCTCTGGAACGGGATTTCAAAGCGTCAAAAAAGTCATATATAATCTCATTTAGCGGCAGCTCATACCGAAGCAGCGCGCGGGTATCTTCCATATATTCCGTCCCCATGTACACGCCTCGCCGTTCCTGGCAGAGTCCCATGATCGCGCCGATGAACTCTGTCGTCACCATGATCTCCGCTTTTACGACAGGTTCTTCCATATATTCAATTTCCGCGGGATCCGGAAGGTTGGACGGATTGGTAAGCTCCATCATCTCACCATTGGTCTTGTAGACCTTATACACCACGCCCGGCGCTGTCGTCACCAAATCCAGGTTATATTCCCGCTCCAGCCGCTCCTGGATAATCTCCAGATGGAGGAGACCCAGGAATCCGCAGCGGTATCCGAATCCCAAAGCGATGGAGGTCTCCGGTTCAAATTGAAGGGAAGCGTCATTCAGCTGAAGCTTTTCCAGCGCGTCTCTCAAATCGTTGTATTTCGCGCCGTCGGCCGGATAAAGGCCACAGTATACCATCGGCGTCACCTTTTTATATCCGGGCAGAGGCTCCGCGCAGGGCCTATCCGCGTCCGTCACCGTATCGCCCACCCGCGTATCTCTCACGTTTTTGATGCTGGCCGTCACATAGCCGACCATGCCGGCGGAGAGCTCATCACAAGGTATGAACTGTCCGGCTCCGAAATATCCTATCTCCACAGTCTCAAATTCAGCTCCCGTGGCCATAAACCGGATCTTCGTTCCTTTTTTCACGGTTCCTTCCTTGATCCTGCAGAATACGATGACGCCTTTATAAGAATCATAAACGGAATCAAAGATCAGGGCCTGTAAAGGGGCTTTCGGATCTCCCGAGGGAGCTGGTATCTTCTTCACGATCTGTTCCAGCACTTCTTCTATATTAATGCCTGACTTTGCGGAAATCTGCGGAGCATCCTGAGCCTCAATCCCAATGATATCCTCAATCTCGTCGATTACCCTTTGCGGCTCAGCACTCGGCAGATCAATCTTATTGATCACCGGAAACACCTCCAGATCGTGGTCCAGGGCCAGATACACATTTGCCATGGTCTGCGCCTCAATTCCCTGAGCGGCGTCCACGACCAGCACAGCTCCGTCGCATGCCGCCAGGCTCCTGGATACCTCATAATTGAAATCGACGTGTCCGGGGGTATCGATCAGATTAAGAATATATTCTTCCCCGTCTTCCGCCCGGTAGACGGTGCGGACAGCCTGAGATTTGATGGTGATCCCCCGTTCCCTTTCCAACTCCATGTTGTCAAGCACCTGGGACTGCATCTCCCTGCTGGTGAGCAAGCCAGTCTTCTCTATAATCCTGTCGGCCAGTGTAGATTTCCCGTGGTCGATATGGGCGATGATACAAAAATTCCGAATCTTACTCTGGTCTGCTGCCATAGTTTCCTCCTGTATATAATCGGTATATTCTCTCACTCGAAGTTCGCTACTCAATTGTACAACGAGTTTATTTTTCCCGCAAGGCTTTTTAACGGTGATGTAAGGGAGGCAGCACTATTTTCCCCTCAGCACTTTATACAGAATATCCGCCAGAGGCTCCATGGCATTTTTAGCCTCCTCGAAGGTGTTGTTTTCTGTCCCCACCTCCACAAGGGTCGCCCTGGGCAGTACATGCTGATTATACCGGTAGGCTTTCAGGAAAGTTCTTAAAGTAAATCCTGGATAATAGGCCTCCGCTTTCAGCTTCATTTGAAAATTGAAAGCCAGGTTGTCGAGCAGATATGGATTCTCGACATCATCCAGCGGTCCGTCGGGAGTCTGGCACATTCCGTTGAAAAACATGATCGGCGCCGTGGGCTTTCCGTTGATATCCACCACGTCGTGTCCGCCGGAATCCCGGTGCAGATCGATGGTCACCTGGATGCTTGGATTCTCCGCCAGTGTCTGATTCAGCATACTGAGAGCCATCGAATACGAATCGGAATAAGGAAAGACCTCCGTATTATGGATGACCTGGATTCCATACTGCTCCGACAGAAGTTTCGCCAGATAATTTCCGACCCCTACAACGGTCATGTTCGGGTCCCCCTCGGCAGAATCGGAAAAGGCTTCGCTTCCGTGGGTGTGAAACAGAAGTATCTGCGGTTCTCCGCTCTCCGGCAGGCTCAGGTCCTTACTCATCAGCATATTGGCATCCAGCTGTTCCGGATACGCAGTTGTTGATTTATGTACATAAAAAAATTTGCTCTTCAAAAAATCAAAATCAGACAGCTGTTCCGCCGTATATACCGTACCTTTGATTTCCGTGGCCGCCATAGCAGGCTGACCTGCCTCCCCGGTTCCTTCCGCGGCCGTTTCCGCCTCGCCCCCATTTTCCGGCGCGCTTCCGCCCGGCTCTGTCTGCCCGGCCGCAGTCGTCTCCGCCGTTTCTGCCGTGCCGGCCGTTCCGGCTTCGGCGGCTGATTCTGGTTCATCCTGTGTCTCACCGTGCATTTCATTTTCTTTTTGAAAATTTTGGTAGGCCGGGTCCGGCTGCGCCTGTGCCAGCGCCGCATCCTGTTCTCCGAGGAACAGAGAGATAGAATGTACTCCGGACGCCAATTCTAAAAATTTCTGGCCCATAGTAAGACCAGAGGCCCCGCTTTCCCCCTCACCGGCGGACACAGCCCGGGCTTCTTCCTTTGATACAAAGGAGGACATGGGAAGCCGGGCGGCCAAAGCGGTAAGCCGCGCAGGGCCTCCCCGCAGAAGAAACCAGCCGAATGCCACCAGTACGACCAGCGCCGCCCCACTCCCCCGTGAATCGTGGTGCCTGTTGAAAAAACTCAAAATACCTTCCTCCTTTCCCGGAAAATCCCGGAAGCCCGCCGCCATATCCATGTCCTCAGGGCTTGTATTATCCGAGCGAAAAACCGCCGGTCACTTCATACCATCATATGACCTGGACATGCAGATGATTCCTTTTTCCTAGCCCTGAAAAGCAATGTTGATTCCTTCCGAGATGGTGAAGCTGAGCCTCTTTACCCGTTCGTCGATATTTCCAGGAGTTACGTACATCGGACCGAATCTGGGTTCTATGAGCTCTCTTACCATCTGATACCGCTCGTCCATCCTCATCCCTTCCACCGCGTCCGCGGCCGACGAAGCTCCAGCCGCTTCCAAAAGCTCCGACAAAGCGTCCACCGTATCGTAAACAATGGCGGCCGCCGCTACAACAGTAGGGACACCCACCGCGATGACCGGAATCCCCAGGCTTTCTTCCGTCAGGCTGTGCCGGTGATTCCCCACGCCGGAGCCCGGCTGGATTCCCGTGTTGCTCAGCTGTATAGTCGTAGCTAAACGGCTGACGCTCCGCGCCGCCAGGGCGTCTATCACCACCACCGCCTCCGGATTCGTCTCCTTTACCACGCCTCTGACGATCTCCGCGGTCTCCATTCCGGTCTGTGCCATGACGCCGGGGACGATCCCGCTGACGATCCGTACGCCTTTTTCCCGTTCTCCGTCTGTATTCTCACCCCGCAGATGCCTGGTCATCATCAGGTTATCCAGCACCTTCGGCCCCAGGGAATCGGAGGTAACCTCATGATTTCCCAGTCCTACCACCAGTACGGACTGCGGGCATCCGAAGCTTTCCAAAAGCTCCCCAATATAATGCGCAAGCTCCTTCGAAATCTCACGGTGATAGCCCTCGTCCGGCACCGCCATCTGTTCTGCTTCCAAGGTGATGTAGATTCCCTTTGGTTTTCCTATCGCCTTCTCTCCCCGTTCATCCACTACCTCCACCCTCGTCACTTTTACGTCAGAATTATCGCTGCAGGATTCCTCTATCCGCACCCCGGGGATTCCTTCCTCCCCCTCCGTGACTGACTCTCTGGCTTCCAGAGCCAGGTCTGTGTGCACTTGTATACCCTCTGTTTTTTCAAGCAACTCGTCTTCCGTCCAAAGGTCATTCGCATTATTATCTGTCTTTTCCATGTTTCCCCTGTCCTTTCCTCTGGCTTCCTGCTTTTCTCTTTCCGCCGGCCAGTTTTTCCAGTTCATTTTTGCTACTATCTTTTACAATTTTTCCCGAAATATGTATTGACAGCCTTTGCTTTTTCCTATAGAATATAAAAGTATGTTTACATTAGACTGTCCGTGTCCGGCTTTAATGCAAACCAGATAAATGAAGACAATTTTATTTGATTTGGAGGTGTACAAATTGGCAAATATTAAGTCCGCAAAGAAGAGGGTTCTGGTGGCTGAAGCAAAAACTGCCAGGAACAAAGCAATTAAATCCAAGGTAAAGACCGTGGTGAAAAAGGTTGAAGCTTCTATTTCTGCCGGTGACAAGGCTGCAGCACAGGCAGGTTTATTGGTTGCTATCAGCGAAATCGACAAAGCTGCTTCCAAGGGTATCTACCACAAGAACACTGCTTCCAGAAAAGTTGCCCGTTTGACAAAAGCGGTAAATAAAATCGCATAAATCATAACTTGAATAAACCGAAGTGGAATCCTGTCAGAATGGTGTGCTGACAGGATTTTTTATTCTAAATGAGAAAAGGAGAATTTCCATGGCAGAACTGAATCCGCAAAAAAGACTGGGTTTCGGCGCGATGCGTCTTCCGCTCCTGAATCCCGATGACCCTACATCCATTGATATCGACACCTATTCCAAAATGATCGACCGATATCTCGCCCAGGGTTTCTGCTACATCGATACCGCCTATCCGTATCATAAGGAACATTCTGAGGAGGCGGTCTGCGAGGCGCTGGTAAAGAGGTATCCCCGCGACGCCTATCTTCTGGCCGATAAAATGCCCACCTTCCTGGTCAAAGGGCCGGAATATTATGAACGCTTCTTTGATACTCAGCTCAAGCGCTGCCAGGTGGATTATTTTGATTACTATCTTCTCCATAACATGGCAAGAGACCGTTTTGAAGAAACCACACGGTACGGCGGATTTGAATTCATGAAAAAGCTGAAAGCGGAAGGAAAAGTACGTCACATCGGCTTTTCCTTTCATGACCGCGCCGATGTCCTGGAGGAGATTCTCACCGCCCATCCGGAGATGGAATTTGTCCAGCTTCAGCTTAATTACATAGACTGGGACAGTGAAATCATCCAATCCAGAAAATGTTTGGAAACAGCCCGCCGGTTTGGAAAGCCGGTCATCGTTATGGAACCGGCCAAGGGCGGCGGTCTGGCAAACCTCCCCGAAAAGGCCGCAGAAATCTTTCGTGAATATTCTCCGGACGCTTCCCCGGCATCCTGGGCGATCCGTTTCGCCGCGTCCCAGGAAGGGGTCATGATGGTCCTCAGCGGGATGTCCTCTCTTTCCCAGCTGGAAGACAATCTTTCTTACATGGAAGATTTTCATCCCCTTGGCAAAGAGGAGCTGGAACGAATTTCCCGTGTGACAGATGTCCTCCGGGAAATCCAGGCCATTCCCTGTACCAGCTGTAAATACTGCGTCGATGAATGTCCGATGGATATCAACATCCCCGGTTATTTTTCTGTTTATAACTTGATGAAGCAATATGGACAGAACAATTTCCCTCAGATGCACTACAGGCGCCAGGCCCTTGGACGCGGCGCCGCGTCCGACTGTATTGAATGTCACAGCTGTGAGGGCCACTGCCCGCAGCACATCAAAATCACGGACCAATTAAAGGTAATTGCCGATATTTTTGAAAAGTAAAGGGATTCAGTTGACTTTGACGTCTTGATTCGCTATAATTGTTAGGTATGTATAGGGGCGCGGAAATCATCAGTACCACAGCCTGTGGGAAAGGGAAATCTGCCGAAAGCGTTTTGCGCTTGGGCTTGCATCGAATAGGTGCAAGACTGTTTTTGAAGCCCGCCAAGCTTCAAAAGAGCACTATGATATACCTGGGGGCATGGAGTTAATTGGACGACAGAAAAAGTGAGTTTGACACTACAGGACATTAATACCAGCTTTTCCGGGCGTACCGCAGCCGGAACGTTTTGGATTACAGCTTGCAATGATGTAAAGCAGCCATGTGCATATACCATGCACGTGACTGCTCTTTTATTATAAACGAGGGGAGAAGATTTAACGTGAATAAAATCAGAATCGGCGTCGACGTCGGCGGCACCAACACCGACATATGCGCAATTGATGAAACAACCGGCGAGTTGATGGTCTATAAACTGCCATCCTCTTTAAAGGACCAGTCCCAGGCAGTCGTGGGAGGCGTCCGTAAGATCGTGGAAAAATACGGTCTGAATTATGAAAATGTAGATCGCTTCATCCACGGAACTACCGTAGCAACCAACGCCATCCTGGAAAGCCGGGGAGCGCGCACGGCCCTGGTGACCACAAAGGGCTTCCGTGATCTCCTGGAGATCGGACGGCAGAAACGTCCGGATCTTTATGATCTTCAGATGGACAAGGCTCCCGTCCTGGTTCCCAGAAATCTGAGGTTTGAGCTGACGGAACGTATGAACTATAAGGGTGAGATCCTGGACGCACTCCAGGATGAAGAAATCCTGGCGCTGATTGAAGAGCTTAAAAAGAGCGGTGCCGAGGCTGTCGCCGTCTTATTTTTAAATGCGTACTTAAATCCCGAGAACGAGGCAAGGGTAAAAGCCCTCATTGAAGAGCATATGCCTGGAATTTACATTTCCACCTCCAGTGAGATTTCCAATCAATTCCGTGAGTTTGAACGGCTCTGCGGTACGGTCCTCAATTCCTTTGTCGGCCCCGAGGTAAAAAAATACCTGGACAGCCTGAGACATACTCTGGAGCAGATCGGAATCAAAAAGGTATATATCAACCATTCCAACGGCGGACTCATGTCCATCCGGGAGGCTGCCACTTATCCCATAAAGACCGGTCTTTCCGGCCCGGCCGCAGGTGTCATCGGCGTACAGTATCTGACGAATCTGATCGATTATAAAAACGTCATTACCCTCGATGTGGGCGGGACCAGCACCGATATCAGCATGATCGTAAACGGCAATATAGAAAGCTCCAAGGATAAAAACATCAGCGGGTATCCCGTAAGGATTCCCTCCATTGATATTTCCACCATCGGTGCCGGCGGCGGCAGCATTGCCTGGGTGGACAGCGGCGGCATCCTGAAGGTCGGCCCTCAGAGCGCCGGAGCCGATCCCGGACCCGCCTGCTATGCCCGCGGCGGAAAGGAAGCCACCATCACAGACGCCCGCGTGATCCTCGGACATCTGAATAACAAAGAGCTGTTAAACGGTCAGCTTCCCATTGACTCCAAGCTCTCCTTCAAAGCAGTGGAAAACCTCTCTGAGAAAATCGATATGAATGTGGAAGAAACGGCCCGCGGCATCATCACCGTAGGCAATTCCAACATCGTGAAGGAAATCAAAAACGTCACTGTGGAAAAAGGCTATAATCCCACTGACTTTTCACTGGTAGCTTTCGGAGGCGCCGGTCCGCTTCATGCGGCCGAGCTCATAGAAGAGCTCAATATGTCCACCGCGATCATTCCAAAGGCTCCCGGCCTCCTGGCAGCCTACGGCCTTTTGACGGAGGATATGCGGCGCGACTTTGTACAGACCAGCGTCATGGATCTGAACCATACGCCGTTCTCCTGTATTACGGATATGTACAGCTGCCTGAAAAAAGAGGCTGTGATATGGTTTGACAAGGAAAATATCCTGGAAGAAAACCGCCAGCTGGAATACTATCTGGACATGCGCTACAAGGGGCAGAATTATGAGATCGTCGTATCCATCGATGACAGCATTACCTCCATGGAAGATCTGACCAGACAGTTCACGGAAACTTATATGCGGCTGTATTCCTATACTTCCGCCGACGAGATCCAGATCGTCAATTTCGGTCTGTCCGCCATCGGCCATATCAGCAAGCCTCAGATTGAGCGGGAGGATTTCGTAGGAGAAGACGCTTCTGCCGCTGTCATGGGCAGCCGTATGGTGCTCATGGAAGACGGCAGCCGCGAAAAATACATCCTCTATGACCGCGACCTTCTTCACTGCGGCAATGTGATTCCGGGTCCCGCAATTGTCGAGCAGATGGATTCCACCACCATTATCCTCAAAAACCAGAAAGCTGTGGTAGACGAATATTTCAACATGATCATTACGAGAACAGGAGGACGTTTCCATGAGTCACATTAATTCCATTACACTGGAGGTCATCAGCAACGGCCTTCTCTCCATCGCGGAGCAGATGGGAGTCATCCTGACCAAAACCGCATACAGCACAAATATCAAAGAGAGAAAGGACTTATCCGTGGCTATCTTCGATGCGGACGGCAAGGTTCTCTCCCTCGCCCAGCATATTCCGATCCATTTCAGCTCCCTCTTCGGCGCGGTGGAGGAACTCCTGAAAAGATGGGATAAATCAGAGATATACGACGGGGATGTCTACATCGCCAATGATCCTTATACCGGCGGCGGCTCTCATCTTCCGGACATTGCCCTGGTAAAGCCTGTTTTTTATGAAGGAAAGCTGATTGCCTTTGTGGTAAACAACGGCCATCATGCGGACCGCTCCAGAAGGGGTCCGACTATCTTCGACGAAGGTCTCCGCATTCCTGTGGTGAAGCTTTATGAAAAAGGGAAGCTCAATAAAGATATCTACGACCTGATCCTTCTCAACTTCCAGCTTAAGGAAGAACGCCGCGGGGACATCCAGGCGCAGCTCATCACCAACCAATTCGGCGCAGATAAGATCATAGAGCTCTGCGAAAAGATCGGTCTGGAAACGTATTTTGAATTCTGCCGAGAATGGCTCAAATACGGAGAAAAGAAAGCCAGGACCGCCATCCAAAACCTACCGGACGGAGAATATGAATTTGAGGACATCCTGGATGATGACGGAAACGGCAATGAAAATCTGCAGATTCGGGTGAAGCTGGTCGTCTCCGGGGACCATCTCCTATTTGACTTTTCCGGAAGCCATCCTCAGGTGACCGGCCCGTATAACTGCGTAAAGAGCGCCCTTTTGGCCACAGTCTTCTATTCAGTGAAATGCCTGCTGGATAAGACAATACCCGCCAACTCCGGTTTCTTTGACAGCATTGACGTAAAAGCAGAGCCCGGCACCATCGTTTGTGCCAGCGAGCCGGCGCCCACATTTGACCGTGAGACTACGACTCAGCGTCTGGCAGACGTCATCTTTGGTGCTTTTGCAAAAATCGACCCGGAAAATGTCATCGCCGCGGGCTGCGGAGCCGTGACCTTTTTCAGTATTGCCGGACAAGACGCCCGTTCTGGTAAACCTTATGTCTATGTGGAGACCATCGGCGGCGGAAACGGCGCCCGTTACAATAAAGACGGCTTGGACGCCGTACAGGTACATATGACCAACAGCTCCAACCTTCCCATCGAATCTCTGGAAATGGAGTACCCCCTTTTAGTCAAAGAATATGCGCTGGAAGAGGACAGCGGCGGTCCCGGCATGTACCGGGGCGGCATGGGCATCCGCAGAGGCATCTGCATCCTGGACGACAGCGAAAATACCGTGCTGGCGGCCGCTTCCACCGAAAGAAGCAGGACGAAACCCTGGGGACTGCAGGGCGGCATGGGAGGTTCCACTTCCTATTTGGATGTCTGCCACGAAGGCAGGAAAATCAACACGCAGAACAAGGTACGCAACGTCCCTCTGGAATCTGGAGACACCGTGACTTTGGTTTCAGCCGGAGGCGGCGGATATGGGGACCCTGCGAAGCGTGATATTAATAAGGTAAGAAAAGATTACGAAGAGGGAAAAATCAGCCTGGAGACCATGAACACCTGTTATCCGGCTGCAAATAAGGAGGATGAAATATGAGTAAAGAAAAAGAATCGAAACGAATGGGATTTCCGATGGCCATCTTTACCCTGATCGTTATGGTAGCGATTATGGCAGTCGGGCTGGCAGTTCTCAAGCTGACCACAGTTACCGTATTTGCACTGGTTTTGGTGGCCATGGCCATCATTGCCATGTGCATCGGCTTTTCCATGAATGAAGTCCAGGAGATCATCCTGGACGGATGCAAGAAGGCCATACTGGTCATCTTGATCCTGATGAGCGTAGGTATGGTAGTCGGCTCCTGGATCGTATCCGGAGTAGTGCCTTCCATCATCTATTACGGACTGAAGATTCTGTCTCCGTCCTATTTCCTGCTGGTTGGCTTCATCATCTGCTGTATCGTTTCCTTCTTCACCGGAAGCTCCTATACAGCCGCAGGCACTCTGGGTGTCGCTTTCATGGGCATCGGCTACGGCATCGGCATCAACCCCGGTCTCACCGCCGGCATGGTCATCTCCGGCGCCATTTTCGGCGACAAGATGTCTCCGTTCTCCGATACCACGAATCTGGCCCCCGCTGTTTCCGGCACGGATATCTTCCTGCATATTAAATCCATGCTGTTCACCACGGTCCCTGCCACGGTCATTTCAGCAATCCTGTACTTCGTCCTCGGGTTCCAGTACAGCGCTTCCAATGTGGATCTGGGCAACGTAACGGCGATCTCTGAGGGTATCACTTCAACCTTCAACGTATCTCCTTTCCTGCTGCTGATTCCAATCCTGACCATCGTACTCGCTGTCCGGAAAGTACCTTCCTTCCTGGCTCTGCTCGCCGGAACCATCGCGGGTATTATCGTGGCCTTCATCGCTCAGCCTCAATTTGACATCGCGACTGTATTCAACTCAATGGCCACCGGATTCAAATTTGACTTTGCGAACGAAGTCGTCGCCAAGCTGTTCAACCGGGGCGGTATCTCCAGTATGATGACCACGGTCTCCCTCGCTCTGCTCTGTCTTTCCTTCGGAGAACTTCTGCAGAGAATGGGGGTGTTGAATGCTATCCTGAGCAAACTGGAAGCGCTGGTACGCAAGCCCGGTCCGCTGGTCATCACCACTCTGTTCACCTGCCTCCTGACCGTAGTGCTCACCGCCAGCCAGTATGTTGCGATTCTGCTGCCCGGTGAAATCTTTAAGGACTCCTACGATAAGGCGGATGTGGCTCCCTATGTACTCTCCAGGACCCTGGAGGACGGCGGCACCATTTTCTCCTTCCTCGTGCCCTGGTCCATGGCCGCTATCTATGTATCCGGCGTGCTGGGTGTGCCTACGCTGTCTTCTCTGCCGTATTCGTTCCTGCCGCTCCTCTGTCCCGTTATGGCGATCATCTATGGGCTGACAGGATTTGCGATCTTTAAAAAGGACGGGTCTCCCGTAAGAGGAAAAGGCATGTGGTTCAGCAAAAAAGCGAAGCTGGCCGCTCAGAAGAAATAGTATTTAAATTAACTGGCGTCAAAAAGGGATGCCCTTGGCTATACTCCAGGGCATCCCTTAATTTATGCCCTACAGGCAGGCGCACTTTGTGCGGCAAGATATGATACAAAATACTTTTTGGAATCATTTTTTAGTCAGCTCCGATCAAGCTCCAGTTAGACACCGGCAGAAGTTCCGGACCGTCACGATTTCGGTTCGCTGGCGATGCAGAGGCCGCTTTATCCCCGCTCCAGGAGTACCGCTCACATGTCGACAGGAAATCTTGATGATTTCCCATCTCCTGTTCGCTCAGAAACGGAATCGGTATTTTTCGTTTCTGTCTCCCTCCGCCAGGGGAACACCGGCCGCTGCCCTGCGGCGCTCACCTTTAGGCCGGCCCGGAATCTTTCTGCCGGCGCCCTGCCTACCGCGCTATACTGGTCAAATTTCATTTCTTAGATTCCAGAAAAGAATCGGATATCCACACGGCCCGCGTGCCTAACGGCAGCGGGCCAGGTGGACTGCCCCAATAGTTTTTACAACAAACAGAAGCCTATTTCGGTGCGGAAGGAGGAGCAGGAGGAACAATCCGATTCCATCGTAAGGTGAGCGCCGCAGAGCCGTTAGCAGGATTCTCACGGCCGCTAGGTATAATGAACAAGACCGGGAAGGTACCTTCCCGGTCTTGTTCGTTTGCTATTTTTGTTAAAGTCAGGACTTGCCCCTGGAAAACTCCGTTATTAAAAGCTCCACTGCCAGGCTATCCGCCAGGCGGCCCGTCTTGACCGCTTCTTCTGCCTCGACGCATTTCACGACATAGTCCCGCAGCTCTTCCGTCCGGAAGCTCTTTGCCTGGGCCATAGCCTTCGATGCCACAAAGGGCTGAATACCCGCCTTTTTGGCTATCTCATCCTTTCCCCTGCCCGATGCCGCCAGCTCCTTCACGATCAAAAGCTGGTTGAACTGTCTGGCTATCAGAAATAAAATCCGCATCGGAGGTTCTTTGAGCGCCATAAGATCATAATATTTCTCCAATGCCCTGGTCTGCCTTCTGGCTGCGATATCCGTGATCATATCAAAAATCCGTCCCGTGATCTGTACCGAACAGACGGCCTCCACATCAGCAGGCGTAATCCCCTCTCTGCCCTCCGTATAAGCAAGGAGCTTTTCAAGCTCCGTCCGAATATGCTCCATGTCATCTCCCACAGAACTCAATAAAAGCTCCATGGCCGTTTGGGAAATTTGTCTTCCCTCCTGCTTTAAGATTCTCAGAATCCATGTTTTGAGCTGGGATTCCGGCTGTCTGGAAAGCTCTGCCGCATACCCAAGCTCTTTTACCTTTTTATACAGCTTATTCCGCTTATCTACTTGTTCTTCCACAAAAATCAGAATCGTACTGTCCGGCATACCGGACAGATAAGAAGCGAGAGGCTCGGCGTCCTTTTTAAACAAACCGCTGTTTTCCACCAGAATCAAGCGCTTCTCGGCAAAAAACGGCATAGTATCCGCCAGGCTGATGATCTCAGGCACATCCACATCTTTTCCATAAAAGCTCTGAAAATTCATGGTGTCTTCCCCGATGATCGCTGTCTTCAGCTGGTTTTTGAAGCTCTTTTTTAAAAAAGCCTCTTCGCCGTACAGGCAGTAGACCGGCTTAAACGTATGATTTTTAATATCCTGGCTCAATACCTTCATATAATTCCTACTTCTCTTTCAAAAATTCCTCGAACTGCTCTTTAGTCGCATACGATGCGATCGCTCCGTTCCCCTGTACGCTGTATTCACAGTAACGGTTGGAAAACAGCAGATATTCCTCCATCTGCTCCTTCGTCAAGTCTTTAAGGGTATCGATCGTAACGCCGTCCCTGGACAGCTGATATAAAAACGATCCGATAAAGGCGTCTCCAGCTCCTGTGGTGTCAATCGCCTTCACCGTTCTGGACGGCGCGTCTGCAGATGCCGTCTTCGTATAAGCCTCCGCTCCGTCCGCCCCCTTCGTATAGATCACCAGCTGAACGTTCCCCTGGAACAGGACATCCTTTGCGTCCTCCACTCTGGTGCATCCGGTTATGAACTCCAGCTCCTCATCCGAAATCTTGAGAACATGGGCATAGGGGATGAATTCCCGGATGGCTCTGCGCAGTTCGTCGTAATCCTTCCAGAGGGGAAGGCGGATATTCGGGTCAAAGCTGATCATATCACCGCATTCCAGCGCGAATGTAATAGCCTTTCTATGTGCTTCCTTCATCGGAAAATCTCCCAGGCAAAGGGAACAGAAATGGAGGGCATAGGCATCTTCAAACCATTCCTTTTTTACCACGTCCGCGCTCATCAGCATGTCCGCACTGGGCTTCCGGTAAAAGGAAAATTCCCGGTTTCCATCTTCCTTAAGGGATACGAATGCCAGACAGGTATTTGCCTCGTCCGTTCTCAGCACATGACTCACATCGATGCCGTGACCTTTGAATTCATCCACGATCCGGTCCCCGAAAGCATCCTCTCCCAGCTGAGTGATCATCGCGGCCGGGCCGCCCAGCTTGATATAAGCTCCTCCCACATTGGCAGGGGCGCCCCCCACTACTCCTTTAAAATCCTTAACATTCTTTAACTCACATCCAATCTGATGCGGCACAAAGTCAATCAGCGCCTCTCCGATAGAAATCAGTCTCTTCATAGTATCCTCCTAAACGGTCTCTTATATTGATTATTACTATAATCCACATTGTGTAATATTATATCATGTTCCCGTTTCCGTGTCACTTTGTTTTCTGGATTTTCACAGACACTCCATCGCTTCTCACCGTCACCGCTCCGTCCTTATCGGTGCGGAAGACGCGGCTTCGCACCGCCTCCAGCCTCTGCAGCGTTTCTTTTGCCGGATGGCCGTACCGGTTTCCCCGTCCGCAGGAGATAACCGTATACAGCGGGTTTATTTCCCGCAAAAGCTCTTCCGAGCATGCGTTTTGGGATCCGTGATGGGCCGCCTTCAGGACATCTATTTTCTTTTCTTTCCCGCCGCCCCATTTCTCCAGATACCGTTTTACTCCTTCTTCTCCCGCGCCCTCCAGATCACCGGTAAAAAGTACATCTAATTTTCTATAGGAAAACCACAGCACCATGGACGCTTCATTGCTGTCCAGCCCGCTGTCCGCGTCCCCTCCGCCTCCTTCCGGCCAAAGGCAGGCAAGAGAAGCCTCCCCCGCATGTAAGATCTCTCCCTGTTTCAGATACTGCACCGGAATTCCCAGCTGCTCTGCCCGGTTCTTCATGCCGCCCAGAGCCTCCTGCTCCTTTTCCTGCCCCTCCGGCAGGATCAGGTTCGCAATCCTCTTCTCCTCTATCAGTTCCCGAATCCCGTTAATATGGTCCTCATCTCCGTGGCTGACCATGACATAGTCCACTTTATCCACCGCATAGCTGTCCAGAAAAGGAATCAGGCAGTATTTCCCAATCTCCTTCTCGCTGGAGCTGCCTCCGTCTATCAAAAACGTCGGTCCATGCGGAATCTGGATAAAGCAGCCGTCCCCCTGTCCCACATCCAGAAAAACGAGCTCCAGCCCTCGCCAGGGAAGCGGCATCAGGCAGAACGGCACAATCCATATCCCTATCCGTACCGTCCGTCTCCGTACCGTCCGTCTCCATGCCGTCCGCCTTGTTTCCGCTCCTCTTTTTCCAAAACAAAGAAGGGCCGCTAAAAGTACACCATATAACAAGAGCTGCCAATTTTCCGGCCGGCCCGTGCGCCAAATGGAGCCCGGAAGTCTCAGGCTCCAGCTACAGGCAGACGCATAGATACGGAGCAGAAATCTGGCCGGAAAAAGTATGGTTCTGGTGATTTGAGGAAACAGTCCTCCCAAAAATGCGCCGAATATTCCGGAGAATGCAATGACAGGAAACAACGGAAGCAGCAGTAAATTCAGCAGCAGGCCGAAAACGGGAATTTGATAAAAAGAAGCCGCCTGAACCGGAATCGTGGCTAACTGAATAGCCAGACCTGGCAGCAGAGCCATTAAAAGCTTTCTCCTCCATTTTTTACTTCCTTTTTCCTTTTCTTTGGCCCGGGATGTCCTGCTTTCTTTCTGAAATATGGACTGCAGGCAGGGGTGTAATGACCCCAATGCCAATACAGAACCGAAGGACAGCTGAAATCCGCTTTGGAACAGAAGGAGCGGCGAACGCACCAGCAGCAGAAGCGCCGCAAAAGCCGCCCCCGACGAAAGATCATACTGCCGTCCAAAAACCTGTCCCGCCCCATATACACTGAGCATCAGAAACGCGCGGCCGGCGCTCGTCCCTTCTCCCGTCATCAGATAATAACAGTAAGATGCCCCGGCACAGCCCAGGGCTGCCACCGAAAAAGATCGTTTCATTCCTTTTCTCAGTATCCGATAGATTCCCATACCAGCCAATGAAATATGCAGGCCGCTGATCGCGAAGAGATGCCCAATCCCTGCATTTTGGTATAGGTTCCTTGTTTCCTCCTCAGCCGCCCATTTTTCTCCCAGAACCATAGCCCGGAACAGTCCCGCGTCCTGTCCGCCCGCCGCCCGTTCCAGATTCTCTGCCATCCATTCCCGAAGCTTCCTCATGGATACCCGCAGGATATCACAGCTTCCACTTATCTCCTCCAGATTTTCTCCATAGGCAAAATAGGAAATTCCCAGCGCCCGGTAATAACCCCTGCTGTCAAACTGTCCAGGATTCCTTGGTTCTTCCATAGCCGCCAGCCTGCATCGGACCTGTACCCTCCTTCCTTCTGCTGCCTGCGGCACTGATCCTGGTAACTCCTTAAATATCACAGTTACTCTGCCAAGCTCATAGATTCCTCCGCCGTTCATTGTTTCTTCCCCGGACAGGATTCCTGTACAATCCTTAAGGCACAGCCGGATTTCTTCTTTATCCCTGCTTTTTCTTTCTATCCTTTCTATGACTCCGGAGATTCCTGCTTCCAGCTCATCTTTCTCCTCTGCCGTAAAAAACGGATCGAGATAAGTTTCCTTTTCTGCTGTCATAGCGAATGCTGCTCCAACCGCAAAAAAAACAGGCAAAGCAAGCCACAGACACTTACTTTGCCCCATCCTGATACTTTTACGGCAGCAGACCGAAATACTGATAAACACTGCTGCAACTCCTAATAAAAATGCTCCTTTGACCATCGCTGCCACTGAGGCCCTAAGGCCATACAGGGCGAGCACCTCTCCAAGTACGTAAGCTCCTGCATACCACAGCAACGGCCGTTTTATCAAACTCTATGATCCTTTCTATTTTGTCCGGATCAATACCCTTATTTAGCAGTCTCGCTTTCCATGACCTCTGCGCTTCCGGGATTGTCCACATAATCCATCTTCCGCTCAAAGGGCTGCTCCAAAGAAATACTGTCCCGGAATTTTATGCTGCTTGCTCCTTCCACAGAAATCTGCACCTTATTGATATTAGGAAGCTCCGTGAGGGAATTCACAATGGAATAAATCGGGATATAATCGCTCACGTTCAGCGCTCCGGTGGAAAAGGTGGAGTTGAAATTCACGTAACAGATCCCTTTTTTAACAGTGACGCTCAGAACTGACGCATCTCTGGGAAGCGTGTCATACGTGCTCTCACCGTCTCCTCCCTTTAACAGCTGGCTCACCACCAGATTTTCCATGGATATTCCCATACTGCACACTACGGTCTTCTCTGTCTCCACCAGCTTGGTCCCTGTCTTATCCGCGTAATAAAGGGTCAGCTGAATCCTCTGAAGCTCCGCGGTGTCACTTCCGGTATTCTCCACAAAAGAGGATGCCGACATCAGGTTTATGGCATTCTGAGATGCATCCAGAAGCGGCTGGTCATTGATATAAAAGCCCACATAATCCACTCCGTCGATCTGGGTGAGCGTTTTCACCACGGCCGCGCGGCACATGATCTCTTTTATGGCCTCCATGCCGTTGTAGGCCGCGTTGAAATAAACAAACAGCTGGCCCCTGTCCCCCATCTCCGTCCGTATGATTTTAACTTCCTCCGGCACTGCTGTGATATACTCCATATTCTGGGGCGCTTCCTGCATTTTTTTCAAAAGAAAATCCGCCAGGGCACGGACATCCTCTCCCGCCGAAGCGGTGCAGACCTCTGTTTTCAGCTTCGTAGACGCCTGGTTTGTATAATAAATATAATATTCTCCGTCCTTTAATTCCTCTTGCGCCGCTTCTTTTTTTCCGCAGGCAGACAGCCCGCAGACTGCCGCCAGGAGGAGCAGCAGATATCTTAAATTCCTTCTCATCGCTTTTCCCTCCTGCTATGCAATATATATGAGAGGGATCCTCACCGTGAACGTAGTGCCCTCATTCTCTTTGCTGTATAGTTTTATGGCCCCATGATGAGAATAAATGATTCCCTTGGTAATGGCCAGGCCGAGCCCCGTGCCGCCGGCTTCTCTGGACCGCGCCTTATCCACCCGGTAAAACCGCTCAAACACATGCTCCTGATCGCTTTCCGGGATGCCGATACCAGAATCCGCCACTTTTACATAGAAAAATTTGTGGTCTGCGTTAAGGCTCACTTTAACCCATCCGTCCCGATTGTTATACTTGATGGCATTCTCCACCAGATTGCTGATGGCCAGAGTGAATTTCGTTTTATCCAGCTCCGCCAGGACAGGCCGGAAGCTTTCCAGGACCAGCTCCACATTTTTCTGCTGGGCGATCGGCTTCAGCCGTTTGAGAATCGACCCCAGAAGCTCATTGACATTGATCTGAGTCACATTCAGCTCTGTGGACGCCTTGTCCAGCCGCACCAGAGTAAGCAGGTCCTCGATGATCTGGCTTTCCCGGTCGATCTCTTCGGAAATATCCGCCATGAACTCCTGATAAAGCTCCGCCGGCACCTCTTCCTGCGACAAAAGGGAATCTGCCAGTACTCGGATGGAGGTGATCGGAGTCTTCAGCTCATGGGACACATTGGATACAAACTGCTGCCTGGATTCATCCAAAATGCGCAGACGCTTGAGTGTCTTATTATAAGCATCGGAAATCGCCATGGTCTCCGTGTAATCGTTGACCTTTATCTCCTCTCCCAGCGGGTTCTCCGTGGCATGGGTAAGGGAAGCCGCTATCTTTCGGAACGGCCTTGTCATCCACGAAGAAAGCAGCGCCGACAGGACGACCAGAATTCCGAATTCTATGATTTCCAGCATCCAGATACGGCTTTCCAGCTTATCCGCCAATTCTTCGAGGGAACGGGTGGAAGACGACAAAATCATGACCCCCACCACCTTGGTGCTGTCAGAGCTGTAGATGGGCTGGGTGAACTCGATATACTGGGCTCCGGGACTGTATTTTACATTTGCTTCACCAGAAAAGCATTTCAATACGGATTCTGAAATATTGTATTTCCCGGTGTCGATATCGTATGTATCTTTTATCGTGCGAAAGCCTTGATTTACCACGATAGCTCTTCCGTCCTGAAGGCTCGCCATCTGTACCAGCTCCGACTCGACGACTTCATTCTGCGGATTATCCACATAGCCGCTCTTAGATACTTGGTTAGCAACGATCATCCACTGATTCTGTATCCGGGAGATCCTGGACTGGACCTCATTATTGCTGGATGTCGCAAGCACGATCCGGTTAATGATCACCACCGGAACGGAGCCGATCAAAACCAGCAGGACAAACCATATCAAACGCAGGCTTTTGAATCTTTTAAATTTCTTTTCCCGTGTCTTCTTATCCTTTGAAAAAATAACCAACGCCCCATTTCGTATAGACATACTGCGGGTCGCTTGGATTCGCCTCCACCTTCTCACGCAGTCTTCTCACATGTACATCCACTGTCCGCACGTCGCCGGGGTACTCATATCCCCATACGATGTTGAGCAGCTTTTCCCTGCTGTATACCTTTCCAGGATTGGTAAGCAAAAGCTCCAGCAGATCGAATTCCTTGGCCGTCAGGTTGATCTCTTTCTCCCCGATGAACACGCGGCGGCTCTCCTTGTCCATGGTCAGTTCCTTAACCTTCAGGACACTTTTCGCCTCTCCGTCCTTCGTCCTCTTTGAATTTCTTCTGATAATGGCTTTGATCCGCGCCTTTACCTCCAAAATATTGAATGGCTTTGTGATATAATCATCCGCTCCCATATCCAATCCCAGGATCTTATCCATGTCGTCGCCTTTGGCGGTGAGCATGATGATCGGCATATCAGAAAACTCCCGTATCTGCTGACAGACCTCAAATCCGTCATATACCGGCAGCATTACATCCAGAAGCACCGCATCATAGTCATTCTTTTTGGCAAAGTCCAGGGCTTCCTGTCCGTCATAGGCACAGTCCACCTGCATCCCTTCCTGCTCCAGGCTGAAACGGATTCCCTTCACTATCAGCTTTTCGTCGTCAACAACCAAAATTCTGTTCGCCATCTCGTTCTCCCTGCTTCTCAATCATCTACCTGACTGTTATTTTATCTTTAAGCCTTTCATATGCCGCCTCCTTGATTCCGGACACCTGCATGATGTCCTCCGGCCGCTCAAAGGCTCCATGTGCTTCCCGGTAGGCGATCACCGCCTCCGCTTTTGCTTCTCCGATGCCCGGAAGGGTCATCAGAAGTTCTTTTTCCGCGTGATTGATATCTATCAGTCCGTCGCCCGCAGCTCCCGGATCACCGCCGCCTTGCACGGTATCTCCTCCATATTGCTCTCCCTGGGGCAGCTCAGAAAGGAAGGGCACTGCCACTTTATCCCCATCTGAAAGGGTCCCGGCCATATTCAGATAATCTGCCGCTGCTCCCCCGGCCATGCCTCCTGCTGCCTCTATGGCCTCATAGATCCGGCTTCCGGACGGAAGCTCATATACCCCCGGTACGGATACCGCGCCGCACACATGGACCCAAATGGTCGTGTCCGGCTCATCGTCTGCGAGATCAGCCGTTTCCCGCCCCGCACCTTCTGCATCCGTAAAAGCCTCTGTTTTTTTGGCTGATATGCTCTCTGTCTCCAGCCACACATTTTCAGTTCTTCCGCATCCGGAAAAACCTGGCAGAAGGGCCGCCGCCAGCGCCAAAAGGGCCGGCCGCATCGTCTTTCGTCTAATCTGATCATTCTTTCTTTTTCTTTTCACAGCATCCTCCATCCGGCGGACGCTTCTCAAATCTCACACTCTTTTATTCTACCTGAAACCCCCCGCCTTTACAAGAGCTTACCACTTAAAAATCACAATTCCGGCGACCGCGACTACCATGCCCACCAGCTTGTGCCATTCAAATCCAGCCTTCTCCACGCCGAACATACCGAACAATTCAATCACATATGCAACGACTACCTGGGCGACCACGATCAGCATGGCGGCGCGGGCAGGCCCCAGATTGCCCATCGCTTCTATTACCGTATAGGTGATAAAAGCTCCCATGACGCCGCCGAGCAGCATGTACTTGGGTTCGACCTGCCAGACAGCCAGGACCGGCTGCCTTCCGGTAATGAACCACGCCACAACGCAGGTTAAGAGCGCAGTCAGCTGTACGAACCCGGCGGCTACCCAGACACTGCTGGCCTTAGTCACTTCTGTGTTAAACACTCCCTGGACACTCATAAGCGCACCAGACAATAAGGCAATGAGAATTCCAAACATAAAAAGCCCTCCATTCTGAATCAACTCACATTTTTGTTAGTTTATCCAAAACGAAAAGCTTTATGAACAAAATATTCAAAATTAAAAGCTTTCATACATGTACCGACGGAGCTTGATCGGAGCTTGCTGGAAATGATTCCAAAAAATATTTTGTATCATTCTTTTATACTTTCCTCCAGCACCTCTGCCATCTCATCCACATGTTCTTTCTCGATGATCAGAGGCGGTACAAACCGAATGACATTGTTTTCGGCAGTTATCAAGATCACGCCCCGTTTTATGGCCGCTCTCGCTATCTCCGCAGGGGATTCCCGGAACTCAAGCCCCTGGATCAGTCCTTTTCCCCGATGCTCCTTGATGATCGGATATTTCTCCCTAAGCAACTCCAGCTTATCCCACAGATAAGCGCCCACTTCACAGACATGCCCCAGGATATCCTCACTCTCAAAAATGTCCAGCACCGCCCGTGCTCCCGCGCAGACCAAAGGATTTCCCCCATAGGTGCTGCCATGGTCTCCCGGCACCAGGGAAGCGGCTTTTTCCGTGGTCAGAAACGCTCCGATGGGAAGTCCGTTCCCCAGGGCTTTCGCCACTGTCATCACATCAGGCTGGACACCCGCGTGCTGACAGGCGAACATCTTTCCGCTCCTGCCCATCCCACATTGAATCTCATCAAAAATGAGCAGGATATCCCTTTCGTCGCATAGCTTCCGAAGAGCCCGGAGGAATTCCGCGTCCGCCGGATATATCCCTCCTTCTCCCTGAATCGGCTCCAGGATGACGGCGCACGTCCGGTCCGTCACCTGTGTCAGCACACTGTCCAGGTCATTGTATTCCGCAAATCTGACTCCGCCGATCAAAGGACGGAAATCCTGCTGATAGTGGGGATTTCCCGTGACAGACAGCGCTCCCATACTCCTGCCGTGGAAGGAATGGTTCATCGCGATGATCTCGTGATCCGTCCGGCCGTCCTTCTGCACCGCATATTTTCTGGCGGTCTTTATGGCGCCTTCTATGGCCTCCGTACCGCTGTTGGTAAAGAAAACCCGGTCCATCCCTGTTGCCTTCACCAGCTTTTCCGCCGCCTCAATGGCAGGGACATTGTAATAAAGATTGGAGGTATGGATCAGCTTATCCACTTGTTCCTTCACCGCCGCATCAAATTTCGGATTGTGATAACCGAGTCCGAACACCGCGATGCCCGCGGCAAAATCCAGATACCGTTTTCCCTCAATGTCATAGAGGCAGACGCCCTCGCCGCGGTCAAACACAATGGGAGTCCTGTTATAAGTATGGAGAAGTACGCTCTCACCCCGCGCCATATATTCTTCAGCCTTCATAAAAATACCTCTCCTCCTCGCTGTTCAGTATCGCCGTGCCGATTCCTTTATTCGTAAAGATTTCCAAAAGCAGGCAGTGGGGAATCCGGCCGTCCAGGATATGTACTCTGGAGACTCCCTGCTTCAAGGCGTCCACACAGCTTTGAAGCTTCGGTATCATGCCGCCTCCCGCCATGCCCTGTGCCACGAACCGCTCCGCCTCATTCAGGGTAAGCTCCGAGATCAAGGTACTTTTATCCTCAAAATCCCGATAGACCCCCTCCACGTCTGTGAGGAAGGCCAGCTTCTCCGCATTGACCGCCTTCGCTATGGCGCAGGCCGCGTCATCCGCATTGATATTATAGGTCCGAAAGCTGTCGTCATAACCGATGGGACAGACGATCGGGAGGAAATCCTTCTCCAAAAGGTCATACAAAAGCTTCGGACTGACGTGTTTTACATTTCCCACATATCCGATGTCCTGACCGTCCGGCAGTTTCTTTTCCACATTCAAAAGTCCGCCGTCCTTGCCGCTTATCCCCACGGCCTTGACGCCCAATTCCTGAACCATCTGCACCAGGTTTTTATTCACCCGGTTCAGTACCATCTCAGCGATCTCCATGGTTGGTTCGTCGGTGACGCGGAAGCCGTTTACGAACTGCGGCTCCATTCCCACCTTTTTCACCCAGCTGCTGATCTCCTTTCCGCCTCCGTGGACGATGATCGGCTTGAAGCCCACCAGCTTTAAAAGCACGACGTCTTTGACGACATTTTTCTTAAGCTGCCCGTCCACCATGGCGCTTCCGCCGTATTTTACCACGATGATCTTCCGGTTGAAGCGCTGGATATAGGGCAGCGCCTCTATGAGGACCTCCGCCTTGTGCATGATCTGTGAATCCATTTCCATATTGTGTCTTTCCTTTCCTGGTACGGATTCTCAGACTCCCAAGACTCGGCTGTTTAATGGAAGAAGAACTTGGACAGATATCCCCATACAAAGATAAACAGTACGATCAAGGGCAGGATAAAGGTCACGTATCCCCGCACCCAGCCGGGAAACCTCATTCCCTTTCCTTCGTTGGCCTCACCGGTAAATTTTTTCCAGCCCCAGCCATATCTGCTCACACAGAACAGCAGATATACCAAACTTCCCAGGGGGAGCAGATTGTTGCTGACGATGAAGTCTTCCAGATCCAGCACATTACTGCCGGCGCCCAGAGGCTGAAAACCGCTCCAGAGATTGAAGCCCAGCACGCAGGGCAGGGAAAGCACGATGACGACCACGATGTTTACGAGAACCGCCTTTTTCCGGGAACAGCCTGTCAAATCCGTAGCAAACGATATGATATTTTCAAACACGGCAATTACCGTAGAAATCGCCGCAAAAAACATGAACACAAAAAACAGGGTGCCCCAGACATTGCCAAATTTCATGGCGTTGAATACATTGGGCAGAGTGATAAAGATCAGGCTGGGACCTTCCCCAGGATTGACATTATAGGCAAAGCAGGCCGGAAAAATGATAAGACCGGCAATCAGCGCCACCATTGTGTCAAGAGCCGTAATGCTGATGGCTTCCCCTGTCAGCCTTCTCTCTTTATTGATGTAGCTGCCGAAAATGGCTATGGCTCCGATTCCCAGGCTCAGCGTAAAAAACGCCTGCCCCATGGCCGCATAGATGGCTTCCCAAAGGCCATGCTCCTGCAGCTTTCCAAAGTCTGGCAGCAGATAAAATTTAAGCCCTTCATGACCGCCTTTTAATGTGACAGAATGGACTGCCAGCACGATCATCATAATGAACAGGCTGATCATCATAAACTTTGTGACACGCTCCACGCCTTTTTGCAGCCCCATGGCGCAGATCCCGAAGCAAAGCAGTACGATGACGACCATAAATCCCGTCATAAGGCCCGGCTGCTGTGTCATACCCGTAAATTCACCGGCCACCTGATCGGCGTTCAGCCCGGTAAACTGACCGGACGCCATTTTATATACGTAATAAAGCATCCATCCGGCAATGGTGGTATAAAACATCATGAGCAGATAATTCCCCGCCATGGCGCCCCATTTGTACCAATGCCACTTGCTCCCTTTCGGTTCCAGCACGTCAAAGGACTTGGCCGCGCTTTTCTGGCTCGCCCTTCCCACGGCCAGCTCTGCTACCATGATCGGCAGCCCCAGCACCAGCAGGAAGAAAATATAGATCAGGACAAATGCCGCCCCGCCATATTTTCCAGTTACATAGGGGAACCTCCATACATTGCCCAGTCCGATGGCACAGCCCGCTGAAATCAGGATGAAGCCAAGCCTGGATGAAAATTTTTCTCGTTTCATACTCTAAAACCCCTTTCTTCTCCAAGGGGAATCTGAAACGAAAAACCTCTTCGCCCTCGAAGCTATGATATAGTACGTCTGATCAGAGGACTGAGGCCTCCGCCTCGTCCTCCGCGGCTATTATATCATAACTCATGAGCGGTAGTCAGCATTTATTTTCACATAGTCCAAAGTCAGGTCGCACCCCCACGCCGTGGCCGAGAAATCCCCTGCCCCCACATCGGCGATGGCAGTCACTTCCTCCTCTGACAAGATTCTGGTGGCCTCCTCTTCCTCATAGCCGGCAGCCGTACCATTTTCTACTATCTTAAGCTTCCCGGCCCGGCTCAAAAGCCAGATGTCCACCTTTTCCGGATCGAAGGAAACCCCGGAATAGCCGAGAGCACATAGGATTCTTCCCCAGTTGGCGTCCCGGCCGAATACAGCCGCCTTTGTAAGACTGGAGGTGACTACGGCTTTCGCCAGTGTCCGGGCCGCCTCCTTGTCAGGCGCTCCTGACACCTTCACTTCAAATAAACAGGTGGCCCCCTCTCCATCGCCTGCGATCATCTTTGACAGTGTGGTCATCACTTCATGAAGAGCTTCGCAGAACAGTCTGTAATCCTCTCCTTCCTCTGTGATCTCCGGATTTCCGGCCATTCCGTTGGCCAGGAGGACCACGCTGTCGTTGGTGGACGTATCGCCGTCCACAGAGATCATATTAAAGGTATCCTTTACATCGGCGCTCAGCGCTTTCTGAAGCATCTCCCGGGCAATGCAGGCGTCCGTCGTCAGAAAGCAGAGCATGGTAGCCATATTGGGATGGATCATCCCAGATCCCTTTCCCATGCCGGACACCACCGCGGTCTTTCCTCCCAATTCTACCTCCACCGCGATCTCTTTCGGTTTTGTATCCGTAGTCATGATGGCTTCTGCGGCCAGGCGGGCATCCAACCTTTTGCAGCCGAGTATCGGCGCCATCTTACTGATTCCGGACCGGATGGCATCCATGGGAAGCTGTGCCCCGATGACGCCGGTAGATGCCACCAATACCGCTTCCTTCGGTATGCCAAGGGCCTTTCCAGTCTCCGCCGCCATCTCTGTACAGCAATCATACCCTTCTTTTCCGGTACAGGCATTGGCCACTCCGCTGTTCACGACCACAGCCTGGGCAAAAGGACTTTCAAGGACCACCTTCTGGTCCCACTTGACCGGAGCGGCTTTTACCACGTTGGTCGTGAAGACCCCCGCCGTCCGGCAGGGCGCTTCGCTGTATATCAGGGCCATATCCTTCTTCCCGCTCTTTTTGATTCCGGCGTGCACTCCCGCGGCTTTAAATCCTTTGGGCGCTGTAACGCCTCCGTCCACTGTCTTTATCATCTCTTTATCCTTTCTTTCTATCCATATCTCAAGGAAACATCGGAATCTGCATGAGGCCGGTGTTTTCCGGAAGTCCAAACATCAGGTTCATATTCTGCACCGCCTGCCCGGCCGCCCCTTTGACCAGATTATCCAAAGCTCCTATGGCAATGATCCGTCCTGTCCTTTCGTCAATCTTAAAATTCATATCCACGAAATTGCTTCCTTCGACCCATCTGGTCTCCGGATACACTTCCTTTGGCAGGACCCGGATAAAAAATTCCTTTGCATAATATTGATCGTATACCTCTTTTACTTCGTCATAGGATACTTTTTTCAGAAGCTTTGCATAAGCCGTGATCAAAATCCCACGGTTCATCGGCACCAGATGAGGTGTGAAGTTCAAAAGCACCGGCTGGCCTCCCGCATATCCGAGCTGCTCCTCAATCTCCGGAGTATGCCGGTGTGCAGCCACGCTGTACGCCTTGATGCTCTCATTTACCTCACAGAACAGATTCGCTGTCTTAGCGCTCCTTCCCGCTCCCGATGTACCCGATTTGGCATCTATTATAATGGAAGAAACATCCAGAAGCCCCTCCTTTACCAGAGGGTACAGCGTCAGGATGGAACAGGTGGTATAACAGCCGGGGTTGGCCACCAGCCTGGCCTGTTTCACATCCTCTCTGTTGATCTCGCAGAGGCCGTACACTGCCTCCTGTATGTATTCCGGGCTTTTATGCTTGATTCCATACCATTTCTCATAGGTTTCCACATTTTTAATACGAAAGTCCGCGCTCAGATCCACGATTTTCGTCCCGGAAAGGATACCGTCGTTCACTAAGGAAGCGCACAGCCCCTGAGGGGTGGCGGTAAATACCACGTCCGCCTGCCCGGCCAGCTCTTCCATATTATCGTCCAGGCATTTTTCATCTACGATCCGGAACATGTTTCTGTAGACAGACGCATATTCCTGTCCCACATAACTTCTGGAGCCATACCAGATGATCTCCGTGTCCGGATGCCCCAATAAAAGCCTTGCAAGCTCCGCGCCGGCATATCCGGTGGAGCCGATGATTCCTGCCTTGATCATAGTCCTCTTCCTTTCTGAGTCCGTATATTTTATGCAGTCCTCCGCATATTTTTTCGGTTTTCCTGCATATTTGCCTGCGTTCCTGTCTGAACAATTTATAATTATACATTATCATTGAATAATATGCAATAACTTTTTAAAATTTTAATTTAGGGCTTGCATTTTCTTGAAATATGTTGTATATTTATACCTGCGACCTACAGAAGCATAGAAACAAAAACAAAAGATGTATGCGTTTTTTATGAGGAGGAATAAATTATCATGAAGGAAAAAGAAAAAGTAATTCTCGCGTATTCCGGCGGTCTGGACACTTCTGTCCTGATTCCCTGGTTAAAAGAAAACTACGATTACGAAGTGGTCTGTGTCTGCATCGATGTCGGACAGGGAAATGAACTGGACGGCCTGGAAGAAAGAGCGATTTCCACCGGCGCTTCTAAATTATATATCGAACATGTCGTAGACGAGTTCTGCGATGACTATATCCTTCCCTGTATCAAAGCCGGCGCCGTATATGAGCACAAATATCTGCTCGGCACCGCCATGGCAAGACCGCTGATCGCTAAGATCCTTGTGGACATCGCCAAAAAGGAAGGCGCTGTCGCAATCTGTCACGGCGCTACCGGCAAAGGCAACGATCAGGTACGTTTTGAGCTGGGAATCAAAGCTTTGGCTCCCACGCTGAAGATCATCGCTCCCTGGAGAATCTGGGATATGAAATCCCGTGAAGATGAGCTGGAATACTGCCAGCGCCACGATATCAAGCTTCCGTTTAAAGCGGACAACAGCTACAGCCGTGACCGGAATATCTGGCACATCAGCCATGAAGGCCTGGAGCTGGAGGATCCTGCCGCCGCTCCCAACTTTGACCATATGCTGGTTCTCGGACAGACCCCGGAGAAAGCTCCCGATGAAGCAGAAACCATATCCATAAAATTTGAGGCAGGCAAACCGGTCGCTCTGAACGGTAAAGAAATGAAACTGTCCGATATCATCACTGAGCTCAACAAGCTGGGCGGAAAACACGGCATCGGCATCGCCGATATCGTAGAAAACCGTATGGTGGGCATGAAATCCCGCGGCGTTTATGAGACTCCCGGCGGAACCATCCTCATGGAGGCTCACGACCAGCTGGAAGAACTGATCCTGGACAAAGAGACCCTGGCTATGAAAAAGGATGTGGGAAATAAATTCGCTGATATCGTTTATTCTGCCAAATGGTTCTCTCCTCTGCGCGAGGCATGCCAGGCATTTGTAGAATCCACTCAGAAATACGTGACCGGGGAATGTAAATTGAAGCTCTATAAGGGCAATATCATCAAACAGGGAACCACCTCTCCCTACTCCATGTACAATGAGAGCATTGCTTCCTTCACCACCGGCGACCTCTACAATCACCACGACGCGGAGGGCTTCATCAACTTGTACGGACTTTCTACCATGGTGCGCGCCATGAAGATGCATGAGATTTCCCAAAATAAGGATTGATCGATCATAAGCAACCGGTATCACAAACTCACATAATCATAATAAGGCCCCCGTCAGTTTCCCTCTGACGGGGGCCTTAGCCGTTAAAAGAATTTTTTCTTTTTCAATATCCAGAAGCTGATGCTCACGATGATCAGGCAGATCACACATATGATCGGATAACTATACCGCCACTGTGTTTCCGGCATATATACAAAATTCATGCCATACCATCCGGCGATCAGGCTGAGCGGCATGAATATAGTCGTGACTACAGTCAGCACCGCCATGCTCCTGTTCTGGCGGACCTCGATCTGAGTCTGGTATATCTCTCTCACCTCCAGTGCGTATTCCCGGAGCATCTGCGCTTCCTCGGCCAGCCTCCCGCACCGGTCGTTGAAAATCTGGAACATCCTGCCGGCGTCCTCATGGAAAAAACCGTTCTGATTCTCCTGCATTTTGCTCCCTATCTCCGCCAGCTGCGCATAATACCGGTGGAGAGCAAAGGCTTTCTTCATGATCTCCATCGGCTGATGGGAGGATCTGGAAAGCCTTGCGTCAAGAGCTTTTTCTTCCATATCGTCTATCTGATTTTCCAGCTCATCCAGAAACGCCACATCCTCTTCGATAAGCCGCTCCAGAAAACTGTAGAAAAAATGTCCCATGGACACATGGCGCCAGCTCCTGCCCTCGCTCATCTGTTCCAGGATCCCGCTGATAAAACCGGTATCGTCCAAAAAGACAATACGCTTATCCCGGATGCAGAAAGCCGCCCTGTCATAGGCCTGGCTGTATTCCTTCCTGGGTACGGATAGAGCGCCGACGATCATATCCGGATACACCTCTGCTTTACAGAACCTTGCGTCCTTAAGGCGCATGAGGACCTGTGACTCCGCCCCTTCCAGGATACTGCACTTCTCGATGTCCCCAAAGGGAACCACCGCAGCCAGATTCCCCTCCCAGCCCGCGGCTTCCTCTTCTGAAACTGCCTGCAGCTTCTCCTTGATCTCATAGCATATCATGCAAATCTACTTCTCCTGTCCTCCGGCTAGCGAATGAAATTAGTCCGCACCTGTGGCTCCGAATCCGGCGGCTCTATCCCGTTTTTCTTTCCAATCTCGATGCACTTCAAAAGCCATGCCATATTCTTCGCCAAAGTTTCCATAATCTGCATCCCTTCTTCATCCTTTGGAGCATCCTCCGGGATATTTCCATGCACCATATTCCAATACTGGGAGGATACAATGGGCATGCAGGAAATGGTCATGTACTTATTCATCTGGTCCAGGGCGGCCGTGGTCCCTGCCCGCCTCGCACAAGCCACCGCGGCGGCCGGCTTGTAACGGAATAAATCGCTCCCCGCATAGAACGCCCTGTCCATAAAGGCAGTCATAAGGCCCGATGCCGAAGCATAGTGGACCGGCGTTCCAAAGATAAATCCGTCCGCTGTCTCCGCCTTTTCCAGCGCCTCATTCACCGAATCGTCGTAAATACAGCGGTTGTTCCCTTTTTTCTTACAGACACGACAGTCGATGCAGACACTCTGAAGACTTCCCACATGAAAAATTTCTGTCTTGATCCCCAGCTGCTCCAGTGTATCGGCGGCCTTCTTCAGCGCAGTGTAGGTCGTTCCCCTCTCATGGGGGCTTCCATTGATCAGCAATACCTTCATATTCTATATATACCTCCTATCTGTCCTATTATACAAATCATAAAACCTGTAGTTTCATAAGTCAAGCAAATGATAAAAGCTCTGCCGCTGACCGGACAGAGCCTTTATCCTTTTATTTATTTATGGACGCACGTTTTCTCATCCTGGGATCCAGAATCTTCTTGCGGAGGCGAAGATGCTTCGGCGTAACCTCTAAAAGCTCGTCGGTATCCACAAAGTCCAGCGCCTGCTCCAGGCTCATGACGATGGGCGGAGTCAGTTTCAGCGCATCGTCAGAACCAGAAGAACGGGTATTGGTCAGATGCTTGGTCTTGCACACATTGACCTCAATATCCTCCGCTTTCGCATTGGAGCCGACCACCATTCCGCTGTAAACCTTTTCGCCGGCCCCTATGAAGAGGTTTCCTCTTTCCTGAGCGTTGAAAAGTCCATAGGTGACACTCTCTCCGCTTTCAAAGGCGATCAAAGAACCCTGCCTGCGGTATTGAATATCCCCCTTATACGGCGCATATCCGTCAAACAGCTGATTCATGACGCCGTTTCCTTTTGTATCGGTCAGGAAATCTCCCCGGTATCCGATAAGGCCTCTGGAGGGTATGGAAAATTCCATCCTGGTGTAGCCTGTCCCGGAAGGCGACATCCCCTGCAGCTCCCCTTTACGGAGAGACAGCTTCTGGATGACCGTGCCTGAAAACTCATCGGGCACATCAATATATACCAATTCCATGGGCTCCAGCTTCCTGCCCTTTTCATCCTGTTTATAGATGACCTCCGCTTTGCTTACGGCAAACTCATATCCTTCCCGCCGCATATTTTCTATCAGCACGGAAAGATGAAGCTCTCCTCTTCCGGATACCTTGAACCGATCGGCGTCCTCCGTCTCTTCCACCCTCAGACTGACATCCGTATTCAGTTCCCGGAACAGACGATCCCTGATGTGGCGGGATGTCACGAATTTCCCTTCTGTCCCAGCCAAAGGACTGTCATTCACCATAAAGTGCATGGCAATGGTAGGCTCTGATATCTTCTGGAACAGGATGGGCTCCGGATGCTCCGGAGAGCATAGGGTGTCCCCGATATGCAGATCCGAGATGCCGGAAATGGCCACGATGGAGCCGATTCCCGCCTCCGCCACTTCTACCTTGTCCAGGCCGTCGAACTCGTACAGACGGCTGATCTTCACCTTTTTACACTTTTCCGGATCGTGGGCATTTACAAGGGCTACCTCCTGATTCACCTTCAAAGATCCGTTATCCACCTTGCCAACGCCGATCCGGCCCACATATTCATTATAATCAATGGTGCTGATCAGTACCTGAGTATCCGCGTCGGGGTCTCCTTCGGGGGCGGGGATATGATTCAGGATCGTATCGAACAGAGGCTTCATATCCTTCTTTTCCCCGTTCAGATCCAGCATCGCATATCCGCTCTTAGCCGATGCGTATACGAACGGGCAGTCCAGCTGCTCATCGGATGCGTCCAACTCTATGAGAAGTTCCAATACTTCATCGATGACCTCGGCAGGCCGTGCCTCCGGCCTATCAATCTTGTTGATACAGACAATCACAGAAAGATCAAGCTCCAGCGCTTTCTGCAGCACGAACTTTGTCTGCGGCATCGCGCCTTCGAAGGCGTCCACCACCAGGATAACGCCGTTTACCATTTTCAGCACACGCTCTACTTCTCCGCCAAAATCCGCATGTCCGGGGGTGTCGATGATATTGATCTTCGTACCTTTATAAAACACCGCCGTATTTTTGGACAGGATGGTGATCCCTCTCTCCCGTTCGATGTCGTTGGAGTCCATCACCCTTTCCACGACCTCCTGATTGACACGGAAAACACCACTCTGCTTCAGAAGCTCGTCCACCAATGTGGTCTTCCCGTGGTCAACATGGGCGATGATCGCAATATTTCTTACATCTTCTCTTGTAGTCTTCATGACTTTCCTGCTTTCTTCTTCATTTCCGGATCTCTGTAATACCCGTCTTTGCACATTTCCCTATATTAGCACACTATATCCTGTGTTTGCAAGAGAAAATTAGCCGTTTTCCTCAGTTTTCCCCGACTTTATATGGACATCCAGCTGTCCGAAGGGAATCGTGATCCCTTTTTCGTCAAACGTCAATTTGACCGCTTCCGTCAGATTCCACTTGCACTTCCAGTAATCTTCCGTCTTTACCCAGCACCGACAGCCCAAAGTGACCGCGTTCTCACCCAGAGACGACACATAGGAAAAGTGCTCTTCTTTCTCAAGGACCAGCGGCTCCGCCTCTACCAGACTGATCAGTATATCTTTTGCCTTCTTAAGGTCTGAATCGTAAGAAATCCCGACCTTCATATCCAGCTGCCGTTTTTCCTGGGCCGTCACATTTGTCATGCTGCTGTTGGCCAGATTCCCGTTGGGCACCATGATGATACGGTTGTCCAATGTGACCAGCTCTGTATATACCAGGCCGATGCTCCGGACTGTTCCTTCATTTTTATTGCTGTCCTCTATGATATAATCCCCGACCTTAAAGGGTTTAAGAATCAGGATCAGAAGACCGCCTGCAAAATTCCCAAGGCTTCCCTGCAAAGCCAGGCCGAGAGCCACTGTGACGGAGCTGGCGATGGCGGCGAAGGATGTGGGCTGTACGCCCGCGACGCCCAAGATTATCAGGATCAGGAGAATATAACCGATGGCCCTTACCAGGTACTTCACAAATTTGCGGACCGTGATCTCCGCGCCGGCCCGTTCCATGGAACGCTCCGTTATTTTTACGGCTGTCCGGATGATCTTTCTCCCGATAAAGAACAAAAGAAGTGCGAGTATTGCCTTGATGCCGAAGATCGCCGCCTTGATCGGCAGGCTGTCAAGCATCTCCTTGAACTGCTTTCCATAGGTGTTTCCTATCTGTTCCACAGCGGCTGCCACATCGGCCGCCGCTGTCTCCTCTGTCCGTAATATCATCATGGACTATGCTTCCTCCATCATCGCCTTCTTGATCTTCTCAATTCCGGCGGTCTTTCCAGCAGACTTTTTCGCTTTCTTTTTGGCTGCAGCATTTCCCTTTACCTGCTCCAGGACCGGGATATACTGGAAAATCTGGATGCCGAGAGGGGCTGCCTTGATGGTGATCGAGTTTTCCCTTTCATCGTGCTCCACATTTTTAGACTGTTTCACCCTCGGATTCACAACTCCGGTACCGCCGTATTTTAAAGCGTCGCTGTTCAGGATCTCCTTGTATTTCCCCGGGAATGGAACGCCCACCTGATAGGCCTCATGGACCACCGGCGCAAAATTGCAGACTACCAAAAGTGTATCTTCCGCTTTTCTGCCTTTCCTCAGGAACACCGCCATATTTTCTTTGGAATTGGTACAGTCGATCCATTCAAACCCATCCGGATCGTCATCCAGCGCATATACCGCGGGATGTTCCAGATAGAGCTTATTCAGGTCCTTTACATACGCCTGAAGCTTTTTGTGAATCTCATAGTTCAGCAGATACCACTGGAGCCCCTCGCTCTCATTCCACTCATCCATCTGCCCGAATTCCTGTCCCATGAACAAAAGCTTTTTCCCCGGGTGCATCATCATGAATCCATAAGCCGCCCGTACATTGGCAAACTTTGACTCAATGGCCTCTCCCGGCATCTTCCCCACCATGGAGCCCTTTCCGTGGACCACCTCGTCATGGGACAGGACCAGGATAAACCGCTCACTGTAGGCATAGATCAGGCTGAACGTCATCTCTCCGTAATGATAAGTCCTGTAAATGGGATCGCACTGCATGTAACCCAAGAAGTCATTCATCCATCCCATATTCCATTTATAGTCGAAGCCCACGGCTCCGTCTTCCACATCGCCGGTGATCCTGGGCCACGCAGTGGACTCCTCCGCGATCAGCACCGTGGGAACCTGCTTTTTCTTAAAGATGGAATTCAGATGCTTGAGCATTTCCAGGGCCTCAAGATTTTCATTTCCGCCGTAAATATTTGGAATCCACTCTCCGTCATTTTTTCCATAATCCAGATACAACATGGAAGCCACCGCGTCCATCCGGATACCGTCGGCGTGGTACTCCCTCGCCCAATAAAGGGCGTTGGCAATCAGAAAATTGGATACCTGAGGCCGCCCGTAATTGAAGATCAGAGTCCCCCAATGGGGATGTGCCCCTTTTCTCGGATCCTTGTGCTCGTAAAGGCCAGTCCCATCAAAATCCGCAAGGCCGAAGGTATCTCTGGGGAAATGCGCCGGCACCCAGTCCAGGATCACGCCAATTCCCGCCTGGTGCATCGTGTCGATAAAGAACCGGAAATCATCCGGCGTCCCATAACGGCTGGTAGGAGCATAATAGCCTGTCACCTGATATCCCCAGGATTCATCCAGCGGATGCTCCATCACCGGCATCAGCTCCACATGGGTATATCCCATCTCTTTTGCATAAGCGGCCAGCTCCGGAGCAATCTCCCTGTAATTATAGAAGGGATTTGACTGATCGTCCTCCGAATCCTCCCGTTTCTTCCATGATCCCAGATGTACCTCGTAAATATTCATCGGACCGGCGGTCAATGTTCCCTGTTTTGCCGCTTTTTTCCGGTCGGCCATCCAGTCTCCGTCGCCCCATTCGTATTTTCCCAGATCATATACGATGGAAGCGGTAGCAGGCCTGAGCTCCGCGTAATTGGCATAAGGGTCCGCTTTCAGGCAGGGATTTCCTCCTTTGAATTTCACTTCATATTTATATATCTCCCCGGCGGCGATGCCGGGAATGAACAGCTCATAGACGCCGGAATCTCCCAGCCTCTGCATTTGATGGCGTCTGCCATCCCACAAGTTGAAATCCCCTACGACGCTGACCCGCATAGCGGACGGCGCCCACACGGAAAACAGCACCCCCTCCACACCGTCCCGTACCATGGGATGTGCTCCCATTTTCTCATAGATCTCATAATGGATCCCGGACGCAAATCGTTTCAGATCAGCTTCTGTATATACCGACGGAAATCGGTACGGATCCTCCAGTACCTGTGACGTACCGTTGTCATAGGTCACTTCAAATACATAAGAAGGAATTTTCCGGCCCGGCACCAGGACCGCAAAAAATCCGGCCTCATCCGCCTTATCCATTTTGTAATGCTTTCCATTTCCTCTCACGGTCACTTCCATGGAAACCGCGGTCGGTATGAAAGCCTGAATCAATATCCCGTCGTCAGTCAGATGCGGCCCGAGAATGCCCTCCGGTTCCTGACATTCTGAATATACGACTGCTTCTATCTCTGGCCAGTCCATTAACCTGTATAATAACTCATCCATTGTCGTCCCTCCTGGCATACGCTTAAATCAAAAGAAATGCTCCGAATCATCCTCTGTCTCTTCTATTCTATCATCTGCCATCCCATCGCACAAGGGCGGCCACAGGGATTTTATCCGCAATGTTTATATGCTATAATAATTATCATGAGTAATTATAAAAAGAAAGGATTCTACTGCTATGGGCTCATACCTTGATTTATTTTTTACCTTTGCCAAAATCGGCGTGCTCACCTTTGGAGGCGGCTATGCCATGCTTCCCATGCTGCAGCGAGAGGTGGCAGAGCAAAAGAAATGGGCCACCGAGGAAGAGCTGATGGACTATTACGCCATCGGCCAATGCACTCCCGGTGCCATTGCCGTCAACGTCTCCACCTTCGTCGGCCGGAAGCTTAAAGGCTATCTGGGCGGTATCGTTGCAACTCTGGGCATTCTCACTCCGTCTATTATCATCATTACCGTCATTGCCGCATTTATTACCAATTTTGCGGAGCTTTCCATGGTAAAAAACGCATTTGCCGGCATCCGTGTCTGTGTATGTGTGCTTATTTTCAACGCTGTGTGCCGCCTGTTCCGAAAGTCTGTGGTGGACTTGCCCACTCTGCTCATTTTCCTGACCGTCTGTCTGGCCAGTCTCTTCACCAGCCTTTCTCCCGTAATCTTCGTGCTGTTTGCCCTGGTCAGCGGAATCCTCATTAAAAAGCTGGGAGGTACGCCAAAATGAAAGTATTATTTGAACTATTCTGGCGTTTTTTTCAGACCGGGCTCTTCGCCGTCGGCGGCGGTCTGGCCACTCTTCCTTTTCTGAATGAAATATCAGAAGCTACCGGCTGGTATACGAAACCGCAGCTGGCCGACATGATCGCCATTTCCGAATCCACTCCCGGCCCCATAGGCGTCAACATGTCCACTTATGTGGGATACCACGCCGCCGGCATCCCCGGAGCCCTTTTGGCGACCTTTTCTCTGGCCCTGCCGTCCGTGATCATCATCTTTCTCGTTTATGGCTTCCTGGAACGTTTTAAAGGAAACCAGACGGTGGACGCCGCTTTTTACGGGCTTCGCGCCGCATCGGTGGGCCTCATAGCCGCCGCCGGCATCGGCGTCGTGAACCTTACGCTTTTTTCGCCGGCCGCCTGGAAAGCCTCCGGCGCGCTCACGGACCTCTTCAATTGGAAAGGACTTTTTTTGGCCGCCGTCCTGCTTCTCTGCACAAGGAAGCTGAAATGGCATCCGATCGTATTCCTGGCCGCTTCGGCGGTGATCGGGATTGTATTTCACTTTGGAGGAGTATAATACAAAACGCTTTTTGGAATTTAATCAGTCAGTTCCAATTAAGTTCTAGTTCAATACCGGCAGAAGTTCCGGGCCGTCACGATTTCGGTTCACTGGCGATGCAGCGGGCCGCTTTATCCTCACAACAGGAGTACCACTCACATGTCGGCAGGAAATCCGGACGATTTTCTTGGCTGTTGGATGCGTGAATGTAATATAATCAAAACAGAAACTGTAATCACAAAAACTGTACCAGCCGACTCTCTCCAGCTGGTCTGCCCTGCCATTTGGGTTTCTCTGGACTATTAAAAACAAATTCAGCTGTTAAAGAAAACACAGCCGCCGGAATCTCCCATCCCGGCGGCTGTGCCATTATACCGCATTTTATTTTATCATGTTTTCTTCACAAATTCTGTGCTGCATTTGGGGCAGGTGATGCTGATCTTTCCTTTTCCCCTCGGCACTCTCACGGTCTGCTTGCAGGAAGGGCATTTGAAGTAACAGTGGCTCTTGTCCTGACTCCTGCTCTTCATCCTGGCGAAGCTCCTGCGGATGCCGGCCGTCGCCTTCAGATACTTGGTGTTCTCCGCGCTTCTCTTATATATATTCTTGGACAGCATACGGAAATACATGAGGATCAGTCCGGCCAGCGCGAGCCAGTAAAACACCGTAAGTCTGGTAAATAAGGATATCACCATAAAAGCAATGGTGAACACCATCACACACTTATTCAGCTGGTCGCTGCCATACCTGCCATACATCCATCTGGATACCTTGTCACGAAATCCGCCCATCTCTTTTCTCTCCAATCTGTAATCTCTGCGCCGTCTTATTTTATTCTCCGGACGCCTCTGTTATCCATCATATTCTCTTTCCCTATTCCAGTCAATGAAACCTCTGAAAACATTTCTGAATTTTTTATGAACTGAGAAACGTCTGAAGCGGGCGGGTTGAATTTTCAACCTGCCCATAGTATAATCGCCATAGAAAGCTGAGATAAGCATTTACATTGGAAAGGAATTACCGGTTATGGAACAATTATACGTCCTGGGCACAGGCAACGCCCAGGCCACCAGATGCTATAATACCTGCTTCGCCGTTCGGGATGGCGAGGAATATTTCCTCGTGGACGCCGGGGGCGGAAACGGAATCCTGACGGTCCTTGAAGACATGGAGGTTCCTCTGGACCATATCCACCATATCTTTGTCACCCACGAACACAACGACCATATACTCGGCATGGTATGGATGATCCGCATGATCGCCACCTCCATCCTGAAGGGAAAATACGAGGGAAACCTGTATATCTACTGCCATGACGGCCTCGTGGATACGATCAGGACCTTATGCTCTCTGACCATTCAGAAAAAATTCTGCGACTGCATCGGCAGCCGGATTCTTTTGGTGCCGGTACAGGACGGCGACCAGAAGCACATTCTGGATTATGACGTGACCTTTTTCGACATCCTGTCCACAAAAGCCAGACAGTTTGGATTCACCACGACACTAAAGAACGGAAGAAGGCTCACATGCGCAGGGGACGAGCCCTATAATCCGGGCTGTGAAGCCTATGTGGCCGGAAGCGACTGGCTCCTCCACGAAGCGTTCTGCCTGTACGGAGACCGGGAACGGTTCAAGCCCTATGAAAAACATCACAGCACCGTAAAGGAAGCCTGTGAGCTGGCTGAAAACCTGCATATCCCCAATCTGGTTTTGTGGCATACTGAGGACAAGGACATTAAAAACCGGAAGAGAAACTACACGGCAGAGGGAAATGAATATTATTCCGGCAGGCTTTTTGTGCCGGATGACCGGGAGATCCTGGATCTATGACAATCCTTCTTATTCTCCTGATCCTGGTCCTCGTATGCGTTGTCCTGTCCTTACTGTATCTGTACCTGATCATGCCCGCCCTCGGCCATAAGGGCGACATCGCTTCCCTGACGGGCTATTATTACGCTCACAGGGGCCTCCATGATATGAGTACCATGCCGGGCAGGAAATCCGGTATCCAAAAGGAGAAAACCTTCAAGAGCCGGAAAAAGCGGAAAGCGGCGGCGGCTTCCTCGGACAGACAGACGTCCGTATCCGAGGCCAGGCCGGAAAATTCCATGGCCGCGTTTCGTGCGGCAGTGGAAGCCGGATACGGCATTGAGCTGGATGTGCAGCTCACTAAGGACAACATCCCTGTCGTATTCCACGACTATTCTCTGGAAAGAGTATGCCATGTCCCCGGTGAAATAAAAGATTTTACTTATGAAGAGCTAAAGGAATTTACGCTGAACGGAACCACGGAAAGGATTCCCCGGTTTGAGGATGTCCTGAATATGGTAAACGGCAGGATCCCGCTGCTGATCGAATACAAGGTGGAGCGGTTCGATACCTCTGTCTGTACCATCTGCGACGAGCTGCTGGGCACTTATCCCGGACTGTATTTTATCGAATCCTTCAATCCACTGGTCCTGCGATGGTATAAAAAGAACCGGCCTCAGATAGTCCGCGGCCAGCTCTCTGCAAAGTTCAAAAACGACAACCTGTTCATGCATTATTTTTTCCTATCTCCCCTGCACCACCTTCTGTTTAACTTTTTGACCAAGCCGGATTTCATCGCTTACGACTGTACCTGCGCCGACGCGGTCTCCCGGCGTATCTGCCGGAACCTCTATAAAAATCTGGCTGTGGCATGGACCATACGCTCCAAGGAGGATATGGAACAGTTCAAAGCACAGTTCGATCTGTTCATATTTGAAGGCTTCCGTCCCTGACCGGACGGAAGCTGTCATATACGGCTTTTACGTAATCCGCATCTACCTCCCGCAGGTTTTTTGTGAGTCTAGTGGCGCAGGAGAGGTCCTGATCACCGGAATCCGGATTTACAAACCCAATGCTTGGCATTCCCGCATTCTTCGCCGCGCATACTCCATGGCAGGAATCCTCCACTACCAGACATTCCTCCGGCCTCGTCCCCAGAGCCGCGGCCGCCTTTAAGAACACATCCGGAGCCGGCTTCGGGTTCGGCACGCCTTCTCCGCTTATCAGCTGATTGAAATACTCCTGAATCCCCAATGCCTCTGTGGCCAGGAGAATGTTTTCATAGGGAGAGGAGGAAGCGACCGCCATGGAATACCCGGCATTTTTAAGCGACCTGAGCATTTCTGTGACTCCGTCCACAGGCGGATAGCCGTCCCGTTGGTATAAAAACGCTTTATATCCCTTCATGATCTCATTAAAAGCTTCTGCGTCTATGGGCAGATTGAATTTCTCTATTAGGCCTTCTATGATCACGATGTTCGTCGTCCCGACGTATTTTTTGTACTCGTCATAAGTCAATGATTTCTCCCATCTTTCAAGGGCCATCAGATACGCCCGGTAATGAACAGGCTCACTGTTCACCAGGACGCCGTCCATATCGAATATGATACTTTTAAGCATTCTCGTCTCCTCTTCTTTCCGTCCGTCATTACTGTACGGCCGTTTCCTTTTATCCATAAGCCTCTGTCATTATAGAAAATATTTCCGCAAATATCAAGAAGCCGTTGCCCTCTTTTTCCACTTAAGCTATAATTATCGAAAAAGAAGTTTAAGGAGGCAATACCGCCATGTCAGGTTCGACTTACGGAAAGATATTTACATTTACCACCTGGGGGGAGTCCCACGGAAAGGCCCTGGGGGCCGTCATAGACGGCTGTCCGGCCGGTATCCCGATCTGTGAGGAAGATATCCAGTCTTATCTGGACAGGCGCAAGCCCGGCCAGAGCCGTTTTACCACCAAGCGCGCCGAGGACGACGCCGTACAGGTCCTGTCCGGCGTCTTTGAGGGATATACCACCGGAACTCCCATTTCCATGGCCGTGTTCAACAAAGACCAGCGTTCTCTGGATTATTCTGAGATTGCCTCCTATTACCGTCCCGGACATGCGGACTATACCTTCGATAAAAAATATGGGTTCCGGGATTACCGCGGCGGCGGACGCTCTTCCGGGAGGGAAACCATAGGCCGTGTGGCGGCCGGGGCCGTTGCCATAAAGATCCTGAATGCGCTTGGCATTGAAGTCCATGCCTATTCAAGGGAAATCGGAGGCATTTCCTGCGACGCTTCTCAGATGGATCTGTCCCTTTGCGCTCAAAATCCATTTTATATGCCGGATGCAGCGGCGGCAGAAAAGGTACGGGCTTTTGCCGAACAGAAAATGACAGAAAAAGATTCCATGGGCGGCATCATAGAATGTATGGTCACTCATATGCCGGCCGGCATCGGCGAACCGGTTTTTGAAAAACTTGACGCCAATCTGTCCAAAGCCCTCTTTTCCATCGGCGCGGTAAAGGGAGTAGAAATCGGAGACGGCTTTGCCGCCGCCAGGGCCGCCGGCTCAGAAAACAACGATTCCTTTCTCCCCCCGCACGAAGATCCTGCCATCGGCGGCACAGAAAACGGCCGTGTGAAGAACCTCCGCAAATCCACCAACCACGCGGGCGGCATCCTGGGCGGCATGAGCGACGGCTCCGACATCATCATCCGGGCCGCGGTCAAACCCACTCCTTCCATTGCCAGGGAACAGCAGACCGTCACGCGGGACGGAAGCCCTGTTTCCATCTCCATCAAAGGGCGCCACGATCCTATGATCGTCCCCCGGGCGGTGGTGGTCGTGGAATCCATGGTGGCCGTCACACTGGTGGACATGCTTTTTGCCGGCATGTCGGCCAGGATGGATAAAATCTGCGAATTTTTCGGACGTACCGCGGACACGCCACGTTTCCTGAACGGAGAACGGATATGAAGGACATTGAGATCTGCGGCGCAAGCCACGGTAATCTCAAGCATATCTCAGTGAGCATCCCACGGAATAAGCTGGTCGTCCTCACCGGCCTGTCCGGATCCGGCAAAACGACGCTGGCGGTGGATGTCCTCTACCAGGAATGCCAGAGACAATATTTAGAGGCTATTTCTTATCAGGGCATCAACAAGCCGGATGTGGAGGCCGTGAAAAACGCCTCCCCGGCCATCGTGATAGGACAGGAAGAAAAAAATATCAATCCCCGCTCCTCCCTCGGTACATCCACCGACATCTATACGGATCTAAGAATGCTCTTTGAAAAGCTCGGAGTCCGCACCTGCCCCGGCTGCGGAAAGCTTGTGGACGCTTCCGTCTGCAGAGAGGAAGTTAAAAAAACGGAGGACGATTTCATCGTATATATGTACTGCAGTCATTGCGGCCATAAGATGGAAAAGCTCACCCGCTCTCACTTTTCTTTCAACACCAGAAAGGGCGCCTGCGCTGTCTGTTCCGGTCTGGGAAAGGTTTGGAAGCCAGATCTCCGTAAGATCCTGAATCCTGAGCTCTCCCTGGAAAGCGGCGCGGTCACACTCTGGAAATACCGATACAAGGACTATCAGCTGGAGCTATTAAGAAAAGTGTTCACACAACTGGGAATCTCTCTCGATTTTCAAAAACCGCTTCGTCTGTTCCAGGAAAAAGAAATGACCGTTCTTTTGTACGGAACGGAAAGCCCCGAATTTAAGACCGCCTTCGGGGATATTAAAACTGATAGATTCGAAGGAATTCTTCCCAGCCTGTGGCGGAAGCTGGAAGAAAAATCCGGACAGAGCAATTCTCCGGAGGAATTTTTCTCCTACGAAACATGTCCTGTCTGCCGTGGAGAACGGCTGAAGGAAGACAGCAGGAATGTGACGGTGAACGGCGTCCGGCTCCCGCAGCTGTCCGAAATGCCTCTGGACGAACTTTCTGCCTGGCTCCGCGGCCTGGAAAATAAACTGGACATCCACCAGAAAGGCGCCGCTGTCCAATATTTAACAGATCTGAAATCCAAGGTTGACCGTCTGATCCGCGTAGGCTTAGGTTATCTGCATCTGGATCGCCAGACCATGACTCTCTCCGGCGGAGAAAAACGCAGGGTGAAGCTGTCCGCCGCCCTGGATTCCGATCTGACCGGCATCCTCTATATTCTGGATGAACCTACCGTGGGGCTTCATCCCAAAGATACCGAGGGAGTCGTCCGGACCTTAAAAGAGCTTCGGGATAAGGAAAATACCATTCTCGTCATCGAACATGACGAGGACGTGATACGAGCCGCCGATCATATCATTGATATGGGCCCCGGTTCCGGCCGTCACGGCGGCAGTATTCTGGCTGCCGGCGACTATCCGTCTCTCCTTCGCTCTCCTGCCTCCATAACTGGGAATTATTTCCGCACCTCCCATGAGGTCCGAAGAACTCCCCGTTCCGGAAACGGCCGTCTGGAGATCCGGCACGCAGACTCTCACAATGTCGTGGACATCGATGTCTGTTTCCCGACAGGCTGTCTCACCGTAGTGACCGGCGTATCCGGGGCCGGAAAAAGCAGTCTTGTATTCGGAGCCCTTGCGGAGCATTTCACCGGCAGTGACGCCGTTTCGAACCAAGTGATCGGAAGCGATTCCTTTGATCGGCTCATCACAGTCAGACAGTCCTCTCTCACCACGATGAAGCGTTCAAACATCGCTACCTATACCGGCGCGTATGACGAACTCCGCGCTCTCTTCGGCAGACTCCCCGAATCCATGGAAAAGGGCTTCGGGCCGAAGGACTTTTCCTTTAACACCGGAAGCGGACGCTGTGAAACCTGCGGCGGACTCGGATATGTGGTGAGCAATATGCTGTTCTTCCAGGATGTGGAGGTCATATGCCCCGCCTGCGGCGGCAGCCGGTTCATTCCGGAGCTCCTGGCTGTCAAATACCTCGGACATTCCATCAATGACATCCTCCGCATGTCTGTGAATGAAGCGGCAGAAATGTTTCCCGAAACCGCAAAGCTGGCCCGGATTCTTTCCACACTGAAGGACATCGGCCTTGGGTATCTGGAGCTTGGACAGCCCCTTACAACCTTGTCCGGCGGCGAAAAACAGCGTTTAAAGCTGGCCGTGGAGCTGTTCCGAAACCGCGGTAAGAAAAACCTGTATTTAATCGATGAGCCTACCGTGGGCCTCCATCCCCTGGACGTGGAAAATCTGATGGCTCTGTTTGACAAAATGGTGGAACACGGGAATACCGTCATCGTGATCGAGCACAATCTCCAGGTCATCCGTCGAGCCGACTGGATCATCGATATGGGACCTGGAGGAGGCAGTTCCGGAGGTAAAATAGTCGCCTGCGGAACCCCCTTCATGATCAAAAATAATCCCCTGTCCGCCACAGGCAGATACCTATGAGCAGACCGGATACCGTAATTTTATAAAAACAAGGAGAAGTTCCATGAAAAATATTCTTTGCTTCGGAGATTCCAACACCTGGGGGTACGTGCCTCTTTTAAGACGGCGCTACTCAGAAAAGGAGCGGTGGCCCATGAAAATGGCGGAGGCTCTGGGGGATGGTTATCGTGTCATCGAGGAGGGTCTGAACGGCCGAACGACCGCCTTTACCGATTATCTGGAGCCTTACCGCAATGCTCTGGAATATATAGCTCCCTGCGTGATCAGCCATGCTCCCCTGGACTTTGTCATCGTCATGCTCGGCACCAACGATACCAAGATCCGATATCACGTACCGGCCCAGGAGATCACCGACGGCATGGAGAATCTGATCAAAAAGCTGCGTTTCTACTATCCGGCGGACAAATATCCGCTTCTTCCGCAGATATTATTAGCCGCTCCCGGCCCCATCATCCCTCTGAAAACTGAAACTTCCTTTGACGGCACCTCTGCGGAAAAAGTCCGTTTGCTGCCCAAAACTTATGAAGCACTGGCAAAAAAGCTGGACTGCCTCTTCTTTAACACCCAGACGGTACTGACGGAAAAGGACCTGGGCGGTGACGGACTCCATCTCACAAAAGAAGGCCATGGCAAACTCGCCGCAGCCTTCACAGACATTGTCTCAGAATATTTCCGGGACCGTTAAAAACCTCATTCAATCAGCCTTTACGCCATACTTCTCGTACAGTTCCTTTACCCCTTCGATGGAACGGAGGCCGCTGATGGAATCACTGGCCGAGAGGTTGGCCGCGGCAGACGCCGCGCCGATACGCAGGGCCTCCTGCATGGGCAGCTTTTTATAAATAGAGTACAGGATTCCGGCGCAGAAAGCGTCTCCCGCGCCCACCGCTCCCACTATGTACCCTTTCGGCAGGCGGAGGGAAGGCTCCTCACAATAGTTCCCGGAGGCATCCAGAGCACATCCCACCTCCGGCGCGTGCACTACGGCACATTTTCTGACGCCGAGCGCCATCAGCTTTCTGCAGATCTCCGGCAGCGCCTCACGTTTCAGGCCGCCGTCCTCGCTTCTCGCCTCGATTCCGGCTATCATCCCGCCTTCTGTCTCATTTACGATCAGATAATCCGTATAGGGCAGAGACGGAATCACCAGGCGCTGCATCAGCCCTTCATCTTTAGTGCTCGCCACATCCATGGCCGTCTCGATGCCGCGCGCCTTTACGTCATGGAAAAACCGCGCCATGACTGTACCGTACTCTTCATCGGGCAGATCCATACTGTCCAAAAGCGCGCCGTATCCCGTCAGCAAAAGCTCACAGTCCAGCTTATCCAGATCCACATGCTCCGGAGAAAACAGGCGGCAGGCTCCTCTGTCATGGAAAAAAGTCCTTTCCCCCGTACTTTCTATGGTCATCACATCGGAAAAAGAAGTGACCGCCTTATCCGTTGCCAAGATCCCCTCTGTATCAATCCCGTACTCTGTCAGCCTCTGTTTTATGAAAATCCCGTTGTCATCCTCTCCCACCAGGCTGATGCTCTTGATGGGGATGGATGAGTCCAGCGCTTTGATCCCGCACGCCGTATTCGCCGCACATCCTCCGATTCCCCTGGCAACCGAGCTTATGTCCGCCAGCATCCCTTTCTTAGGATAATAATCGATCATCTTGATATTGTCTACCACCAATGTCCCCGCAATTGCTATTCCTGCCATATCGGTTCTTCTCCTCCTATCTTATCGCCTGATTCTTCCTCCGTGGTCCGGCAGAAAAATCCTCTCTTTGAATATTATAATCCAAATTCTCCCCACATGAAATACTTTGGACAAAACTTTCAAATCAATCATTATTAATCATATTCCATGGTATAATGTGATTGAATTCAATCATGTCATGCGTAAAATAAGGAGGCAATCTTATGGAATCCCATACCAGAAGCCAGGAAATCTTAAAATTACTAAAGGAAAAAACCTATTGCTCCGTAGAAGAGCTTTCTCATATCCTCTATGCCAGTGAAGCCACCATACGCCGCGACTTAAAAAAGCTTCAGACAGACGGCCTCATCCATCGCACAAGAGGAGGCGCCTATCCGCTTCAGGACAGCCAGCTGGAATGGCCGGTCCACTATAAGATCCGTGACAACCCGGATAAAAAAGAAAGGATCGCGGATCTGGCCTTAAAGCTGGTGTCCCCCGGCCAGACCCTTTTTCTGGACTCCAGCAGCACCAGCATCGCCCTGGCCAGGCGTCTTACAGAGATCCGAGGCGTCACAGTCCTGACTAACGGGCTGATAACCGCCTGTCTGCTGGCTCCCGCGCCTGGAATCACCGTCTATACCACCTGTGGAAAAGTACAGCCGCAGTTACTGTCCCTGTCCGGTCCCAACGCGGCGGACTTCATCTCCAGGCATCACGCGGATCTGGCTTTTGTTTCCTGCCGCGGCCTGTCCTCTTCTTCCGGAATCACCGACTATGATGAAGACAACGCCTTAATCAAACGGGCCTATAAAAATCATGCGGATAAGACGGTCCTCCTGGCTGACGACAGCAAATTCAGCAGACATTTCTTCCACCGGACCTTTGAATTTTCCGAAATCTCCTCCATCATCACCAACAGCCCGCCGCCTCCGGACATCGCCGGAATCTGCAGCAGGCTGAATGTGAATGTCATCTTCTGATGAGGTCAGATATTTTCATCCTTGAGGACATCTACAATATTTGCTTTTTTGATTTTTCTCGAAGAATACCACATGGTGAGTCCCACCACCGCCATTACGCACACTACCGCGATTGCCACCTGGCCCCAAATGATATAGAATCCCGTGGCTATGGCGCTGGCTATGCTCAAGTAGATGCCGTACATCAGGATCAGTCCTATCGGCAGTCCGTAAAGCAGTGCCTTTAGGCCGTAAAATATACTTTCATAGGCGACCATCCGGCCAAACCGCGCCGGATCCATGCCGACCGATTTGAGCATCGCGTATTCTCTCCTCCGGAGAGCCATACTGGTGGATATGGTATTAAATATACTGGTGACGCAGATAAGAGCGGTCAGGATGATAAAACCATATACAAATACGTTGACCAAAAGAAGCATGTCATTGATCGTCTTCTGCTCCTCCACAAGGCTGTAGACGTATATATTCTTGCCTTCGTCCGCCATGTTCTTGAGCTCTGCCCTCAGCGCGTCATGATCATCTGTTCTCAAGTATACCTGAGATGCGTTTGTCCAGTCTGCTCCATACAGTTCGTTTCCAATTCTTACGGCATTTTCCACAGTTGTATACATACACATACTATTGAAATCAGAATCATAATATCCTCCTAACGGCAGCTGGTCTGTGATTCCGGCCACAGTGAATCCTAAACGTCCCAGTGATTCCTTATAGTCCCCCGCTCCGTCGCCTCCTTCCGTCTTGAAAAAGGAACCGGATACGGAATCCCCTGTCTTTAAGTTCCAGCTTTCTTTCCAGGATGATCTGCCATTTGTCACATCGCTCCTTTTGTTTATCAGGATCACGCCGTTCTTCGAGGCGTCGAAGAGCTGCTCTTCATCCGCTCCCGTCCGTGCGGCAAATTCCTTGAGACTGGCATCGTCCATTCCTATAAGACGGACGCCTATCACATAAGGCCCCACATCTTCACCGGCGGCTTCCAGATTTCCTCCCTCCTCCAGCTTCTTCCTTACTTCTTCTGTGAGTGCATTTCCGTCATCCAGATAATAGCTGAAGGAAACGTTGACCGCCGAAGCGAACTCTGTGATATTTCCCATACTGCGTATCTGCTCTATCTTCTCGTCATTGCCGTTCTCCTGATCTTCCTCCTCATCCGGGTAAAGAGTCACGGAAATGTCCGGCGTCTTCGAAGAGTCCACCCCCAGCTGCATCCGGTAGGCACCCTTCAGATATGCCGTAAAGGATGCCACGCTCAGATAAAGGGCAATGCTGAATACCAGAGAAAGGACCGTAGCGCGGTAACGCTTTTTATTTCTTTTCAGATTTTTGAGGGCAAGCTCTCCCTCAAATCCAAACAGCGCTCTGGTAAGCTTTGAGGTCTTCACCTGTTTCGCACTCAGCTTCACATCTTTATTCTGGCGGATGGCCTCCACAGGAGTGATCCTGGACGCGCGCCGGGCCGGGATCCAGGCAGATATAAGGATCGTCGCCGCCGCCAGGATCACCGCGCCCAGGATGCCCGGCCAGGAGACGATCACCTGCATGGTCACTCCTTCCATGCCATACATCCCGTTCACCAGCCCCTGGATGCACTGTGTCGTCACAAAGACGCCGGCAAAGCCCAGAAGAAGTCCAAGGGGAATCCCTATTGCTCCCAAAATGACCGCCTCAGTAAATACCGAATTTCGTTTCTGTTTTTTAGTCGCCCCCACACTGGCCAGCATGCCAAGATACCTGCTTCGTTCCGAAATGGATATCGAAAAAGAGCTGTAAATGACTGCGACAGAGCCGGCGGCCACGATTAACATCATGACCCATTTTACTCTGGTCAGCATGCTCACGATTGTATTATTGCCGGAAAGCAGGTAATAGGAAAGAAGAGACGTATTGTACCCACATTCCACATCCAAAGACGCCGCAAGCCCGTCAGCCCAGCTGTAAAGGCCTTTATTCAGGCTTTTCACTTTGACGGACACATCCAGCTTTTCTGTCCCGTCAAGTGACGAAGTATCCAGATATGTGATGGCTGTATAAGAGGCCTGATTATAACTTTCAAAGTGGGGGCGCTCGATGATCCCAACCACCTTATAAGACGCGGGATGCGTATCCTCCAGTGTTTCATCCGGCTCCAATCCATAGTAGGCCGGCGCTTCCCGGTCCCCGTCCTGATCGTGGATGACTCTGGTCCCCATCTCCAGCTGAATGGTGTCCCCCACCTTCCATTCAACGCCTCCATTGCTTTTAAGGTGTTCTGGCAGCACGATCTCATCTGCGGATTCCGGATATCTTCCTTCCATAAGCGTAGTCGGGAACTCTTCCATCGCCGTAGGATCAAATCCCTGTACCAAAAGATACGGCTTGTATTCGTTCTCTCCGTCCGGCAGAGACGCTGTTCCCACAGTAGTGACAACGGAAGCCTTATCCACATGTCCATCCTCTTCTATGGCAGGAAGCTTTTCCTTATCCACGTCATAAAACTGCACATGCCACTCTCCGTCCTGAACGATTTCACTCTGCCGCATCATATCCAGAAAAGATTCCGCAAACGCAGAAATGGCGGTGATCAACGCCACCGACAGCATAATGCCCAGAATCGTCACCGCCGTCCTTTTCCGGTTCTGCCGCAGATGCTTTACGGTCACTTTACTTACAATGTTCATGCCCTTACCCCCTGACGCCAGCTGGCCTCTCTGGCCTGACTCTGCCTGCCGGTCTGCCACTGATCTCCGGAAATCCGTCCGTCCTCAATGGATATCACCCGGTCAGCCTGAAGCGCTATCCGCTCATCGTGAGTGATGATGATAAGTGTCTGGTGATATTGCCGGTTGGACTCTTTCAAAAGCTCCACGATCTCAGCGCTGTTTTTGGAATCCAGGTTTCCGGTGGGTTCATCCGCCAGCACCAGAGCCGGGTGGTTGATGAGGGCCCTTCCAATGGATACCCTCTGCTGCTGTCCGCCGGACAGCTGATTAGGCAGATGGTTCATTCTTTCTTTCAGCCCCAGCACCCGGGTCAGCTCGTTCAGATACTTTTCATCTGGCTTCTGACCGTCTAAAAGAAGCGGAAGAGTCAGATTCTCTCTGACGTTCAGAACCGGCAGCAGATTGTAGAACTGATAAATCAGACCTATCTGCCTTCTCCTGAAAATAGCCATTTTCGTCTCATTCAGATCATATATGGGAGTACCATCAATGACGACCTGGCCGGAGGACGGCCGGTCCACTCCTCCCAGGATATGAAGAAGCGTGGACTTTCCAGAGCCGGACGGCCCGATAATGGCTACGAATTCACCTTTGTCCACCGAAAATGACACATTTCTCAGAGCGTCTACCCTGGTGTCTCCCAAACCGTATGTCTTGCATAAGTTCTCAACCCGTAATACTTCCATAATGTCTCCTCCATTTATCCATACTCTATTTTGCTTTTCTTTTGCTTTCTGTTTATTATCATACCCCTTTTACATGACAATCCGGTGACAATTTCCGTGACAGTTTTGTCACTTTCCTAATAATTTTTAAGCCTAGTATAGAAGCATAAAAACGGCCTGCCCGGATATTCTCCCGGTCAGGCCGTTTTTTATTTTCAGATTCCTTTTTTGGGAACTGCCAATTATTTTAAGGTCAGCACATACATAATGATAAAGATTGCAGACAGAATGTAGATCAATACCGGAACTTCTTTCGCTTTTCCGCGGAACAGCTTGATAACAGTATAGGAAATGAATCCAAATCCAATACCGTCGGAAATGCTGTATGCAAAAGGCATCATGGCAATCGTCAGGAAACAGGGAAGAGCTGTCTCAAAATCAGACCAGTCAATCTTCACCGCTCCCATCATCATATATACTCCTACGATTATCAGAGCAGGAGCCGTCGCCGCGCCGGGTACAATACCCGCAATGGGCGCCAGAAGAATGCAGACTAAGAAAAGTACGCCGGTCACCACAGAAGCAAGACCAGTCCTGCCGCCCTCCTGGATACCTGTGGAAGACTCCACATAAGTCGTAACGGTAGAAGTACCGACACATGCGCCGAAGATTGTCGCAACAGCATCTGCGATCAGAGCTCTGTCGCCTCCGGGCAGGTTGCCGTCTTTATCCAGCATGCCCGCATTTCCCGCAGTGCCTAAAAGGGTCCCTACTGTATCGAAGCAGTCTACGATGGCGAAGCTGATCACCGCTGTGATGAGCGGAAGGATGCCCATTGCCATCAGGCCTCCGAAATCGAACTGGAACATAGTCAGGCTGAGATTACCGATATGGCTCATGGTGATCGTCTCAGGCATAGTGGTGACGCCCATGGGGATACCGATGATAGTTGTGATGATGATTCCGATGAAAATCGCCGCTTTTACCTTATGGGCGATCAGGATTGCTGTGATCAGAAGGCCGATGATAGCCAGCAGGGCAGAACCCTTTGTGATCACGCCCATGTCCGTATAGCTGCCGCCCTCCGGGCCGAAGCATTTTACGATGCCGGCATTCAGAAGGCCGACAAAAGTGATGAACAGGCCGATGCCGACGGAAATCGCATTTTTCAGGCAAGGCGGGATAGATGCAATAATTTTTCCTCTCAGGGGAGAGATCGCAATGATCAGGAACAGGATACCAGAAATCAGCACGATCGTAAGGCCCTGCTGCCAGGTATAGCCCATGCCCATGCAGATCGTATAAGTAAAGAATGCGTTAAGCCCCATGCCGGGAGCCTGGGCGAAAGGCACGTTTGCCACAAACGCCGTCAATAAAGTACCCACCGCGGCTGAAAGGCATGTCGCCACCATAACGGCTGTAAAATCCATACCTGTAGCAGACAGGTAATTGGGATTCACAAAAATAATATACGCCATGGCAAAAAAAGTGGTGATACCGGCAATAACCTCTGTTCTTACATTGGTATTATGCTTCTTCAGTTTGAAAAGCTTTTCCATTTTTCATCCTCCGTTTCTTAGACATAACACACCGGAACAAAGAACGCTTTTTCCTTGTTCCGGCTGTACTGTATTTCAAACTGAAACTATAGTACCATAAATTTTTTATAAACTCAATGAGAAATTTTTATAAAAATGAATTTCATATGATATACTGACTAAATAACATAACCTTGTTTTTTCAGGAGGCACAGACATCATGAAACATATCGCAACGCCAATCTGCGGGATATCCGGAGTTTACCCCGCATGTAAATACGGCCGTTCCCTCAGCCAGAAACTATATCTGGAATTAACGCCGCCCTCCGCTTCTGACACGATGGGAGATGCCGACCGCCTGCAAAACGCCCTCGACGCGCTTTCGCTTAAAGATCGCTCCCCTTTCTCAGAACAGGCTCGCCCCTTCTTTTCCCTTCCTTATCCAGTCCTTGTCCGGGATTATCCGTCCTTCCGGCAGAAAGACTGGAAAATCACCGTAACTCTGGTGTTTACGGGCAGGAATTGGGAGATCACTTCCATTGAAGCGGGCGATACCACGAATTTCCATTATGGTCTTGCCGCAGATCTCGGCAGCACTACGGTGGCAATGGCCCTTATGAATCTGAACACGGGAGAGATTCTGGCAGAAGAAAGCTGTTTCAACCGCCAGATTTCATTTGGAGAAGACATCTTAAACCGCATCTTCTATACCAGATCAAATCCTGAGCATCGAAAAGAGCTTCAGCAGGCAGCCGTGGACAGTCTTGTCTTTCTGATGGAAGAGCTGGAAAAGAAAAGCGGCATTTCCGTATCTGAATGCCCTGTCATGGTCATCGGCGGAAATACCACTATGATTCACTTCCTTCTTAATATTGACGCTTTTCCTGTCTTTATGTCGCCCTTCGCACCGGTCTTTAATCAAACCGGCTTTCTTCCCGGCCGGGAGCTTACTCTTCCTTTTTCCGGGCTGATATACTGTCTTCCATCCTCCGCCAATTATCTGGGCGGCGATATCATCAGCGGGATTCTCGCCGCAGGGATGGCGGAAGATTCCCATATTTCCCTATATATCGATATCGGCACCAACGGAGAGATGGTCATAGGCAGCTCCGAATTTCTCGTAGCCGGCGCGGGCGCCGCCGGTCCGGCCCTGGAGGGCGGAATAAGCCGTTTCGGGATGCGCGCCGATACCGGCGCCATAGATTCCGTCAGAATCACGGACGGTACTCTCGTTGTCACCGTGATCGGAAACGGACCCGCAAAAGGCATATGCGGATCCGGCATCGTGGATCTGCTGGCCCAGCTTCTTTTAAACGGATGGATGAATCTCCAGGGAAACCTTCTCATGGGAAGCTCTGACCGTATCGTCTTAAAAGACGAAGAAGCGGCCGTGGTATACGCTTGGGGAAAGGATTCCGAAACGGGTGAGGACCTGTACTTTTCTCAAAAGGACATTGACAGTTTTCTGGACACGAAGGCCGCCGCCAGCACAATGGTCTCCTGTCTGCTGGAAGAAACCGGCATTTCCACAGAAGATATAGAACGTATCTATACGGCCGGTTCCTTCGGCAGATATCTGGACCTGGAGTCCGCTATTACCATCGGGCTTTATCCGGATCTTCCAAGGGAGCGTTTCTCCTGTGTCGGAAACGGGTCATTAAAAGGCGCCTGCAGTCTTCTCGCAGACAGGCGCCTTATGAATCAGATCTCTCATATTCTGCCGAACATTCATTATATCCAGTTCGGTATGGCAGAAGACTTTGTGACAAAAATGCGGGCCGCCAGATTCTTTCCCCATACAGATCTGGACTGCTATCCCACCGTGAAGCGGGAACTGCAGAAACGTCATATTCTGCCCGCAGAATAAACCATTACTTTCCAGGTACATCCTCCTGGTATTTATTCACTTTTTTCCATGTCGATCTGTCCGTTCCGTTATGGGTGGAATTCGCAATCGTATCATGGAGTGTATCTGCATCCTTTGCCAGGATACTGGCTGACCCTCCCGCACTTCCGTTCCATTTGGTCGCCCCGTACCACTCCTGAGTGACCGGGTCAAACACATACGGAACCGACCAGTTGCTGGCCGTGCCGGGGTCTTTCGTCGCGTACAGCCATGTCCTCTGCTCCATCGGCAGGGAAGAATCGGCTGACTCACTGTAAAACGGCTGAATATAATAAGTTTCTCCGTCCACAGTCAGCGTCGGCCACTGGCCCCCATATTCTTTCAGAAATGCCTCTCTCAGGGCATAATTCTTTTTTTGAGAAGACTGTTCCGCAAATTTCTGGAAATCTCCCCAAAGTCCCAGGCTCGCGGCATTGGGATTGGCCGGAGTGCTTCCTCCGTCTCCGGAAATGCTGTCTTTATGCTTGTCACAGACAATCTGCAGAGTATCGGTATTCTCCAGAGGATCCCCCGTGCACATCACAGTGTAAGTCCCTCCCTCCGGACATTTGATCTCCGAATCATCCACCATCTGCTGCAGATCCCGGACAGTATGCGCCTCATCCATGGCAAGCGCATCGACCAGGTCATATATCAATGCTCTCCTATTCGACTGGCACGGCACTTTTTTTGCATTGGTGATATGCCTCATTATCCACGGCACAACGGCTGCGGCCAGGACAAGTATGATCACGATCACTACGATCAGCTCCACCAAGGTGAAGCCCTTTTTAGTATTTCTTTTCCTTTGTACGGCAACCAACCCCCTTCAGATCACTCTTCCTCTTTCCTATTATATCTGTTCTGCCCCAAAAGTAAAGCAGAGTTTCTCTCCTGAAAAAGCAATCGGGATACTGCTTTTTTAAAGCAGTATCCCGCTGGATATTTCCTGTGAGGCCTAAATCTGGCCTACTCTGTTTATCTCTCAGTCCGCCAGTATCATACGGTCATTGGCAAATTCTCCGCCGCTGGCGTCTTCAAACTTCTTCATCAAGTCTTCTACGGTGAGCTTCTTCTTTTCCTCTCCCCGCACGTCATAAATGATATGTCCTTCATGCATCATGACCAGCCGGTTCCCCAGACGGATGGCGTCCTTCATGTTATGGGTCACCATTAACGCCGTCAGCTTCTCCTCTGCGATGATCTCTTCTGTCAGGTTCAGCACCTTTTTAGCCGTTCTCGGATCCAGAGCAGCCGTGTGCTCATCCAAAAGCAGCAGCTTCGGCTTCTGCAGCGTCGCCATCAAAAGAGTCAGCGCCTGCCTCTGTCCTCCGGATAGAAGGCCCACCTTAGATGTCATACGGTCCTCGAGACCAAGGCCGAGGCGTTTAAGCTCTCCGTAAAACACCTCTTTTTCTTCTTTTGTGACGCCCCATTTGAGTCCCCGTCTCCTGCCCCTTCTGTGGGCCAGAGCCAAGTTCTCCACAATCTGCATATTTGCCGCGGTCCCCATCATCGGATCTTGGAATACGCGGCCCAAAAGAGCTGCCCGCTTATATTCCGGCTGTCTGGAAATATTGACTCCATCCAGGAAGATAGTCCCGCAGTCTATGGGATAAACGCCCGCGATCATATTAAGCGTCGTGGATTTTCCCGCTCCGTTTCCTCCGATTATCGTCACAAAATCCTCAGGCTCCAGATGCAGATTGATATCACGCAGAGCCTGCTTTTCATTTACCGTTCCAGGATTGAAGGTTTTGCTCACATGGCTGATTCTTAACATGCTCCTTTCCCTCCTTTCCCGGTCTGGCCGTCCGTCATCGGGTCATAGTTCGACGCCTGTCTCCGCTTATCCAGCAAGACGGGCACCGTCAGGGCCGCCGCGACCAGAATGGCCGTAAGAAGTTTCAGATCATCGGTGTTAAGGCCCATCTGCAGGACTACCGCTACGATGATCCGGTATATCACAGAACCGACCACCACAGAAATCAGCTTGACGCCAAAACTGCTCTTCTTGCCAAAGATGACTTCACCGATGATGATGGATGCCAGGCCGATGACAATGGCCCCGGTCCCCTGCTTTACATCCGCGTATCCCTGACTCTGTGTCACCAAGGCGCCGGATAAAGCGACCAGGCCGTTGCTGATGGCCAGCCCCAGCACCTTATGGGTATTGGTGTTCATGCCAAGAGAACGGACCATATTTTCATTGTTTCCGGTCGCCCGGATGGCAGAGCCAATCTCCGTCCCGAAAAACCAGTACAGGAAGGAAATAAGAACTGCCGTAAAGATCAATCCTATTATCAGCGATACCCAGTTCTGGGAAAGCCCGGTCAGCCCGGTCAGCCCCTTGAATATGGTCGGAACTTTTAAAAGGGGCGTATTGGAACGTCCCATAATCCTTAGATTGATGGAATACAGTCCTATCTGTGTCAGAATTCCTGCCAGAATCGCCGGAATCTCACATTTCGTATGCAGCACGCCGGTTATAAAGCCTGCCGCCATACCTGTTAAAATAGCTGCCAGCACCGCCAGGTATGGATTAACACCGGCCGTGATAAGTGCGGCACAGGTACAGCCCCCCAGAGCAAAGCTGCCGTCCACGGTCAGATCTGCCACATCCAGTATCCGGTATGTCAGATAAACGCCCAGCGCCATGATACCCCAGAGGATCCCCTGGCTTATGGCGCCCTGAATCGCTAATAAAACCCCCATAATCGCCCGTCTCCTTCATCTATCGCCGTTTATTCTGCCAAATCCTTCGCTTTGTCCTTTACGGCATCCAGACTTACGCCCAGCTCTGCCGCAGCTTCCGAATTCACGGCCAGCGTACAGTCATCCGCGCTGATATACCGAATCGGCATGGCGCTCACGTCGGAACCGTTTTTAAGGATCTCCACAGCCATTTCTCCGGCCATTTTCCCAAGAGAATAGTAATCAAGGCCATATGTAGCAAGACCGCCGTTGGTCACCATACCCTCTTCTCCCACGATACAGGGCAGTCCGTTGGGATTGGTCACCATGGATACCGTAGCCATGCCTTCCGCCAGCAGATTGTCGGTGGGGATATAAACTGCGTCTACTTTTCCGATCATGGACTCTGCAACAGACTGAATCATGCTGGAATCCGATACGGTGAACTCTTCAAACTCCAGGCCCTTTGCCTCGCATACTGATTTCGCCAGATCCGCCTGTACGATGGAGTTGTCTTCGGAGGAGCAGTACATGATGCCGATCTTCTTTGCGTCGGGAAGAAGTTCCTGAAGCAGGGAAATCTGTTCTTCTACGGGGTTCATATCGGAAGAACCGGAGACATTGGTGCCCGGCTTGTCATTGCTCTCCACCAGCCCGGCTACTTCAAAGTCTGTCACAGCCGTCGCCAGAACCGGAATCTCCGTCGTTTTTCCAGCCACTGCCTGTGCCGCCGGAGTCGCGATCGCCAGTATCAGATCGCTGCTGTTGTTCACCAGCTTATTCGCGATCGTCTCACAGTTGGAGGTGTCACCCTGTGCGTTGTTGAAATCCAATTCCAGGTTTTTCCCTTCCTCATATCCGGCTTCTTTCAGCGCGTCTTTAAAGCCTTCGTAGCTCGCGTCAAGGGCAGGATGCTCAGCCAGCTGGATAACGCCGATCTTTACAGTCTCGTTCCCTGCTTTCGTGTCCTCGCCGTCCGCAGCCTTCGTCGTCTCTCCGGCTTTTGTCGTCTCCTCTGCCTTCGTCGTCTTTTCCGCTGTCGTTTCCTTCGCCTTTGTGGTTTCCTTTGCGTCCTTATTTCCGCAGGAAGCCAACAGACCTACGGCGAGCAGCGCCGCCGTCATAAGTGCCAATGCTTTCCTTTTCATCTCAAAATCCTCTCTTTTCTTTATGATATAGCCCTATTATCATACTACAAAAGATGAGGAAGGTCAATACGTTAAAGCGTTACGGTTTAAAGCGACGCCACACTACCCCCGCAAGTAAAAGCAGGGTCCCGGCAGCCGCCAGATAGAATTTAGGAACATAGCTTCCTCCCATCATGGAAAACAGATAAAAGTTCTTCAGATATTTGTCTCCGTTGAAATTTGTGACATAATAAACGATGGGAATCATATATCCGACCGCGATATTGTCAGTGAGACTGTAAAAGAACATGCCCAGCCCTCCCAGGAACAGGGCTCCCGCCAAAGTACCCAAATAATAGTTCCACATCGGGAATTCGCAGCCGTTGTATTTAAGAAACACCACGCACACTCCTGTGTACAGCGCCAAAAATACCAGCGCCTCCAAAAGGCGGATCACATGGAGACACGTAATAGGCACCTTTTTGGAACGCAGAAGATCCCGGATATTCCTGTCCTGGTCCGGCAGGAAAGCCGGAACCAGGAAAATGATTCCCATGAGCGCCGCATACATTTCCAGGGTCTGCGCCGTCTCATTTGGTTCCAGATACTGCACCCCTGTCAGAAACGGCATCAGGCAGAGCAGTAGAAACCCCGCCAGCAGATGGAATTTCAGATGATATTTCAGATGAATCTTACCGGCTTTTACGTAATTTTCCACGACGTATGCCACCTCCTTTCCGCTTCCATGTATACACTCCGATGCAGAGCAGCACCAGCACAGCCGTCAGAACTCCATAAAAGATCCGGTTGGCGATCAGGTCCGGCAGCTGTCTGAAAAACAGTTCTGTATTTCCAAAATCATTGAACCGCGGTATAAATTTAAGGCCAAAGTTTCCATTGAGTCCTCCGAAGGACTGGAATACACTGAAGAACCAGAAAATCCCCTGGATCAGCACAGCCCATACGCTCTCTGTGAGCTCACTGATCAAAAAGCCTGCCGCCAGTGTAAACGCTACGGTAGGAAACAGCCAGCCGCCTACATATTTTACAAAAGCAAGGTGGTCCACAGCGATCCCCGCCCCGGCGGCAGCCGCGCCGCACTGGATATGAACGGCCGCGGCCATCACAATTACCGGCAGCATCGTCATGAATAGGGCGGCGAGGTACCTGGATAGTATCACACATGCGGATGACGCCTTCTTGGAGTAGATTACCTGCGAAGCTTTGGAGCGTTTATCCTTCAGTGTCCTGGCCACCGCAAGGAACATCGGCAGGATTGACAGCATCAGCCCCATATAATCACAGAACAGGCGGGCATAAGCGCCGGTATACCGGTCCTTCTCCACAATTGCCTCGTAATCCTCCAACGCCCCCTCGTAGGTCTGGGGCACCAGTATTCCATTCTTTAAGACCTCCGGGGCATAAGTAGAATGTCCTCCCAGCATGTCGTCAATCTCCCCCATCAGCTCTATAAAGCGTTCATATGTCAGCCCCTGCGCCGGACTGACGTCCGGCGTGACGACAACGCCTTCCATCTGATTAGCCTCTGCTTCATTGATATAATTACTGATGATGTCTCCCAGTTCTTCTTTGGAAGCTCCTACGAGTTCCCCCATGATTTTTTCCATCTGCACCATCTTTTTTTCACCCAGGACCACTTTTTTATAAAATCCAAGGGGATACGTGGTATAGCGGTTCTGTACATAATCCAGGGAAAGGTTTTGCAGCGTCCTGTTCATGATCACCTGTTCATCTCTGGAATACGTATGCCCATACTCTTCCTGTCCCTGCTGCGGCTTGGCAAGATTCCAGTTTTCTTCCCCAAGCTGGCTCATGAAAAACAAGATCAGGCAGGCCAGGAACGCATAGTATACGATACTTTTGCCTATCTGTCTGCACTCTTTCCAAAACAGTGAAATAAACATCAAAGTTCCCCCCCCTCCACATGCATCAAATACAGATACGCGTCCTCAACGCCTGCCCTGCAAAGCTTCGCCGGAAAAACAGGAGGAACGTCGGAAATAAACCGGACTGTCACCGAGCCCCCCACCGCCAGCATCGAAGTCACCGGATACATAGACTGCACCTTTGGAAGCTCAAGCTTTGAGATCTCCGCGCTGTAGACCCGTCCTTCCGTCATACTCAGCAGCTGCCCCACTGTCCCGTTGAAGATCAGCTCTCCTTCATCCAGGATTCCTATGTGTTCACAGGTAGCTTCCACATCCCCAACAATATGAGTGGATAAAATGACGATCCTGTCCTGGGCGGTTTCACAAAGAAGATTTCGAAATCGTACCCGTTCCTCCGGATCAAGCCCTGCCGTAGGTTCATCCACGATGAGCACTTTCGGATCGTGGAGGATTGCCTGTGCGATTCCAAGCCGTCTCCGCATGCCGCCGGACATGGCCTTCACCTTCGTCTTGACCTGAGCATCCAGATTCACTTTCTCCAAAAGAGGCAGGATTCGTTCTTTCCTCTCTTGTTTTGACAAGCCCGATAGAGCTCCCAGATAGTCCATTGCCTCATAGGCGCTCATACTCCCATACATGGAGAAATCCTGCGGCAGATATCCGACCATGGAACGCACTTCTTTCGCATGCTCTACTGGAACCCCGCAGACCTTGACCGTTCCTTCACTTTTCTTTAACAATGTGGACAATACCTTCATCAGGGTCGTCTTTCCCGCCCCATTCTTTCCCAGCAGGCCGAACATCCCAGAGGATATTGTAAGGTTAACATCCCGAAGCGCCTGCTTCTTCCCATAATACTGATTTAAATGCTCAATCGAAATTTCCATCTTTTTCTATCTCCTTTACTATAATAGACTCCTGATCAGATTCCCCATCCCCCGTAAAATAAAATGACCCCGACGGACAGGTGTATTTCCTTCTGTCAGGATCATTGTAAACATAAATTCTCTACTCTTTCCCTATATCTGGCGTCTTATTTCTTTTTAATTTTCCGTCACCTTATTTCCTCTTCTTCCGGGCGTACTTGAAAGGATGCAGAGATGATGGCTCCGCCGTTCACACTGTTATGGATAGCCAAAGTGCCTCCGTGTTTCCCGCACAGGACATAGCAGATATACAGCCCGATGCCGAAATGCTCCTGCGACTCTTCCTCTTTATCCTTATAATACGGCTTGGCCGCCATCTTAAGCCCCTCCTCGCTGAATCCGGGACCGTCATCCTGAACATAGATCTCCAGAAATCCTCCGACCTCTTCCATGACCACCTGTACCCACTCTTTTGCATAACGCAGGCTGTTGGACAGGATATTTTCCGCCACTTCGCAGACAATCGCTTCGTCAAGATACAGCTCCTTTGTCTGAGGCATTCTGCTGTCCATCCAGATATGCACGCCGCCGGAGCCGTCCAGGGCGGCTGTCATCTCCTTCATATCCCCGGTGATATCCGCCGCCGTCACCGGCTTCTTTTCCACCATCCGCTCTTCCAGGGTTCCTACGCTCTGCATGGTATCACCAAACCGTTTCAGCCTGATCACCTGTTTATCCATCATGGAAAGCGTCTCCAAAAGCTTTTCTTCACTTATGTTCCCCTGGGGATGATACTTCGAAAGCAGGTCGATGTACCCGTGCAGCACCGTAAGCGGCGTCCGAAGATCATGGGCAAATGCATGGTTCAGCCGTTTCTGCTCTTCCATCATATTCCACATCTTCTGATGGTTCTCCAGGAGGTTCTTCCGCATTTTCTCAAAGCTTTCACACAGCTTTCCCATCTCATCTTCTGAATGGTATTCACATTGAAAGTTTAGATCGCTGCAGCCGATCCTCGCCGCGCTGTCCGTCAGAATCTGAAGCGGTGTCTTCAGCTTATCCCGATAATAAAGTACCGATACCAGCGCCACTCCTGCTATGATACATAAAACCGGACTCCATGACTCCACAAAATCCAGAATCTGTATTACGACCCGGTCCCCCTGAGCCATGCTCTCCCACATGACGTAATAAAAGGCCCTCAGATTAGAGACTGCATATTCCGAGGCATATTTACCCCAGATGACATTGTCCGCACTCTGACAAATAAACTGGAGGATCATAATCGTCAGAAAGGTTCCCGCTGCTCCCAGTACGATATAAGCGGCCAGAGCTTTTTTCAGAGACGCGTCCATCAGCTTCTTCTTCCATTTATTTTTCTTTCGTTTCAGCCAGCCCACTGATAGCCCACCCCCCATACTGTCGCGATATAAGTCTTGTCAGAATATTTCTTAAATTTCATCCGGATGCGGCGGATGTGCTCGGTCACGATATTTTCATCGCCTTCGCTGTCATATCCCCACAGCTTCTCATAAATCCGCTCCTTAGAAAACACCTGTCCCCGATTCATAGAGAGCAGCTCTACGATATCAAATTCCGTCCTGGTCAGCCCCAGGTTCTCCTCTCCAAAATAGACGCACCGGCTGGAATAGTGGATCACCAGATCGTCTGAGAACCTAAGCAGATCTTTTTTCCCCGCCCGGGCCTCCCGGCGCAGGTGGGCCGCCACCCTGGCGGCCAGCTCATCCAGGGAAAACGGCTTTATAATATAATCGTCTCCGCCGATCATCAGACCGTTGACCCGGTCCTGTTCTTCCACCCTGGCAGTCAAAAACAAAATGGGACAGCTGACATATTCCCGGATGCGGCGGCACACCTCCAGGCCGTCCATCCCCGGCATATTGATGTCCAGAAGGATCAGATCCGGCTGACGGGAAACCTTTTCTAAAACTTCCCTTCCGTCCTTTGCCATTTCTGTCTGGTATCCCTGCATTTCAAAAAAATCCTTCAGCAGCGCCCGTATATCATGTTCATCATCCGCGATCAATATTTTATAGGCCATTTTTGCATCCTCTTTTCTCCATTCTACTCTGTTATAGTCTACCACCAATTTCCCTACAAAAACACTACGGAATCATTTTTTCGGTTGACATGACCGCAATCCTATGATATAAATGGAGGGTAGGTTTTTTCTACGGTACAGGGGTGTAGTTCAGTCGGTAGAACGTTGGTCTCCAAAACCAAATGTCGAGGGTTCGAGTCCTTCCGCCCCTGCTTCGGACGCAAAATAAGCTGGAAATACATATTTCTCGGGGCATTAGCGCAGCTGGGAGCGCGCCACACTGGCAGTGTGGAGGTCAGGGGTTCGAATCCCCTATGCTCCATGAAAAACACCATCTTAATCCAGACGTAGGATTAAAATGGTGTTTTTTTGTCCGGTCCAGACAACAAAAGGACGCTTCTAAAAAGCGTCCTTTTTATGGAGACAACAGGACTCGAACCTGCGACCCTCTACACGTCAAGCAGATGCTCTCCCAGCTGAGCTATGTCTCCGTCCGAAATTTAGTATAACCGAAAACGGGCTGGAGTGCAAGCGGAAAGAATCATTTCTTTTCAAAATATTCCGGCCCTTTATTATACGGCAAATTTTTCTATGGTCTGGTAAGGTCTAAGTTTTTCTATTATATGGTTTTTTTTCCAAAATCTTCTATGTTTGATTTTACAAACACTTGTACGAAGGAGGAAATCCCATATGGTGAGCAATGATATTCATGCAATGCTCTATTCTGTCGGAGTGTCTCAGTGTTATCGAGGATATGACTATTTTATCACAGCCATATCGATGATCATGGAAGATTCCCGTAAACTGCACAATATCCAAAGAGAAGTCTACCGCCCGATTGCCGAGCAGAACAACACCAGTGTCCAGAATGTGGAAAAGGACATCCGTACCATACGCAATGTCATCATGCGAAACGGCGGGGCCGATATGCTGGAAGAAATGACAGGATGCCGCTTCCGCCATGAAAACATGCCTTATCCGAAAGAAATCATCGAAATTTTTGCTAAATACTGCAAGCGGATAGCAGAAAAACCCTGATATGGTATCCGCCACCTGTCCAGCGAAAAAAATCTAAAGAAATCAAAGGATATTTTCTATTTAAAACAATTCATTGTTTTTCTTTCGGCACATGCCTTTTTCATTTTTCCTTTAATCATCTGATATTATCCATTATACCACAAATTCTGGTTCCCGTAACGTCTGCTGAGCAAGGAATCTGATAAAACTTTTCATGTCTTCTGATAAAAAAGAGTGACGGAAATACAAGCCCGTGGTAAACTGATACTGTGATTTTTCAATATGATCGAATAAGGAGAACGAAAATGCTGGAATTCCGATATGACACGCAGCTGCTCCTCGAAGGAGAAAACCTCGACGAAGACGCCATCAGTGATTATTTTACAGAACATTTTAAAGGTGACTGCCTGCTGGCGGTCGGAGACGAAGACCTGATCAAGATCCACTTCCATACAAATGAACCTTGGGAGGTCCTTAAATATTGTTCCTCCATCGGTGAAATCTACGATATCGTGATTGAAGATATGGACAGACAGGCCAGAGGTTTAAAGGGATGACAGAAAAAGCGGGACAAAGCTTAAAAACTTTGCCCCGCTTTTAAAGCGAAGACCTGATTTGTCATTCCTCAGCATATGGCAGCGTATAGAAATCCGCCTCTGCAAGCGCACTCAGAAACTGACTGACGGTACTGTCGTCTGAACGGCAATAGCCTCCATTCAGCCTGATCTTTCCTTTTCTTACAGCAAGAGTGATTCCTTCCCCTCCGCTTTCCTCTTCTGAAAACCGCAGGCTGAAATCCAGCTGCCACACTCCGGGCCGCGAACCCGAGGCGCTGTCTCCTCCTCCGTTATAATAAGCGGAATGGAAACGGATTCCCGTGATCCGCCCGTATTCCTCTTCCCACGCCTCCATACCGGCTATAAACTGCTCACGGGATTTTTCACGCCATTCCTCATAGCCAATGGACGAGTATTCTTCCGCCCGTTCCTCGAACGCCTCTTTGTCCTGCTGCTCCCGTTCCGCCATCTTCTCCCAAATCCATTTGGGAACGCAGGCAAATTGACCGTAATATGGTTCAAGATCGCGTTCATTCGTGTATGAATCCTGGCCTGCGTCAAACATCGTACCGATACAATAGCTGTCTCCTTTCAGGTTCCGCACACGCGCGGGGCGCTGTATTTCCTGGCCTTCCTCTCCGTCAAAGAACCCATCCCCCAGCCTTTCTTTTGCTTTCAGTTTGTCATACGCTTCCGCCGGTATGATATACTGGGTATTGTTCGACTGCGTATGCTGACATATCGTTTCCCAGAAGTCCAGGGCTTCCTCTCCCTCCAGAACGTCTGGAATCTCATTAAAATACTTGGCCGCCTCTGCCAAAGAAAACATCCATGTCTCTCCGTCGATCTCAATCGCCTGATATGCCTCCGTACTCACACCTTCCCCCCGGTATTTTACATAATCAGTCAAATCCTCCCATTTGCTTTCCGAGTCAAGCATATCGAACGCTTTTCCATAAGCTCCTTTTTTTAAAAGGGATAAAAAATGCTGGCCGCACATGATCTGACTCAAATTGCTGAAACAGATGCCTTCGCCGTTGATCTGCGCTATGCTCATCAATACCAGAGGGACCGCCAGCAGCGCTGCGATCAGCGAATAGATCCATCTTCTCCGCACCTTTCTCAGTCCATGCCGAAATTCTTTTCCTTCTTCCACGGCATCCGTTTCCAGCACCGGGATGTCTGGGACAGTTCCAAATGCCCGCTGATACGTTTCCCGGCACTCTCTGCACTCTTCTAAATGCTGTTCGACGGCCGCTTTACTTTCCGGTGAACAAACGCCATCCGCATAAAGCGGAAGCAGGTCCTGTATGATGCCACATTCTGTTCTCATCCTCTGTCCTCCCTTTCAATCAAAACTGTCAGCCGTTCCTTTGCCCGGAAATACGTAACCCTTGCCCAGCTCTCAGATTTTCCGAACAGCCGGGCCAGTTCCTTATAGTCCGTGCCGCTGTATACCCGCATCGCGATCACGGTCCGGTAAGGTTCAGGCAGATTTAACAATTGCCTGCGAAGAGACTGCACCCGTTCCTTCTCCAAAAATGCTTCCTCCGGATCTTTAAGCGCGCCGTCCTGCCGTTCTCCCGCCTCTTGTATGGGAACAGTCCGCTTTTGCCGTTTCATCTCCCGAAAATAAGCATTTTTTCCTATCTGGCACAGCCAGGTGGAGACGCTGCAGCGGTTCTCAAATTTGTCAGCATGCAGAAACGCCTGATAAAAAGTCTCCTGGGTCAGTTCCTCCGAGAGGCTGCGGTCACAGGACAGCGCGAGTAAGAACCGGTAGACTTGTCCGGCATACTTCTCATAAAGCTGTGAAAAGCCCGCCAAGTAATCCCCCCCTTTCTCTGTCTCATCTATTAGAGCGCTTGGAATCTAATTTGTTACATCTTTTTTTCCGTCTCCTTGGTCAATAAAACAGAGTATCCCATGGCATTGATTCCATAAAGAGCCTGTGATATACTCGAAATCAAAAGGAAGCTTATTATGACAAGAAAAATGGAGGGAATTCTTTGCCGGACACAATAATCGCTTTGAACACAGTTTCAAAAATATATGACAAAAAAACAGTGTTAAAGGATGTGACGCTCTCTGTCCGAAGGGGGCAGTCCATCGCGTTCACCGGTCACAATGGAAGCGGAAAATCAACCCTGCTCAAATTGATCGCCCGGCTGGTCACGCCCTCCGGCGGAACCATAACGGCTCAAAGCGGACTGCTGTTCCACTATATTCCGGAACATTTTCCAAAATCCAGCCTCACAGCCCGACAATATCTCAGACACATGGGAAGCATGGACGGTCTGAACAAAGATATCCTGAAAGAACAGGAGGAAAGGCTTTCCGAAGACTTTTTCATACAGGGCATGCTCGATGTCCCGATGAAGCATCTTTCAAAGGGCACCCTCCAGAAGGTCGGCGTAATCCAGGCTCTGTTAAAGAAACCAGACGTGCTCCTTCTGGACGAGCCTCTATCCGGCCAGGACATAGAGTCTCAGGCCGTATTCATCCATAAAATGAAAGAACTGCACTCAGAGGGCATCACTCTTATCATGTCCTGCCATGAGCCCAATCTGACCGCGCGCATATCGGACTTTGTCTTTGAAATCGAGGGAGGGATCGTCCGTACTGCCGATAAGAGCCCCTCCATTCTCCAAAGAAACTATGTACTGCTCTTTGATGGGACTCCTCAGGCGGAAATTCCGCTGGAAATATCCCATTTCACAGGAATGAATGAAAAAAATCAGAAAGGCCGGCTGAGAATTACGGCATCGGAACATGAAAGTGACCGCCTGCTGTCTCTGATGCTGGAAAAAGGATGGAAGCTGAGGAAAATGTATGAAGACCATATATGAATTGATCCGATATCACTTTCACTCCTATTTCAAATCCAGCAAGTTTGTCATGCCGGTGGTCATTCTGGCCGTGGTGCTCTATTGTATGTATACGATCATGCCCGTGGGAATCGTCGACAGCTTTTCCATCTCCTGCGTCTATCTGTTTCTGATCATGGTCTGGGCAGGGCTATCCTATAATACGCTGGAGGAACCTGTATCCGAACAGCTGATGATCTTGAGGGTCCGCAGTGAAACCTCCTATTATCTGAGCTGCAGCATGTTTTTAATTCTGCTGGGAATGCTGGCCGCCCTCATCAGTACCTTGTTTCCTGTGATCCAGAATCTGCTGAACCACAGGCAGCTGTTCCTCAGGCCCATTGAGACCCCGGACGTACTATACGGCTGGCTGCTGCAGAGCGCCAGCGCATTCGTAGGAAGCTCTGTGGGCGCCCTGCTGCATCCCCGTATTATAAAAGACAGGAAGATCGCCATTTCCCTCACAGCTTTCATCGCTGTCATGGCTGTTTCAAAATTTGGGATCCTGCAGGAGATACCGGCTTCCCGCGCTATTCTGTGGATATTCCCTCCCATTGCGGAGCTCAATTCTATCTTCGCTGGTGAAGATACTTACTCTCTTCTAAAAGTGCTGGAAGCTCTCGGAATCCTCAGCTTGTATGGCGCCGCCGCTTCCTCCCTCCGGATATGGCTACTGAAAAAAAGAAAATTCTAATGGACTAAAATAAAATATGGGACCGGTGTATCATACACCGGTCCCAGTCTTATTTAACAGGTAGCCCCGCCGCTCAGATGAAGCTGAGCCTTGAGGATTTCTTCTTTCCTCTCTAAGAGTCCGTCAGATAAAAGCTGTTCTTCCACATTTTCAAAACCAAGCCGTTCAATGGTCCTCTCGAATCGTTCTCCCGTCTCGCCCTGTTCACGGAACAGAAGAATTGCTTTTTCGATTACCTTCAGGGCTTCTTCCTTATCTGTGAAAACCTTATGTAACGCTTTTCCCTGTGCGATCTTTTTCCCCCATCTGCCGCCGATATATATCTTATAGCCATGGATTCCTTCTTCAATCGCGTCAAAACGGCATTTGCCCACACAGCGGCCGCAATTGATACATGCCTCCTTGTCGATCTCCAAAACACCGTCCACCATGGAGCAGGCATTTACCGGACATGCGGTGACGACAGAACATTTTTTACAGCCATTGCAGCTGTCCTCATCAAATACTGGGATACATTGGCCGATGATGCCCACGTCATTCAGGTTGGGCTTCACACAGTTATTGGGACATCCGCCTACGGCAATCTTGAATTTATGGGGCAGCTTTACATCGGAATACCCTTCATAAAACCGCTTATGTATCTCTTCAGACAGAGCGTACGCGTCAATAAGCCCATACTGGCAGGTAGTCCCTTTGCAGGACACTACGGGGCGGACCTTGGATCCGGTGCCGCCGGTCTGCAGTCCCCCTTCCGCCAGAAAAGCGCGGAATTCATCGATCTTATCATAAGGGACTCCCTGTACCTCCACCGTGAGACGGGTCGTAAAGGTCACAATACCGTTTCCGAACTTTTCCGCAGCTTCTGCGATGTGTCTCTGCTGCGCCGCAGTGATCTTTCCATTGACGGTAATGATCCTGGCGGAAAAATTGTCCGTTCCCTTGTTGCTTAAAAATCCCCATCCCTTTACTCTCTTCTCGTCTTCAGGGCTAACTGTTAAACATGCCATTTTTACTTTCTCCTTTTTCTTGTCATCTTTTATTCTTCATTTTCCAGTATGCCGGTGTTGAAAATGGTTCCCCCCTCCAGCACCAGCGTGTTGGTATAACCATGCTGTTTCAAACGGTTCTGTGTCAGATATGCTCTCTTCCCTTTGGCGCATACGAGCAAAAGCTTGGCGTCCTGAGAGTACCCTTCCACAGGCCCGTTTATTTTTGTCAGATCCAAATACGGAATCCCTTTTATGGTGGGCGCTGCAGACGCATCCACCAGCTGATATCCTTCCGGCACTCCTTCTTTTGCGTACTGCGCGGGTGTCAGCGTTTCATAGGCTCCGCTCATCTTGTTGAGCAGTACATTTACCGTATTGGCAAATGGATGGATAGCCGTGGAAAACGGCGGGGCATACGCCAGATCCATATTCGCCAGGTCCTCCAGGGAAGCCCCAAGAGTCAGCGCTGTGACGGCGATATCCACCATCTTATCCACAGCGCCTTTCCCAAGGACCTGGATGCCCAGGAATTTTTTCGTGCTCTTATCCGCAATCATTTTTACGATAAAGCTTCCGGCGCCGGGATAGTAGTGCGCCTTGTCATCCACAACGGTCACAACGCTCACCGGCTCGAATCCCGCGGCTTTCGCCGTCTCCTCTGTAAAACCTGTCCTTCCCACATTAAGCTCCGGCAGCCGGCATACGGCCGTCCCCAATACCCCGCCGTACGGTATTTCTTTTCCTGCCAGATTCTGGGCCAGCAGGCGGCCTTCAATATTGGCGGAAGACCCCATCGGAGACCACTGGGGCTCTCCTGTGACCTTATTTGTAACGGTAGCGCAGTCTCCCAGCGCATAGATATCCGGATCGCTGGTCCTCATATAACGGTCCACCTTCACCGTCCTGTTGGGCATGAGCTCGATGCCTGAATCCGAAAGAAAAGCCGTATTGGCACGGATTCCGATGGACAAGACTACCGCGTCTGCTTTCATGGCCTTTCTGCTGGTCTGTACCTTCTCGACTTTTTCTTCACCGAGAAATCCTTCCAGCTTCGTACTGGTAAATACCATGATGCCATGATCTGCCAAGTGGTTTTCCACATACTCTGTCAGCTCAGGAGCAAATCCAGGCAGTATCTGCGGGGCCATATCGATGACGGATACCCGGATATCCTTCGCAGCCAGGTTTTCCGCCACCTCAAGTCCGATGAATCCTCCTCCGACGACGACTGCCCGCCTGATGCTTCCGGATTCCACAGCCCCTCTCAGAGCTTCGGCATCGTCTGGAGTCCTCATAAAATAAATCCCTTTTAAGTCCATTCCCGGAAGGGGAGGCTTAATTGGTGAGGCGCCCGTCGCTATCACCAGTTTATCATATTCATAGACTGATGTCTCTCCTGTTTCGGTATTGACCGCCTCCACATTTTTTGCTTCCCGATTCACCTTGGTGACTTCTATACCGGTCATCACCCTGGCACCCGTCAGACGGGAGAATTTTTCCGGCGTATTTACGATCAGCTGTCCTTTTTCCCGGATCACTTCGCCTACATAATAGGGAAGACCGCAGCCCGCATAAGAAATGTCCTTACCTTTGGTAAGAATCGTGACCTCCGCGTTCCCGTCTTCCCGCATAAGCTTTGCGGCCGTTTTCGTGCCTGCCGCCACGCCTCCGATAATCAATACTTTCATTTTCCTTCTCCTTTTAATCTGCTTCGCATGGGCATTATATTTTCAAGCTGGCACAAGTATAACATAAATTTAAATATAAGAAAAATCGATTTATTTTATCATTTTAATAGGTTTTTCCTATTCTATTTCAAACTTCCCTTCATTTTTCTCTTCATAGACCTTGATCCCGTGATAAAACATCCAGCTGATGGGAGTCGGCACCCCCAGCTCCTTTCCGAGACGCACCACCGTCCCCGCGAACATTTCAACTTCCGTCTTTTTCTTTCCTTCAAGATCCTGAAGAGTGGAGGGCTTATTCGCAAACGGAATATTCCTGACCGTCGCTTCCTGATCTTCAATGTCCTGTTCCGTCAGGGGGATGCCCTTTTTATTGGCGATCGCCATTACTTCCCTCATGGCTCCTCTGCGAATCGCATTGGCTGAATCACTGCTCCTGAAAGCGCCGAAAGGGATGCCTAACAGAGCGCAGGTCAGATTTTCTCCCACGTTGCACATATATTTAAACCAGATTCCCCGTTTCATATCTGTGTCAATCTGATAAGGAATATCACAGTTCTCAAAAAAATCCCGGATTCTCTCTGTTCTGGGTGTCAGCTCCTCATTCTTCGCTTCCCCAAAGTGTACCTTTCCCCAATACGGATCAAAGTCCGCCGTTCCGTCCTTCATGACGATGGACATACGCATATAAGAATACATTACATGCTCCCATCCATATGCCGCCGCCACCCGTTCCTCACTGTCTATCCCATTCATGACACAGAGAATCTGGGTATTTTCCCCCACCAGGTTCCGGATATCCTCAATCGCCTGGTCAAGTCCCATATCCTTCATGGCCATGATGATCAGATCCGCCTTCGGCCCCTGTTCTTCCGGCTGCCGCACAGTAAACCGGTAATTCACCCCGTTTATGGTGACTCCCTGCTTTTCCAGGCGCTCTTTCCGCTTTCCGGACGCGATCACCTGAAAATTTTGTCTGCCCAAATACTGCTCTATCCTGGGCGCAAAAAAAGAACCCATAGCGCCCAGGCCGATCAGCGCCACATTCTGTATCCTCATGTCGTACCTCCAGACTGAATTTGACGTATATGGCTCTATCATACCTGCTTCATGGGTCCTTTTCAAGCGATATTTCATTGTAAGGCAGGTTCTCCCGCCCGGAAATCCCGGCCTATTTCCGGAACAGATCCAGGAATCTGTCCCAGGGGGTTTTCATCTCCTCCTCTTCCATATCCGGTACATCTATTTCCTCTTTCTCTATCGGATCTGTGGTCATCACAAACTGGACCAGCTCCACATTCTGGTTTTTCTCAGATACAAAGGATTCCGGGCGGAAATCCGATTTATCATAATCCTCCAGAAGTTTATCAATCTCCTCCTGGATTTTTTCCGGCATATCTTTCGTCTCCAGATGCATCTTTCTTGTTCCGTCCTGAAGACCGGCCATCCCTTCGGAAACCCCGTCTGTCCCTGAGGCAATCTCCCCAATACCGCCGTCTATCTGTTCATAGCCTGCAGCCAAAGCTTCCGTCCCATCGGCCAGGCTTTCCACTCCGTCCATCAGGCTGTCAAAGCCCTTTGCTGTACTGCTGAGCCCCTCCGCCAGTCCTCCGGCTCCGCTTTGCAGCTTACCGAAGCCTTCCATCAGGTCCTCCCCGCCAGAAATGGCATCCAAAATCCCGTCATCCAGACTTCCATAGGATTGGGAAAAGAACTTGACTCCTCCCGTATAGTCCAATAGCCCCTGATGAAATTCTCCGTATTGTGCAGACAGCTTCGCTATTCCGCTGTTTAATTCCTTAAGAGCGTCCATGATACTGTCCAGATCCATTCCTTTGAGCGCCTCTTCTATCTGGTCAGCCGTATCCTTAAGTACAGTTTCTATGGAGGCGAGCGCATCCGACATACCGTCCATAGATTTCTGGACAGAAGCCAGATCCTCTTTTATCTGCACATAGGTCTGCTTTACTGTCTGGGCCGCCTGATAACTGTCCACCAGCTGGTTTACTGTTTCATTATCTGTTCCCAGACCGGCAAGAGCCGTCTCATCTATTTCCGGAATCGCCATGATAGCTTCGTCCAGATTTGTGAACATCGTTGCGTAATTCCCGGAAAGCCCTGTGATCCCATCTTTTATGCCGGCAATCCCATCCGCGGATCCTCGAAGTGCATCGGGCAGAGCGGCCAGCAGCTCCATGGCATTACCACTTCCAGTATCTGTGCCCGCACCCAGGTCTTCGCCGGTCTGTCCGAGCTCTCCTGTCAAGCCGCCGATTTGTCCTGCCAGCTGCTCCGCCATAGAAGCGAGACTGTCATTGATTGCCTGGGAGCCTTCCGCCAGATTGTCCGACTGCCCGGCTATGCTCTCAATCCCGCTCCGATACTTACCGGAGCCTTCTTTCATCTGTGACAGGCCAGAGACAAATTCTGACAGCCCCGTCCAATACTCTTCCATACCGGAATTCAGTCCAAACGCTCCTGTGCTCAGCATGGAAAGGCCGCCGCCAAGCTGAGAACCGCCGCTCTTAAGCCCGGTCATCCCTCTTCCAAGATTTTCTAGCCCATCCTTATAGGAAGCAGATCCTTCCTTCAAAGCTCCGGCGCCCTCTGCTAAGCTGGCCGCGCCTTCCTTTAGCTCTTCCGCCCCTTCATTCAAAGACGCGACCCCGTCGCTGAGTTCCCCCAGCTGTTCTGTCATGGAACCCATGTCCGGCAGATCAAACGCCATGCTGAACGGGACCGCCGCTATGCTCATACCGTTCATCCGGAATCCCGATACATCTGCAACGACAGAAAAGCTTCCTTCCTTTCCCGGTAAGGCAGTGAACGTGATCTGCTTATTTTCACCCGCATCCGCGATGGACGCATCTACCGCTTCTATATTCGTACACACAGAAGTATCCAGTGTCAGGGATAACTGCAGCAGATAATTTTCGTAAAACAAAGAACCGCTTCCGTTCGGCTTCGTCGAAATGGAGATTTCCAGATGTCCGCTCTCTCCGGCCGCCTCTTCTGCCGCCACCTCTCTGCCGTCCAGCCGGTAGGTGATGGAAACATCCCAGGGAAGAGATCCTCCTTCTATGTTCCCCTGATAGTAAAAGCGCCCGGCCTCTGCTTCTGCTGATATAACGCCGTCCTGATATTTCATTTCAGAAGTATCCGTAAGGTTGAGAATCTGGCTGTATTCTCCGTAATCCTGTATGGCGCCGCCCTCCGCCACCTCCAGGCAGTTCACCACATAAAGCCCCTTAAGCGCTCCGCCGGTCTCAAGAGACGCGTAGATGACTTCGTCCTTGCCCCGGACCTTCGCCGCGCCGCCGCTCTGCTTCTCCGTCTCTTTTCCACTGCCGGCCCCCGCCGCCATGGATCTGTCTCCGTCCGTCCCGCCGCCAAGTGTGCCGAGCCCCGCCAGGACCGCCGCAAGACATATGGCGAGACAGGAAAGTAAGACTCTTTTAAACAACTGTCTCATCTTTGTCATTGTTATTTCCTCCTTTTCTCCATGTGGTCTTCCATATGACCTTGTCAAATACCAGCAGCACAGCCGGCAGGAATCCGAGTACCAGCAGCATAGAAAGGATGGTCCCTCTCCCCAGCAAAAGTCCCAGGGCAGATACGATCGGATTGGATGAGGTCAGCCAGAGGCACATCCCCGCCGCCGTCATAATGGCCGCCGAGACAAGGATGGAAAAGAAAACACTTCCTATGGTCTTTTCCATGGCTTCCTTCGCCTTCCATTCCCTTCTGTTCCCATGATAGGTGTCTGTGAGAAGGATAGCGTAATCCACAGTGGCGCCCAGCTGGACCGTATTGATCACCAGATACCCGATATAGCATAAAGAAGAACCGTCGAAGTATGGGACAGCCAGGTTGATGAATATGGCCGTTTCTATACTCAGCAAAAGAAGCAGAGGCAGTGTCAGAGACTTAAAGGTCACGAGCAGCACCAGCCCAATGGAAAGGACCGCGAGCAGGTTTACCCGGCTGTTATCCGTCTCCACCGTATTCTTCATGTCATACAGGTTCACACTCATTCCACAGGAATAGACCTCCTCTCCATATAATTCTTTCGCGGTATTTTGTATCTGTTCCACCAGGAGGAAGGCTTCGTCTCCCTCCTGGAGCGTATCTCCGTAAATAATAAAGCGGCTGTAATGTTCCGAATAGAATTGTCCCGTAATCTCTTCTCCCAGATATTCAGGAGGAATGGCCGCGCCGACCGTCCCCGCATAGGACATAACGCCGCTGACATGCAAAAGCCCCTCAAGCTCCTCTGTCAGAACCTTTTCCTTGGCCGGCTCTCCCCTCGGCACCAGAAGTACCATGGGATTGGATTCCCCGAAGGCTTCCGTGATCATCCGTTCATCTCTCCCGCACCGGATGCTGTCGGGCATACTTCCCATACCATATGTGAAATCGGTCCGTCCTTGGGCCAGATAACAGGGTATGAGGAGCAGCAGCGCAAGAATTCCCACGGGAATCCTCGCTTTCAATATTCCTTTCCCCAACTTCTTCCCTTTCGGGAGAAACGGCCTGTGCCGTGTCTTATCTATCAACTTATAAAAACAGAGCGTAAATGCGGGCAGAAAGAACATGACGCTTAAAAAGCTCAGGGCGATCCCTTTAACCAAATTGATACCCAGATCCACACCGATCTGAAAGTTCATGAAGGTGAGTGCCAGGAATCCAAACAGTGTGGTAGCCGCACTGGCAGCGATGGCCGTAAAGGAATCTTTCATGGCCATTTTCATGGCCATATTAACGATTGGCCTTCCCTCACTTCCGGAAGCATCGGAAGCTGTCAGATCCTTTCTGTGCCGGTCAAAGCTGTGGAGCAGGAAGATGGCATAGTCCAAAGAAACCGCCAGCTGAAGTATTGGGCTGACTGACTGGGTCACAAAGGATATCTCCCCAAAGAATAGGTTGGTACCCATGTTAATAAGGACAGACACCCCGATCGCCACCAGAAAAAAAAGAGGCTCCAGCCAGGATTCTGTGGACAATATCAAGATCAGCAGGATAATGGGCACCAGGATGAGAATCGCCCTCATACATTCCGTAAAAGCCATGGTCTGCGACGCGGCAGTGGTGACCGCATCACCGGCGGCCGCATTTTCTTCTCCGATGAGTTCATAAATATCCGCCACAGCCTTTGCTTCCATCCTGTCCTCTATGGCAACAGAGAACAGAGCTGTATTGTCTTTATAATAGTTCTCCACGGTCTTCGGATCCATGACCTCCAGCGGTGTCTTGAGATCCGTCACATCGTCCAGCCAGAGGACCGACGACACTCCCTCTATCTGACTGAGCTTTTCTTTATAATCCAGCGCCTCCTGTATGGATACATCTTTTACCATGACCCGGGTGCCAGGCACTCCTCCCTCAAATTCCTCTTCCATCAATTTGAGTGCTTTCGTGGACTGGGCATCCTCCGGCAGATAATCCACCATATTGTAATTTACGTTCACAAAGGGCCAAAGGGCCGTGCAGAGCGCTGTGGCCGTCAGAAAGACCGCCACCACTAATTTTTTATGTGCCAATATCCATTCTCTCACCTTATCCATGGCGCCCATTTTACCTCCTGTCAAATACCGGTTCCAGTTGCTTTTCTGGTTTGATTTTATTATAATGGACATAGTGTTGTACTATCAACAATCAGTTTTATATGATTCGTTGTGTGTAAGACAATTTTTCTAATATTGTTGATTAATCATCAAAAGCTCTTATTAATTTTTTATAAACAGAAAGGACTCCCTATGAAAGAGCAGAAAAGCGACCGGCGTTCCCGCTATACCAAACGCTTCCTGAAGGAGAGTCTCATTGAGCTCATGGAAAAAAAGCCCATCAATAAAATATCCGTGTCCGAGCTGTGTGAAAAAGCGGATATCAACCGTTCCACCTTCTATAACCACTATTCGGACCAGTATGATCTGCTGCAGCAAATGGAAGAAGAGATCATCGACGACGTGAATGCGATGCTGGCTGACTGTGAATATCAAAAATATGACTCCAAGCTCATGCAGATCCTGGCATATATCTTTGAATATATCCGGGACAACAGCCGCGCCTGCCGCATCCTGCTCAGTGAGCAGGGAGACGTCCATTTCCAGAGGCAGATCCTGATGATCGCCCACGAATCCTATGTCACGGAGCTGGTCACCCGAAACCGCCTTGAAGAAGATACCGCTACCGATATCTACCTGTTCATCGTCAATGGAAGCATCGGCCTGATTCAGAGCTGGCTGAAAAACGGCATGAAAAAATCCGCCCATGAGATGGCGGAATTGATCGTACGGCTGTCCGGGGGCTGTGTGACGCCCTTTGTGAGAAAGCAATAATGAAGGTTTGCTCAAAAAGATCCGCCGAACCACGATACAAAATACTTTTTGGAATCATTTTTCGTTAGCTCCAACCAGAATCCAGACTGACACCAGCAGAAGTTCCGGGCCGTCACGATTTCGGTTCGCTGGCGATGCAGAGGCCGCTTTATCCCCGCTCCGGGAGTACCGCTCACATGTCGGCGGGAAATCCGGATGATTTCCCGTCTCCGGTTCGCTCAGAAACGGAATCGGTATTTTTCGTTTCTGCCTCCCTCCGTCTGGGGAACACCGTCCGCTGCCCTGCGGCGCTCGCCTTTAGGCCGGCCCGGAATCTTTCTGCCGGTATTCTTTCTGTCGCACCGCTTCAGACGACTTCCGTTCCCTTGATTCCAGAAAAGGATCGGATATCCACACGGCCCGCGCGCCTAAAGGCTGCGGGCCGCGGTGAACCGCCCCAATGGCTTTTAAAACGAATGAGAGCTTATTTCGGTGCGGGAGGAAGAGCAAGAGGAACAATCCGATTCCATCGTAAGGCGAGCGCCGCAAAGGCGTTAGCAGGATTTTCCCGGCCGCAGGGAGGTAAAAACCGAATCTCATGCAGGTTTTTATTGGAATCTGACATGGAAAAATATCGATTTATCCATGTCAGTTGGAAAGGACCGACTGGAGGCCGCAAAGATCATGGTTACGGCTGCCAGCGAGCCGCCTGGATGGAAGCGGATTTCCTCCTGCTTTATGAACCAGACAAAGAAAGCTTGTTTGAAAGATATACAAGGGTATCCCTTAATTCATGCCCTCCGGGCAGGCGCACTTCGTGCGGCAGAGTATATTCCGGCGGATTCTATGTGTTACGGGAGCAGTATCAGCACTTCATGGGCCAGCACCGGCATCGCGGATAGAATGAGCAGAAGTATCCATTCCTGCAGAGCCAGGGAACAGGTTCCAAATACCCCTATGAAATACGGCACCTCTGTGACCAGGAGCTGCAGTCCTATGCCGATTGCAAATGCGGCGATCATTAATTTATTGTTAAAATGCTTCATACGGAAAACCGACGTCTCCACATCCCGCATGCCTATGGCATGAAAAAGCTGAGATATGCCCAGCACCGTGAACGCATACGTCTGGCAGCGGCTGAGCAGCGCCGGGTCTGCCATAAGCCCCCTCAGATTCCCCAGGGTGACAGGCATCCCCGCGGAAGAAAGAAATGTGAGCGGGAGCTGAAGAAACGCGGTGGTGCTGATGATAGCGATGAGCAGACCGTAAAGGATGGTACAGCTCAGCCCGCCTCCGGCAAAAAGACTTTCATTTTTAGATCGGGGCGGCCTTCTCATATAGTTCTTATTTCCATTCACATCTACGCCCAGGGCCAGGGCGGGCAGAGAGTCCGTAATCAGGTTTATCCACAATATATGGCTGGGCTTCAAGGGAGATGCCAGGCCAAGGGCTATGGCAGCCAACATCGTAATAATCTCACCGAAGTTAGACGACAGTAGGAAAAGGACCGATTTCTTGATATTCTCATATATACTGCGCCCCTGTGCGATAGCTTTGGTGATCGTCGCAAAATTATCGTCAGTCAGCACAATATCCGCGGCGTTCTTCGCCACATCTGTCCCCGCCATCCCCATGGCGATCCCCACGTCCGCTGATTTTAAAGACGGCGCGTCATTGACCCCGTCCCCGGTCATAGCCACGATCTCCCCGGCGGCTTTGAAGCCCGATACAATCCTCACCTTGTGCTCTGGAGACACATGGGCGAACACCCGGACCTTCGGTATGCGGCGGGCGAATTCCCCGTCATCCATTTTCTCCATCTCTTCCCCGGACAAACACTCTTCCATCCGGGATGCGATATGCAGTTCTTTGGCAATGGCAAAGGCCGTGTCTTCCCGATCTCCGGTTATCATGACAGTCTTCACTCCGGCTTTCCGGAACTCTGAGACGGCTCCGGCAGCTTCCGGCCGGACCGGATCGGCCATACCGGCCATTCCCACAAAGACCAGCTCTTTTTCCCTGGCCTTTTCCACATCCATCTGCATGCCCAGGGCCAATACTCGGAGCGCGTCTCCGGTGAACTGCTTCAGGACACTTTTTATTTCCGTGCGGTCCCTCTGGCTCATGGGAACCACCTGGCCTCCTGAAAGAATGTAACGGCATCGCTGCAGGATCTCATCCGGCGAGCCTTTTGTATAGGACACAGAGCTTTTTCCCTCTCTGTGGAGCGTCGTCATCATCTTTCTCTTGGAATCAAATGATATCTCATCTTTTCTGGGCAGCCGCCTTTCCAGTTCATGACGGTAAAGCCCAAAGGACGCCGCCATATCCAAAAGAGCCAGCTCCGTTGGATCCCCCAGACGGGTTTCTGAGGACAATTCCGCGTCATTGCACAGTGTGAAGCCATAAAGAAAATGTCTGTCCCTTTGTATTTTCAAGGTAGAGGGGCTGCATATCCTCCCATCCACAAGACATCTGGATACCGTCATACGGTTCTGAGTCAGGGTCCCCGTCTTATCTGAGCAGACCACGCTGACACAGCCGAGCGTTTCCACACTGGGCAGACGTTTCACAATGGTATTTACTTTCACCATCCGGGAAACGCTGAGCGCCAGTACCATGGTAACAATGGCGGGGAGTCCTTCCGGAACTGCCGCCACAGCCAGAGAAATGGCAGTGATCAGCATTTCCATGACATCCCGCTTCTGCAGGACCGCAATCAGAAACAGCAGGACACAGAGAATTACCGAGACCACGCTCAGAATCTTTCCCAGATCCGCCAGCCGCTTCTGCAGCGGAGTCTTTTCCATTGGCGCATTTTGGATCATCTTGGCTATCTTGCCGATCTCCGTATCCATTCCAATGGATGTGACCACACCCTCCCCTCTGCCGTAAGTCACGGTGGTGGACATAAAGGCTTTCTTATTTCTTCCTGTATCCTTGAGGACTGGTACGGACTCTCCGGTCAGGGCAGCCTCCTCCACCTTGAGGTTCACCGCGGTGATGAGCTCTATGTCCGCCGGTATCTGTCTCCCGGCTTCCAGGCAGACGATATCTCCCGGTATCAGTTCGCCGGCCGGCACCTCTCTGATCTTATCCCCCTCTTTTAAAAGCGCTTTCGGACTCGTCATCTTTTTCAGAGCCTCCAGCGCTTTCTGTGCTTTTCCCTCCTGTATGACACCTATCACGGAATTCACCAGAATCACCGCAACGATGATCGCCATATCGCTGTATTCCTTCAAAAACAGAGATATTACAGAAGCCACCATCAGTATGTAAATGAGTGGACTGTTCAGCTGTTCCAGAAAGCTGGCAAAGACCGACTTATGCCTTTCCTCCTCCAGTACGTTACAGCCTCTTTTATAAACTGCCGGTTCTTTATTTTTATCTGCCACCTTATTCCTCCCCAAAATATTATCCGCTTCCCTTTGTACGCCGACGCTATACTCAAAGAATATGAGGACAGGCAGAAAAATATGCTATGGCTGTTAATTTCCTATAACCTGTGGTATACTGAAATTAAATTTACTATCTTTCAAAAATTAAAATCCAAAAGAAAAAGTGAGGAAGATTATGAGACGGGAAGATAAAGAAGTCACTGACATGGCCAAGATCCTCAAGGTTCTTGACAGCTGTACTGTCTGCCGCCTGGGAATCTATGATCCAACAAATGAAGAGGCATATATCATACCTATGAACTTCGCTTACCAAATGAAGGAGGGGAAGCTTTTCCTTTATTTTCACAGTGCCCGGAGAGGGCGGAAGATCGATCTGCTCTCAAGATGTCTCCGCGTCACTTTTGAGATGGACTGCGGACATCAGCTGATCCCCCATGACCGTCCCTGTGAATACAGTTATCGTTATTCCTGCATCATGGGCACCGGGACCGTATCCTTTCTTTCCGACCCCCGCGAAAAAGCGGCGGTCCTGTCTCTTCTCATGAAGAAGATGACGGGCAGGAACTTCGTTATAGAAGAAAAAACGACCCCCTCCGTATCTGTCTTTTACGTTGAAGTAAGACAGTTTTCTTGTAAGGTACAAAACTGAAACAGACATAAAGAAAGGAGCTCATATGGCCAGCATCAGAAGCACCCTGTCTTATCACTACAGAATGAAGACAAACGCAAAGAGTGACCTGAAAAAGCAGCTGTCATACGGCAATCATGGAAAACTGTCGGAAATGATCCCTCCCCGCACCATGAAAAAAAATCATCATATCCAGGCGGAATCCCTGTCGGAACGGCCTGTATACTATATGAACTTTCAGTCTGCGACGGACAAGCCCTGTGTCCTTTATCTCCACGGCGGCGCGTTCCTGACCGGGCTCACTAAGCGCCATTGGAAGCTTTTGGATTCCATTCTCTGGGGAACCGGTTGTCCGATTGTCGTGCCGGATTATCCTTTGATCCCGGAACACACCCATAAAAAGATAACCTCATATTGTATGGAGGTCTATTCTTCCCTGATTCCCAAATGCCCCCGCGGCATTATCCTGATGGGAGATTCCGCCGGAGGCAATCTGGCCCTGGTCCTCGCACAGCAGGCCGTAAAGCTCGGTCTGCCCCTTCCGAAGCAGATCCTTCTCCTGTCGCCGTTCCTGGACGCCACAGGGAGCAATCCTGTCAAAAATGTCCTGGCGCCCAGAGATCCTGTCTTGGAACCGGACGGCGGACGTGAAGCCGCGCTTTTATACGCCGGGACCACACCTTTGGAGAATCCCGTCATCAGCCCCATTTTCGGTTCCATGAAGGGACTTCCGAAAATCACCGTATGGACCGGCTCCAATGATATGCTCTACGCGGATGCGCTGCTCCTGAAGGAAGCACTGCATCAGGCCAAGGTTCCTTATCATATCTACACCTATCCTCATATGGTCCATGACTGGATGCTGGACTGTTTTCCAGAATCCCGCACCGCAGTTCGCCAAATCGCCATGACAATAACAGAGAGCCTCCGCTAATGATGAGGTTCCGCAACGAAGGTTTTGAAACAATCGGTACGGTATGTTGCAAAAACTACGAACATAATAATTTGGAGGAAAATGCAATGGAAAAACTCATCTATGATGAAAGAAACGGCCTTTGGTATGAACTGCAAGGCGATTACTATCTGCCTTGCCTGAAATCACATGCCGAAAAAGAACACTGTCCTATTGGCATCTGGGGACAGCGGCATTTACGGTATATCAAACAGCATAAGCGTGTATTTTATACCAATCTGCTGACAAATGGCAATTTGAACGGCTATCTTGCAAACCTCAATGAGCAGGCAGAGGAAATGTTTTCTCAGTTGGTAAAGGAACTTGCTGAAAAAGAAGGGGTAAGCGAAACACTCAAGGCAGAAAATCAAATGGCTTGGGTTGGCATAATGAATAGTATTCAAAACAGTACAAGAGAGATTGTAAATACTGAACTAATCTATCAATAACAGAAAATCCCTACTGGTTATCTTCCAGTAGGGATTTTCTTATACTAAACCAAAATACTTTTCAAAGAATCGTTTTAGCTTTTCAATGACCGTTTGCTTTTTAACCGTTCTGCTTGAACCTCCAGAAAATCTTGATATCGGGGGGAGTATTTTATCGAGATCAGTACCGGTAGCTTTTATATCTCCATCTCTAAAAGAATTTGCTACAAACTTTTTAGCTTCTTCAGGTTTAAGTTTTTCTTCGGCAATCAATGCTTCAAGATCTGCTTCTTTTTGTTTCTTGACAAACTCTTTCCAGTCTTTATCAACATCGGTTTTAACGGTCATTTGAGCAATAAACCCTTCAATAAGTGCTTTCTTACTTCTGAGCTCCACGCTGGCATCAATAGATTTATTAATGTCTGCAAGCACTTCTTTATCCTCGCAGTTAGATTCGTGATATTTTGCTACGAGCATCAGAATATAGTCTATATTGACCTCAACCTGTTTAATTAGTTCAATTTCAAAAACAATATCATCGTTTATTCGTTCTTTTTCCGCATCATCCTTTTTTGAGTAATCTTGATAAAGGTCAATATAATGGCTTTGATAATCTTGGAAGTCTCTAATAGCAATGCTCTCATTACCTGCAAAATCATCAAAACATAAAAGAATGTTTTTTAAACGCAAAATACGACCGAAGAGTCTGATGAATTCTTTTTCTGCATCTTCGCCAACTATATCGACACCAAGAGGAAATTCGGTTTTTAACACTGATATCAATTCTTCATAACCAGCAATATGTTTACCATTGTCATCATAACCGTTTATATATTCAGAATAGGTTTTTAGAAGCACCATTCCTTTGGCTTCCTTGTCTCCGAAAAGTGCTAAAGCTGAATTTGTGCTTTCTTCAAGGTTTCTAAAACAAACTATGTTACCAAAAGTCTTTACTGAGTTAAGAATACGATTTGTGCGTGAAAATGCTTGAATTAATCCGTGGTCTTTTAAGTTCTTGTCTACCCATAAGGTGTTTAATGTTGTTGCGTCAAATCCAGTCAAAAACATGTTTACCACAATGAGCAAATCAATTTCACGGTTTTTCATTCGCAGAGAGACATCTTTGTAGTAATTCGGAAATTTATCTGTGGAAGTATCATAGCTCACATTAAACTGCTTGTTATAATCGCCAATAGCATAATCAAGGAAGTCTCGTGAAGTTTGGTCAAGCCCACTTGTATCAAAACTTTCATCCTGCAAAATATCATCAGGATCTTCCTCGTTAGGATTAAAACTGAAGATTGTTGCAATATTCAATTTGTGAGTTGTCTCTGCCATTTGTTTTTTGAACTCTTTATAGTAGGCAATAGCAGCCGGAATAGAGGCAACAGCAAAGATCGAATTAAAACCATTAACTTTAACCGTTTCTTTTTTTTCTGCCACTGTATTGTTTTTTGAACTTGCCATTTTCCCGACATTGGTTATGACTTTATGGTCAAAATAGGAGCGATTTTGATTGCGGTAGGTTTTTTGCTCGAAATGCTCCAAAATATACTGTACTACTTGAGAAATACGCTGCGAGTCAAGCAGTGCTTTCTCTCGGTCAATCGCTCTCACTTGTTTATCGTACAATTGCTTTGGATTCTTGATTGTATCAATATAATCAATCCTGAACGGGAGAACATTATTGTCGTGAATGGCATCTACAATTGTGTATGTGTGTAATGCTAAGACCTTCTTCCCATCCTTATCAGGCTCTCCTCCAAAAGCTTGCGCTGTGGTTTTTAGATCAGCGTATTTCCCATTTCTGGAGTTTACGGAGAAAATAGGTGTACCCGTAAATCCAAAGATATGGTAATTTTTAAACTGCTTTGTAATCGCTTTGTGCATAGTGCCAAACTGTGAACGATGGCACTCATCGAAAATCAATACAATATGTTTTTGGTATACTTCGTGTTCCTTATTTCTTGAAATGAATTTATCAAGTTTTTGAATGGTTGTAATAATAATTTTTGCTTCTGGATTTGACATCTGCTTTTCAAGGATCTTTGTAGATGTATTACTATTGGCGGCTCCTTTTTCAAACCGGTCATACTCTTTCATCGTTTGATAGTCAAGGTCTTTTCTGTCCACTACAAATAACACTTTTTCTACATCTCTGCCAGAGATTTTTAAGTCCTTTGCCAGTTGTGCCGTTTTAAAGCTGGTCAGCGTTTTTCCGCTGCCGGTTGTATGCCAAATATATCCGCCAGCCGCTAAAGTGCCGGTCTTTCTTGTGTTTGTGGAGGTAACAATTCGATTGATTATTTTCTCTGTCGCTGCAATCTGGTAAGGTCTCATTACCAAAAGCAAGTTTTCAGAGGTAAATACGCAGTATCTCGTCAGGATATTCAGCAGTGTGTGTTTTGCGAAAAAGGTCTTGGTAAAATCCACAAGATCGGGAATTATGCGATTTTTCTCGTCTGCCCAATAACTTGTAAATTCAAAGCCATTGGATGTTTTCTTCTTTTTACTTGCATTGTTTTCAGCATTATCCTTAATATGTTGAAAACGGGTAGTATTGGAATAATACTTGGTATGAGTACCATTGGAAATAACAAAAAGCTGCATATACTGGAACAGCCCGGAGCCAGCCCAAAAGCTGTCACGCTGATAACGATTGATTTGGTTAAATGCTTCACGAATTGCGTTTCCACGCTTTTTGAGTTCAATGTGAACCAATGGAAGCCCATTGACTAAAATAGTCACATCATATCGTGTGTTGTGTGTACCGCCATCCTCCTCGTATTGATTAATAACCTGGAGATGATTATTGTGTATATTGGTTTTATCTATGAGTTTGATGTTTTTTACAAAGCCATTGTCAAGCGTAAGATTTTGGATATAATCTTCCTGTATTTTTTTAGTCTTTTCAATAATACCGTCATTTCCGTTTGAGATAACGCCGGTATAGAAATCACTCCATTCTTTATCAAAGAAAGTGTAGTTATTGAGTTTTTCAAGCTGAGAACGCAGATTATCAATCAGTTCCTGCTCGCTCTTTATAGAGATATACTCATATCCTTGCGAAATGAGGCGCTTTATAAAATCCTGTTCAAGCTCGGCTTCACTCTGATAGTCGGTGCTTTTCCGTTTCTCTGGTGTATATTCCGCAACGACCGTGCTTTCGGTAGAACTGGCTACAATTTCAAAATTATTCATTCACGCTGACCTCCTTTTCTTTGAATGTTAAGAGCTTATCACGGTAGTATTCGTATTGCTGCTGTCTTGCTTTGATTTCGGCAGGTAAGCCCTCGCTTATGTCATTACATAGTTTGTCAAAGCGATCAAGTTTTTCAACAATGCGTTTTTGTTCCAGAATAGATGGTACAGGAATCTGTAATTTTCGCATTTCTTTCATCGGAACACTTTTTACGGTTCCGCCAGCCGCTTTAGATAAATACGCCTTTCGTATTTGCTCTGTTTTCAAGAGATGCATTAGAAACCGAGGTATAATCTTATTTTGCTTTGGCTTAATAGAGTATACTCCTTCTTTTATATTCCAGTTGGTAGGTTTATCCTCTATCACCGCTGTTTCACCAATAGTGCCTGTTCCAGAAAACAGAACGTCACCAATGTCTAAATTAGACCTGTTGTTACACAATTTGAGTGCACGATCATTGATCCGATCGGTCTTTTCTGAGAAAACAACTGTATTATTTTGAAGCTCTCTAATTGTGACATAATAATTTTCTGCATCATCTGTATTCAAGCTAAAAAATTGTCTTGGATTTAGTCCGGTAGTTAAAGAGATAATAGAGTTCTCCAATGAGTTCCACTCTACATCATCACCAAATGTCAACATACTGTCTCTATAATACTCATACTGTTGTTTCCTCGCTGTAAGCTCCGCTGTAAGCTCCGCTGTAAGCTCCGCTGTAAGCTCCGTGAAATTGTCCAAAATATGGACAATTTCCTCTTGCACAGGCATAGGGGGAACGGGAAGCACAAGTGCTTTTACAATATCTGCATTAAGATTTTGAACTGCTCCACCAAATGATGCTCTTTTTACCATTTCTTGTTGAACACTTGTAGAATTTAGAAGGTGGTACAAAAAATCGGTGATATAAGAATCTTTGTAATCACTGATAGCAAGCCAACCATCATGTATGCAACCATTAATAGCTAAAATGTATGGCCTGCCAAAACTCATAGAATTTGAAAGTATAAAATCTCCCTTTTTAACGCTTCTTGATTTTTCAGACCCTTCAACTGTTATTTTTTCTCTGGTATGAGTTACATATTTGCTACCTACTGCAACATCGCCAATTTTAATCCAATTCACTCCGTCATCATCGGTAGTAATAAAATTTTTAATTGGTCTTGGAGAGGCACCACGCAATATAGTTGCTGACTTTCCAAAGGGTTTATAGTCCACCCCATCCGGACATAATTCCGCAATCAATTCTTCTAATCTACTCACCATCTTCGCCTCCACTATGCCAGCCGAGCGTACCAATAGCAGCCATTAATTCTCGATTGGTCTTAATTTTCTCCAATACACCTGTAACCAAACGATAAAAGGCGTCAAATTTCAGTAAAGCTTCTTCTTCGTCATAATCGCCGTGAACAACATCACTAAGCTCGCCAAACAGCTTATATCCATCCTCCGCAAATTCTGAAGGAATAATATCACAATGCTCTTTGACAGGATTAAGAATTTGGTCAAATGGTTTTGGTTTTCCGTTGGGCTTTTTTATTTCTATCGGCGGATTTGCTGCTTCTGCCGTTTGAGTTATTATTCTTTCAAATACTTTGCGCAGATAAACGATAGAACCTGCGCCAAAACCTTCTCTTGCTGCTCGTTTTGACTTTTCAAGGAATTCCGTAAAATCTCCGTATCCATGATCAATAAGAGACACATTATCGGAAAACTTTTCTGTTCGTTTCAAAATTCTTATTTCAGGTGCAGCAAGCGTAATATCATTTCTACTTTCTACCAAGAACCAAACTCGGACCGTGGTTCCACAATTACAAGATAGAATACCATCAATACTGATTAATGTTTTACTTTCGAAAATACAACTGATATTGCCTACGGAACAAAATGTACGGATATCATCGCAGTTATTGCAATAGTAGTTTAACGCTATATTGCAATTAGTAAGTTTTTCTTGTTGCCCTATTTTACCTTTTTTGTTGAGTAGGAAGCCTTCAACTTGTTTATACTCATCAATCGGTGGCTTTGACAATACATCTCCTAATGTCATTTACTTCACCTCAATTTCCGCAATAATTGCATCAATCTTGGTGCGCAAATCATTTTCCCTCTCAACAATCTGCTTGATTCTGTTGTTAAGTTCTGTGATATCTATAACTTCTCGGGTGTCCTCGCTTTCAACATAAGTCGAAACAGAAAGATTATAATTTGCCTTTTCGATATCTTCGTTTTTGACAAGAGCAGTTATGTGCTTCTCGGTTTTTCTGCTTATATAAGCCCTCAAAATGTTTTCAATATTAGTTTTTTCATCCAACTTGTTGCTGTTGGTTGCTTTGACAAACTCTTTAGACGCATCAATGAACAGAGTTTGGTTGTCGATTTTACCTTTCTTCAACACCATAATACAAGTAGCGATGCTCGTGCCATAAAATAAGTTTTCAGGAAGCTGAATGATACACTCGATGTAGTTGTTATCAATGAGATACTTGCGTATTTTCTGTTCTGCTCCGCCACGATACATAATACCTGGAAAACAAACGATCGCAGCGGTACAGCCCTCAGCAAGCCAGCTTAATGCGTGCAGGATAAATGCAAAGTCAGCTTTCGACTTTGGTGCAAGCACACCGGCCGGGGAAAAGCGAGGATCGTTGATTAAGGTGCCATTGTCGGACCCTTCCCATTTGATAGAGTAGGGCGGATTTGAGACGATGGCTTCAAACGGTTCTTCGTCCCAATGCTTGGGGTCAATTAAAGTGTCACCATGCTCAATGCTGAATTTATCGTAATCAATATCGTGCAAAAACATATTAATTCTACAAAGGTTGTAAGTTGTAATATTGATTTCCTGACCGAAGAAGCCGTTTCTTACATTCTCTTTACCAAGAATTTTTGCAAACTTGAGCAAAAGTGAACCACTGCCGACAGCAGGGTCATATACTTTATTGACTTCTTTTTTCATCTCTCCGTTGTTATCAATGAGAGTAAGTTTCGTAAGCAGTTCCGATACCTCTTGAGGTGTGAAAAATTCACCTCCGCTTTTCCCGGCGTTTGAAGCATACATACCCATCAAATATTCGTAGGTATCCCCAAAGGCATCAATGGAATTATCCTGATAATTACCCAAATTCATAGAACCGACAACAGAAATCAGTTTCTTCAATCTTCTATTTCGTTTGATAACTGTCGGACCAAGCTTGTTACTATTGACATCTATATCATCAAATAAACCTTTGAAGTTTGCTTCGCTTGGAGTTCCAACAGCGGACGCTTCAATGTTTTTGAAGTTTTTTTGCAGGGTTTCGTTAAGGGTTTCGTCTAAATTAGTAATTTCAATTTTCGATCCGCTTTTTGATGCCTCTTGGGCGTCCTTATCTTCTTTTACTATTTTTTCAAGAAGATTGCAGAATAACTCTTCTGGCAGTATGAAAAAGCCTTTTGTTTTTACCATGTCCTCTCGTGCCATCTCTGCAATATCTTTATCAATTGATGCATAATCAAAGTCAGGGTTTCCAGCATCATGCTCGCCTTTGTTAATATAATTAGTGAAGTTTTCAGATATGTATCTGTAAAAAAGCATACCCAAAACATATTGTTTGAAATCCCAGCCGTCAACACTGCCTCTTAAATCATTAGCCAGTGCCCATATTGTGCGATGTAATTCATTACGCTCTTGATCCCTCATATTATCAGCCATTTTAATTATCTCCATTCTGCAATAATGCGTTATAGTCTATGCTTTGCCGCAGTTCACTTCGTAATTTTGCATCTTTCTCTATCCTTGCGGCAATGTCGGCAGGCACCTCATTTCGTTCTTGTGCTGCCAAATCAAAAAACAATGCTCGTTGTTCATCAGTAGGATTTAATAATCTCAGCATTGCTAACTGACGATCAGGCGGAGGTGGATTGACCTTGCCCCCCAATATATCATAGAAATAAGGTTTTTTTATACCGAGAGAGGTGTAAAACTTAACATTTGATAGCTTCGCTTCTTTTATTAGCAAAGCAAGTAAATCACAGAATTTGTATTTACTCTCATCAAACAAGCTATCACTCCTCTCGTTTTGTATGTTAGTATGTATACTTACATACAAACATATTTTGAAGAAAAAGTCAAGATTGAAACCTTAAACCCACCATAAAACCTAATAGTATTTCCACATTTTCAAAAAATATTCAAAACCTGCTGGAAAAAACTTGATTTTCGTCTGGCTTTCTGATACAATGTACATCCTCATAAATGAGGACTACAACTGAATACAAAATGTTTTGATTTAGATGTGGCACAAGCCGCCTAACGCCTGTGGTATGCTAAGAGAAAATACCGCCGTCCGCACTCTACGCTTTTTGGTACTGTCAGCGAGTGAACGGATGAACAAACAGTCCCGTCTTTGAATTTCAAAGCCGATACATAGAACATCATTTTGAAGCGAGAGCAACACTCCCGCTGATTTTTGATGTCTCTGTGTATCGGCTTTTTGTTTTACCGATTAACAACTGAATGACCATCTGAATGGGATACTCCGCCAAGACTTTCTGAACGGAAACGAGCGAGACAACGCCGCTGAAAAAGCAGGGGCTGGAACGACATTCGGGAAAAACGGCGTTAAAGTTTCTGCGGAGTGCAGAGCCCACTGACATCTTTGCAGCCGTAAGGCTGAAAGTGTCATAGTGGGTTACGCACTTTGAAAAGGTGCGTAACAAAGGACGCTCCGATTTTAACATATCCTCCCCCTTTGGGAGATGAAATACAATCCGAAAAAGAAAGGAAGTGAGAAAAAATGTCAAGACAAAATTATAGCGTAGCAAGGGTTGTTACCCATACCAAAGACACCATCGGCAAATATGAACGCCACAATGAGCGCAAAAACGAGCATTACGGCAATATGAATGTAGACCTGTCCCGCGCACCCTTCAATGTGCATTTCAAAGACTGCGGCGGTCTGACCTATAACGAGTACCTTGATAAACTGGTCGCTGACGGGAAGGTATCCCTCCGAGGTTTGAAAAAGGACGCAAAAGTGTACGATGAAGTTATTTTCGATGTCAATACCGACTACTTTGAAACCTACGGCGGCTATGAATATGCCAAGCGATTTTATGAAGAAGCATACCGCTTTGCAGTCAAACTGTACGGCGAAGATAATATTTTGTCCGCCGTACTGCACGCCGATGAAATCAACCTTGCTCTATCCGATGATTACGGAAAACCCATCTATCACTATCATATGCACATTGTAGCATTGCCCGTCGTTGAAAAACAAGTACTGTGGACGAAACGGTGCAAAAATCCAGAATTGGTCGGCACGGTCAAGGAGGTTATTCAGCAGGTCAGCCATTCAAAGAAATGGAAATCTCCGCAGGCGGTGGACGAAAACAATCAGCCTGTATTCGATAAAAACGGCAAGCCTATGCTTGTCCCTTCATACAGCATTTTGCAGGATGAATTTTACGAACATATGCAGAATGCAGGCTTTAACGATTTTCTCCGTGGCGAGCGTGGCAGTACCGCCGAATACAAAAGCAGTCTGCAATATCAGATTGAAAAAGACAAAGAGCGCCTTGCGGGGATTGAAGAAAAGATTGCGGCGGCTGACGAAAAACTGTCCTCTGTACTGCCCGTACAGGCAAACGCAGAAATTATTGACAGTATGGGAAAGAAAACGCTGACGGGCAAAATTCAAATGTCCGCTGAGGATTACGGTTATCTTTCAAACTTGGCAAAGGAATGTCTTGTAAACAGGCGAACGGTGCAAATCTACGAAAGCAGCAACCGAGTGTTATCGGATAAAGTCAAGCGTTTGCAAGCAGAACTGACAGCCTTAAAAGAAAAATGCAGACCGTATTTGGAAGCGTTGAAGGTTGCTCCACAAAAGGTTAAGGATTTCATTGACGGTATTCTGAAATCTCTCCGCAAAACCGTACCTGAACAGGAAAAGAGTATTTTCCATAAACCGCCCGAAAAGAAAGCCTACGAGCCTTCTCCGTGGGATTTAACAATTTCTACACGAAAATCAAAACCGAAAAAGAAGGAGGATTTGGAACGATGACAGAAAAAGAAAAGGATTTGGCGGAAATTCTTGCAAAATTAGAGAGAGACCGTCCCGAAATAGACCGTATCTTAAACCGCCCCGCCATTATTGATACGGACAGGAAACCGAAAGAATTACGCCGTATTCCTGCCGACGCAGACTTTACGACAAGGGACGGAAACACGGAATACGAAGTTGCGGGACATTTCTGCTCTCACACAGACGAATTTCTGCTAAATACAATTATCCGCAAACTTGGATATGATTACGAGCAAGATTAAAAGCTACCGCTTTAAAGCGTTGAATTAAGACTTCGGATATGGTATAATACGGACACGCAATATGCTGTATCCGATTGTCGGAAAGGAGTTACTTTGAATAACAGACAATCAGAACAGAACAAAATTACCACCCTTTACTGCCGGTTAAGTCAAGACGACGGGCGTGAGGGTGAAAGCAATTCAATCGTCAACCAAAAAGCATTGTTAAAAGAATATGCAAGAAAGCACGGCTTCAAACATCTGAGATTCTTTGTGGACGACGGGTATTCGGGTACGAGCTTCGATCGTCCGTCTTTCAGGGAAATGGAACAGTTGATTGAAAGCGGCAGAGTGAGTACGGTTATAGTAAAGGATATGTCACGGTTAGGGCGAAATTATCTGCAAGTGGGAATGTATACCGATATTGTATTTCCTGAAAACGATGTGCGGTTTATCGCTGTCAACGACAATGTGGATTCCGCCGTACAGACGGAATTTGATATGACGCCGATCCGCAATTTCTGCAACGAGCTATATGCCAGAGACACCGCTAAGAAAATCAAGTCCACCTTCCGAATGAAAGGTGAAAGCGGAAAGCACCTGACAACCAATCCACCTTTCGGATTTATCAAAGATACCGAAGATAAGGATAAATGGCTGATAGACGAAGAAGCGGCAGATACGTTGCGGTATATCTTCAAACTGTGCTATGACGGGTTTGGACCTACGCAGATTGCAAAGAAGCTGAAAGCGGAAAAGGTGCTGACTCCCATGGCGTACAAGGCGCAGAAGGACGGAAAATTACTTCCCGCCGAGCCGTATAAATGGGCACAGAAAACCGTTGCAGGAATTTTAGAGAAATTGGAGTATATCGGGAATACCGAAAACTTCAAGACCACCTCTAAAAACTACAGAAGCAAAAAGCGTGTGTGGAATGACAAGGAAAAACGCCGGGTATTTGAAGATACCCACCCTGCTATTGTAGACAAGCATATCTTTGAAACGGTACAGGAAATTCGCAAGCATAAATGCCGACCGACCGCAACAGGGAAAATCAGTATATTTTCTGGAAAGGTATTCTGTGCGGATTGCGGAGCAAAGCTGCATTTCCACACCTCTCATTCGCACGAGGAACGGCAGGAAAGTTTCACTTGTGCAAATTACCGAAGCAATACAGGTAGTTGTACGATTCACTATATTCGGGCAGTTACCTTAAATCGGCTTGTATTTCAGCATATTCAAAGAGTACTCTCGTATATTCAGCAGTTTGAAGCAGTCTTTGTCAAAAAAGAAATGGAAAAAGCCAACGCTGAACGCCTGATGTTGGTGGAAAAAGCAAAGGTGGACATCGTAACGCTCAAACGCAGAGACGAGGACTTGGATACGCTTTTCAAGCGAATCTACGAGGATATGGTGTCGGGCAGGCTTTCGGCGGAACGGTTTGACAAGCTTTCTTCCGAGTACGAAACAGAACAGAAGAATGTCAAGGCGGCAATTCTTAATTTGCAGGAATTGATTGACAGCGGCGAACAGGAACAGCACGACCTTCAGCAATTTCTGAAGAATGTTCGCAAATACACCGATCCCGAAGAATTAACCGCTGAAATTCTGAATGATTTGGTTGACAAAATCATAGTCCACGCTCCCGACAAGAGTAGCGGACACAGAAAGCAGAAGATTGAAATTTACTACAAGGCTGCGGGCATTATCAATATTGCCGACGAGGACTGCGTTGCCCTTGATGGCAGACTTGGTATGCAAAACCGAAAGAAGAAAACAGCCTAAAGACGCAAAGCGGCGGCACAGCTTTTCGGCTGCACCGCCACCTTACATAAATACTTCGTTATCGCACCTCGGCTAAGGGAGGCTCTCTGCTTTTTTGTATCTCTATTTGAAATATTCCACTCCGGATTCAAATATCCGTATATCCTGTTCTCCATAGATATTGACCGCAACGGATTCCCCGCGCCGTTCAATATGAGCCATCTTGCCCAGGACCCGTCCGTCGGGACTGGTGATGCCTTCTACCGCACAGTAAGAGCCGTTGGGATTCCATGCCTCGTCCATGGTCGCTTTTCCCATGTCATCCACATACTGAGTCGCCACCTGGCCGTTTTCAAACAGCTTCTTCAGCCACTCATTTCCCGCCACGAAGCGGCCTTCTCCATGGGAAGCAGGCGTACAATATACGCCGCCCAGCTCCGCATTCTGCAGCCATGGAGATTTATTGGATACCACCTTCGTATAGACCATCTTTGATACATGGCGCCCAATGGTATTATAAGTCAGAGTCGGAGAATCCTCCTTCTGCTCCCGGATTTCTCCATACGGCACTAGGCCCAGCTTGATCAGAGCCTGGAAACCGTTGCAGATTCCCAGCATCAGGCCGTCCCGTTCATTCAGAAGCTTTTCTATGGATTCCTTCATCCGTGCATTCCGGAAAACTGTAGCGAAGAATTTCGCGGAGCCTTCTGGTTCGTCACCTGCAGAAAAGCCTCCGGGGAACATCACGATCTGAGCCTGCGCGATGGCCTTTTCAAACACCTCCACCGAATCCCGGATATTCTCTGCCGTGATATTCCGGAACACCTTGGTGATCACCTCCGCGCCCGCGCGCTCAAATGCTTTCGTGCTGTCATATTCACAGTTCGTACCTGGAAATACAGGAATGAATACCGTGGGCCTGGCCACCTTGTGTCTGCACACATGGATACTGCCCGCTTTATACAGAGAATCGTCCACCTTTTTCTTTTCCACGCCGGATACCGTCGGGAATACTTTTTCCAGCGGCGCTTCCCATGCCTTCTGAGCCTCCTCCAGGCTTAGCTTCATGCTGCCGTATTCGATGGCTCCTGAATCCGTCACTTCTCCGATGACCGTATAGCGGCCGGACAGAGCGGATACCTTATCCGCCGGTACTTCCGCCACAATACTGCCCCAGCCTGCGGCAAACAGATCCTCCGGCGATATATGGTGCTCGATCTTCACGCCCATCCTGTTTCCGAAAGCCATCTTGCTGACCGCCTCCGCTGCGCCGTGGCGCTCCACCTCATAAGCCGCCGTGATCTTTCCTTCTTTAATATCTGAGAATATCCTGCCGTACTGATCCATGGCCTGAGCGTATACAGGCATATCATATTCGTCTCTGTCAATGGTGAACAGGACCAGCTTGTCTCCCGCTTGTTTCAGTTCCGGGGTAATGATCGTCTTGTCGCTGGCCACATCCACCGCAAACGAGACCAGAGTAGGAGGTACATCCAGTTCATTGAAGGAGCCGGACATACTGTCCTTTCCTCCGATAGAAGGCAGTCCGAAGCCGAGCTGGGCATCATAGGCTCCCAGAAGCGCGGAAAAAGGCTCTCCCCATCTGGAGGGATCTTCTGTCATCCTGCGGAAATATTCCTGGAAAGTAAAGCGGATCTTCTTATAATCTCCGCCGGCGGCAACAATCTTCGCAACGGAAGACACCACCGCATAAACCGCCCCGTGGTAAGGACTCCAGGAAGACAGGTACGGATCGAAGCCATAGCTCATCATTGTCACCGTATCGGTTTTTCCCTTCAGGACAGGCAGCTTCGCCACCATGGCCTGTGTCTCTGTCATCTGATATTTTCCGCCGTAGGGCATATATACAGAACCTGCTCCGATGGAGCTGTCAAACATCTCCACCAATCCCTTCTGAGAGCAGACATTCAGATCCTTAAGCATGTCAAGCCATTTTGCCTTCACATCTCCTGCTTCTTTTTTATCAAACGGGTTTCCTGCCCGTGCCGGTATCTTCACCTCCACATCCGTCTCCTGATGCGCTCCGTTTGTATCCAGAAATGCACGGCTGATGTCCACGATGGTTTCCCCTCTCCATGACATCTTAAGGCGGGGAGACTTCGTCACTTCTGCAACAGGGACCGCTTCCAGATTTTCCTCAGCCGCAAAGTCCAGAAACTTGTCCACATCTTTCTTATCCACCACAACTGCCATGCGCTCCTGAGATTCGGAAATGGCAATCTCCGTACCATCCAGGCCGGCATACTTCTTCGGCACTTTGTCCAAATCTATGATCAGTCCGTCCGCCAGCTCGCCGATGGCCACCGAAACGCCGCCCGCGCCAAAGTCATTGCATTTCTTAATGATCCTGCTGACCTCTTCTCTGCGGAACAGTCTCTGGATCTTACGCTCTGTGGGCGCATTTCCCTTCTGTACCTCCGCACCGCAGGTCTCTATGGATTTCTCCGTGTGGACTTTGGAGGAGCCAGTGGCTCCGCCGCAGCCGTCACGCCCGGTACGGCCGCCCAAAAGGATGATGATGTCTCCCGGATCGGAAGTCTCCCGGATGACCGCGCGCCTCGGCGCTGCTCCCATGACCGCACCGATCTCCATACGCTTTGCCGCATAGTTGGGATGGTAGATTTCCTTCACAAGGCCGGTCGCCAGTCCGATCTGGTTTCCGTATGAGCTGTACCCATGGGCCGCCCCCCGTACCAGCTTCTTCTGGGGCAGCTTCCCGTTCATCGTTTCAGAAACCGGGACGGTCGGATCCGCCGCACCGGTCACGCGCATCGCCTGGTACACGTAGGTACGCCCAGACAGCGGATCACGGATCGCTCCGCCCAGGCAGGTAGCCGCCCCTCCGAAAGGCTCTATCTCCGTAGGATGGTTATGTGTCTCGTTCTTAAAATTCACAAGCCATTCTTCGGTAATGCCGTCAATCTCCACGGGAACCACGATGCTGCACGCGTTGATCTCGTCAGATTCCTCCTGATCGTCGAGCTTCCCTTCCTTTTTCAGCTTGCGCATGGCCATAAGGGCCAGATCCATAAGGCAGACAAATTTATCATCCCTGCCTTTAAAGATCTCTGCCCGGTCAGACATATATTTTTCATAAGAAGCTACAATGGGCTCTTTGTAATCTCCCTCTCCAAACGCCACGTGTTTGAGCTCCGTCTGAAATGTGGTATGGCGGCAGTGGTCCGACCAATACGTGTCCAGAACGCGGATCTCCGTCATGGAAGGCTCCCGCTTCTCCTCCGTCCGGAAATAATGCTGGATATGAAGAAAATCCTTAAATGTCATGGCCAGATTCAGTGAATCATAGAGCGTCTTAAACTCTGCCTCACCCATTTCCCGAAAACCTCCCAGAATGGTCACATCGGCAGGCTCATTGAATTTCGTGATCAAAGTCTCAGGAAGCACGTCTGACGCCTCACGGCTGTCGACAGGATTGATGCAGTGTTCCTTTATCGCTTCCTTTTCTTCCTCCGAAAGGGCACCTTCTATTACGTACGTAGTCGCGCTTTTGATAACAGGCTCTTCGTTTTCATTGAGCAGCTTCACACACTGTTCCGCGGAGTCCGCTCTTTGGTCAAACTGTCCCGGCAGATATTCCACAGAAAACACAGTATCCCCCGGCTTTTTTTCAAAATCCCCTTCATAAAGGATGTCCACCGGCGGCTCGGAAAAAATCGTCCCCTTTGATTTCGCATAGGTGTCTTCAGACAGGTTCTCCACATCATACCGGATAAGGATGCGAACATCCTTTACCGTACGGATTCCCAGATAACTGCCGATCTCTTCTTTAAGCTCCTTCGCCTGGACCGCAAAAGGCTTCTTTTTTTCCACATAAATACGTCTTACGCTCATAGGTACCTCCATGCCTTCTTGTGTTTTATCAATTCACATACTACGTATTGCATTTTTCTTCTTAATATCATATTTCATTTTCCTGTGAAAGTCAATTTCCACTCACAGAAAATGCGCCCCTCCGTTGACACGCCGCTTTAAGTCCGATATGATAAACGCAAGAGAATATTCTGTGTCCCAACGTGGATACGGTCTGAGAGGTAAGGGGCTCAGACCGCAGTCCGGCGGACAAACGGCAAATTTTCATTCCGGGGGAATCATATGGACAAAACCATAAAAAAACTGACAGCAGTCCTCTGCTGTCTGGCACTTCCTATTCTATTTTATGAACAGGCTGTGTTTGTTGCTGCCAAAATCCTGAACAGCATCCGCACATCCCTGGAGAACACCACTCCAGGCTCTCCGGCCATTTCCTTTCTAAAAGAAAATATGGCCATCCTCTATTCCAGTATCGGCGCTGTCTTCATAAGCTCTGTGCTCGGAATTATTTACCATGTTTTAAAGAAACGTTCTCTCAAACCGGCAGACGGACAAAAACTCCGGGGGACCCAATACAGATATGCCGTCTTTTTTGGAGCCGCCGGAGCCATATTCTTCAACCTTCTCATGGAATTCTCCAGACTTCCGGAGCTGCTTCCCGCCAGTGAATCTATAGAAGCAGCCACCGCCCAGTCTCACCGGCTCCTGACAGCCCTTTGCACCTGTCTGCTGATCCCGGTGGCAGAAGAACTCATCTTCCGGGGCATGGGATTTCTGTTACTGCGTAAGTATATGGGATATTTGTCAACGGCTCTGCTTACTTCCGCTGCATTCGCTTTATTCCATGGAAACGCGCCGCAGATTTTCTATGGTTTCTGTATGGGTCTGCTCCTGACCCATACGGCCGAGCACTACAGGACCCTTCTTGCTGCAGTTCTCTTTCACTGCGCGGCTAATCTGACCTCTTTCGCCTTTTTAGGCACGACAGCCCAAAAGGAGCTGATTTTCTCCGTCCCCGTTCTGGGCTTATCCGGCATCGCCGCCGCATGGCTCTATCATAAAATACGGGATATCCGCAGGGACTGAGACGGTCTGTCCCGGCCTTCCATTTTTCAGTCGTGGCTGTGGCCGCAGTCATGGTCATGGCCGCAGGATTCCGAATGTCCTCCGAGATCTTCCGCACCTGAAAAAGCTCCTCCAACGAAGACTTCCCCGCTTCCGTTCGCTTCCACAAGAGACAGGGCGTCCATGGATATTTTCATGATATCCTTCGTCATCTCCTCGCTCAGGTTCATCCTCTTTGCCACTTCTGCCAAAGTTGCCTCGCGCCCCAATTCTTCCACCAGCTCTTCTGTCACGTTCATCATCGCATTTGCCTGGGAAGCCAGATAGCTCCCGGTATCCTCCTGCCCCGTCTGCTCCGCGATCGCTGCATCCATGGCGCTGCAGATCTCTTTCGTGATATGGACGCCGAAATCTCCGCCGGAAAAAGACTCCATGGCCATTAAAAGCGCCATATTCCCTTCCTGTATCAGATCCGCCATCAGGACGCCTCTCCCGGCATATTCCTTCGCCAGCTCCACCACCCGTCTGAGATGGCCTTCCGCCAGACGGTCTCTTACGTGTCTGTCACCGTCTCCCAGCCTGTCTAAGAGCATTTCCAGCTCCTCTCTCCCTATGGCTTCCACCGCTTCCAATTCTTCCAGGTACATCTGATAGCAGCGAGAATCCTCTCCGGTCAGCCCAGAGTCCTTTTTCCGTCTGCCGTCCGATTCATCGGCGCTTTCTTCTGGTATTTTCCTTCCCTTCAGATAGGAGAGGCTCGCCGCGTCCATTTCATGGGCTTCCACCTTGATCTGATTCAATTCCAGGTAGCTGTATATTAGTTTCCACTGTTCCTCCGTCAAATCCCACCCGGAAAAACAGTCTTTTATCTGCTGCTCCGTCACCTGGTGCCCGGACGCTTCCGCGATCAAAAGCAGATTCCCTAAAGCCTCTTTAAATTCTGCCTGGCTGTTCATATTCCTGTTTCCTTCCTATTACTTCCAATCTCGCTGCTGCCGAGAAACGCTGTCACCGTCTCCTGGTCTGTTTAATCGTCTTTTCTGAACTTTCTTTTCACAATATCCTCTGACTGGGCAAGCACCTGGTCCAGTCTCTCTTTATCACCGTCCGCCGCTTCCAAAAGATATTCATATTCGTCAAAAAGCCCGGTGCAGTGCGGCACCGTGACGGCGCCCGCGTCGCTCCCCAACGCCACATGGACGCCAAGGGCAATGGCCTTTCTCACATTATTTATCTGCATCCGGACAATGGCATCCACCGATCTTTCATCAAACCGGCCCGTTCCTCTCAGGTTCCCAGCCGGTGCTACCGTCGGAACCCATACGGTTTCCCGGCCGGCTAAAAACTCCAGCTCTCTGTCCGTCATATAGGCTCCGTGCTCAATACTGTCCGCGCCGCTCACAATGGCGTCATGTACTGTCTGCGCACCGTTCACATGCACCATTACGGAAAACCCTTCCTCATGACAGATGTGCACCAGCTCTTTCATCTCCGAAAGCTCCAGGCCGGCGCCGGTGATCCGGCCATATGTATTAAAATCCAGCAGTCCGGAAAACATGATCTTGATAAAGTCCGCGCCCTCCCGGCCAGCTTTTTTCACCAGCGCCGCGAATTCCGAAAGGGTATCGTATTCCAAGCCTACGATGCTCCCATAGTGTCCCCTTTTATGGATTGCAAAGACAGGCGTCCGGTAATCAATCCCGTAATCCTCCGCAATCTCCGCCGCATAAGAAGAGACTCCCAGATAATCTCCGCCCTCCCGGAAGAAGCTTATTCCTGACCTGCGGTACTCCTCCAGGCGTTTCTTAACTTCATCTTTATCCACTCCGTTTTTATGGCGGGCTACGGCGTCTTTATAATTGACTCCGTTCATGAATATATGTCCGTGACATTCTCCGAACATGCTCTGACGCTTCCTTTCCGTTTACTTGGTCCCGAATATCCTGTCTCCCGCATCTCCCAGCCCGGGGCAGATATAGGCATTTTCATCCAGCCCCCTGTCCAGATGGCCGCAGTAGATCTGAATGTCCGGGTGCGACCGGTGCAGGCGTTCCAGGCCTTCCGGCGCAGCGATAATGCAGAGGAACTTAATCTGCTTTCCGCCTTTTTCCTTAATGAAATTAACGGCGGCCTCCGCCGACCCTCCCGTCGCCAGCATGGGATCGACGACCGTCACCACCCGCTGTTCTATGGATTCCGGAAGCTTGCAGTAATATTCCTTCGGCTCATGGGTGACCGGATCTCTGTAAAGCCCGATATGCCCCACCTTTGCGGAAGGGACCAGCGTCAGGATACCGCTCACCATGCCGAGTCCGGCCCGCAGGATAGGTACGACCGCCAGCTTTTTTCCGGAGATCATCGGCGTCCTGCAGGACTCAATGGGAGTCCGCACCTCTACTTCCATTAACGGAAGGTCCCGGAATGCTTCATATCCCATCAATACCGCAATTTCTTCCACCAGCTTCCGGAATTCATTGGTGCCGGTCCGGCAGTCCCTCAGCATCGATATCTTATGCTGAATCAGCGGATGATCCATCACAAACACATTTTCCATCGTTCATTCTCCTTTTCTTCCTATATCTGTTTTCTGACTATCTTATATTCATCATTCGACTGAAAGTAAGGACATCCCGCAAAATCGTTCCTCAAAAACCGCTCCATCTCGTCTTCATCCAGATCGGAGTCACATACGTAGTAACCATATTCTTCTTCATAAGTATAATTGGCGCAGTATTCACACCCTGATTCCTGTTTCACCGTACTTTCTCCCCTCCATAGATTCGTATTCCTCCCGGAGAAGGCTGTAAATACAGGAATCCAGGATTTCACCGCGTTTACAGATGTTCTTCCTGAGGATTCCCTCCAGCCGAAACCCGTTCTTTTCCAAAACCCGCCTGGATCCTCCATTCCCCCTTACGATCTCCGCATCCACGCGCAGGATCTCCGGCCGGCTGAATGCCTCGTCACAGAGCATTTTCACTATCTGCGAGCCGATTCCAAAGCCCCAGTACCTCTTTCCCAGCCAGTAGCCCAGTCCGGCGGTACGGCAGTTCACATCAGTCCGAAATCCAACATTAGCGCCTCCAATGGCTTCTCCATCGTGATCCACCGCAAAAAAGCAGTCTCGGCCTTCGTATTCCCGGCATTTACAGATAAAATCCGCTGCAGCCTCTTTTGTATAAGGATATGAAAAAGAATCTCTCATATATCGGGACACATCCGCATCGTTAGCGTAAAAAGCCAGAGCCTCTGTATCCTCTTCCTTCCATTTTCTAAGAGAAACCAACGTATGTATGCCCCCTTAATCAATTTAATCTTTTGTACTCAGTATATCATACTCTTCCAGGCCCGTCCATCCTGACACTCCGGCCGCCACAAGCAGCAGTTTCCGCCAGGGCAGTGCACCCGCTGCGAAGCAGCCCTCTTTTGCGAATCCTATGCCTCCTGCGTTATATAAACAAAAGCCCATGTTACCACAGGCTTTTGTGCTGACAATCTGCTGCAGCCGTGCCGCAGGCATCTCTTCTATTTAAGCTCATCTGATCCTGCCAGCTTCTCCACCTCAGAGAGCCAAAGCCTTGCGCTGGCATCGCTGGGCATTCTCAGATCTCCTCTGGGGGAAACCGCTACGCTTCCTACCTTCGGTCCGTCAGGCAGGCAAGAACGCTTGAACTGCTGGGAGAAGAATCTCCGGTAAAATGTGGTCAGCCATTTCAGAATCGTTTCTTTCTGGTACGTTCCGCCAAAGGCTTTCTCTGCCAGGCGGAAAATCTTCGCCGGCCGGTATCCGAAACGCAGGATATAGTACAAGAAGAAATCATGGAGTTCATATGGCCCGACAATATCCTCTGTCTTCTGGGAAATCTTTCCCTCCTCCGGCGGCAGAAGCTCCGGGCTCACGGGCGTATCCAGCACATCCATAAGAATCCCTGCCAGCTTTTCATCTTCACAGGTCTCCGCATAATACCGCACCAGATGCCGCACCAATGTCTTCGGCACCGACGCATTCACGCCGTACATGGACATATGGTCCCCATTGTAAGTGGCCCACCCTAGTGCCAGCTCCGACATATCACCGGTGCCAATGACCATCCCGCCGCTTCGGTTGGCGATATCCATCAGGACCTGCGTCCGCTCCCTCGCCTGGCTGTTTTCGTACGCCACTGATCTGTCCTCCGGGTCGTGCCCGATATCACGGAAATGAAGCATGACTGACTCTTTTATGTCAACTTCGACGAGATCTGCGCCAAGCATTCTGGTCAGCTCACATGCGTTGTGATAGGTCCTGTCTGTGGTCCCAAAGCAGGGCATGGTGACCGCGGTAATATGGTTCCTGGAAAGGCCCATCAGGTCAAAGGCTTTGGCTGTTATCAAAAGGGCAAGTGTGGAATCAAGGCCTCCCGATATCCCCACCACCGCGTTTTTGCAGCCGGTATGAGAAAGCCTTTTTTTAAGCCCCATGGCCTGTATCGACAATATCTCTTCACACCGCCGGTCCCTGTCCTCTTTCCTTCCCGGTACGAAAGGCGCCGGGTCCACCGGGCGTTCCAAGTCCAGACTGGACTTCCTGAGGCTGAAGGATACCTTCATATAACCACCGGCGTCTATGGGGCCAAATGTGGTGAGACGCCTTCTGTCACTCTGCAGCCGCTCCAAATCCATATCTGCACAGATAAGGCCTGTGGTAAAACGTCCGGACTCCTTCAAAAGCGTTCCATTTTCATATATGACATTATGTCCGGCAAACACCAGATCCGTGGAAGATTCTCCTTCGCCGGCATCCGCATATACATAGCCGCAGACCAGCTTGGCCGACTGATTTCCAATCAGGCTCCGTCTATAATCGCCTTTCCCGGTGGTCTCGTCACTGGCTGAAGAATTCACGATAAGAGTCGCCCCTGCCAGGGCATGACGTCCGCTGGGAGGATTCGGCACCCATACGTCCTCGCACACCTCAGCGCCGATCACCAGACCCTCCATATTGGCACACTGAAACAAAATATCTGAGCCCATCGGTACAAAATCCTCGATGCCGCTGGCCATACGCAAACGTTCCATGGTCACCGCCCTGCTTCCGCTTCTGAAATGACGCGCCTCGTAAAATTCAGAATAGTTGGGAATAAAAGTTTTGGGGACCAGTCCCAGTACCTGTCCGTCCTTTACCGCGGCCATCACATTATAAAGCTGACCATCCTTTGCCCAGGGAAGCCCCACAAATATCAGGATATCCCAGTCCTTTGTATGGTCTGCCAATACTGCCAATTCTTCCTTTGCCGCGGCCAGGAGAGTATCCTGGAGAAACAAATCGCCGCAGGTATATCCAGTCAGGCACAGCTCTGGAAATACGATCACCTTCACCTGTCTGGCCGCAGCCTCTCTGGCCAAAGCCTCAATCTGTCCTCTGTTATAAACCGGGTCCGCCACACAAATCTGGGGGGTGGCCGCCCCTACCCGAATAAATCCCTGTTCCATGATATCCTTATTCTCCCTTAATATAAGAGCCCGCGGCTCTCTTCCTCTTCTTCATCCGTTAACTGGGCGGATTGCGCTGCGCCTCCTCACTCAGGGCTCACGCCCTTCGTTCTGCCTCGCTTTTCTATTCGCGGATTGCGCTGCGCCTCCTCACTCAGGGCTCACGCCCTTCGTTCTGCCTCGCTTTTCTATTCGCGGATTGCGCTGCGCCTCCTCACTCAGGGCTCACGCCCTTCGTTCTGCCTCGCTTTTCTATTCGCGGATTGCGCTGCGCCTCCTCACTCAGGGCTCACGCCCTTCGTTCTGTTGCGCTCTCACATGGATTCCGCAAGGCTTACGCTCATGCAAGCATGGCGTATTCCTTGTGGAATCCACGCTCAATCCGCTTATCAGTATATCATAAATACGGAGCCATTTCTACATTGATGAAATATCCCTTGTCGTGCTTGCACACGGGGCAGATCTCCGGTACTTTTGTTCCGCTGTAAATGTAACCGCAGTTGAGGCACATATAGCTGGCTTCTTCTTTGGATTCGAACATCTCGTTCTTTTTCAGAAGCTCTTCGAACTTTCCGAACCGGTCACCATGAATCTTCTCAATTTTTGCAATCTGGCGGAAGCTGGCCGCCACTTCCTGAAATCCTTCCTTTTCCGCCACGTCGGCAAAAGCGGGGTACACATTTTCATATTCCTCGTATTCATCATGTCTGGCCGCATTCAAAAGACTCTCCGCATCGTCGTAGACCTCAATCGGGTACGTTCCGTCAATTTCCAGATTCTCTCCTGTGAGTTCCTTCAAATGATTATAAAAGATCTCTGCATGCTCTTTTTCCTGATCGGCCGTAAACCGGAAAACCTGTTCTACAACCTGCAGTTTCTGCTTTTTTGCCTTTCCCGCTGCGATGGTATAGCGGTTTCTCGCCTGGCTCTCACCCGCAAAAGCCCGGAGCAGATTCCGTTTCGTTTCACTGTCTTTTAAATTCATGTTTGCCATTGCAAAACCTCCTGGAAATAATGTTTTCTCCGCCTGCGGCGGATGGAATATTCGCTTCATTTCCAGTATGCACCAAGATTTCGCTGTATATACCTTTGAATCTCTTTCAAACAAGTTTACGGCAGCCCCGATATTACTCTGCCATTTTTTCCAGGGCGTCTCCCGCCAGCCGGTACGTCGTCCATTCATCCATGGACACCGCTCCCAGGGAACGGTAAAAATAAATGCTGGGGCTGTTCCAGTCCAGGCAGGACCATTCCATCCTTCCGCAGCCCCGCTCCACCGCGATCTGTGCCAGCTTTCTAAAAATCGCCTTTCCATATCCTTTTCCCCGGTATTCCGGCAGAATGAACAGATCCTCCAGATAAAGTCCCGCTTTCCCGACGAAGGTAGAGAAGTTATGGAAAAACAGGGCGAATCCCACTTCTTTTCCATCCGCCACGGCGAAAAACACTTCCGCCTTTTTCTTCCGGAAAATCCATTCCTCAAGCGTCTCTTCGGTAGCCGCTACCTCCTCCAGCATCTTCTCATATATCGCCAGCTCCTTGATAAAATATAAGATCAGCGGCGTATCCTTCTCCTCCGCAAAACGAAACTCCAGTCTGTTTTTCACTTTTTTTGTTCCTCTCTTTCTGTACTGTTTCTGTCATCTTCCTCTTGTAGGCTCTGTTTCAGCCGTCCGCGTCCAGCTGCCGTTTTAAATAAGTTCCCACCACGTTGGAGAAATTGGCGATATCCCGGATGTAGGCGAAATCCTTTCCAAATATCTTTTTCTCCGCGCTCAGGTCAATTTCTTTTCCCGCAAATACTCCGAGGACAGATATCCCCATGTTCCTGGCATGCCGCACTTCCCTGGCCGTATCGGTGACCGCGTATTCTCCGCCGTAGGTGTGAGGGTTCTTGCTGTTCGGCCTGTTCACGATTATGTCGTTGGGCCTTCCGTCACTCAGTACGATCAGAATCTTATTTTCCTCCTGCCGCTTTAAAAGCCCGTCCGCGGCCGCCCGGATGGCCAGTCCATCCCGATTGTTGGACGAAGTCGTATATTCCATGATATTCTTATCCGCAGATTTATCGTCGTCATAGTCCCGAAACCGGTGCAGCACCGTATAATCCCAAAAGGTACAGAAGCTCATGACCCGGTGAGGAATCTCCACGCTGCTCAGCGCCCTGCTGATGATATACCCCTGCAGGGCTACCTTAGGCTGCCTTACTCTCTGAGAACCGCTGGCGTCAATCAGCACATCCACGACAAAATCCGTCGAATTCCGGCTGATCGTCCTGGTGAACAGCCTCTTGTCTTCTGTCCTTCCCACCTTCCAGAGCAGGTTCGGCGTCACATGCCCGTGATCATCTCTGACATATTCCATTTCACTCCGCCGCATAAGCGCCTGCTTCAGGACTCCCGTCAGGATCGTTATATTCTTCCTGGCCAGATTATGGTTCTGATAATATACTCTTTTGTTCTGCTCCGCCTGCCGCAGAGCATATTGGTACTGGTAATTATTTTTTACCGGGCTTCTCAGGATCCCCTCCGTAAAATACAGGCTGCAGTCTCCATGCGCCCCCCGGCACAGCTGATAATCCAGCCGCTTTCCCTCCAGGCGGCTCAAATAGGACCTTCCGAAGTTAAGCTCCACATACGAATACACCTTCTGCAGATCCTCTTCTTTTACCCGGACTATATGGGTGTTCCCTTCTCTTTTTTCCTTCTTCTCCTGCTCGTCCTCCTGGGCCGTCCTCGTCATGGCCTGGGAAACCCGCCTCATATAATCGTCAAAGCTCTCCTCGGAAGCGTTCTCCTTCAGAAAGTCCCTCCAGCCAAACTCTGCAAGCTCCTCCAGAGTCACCGCCAGCACCTCGTCCAGACCGCCTTGTTTTTCCTCAAAGCTTCTGTCAAGAAGACGATTATACAGGTCATCTACCACCCGTATGATGTCCATGGTCTCAGAGGATTCCTCAAGACTTAGCACATCTGTCAGCGCCTGCTCAAGCTTCCTGGTCGCCCGGTACCCCGGCGCCAGAGCCTTTTTCATATACGCCATCCTCAGCATACCGGTCATGGATTCCGCCAGCCTTCTGTCGTCATATTCCAGAATATCGGAAAACGCCTGCCGGCGGATTTCCTGCACTCCGCTTCGCTCTTCCTCAACTTTTTTGTGGACTGCCGCGTCTACGCAAGTTTGGGCCAGCCTCATCAGATTTTTCTGCTCCGCCCCTAAAAACGTCTTTTTCAACACATAAAGGGCCAGGGCGTCCTTGTCAAAATATCTGGCAAAGGCCCCCTGTTTGACCGCATCATATAAAGAAATATATCTGGATTTCTGAAAAGAGTCCACATCCAAAGAAACATCCAGATCATAATCGCCGCTGACGGTCCACATCAGGTTCCGGATACGGTTTTCCACTTCCATCTGATGCTCATTTTCCCAATATTCCTTCATTTCCCGTACCTCTTCCTGTTTTCTGCCGCTCCTGACCGCGTCTAGGACTCAAATACGTCTGCCGCCGTCCAGCTGTCGGGAATCCTTGTCATGACCACATCGCCGATGATCTCTTTTTCAAAAATATCAAAGGTCTTATTGGTGATCCCCATTTTTACGGCCAAGGCTGGACGCAGACCGCTCCTCATGGTTTTCATGGATGCCAGAAGCCCTCTCAGATCCAACGGCCGGGTCGTGATCTCCCCGTTAAATGCCTTTAGCTGCAGGTCCAAAAAGAGGCCGCAGAACTGTTCCAGCGCCTTGTCTTTTCCGTCGGGAAACGTCACCTTCAGTATTTTCATCAAAGTAGCTTCATCCACCGGCGGCATATCAATGACCTGGAATCTGGAGACGAGGGCTTCATTGAGCTCTTTCGTCCCCGCATATCCATAATTCATCGTGCCGATGAATCTCGCAGCCGGGTGAAGCGATATCTTTTCATACCCTGGAACATCAATGATCCTCCGGTAATCCAGCGTGGCATGCAGCACCGAGACCGCGTCGTTCTTTGCCATATTGATCTCATCCAGCACCCCGAACCCGCCGTATTCGGCGCACTGATAAACAGGCCCTCTCCTCAGAGTCACTTCATTGTCCTTAAAGGTATCCGTACCGATCAGGGAACTGCTGTCCGTATTCACATGAAACGAAATATTATAGGTGGGGCGTCCAAACAGATACGCCAGATTTTCTGCCAGTACATTTTTCCCGGTAGCCTTAGATCCGGAAAGAAGCAGATTCTCCCCCTGCAAAAGCGCGGCGATCGCCTGTTCCAGGATGTCCTTTCCATAGAAGGGAATCATCGGTATCACCAGCCTCTGCTTTTCACTCTCTGCCACATCATATAGTTTCCGGAAAGCCTCCAGATCGGCTATCAGCCCTTCATCTACCTTCTGCTCTCTTAAAAATGCAGTCTCTTCTGCCATTGCCGCGCACCTCTTCCTTTTGCCGCCCTCGTTGTCCGGCTAAATTATTCATTTCCTTCTGCGATCAGCCTGTTGATCTGCGCACCCATATATCCTGCGCCAAAGCCATTGTCAATATTCACCACCGCCATCCCTTCTGCACAGGAATTGAGCATACTGAGTAACGGGGCCACTCCTTCGAAGCTGGCGCCATATCCAATGGAGGTCGGCACGGCGATCACCGGCTTATCCACCAGTCCCGTGATGACGCCTCCCAGCGCGCCCTCCATTCCGGCAACCGCGACAATGCAGTTTGCTTTCCGTATCTCCTCTATTTTAGAAAAAAGCCTGTGTATCCCCGCTACTCCCACATCAAATACCCGGAGGACCTCACTTCCGTGAAATTCTGCTGTCTGTGCCGCCTCCTCCGCCACGGGTATATCGGCAGTTCCGCCAGTGCATACGGCTACAAGCCCCTTCTTTTCCATGGGGAACGGTTCATATTTCAATACTCCGGAAATTTCATCATATACCACCTCGGGAACCACAAGCCGCACCGCGTCATACTGTTCCTTTGAGGCTCTCGTCCCCATGACATTCACCTGCCTGTCACGGAAGGTCTCGTAGATATGGACCAGATGAGGGAGCTTTTTCCCCCTGCAGAAGATCACTTCCCCGAAGCCTCTTCGTTTGTTTCTGTGAAAATCAATCTTCGCGCAGCCGATGTCTTCGTACTCCTGGCCGCCCAGCATGATCTCCGCTTCCTCCAAAGGAAGCTCCCCGCTTTTCACCTGTTCCAGCACTTCTCTTATTTCCATATTCTCACTCCTGTCCAGCTCATACGGGCCGCCATTCACAGTAAATCCATGCTTCCGGAACGGAATCCTTCGGCGTCCAGCGTAATATAAGTGAAGCCCAAGTCCTTTAAACGGGCGACAATATCCTCTCTCAATGTGACAAAAGAAGACATTTGGTTCAGGTCTATCTCTATCCTTGCGATCTTCCCATGGACCCGAATCCTGACACTTCGGAATCCAAGCTCCGCCAGATAATTTTCTCCCGCGGCTATGCGCTCCAGAAGCTCTGTCTCCAGCCTGGTCCCGTAGGGAAGCCTAGTGGCCAGACAGGAGTTCGACGGCCTTTCCGCCACTGAAACTCCATACTCAGCGGCCAAGCGCCGCACTTCTTCTTTGCTGAAGCCAGCTTCCTTAAGAGGACTCAGGATTCCCAGCTCAGAGAGTGCGCGCAGCCCTGGCCTGTATGCCGTTCCATCATCTTTGTTGGTTCCGTCCATCACAACGCTGCATTGGTGTTCTGCCGCAAACTCCTTCAGTCTGGCAAATAGAAATTTTTTGCATTGGTAGCACCTGTCCACCGGATTATCGAGGATCGCCGGATTATCCAGCTCATTGACAGGAATCACGGCAAAATCCGCTCCACATTCAAGAGCCACCTTTTCTGCCGCCTCCTCGTCCCGCTTCGAATGGAGAAAGGTATCGAACAGCACGCCAAAAACCACTCCGCCAGTCTTCTTTTGTTCCCGGCAGGCCGCCGTAAGAAGCAGGCTGCTGTCGACCCCCCCGGAAAATGCGATACATGCACCTTTCTTTACCGCATCCTGTATCATGTTGGTCAGCACTTGCTTTTTTTGTTCGTATTCATCCATTTTCTCTTGTTCCCTTCCTTTCCTCCGGCTTGGCTCCCTCTGCATTTTCAGGGCCTTCCCGGTCACAGGCAGCCGGCTGCTCTCCGGATCTCTTCATATGCTTCCTGAAAGGAAATGCCAGAAACGTCTGCATACCGGGCTGCGTCTTCGTACTCCGGATAGTAAAACGTCATTTCCCCTCTCGATACTTGTTTTACCCTTGCCCGGCCATACGGTGTCTCCACTGTCAAAAGCTTTCGGGACAGCACCGTTCTTTCCAGCCGGTATCTGCGGATCCCTATGGTGGTAGTATGCAGGAAGATCAGCTCCTCCAGCGGCTCTCTGTCTTTTTCATCACATACGACCTTCATCAGATACGCCGGCCTGTTTTTCTTCATAAAGACAGGAACATAGCATACATCCCTGGCCCCGGCGCGGAAAAGCTTCTCCATCACATATCCCAAAGCTTCTCCTGTTACATCATCTATATTAGTCTCCAGCATCCACATGGCTTCCGGCTGCTCTTTCTCTTCAATCAGATACGCCCGGAGGATATTCGCTTTTGCAAAATCCTTCTTTCCTGCGCCCATGCCTGTCTTCACGATCCGATAGGAGGAGGGAAGCTCCTCTCTGGTACGGATGCCCGACGCAATGGCCGCGCCTGTCGGCGTCACCATCTCCCCCCGCGTATCCGTAGGTCTAAGGAATAATCCGTACCGCTCAGCAATGGCTGTCACCGCCGGCACCGGCACCGGAAGAATCCCGTGCTGACAATGAACATGCCCGTTTCCTTCACTGACCTCGGAAACCACCGCTTCTGTGATATCCAGGTCATCCAGGCAGATTGCCGCCGCCGCGATATCCACAATAGAATCCACCGCTCCTACTTCATGGAAATGTACTTCCTCCACCGGCTTTCCATGCACCTTTCCTTCCGCTTCCGCCACAATCTGAAAGATTCGGAGCGCCGTCTTCTTCGCTCTTTCCGTCATATCGGATCCGTTTATGATCCCGGCGATTTCCTCCAGATTCCGGTGAACATGGGCATGGGCACCGTGGCCGTCATGGCTGTGCTCTTCCCCATGGCTATGGCTGTCATGTTCCCCGTGGATATGTTCTCCTTCATGGCCATGTTCTCCATGAATGTGTTCCACATAATCATGGCTGTGACCGTCTTCTTTTCCAGAAAGTATCACATCGAAGCTGCAGGCATCAATGCCGCATTTGATCCGGCGCCCAATCCTTACCTCATATCCGTCCACTTTGAGGCTGGCAAGCCCCTGCTCCAGCTTTTCCCTGCTGGCCCCCAGATCCAGAAGAGCCGCCACCGCCATATCTCCGCTGATTCCGGAATAACATTCTAAATATAGCATCCTCTCATACCTCGATCAATTCATAGTCTTTGCTGCCAAGTCCTATCTTTACCCCATGGTCGATTCCCACCTTCCAGTTGGTGTTGGGGCTGACTTTCCCAAAGTGGTCCCTATCCTCATGCCCATGGCTTTCACCGAGGATGCTGTCCGCAATGACAGGCTGTGCGTTTACCGCATCCGCGCAGGCCACATCCAGGGCCACTGGATCAAAGGAGGCGAACATCCCTACGTTTGGCACGATGGCCCTGTCGTTTTCACCGTGGCAGTCGCAGTAAGGCGAAACGTCCACCACCAAACTAATATGAAACTGGGGTCTTCCCTGTACGACCGCCAGACTGTATTCCGCGATTTTCTGATTCACGATCTCATTGGTGGCATCCTTCGCCGCACAGACTGCATCCTTCGGACAAACGCCGATACAGCGGCCGCAGCCTACGCATTTTTCATGATTAATGGATGCTTTTCCTTCCTGGAACTCAGGCGCGCCGTGGGCACAGATCTTTTCACACTGATGGCATCCAATGCAGCGCTCCTGATCCACATATGGCTTCCCCGTGCTGTGCATGTCCATTTTTCCGGCGCGGGAGCCGCAGCCCATCCCCAGATTTTTCAGGGTTCCTCCAAAACCGGTCATTTCATGCCCCTTAAAGTGAGTCAGAGAGATGATGATATCCGCGTCCATGATTGCTCTTCCAATCTTGGCCTTCTTCACCCAGTCCCCATTTACCGGCACCTCCACATCATCTGCCCCTTTCAGTCCGTCCCCGATGAGAATATGGCATCCTGTGGAAAATGGGGAGAATCCGTTTATGTAAGCCGTTTCAATATGATCCAGCGCGTTCTTCCTCCCGCCTATGTAAAGCGTGTTGCAGTCGGTCAGAAACGGACGGCCTCCCAGCTCCTTTACCATATCTACGACGGTCCTGGCATAATTGGGGCGCAGATAAGAAAGGTTTCCTCTTTCTCCGAAATGTATCTTTATCGCCACATATTTGTCCTGAAAATCTATGGTCTCAATCCCTGCCTTTTGCAGAAGCCTTTGAAGCTTCATCTGCAGGTTTTCCCCCACCTTCGCCCTCATATTTGTAAAATACACCTTGGATTTCTCCATGCAATCTCCTCCTTCTCCCATAATCTCCATGAGCAAGGTCAATATGTAACCGGACGCGCCTCCGCACTGCACCTCTTCTCCTCAAGAAGAGGTATCACCTCCGACAGGCTGCCGCACCTGGCATACAATAGTCTCTCTATTTCCGGCTTCGGCTCCAGAAGATCCGGGATCATGACCACGGGCATGCCGGCCCGGACAGCCGAAAGCACCCCGTTCGGGGCATCCTCCAGAGCCAGGCAGCAGGACGGCGGTTCCATCAGCATGCCGGCCGCTTTCTGATAGATATCCGGCGCCGGTTTCGTCTTTTCAATCATATTTCCACAGACTATGGCGTCAAAATATCCCCGAATCCCCGCGCGTTCCAGATTTCCCACCGCATAATCATAGCTGGAAGAAGTGGCCATACCGATTTTATAACCGTTTTCCTTCAGATACGTCAGCAGCTCATAAAGGCCCGGCTTAACGCCGATTCCTTCCTCCTCTGCCTTCTCCCAGAAAAACCGCTTGGTATACTGGCGGAATGTGTCAAAGGGAAACGCTTCCCCGTAATGCTCCAGAAAATAAGCCCTCCTGCTGGCCACCCCCATCCCCAGGGTATGGTAGATGTTCTGCCCCAGATCTTCTTCCTCATAGCCCAGGGCCCGGCCGCTCAGAGTCCAGGATAGCTGCACCAGACGTTCTGAGTCGAACATCAGACCGTCCATATCAAAAATAACTGCCTCCGTCATGTGAGATTCGCCCCCGTCATCCAATCCTTCGCCTCTTCTATCTGGCTGCTGATCTCCTGCTGCCTTTCCGCAAACAGAAGTCCCTTATTGTATTTGTAATACCGGTCGCAGCCGTTTTCCTGAATATACCAGGCGCTGTAATATCCCGCCGTGAGCTCGGTCACGAAAACCACCAGTTCCTGACCCTGACCAAAGGCTGCCTCCAGGAAATCGAACGCATAGTCAAGCTTTTCCGCTGTTTTATCAAACAGCTCCTGCCGCCCCTGGGTCTCCTTTGCAAATACCTCTCTGACAAGCGAAAATCCCGAATCTGTCTCCGCGTCCTCTGCTGTGTTCCTCACATACTTCTTCATATATTCCAGCTTCTCCTGGACTTTAAAAGCTGTGATCTCCGACAGTTTGTCAAGCTGCCCCGCATCCCGGTCCCTCTGAAACGCTTTCTCCGCCTGCTGCCGTTCCTCTTCCAGACACCGCACAGTATCCAGGAGCTCACTGTCCGCCTCCGCCGGCTTTCCCCTATCTGCTTCTATTTTCTCAAGCCTGCCTCTGACCGATTTCAGATGACCGAACAACTCCGTCACCACACAGTCCTGCAGGTATGCTTTTCGGAATTCCTCTCCCAGCCTGTCCAGAAGAAGTCCCATAACGCTGAGCCTTTCATCAAATTCCGCAAAATGAAGCTTGGAAATGGCCGACGGCTGTACACGCCCGGCGAGCACCTCGTCTATCTGATAATCCCTGTGATACTTATGATAGAGCTCCAGATAATTGGCAAAATCCTTGGCGATCTTCGGATGCTGGATATACTGTCCGATCACCTGGGCATCCACCGGCTGACCCAGCTTCTCATATACGGAAAGAAACTGTGACAGGTCCTCCCATCCTCTCGCCGTAGCAAAGATCACGCCGTCCACTGTCGTTTCTATCCGATAAAAATGATCCTTGCGGATGTCCAGGTAGGATAGAATAGCCCCGTGAAGCTTTTCCCTGTAGGCATATTCTTTCCATACTCCATAATCTGCTTCCACATCCAGCCGTTTCACCCGGTCCAGCGTTACCACGTCAAAATCCCTGACCGATTTATTGTACTCCGGAGGATTCCCGGCCGCCACGATGATCCATCCCTCCGGCACTCTCTGGTTTCCAAAGGTCTTGCACTGTAAAAACTGGAGCATCATAGGCGCCATCGTCTCTGAAACACAGTTGATCTCGTCGATGAACAAAATCCCCTCCTTAAGGCCTGTCCTTTCCATTTTATCGTATATGGCCGCAATGATCTCACTCATGGTATATTCCGTCACAGAACAGACCTTTCCGCCGTATTCTTTTTCTTTTATGAATGGAAGTCCCACCGCGCTCTGCCTTGTATGATGGGTGATCGTATATGCTACCAGGCCCACATGACATTCTCTGGCCGTCTGTTCCATGATCTGAGTCTTCCCGACGCCGGGAGGACCCATCAAAAGAACAGGCCGCTGTCTGATGGACGGAATCACATATTCTCCGAACTCATCCTTTAAAAGATACGCTTTGATGGTGTTCTTGATCTCTTCCTTTGCCCGCTTGATATTCACATTTCTGCCTCTTTTTTTCTGCTCTTAAATGCGTATTTTTATCCTTTACAGTTTCATTTTATACAAATCTGATATGTTTGTCCAGCCGTTTCCCTTCCGGCTTAAGATCCTCAGGCTCCAGGATCAGCTTGATGGCCCAGGGAGGTACGGCGGCGTCACTGTAGTCCTCTTCCATAAACAGGAATGCCACGTCATAGTCCGGCCTCTTCTTCGGGAATATCCCATGGCCGTCCGTAAAATACAGAAGGCCCTTCAGACTGCCAAACCCGCCTTTTTCCTTCTGTTCTTCCACATAGGAAAACACAGGGCGGAAATCCGTGCCTCCTCCTCCCCGGATCTCAAACTCTTCCATATAATCCTTAAGCTCTTCCCCGCAGGTGATCCGCACATCCGAGCGAACCGCTTCATCGCACTGTATGATATGGACGTTTACCTTTTTAAAAAAGCTGGACGTCTCAGACAGAATCCCATAGGTCTCAGAAAGGAAGCTTTTTATCAGCCCGCCGGAACAGGACATGGAAGTATCGACCGCGATTATAAAGTCCTGAATCTTTTTCACCTCTTTAAATTCCTGAGGTTCGATCAGCGGCATATTGCCGTAAAGTCTCAGACCATAGCTGTAAAATCCATAATCAAAGGAATCCGTGTCCACCTGCATCTCCTCGCGCAGCACGGCAAACTTTTTTAAAAATGCCCGGTAATCACAGCGTTTTCGGTTTTTAGCCCGAATCTGCTCCAAAAGATTCCCGGACTCCTCCGACTGGTCTCTTCCGATCGTCTCCATCCTGGTCTCTGTCCGCTCTGCGATATCCTGCCACTTCTGCTCCAGCTGCTCTTCCAACTCCGGCGGCTCCCCGTTTTCCCCCTGTGGCCAGAAGCTGTGATCATCCACCCAGAATGCCTGCTCCAAGCGCTCCAGCTGCTTCTCTGTAAGCCTCTGCTCCATTAACACCTGGTAAATTCCTTCCGCCGTTAATACCTTAAGCCGCCTTCCAAGCATTTCGTAGGTCTCTTTCCGCACCGGACCTACGGCCCTCCGGACGCTGCGTTTGAAAAGTCCGTCAATGATGGATTCCATGGCAATATCACAGGACAGATTCCAATAATCCTCCCTCCGTTTCCCTCTCCTGGTCAGATGACGGAATAAGCAGTGAAATACCATGTGCAGATACAAGCGGTTTACATAACGCCTGTCGCTCTGAAAAAGCTCCGCCAGGGCGTATGGTTCAAAATGAACGGAATAGCCGTCGGTCCCGGCTCTCTTTGCTTCCGTATCCAAAAGAAAGGACAGACTGCAAAGAGCCAGATCCAGAAATCGCATGTTCAGATACAGCTCATTTCTGGCCGTTCCCAGAATCTCTTTTCCAATGCGGTCCCATTTCTCCGTAAGCTCCTTCGACATCGTTTTACCTCCAGACAATTCCAGACATTACAGGATTCATTCCTAGTTTAAAACAGTGTACTGGTCACACCAGTACACCGCTTTGCAGGGCGTCATTTTACTTTCAGCCGGTTCAGTATTTCCTTTTCCTCCGGAGAGACTCTCCTCGACTCTCTGATCTTCTGGATCGCTTTATTGTGAGTCCAGGGCTCCAGCTCCTGCCGTTCCAGAATCACCCGGGTCTTTTCCGGAAACCGCACATAACAGACGGAGACCGCCCAGGCCGCCGCCATTTTTACATAATAGCCCTCATGGCTGATCCGGCAATATATTTCCAGAACCTTATCAATATAGGGTTCTGTGATAAAATACTGCATTAATGTCACGACGGCGAATCTGACCTCATATTCTTTCTGGCTTTCCAGATATTTGCAGACATAGGCAAAGCTCTCCTCCGGATATTTCGTCATGAATTTAAGAGTGCTGTTCCCGCAGTCACATACCGCCCAGCTGTTGATCCGCGGAACATAGGCATCCAGATGCAAAAAGCGCTCCTCCAGAGGCATTTTGGCGTATCCGATCACCATTCCCTGCACCATCAGCTCTTCCTGGTATAAGCTTTCCGGCTGCGCCTCCTCGATCTCCGTCAAAAAACGGCTGTAATCTTCTCTGGCGATGGCCCTGGCCGCGCTCCGCACATCCGGCACCCGGACCCCGATGGTCTTCCCCGTGCCCGGAACCAGCCTGTCATTGAATTCTTTATATCCGCCGTCCGCTTTATCAAGCAGCGTTTCTCTCAGCTCTTTTAGCATCTTCCTCCTCTTTCTGTCCGCAGTATGATTCTGGCGTCTGCATCTATTATGCCTTATTTCCTCTTCGCTTTCAAGTCAGACCGTCAAAAGGCGGTCATAATTCAAATACCTTCTTCGCCCCATCAGCCGTTTCTTTTCTGTGCTTAAAATCCATTAAAAATCCCAGGCATTCCGTCCTCCCCATCTGCCCTGCCATTTCCATCATCGCGTCTATGGCGGCCTTACGTTTTCCCGTCAGCCTGTGAGACTCTGTCTTATTTACCGGACTTCCGCCGAACCCGCCTTCTCCGAGGGAAGCCATGTAAAAGTCTCCAGCGCCGTCTGCAGGCGGCTCGTCCTCTGTCTCATAAGCCGGAAAAGAAACCTCTTGTGTTTCCCCGGCGTCCATTCCAATGCCTCCCGCCTCCGCTACCAAACGGATGGAATCCAGATCATCCTGTTTTAAAAGATATTCTCCTGCTTCCCGGACATGGGAGCTGAAATACGAGAGATATCCAGTCTTCGCCTCTGCCGACAGCCCTTTCGGACAGCGGAGACGGCTCAGAGCCAGCTCCGCCAGCACCTGTGCCGGTTCCTGGCTCACCGCTAGGTGAAACAGCCCGTCGTATGCACGATAATCAATTTCTCCCTCCTGAAAACACTGGCGGTAGCGGTAGCCGGTTCCATGAACATGCGTTTCAAGAATCCTGGCGGGAATATTCTCCACAGAAACCTCATAATATTCCGGAAATATCAGACAGCTTTCTCCGTCCCGTTCCTGTATCGTCACGGCCAGGGCATACCGAAGCTCCGAAAGCATTTGACAGAGGCTCCTTGACTTCTCTCTTTTCCTGATAAATCTAAGCTCTCTCACCATGCTGCAGCCCATAAACGCGCCGCTTCCAATCCGTTCCAGGGAGTCCGTAAATGATATGGTCTCCAGATTCCCGCACCCATAGAAAGCGTAATCTCCAATCACCTTTACTGTATCCGGCAGAGAAACAGCCAACAGCCTGTCTCCTTTCACCGCTCTCTTTGCCTCTGTTTCCTCTTCCTTCGCATCCGTCTTCTCAAAGACACCCTCGTCCTTTTCCCGGAAGCGGGCCGTTTTCTCCGTTAGAAACCTCCGCGGCGTCTCTGAGGCGGAAAAAGCATATGGGCCAATCTCTGTCACCGGACATCCCCCGATCTCCTCCGGGACCTTCAGCGTATCCTTTTCCCCAAAAGCTCCGCATATGCGGATTCCGCCTGCCGCCCTGGCATAGATCCATTCCATAATAAGCGTTCCTTTCCTATCCTATAAGATACTTTTTGGAATCATACCTTTAAATACCTTTCAAATAAACTTTCTTAATCTGGTTTATAAGGCAAGAGGAAATCCGATTCCATCCAGGCGGCTCGCTGGCAGCCGTAACCAGGATCTTTGCGGCCTCCAGTCGGTCCTTTCCAACTGACATGGATAAATCGATATTTTTCCATGTCAGATTCCAATAAAAACCTGCATGAAATTCGGTTTTTACCTCCCTGCGGCCGGGAAGATCCTGCTAACGCCTTTGCGGCGCTCGCCTTACGATGAAATCGGATTCTTCCTCTCGCTCTTTCTTCCGCACCGAAATAAGCGCTCATTTATTTTGAAAGTCATCAGGGCGGTCTACCGCAGCCCGCTGCCATAAGGCGCGCGGGCCGTGTGGATATCCAATCCTTTTCTGGAATCAATAAAACAGAAATCATCCAGTATGGTGCGGCAGGCAGAGCACCGGCAGAAAGATTCTGGGCCGGCCTAAAGGTGAGCGCTGCAGGGCAGCGGCCGGTGTTCCCCAGGCGGAGGGAGGCAGAAACGGAAAATCCAATTCCGTTTCTGAGCGAACCGGAGATGGGAAATCATAAAGATTTCCCACCGACATGTGAGCGGTACTCCCGGAGTGGGGATAAAACGGTCCCTGCATCGCCAGCGAACCGAAATCGTGACGGTCCGGAACTTCTGCCGGTGTCTTGGTAAAGGCCTTTCAGGAATGATTCCAAAAAGTATTTGGTTGTATGACTATAGAATCCCCAAATGCTCCAGCAGTATCTTTGTCCCCATCAGTATCAGGATGATCCCGCCTGCGAGTTCTGCCCTGGATTTATACTTGCTCCCAAATACATTTCCCACCAGCACACCCACCACCGACAGACAAAAGGTGGTGATCCCGATCAGGGATACCGACATCAGGATGTTTACTTTCAGAAAGGCAAAGGTCACGCCCACAGCCAGAGCGTCAATGCTGGTGGCAACTGCCAGTAAAAGCATGGTCCGAACCCCAAAGGAACAGTCCATTTCTTCTTCCTTGGAAAAGGATTCCTTGATCATATTGGCTCCGATGGCTCCCAGAAGGATAAAAGCGATCCAATGGTCGATATGGACGATTTCATTTTGAAATCCGGTTCCGAGAAAATACCCTATGAGCGGCATAAACATCTGAAAACCTCCAAAATAGACGCCGGCCAGCAGTGCATTCTTCCAGCACATTTTCTGCATTGTAAGCCCCTTACAGACAGATACCGCAAACGCGTCCATGGACAGTCCCACCGCGATCAAAAACAATTCCCAAACAGCCATATGTATTGTTCTCCTTCCTGTTCGCCCGCAGCCATACTATCTTAAATATACGTACGACTGACAGGATAAAGAATCCCGGGACGCCAAAGAATCCCGCAAATAAGCCTTCCTCTGCGCATCGTATGCATCCTGCCGGTGGATTTTTCATTTCATAGGATCCACTTTCCTATGAAATAAAAAAGACCTATCTGTACACATGTACAGATAAGTCTCATCATTTAAAACAAAGCCAGACAGCCCGCGTCCCAGGCTCATCAGTATGTTGACTTCATTACACCAAAGGTGCCAATTACTCCCTTATCTCCGTGTATTATAACCGGAGGTTTCTCATTTGTCAATCAAATGCAGGCGGGCCTTTTCCATGGTTTTTCCATATTTTCATTTACTTTCAAATGTTCCTGTGATACTTTAATTGTGGGGATGGCTTTACTTCACAAAATCTTAATTTCACTACATAATTATGGAGGTATTTCTTATGAGTCAGACAGAAAAAAATTATCAGGCCGCGAGGGAGCTTTACGCTTCCATCGGTGTAGACACCGACAAGGCTCTGGAAACCCTGAAAAAAACACCTATTTCCGTACACTGCTGGCAGATTGACGACCTGCAGGGTTTTGAAAATCCCGACGCCGTCCTGACCGGCGGTATCGCTGCCACCGGGAACGCTCCCGGCAAGCCGGAGAGCCGGGAAGAATATATGGCAAATCTGAACCAGGCGCTGGATCTGATCCCTGGCGCCACTAAACTGGCGCTCCACGCCATCTACCTGGACAAGCACGGAAAAGACATCGACCGGGATGAGATCGGCCCTGAGGAATTCTCCGAGTGGGTGGATTTTGCCAAGAGCCGGAACATCGGTCTGGATTTTAATCCCACTTACTTTTCCCATCCCATGTCCGACAGCGGCTATACTCTGACCAGCCGCGATGAGTCTGTCAGAGAGTTCTGGATCAACCATGGAAAATGCTGCAGGCGCATCGGTGAATATTTTGGAAAAGAGCTGGGTCAGGTCTGCATCACCAATCACTGGATTGGCGACGGCAACAAAGATTACACCATTGACAAGCTGACTCCCCGCCTGATCTTAAAGGACTCCCTGGATCAGATATTTGCCGAACCCATCGATCCTCGATACAATATCGACTCCGTAGAGAGCAAGGTATTCGGGCTTGGCAGCGAAAGCTACGTACCAGGCTCCCATGAATTTTATACCAACTACGCCCTGACCAAAAAGAACTGCATCGTCTGCATGGACGCCGGACATTTCCACCCTACGGAAAGCATTGCCGCGAAGTTTTCTTCCTACCTGGCCTTCGGTCAGGAACTCATGCTGCATGTGAGCCGTCCGGTCCGCTGGGACAGCGACCACGTAGTCATGCTGGATGATGAGACAAAAGCCATCATGGAAGAAATCGTCCGCTACGACGCCCTGGACAGGATCCATATCGGTACGGATTATTTTGACGCCAGCATCAATCGGATCGCCGCCACAGCCATCGGCGCGAGAAACGCAAGAAAGGCCCTGCTTCTGGCCCTGCTCCAGCCGACGGAGGAACTGATCCAGATAGAAAGAGAAGGAAATCTGACCAAACGGCTGGCCTACTATGAGGAACTCAAAGCTATGCCCTTCGGTCTCGTCTGGGAAATGTTCTGTGAAATGGAGAACGTACCGGGAAGGACCTGGATTTCAGAGCTGAAATAATAAATAAAACAGAATCCGGACGCCGCGGCCTTTCATGCCGCGGCGTATCTGACTTTCCGGCATTTTAATCTTGAAGTCTTTCTGCTTTCGTCCTACAATATAATGAATGACGGGAGTTCTGATCTATTACTCAGAAAAGACACCTTAGAAGGGAACGATTATCATGTTAAAACGACTTTTTTCCTATATGAGGCCTTATAAAGCATACGCTGTCCTGGCTGTCATCTGTATCACTCTGGAAGGCACGTTTGAGCTGATCATCCCTCTGATTATGGCGGATATCATTGATGTCGGCGTGGCCACCGGAAACAAGGCTATCATTTTCCAGAAGGGAATTCTCATGATCTTCTGCGCGCTCCTCTCCCTGTTTCTCGGAATCGGCAGCGCCAAATTTTCCGCCACCTGCGGCCAGGGGCTGGGAGCAGAGCTGCGGAAAGCGGAGTATAAAAAGCTGCAGAGCTTCTCCTTTTCCAACATCGACCATTTCCGGACGTCTTCCCTGGTGACAAGGCTTACCAGCGACGTCACCACCATCCAAAACTCCGTGTCAACCGGCATGAGGCCCGGCTGCAGAGCGCCCATCATGATGCTCATCTCTTTGATCATGGCGTTCTTAATGAACTGGAAGCTGGCGCTGGTGTTCTGTGTGGCGTCTCCCATTCTTGGAACTCTCCTTTTTTTTATCATCAAGAATGTACGACCCCTCTATTCCAAAATGCAGGGCTCCATCGACCTGGTGAACCGGATCGTCCAGGAAAATCTGACTGCCGTGCGCGTAGTCAAATCCTACGTCCGCGGAGAATATGAGATTGGAAAATTCAACGAAGGGAATATGGCCCTCCGCACCACCTCGGAAAAAGCTTTCGGCCTGGCCGCCCTCAACATGCCGGCCATGCAGCTGGTCATGTACGCAACGATCCTCAGCATCCTCTGGATAGGCGGCAACCTGATCTTCGTCGGCGACATGCAGGTCGGACAGCTGACCGGCTTTTTGAGCTATGTACTCCAGGTACTTAATTCTCTGATGATGATATCCAACGTATTCATGATGATGACTCGTTCTCTCGCCTCCTGCCGCCGTATCGTGGAGGTATTGGATGAGGAGATCGACATCACAGAAGAAAATGCCAGGGAAATCCAGATAACGGACGGCTCCGTCTCCTTTGAGCACGTTTCCTTCAAATACCGCCCCGAGGCCAAGGAATATGTCCTGTCCGACGTAACGTGTTCCATAAAAGCCGGCCAGACTATCGGAATCCTTGGCGGCACCGGTTCCGCCAAAAGTACGCTCGTCCAGCTGATACCCAGACTGTACGATGTCACCTCCGGAACTCTTTCCATCGACGGACATCCCGTTTGTGAATATCCGCTTTCTCACCTGAGAGATGCCGTAGCCATGGTCCTTCAGAAAAACACCTTGTTTTCCGGGACCATCGTGGATAACCTGCGCTGGGGGAAGGGAGACGCCACAGAAGAAGAGATCCGCCAGGCCTGCCGGATAGCGTGTGCCGACGAATTCATAAACCAGCTTCCCAAGGGTTACGATACAGAGCTCGGCCAGGGGGGCGTCAACATATCCGGCGGACAAAAACAGCGCCTCTGTATTGCCAGGGCTCTTTTAAAGCATCCAAAGATCCTGATTCTGGATGACTCCACCAGCGCCGTGGACACCGCTACGGAAGCAAAGATCCGGGAAGGCCTTTCCGGGTATTTGAAGGGTACCACCAAGATCATCATCGCCCAGAGGATCACTTCAGTGATGCACGCCGACCAGATCTTTATCCTGGAGCACGGCGAAATTCAGGCTGCCGGCACTCATGAAACACTTCTGGCTTCCAATAAAACCTATCAGGAACTTTATTATTCCCAGCAGGAAGGAGTTGGTCTCTAATGGCGCGATACGTCGGATATAAAAAACCCAAGGACACAAAAAAGACCATACGCCGCCTGTTCCATTATCTGGGCGGCCACAAAGCCCTTCTGGCCCTTGTCGTCTTCCTGACCGCCGTCGGCAGCCTGGCCAATATCATGGGGACTTATCTCCTGAAGCCGGTCATCAACAACTATATCCTGCCCGGCGATGTATCCGGCCTTCTCCGGATGCTTCTCCTTATGGCAGTCATGTATCTCACCGGCGTCCTTGCCACCTGGGGCTATAATCAGCTGATGGTCCGGATGTCTCAAAAAGTGGTGAGTGAGATCCGCCGCGACTTATTTGTACACACTCAATCCCTTCCGCTGTCCTATTTCGACGCCCACACCCATGGAGAGCTGATGAGCCGTTTTACCAATGACGTGGATACCATCACCGAGGCTTTAAACGGAAGCTTCACCATGCTGATACAAAGCGCCATCGTAGTCACAGGCACCGTCACCATGCTGCTGGTCCTCAACTGGCGTCTGTCCATGATCGTCCTGGTGTTCATGGCCCTCATGTTTCTGTTCATTCAATACAACGGCAGGCGGAGCAAGAAATATTTTGCCGAACAGCAAAAATGGCTGGGAAGCATCGGCGGTTTCGCGGAAGAGATGGTCACCGGCCAGAAAGTGGAAAAAGTGTTCAACCATGAAGAAAAGGATTTTGAAGAATTCTGCCGTCGGAATGAGGCTCTGAGAAAATCCTCCACAAAAGCCCTGACCTATTCCGGCATGATGATACCGGTCATTGTAAGCCTTTCTTATTTCAATTACGCGGTCTCTGCCTGTGTCGGCGGACTTTTCGCCCTGTCCGGCCTGATCGACCTGGGAAGCCTGGCTTCCTATCTGGTATATGTAAGGCAGAGCGCCATGCCCATGAACCAGTTTACCCAGCAGGTGAATTTCCTTCTGGCCGCCCTTTCAGGCGCAGAACGGATTTTTGAAATGATGGATGTGACGCCGGAAACAGACGAAGGCACGGTCACTCTCTGCCGCGCGGAAGAGGCGGAGGACGGCACGCTCCGGGAATGCTCCGGCCGCAAAGGACGCTATGTCTGGAAGCAGCCGCTTCCCGAAGGCGGTCATACCCTGATCCCTCTCCGGGGAGACGTGCGCTTCCATGATGTCTCCTTTGGATATATTCCGGAAAAGACCATCCTGTCCCATATTGACCTCTACGCAAAGCCCGGACAGAAAATTGCCTTCGTCGGTTCCACCGGAGCGGGCAAGACCACCATCATTAACCTTATAAACCGGTTTTATGAAATCGACCGGGGATCCATCACCTATGACGGCCTGGATATCCGGGACATAAAAAAAGATGACCTGCGCCGTTCTCTGTCCCTCGTCATCCAGGATACCCATCTTTTCACCGGGACCATCGCGGACAATATCCGCTACGGACGCCTGTCTGCCACCGATGATGAAGTCCGGGAGGCCGCCGTCCTTGCGGGCGCCGACTCCTTTATCCGCCGTCTGCCCAATGGCTATGACACCCTGCTCCACAGCGACGGGGGAAATCTCTCACAGGGCCAGCGTCAGCTCCTAGCCATCGCCAGGGCAGCCGTATCCCAGCCGCCTGTCCTCATTCTGGATGAAGCGACCAGTTCCATCGATACCGGTACAGAGCGGCTCATTGAACGCGGGATGGATTTCCTGATGGAGGGAAGGACCGTATTTGTCATCGCCCACCGACTTTCCACAGTACGCAACTCCAAGGCCATTTTGGTCCTCGAACACGGAGAAATCATCGAACGGGGCAGCCACGAAGAGCTGCTGGAGCAGAAAGGCCGGTATTACAAGCTCTATACCGGACAGTTTGAACTGGAGTGAGATTGAAAGATTTGCTTTTTTATGATATGGTTTAACTGTTTAAAAATGAAACATGAGGTGACCATTATATGAAAAAAGCATCGGTTTTAGCCATCGCTCCTTACGACAGCCTGAAGGAGACTCTTCAGGCTGTTTCTCTTTCTTTTTCAAAATCTGCCGATATTGATGTCTTTGTTGGGGACCTGGAGCAGGGACTCCATTATCTTCATCAGTTCCCCGCATCCAAGTATGATGTCATCATCTCCAGAGGAGGCACGGCAAAGCTGCTTCAGAAGACAGCCAGCGTACCCATTGTGGAGGTTGAGACCTCCGCCTATGATATGCTGCGCACCATCACAGCCGCCAAACAGTACCAGATGCCCTTTGCAGTGGTCGGTTTTTCCAGCATCACCACCTCTGCTTCTCTCCTTAGAAATATCCTGAAGCTGGATTTTGAAATACTGGAGATCACCTCCGAGGAAGATGTCCAGCAGAAGCTGTCGGATCTGAAGGCGTCCGGAGTTTCCCTCGTTCTGGGGGATTCCATTACCGTCAAGACGGCTTCCCGGCTCGGACTTCTGAATATCCTCATTACTTCCGGCAGAGAAAGCGTGGAAAAAGCGTATCAAAAGGCCATCGACTACTATCAGAATATCGTCCTGACGCAGGTTGACAGCAGCATTTTCCGCTCTGTGATCGACAGCGGAAATATCTGCGTCATGCTCTTTGACCAGACAGGCGGACTGTTTTATGACAATATCTTTTCTCAGGATTCCTCTTTCCTCTCCCTGGAAGATACACTTCGTTCTTCCATACCCCGGCTGGATGAGGAACAAGAACTGCGAATGATCAAACGCCAGAAAAAAGTGCTGTTCCAGATATATGGGAAAAGGATTCCTCTCCGTTCCCAAGTTTATTATGCATTTTATATGACCCGAATTGTTGCAAAATCCTACTCTGCCCCCGCCCTCCTTTTTGATTCCTTTGACACCTACAAAGATGACCTGATGCTCCTCTCCACCGGCTGCGACTCCATGTCTCTCCTCATGAAGAAGATCGGTCAACTTGGACCCCGGCAGTTTCCTGTCTTCATCCACGGAGAATATGGCTCCGGCACGGAAACCATCGCCCAGTACATCCATAAAACAGGAGAGAGCAAAAGCTCCAGCATGATCTCCATCAACTGCCAGCTGATCACCCCGTCCACCTGGAATTCTCTGGTGGAGAACTCTGCTTCGCCTCTGAACGGAAACGGCTACACGATATTTTTCCAGGATGTCCATCTTCTGTCTTCGGCCATGCAGGAGATCCTGAATGAGTATCTGAAGGATACCGCGCTCTCCTCCCGCTGTCTGATTCTTTCTTCTTCCGCTCTGACGATGGAAGATCTAATCGCCGGACGAGAATACAACACCAGTCTTTACAAGCAGCTGGCTGGACTCATCCTTCATGTCCCTTCCCTCGCGGAAAGAAGAGAAGATATTCCTGTCCTCTCCACCCTGTGCCTGAACTATTATAACAGTCTCCTTGGCCGGGAGATCATTGGATTTGAACAGGACGCATTGGAATACCTTAAGAACTGCAGCTGGAAGCTGAATCTGTTTCAGCTGCACAATGTCGTCAAACAGCTGGCCATTTCCTCCACTTCTTTTTATATCACCTTAAAGGAAGTGAAATACGCGCTGAATGAGCGGAGCTCCGATACGGTACAGCTGCAGAACCTGGATCTGTCCAAAACTCTGGATGAGATTGAAAAGGATGTCATTAATCTCGTCCTGATGGAAGAAAATATGCACCAGACAAAAGCCGCAGAACGCCTCGGGATAAGCCGCAGTACCTTGTGGAGGAAACTGAACCACTGAAACCTTTATTTAGTCTAACCCGAAAGGTCAATGTAGAATGAGGATTTGTATTTTAGGGTTAGGTGTGATCAGAACCGCCTATGGATTTGCGTTTCAAAAGGCCGGCCATCAGGCAGAGCATTGGATCCGCGAACAGAAAAGAGCTTCTGCTCCCAACCGATTATCTGTTGAGATACTAGAGATATCATAAAAAGGCAAAGAAAAACGAGTGTAGCAAGCGGCGCAGTTCAAAACGCAATGGAGACAATAGCCGCCAACTGGCTTTGAACTAATGGGAGATTCTCATATGCTGGCAGAAGCAATACGCACAATCCGGGAGGCAATCAAGGCAAGCGTCATAATGAAAGACATTCTATACGGATACCTCTTAAGACAGCAAAAAGGCGTCTCACAAGCTTCTGTTTGGCTTGTGAGACGCTTTTATCAATACCGACTAAAGAATCGGTGACCTGCTGCTTTAGTGATTTCCTCCGCAGCCATGATGATCATGTCCGCCGCAGCCGCCGTGACCCTCGTGTCCATCTCCGTGGCCGCAGGAATGTCCTTCTTCATGTCCATGGTGAGTGCACATAGCATCGGGATCATAAGACAGGGAGCCGGCCAAGAATGACCCGACCTGAGTATCCGCTTCCCCAGCCGCGCCAGGGAACAGGCGAATACCGGCTTCTGCCAGGGCATTTCTGGCTCCGCCGCCGATGTTTCCGCAGATGAGCACCTCTACTCCCCGCTCCTTTAAAAAGCCTGCCAGGGCTCCATGGCCGGTTCCATTGGTATCTACAACTTCCGAAGACAAGATTTTTCCATCTTCTGTCTCATAAATCTTGAACTGCTCCGTATGGCCAAAATGCTGAAATATCTGGCCGTTTTCATAGGTCACTGCAAGTTTCATTTTCTTTCCACCTTTCTGCACCCCTGCCTCAGACAAATGTGTTTCCACAATCCGGTAACTTCCTCCTTCAATATGAAGGGAAGAACCCTCTACCAGAAATCTGGCTGTCTTTTTCCGCGCTTCCGCATAAAGCGCCTGAACGGTTGCCCGCTTTACATCCATCCTCGCAGCGCAGGCCTCCTGTGTAAGTCCTTCATAATCAATAAGGCGAAGCACCTCATATTCTTCCACACTGAGGATGATCCGGTTTCCACGGCATGAGTCCTCCCTTTCTACCGGCCCAAAGCTGCTGAATCGGGGCATCCTGCCTACGCATTTGCATTTGCTTGGTCTTGGCATGGCGTGCATCCTTTCTGACATTCTATTATTTTCATTGCCCTTAAAAATAATATATCATCTTTATTGGCATATGTCAATAATAATTTGCTGTTACCATTTATTGCAAAACAGCGTCCGGCATTTATCCGGACGCTGTTGATCATTTCAGTTCTAATGATACCCGCCGGCGGACGGCAGTTTTTTCGTCAGCCTCGGATTTCCTGTACGCTTTTTACAACCGTATGACGGATGGGCACCCATGTTACCTTTTTAAACAATGCCGCAATCGCAATGGGTACATATGTGAATATAAAAATGGGAAAGCTGAACATATACAGTATCTTCTTCCGTCCACTGCAGTGAATCTGCTTCCACTCCGTGATCGTGGTCACAAGGCCAAAGAAAAACAAGGAAATGTATATTCCAACGAGATTTCCGATAATCGCTTCTATCGTCATCTCAACCCAGCTCAAATGGCCGAGCAGCAGTCCGGCTGTTCCAAACACGCCGTTGATCACCAGCGTCACCATGGTCAATAAAGTAGCCGGAGCAAGGGTCATCATCATATCGTAGCACTGAAAACTGTGCTTCGTGGCCATCCCTCTCATGAGTCTCCCGCCATAATTCCCGAGTACCTGGTAAAATCCTTTCGCCCAGCGAAGCCTCTGGTTCCAAGATTCTTTAAAGCGGATAGGCTGTTCATCATAAAGAATGGCGTCTTCACAATACCCGATGATCCGGCCCTGGATGATACTGTCGGTGGAAAACTCAATATCTTCAGTGAGAAGATGATGCTTCCATCCATTGTTTTCACGGATGATTTCGTTGGATACCAGGAAGCCCGTACCCGATATGGCACAGCTGGTCCCGCACTGCATCCTCGCGCCGTTCAGATATTTGGATTCCCTCAAAAACCACAGAGCATAGCCGGCCGAGATCCAATTGGAACCGTAATTCTTCGAATTCCGATAGCTGGTGACCACCGAATAACCGCTTCCAAACACCTTATTCATCTCTGCCACATAATTCTCGTCCAGAACATTGTCCGCGTCAAAGACCATATATCCGTCATAAGCCTCCAGGCCTACCTTTGTATCGATCTTAGAAAACAAATAATTAAGCGCATACCCTTTTCCCACTTGAATATGGTCAAAACGCTCGTAAACAATCGCGCGGTGCTCCCTGGCCACCCGCGCCGTATCGTCTGTGCAGTTATCCGCTACCACATAAATGTCTATCAAATTCGAGGGGTAATTCTGCCTATGGATACTGTCCAGCAGCTCTCCTATGACCGTCCCCTCATTTCTGGCGGAAATCACCACCGCAAATTTATGGAGCTTATCCGCATCATAGTGCTTCCTTTTGGAAAACAGTCGAATAAAAACAAACACTATCTGATATAAATAACAGACGCTGAAAAGCAATAAGATCAGAAAATTAAAATTTCGAATCCATATGGTCATAACACGTCATTTCCTCTCGATTTTTTCCCGTTATACTCTCATCCCGTCAAAAACACAATATTCTTTCAATAACACTTTCATTACTACTTGCACCAGTATACAGAAAAACCTGTGTCTAATTTGTGTCTAAAGGTTTAAATTTTCCTTTAAATTTTCCTTTGTTTCTTACTGTTATTTTCCCAAAAAAGAAAGATTCCATGCACTGTTATTTTTTACAGTGCCGGAACCTTGTTTTCACTGAGCTTTTCCGGTTTGGAATCCCATGTTTTTCTTACAATTTTCTTAATTTTTCTTCAACACATATTTCAGGAATGCTTCGCAGCCTTCCAGGATATCTTCGTAGGTCAGGTCGAAATTACCCGTATACCAGGGATCGGCAATGTCTCTCGGCCTGCTTCCAAAATCCAAAAGACGCCTCACCTTATGTTCTGTGTCCTCTTCCGGCCTCATGCCGAGGATCCGGTACATGTTTGAAATATTCCTTTGTTCCATACCGATCAGATAATCGTACTTATCATAATCCGTTCTCTCCATCCGGACTGCCCGGTGGTCTCCCACAGGGATGCCGCAGGCCCTGAGCTTGTTACGGGTCCCCCTGTGCACCGGATTCCCAATCTCTTCATAACTGGTTGCTGCAGATTCAATCACAAAACAATCCTCGAGGCCGCGCTTCCTAACCATATCCTTTAAAATATATTCTGCCATAGGAGAACGGCAAATATTGCCGTGGCAAATAAATAGTATTTTTATCATCTTGATTATATCCCTTCATAAGCCTTCAAATGCCTATAATTGCCGGCTTTCCGGCGTTTTCTTGATTTTCTGTTTTTGCCTCTCTCTACGCATATCTACATAAATCTGCGTAAATTACCGGGCAAATGGTGTAGTAAGTGGTGTAGTAAACTGGTGTACAATCAACCTGATTTTCTCCTCTGCTCCGGCTTGTCAGCCTGCTTGAAGTCTACGATTTTCGCCATCTGCTCGGCAGCTCGGTCATAGCTTGCATGGGTATAAATGTTCAGTGTAACTCCCACATCTGAATGTCCCATCAGATATTGCAGTGTTTTCACATCCATACCGGCATTTGCCATATTCGTACAGAACGTATGTCGGAAACCGTGAGGGGTGATATTCGGTAAAGGCTGCTCTATATGGAGCTTCTTGTATTTCTTCATCGCCCAGCGCATTTCATTCTCGATATGCAGCGCAACCTTTGGATGCTCGTCTTTATCAATCAGAATGAACTTGCTATACCCATCCACAATCATTTCCGTTTTCACTTTTCTGCGGTTTGCAAGAATGTTTAACAAGCTCTGGTACACTTCATCCGTCATAGGGATAAACCGGCAGCCGCTTTCGGTTTTGGTTTTCTCCACATAATATTTCCCGCCACGCTCACGGACTAACTGATGGTCAACCCGGATTCTTCTCTTTTCAAAATCCAAATCGCTTTTTGTCAATCCGCAAAATTCACTGACACGCATTCCCGTTTGTAACAGAACAACAAATTCATCAAAATATTTGCAGTAGGTCTTATCCTCCCGGATAAAATCCATCCACAATTTCTGCTGCTCGTCAGTCATAGCAATACGTTTTTGTGAATCATTTGGAACAACATCTGTCAGTTTGAAATCAAAGGGATTCCTTCGGATAACATCTTCATTATATGACATCTGGAATGCCGGTTTGACAACGCCCCTGACGCTTGTAAGAGTGCTGTAGCCTTTGCCGTCTTGGTGGAGCTTCATCACCCACTGCTGGGCATCCGATACCTTAATATCCCTTATCTGTTGGTTTCCAAAATCTTCTTTCTTAACCAGATTCAATACAAAATTGTATCCTACTTTGGTGTTGTAACGAACACCTTGTTTCAAACTGATATAGCGTTCCAAAAGTGCTATTACGGTTACCTTACCTGCCGCATAATCAATACCCTCGTCAAGCTGCTTCTGAATTTCTTTTTCCTTTTCCCGAAGTTCTTTCAGGTCAGAGGAATAAACTGTCTGCCGCTTTCCTCGAATATCTGTGTACCGATATTGATAAATCAGGTCTTTTCTCTGGCTCTCTCCTGTCCGCAGGATTCGTCCTTTATTGTCTTTGCGTTTTTCGGACATTGTCAAACTCCTTTCCGTGATGGAAAGAGCCTTGATATGACACGTTCATTGTATCACATCAGGGCTGCCTTTTACATCACTTATTTGCATTAGATAGCATTAAATCGAATACGCCTGCTCAATGTACTGGTCGAACAGGCGTCGCTTAATCAATCTCTTATTCCCAACCCACAAGACAAACTTGCAGTTATCATCATTGGTTATATCTCTTAGCTTATTGATTCCCACACCAGAATAAGCCGCAGCTTCTTCCAGCGTTAAATTACTTTTTTCCCAAATGGGAATTTCCTTCATAGGCAGTTACCTCCATAAATTAGTTTATCCGACGGGAGCAGCCCTGCCGGAATGAAAAAATCGTTGTGTATTCGGTTCAAGTGGCGAAGTGGCAATACTGGCAATCTATAAAAATCCTGCCACTTGGATTTTCTTTTCCACTTCATTAGGCTTTCAGAGACAGCAGCCATTGTGTGCCGCTCCGCTCGGAAATCAGTTTGTTTCCCAAACTCTGCTTTGCGGTACGGACTGTCCGGGCAGAAATGCCACGCTGGGCTGCTGCTTTGTCTATGTCTGCACTTAACATCTGCTTTCCGTCTGCCAGCAGGTCAAGTATCAGCTTTTCCGCCTGTTCCGCTTTGGTTTCCGTATGCTCCACACCGGCAAGCAGCTCATCGGCGGTCATATCGTATTCGCCTATCCATTGAAAACCATTGCCGTCCCCCAAAGAAAACGCCAGCGACTTCCCCGGCGGGGCAAGGGAGCTTTTCTCCTGTATCAGCACCCTTGTGGTAGGGTCATTCTTTACTTTGCCGATAAAAAGCAGGCTGCGGACAACTGCTGTGATGTCAATGGAGCCTAACCCTCGGTAGGTACTTTGGCTTCCGGCGGCTTTGTTCAGATGTCCGATGAGGATAATGGCACAGCCTGTTTCCTGTGCGATTTCTCCCAGCTTTCGGAAAATGGGGCGTACCTCATTTGCCCGGTTCATATCCACATCAGCCCCTAAAAACGCCTGCACCGGGTCGATAATCAGCAGTCTTGCATGATTCTCCCTGATAGCCCTCTCAAGCCTTTTATCAGAAAGCGTCAGCGGTTTATCGCCATCGTCAATGACCATCACCCGGTCAAGGTCTGCGCCAGCTTTCAAAAGACGGGGCTTTACGGTATCGCCCAGCCCGTCCTCGGCGGTCTGGTAAATCACGTTGAAAGGCTCCAGCGGTTCCATGTTGGGGAGAGGACGGCGGTTGGTACAGGCAGCCGCAAGCTGCATGGCGAAATAGGTCTTGCCCTCGCCGGGGTTGCCCTGTAAAATCGTCAGCTTCCCAAAAGGCAGGTACGGCTCCCACAGCCATTCCACCGCCACCTCCTGCACCTCGCTCATGCGTATCATGGGGACGGGCGGCTCCGCTGCCGGTTCTTTCAGCGTGATTGTTTCCGCTATATATTTGCGGTTTGCTATTTCTTCTCTGTGCTGCAACACTTCATTCCAGTCTTTCATAGCCGGAAGCAGTCGCAGGACGGTCAAGCCCTCCGGCAGTTCAGAAAAAAGGCGGGTGCAGCCCTCGTTCCCAGCGTTGTCGTTATCCAGACACAGAAATATCCTGCGGATGTCCGGGCGTTCAGAAAGGAAATGCGTCAATGCTTTCCCTGCCACACCGCCCAGCGAAAGGTAGCTGCGTTTTGTCCAGTCTTTGGGATAAAGGCAGATAAAGGACAGCATATCAATGGGAGCTTCAAAGATAAAGAGCTGGTCGCTGTCTCCTTGATAACTGAAATTACAGGCTTTATCCGAACCGCTCATGTCTTGACGGAATTTATCGGATGTTCCCCGGCAGTGGGCGTATCTGGGAATACCGGGTGCGTTCTGCGTTCCGCTGCCCCGTCCTACAAAAACCACATTGTGGCGGGTGTCCTCGTAAATATCCCCGGCAGCGATAAAGGTATCGACAATGCCCCGGTCAATCTTTCGTTCCTCTGTCAGATATGTTATCGCTTTTGTGTTGGTGGCATTGTGCAATGGAAGCCGGAAGTCAGGCGATGGGGCGGGGCAAGCGTCCGGCTTGCCTGCGCCTGCTTCGCCGGTCAGCAGCTGCACCGCTTCCGAGAAGGACTTGCCGTAAAACTCCATCACAAAATCCACCGGGTAGCCGCCCCTGCTCCGGCTGTGCCGGAACCATTTATTTCCCCGCACCGTCAGGCTGTCATGGCATTTCCAGCGGTATTCTTTTCCGCTGCGTATGAGGGTTTCCCCCTGTGACCGTAAGAAATCTTCCATGTTGGTCTGATTTGCCCGGTCTATCTGTTCCTGCGAATAATACAAAATCGTCTCACCTCCAAAATCATAATTCCATATCTTGTTTCTTTCGCTGTATGTCCTTTGGCTGTTCTTTGTGACGCAGTGCGGTGTCTACGGCATTTTGCACCTGCCGGAGCCGTATGACTTCTTCACGGAGCGGCTTGTGCTGCGGGGACAGTTCGGCATACTCTGTTTTTAATTGTGCATATTCCTGTTTCCATGCTTTCAGGGCAATGGGTTCTCCGTCCAGCTTTTCTTTCAGAATGCGGCGGGCAGCATAAAACAGCCGCAAATCTGCGCCGTGGGCTTCTTCAAATTTCTCCCTCTGCTTCTTGAACTTGATAGTATTTAGTTCCGTATGAACCGGCTTTAGACGCTGGTAATTCTCGCCCTGCCGTATCAATTCCTCTAATTCTTTCATCCGGGCAGACTTCTCTTTCATAGAGCCGCCCAGCGTTTCAAATTCCCCGCTGACAGAGGAAAGGCGTTCCTGCAAATCTTCCAGCGTGAACAGCTTGTTTTCCGTCAGGTAATTGACTGCTTCCGCAAACTGTTTTAAGTTGCCGGTTCTGGCTTTATTGCTCCATGCCCCGGTATTTCGTTCATCATAGTAAGCGATCAGCAGGTCGGCAAGGCTGGGTGTCTGGGGTTTGGAAAGTTCTTCTTTTACTTCTGCCATCCAGCCGAACAGGGCTTTGATTTTCTTGCGTACATCCTGCATGAGCCGGTTGGTGGCTTTAATCCAGCGGTTCAGTTCCCCTTTCTCGGTGCGGATGCCTTTTGCTTCCATCTGCCGGACGTTGGCTCCCTCATGGACAGTAGGTATCAGGTCAACCCCCTGCCGCACATAGGAGCGGTGGTCGATACGTACATCCAGCCCCTTTTCTTCAAACTTCCCATTGCATAACATGCTCCATGCTTCCCGCCAGCGTTCCAGCGTTTCCGGCTCGTGCCAGTCGGTGGTATGGACAGCGTTAAACACATAATCGCCGTTTTTATCCCGGACACGTTTTCCATCTTCATCAAGGATATATTCCCGCCGCTGTTTCTGTCCCCATGTACCATCGGGATTCAAGGGGCGCATAGTTGTCATTACATGAAAATGCGGGTTGGGGATACCGCCCTTTTCCTTGTCCGGGGTGTGAAAGGCAAGGTCGGCAATCATACCCTTTGCCACAAACTGCTCCTGCACAAATTTCCTCGCCAGCTCCATATTTTCTTCCAGCGTCAATTCATTCTGCATGGCAATGTCAAAGGAATAGGCAAGCTGGGCTTTGGGGTGCTTCTCGCATTTCTCCACGGCGTTCCAGAGGGCTGCCCGGTCAAGATATGCTTCCGGGGCATGGGGCGGCAGCATGATTTCCGAAGCAATCACACCGCCTTTTTTCGTGTAGTCGCTGACCTCTCCATAGTAGCTGCTGAAAAGACGCTCTCCGGCTCGGTAGGCTGCGCTGGCAATGGCACTCTGACCGGCACTGCGTTTTATCTGGTCGATTGAAAAATGATACAGTGCTATTCTTAGTCACCGCCTTTCTCCTGCGCTGTACTTCGGCTGTGGCTCTCCATAGCGGATTGAATGAGCTGCACCGATTGCGGTAGGTTCAGAAGATTATCCATCAGGGAATAAAATTCTGTTTCGGTCAGCTCCTTTGTCTGCGGCACAATGCTCTCAATGGCTGCCCTGTGGGTAATCAGCCGGTGTGTCCGCTGTTTTCGGGAGCCGCTTTCCAGATACGCCTGCCGGTTTTTCAGACGCTGCATTTTCCGTTTTTCCTGTTCCAGCAGAGCGGTGGTTTTTTCATATTTTCTTTTTAACTGTTCTAAAGATTTTCCCATGTTCTCACATCCTTTCTTTCAGATAAAGAAAGACCATCCGCAGACGGTCAGTATGTCGGTACTTCTATAAAACCCGATGAAAAGTGAAAGACGCAAAGCGGATTTCTCTTTTCGGCGGGTACACAGGGGATAGCCGCTTTAGCGGCGCAAGGTGGGTGTAGCCCCCTTGTCGGAGCGAAGCGAACGCAGACTTCCTCTGACTGCAAAAGCTGGCGGTCAGAGAAGCAGCTCCGCAGGACGCACGATACGGGTCTGAAAGATCTGTATAGAAGTGCGCCCTTAAGTTTTAAGGGATTTTAGGCTTCCTGCGCTGCGCCCACGAAAAGCCTGCCCGTTTCCGGGCTTCCCCTGAAAAAAATCAATCCTTTTCCCGGTCTGCCTTTCTAGCTGAACGTTTGGAAAGATACTTCGGGCAGTCAACCACAACCGCCCGGAAGCTCTGCTTACATTGGTGCTGGCATTTCCGGCACAGTTCGTTGTAAGTGATACGGCTGCGGTCATTTAAGAAGAAAGACCATTCCAGCCGCCGCTTGTTGCTCATTCTCGCCATAACCGGCTCCTTTCTCCGTTTCTATCCGCTGTACGCAGATAGTCGGTTTTAGTGTAGCGTTTCGGTATCATTTTCAAGGTTTTTTCCCTCTGTATGCGCCTTTGAGAAAGGCGGCAGTATTGCAGATAGGGAATGATACTTTCCCTTTATTTGTTGCTTCCCGGTACGGTTTCGAAGCCTTTTGCCATCCATTCAAAGAAAGCAATCTTACTGACCTTGATAAGTCTGCCCCTGCGGAACGCCGGAAAGCCGGGTGTGTGTACCAGCTCATAAGCGCTCACTCTTGAAATTCCCATAATCCGCTGGATGTCTGCCACATCCAGAACCAGCGGTAAATCATCATAGCTGCTCAATCTCTTTTTATCGTTCATTCTGTTCCTCCCATAAATCAAATAAGTTAAAATGCTTCCTGTTGCCGTTCTCCCCAAAAGCCGTTATCCTGCCCCATTCCTGCGGCGTTTCCCGGCATTGGTGCGCACGTCGTCGCAAGCTTTGTATCGTTCGTTTCCGCATATATGCGAAAACTCACTCACGCCGCTGCTCCTCCTTCCCCCACAAATCTATGATTTGCGGGGACCCCCGTTTAGCCCACTTCTCCTGCCGGTCATATCCCTTTTGGACGGTCATGCACTTGTCAAGATACTGCGTGGCACGAAATTACCAACCGCAATCATCATAACGGACTGTCCTTGACAAAACAATACTTCTGCGATACCATGAGTGTAACGGATATGATTGAATTATATAATTACCATAAGAAAAGGCAGGGGATAGGAATGGAAAACAAGTTTGTGCGGCATGAACCGTGTTTTGAGCGGATTTTGTTTGTCCTGACGCTGGACAGAAAGAAAATGAAAGAGCGGATTTTGATTGGGGAAGAACAGCAGATTCGCTTCCGGCTGGACGGGAGCAAATATGCAGAGGTGCTTTGTGATGTGACACGCCCGCTGGGAACTTTTCTGATAAATTTTGAGCAGGACACGGACAGGGAATGGAACTTATATGGGCTTTCTCCGCTGCGGCAAGCTCTCCACTCCAACCGGTGGAAACAGCCGGAGCTGGAACAGGCGGCAAGTGAATTTCTCTGGAAGAAATATCTTAGCAATGACCCTTTGAAAATGTATGTGGCGTTCCGTATCTGGAACAGCTATCTGCTTGCCAGAGAACCCCGTGACCGCAATGCTGCCTGTGACCGCTTCATGGACAAAATGAGCAGTCTGACAGGGGCATTCCATGACAGAGCCATGAGTTTTGATAAGGAGACAGGAAAACCGAAACGCTTTCAAGCTGGCAGTCTTTATTTCAAAGGCGCACCGTCCGAAGATACCCGGCTTGACCTTTGGTTTCCGGACAACCGGCGCACAGAGGAATGTGTGTCTGCCTATGCGTCCCTTTATCCGCTTATTACCTACTATCTGAACCGGCTAAATGACTGGGGGCTGTGCTTCCGACAGTGCAAGGTCTGCGGGAAATATTTTCTGGCAAAGAGCCAGCGGTATGAGCTGTGCAGCGACAAGTGCCGCAAGGCGCAGGCACTTCAAAACAAGCGGGAGTTTGACGAAAGAGCCAGAGAAAATAACTATGATTTGCTTTATAAAAATGAATGTCAGAACTGGCGCAACAAAATAAACCGGGCAAAGAATACCACCGGTTTTCCGGCTGACCGTCTGGAAAGAATACAGGCTGCCTTTGCTGATTTCAAGAAAGAAGCGTTGCAGAGAAAAAAGGCTGTGAAAACAGGAACAGCCAGCCCAAAAGAGTTTACGGACTGGCTGTATCAGCAGAGTAATGTAATTGTGGAGCTGACGGATTATTGAAGAATGTTCGTCAGCTTTATGGCAGTGCAAATTTATATCCGATGCCGGTAACGCTTTTAATATAATCAGGATCGCCCGGTTCTGTCTTTAACTTTTTTCGCAGATTGCATACATGGTTATTGATGGCTTTCCGGGAATAGTAGGTATAATCCTCATTCCAGACCAACTCCATGATAAGTTCATAAGTAAATACCCGTCCGGGATTCATAATGAGCAGGAGCAGGATGTCGAACTCTTTTACAGTCAGGGCGATTTCCTGCTCATGGACTATTACACGCCTGTATTCCAGACAGATGTATAAATAACCCTCACGAAACTCTGTGAGCGGAAGTTGTTGTTGCCATCTATGCTTTAAGCCGGAACACATGGTTTCAACTTTTATTTTCTCTGGACTTTCAAGAAGATACTGTGCAAGTTCTTTCCGTTGCCTTTCATCAAGCAGAAGTAGTAACTTTTCTCCAATCTGTCTACCGGATTCAGATATGTCAAATACAGCTAATTTCCCATTTATACCATCTCCTCATGATTATCCATTTGCGAACCAGGCGAAACTGTCAACGGCAATACTTATGTGCCGTTCATCTTGATCGTTGACTGGCTCGGCTGGCTTTGTTTTTTTTATAAAGAATCAAACTCGCAATCGTTGCAATTAGCTCCGTTACCACAAAAGTAAACCATACATAACGCAAACCTGCATAATGGAAAATCCACGCAAGGGGAACCAATAATACTATTTGCCTGAGAACCGTAATGAAAATACTTGCTTTTCCACGGTCAATTCCTTGAAAATAGACAGTAAACATCATTACCAAACCTGCCGGGATAAAACTTCCAGATATGATTCTCAAAGCAGGACACCCTATATGGATAATGGAATCACGGTCAGAAAATATGGACAGTAGCCGCTCCGGAATTGCCATAAAAATCACAACAGCAACAAACATAATTCCACAGGAAAAAAGTGTTGAATATTTTAATGTATCACGCACTCTTTCTTTTCTTCCAGCTCCATAGTTAAAACTGATAATTGGCAAAATCACTTGTTGTAACCCCATTAAGGGAATAAAGAAAAATGTCTGCAATTTGTAATAGATGCCCAGAACGGTGACAGCGTCCTCTGTAAATAGTTTCAGCATCAAATTCAAACCCGCAATATAAAGTGTGTATAAGGACTGCATGATAATAGATGGGATTCCCGCCCGGTAAATCTGAATACAGTTTTGGACTTGTACTTTCCCCTGAAAATGGTAAATCTGGCAAACCGCAGCGAAGGTAATCATCATTGCAACAATCTGCCCTGCGATTGTTGCAATGGCGGCTCCCGCAACGCCTAACTCCGGCATACCGAACATACCAAAAATCAGAATAGGGTCAAAGATTACATTGATAACTGCGCCTGTCACTTGGGCAATCATAGGGGTGACCATGTTTCCCTTAGCCTGCAAAATTTTTGTGCAATTTGATTCGATAAATAACCCGAAAGAGCCTACAAAAACAATTTGTGCATATTGGATTCCCTGTTCTTGTACAAGTGTTTGGTCTGATGAAACAGAATAATAACTTTTGATGAAAAGCAATCCCAAGAAAGCAAAAATCAAATAGTTCAAAAGCCCTAAAAACAATCCACTTTTTACAAAGTCCGTCTGTGATTTTGTTTCTCCCGTTCCGTCCATTCTTGAAATTAGAATGTTAATACCTGTTCCGGTTCCAGTTGCAAGAGCGGTCATTAAAAGCTGGATTGGGAAAATAATAGAGAGGGCGGTCAATCCGGCTTCTGAATACCGGGAAACAAAATAGCTGTCAACGATGTTATAAACTGATTGTATTAAGAGCGCCAGCATAACCGGCGGTGATAACTTCCATAACAACTTGACGATAGGTGTATCTTCCATGTTCCTCACATCCTTTCCGTAATATGATAGAGCATGGAGTTACTACACGGTCAAGCATTTTTTATTCGCTTTTTAAGTGCGCCTTAATTTCACAATAATAATCCGGAAGATAATCAAAAAGCTGCAATCCTACTTCTTCCGCAAAGATTATATCTACTTCCGCTTTATTTTCCCGCAACCAGTTTAATAGTGGGGAAAAGTCTGCCGTTTCATTCTTGATATGAAGAATGAACACGGCATATGCTCCAGCAGGAAGTGTAAACAAATTTTCCGGCGGAATATTTTGGTAATCGCTGTTTTCGATTTTTAAGTATTCCCGTTCTTTCACAAACTGTTTGTTGTCAATTTCCTGTAAATTCAGAACGTAGCCATACTTTTTCCTGATTGACGGTAACTGATACAATTCTTCTTTTACAACTTCCTGTAAATTTGCATGATATGACTTTGTATCGCGTTTCATGCTTCCAACAATAACCGTTTCCTCGCCAAATATTTTTTTATTAACCATACCATGTTGCTTTTGCTGTAAAATATTCTGGTTTTCTTTGCTATACCATAAAATGTCATTTGCCACCTGCTGATAATATGCACTTAGCCGCAATGCTTCGTCTCTGTACTCCATTAGAAGATTGACTATTTTTTCATTGTCCCTGAAAGACAAAATTTGCTTTACTTTTTCCAGTGGAATGCTTAGTTTACGACAAGTTGAGATAATATCTATTTGCCACAAATTCCAGCGTGAATAATACCTATATTGATTTTTAGAATCAATATAATCCGGTACAAGTATACCTGCTTTTTCATAAAAGTGGAGCGTATCTTTTGATAACCCTGTTATCTGACTGACTTCTCCGATTTGAAAATATCCATTTTTCATTGTATACCTCCATTTCTAAAAACAATTTGATTATATCATATAACAAAATGATGGAATAGCAGACAACTGTTCTTTGTTGTACGTTGCTTCTTTACTAACCAAGAGCGTTTGCTCTGATGCACATTCGCTGTATACGGCAAGCAGCGGCACTCCTGCTTAGGAATACCGCCGCTTGCATTTTCGTCTATTAAAACTCGTCACATCAAGGTTCTTTCAAAAATGGTGTAGTAGTGGTGTAGTAAACGCCTTTATCTGCCACAGAACCATTGATTTTACAGGCTTTTTCGGGACTTTTCAAGATACTGCCGTGGCAGACGAATCGTATTTTTATCATGTTCGCTTAACTCCTTATATCTTTGATTTTCCTTGATTTCATGGGCTTTTTACAACCTTGTATATTTTTCTGTTTTAGCAAAAGCCAGTATAAGTCAGCATGTTTTACCACTCAAAGTTTACTACTTTATATTTACAATCCCTCTGCACTTTGGATATCTGGAGCAACCATAAAACTCATTTCCTGCATTTGCTCCTTTTGTAGCTTTTCTTTTTACCATATGTGCGCCGCATCTGGGGCATATAATCGTATTGTCTGAGTCAGTTCCTTTTGTAACCACAGTATTCTCTGGAATTACTTCTGCTGGTTCTTCTGTTACAGCTTCAACTTTATTATCTGATTGTTCAACATTGACCAGACTTTCATACTTCGCAAAATAATTCTTTGGATTCTCCTGATGTTTTCCCAGAAACCATCTAGCAATTTCTTCCATGTGTTTTTCGCCGTTATCTTCAGCGCCACGTTCATTATTAACTCGCTTAATATATGTAATAAGTTGATCGGCGCGAATGATCTTGTCCTTCACTTCTTTTTTGGCATACCGTGAATTGAGAACCGTCTGTGGATTCGCCAATACAACCACGCTGCGGTAGTTTTGCTCGAAGTACCTTTCAAATAGGGTCTTTGTGACGATATTGCTTTTTGATTCACCTCGAACTGCCTTGATTACTTCCATATGGCGCTGATTCTGTGTGATTGGCGAGTAAATTCCCTCTTTTACATATCGATTGCCATATTTCATCGTACGAATAAAATCCCCAGCAGAATTCACTTCGATATCACCATATAAATTCTTACATTCAAGAACAAAACATCTCTTACGAGTAATGATCAAATAATCAATCTGTGCCGTGTATTCTCCATGTACAAGATATAGATCATGCAAAATAAACATCGGCATATGGCTGTTCTTAAGTTCAAATGCAATGCGATCCTCTCCTGCTTTTCCGGCCTGCAGGCATCGTATATCTTGTTGTATTTGTTTTTGTATATCTTCTGGAGCCTTTTCCAGCAAAGACTGTAACAGCTCGATTTCTTCAGCCGCATTGCTAGACTCCTTTAAAAATACTGGTTCCTTGTATTTATCAAATATTCCCATATGATTTTTCCTCAGCTTTGCCATAAACTTTTGTAATTAAATCTTCAATCACAATTTTTAATAGCCAGTTCATATCTGTCCCATATCACAAAAGAGAATCTATCATCACACTACATCTTTTCTTTTATTTTCTCAATCAGTTCAAGATCTGCCGGCAGCCAATTCACACTATTCAATTCCTCTTTTGAAAGCCACCTTGAAGCTTCGTGTTCCTTTAATACTAAATCACCAGAAATAATTTCAGCCCAATAACATTCCATTGACAAATGAAACGTCGGATAATCATATTCAACACAATCTATTTTTTTTCCTACTGAAATTTTTGTATCAAGCTCTTCTTGAATTTCCCGGACCAGTGCACATTCTGGCGTCTCTCCTATCTCGACCTTGCCTCCCGGAAACTCCCATCCATCTTTAAAATCACCATAGCCTCTTTGAGTTGCAAATATCTTTTTATTATCCTGTATGACTGCCGCTACCACTTTTACTGTCTTCATAGTCTGTTCCTTCCCCTAAATGTCTTCTATCCAATAATATATTGGTAAATATCGTCTCTCACCGGAGTGTCCAACGTCCATTCAATTTCAACTGCTGTTTTTGTTGTATTAATCATGCAAACCTCTTCAGCATTTCCAGATGCATACATACGTCCTAGATAATAGAATTCCTTCGAAATCTTATCATCCTTGTTTTTCCGGACAAACAAATGTACATCAATCCCCCTATCTTTTGCATGCAATAAGTTTTGCACGTCATCTGAATCCATTGTTCTGCCGGATTTAGATATGCCAATTAATGTATTCGCATTTATAAAATGATCTTCATATTTTGTACTTTCACTGATGTCATCTGATTTATCATAATTTATAAATACCGGAAATGTCTTAGTCTTTTTATCATATTTATATCCTCCAATGTTTAAAGGTACTTCATTACTTTCCCAATTCAGAATACGGCATACATCCTCGTATGTATATTTTTGATACAATACAAAATCCGTATCCTGATACTTCTTGCTAAAATTCCTATTATATCTGGAGATACCAAAATCAACTAATTCCTCAACAATATCATAAAAATCTTGATTTCTCAGCATTTCACTAAAGCTATCAGAAATCCCATACTCTGACCCTTCTTTCTTAATAAATATACAAGATGCATATGTCTTTTTGCCGGAACCGGTTGAAAATTCATTAGTCATGATATTTATAACATTTTTTTGAATACTTCTGTCCATGCCGATTCCATAGTCTTTCCGAAGACTCTTTTCTAATAACCCTAGGATTCCATGTTGATATTTTAAAAGACGCCTCAGCAATTCCAATTCATAAATCCGTTTACCTGATGCCAACTTTTTTGATATAAATTCTACTATTCTTTCTTCTTTTTCCGATAAACGTATGGTATACTCTTTTTCATATTTTACCAAAAACCTATAATATGAACCAAGGCTGTTATTATCAAAAACACGGCATATATCCATCTCTCCATATTTATCAAAATCTTTTAGAGCAGGAATTTTTCCTAGCTTATATTTCAAATAAGTATAATTTTCTTTTATCAGTTTTATATCGCTGAAATTTGCGGAATCTATCGCAGAAAATATTTGTTTACGGCTGATTTCATCAAAGTGTATCGTCGATACACCTGGAATCACTCGATCTCCTTCCATAACATATTTTCGAATATTATCTTTGTTATAGCTGCGGTCACCAGAAAGAGCAATCGGAATCAAGAAATTGTTTTTATAATTGCCGATAAAATCCAAAATGACAACAAAGTCTTTGTTTTTTGCCTTTCTAAGCCCTCTTCCCAGCTGCTGTACAAACACGATCGCAGATTGCGTGGGCCGAAGCATAATAACTTGATTAACTTCAGGTATATCAACACCTTCTGAAAAAATATCCACTGTAAATATGTAGTCCAAATAATCAGACGTTGGCATCATTTCTTTTGTAACACTCTGCACAAGACGTTCTATAACATTTTCTCTTCTTGCCTCATTATCTTCTCCAGTCAAAACCTCCGTTCGAAATCCTCGCTCATTAAATTTTTGAGAAAGCACCTTTGCCTCTTCTCTACGGCTGCAAAAAATCAAACCTTTAACACGTTCTCCGCTATAGCCATAATACTGTGCTTGTTCGATTATATAATTTACTCTGTCGTCACTTACCAAACGGTTAAAGCTGCGAAGTCCGGCAAAGGAATCCTCATCTCCGATAATCTCTCCATCAATGCTTAAATCTGTAATGCCAAAATAATGGAATGGACAAAGCAGGTCTTCCTCCAACGCTTGCTGCAATCGTATTTCATATGCAATGTTATGATCAAATATTTCATAAACATCAAACCGTTTAGTTTCTGGACTTGCTGTCATACCCAGCCAAAAATCTGGTTGAAAATAATTCATGATTTTTTGATAACTGCCCGCTCCAGAATGATGCGCTTCATCTAAGCAGATGACGGAAAATGCATCTTTGGGAAACTCATTTAGTATATTGTCTTTACTCATCATCTGCATAGTTGCAAAAATCAAATCTGATTCCTTTATATTTTTAATATTTCCAGAAGTATTTCCGGAAAGTAGTGCGTATCTATAGGCAGAACCATTAATACGTCGGTCACCAAATACTCTATGATAGCTGTCCAAAGCTTGTTTTGCAATTTGTTCTCTATGTACAAGAAACAATACCTTTCTCGGATTCATTTCCCGTAATGCAAAAGCCGAAGCATAAGTCTTACCAGTTCCTGTGGCAGATATCAGAAGTGCTTTATGCTCTTTTTTATCAATCAACTCTTTAATATTTTTCACAAATGCAATCTGCATAGCATTGGGCTGCAACTTATATTGCTCGAGAGAAACAGGAAATGCCTCCATTGCGATCTTTTTCTGCTTTTTGATCAATTCATATCTAATACGATAGCTTTCAATAAAATCATCATAACCCAAGCAGTGCTGGTCATTCCATAATAAATGGAACTCCCGCAGAATATCGCCTATCACTTCTCCCGACTCATACCCAACAAGCTTTGTATTCCACTCACGATTTATTTTCAGAGCACCTGCGGTCATATTGGCACTTCCAACAATTATTCGATATATTTCTTCCTTTTTGAAAATATATCCTTTTGTATGGAAGCCATCCTTATCTTCATTGCAGCAAAACATTTTCAATTCTATATTAGGCAAGGAACTTAGTTTATCCAGAGCCGCTGGGTCATTAAAGGCCAAATAATCCGTTGTAAGAATTTTTCCTTTAATTCCTTTTAGATTCAGTTCTTTGAATATCTGTAACAAAGGAGTTATTCCGCCCAGAGTAATAAACGCGACGCTAATAAAGAATTCTTCGCAATCACGAAGCTCTTGTTCAATAGAAGATATTACTCTCTTCCCTTGCCTGTAATCATTCGACACAAACTCCGGACGATAAGCAAGATTAGAATTGATGTTCTGGTTTAAAAATGCAGTTTCTAATCCACTCCGTAATTCACAAATATGTTTCATATCGCTGCTCCTTCATCTGCGTGTATAGTTATTATCTTTTATCGCAATACATCTATGTAATCTGTGCTCACTTCTATATTTTAGTATACCTTTTTATCAAAGCAACAGCAACGAAATTAAAATAATATCTCTTTTCAACATACACCCCCGAACATCTCAGAGCGCTCCGGCTTAAGCCGGAGCGCTCTGCAGTAAACAAAATATCAAGCCTATAAAACAGCGGTTAATACTACACCCTTCATTCTGTCAATGGGAATCTTTTATTTGCCATCTGTACGGCGACCGCGATGGCTTCCACCAGGCTTTCTTCATTGGCGCGCCCTTCGCCCGCTTTTCCAAAGGCTGTCCCGTGATCGACAGAAGTCCTTATGATGGGAAGCCCAATGGTGGAATTGACTCCCGACATGGCCGTATAGCGATTGTTCTCGTAGTCCATCTGAAAACCGGACAGCTTAAGAGGGATATGACCCTGGTCATGGTACATCGCCACCACTACATCATACTGGCCGGCCATGGCCTTTACAAACACCGTATCCGGCGGCACAGGACCGTCTGCGCGGATCCCCTCCTTCCGGCACTTTTCAATGGCCGGAATAATGGACTTTTCCTCCTCATCGCCAAAAAGTCCATTCTCTGAACTGTGAGCGTTTAATCCGGCGACCGCGATCCGCGGCTGCTCGATTCCAAGCTGCTCCATGGCGTCCTTCGCCAGATAAATTGCATGCTCCACCTTTTCCGGGTGCTCCCGGATCATATCACAGGCATCCCTCATAGAAATATGTGTCGTCACATGAATCACCCGCAGTTTTTTAGAGGTCAGCAGCATGCCGTAGGTACCCGTACCGGTATATTCCGCAAAAATCTCCGTATGGCCGGAATAATGATGGCCTGCCAAGTTAATGGCTTCTTTATTTATCGGTCCGGTCACCACCGCGTGGCTTCTCCCCTCCATGGCGAGTTCAATGCCTTTTAAAACGTACTGAAAAGATGCCTCACCTGAGCTTTTGCATACGGTTTTGTAAGTCCAGTCTCCTTTCTTCAAAAGGTTCAGGTTGATAAAGTCGATGGTTCCAAATTCTCCTGCTGCTTCCTCCGGCGCTTTGATCTCCCGGAGCTTTAAAGCGCTGTTTGTATACCCCAGGGCCTCCTCCAGGGGGATCCTGTCCCCGATCACGACCGGGATGCAGCTGTCATAAACCTTCTTGTCGGAAAGAGCCTTGACCGCAATTTCCGGGCCGATCCCCGCCGCATCGCCCATAGTTATGGTAATAATATGCTTCATACTCCCGCCCTTTCTCAAGCCTCGTCATAGGTCAGGACCATCGCCAGATACTTAAGCGATTCTGTCCCTTTATTGTCAATACGGTGAGTCTGACCTGAAATCGTAATTGCTGTGTCGCCGGCTTTCATCTCCTTTTGCACACCATTGTCATAGTAAATGGCGTTTCCGGAAAGAATATAGACAAATTCTTCTTCTCCCTCGTGTTTATGTTCACCGACTGTACAGCCTGGTTCCAGCGTAAGTACCGACATCAGCCGTGCATGGCCCCTATATTCACCCTTTTCAAAAAGAGGAGTTACCATTGCCGTTCCCTCCCCTCCCAACATGTTCGGCCGGGGTGAAGAAATCAGTTTTTCCTTATATCTAACCATAAAGCCTCCTGTTTCAAAGCCCGTATACAAGCTTCGCCGTATTGTAATAAACATTTTCCAGATCTTTTTCCTTTAATCCGGAATAATCCGCAATATAATTTTTCAGCACTTCATAAGGTAAAACGGAAGCCGTTATCGGCAGATCGCTCCCCCACATGATCCGCTCTGAGCCTATCCGTTCACACGCTGCATTGAGGTAAAAAATTGCATCCCGATAAGGCGGCCCCTGGAGACAATTTGTAACAACAGAAGCCAAGGTAACATAAATATTGGAATGAGAAGATATCTTATCCAGATATCTTTCCACATAATTTCTCTCGCCTTTGCCTGCACAGAACATATGCTCGATCACGATTTTTATATTAGAATATTTCTCTGCGAGTTTTACAATGGAATCCAGCTGAAAGCTGGGGGACTTCCTGTCACCGATATCCAGGCTGATCACAAGTCCCCGCTCCTGCGCATATTTCCAGACTTCTTTCATCTGAGGGCCGTCTATCTTAAACTCACTATGATATCCCATAAAACCGCCCAGAGAACTCATCTCAAATTTTAATCCTTTACAGCCGCATTCCTCGATCAGCCGATGCATAATCTCCTCCGCATCAAGGCAATACGGGTCGAAAGACCCCATTGCCGCAAATCGCCCCGGATATTTTTCAACCGCTTCCACAGAATACTCATTTTGCAGGCCATATAAACTCCCCTGAAGCAAAACTGCTTTTTCAACTCCATTCGCGTCCATTCGCCGCAATAGTTCTTCATAGGAAAAGCTGCTCTCTCCCCATCCTTCCGGAATTATCCGCAGCTCCTCTCCGTTCGCCCACCTTCCTTTCCCTTTGCCGATAGGCCTCAGCTCTCCTCGGTATCCTATTCCCTTTAACTGCTCAATTACATGTACATGGGCATCTATCGCCCGAAATCTTTCCTTCATTTTCATCCTCCCTGCCGGCTTTCCCGGATTGAACGGTCTTTAAGCCTTTTGGATTTGCTGATTCTGTTTTTAGCAGCGGTTAAAGAGACCGCTACTGCCAGGACCAAGGTTGCCCCGTTAAACAGAGGTTCCACCCAGTATGCGGCTCCCATCTGCTGGAGGCCGGAGATCACAGTTGCAAGAAGCAGCGTTGCACAAACGGAGCCCCACACATTGACCTTGCCGACCTTGAAACAAACCGCGCCTAAAAGTGCTCCCGCATTAGCACTCATCAGATAATCCGGCCCTACCGAGGTCTGTCCCACTCGCATCATCGCACCCAGCATAATCCCGGCCAGCGATGTAATAAATCCAGAGATTACATAAGCATAAGTAATATACCGTTTCGGATCAATTCCCGACAGATCTGCCGCCTTTTTATTGGCCCCAATAAAATATAGGAATCTTCCAAACGGCAGATATTCCATTACTATAAAGATAACAATGGCAACGACGAGTACAATCAGAATAAGTGTAGGAACATTGCCCAGATTACTGGCAATGTTCATGAACGCCTTTGGCAGATCTCCAACTACCTGTCTGCCTCCCGTATAGAGGAAAGAGATGCCATAGATTACTTCTCCCATGCCAAGCGTTGTAATAAAGTCGCTTACGCCTACTCTTGATACCAGAAGTCCGTTTATAAGACCGATGAAGCAGCCGATCGCCATAACGGCCAGGCAGGCCAGCGGCCAGGACAGCCCCTGGTTGACCTGAAGTCCAACCACCAAAATATGCATCAGACCCACCTGGTAACCCACGGAGAGATTATAATTATTGGTAGCGATCGTGACCAGAACAGCCAGCGTCAGCATTATAATCACCGATTGGTTATTCAACATGGATTTAATATTAAACCAGGTTGGAAACGATTTTGGCAGAAGCAGTGAGAAAATACAGAATACAATTACCAGAATAAGCGGCAGATTATACTTTGCGAATACATTTGAGACACCGCTTAAAAATTTTCCCTTCGATTTCATAGAACACGCCTCCATAAATAGCATATATTATAAATCAGCGACACCGGTAGAAAGCGCAGTCAGATAATCCATGCTGATCTTTTCTCCAGTAACTTCTCCAATAATTACCCCTTTGTCAAAAACCAGCACCCTGTCCGCTATCCGGCTCACCTCTTCACAGTCCGAAGATACCAGTAAAATGGAACGCCCATCTTCTAACCCGGTTTTCATCATATTATAGATGTCCGCTTTCGCACCAACATCTACACCGATCGTCGGATCTTCCAAAATAAGGATCTTGCTCTCCGTTTCAAACCATCTGGCGATCATTACCTTCTGCTGATTTCCTCCGCTCAGGGTGCCCATCAGGTCATTGCCGCTGTTCGCCTTTATTTTATATTTTTGGATTGCCTGTTCACACCGCTCATCCTCTTCCTTTTCCTTCAGCAGCTGACACATCCCTTTTCCATTGACTGTCGGATTTATATAAATATTTTCCCGGACCGTAAACATCGGGGCAATTCCTTCTTCCTGCCGTTTACTGGAGATAAAGCCGATACTCTGTTCCATCGCTTTTCTGGGCTTATTCAGTCTGGCTTCTTTTCCTTCCACATAAACAAAGCCGCTGTCCAAAGGCTCAGCTCCCCAAATACATCTGCCCGCCTCATTATGTCCGGCCCCTTTCAGACCAAATAATGCAAGAATCTCTCCCCTGTGAAGTTCAAAAGATACAGGACCGACAAAGCCAGTATTCATATCTCTGACTTTCAGTACAACATGACTGTCCCTGTTCTCCTTCTTTGATTTCACAAAAACATCCGTAAGCGGTCTCCCGATAATGTCCGCAATCACATTTTCCGCTTTCACCTCTGAAGCAGAATAGGAACTGATAAAGCCTCCGTTTCTCAGCACCGAAACTCTCTGCGATATCCGGAATACCTCATCCATTCGATGAGATACATAAATAATCGCGATATTCTGTTTTCGTAATGTTTCGATCATCTGGAACAGGCGCTCAACCTCTTTTTGCGGCAAAGTGGCTGTCGGTTCATCCAGGATCAACAGATCGACTTCCCGGTATAATGCTCTGGAGATAGCAACCAGTGAACGATCCGCCGCCGATAAAGTCGAAACCAATGCGTCGGGATTCAGAACGCAGTCCATCTTCTGCAAAAGGGCTGCCGCTCTCCTGCGCGTCTCCTTCCAGTTTATAAATATTCCCTTTTTTACATACCCTGCAATAGAAGCAATATTTTCAGTTACACTCATATCTTCCGCAAGACCAAGATCCTGATGAATAACTGCCAAACGCAATCTACCGACTTCCAGGCCAATATCTTCCCCGCCATAAAAGAGCTTACCTTCCTGACAGCTGTATACTCCACTCAATATTTTAATCAAGGTGGACTTTCCCGCCCCATTTTCTCCGAGGAGGGCATGAACCTCACCCCGATAAAAATCCAGGGAAACATTATCCAAGGCTTTGGTCCCTCCGAAGGTTTTGGATATATTCCGAACTTTTAACAAAGGGTCTTCTATCGTCTTGTCTACCGCCATGCCTGTTTCTCCTTTCAGTAAGGCACGGAGGAATCCGGCGTCCATCTTCCTCCGCACCTGTCTGCTGCTTAAATGTCAAACCTCACTGCACACCCCATATTTCTTTATAGTGATCCTGGAAATTATTTCCGGGAGTCCATACACTGTCAGTGCCTCCCTCAGAATCGACATTATCTTTTGTTACGATATGCATCTGAGGAGACCACACATATTGTTCCTCACCGTTGAAATAACGGTTTAATTCATCCACGCACATATATCCAAACAGTAGACCGGGCTCTGGAACTGTCGCCACCTGGTATTCTCCCTTTCGGATCCGTTCATAAGCAGCGTTCTCACCGTCGGACCCAATCAGCTGAATATTCTCCGCTCCTGCATTTCTAATCGTAGGGATCAGATAATCAAAAAACGCGTCTGCTATACAAAGCACATAAAAATCATCCCCATATGTTGATATCCAGCTTGCCATCTTAGAGGGCAGGGTGGTGGCCCAATCGTCTCCGATGGTATAGAATTCCAGAACCTCCATTCCTGCTTGTTCTACGCGCTCTTTCATGGCTTCGCCTTTTACACTGGCAATCGAATGGTTTGCATTGTAGATGATAACCACCTTTCCTTTTCCCTGACTGTCTGCAATCGCATAATCAGCAATGGCATGGCCAATGGATTTAGGGTCTGAGGTATTGTTATACAATAAATTTTCTTTTTCATCCGGACCTACGGTAGCAGAGGCATGGATTCCCACTGTTGGAATACCTTTTTCCTTTGCCTCTTCAATAGATGCCTGAAGGTTTGACGTATTGGCCGAGGTTACAATTCCGTCAACGCCTAAGGCGATCGCCTGAGAAAAGCAGGACATCTCCGTCGTCACATCTCCCTGTCCGTCCATGATCACATATTCCCAGCCGGCAACTTCACAGGCCTCCGCAACTGCATCTCCCCAAAGTGCCTCTCCGCCATTGGAAGAATCCTGATTTATAATCGCGATTGTCTTGCCTTCTGCGATCTTAGGGCCGTCTGTGGGACCCGTCCATTCCGTCCAGGCACCGGTTTCTTTTTCAAATGCCGAAATAATCTCGTCCAGCACTTCGGAACCCGCCTCCTCTTCAGTAGTCTTGGCAACAGTTGTCGTCTCCTCCTTGTCTGCCTCTGTAGTTTCTTTCGCCTTAGTCTCTTCCGTCTTGGTTTCTGCCTTCGTCCCTTCTGTCTCCTTGCTTCCGCAGCCCGCAAAGATTAACGCCATTGTCAGAACCACACACATGACTGCCATAAATTTTCGATACCTTCTCATCTTCTTCCTCCTTTTATACTTTTATCATCAGCCGTTATCGGCCTGATTTCAGCTTTCTTATAAATTCCTCTGATATTCTCGCCTGCTCGATACTCGCTGCCGCGAGCTCCTTCGCCACCTGCATAAGAGGCTTGCCGCCCGCCTCCCTGCCTGTAGGAATGGTCGTTTTGCACTCCGCTCCGTCTAAGCCCCTGACCGCTTCCAGAAGATATTTCGTCTCTTCATCGGGGATGGCGATAAAGCCATACTTATCCGCATGAACAAACATGCCGGGCTCGATGGTAGTCCCGTACATTTCTACTGCTGTGCCGAACCGGACGGGACAGGAGTAGGCGTGTCCCACGCCCAGGCGTTTCGCCAGCATTTTAAATCCTCCGTAAGCCCCCTCATCTACATCTCTGACGTATCCGTCGGTAATGCCGCCGGAGCAGCCCAGTGCCCGATAAGCGTTCCCCGTCACTTCCCCGAAAATAGAACCCTTGCTGTCCGGCGCCTCCAGGTCTTTGGCGATCAAAATCTTGGGGCCGGGAATTCCCGCCAGATATTCATACAGATCGCCAAAAGGATTCTTTCTGGAAAGTCTCTCCGCTTTATCCCCGCATACATATTCCACTGTCACGGCAAATCCGGTCATCGGCCCCATCTGCGGTGTAAAATCGGTAATTTCTCCCCAGCTGCAGTTGCACTCCAGCCTGTCTCTATCGGCAACAGCCTCCCATCCGTTATAAATGGTCGGTGTATTGAAACGCCGAAGCTCCAGAATATCCGCATGTGACAAATAATGTGCTCCCATATTTTTCTCCTCCTTTAATCCAGATACTTTCCATATCCGGAAACATCCAGGCATTTCCCCTCCGCTGTTCTCTTCATATCCTCCAGTACCTTATAAGGGACAGGAACGCCGTTCCTCACGCTGTCCGACTCACAGGCCGCCTCGATCTCGCCAGGATATTTCGGCGCCTGAAAGCCTTCTTTTACAGGAAGCGCATGAAGGTAATCAATGTAATCGTCCACGTCCTTTCTGTAATCAGCCGCATCTGTAAAAGCATCCAGCCGCATTGCCATGAAGCAGTGGCTTGTCTTTGGCATGTCCTTCGTGAGACCGCCGAACATTCGGTGGAACTCCCCTCCGGCCAGAGCCGACGTAAACATCTCCATGATGACACCCAGGCCAAAGCCTTTATGTCCGCCAAAGGGCATCATAATATATTCATTGATATCAAATTTATCAGGATCTGTAGTCACGGCTCCGTCCGGCCCCATCCAGGCGCCCTCCGGAAGCGGTCTGCCAAGCCGCTTATATTCCCATATCTTTCCCTGCGCCATATGTCCTACGGAAATGTCCAGGCACATATTGGCATATTTTCCGGCGGGAATTGCAAATGAAAATGGATTGCTTCCGATTCCGCGTCCGCTTCCGCCTACGGCGGCGACAATCGGAATGGCATTTGTCGCCGTAAATCCGATCAGATCTTTATCCTGGGACAGAAGATAGGACCACAGCCCCGCCGCGCCGTAGTGGTTGCTCCCTCTCACCGCCGTAAAGGCGATTCCGTTTTCTCTGGCTTTCTTTTTGGTCAGTTCCACCGCTTTATAGCTGACCACCGCGCCCAGGCCGTTATTCCCCTCCAGTACCGTGGAAAAAGCGGTCTCCTTTATCACGTCCAGTTTTGTCACCGGAGAGAAGGTCCCCTCTTCCAGCTGCTCCACATAGCTGGGAATTCTCACGAGACCGTGACTCTTTACCCCCCGCATATCCGCATAGACCAGAGATCTGGACAGCGCCGCCGCATCCTCCTCATTCATACCGCAGGCCTCGAATATTTTCGTGCTAAGCCCAATTAATTCCTCTTCCCCAATCCTCAGTATCCGTTCCGCTTCCATGATTACCCTCCCTTAACCTGTAATGCCTGAAAATTTTCAATAAGGTATCCTTTTCTCCAAATCCGCCTGCTTTTGTGACTGCCAGAAGGCGTCTACCCTCAAAATCCAGTTCCGACTGCACCACTCCGGGAAGGATCTCCTTCTGCGGTTTGATGCGAAATCCATCCATGCCAGATACGATTCCATAAAGGGTATCTCCGCCGAAGACTGCTACGGCCTCCAGTTTCGTTTCGCGTATAAGCTTCGCCACCATCTGGCCGACATTTCCCGCGATCCTCAGATGCTCCCTGCTCTCTTCCTGTTCTTCCTTTCTGATCTCAGGAAGCTCCGTTTCGTTTGACAGTTTGATGATAAGACTTCCCGTCTCCCGAAGGACCCGCTCCCATTCCCGCATATCTCTGGCTCCGCAGACCGTCTCAAAATATCCTGAGAGTTTTTTTTGCTCCCTGGTAAGAGTCACGCTGGGAATTCCTGCTTGTTCCGCCTGGTAAAGCTGCTCAAAAGAAGCTTTATTCAGGCTGCCGCATACGACCAGGAGCTCATCCACACCTCTGTCCCTTCCCAGCTCCTCCACGTGGAATCTTATGATCTGGGGAAGCTTCGCGGCAAAACCGGCATTCCCCGCCAATAAAAGCTGTTCTTTTCCCTGGCGCCTGATCTGCTTCGCGATTAGTCCCAATTCCTCGTCGGTCTGGGCATCAATGATGGCTGCCTTTCCCTTTTCTTCCCGAAAGATCCGTTCAATATCCTCCGGACCGGCAAGTATTGTCGGAAGAGACGACTGTCCGCTGATAATAGCAGGTATACTGCTTTCTGCCACGGGAGTGAAAGGATCCTCCGCAAATTCTGTCATTCCGACAGGCACCTCGCCGATATATTGGATTCCGTTTCGGGTGAACCTTCCCAAAGCTGGGAATGCCGGAATGAAAAGAAGGGGAGAATCTGTAAAACCGCTTCCGTCTCTGACCGCTTCCAGCTCACTGCCCACATTTCCTCTCATGGTGGAATCCACCTTCTTATATATGTAGTGAATCCCATTTTTCACGGCCAGTTCTGTCACCCCTCTGACAGCTTGGTATGCTTTCTCTGCTTCAATATGACGGCTCTCTGTGTCCACCACAAGAACCTCCACATCCTCGTCGAATTCTCCGAAGCACCCGGGAAGGCCATTTGCAAGCACCACCAAAGTCGAAATCCCGAATTTTGAAAATTGTACGCCGGTATCCATCGCACCCGTAAAATCGTCGGCTATTACCAATAATTCAATCAATCAGACGCACCTCTGCTTTCACGGAATCAACAGCATCTTCCCCGGGGCTCCACCCTTCAATGCCGCAAACGCCTCCTCGTAATCCTTCAGGTCAAAAACACCGCCTATGATTTTCTTTACATCAAACCGGCCGCTCTTTATCAGCGCTTCACAGTCGTACCATGTCTGGTACATCAGTCTGCCCGTAACGCCGTTCACCTTCGCTTCTTTATATATAACAGCATTATTGATGTCCAGGCTGAGGGGGCCGTTTGCAAGCCCTACGAAGGTAAATCGCCCGCCCTTCTTCAGTGCCTCAAAACCGCCCTGAATCGCCCGGCCGTTTCCAGTATAGTCCACGACCACATCCACGCCGCAGCCGCCGGTCAGTTCCATGACCAGAGCCTTCAGATCCTGTTTTCCAGTGTTGACAGCATAGTCAGCTCCCAGTTTCTTCGCTTCCTCCAGCTTTCTGTCAATAACATCGGTAGCAATGACCAGACTTGCTCCTGACGCCTTAGCCGCTCCCACGGCGCAGAGACCAATGGGGCCGCAGCCCAGGATAACGGCTGTCTTTCCGCCGATCTCACCGGACAAAACACCGTGGACCCCTACTCCCATCGGTTCCAGAAGTGCTCCCGTCTCATAATCCATAGAATCATCCAGTTTCCACAGACAGTCTTTATGTACAGGAATATATTCCGCAAAGGCTCCCGGCGCCTGAACACCGATGATCTTCATATTCTCACAGATGTGCTGGTTCCCTGTTCTGCACTGAATGCAGTGATTGCAGGGGATATGTGTTTCCCCGGCCACCCGGTCACCGATGGCATATCCGCTCACCTGGCTTCCCAGACTGACAATCTCTCCGGCAAATTCATGGCCGAATACCATCGGCAGTTTCAATCTTTCCTGTGCATAAGCCGTCCAGTCATAAATGTGCATGTCCGTTCCGCAGATTGCCGTGGCATGTACTTTCACCAGTACCTCATTTTCCTTGATTTCCGGTACTGGTATATTTTCACAATAGCACGCGCCCGGTTTTTCTTCCGTTTTGCATAATGCCCGCATTTTTTGCCCTCCTGTCCGATCGTTTTATATGATCTGCATGATTCTTTGTGTATTTATGATTCAAATTATACATTTTATAGAATTCTCCGGCAATGATATAAAACACGATTTTTGTTTTATTTTAAAACATTTTTTCATTTTCCAGAATTTTCCATTTTACATTTTGAACTTTTCTTGGATCTATATGTAATATTTTGTTTTAAATTGAAACATTTATGCGATAAGATTTTCCGGCCGGCTTATCAGTTGGTTGCCGAAGAACCAGTTCCGTATGGTGAGAAAAAGGATTGATTGTTATGGACGAGAATATTTCATTTTTGGCAAAACCAGAATTAAGGTCTATGAGCATTTTGCCGAGAATGGAAAAATACTTGAAGAACTGCTTTGTGATGTGATTAAGTATACCCAAGGGCACCCCTTAATTCATGCCCTCCAGGCGGGCGCACTTCATGCGGCAAGGTATGATACAAAATACTTTTTAGAATCATTTTTCGTTAGCTCCAACCAGAATCCAGACTGACACCAGCAGAAGTTCCGGGCCGTCACGATTTCGGTTCGCTGGCGATACAGGGGCCGCTTTATCCCCGCTCCGGGAGTACCGCTCACATGTCGGCGGGAAATCTGGATGATTTCCCGTCTCCCATTCGCTCAGAAACGGAATCGGTATTTTTCGTTTCTGCCTCCCTCCTCCTGGGGAACACCGGCCTCTGCCCTGCGGCACTCACCTTTAGGCCGGCCCGGAATCTTTCTGCCGGCGTCTTTTCTGCCGCACCTTTTCGGATGACTTCCATTTCATGATTCCAGAAAAGAATCGGATATCCACACAGCCCGCGTGCCTAACGGCAGCGGGCTGCGGCAGACCGTCCCAATAGCTTTTGAGGCAAACGGAAGATACTTTGATGCGGGAGGAGGAGCAGGAGGAAGGATCCGATTCCATCGTAAGGCGAGCACCGCAAAGCCGTTAGCAGGATCTTCCCGGCCGCAGGGAGGCAAAAACCGTATATCATACGGGTTTTTGTTGGAATCTGACATGGAAAAATATCGATTTATCCATGTCAGTTGGAAAGGACCGACTGGAGGCCGCAAAGATCGTGGTTACGGCTGCCAGCGAGCCGCCTGGATGGAAGCGGATTTCCTCTTGCTTTGTGAACCAGACAAAGAAAGCTTGTTTGAAAGATATACAAAGGTATACTTCTTGAAATTTTGAACATCGTTCAGTATAATATGATTGAACGCCGTTCAAAAAGGAGATGTTACTATGGATAGCAAAGAAGCAATCATACAGGCAACGATTACGCTTATCGAAGAAAAAGGAGAACATTTAGAGGAAATAACCGTCCGTGATATATGCAAAAATGCAGGCGTTGGTTTAGGGCTTGTAAATTATCATTTTGGGAGCAAAGAGAAACTGATAGAAATGTGTGTAGAATGCATTATAAACGGAATCGTAGAACGCTTCCAGAATATACGGGAGGAAACAGAAAACCTTCCGTCTTTTGAACAATTAGAATATCTCGGCAATATGACGCTGGATTTTCTATTTGAACATTTCGTTGTATCCAAAATTTCAGTTCTTACCGATATGCGGACCCCAAAATCCAATGATAACACCCACAGAACCTATGCGGCATATTTGCCCCTTGTTGCAGCCTGCCGCCCCGATTGGGATAAGCCAACTGTAAAGCGAAAAACTTTCTGTCTGATTACAATTATGCAGCAGATATTTTTGCGGTACGAAACAATATCGAAGATGTTGGATATTGATTTAAGTCAAAAAGACAATCGAAGAAAGTTTCATACACAGATACTTCACGATATTTTAGAGGTATAAACAATGAAAATTACAGTTATAAACGGTACAGAAAAACTCGGTATAACCTATCGGTTAAAAGAAATATTTTTATCGAAATTTAAAGGGGAAGCAGTTATTAATGAGTACTATCTTCCAAAGGATTGCCCAGACTTTTGCATTGGCTGCACAAACTGTTTTTTAAAGGGCGAGCATACCTGTAAAGATGCTGACAAAATCGGAAATATAGAAAAATCACTCTTGGAAGCAGACTTGATTGTAATGACATCGCCTGCCTATGTGTTTCATACCACAGGTGCAATGAAAGCATTTCTCGACCATCTTGGTTATCGTTGGATGCCGCACCGCCCTGCCCCTGCAATGTTTGGAAAGAGAGCAGTTATCATAACGCAATGCTTAGGTAGCGGAGCGGTATCTGCAGCTAAGGATATAAAGCACAGTTTGTCTTGGTGGGGCATTTCCCAAATTGGTGTGTTTACGGGTAAGCTGATGGGCAATATCGTTTGGGACAAACTACCGCAAAAGAAGCAGTCCGAGCTTACAAGCAAGGTAAAGAGATTGTCACAAAAATTTGCCTGCATTAATTATGCAAAAGCAGCACATACAAATTTCATTACAAAAGTAAAGTTTTCATTTTGTAGGCTTATGCAGAAATCTTTACATAAAGCGGACGCTGAATATCTTGATGGTAAATATTGGGCTGAACAGGGCTGGCTTGGCAGCGTCAGACCGTGGAAATGATTTTATATGTCTGAAGGTGTGCCTATGGATACAACTGAATGGATACGCTGCCTGTCTGCGGAAACAAAACGAGGGTACAGATGCGGGAAGATACAGAGCTGAAAAACTTTCCCCATTAACAATTATCAAAGAACCGGAGGCACAGACGCAGAGCCGATGAACTTGTGAGTAATCACAGTTTGTCGGCTCTTTCTTTTATATAACAATAGGCAGGATAAAACCACCGAATAAAAAAACGGCATAGCCACGAATGACTATACCGTAATTTGTCAGAGCCGCAGCCGGTATCATACGATCTGATATTTTTCTTTTATGATTTCTCTGACCTCCTCAAAGCTTTTAGGCGCGGCCTGTCCCTGGCGGTGCTCTCCGATGTGCTTCTCCATCCAGACCATGTTATACCACCGGCCGAACTTATATCCGCACTGCCGGAATTCTCCCACCAGACGGTAGCCCAGATGTTCGTGGAACTCAACACTGTTTTTGGTCAGATACTCGTCCTCTTCCTGTGGATAAGCAATACAGGCGTTCATGTTTAAGATTCCCTGCTCCTTCAGGATCTGTTCAAGCGCACGATGCAGACTGCCGCCGGTCCCTTTGTGCTTTTTTCCCTGATCCACATAGATCGAAGTTTCCACTGCCCAGTCATAAGCCGCCCGATCTTTGAAACATTCCGCGTATGCATACCCCAGAACCTCTCCATTCTGCTCTGCCACCAGGTAGGGATACCTTTTCAAAACATGACGGATTCTCCCCGCAAATTCCTCCACAGACGGAACATCATATTCAAAAGTTATGGCGGTACGTTCCACATAGGGGACGTATATCTCCAGCAATTTCTCCGCATCCTCTATTTTCGCGGTGCGGATCTTCACTCCTCGTTCTTCCATATCTTCTACCTCACTTTCCCATTCAATGAACACCTTTTTTCCAGATAAGCGTCAGCGCAAACGCCAGGCACAGCCAGACAGCCCCGGCGGTCAGCAGCGAAAATACAATTCCATGCTTTTTCAGGAGAAAATTAAGAGATACCAGAAACATGGCAAACGGAACCGTCGATAACGTGGCAAACTTAAGCGTATTCCTTACCTTTCCCGCTCCCTGCTCCAGATACATAAAATAATAAGCTATCATGCTGAGTCCGGGAAAGCTCAGCATCAGACCTGATATAAAATAATTCTCTGTCTTTGAAACAAAATGAATCCCCGTCATGATCAGGCACGCCACGGCACATTTGAAAAATAATATCATATATATCCCCTCCTTAAACCCGGAAACCATTTGATAAGAAGAGAATACCACACAACATTCCGAAACAAAACTTGACTTTTTCTATCCTCAGCCATAGAATTAGGTTATGGCAGAAAAGCCCCAGGAGGAAATATATGACCTTACAGCAATGCCGCTATTTAATCGCAGTTGCTAAATATCATTCTATCACAAAAGCCGCCGATGAGCTATTCGTCACCCAGCCGAGCATCAGCAAAGCCATCCATGAACTGGAATCCGATCTGAAGATCACGGTATTTGAGCGCAGCAACCGCGGAGTCACTTTTACAAAAGAAGGGCTGGAGCTGCTGTCTTACGCAAAAATGTTGGTCGAACAGGAAGAAAATATCCGATATCATTTTGATCCAAACAAAGGATCCCGCATTTTAAATCTTTCCGTTTCATCCCAGCATTTTAATTTTGCCGCAGAAGCGGCCGCGCAGATGATCCGTTATCTGGAGGGACAAAAGTACGAGTTCTCTTTCCTGGAGGGAAAAGCCTCCGATGTCATCGAGCATGTGGCAGCAGGCGTCTCCGCGCTGGGAGTCCTTTCCGTTTCCTCTCTGAGCCGGGAACTGCTGGAACGGAATTTCATGGAACAATCCCTTGCTTTTACAGCAATGGCGACTTTGACCGCTCATGTCTTCCTCGGCCGCCATCATCCCCTGGCATCATCTACGTTAATCCGGCCGGAGGAGCTTTCCGGATACCCCTGCCTCACTTACCGGAAAAACGATACGCCGATGAGTTTCACAGAGGACGATTTCAATATCCGAAAAACGTCACAGCTTGTTTTTGTACAGGACCGAGGCACCATGGACGACCTTCTCGTACATACCGACGGCTACAATTTAGGCACCGGTTGTGTAAGGGACGGATTTCTTAACCCTGAGATCACCGCTGTCCCTCTGGATGTGCCCTGGCAGATCCATGTGGGATATCTCAAAAAATATGACCGTGTGCTTTCCAAGGAAATGATGCGGTTTCTCGATCTTCTCTCGGAATCCATGAGAAATTCTCTTCCCCGCGTATAAATAGCTAAGCGCCTGTTTATTCCAGTATACGCTCTCCCATTTCATCCAAAAGCTCATTGGTATCCAGAACCGACAGCCCCTTATTGACGGCGAAGATTATAACCGCGTCCCGGCGCACTCTTGCATACAGCCCGTTCAGTCCGGCCAGCTGCAAGGCTCTTTGTATTTCTTTCGCCGTCATCTTCATCGCAATACAGAGTGCGAGCAGTTTATCACGCCCTGCTCCCCTCGTGCCGGAAAAAATCTGATATCCGTAATTTCGCTGCAGTCCTGAGGCCTGGATCACGCTGCTTTTTTCCAGATGCTTCTCCGCAAGTATTTTTTCCAGATAAGCAGCCAGAGAACCTTCCGGTTTTTCCGTATGCTCCTCCACATATTTTTCCAAAGCCCGCTCACTGGATACATTCTCCAGTATTTTCAGCAATTCATCCGTTGTTTTCCTGTCCATGCCGCCTCCTGTCAGAAAGAATTTCTTATTTTACAATGGTATCGCATGCTGCCCTTTGTGCATCGACGCCAATTATAGTATAATTTGTCTAAAAGAGCAAATAAAACACGCGGAGGACATCGATGGATATCAAGTCTGAATGTATTTTATCCATGTACAAAGAACTGGCCCCGGTTTCCGGGAACCCAAATGTATGTCTGGCGCAGAGCCAGAACGACGGACGTCTTTACATAAAAAAAACGCTGACTGAATACAGTCCCAGAATCTATTATTTCCTCAAGGAGCATCCGATTCCGGGAGTGCCCGTCATCTATGAAATATGCCGGAAGGAAGAGAAGCTGGTCCTGATCGAAGAATATATCCACGGGGAGAATCTGGCGGATATCCTCAAATACCGCGCTTTCACGGAAGAAGAGACCGTCCGTGCCGCCGTGTCCCTCTGCCGGATTCTGGACAGGCTCCACGGCAGTCAGCCGCCCATCATTCACCGGGATATCAAACCCTCCAACATTATGATCACTCCCGACCGCACACTCCGCCTGATCGACTTCAATATCTCCCGGGAATTCTCTCCGGACAAGGATAAAGATACCAGGATCATGGGAACCGCCTCCTATGCCGCCCCGGAGCAGTTTGGATTTTCCCAGAGTGACGGCAGGACCGATCTTTATGCCGTGGGAGTGTTGATGAAAGAGATGATGGGAGATCATCTTCCATCCTCCCGTCTGGCCCGACTCATTGAAAAATGTATGAGCATCGACCCGGATAAGCGATATCAATCTGCTTCTTCCCTGCTCCGGGCTCTGAACTCCCTTTATCCTGCCGCAATTCTTCCGGAGGAAGCTTCCGGCAGAATACCTGTCCGCTCCTGGGCTCCTCCGGGCTTTCGCTCCGGCATCGTATGGAAAACGCTTTTGTCCGCATGCGGCTATCTGTTCCTCCTCTATATCTGCTGTACCATTGTTTATACCAGAGACGGAGTCCCCGCCAGCGGTTTTTTGCTTGTCACCGATCGGATCTGTACGGGTATTTTCCTGTTCTTCCTGGTATTCCTGATTGGAAACTACAGAGGGATGGCCGCGTATTTTCCTCCCTGTAAAAGTCCACGCTGGTATCTGCGGGCCGCCGGTTACATCCTGTATGGATTTCTTGTGCTCCTGGCCGAAGTTCTGATCTCTTCCATCGTCCTCTATCTTTTCCAGTGAGCTTTATATGCGGCGGCCTGTATGCTGCCCGCATACCAAAAGTCTCTCCGTTTACGGTAAAATAAGGTCAGAACTTTATATTACAAGGGAGGAAATTTCATGAAAACATCCAGGCTCGTCATCGGCATCCTTTCCATTGTCCTGGCCGTCATCGTACTCTTTCAGTCCTGCGCGGTGGGAATCGGAAATGCGCTGCAGGCCAATGAAGAAGTCAGCGGGAGCGCCGGACTGATGGTGGCTGTCATCCTGCTGGTAGCAGGCATCATCGGCATCGTCACCAGAAACGGCGGCAAAGGCCCCTTCGTAGCCGGCGCATTCTACGCGCTGGGAGGAATCCTGGGGCTTACAAATGCCGGCTCTTATGGAGATCTGATTCTCTGGTCAGTCGTCTGCTTTCTGTTCGCCGCAGTATTCATCATCGGAAATCTTATAAAGAAAAAAAGCTGATATTCTTTTCCAAAGTCAAAGGAAATGCCGGTTCTCCTCATGAGAGCCGGCATTTCTGTTAAATCTCTGTTCCATCTCTTTTTCTCAGTTTTATTCGTTCTTCTTTTTCCCAGAAAAGGTCCTGCATATCTTCACCACGACACCGCTGAGCGCCAGCAGCGCCAGCGCATTGGGAATGACCATAAGGCCATTGAAAAAATCAGCCAGGGACCAGACTAACTTCACCTTCAGGGTCGATCCAATGATGATGAATACTACCACCAGGAGGGAATACACCTTAGCCGCATTTTTTCCAAACAGATATTTAGCATTGATCTCTCCAAAAAAGTGCCAGCCGAGTATCGTGGAAAATGCAAAAAACAAGAGGCAGACAGCCACAAAAATATCACCGAAGCTTCCGAATCCGGCAGAGAACGCCGCCTGTGTCAGCGCAGTTCCTTCCTTTCCGCTCCCCAGAACGCCTGAAGTAAGGATGGACAGCACGGTCAGATTCAGGATCACAAACGTATCAATAAATACGCTGATCATCGCGGTCAGGCCCTGCTCATGGGGATTCCTGGCTGTCGCCCGGGCATGGGCATGAGGGGTGGAGCCCATACCTGCTTCATTGGAAAAGAGTCCTCTCGCCACACCAAAACGAACCGCTTCCCTCACCGTGATTCCGGCCCCGGCCCCCAAAACCGCCTGCGGGCTGAAGGCTCCCGTAAAGATCATTTTAAACGCTGCCGGTACCTGGGCAATATTCATGAGGATCAGCGCCAGGCTTCCCAGGATATAAATGCCTGCCATGAACGGAACGATTTTCTCCACCACTGCAGCCAGTCTGGATGTCCCCCCGATGAAGATAAAAGCGGCCAGCACTGCCAGGACTGCTCCTATGGCAATGGGGGGAATGTTGATGTTCCGCGCGGCAAACACTTCGGAAAAAGCCGCGCCTATGGAGTTGGACTGGACCATATTTCCCATAAAGCCCAGAGCAAGGATGATAAATACGGCAAACAGAGCAGCCAGGAATTTTCCCAGTTTACCTTTAAACGCCGCTTTTATGTAATAGATGGGACCTCCTGTCACTTCTCCGTCCACCGTAGTTTTATATTCCTGCGCCAGCGATGCCTCCGCATAAATAGTAGCCATACCGAAAAACGCAGATAGCCACATCCAAAAAATCGCGCCCGGGCCGCCGCCAATCAGAGCGGTGGCCGCGCCGGCCAAATTGCCGGTGCCCACCTGCGCCGCGATCGCCGTGGCCAGCGACTGGAACGGGGTCATCTCCCCCTTTTTTCCTTTTTTACCCTTGAAGCTAAAGTGACCGAAGACCAGCCGGCAGCCCTCTCCGAATTTTCTCACCTGAATAAATTTTAGCCGGATAGTAAAAAAAACGCCGGTACCGCAAAGAAGCAGGATCAGCAGCACATTCCATAAAAAATCATTGGCCTTGTCAACAATCGGTAACATATTTTTTCCCTCGCTTATTCTGTATAATAAAAGAAGAGCCGATATCTTATCAGCCCTCCAAAGAGTAGAACATTGCCTTTCTCATAACATATGAAATATGCCCTGTCCGTTTGCCTGAGAGATAGACAGCCCCGCCGGAAATGTCCGGGCTGTTGTACACCTTCGGCGCTTTCCTGCACATGCTTTCGGCCGGCGGAAAGACTCTCCAGAGTGTCGCATCAAGTCGACTTTATAAAAATAGCATAAACACATGGAAAATGCAAGCATAAAATGCCGTCCTGTTAAAGGACGTTAAAAAGACGCCCAAGCGATCTGAGCGCCTTTCCTCCGCTGACGGCATACGCCGCGGATTTTTTCATTATAACAGGTAATCGTTTGGAATCATTTTATCAGAACAGCAATAATGTCGTAAAAAGAATTTAAAGATTTGATATGCGTATTGCTCTTTAGACCTCGCCATCGTACATAAACATCACCAGCCTCTGCACATCTTCGGGCTCATGGGCGATAAGCTCCATTTCACCGATCGTCGCATCCGCAAATACGCTGGAAAGAGCTACATACTGCGTGAGCTTAGATTTCAGATTCAGCCGGTCGCCTTCGTCTGTCACCAGTTCCACTTTGCCCTTACATTCGTCGATCACCTTGAAAAATTTCTCAACGTCTTTGACATTTTTAATCTTCATCCTATTATCTCCTTTCTATCTGTTTCTCTATTTTGGCCCCATCATAGCACATCAGCCATTATTTGTAAATAAGTTCTGTCATTTTCTACCATTCTCCCAGAATGAACATAAAATACCCGGCAGGCTTTCGTAATTTATTACATAGTAGTCCGACCATTCTCTCGGAAACAGTCGTTGATATTCACCATAAAGAAACCGGTCATCCAGCAGTAAAATGATACCTTCGTCTGTATCCGTGCGGATCACCCGCCCAGCTGCCTGCAGAACTTTATTCATCCCCGGATACCGATACGCGTAGGCGAAGCCGTCCTTGCCCCGCTTTTCATACCAGCCTTTCAGAATCTCCCGTTCTGTACAAATCTGCGCCAATCCGGTTCCCACGATGATCACCCCGATCAGCTTCTCGCCCTTCAGGTCGATTCCCTCCGAAAAGACGCCGCCCATGACGCAAAATGCGGCCAAAGAATGTTCTCTGTCCCGGCTGAATTCCGCCAAAAACAACTCTCTGTCCTGTTCTGTCATATGGCCGGACTGAAGGATGATATCCGGACCGTCTGTCTGCCCCGTTCCTGCTTCCATTCCCGAAAGTTCTCCTGCAAGCCCTCTATCCTGTGCCGCCTCATATACGCCGTGCATGTAAGCATAGGAAGGGAAATACACCAGGTAATTCCCTTTCTTCTGCCTCACTGCAGTCAATACATAATCCAGCACTTTTAAGTATTCCCGGCTGTTTCTCCTTTTATACCGGCTGCTCACATCCTTTCCGATGGCGAGAAGGCGCTTGGAAGCGTCAAAAGGCGACGGCGCATAGACCGCATATTCCTCCGTGCTCCCGCAGAGCAGCTCTTTATAATATTGGACCGGCAGAAGTGTCGCTGAAAAAAATACCGTACTGTTTCCCTTCTCCAGACAGAGCGAAAGATTTTCCGCCGGGTTCACACAAAGAAGCTTAAGAAGGAAGGATTCCCGGCTCACGTGCTCTGTGTAGATACAGTAGGAATCATCCAGCCTGTCGTACATATTGAGAAAATGGCGGACCTGCAGATAGAGATTCCCGAACTCCTCATTTCCGTCCATTACCCGGAACTCCTCCTGGAACTTCTCCATCTCACTGAACGCGCCGGTAAGCGCCAGCGCAAACTGGTCAATGGAATCCCGCACCATGGGTTCGTCACTCTCCCGCTTCATCTCCAGGAGCAGCTTGTTGCATCTGGACAGCTTTCTCTCCAGGCGCGGGCTGTGGGGCTTCACCAGATTCCTGACGGTCAGAAACGATTCCTTATACAGGGAAGCGCTGTACATTTCCCTGGCCCGTTCCACCAGATTGTGCGCTTCATCCACCAGAAAAAGATAATCTCCTCCCATCCCTTCACCAAAATACCGCTTCAGCTGAACGTTCGGGTCAAATACATAATTATAATCGCAGATGATCACATCCAGCCAGACGCTCAGATCCAGAGAAAACTCGTGCGGGCACACCTGGTACCGCTCGGACCACGCGAGGATATCCTCTCTCCCGGCCGTTTCCTTCTGATGGATATAGTCGAAAACGGCTTCATTCACCCGGTCATAATGCCCCCTCGCATACGGACAAGCCACAGGATTGCACTCTGCCTTCCCTCCTTCAGAAACCAGGGGACAGAGCTTTTCTTTCGCCGTCAAGGTAATGGAGGACGCGCGAAGGCCATTCTCCCGCAGAATCTCCATCGCCTCCTCTGCGACTGTTCTGGTAATCGTCTTTGCCGTCAAGTAAAAAATCTTGTCCCCCAGCCCTTCCCCCACAGCCTTGACCGAAGGAAACAGAACAGACATGGTTTTTCCAATACCCGTTGGCGCCTGGATGAACAAAGGCTTTCCTCTCTGGATAGCCCGGTATGTGGAAACAGCCAGCTCTCTCTGCCCCTGTCTGTACGGAAAGGGAAAATTCAGCTCCCGGATCGATACATTCCTCATCTGACGATGATAATACTGATACCTTCCCCAATTGGCGTATTCCTCTAAAAGATGACGCACATATCCCTCTATCTCTGCAAAATTCAGAACCTCCCGAAATCTTCGTATCTCCTCTGTCTCCAAATGACAGTAAGTCAGCTGGATCCCGGCGCGCAATCCTTCCCCTCCTGCTTTTTTCTCCCCATCCGTTCCTACGGTTTCCCTTTCTCGTAAAAGCAAGGCCATATAGGCATAACAGAGTGCCTGGGCCCGATGGACGGGCACCGGCTCCTCCAGTTTTTCAATATCCCAATAGACCCCTTTTATCTCATCTACATTGAGAATTCCGTCTTTCTCAAAAACGCCGTCGGCACGCCCTTCCAGGCAGATGACAATATCCTCCATCTCAAAATCCGCCTTAAGCGCTACCTCCGCCTTGTATCCGATTCCCATCCTGCCCTGGATCTTTCTGTGGATCTTCGCGCCCGCCGCCATGGCGTCCAGGTCCTTTTTCCCCTTCCGCCGGTTGTCGATATCGCCGTCTCTCAGCAGAAACTCCACCAGGTTCCTGACAGAAATCCGTATTTTGTTTTCCTCCAGCCTGGTCATGGCGCAGCCTCCCTCCGGACAGATTTTCATTCCGGCAAACATTTGTTCTCAATAAATTATTATAGCATGGTACTGTGTCAATTACTACGGTCCAAAATACTTTTTAAAATTATTTTTGTCGGTTCTCCGCTCAAACAGCGGCAGGACAATGATCGGTAACGAATTTCTTTACCGATGTTGTATGTATTAATCGTTTTCCGTATAATGGTTAATATATATTAACAGAAGGAGGCCGGAATATGAAGCAGCATCACGTATTGATCGATACAAGTAGCTGCATTGGCTGCGGCATGTGCGCCGAAGTGTGCGTCGCGCACAATATTGCGTTAAATCACAAAAAAGCGGAAACAGTATTAGATGACTGTCTGATGTGCGGGCAATGTTCCGCAGTCTGTCCAAAGAAAGCTGTTTCCATCAGCGGATATGATACCGGACAAGTTGACAAGAAAGACGACGTTCGCTTGAAGCCGGAGGATATTTTGGAAGTCATCCGTTTCCGCCGGAGCATCCGTAAATTCAAGCAGAAAAAAATCCCTAAAGAAGTGATCGAGCAGATTTTGGAGGCGGGCAGGCTTACTCATACGGCCAAGAACATGCAGGATGTCTCTTTTATCGTACTTGACCAGGAAAAAGACTGCATCGAGAAAATGGCGGTCCGCCTGTTTAGAAAAGTAAAGCCGTTTGCGGATCTGTTCAGTCCGATGGCTAAGAATAATAAGATAGACGATCACTTTTTCTTTTTCAAAGCCCCCATTGCGGTGGTAATCTTGGCAAAAGAAAAAACGAACGGCATTCTCGCCGCGCAGAATATGGAATTTGTTGCAGAAGCGCTTGGCCTCGGCGTACTGTACAGCGGATATTTTACAGCAGCAGCCAACACTTCACTTAAAATCAAAAAGGCGCTCAAAGTGTCAAAAGGAAAAAAGGCGGCGATGACATTGGTACTTGGTTACCCTGATGTTAAATTTCTCCGTTCCGCTCCGCGAAAAAAATTAGATGCCATATATATGTAAAGGGACTGATCATGGAAAAAGAATGTAAAGAACGGCTCCAAAAAATCGTAGACGGGTTTCAGAAATACCGAAATGCGTTTACCGCCATCGGCGATGAAACAAGGCAGTTGATATTGCTGGTGCTATTAGAGAGCGATCCGTCGGGAATCCGTGTCGGAGAGATTGCGAAAAGGGCACATCTGACAAGACCTTCTGTTTCCCATCATCTGCAGATCTTAAAAGAATCCGGTATTGCTGCCATGCGAAAAGAGGGGACTAAAAATTATTATTATTTAAGTGCGGACGAAACACAATGGAAAGAGCTTGCCGATTTCGTCAGCCTGATCTATGAAGGGATCCGGCACATCGGCTCACGATCATAAATAGCACGTCAGGAGGAAGAATTATGATCTTATATTTTTCAGGAACCGGAAACAGCGCGTATGCCGCGGAAAAAATCGCCAAAGTGACCGGCGATAAAATAATCGATTTATTTAGTAGAATCCGCGGCCACAACTATTCTGAAATCAAGTCAGGCAGCCCGTGGGTCATCGTCACTCCTACTTATGCATGGAGAATTCCACGCATTGTTCAGGAATGGCTGGAGAATAGCGGTCTTGTCGGAAATAAAGATATTTATTTTGTAATGACCTGCGGCGGAAGCATCGGAAACGCGGGCAAATATCTGAAAGAACTATGCGCCGCCAAGAAACTCAACTATCTGGGATGCGCCGCGGTTTTGATGCCGGAAAACTACATTGCGATGTTTACCACACCAGCACAGAAAGAAGCCTTGGAAATCATCCGGCAGGCAGATCCTGTAATAGATAAGATCGCCCTTGAGATAAAAAACGGCAAAGCATTTTCGCAGCCTGCCGTGTCCTTTCAGGATAAAAGGAGCAGCGGCATTATCAATACCGCTTTCTATCCGATCTTTGTCCACGCAAAAAAGTTTTATGCCACCGACGCCTGCGTCTCCTGCGGAAAATGCGTCAATGTCTGCCCGCTGAACAATATCCGACTCAAAGATGGAAAACCCATATGGGGTAAAAACTGCACTCACTGCATGGCATGCATCAGCCGCTGCCCAACTGAGGCGATCGAATACGGCAGACACAGCAAAGGGCTGCCGCGGTATGTCTTTCCCAAGAGTAATCCAGAATTAAAATAAGAGAACTATATAAAAGAAAAATCAAACATTCAATTCAAGTTGTATATTCACTCGTTCATACTCCATATTGTCAATAGGTACTTCTTTAAAGCCGGCCTTAGCATATAAATGCATGGCTGCGGATAAAACGGTATTTGAGACAATCATCAGCTTTTCAGCGCCATGCTCTTTCGCATAGTCTATACATGCCTTTAATACCGCAGAACCAGCTCCTCTTCCCATATAGTTTTCATCCGCGGCAAGTTTGCATATTTCCCATACCTGCCCCTCTCTTGGAACTACCATACAAGTGGCGATTGCTCTATCCTGCTCCACAGCAAAATATACTGCTGCACCTTTTGCAAGGAAATCTTCTACATCATTCAGCATTTCAATATCTTGAGGCTCTACCTTAAAATACTTTTTTATCCAAATCAGATTCAGCCTTATAAAATCTTCCTTGTAAATTTCCTGATAAGATATGATTTTCATCTAAATACACTCCTTATTATGTAAATTTATTTGTTTCATTTGATTTTCCTCTTTACAGCCAGGGGTCAAAACAATATAATAGAATAAAAAGAACATTATATCGTCTGCAATATAATGATATATCTTGTTCGATATATTGTCAATAGGTAGGAGGAGAAAAACTTGCATACAATGAATCAGATCGTAGCTCACAATATAAAATTGCTAAGAGAAAAAAACAAATTAAGTATAGATGAACTGTCAAAACTAAGCGGCGTCAGTAAAAGTATGCTGGCACAGATTGAACGGGGGGATGGCAATCCTACCGTTTCCACATTGTGGAAGATCTCTAACGGCATGAAAGTTCCCTTTGATGCTTTGACAGTACGCCAAAAATCCCCCTATGAAATTGTAAAACTATCTGAGATACAGCCTTTGCTGGAAGATGAAGGAAAAGTCAAAAATTATTCTCTTTTCCCAGATGATGAAAACCGTAGATTTGCCGTATATTATTTAGAGCTGGCTCCCGGGAGTTATTGGAGATCCGAGCCGCATTTGCGGGGAACCATCGAGTTTATTACCATTTTTTGCGGCAAACTCGAAATACAATCTGATGATAAATCTTTCATTGTAACCAAGGATGATAGCATTCGGTTTAAAGGAGATACCATACATTCTTATCGAAATGTTGGAAATGAAAAAATTGCATTACATATGATTTTATATAATCCTTGATGAATCTTCAGAATCAAGATACAAAATACTTTTTAGAATCATTTTAGTCCAACTCTGATTAAGCTCCAGTTAGTCATCGGCAGAAGTTCCGGACCGTCACGATTTCGGTTCGCTGGCGATGCAGAGGCCGCTTTATCCCCGCTCCGGGAGTACCGCTCACATGTCGGCGGGAAATCCGGATGATTTCCCGTCTCCGGTTCGCTCAGAAACGGAATCGGTATTTTTCGTTTCTGCCTCCCTCCGTCTGGGGAACACCGTCCGCTGCCCTGCGGCGCTCGCCTTTAGGCCGGCCCGGAATCTTTCTGCCGGTATTCTTTCTGTCGCACCGCTTCAGACGACTTCCGTTCCCTTGATTCCAGAAAAGGATTGGATATCCACACGGCCCGCGCGCCTTACGGCAGCGGGCCGCGGTGAACCGCCCCAATGGCTTTTAAAACGAATGAAAGCTTATTTCGGTGCGGGAGGAAGAGCAAGAGGAACAATCCGATTCCATCGTAAGGCGAGCGCCGCAAAGGCGTTAGCAGGATCTTCCCGGCCGCAGGGAGGTAAAAACCGAATCTCATGCAGGTTTTTATTGGAATCTGACATGGAAAAATATTGATTTATCCATGTCAGTTGGAAAGGACCGACTGGAGGCCGCAAAGATCCTGGTTACGGCTGCCAGCGAGCCGCCTGGATGGAATCGGATTTCCTCTTGTCTTGTAAAGCAGACAAAAAAACATGTTTAAAAGGTATTCAAAGGTATACCCAAGGGCACCCCTTAATTCATGCCCTCCAGGCGGGCGCACTTCGTGCGATAAGGTATCAAATAAAAAACCGCCGCCGGTTCTGCCCGGCGGCGGTTCTCCTCGTCCTGCTTTATTGTTCTTCGTCATCTTCGTTCATATCTACGTCATATCTTTCGAAGCAAACCGTCAGCAAAGGGCAAAACGGTCCAGCAGACGCTCCCATTTTGCATCCTTTCCACTGTACTCCACAGTCAAAGGCTGGCCAAAATCCAGGCTCATCACGCCCAAAATGGATTTCGCATCTACAACCATCCGGTTATAGTATACGTCGATGTCAAAATTGCATTTACCCGCGGTAGACACCAAGGCCTTCGCGTCCTCAACTTTTGATATCTTTATCTGCCTCTTGTTCATCACTAACATCCTTTCCGCAAATATAAAACACTAACAATATGGGCAATAACACTTGTCATTTTGTTATCACACTGATGTTGAATAGTGTTATATCATTACTTTATGCGGTTGTCAAGAGGTTTTTTACTCAGTCCTGCTCCGGATGAAAGGCACAGGTGGCCTTTACCGCGGCTTCCCACCCCGCATACAGGCGCCGCCTTTTCTCTTCTGAAATGCCGGGGCGGAATATCCGATCAACCTGATAGTTCTGGATGACCTCACCCTTGTTGTTCCAAAATCCGACAGCCAAGCCGGCCAGACAGGCCGCTCCGAGCGCCGTTACCTCATTCACGGCCGGACGCTCTACCGGCACATCCAGGAGATCGCTCTGGAACTGCATCAGCAGGTTATTCGCCACAGCCCCGCCGTCCACTTTAAGCTCCGTCAGACGAATGCCGCTGTCTCTGGACATGGCGTCTATGATATCCTTTGTCTGATAAGCCAGGGATTCCAGCGTCGCGCGAACGAAGTGCGCCTTCGTAGTGCCCCTCGTTATCCCGAAGATCGCTCCCCTCGCTTTGTCGTCCCAGTAAGGAGCTCCCAATCCCACAAACGCAGGCACCACATAAAGCCCTCCCGCGTCCTCTGCTCCCTTCGCCACCTCCTCGCTCTCCGGAGCCGTATGTATCATCTCCAGGCCATCCCTGAGCCACTGGATGGCGCTGCCCGCCACAAAGATACTTCCTTCCAGCGCGTACTCCACCCGGCCTTCCACGCCCCAGGCAATGGTAGTCAGCATCCCATGCTCCGACCGGATGGGCTTTTCCCCTGTATTCATCAGCATAAAACAGCCCGTGCCATAAGTATTTTTCGCCATTCCCGGCTGGAAACAGGCATGGCCGAAAAGAGCTGCCTGCTGATCTCCGGCGATACCCGCGATGGGCACCTCACAGTTGAAAAAATGAGTAGGCGCCGTCTTGGTATATATATGGGAGGACGGCTTCACCTGAGGCAGCATGGCCTCCGGTACATCCAGCATGGCGAGCAAATCCCTGTCCCATTTTAACTCATGGATGTTATAGAGCAGCGTTCTGGAGGCATTGGAATAGTCGGTGATATGGACCGCCCCGCCCGACAGATTCCACACTAGCCACGTATCGATGGTTCCGAAGAGCAGTTCTCCTCTTTCCGCCCGTTCTCTTGCTCCTTCCACATGGTCCAGGATCCATTTAATCTTGGTCCCTGAAAAATAAGGATCGATCAAAAGCCCTGTTTTATTTCGTATGGTCTCTTCCATTCCCTGCTGCCGGAGCTCGTCGCATATGTCCACTGTCTGCCGTGACTGCCACACAACGGCATGGTAAATGGGAATCCCTGTATTTTTATCCCAAACGACCGCAGTCTCCCTCTGGTTCGTTATGCCAATGGCCTCCACCTGTTCCGGCCCAATGCCCGATGACATCAGCACCTCCGTCATCACGGCCTGTACGCTCAGCCATATTTCCGTGGCGTCATGCTCCACCCAGCCGGCCTTCGGAAAAAACTGAGTGAATTCCTTTTGGGCGCTGGCCGCGATCTTCGTATGCCGGTCAAAAAGAATAGCCCTGCTGCTGGTCGTCCCCTGGTCGATCGCCATAATATACCGCTCCATAAATTACTCCTCCCGTGTATCATTATTTTCTGAAAATTCTTCTGCCGCTTTCCTGTTGGAAATGGTAACGGCACAGGCTCCGGCCCGAAAACAGTTTTCTATCTCTTCCGGTTTCCGTATGAGTCCTCCGCACATGAGCGGCACTCCGGTCCGTTCCCTGATATAGCTGAGTATCCCGCAGGCAATGCCCGGGAGCACTTCCACATAATCCGGCTCCAGAGCATTACAGAGCCCGATTCCCCGTTCCAGAGACCTGGTATCGATTAAAAACAGACGCAGAATTGCCAGACATTTATTTTTCTTAGCCGTTTCCAGCACTTTGGGACGCGTAGATATGATTCCGTCGGCCCCCAGCTTCTGACAGGCGTACTCGCATCCATATTCATCCGTGGAGATTCCCCGGAGAAGGTCCAGATGGAACAGAATCTTCTTGCCCTGCCTGTGGGCCGCGTTCACCATACCGGACAGAAGGGCTATATGAAATTCCATCAAAACGCCCCAGGTGAACCTGCTGTCCAGAAAACCTTCAAACTCCTTCATGGTGGAAATAGCCAGCACTACCTGTCCGTTCCATTCCTCATTCTTTTTCATGCTTCGTCCCCGTTCTCTCAGGCCTCTTCTTCCTTCCGCCTCCGTATGCTCCTGCTGGCGACGACATCCACTCCCAGCCCACACACATCTGAAATGATTATATCATCAACTGATATAGGAGCGCAAACCATAATCTTGTGAATTTTCTCCATGACCGCAAATATTTGATCCTTCGGCACCGGAGAAGAAGTGACCACCGGAAGCCGCTTTGAAATTCCTCCTTCCACAGCCACTGTGCTGGTGACCATACGAACGGGCGCCGTGATCTCGCTCTTTGCATAATCCATACCGCGGCGGCAGGTGTTCCCTGTAATCTCCTTTATAGTTCCGTCTCCATAAAGCTCCACCTGAATATGACAGCTGGCCGGGCAGACAATACAGTCAAGCATTACCTTCATCTCTCCCTGCCTCCTCCCTCAAAAAGAACCTAAGTGCGGGCATTTCGTCCTCCTTGTGGAACAATCCCATATGGGACAGTTCCCCCCACTTTACTTGCACGGTTTCCATGACCGACGGCTCCAGGTATTTTTTCCGGACAGATTTAATCAAGACCTCTCCCGCTCTCACCTCGAGGACTGCCCGTCTGAAGCTTCTTCTGACCCGAAATTTGAACTCTATGCCTCCGTCACGTTCTGCGTCTCCCGGACGGATACGCTGAGGCAGTACATAAGACAGACCTTCTCCTGCTTCTGCCGGCACTTCTATGGCTTTCTCCGTCTCTCCGGCCTGCATCCCGGACAGATAAGCCGCAGCAGCCTTCCCGGCCTGTTCCCCTTCCATGCTTACATGATCCACCAGATCGTGGACATGGAGCACATTACCGCAGGCAAAAATGCCAGCGATCTTGGATTCGTACGAGGAATTTACAGACGGTCCCTTCGTCCTGCCGTCAAGGAGGATGCCCGTCTCCTCCGAAAGAGCATTTTCCGGAATCAGCCCCACGGACAACAGCAGCGTATCTACGGCAAATTCCTGTTCTGTACCGGGTATGGGCCTTCTGTTCTCATCTACCCTGGAGATCACCACAGCTTCCACCCGTTCTTTTCCTTTTATCCTGGTGACAGTATGGCTTAGATAGAGGGGAATTTCAAAATCCTCCAAACACTGTCTCCGGTTCCTGGGTAGCCCGTTGGAATAAGGCATTACTTCTGCCACTCCCAGGACCTCCGCCCCCTCCAGCGTCATTCTTCTCGCCATGATCATGCCAATATCCCCGCTTCCTAGAATCCATACCCTGCGGCCAACCAGACAGCCCTCCAGGTTCATATATCTCTGTGCAGTCCCGGCCGTCCAGATACCGGCCGGCCGGTATCCTGGAATGGAAAGTGCCCCTCTGGGCCGCTCCCTGCATCCCATCGCCAAAATGACCGCTCCAGCCTGCACTGTCCTATAACCATCCTGTGAATTCACATAAGTCACACTTCTGTCCTTTCCTATATGAAGGACTGTTGTCTCGGTCTTAGTTTCTATCTGTTCTTTCTCAACCATGCGAATATACCGCTCTGCATATGCCGGCCCTGTCAGCTCTTCTCCGAACGTATGCAGGCCAAACCCGTTATGGATGCACTGGAGCAGGACTCCCCCCAGCTCTTTTCCCTGTTCCAGGATGAGGATACTGGATACGCCTTCTCTTCTGGCCTCCAGAGCTGCCGCCATGCCGGCGCTGCCCCCGCCGACTATTACAAGCTCATAATGCTTCATCAGTCCTTCTCCCTTCCGTCAGACTTTTTTCCATTGCCTCAAAAAGCCTCACTCCTTCCCGGTCATATACCACTTCCTCTTCTCTGATCCCCAGTTCCCGCGCCAATATCCGCACGATTTCCGGCTCACAGAAACCGCCCTGGCACCGTCCCATGCCGGGCCTCACCCGTTTTTTGACCCCTTTTATGCTCCTGGCTCCCACCGGCTTACGTATCGAATCTATGATCTCTCCTTCCGAGATTCGTTCGCATCGGCAGACTATTTTTCCATATGCGGGATTGGCTGCGATCATACGGTTTTTTTCTTCTCTGGATAATCGTTCCATGATAACAGGAGGTTTTCTGCGTCGGTATTCCACCTTTTTTCTCCACGTAAAGTCTTCTCCGAACATCCTTTCTTTAAGGATTTCCTTTCTGACATAAGAAGCAATGGCTGGCGCCGAAGACAGCCCCGGCGATTCGATTCCCGCCACATTGACGAAACCGGGCGTCTCCGAAGACTCTTCTATGATGAAGTCCCCCGTATTCCCTTTGGCCCTCAGCCCCGCAAAGCTCCTTATGACCTTCAGCCAAGGCACCGTCTCCAAGATTCTTCCAATCTGCTCTTTCACATATTCAAGGCCTTCCGCTGTATTATCGATTCCCTCCTTGTCACTTGTATCCCGGGAATCCGGCCCCAGCAGGACGTTTCCGTGAACAGTGGGAACGGCCAGAACGCCTTTTCCATTCTTGCCCGGCACCGGATAGAGGACTTTGGACACTGCCGGCTTCTCCTGCCGGTCCAAAACAAAATACTCTCCTCTTCTGGGACCGATCTTCATCCTTATCTTGCTGTCACCCTTCAAGGTGCGTTCCGGACAGACCATACCATAAATATCATCACCGAACACTCCAGCCGCATTGAGGATTACCTTTGCTTCGACCACTGCCTTTTCGATACCCCTGTTTTCCTTCCCGTCTCTATGAATTTCCATATGTACCCGGAACCGGCCTCCCTTCTCTTCCGTTCTTTCTATGCCGGTTACCTGATGATTCAAAAGCAGCTCTGTCCCGTTTAAGACTGCTTCTTCCATCAGAGCTTCCGCTGTCTCCCAAGGGCAGACGACCGCCGTGTCCGGAAGTGCCAGGACTTTAGTCACATGGCTGCTCAACAGCGGTTCCATTTTTCTCGCTTCTGTTCCGTCCAATATACTGGCAGATATTCCCCGTTCTTTCGCTTTTCGGTAAAGCTCAAAAAGCGTTTTCTCTTCCTCTTCTCCTGTGGCCGCGGTAAAAGAGCCGACCTTTTCATAGGGCACATGCAGGCTCTTGCAGATATCTTCGTACTGTCTGGAGCCTTCCAGGTTCAGCCTGGATTTCAAGGTTCCGTCTTCCGGATCGTTCCCCGCGTGGATTATCGCGCTGTTGGCCATGGTAGCGCCGCAGGCAACATCGTTTTCCCTGTCCACCGCCGCTAAAGACAGCTCATATTGGGATAATTCATGTGCAAGAAAGCATCCTACGATACCCGTTCCTATGATCAAAACATCATACATTATTTTTCCTCCTATGAACAAAGCGGACATCCGCCCAAAAAGACTTTTATTTTATAGGAGAGTTCAGAGAACCTTTCTATAAAATAAAAAAAGCAATACAAAAAAAGCATTTTTGTATCGCTCTCATCTCCTGATAAATATTAACTTAAATCCAGTATAGAAGAAATTATCTGAAATGTCAAGCAGCGGGGACACGCATCTCCTCAAATCTCCGTAAAAGTACACCGCTCTTTGATCCCGGACGCATCAATATGAAAAATCACAGTCCCATCCTCCAGAATCTCCTTTTCATAGGATACTTCTTTTCCTTTAAATTTCTTTTTGACATAATCCTCCGGGTCATCCAGCTCTACCTCATCAAACAGGACATCCCGCATCTGATTGTTCGAACACTGGTTGAATATCTCCCACACCACTTCATAAAATTTCATGATTTACTCCTGTCCCGATCTGCCCCTCGGCACTCTGGAATGTCCAATTACCGTCCCAGGTTTCTCTTTCCCATAAATACCAGAGCAAACATACCCGCTCCCACGTGCGCGCCGATGATCGGCCCGATATCCGTAATGATCGCATCCTTTATTAGGCCGCGCTCCTTCAGCACTGTCTCCAGCTGCGCCGCCATCCCGGGGGCCCCGGCATGACCGATGATCACAGTCTGTTCCTCTACGTGATCCCCGTCTGTTTCAATTTTCCTGCAGAAGGTGTCCATGATCTTTCTGGTTCCTCTCAGCTTTATGACCGGGACCAGCTGGCCGTCATCGTCCACACTGAGCATGGGCTTTACATTCAGCGCAGTCCCAAGAATAGCCTGAGCTGCAGATATCCTTCCGCCCTGGCGCAGATGCTCCAGATCATCCACTACAAACCAGTGGCATGAGTGAAGCCGGTTGTCATACACCCATTTTTCCAGCTCCTCAAATTCCATCCCGGACTTTTGGAGGAGCGCAGCCCTGTACACCAGCAGCCCTTCCCCGATCGATGCGCAGAGAGAATCGATACATGAGATTTTTCTTTCTGGGAATTTCTCCAGCAGATCTTCCGCGGCAAGCCTGGAACCCTGATAGGTCCCGCTCAGGCCGGATGAAAAACAAATATATATAATATCCTTTCCTGCCTCCAGAATCGGCAGAAACACCTGTTCATACGTGTAATAATTTATCTGTGTAGTGCTGACCTTTTCACCAGCCTTGACCCGGGTATAAAACTCCTCGAATCCCATCTCTCTGGCATCGGCGTAATGCTGATAGACCGTGTCTCCCATGATGAATTCCATGGGCACGACCTCCACACCCATCCTGCTGTACACTTCACTGGGCAGGTCTGCAGTGCTGTCAGTCACAATCACATAATCCGCCATTCTTTTTTCCTCCTATAGTAAAAACTCCATTCAGGCAATAATTATAGTAATTGTATCATTAATTCATCTGCTTGTATACTATTCTTTCTTTTTTCCAGTTGGTAAATTTTATGTCTTTATGAAATGCATCTTCCAGGGAAATGCAGGCTTCTATTAATGTACCTTAAAACACTTTAAGGATTTATTCAAAACACTCTATAGTTGAATACGGCAGAAGTTCCGAACCGTCACGATGTCGGTTCGCTGGCGATTCAGGGGCCGCTTTATCCCCGCTCCGGCAGTACCGCTCACATGTCGGCAGGAAATCCTGATGATTTCCTGCCTCCTGTTCGCTCAGAAACGGAATTGGTATCTCCGTTTCTGCCTCCCCTCGCTTGGGGAACACCGGCCTCTGCTCTGCGGCGCTCGCCTTTAGGCCGGCCCGGAATCTTTCTGCCGTTATCCTCGTACCTCACCGCATTGGCTGCTGTTTAGGAATCTGGTTCCCTTAAAGGATTGTAGCCCGCCAACGGCCCGCGCGCATAAAGCAGCGGGCCCTCGTGTCCGCCCCAATAGCTTTCATAACAAACAAAAGTTTACTTTGGTGCGGGAGGAGAAACAAGAGGAACAATCGGATTCCATCGTAAGGCGAGCGCCGCAAAGGCGTTAGCAGGATCTTCCCGGCCGCAGGGAGATAAAAACCGAATTTCATGCAGGTTTTTATTGGAATCTGACATGGAAAAATATCGATTTATCCATGTCAGTTGGAAAGGACCGACCGAAGGCCGTAAAGATCCTGGTTACGGCTGCCAGCGAGCCGCCTGGATGGAATCCGATTTCCTCTTGGTCTATAAAGCAGTTTTGAAAATTTACATGAAAAGTATTCAAAGGTACACCTATGGGCACCCCTTAATTCATACCCTCCGGGCGGGTGCACTTCGTGCGACAAGGTACAAAAAACAGGACATACTCCCGTATGTCCTGCTGCTTTTTCCTGCTATTCTTCTATCTTATCTACGCTTGACAGCGCCGATTCACATACAGGAGGCGCCATATTTTCATGATATAGCACATAGGAACCCGCGCCTCTTTTTTTAGCCTCGCAAAGAGCACAATTCGCCTTTGACATCAGCGCCTGATAACTGCCTCCGTCCTCCGGATATCTGGCGGCGCCCATGCTTCCGGATATGGGAATCTCATATTCAGAAAATTCCTCCTCGCGGTAAAACCAGCAGATCTCCTCTGCTTTCTGCTGCAAAAGCCGGTCCGGCATGCTGCCCTTTACGATTATAGCGAACTCATCGCCGCCTATACGGGCGACAAAATCAGTGGAGCGCAGATGAGCCGGGATCTCTTTGGCAATCTTTTTCAAGAGCACATCGCCTGCCAGATGTCCCATGGTACTGTTGACCTTTTTAAAATCATCCACATCCACAAATAGCATGATAAAGGCTTCCTCGCCCTCCTCGATCATCTCCTGTACCATCCCCTCCAGGGCCTGCCTGTTATACAGCCCTGTCAGGTAATCATGCAGCGCCTGACGCTTCCAGCGAAGCGCCTCTTCTTTCAGTACGTTGATGCTGCTCAGCTTTCCGATATAACCGCTGGGCTTTTCGTCTCCCCCATCATCCCACATCGCCCTCAGATAGAGCTCATACCACTCTTTGGACCCATCTCCGTTCAGAAGATTGACCTCCGTGGAATAGACTGGGGATTCCGGCGTTATCTTCTGCACATCCTTCATGATCTCCGCCAAATCTTTCGCTTCGATCCGCTCATCGTGGGCAAGATAGTCAGCCGCATGCAGAACATGGGGCCCCTCCCGGAATACCTCGGTGAACTTACCGGTGAATTCAATGGTATCCGCATTTTTATCGAAGGTAAAAAGAATTTCATCAGCCATCTCCGACAGCCAATGATATTTTTGCCTTTCTCTTTCCAAAAGTGCAAGCGTCGCCTCGGAAACATTCCTTTCCTGCGTTTTTTTATTGGCGCCGGCCTGCCAGTCACTCTGCGCTTCCGTAGGGAATTTTTCTCCCCCGCCGTCCATATAAAGAGTCTCGTGAAGATATTCCGCCACTTCAGAAAAGCACTGAAGAAGTCTGGGGTTAAACGCCCCGCATTCCCCTTCCATAACCATTTTCACAGCTGTTTTATGAGGATAGGCATTTTTATAACACCGTTCACTGACCAGCGCGTCGTAGACATCTGCCATGGAAACCACCTGGGCCCATATGCTGATGTCCTCGCCTCTCAGTCCGTCGGGATATCCCTTGCCATCCCATCTCTCATGGTGATGGCGGCAGATTTCATAGCAATATTCAAATATCTCTTCATCATGAAAAAATGGTATGCTCTGCAGGATCTCACAGCCATACAAGGTGTGTTTTTTCATGATTTCAAACTCTTCCGCTGTCAGCCTTCCAGGTTTATTCAATATGTAATCGGGAATTGAAATCTTCCCGATATCGTGCATGGCGGATGCGTTGGAAATCACTTCAATCTTCTCCGGAGTCAGCTCATATTCCGGATAGCTCTTTCCGAACCACTCAAGCATGGTCTTCGTCGCGCGGCGGATCCGCCGTACGTGCTGTCCTGATTCTCCGCTCCGAAACTCGATGACGGAGCTGAGCATATCGATGATCGTCACATTGGTAAAGCGAAGGCGCTCCGCCTGCTTTTTAATGGTCTTGACCTGTTCATCCACCAGGCTCGCCAGATGGTTCCGACTCCGGTACAGTTCAATGGCGTTGTTCACACGCTTCCTCACAATGACCGGATCCACGATCGGCTTATTGATGACATCGACCACACCGCTCTCGTATCCCTGAACGGCTACTTCAGACGACGTATCTGAAGTTATCAGAAACACCGGAAGGCTTTTTATAAGCCCCTTTTCCGACAATTGCTCCAAAACCCCGAACCCATCCAGCTCGGGCATCACAATATCCAGAAGAAGCGCTTCCGGCAGAGTCTTGGAATTTTCAATAATCTCAATGGCTGCCCTGCCGTTCTCCGCTTCTTCTATGGAATATTCATCATAAAAAATTTCTTTCAGTATCGCTCTGTTCAGTTCTGAATCGTCTACGATCAGAATCGTTCCGCTGGACTTGGATTTCATCAATTTCTCCCTCAGACTTCTGGCCCCCGTAGTCTCAAATACCCTCTGTCCTACTAAAGATCTTTGATCACGTCCATGATTTTCCCATGCTGCTCCTGGATCACTGTCCAGTCCTCGGCATATTCTTCTGTCTTCTTACTCCTGACCGCGGATACCAGCTTTGCACATGCCTCGCTCAGCGGGTCAAAGCCCATATTGGCCGCGACTCCTTTCAGCGTATGAGCCATGCGTTCGATTCCCTCTTCGTCGTTTTCTTCAACGGCCTTTCCCAAATCTGAATAGCTGGGATCATCTCCGAATTTCTTTACAAAACGTTCCCACAATTTCTGATTGCCGGAAAACCTGCAAAGCGTCCTGTTTACGTCCGGTACGATTTTCTGCATTGCTTCTAAGAAATCCATTCTCTTTCCCTCTCTTACGCTGTTACGGTACTTTTCCTTTTCAGGTTTATTCTAATATTGTATATACAATAATATTTTTTGTCAACGTCTTCTCTTTACTTCTGTACCCAGACCTCCACGTTCCTGTCCACGCCCATTTCATTGGCTATGGTGCAATTTGCGACCAGCACATCGATCCGTTTCCCTTTGATCCCTCCTCCGCAGTCCTCGGCCACATATTCATAGTCCAGTCCGCCAATCCTTACGTGGCTGTAATATGGGATCACGGAAGGATCCACGGCAATGGTGTGATGGAGCTGCATGGGAGCCTGGGTGCTGGTCTGCCAAGCCCATTGGTCATTGCAGCATTCCAGCGGACAATAATAAGTTATGACCCAGTCATCTCCCAGGCTGATCCATTCTCCGCCGGCCTCTTCATCGGGCTCCTGGCCCGCCTCATAGTCTTCTTCCTGCGCCGCTTCCGTCCTCTCCGGCACTTCCGTCGGAATGGCCGGTTCCGTCTCTGCAGAGCCTGCGTCCGTCTGGACCTGCGCCGCTTCCACTGTCTCGGAGGCTTCCCAGTCCGGTTCTCCGACTCTGGAAACGCCGTCCTCCTTCGCCGGCTCATAATTTCTTACCCACTGGCTGTTAAAGCCAGCCATATGATTTCCTACCTGCGCCGGCCCGTAGCTTTTTACGGGCGACGCCATGAGGCAAAGACCTAATCCTATGACAAAACCTGCTTTCATGAAATTCTTCCTTTCCTTTCAATCTTAATGGGTTTGTCATAGTATTTCCTCTTTTTTCCTATTTATTCCGCACCTATATCACTTTTCGGTACAGGCGTATGAAAAACCGGCTGCCCGCGCCCGGTGTGCTCTCCACCTCCACCTGGCCGTTCTGGATATTCAAAATATATTTGGCCATGGCCAGGCCGATTCCCACGCTGTCTCTTCCTGCATTCTTCCCTTTATAAAACCGTTCAAAAATATGAGGCAAGTCCTCAGGCGCAATCCCTTCCCCGCTGTCCTCTACCACCAGCTGCAGATATACTCCCCTTTCTTCACTGTATATGGTAATTTTTCCATTCTCAGGCGTGTGTTCCATACAGTTTTTCACAATGTTGGAAATGGCCTCTGAGGTCCAGGCAACGTCGCAGCCGATATACTGAGATTCCGGTATCTCCACCGCAAGCGTCTGGTTTTTCAATTCCATCGGAATCAGCAGGTGCTCCACCGCCTTTCTCACCAGCTCCGATACCTGCACGGGCTCCTGTTTGAACTGGATAGCTCCCGCATCCAGCTTTGACATCTTTAAAAGGGAGCTCAGCAGCCATTCCATCCGTTTCAGCTGAGAACGGATAGAATCAATGAATTCTTCCCTTTTTTCTGCAGGCAGGCTCTCATCCCTCAGAATATCGGTCATGACCATCATGGATGTCATCGGAGTTTTCAGCTGATGGGAAATATCCGAAAGAGAACCAGCCAAATAGGCCTTGTCCTCTGATAACAGCTCCGCCTGCGTTTCCAGCCTCGTCACCATTTTGTATATATCATTTCTAAGGAGGCTGAGTTCCCCTTCTGCATTATCCGGTATATCCAGCTTTTTATCACCGTTCAGCACTTTCTTCAAATACAGGGAAAGACCAGATATCTTACGATACCTGATATGGTTTACCAACAAGTAAACGATAACTGAGACCAGCAAAAAAAGAAGGAAATACCGGAATCCCTCTCCTGACTCCGCGAATATAGCGCTTCCCGCCAGCACCCCCGCCGCAAGCAGCACCCAAAATCCATATTTCACTTCCCGGTTCCGAAACATATCATTCCCCCAAGCGGTAGCCCAGCCCGCGCACAGTCTTGATCAAATCCGTCTCTCCGTCTTCTCCGCCCAGCTTTTCTCTGAGCCGTTTGATATAAACCGTCAGCGTATTGTCGCTGACATAATCACCGCCGATATCCCACAGGCTCTCTAAAAGCTGGTTTCTGGTCAGCACTTGTCCCTCTGCCATGGCAAGCGCCAGCAAAAGCCGGTATTCCATCGTGGTCAGAAACAGCTCCTCGCCATTTTTGTACACCTTCGCCTGGAGAGGATGGATGGAAATATCTCCAATGAGGAAGACTTTTTCAGAATTATCCGCTTTCTGATATCGCCTGAGTACAGACTTCATTCTGGACAGAAGCTCCCGAATGCGGAAAGGTTTGGTAATATAGTCATCTGCCCCCATATCCAAACCCATTACCACGTTTCCCTCATCATCACATGCAGTCAGAAAGATTACCGCCGTCTCTTCCCGCTTTTTTGCTTTTCTGCATATATCGTAGCCATTTCCGTCGGGCAGAGAAACATCAAGAAGGCACAGATCGAAACGTTCCTCGTCCAAAGCTTTCAAGGCCTCCGAAACAAAATGGCAGGTACGCACTTCATAATTCTCCTGTTTCAGCGAATATTCAAGCCCCATGGCAATGCTGTGGTCGTCTTCTACAAACAACACTTTCATTTGCTTTTCCCTTCCTCTCATATTTCCTCAATTATAATATAATCATAAGAAAAATGATATACACATTTTCTCCCCCTATGCTATACTGGAATGATATAAATATAGTGCAGGAAAGGACACCGTACAAATGGTTGCCGTACTTTTATCTCCGATTTATATCCTTCTTATTCTGTATATACTCCGCTGGAATTTATGGTGGCTTTCCGCCTGCAGCTCCATTTTCCGCAAAAAAGCCTTTCGGATCATCTATTCCTTTGTCTTTCTTTTTATCTCTTTGTCACTCATCATCGCATTTTTCATACGGGAGCCATCCCTAAAATGGTTTTTTAAACATCTCAGCAATTACTGGCTCGGTACTCTGCTCTATATCATACTAACCGTGGTAATCGGCGACATCATCCGTTTTATCCTTCTGCATATAAACCGTGTCAACAAAGTCAAGCTTCACTCAAGGAAAACGTTCATCATCAGCGGGGCCATTGTCACCTTCTGCATCGTTGCTGTCAGCACATACGGAATCATTCACGCCAGAGATCTGAAAACAAAAGAATATGAAATAACCATAGACAAGACCTGTGAGACCGGCGATATGAAGGTGGTGCTCATTGCCGACCTGCATATGGGCTACAGCATCGGCCACAGCTACATCGAAAAAATGGCCCGGAAGATCAATGATATGGAACCGGATCTGATCTGTATCGCCGGAGATATTTTCGACAACGAATATGACGCCCTGGACGACCCGGCCGCCATCACAGCCGCGTTAAAGAGCATGAAGAGCACTTACGGCGCCTATGCCTGCTGGGGGAATCACGATATATCAGAAAAAATACTGGCCGGATTCACCTTCGGCTCTAAAAAGTCTCTGACCGATGACGACAGGATGAGCAGCCTTCTGCAGGATGCCGGCGTCACCCTGCTAAACGACGAGACCGTGTGTATCGATGATTCCTTCTATCTGATCGGGCGTAAAGACATCGCAAGAGTGCGTAAGATCGAACATACCAGAAAAAGCCCCGAGGAGCTAACCTCAGGGCTTGATAAAAGCAAACCTATCATTGTGCTGGAACACCAGCCCAAACAGCTCTCCGAGCTGTCAGAAGCCGGTGTGGACGCCCATCTCTGCGGCCACACCCACAACGGCCAGCTGTTCCCCGGAAACCTGACCATCGGGCTCCTGTGGGAAAATCCTTACGGATTGGAGAAAAAGGGCAGCATGTATTCCATCGTCACCTCCGGCGTCGGCGTCTGGGGACCGGACATGCGTGTCGGAACCGACAGTGAAATCGTAGAAATCCAGGTCTCGTTCCGAAAGGACTGAGCTTTTGCCACCAGTTTGAGCTTCGATTAAACTCCAGTTAGACACCGACAGAAGTTCCGGACCGTCACGATTTCGGTTCGCTGGCGATGCAGGGGCCGCTTTATCCCCGCTCTGGGAGTACCGCTCACATGTCGACGGAAAATCTGGATGATTTTTCGTCTCCGGTTCGCTCAGAAACGGAATCGGTATTTCCGTTTCTGCCTCCCTCCGTCTGGGGAACACCGGCCTTTGCCCTGCGGCGCTCACCTTTAGGCCGGCCCGGAATCTTTCTGCCGGTTCCCTGCTTGCCGCATCATATTGATTAAATTTCATTTCTTAGATTCCAGAAAAGGAGCGGATATCCACATGGCCCGCGCGCCTTATAGCAGCGGGCCGCGGTGGACCGCCCCAATAGTTTTTACAACAAACAGAAGCCTATTTCGGTGCGGGAGAAGGAGCAGGAGGAACAATCCGATACCATCGTAAGGCGAGCGCCGCAAAGCCGTTAGCAGGATTTTCCTGGCCGCAGGGAGGTAAAAACCGAATCTCATGCAGGTTTTTATTGGAATCTGACATGGATAAATATCGATTTATCCATGTCAGTTGGAAAGGACCGACTGGAGGCCGTAAAGATCCTGGTTACGGCTGCCAGCGAGCCGCCTGGATGGAATCGGATTTCCTCCTGCCCTATCTGGTTATAAAGATTCGTTTGTTTGATAGATATTCAAAGGTATACCCAAGGGCACCCCTTAATTCATGCCCTACGGGCGGGCGCACTTCGTGCGGCAAGGTATAGTATATTGTACATAGGAAGGGAATGGATTCCAGAGAACAGTTATACAAAAGTAATATTTGTCTTTTTTAAATATCCATGGAGTGAGATTATGCGCAAAAAACAATTAGTTATGATTTTGTCCATCCTAGTTATTTTAATTGCATTACTTACTGCTTTCATTACAGCAAACGAAACTCTAAACGGAGAGTCTATTACATATATGAAAATAAGTATAACAAGTGATAGCGGCCTGAAAGAAATAGTCCCATCCTCAAAAGATATTCACCAAATATGTGATAAACTGAATAAGTTAGAAAAAAGATTCACCGGTATTATATCGCCCGGAAAAGGATGGAGAGTATTGATCACATATGACAATAAAAGCATTCGTATTTTAGGGAATACAATGATTTACGAAGGCATAATTTCCAAAAATTATAAGGTTTCAGAAAATGATATACTAGAATTTATTAGTTTTTTATTGGATATAAAACAATAAAGGGGGAAATGCATGAAGTCTTTTCGGAGGAGAATTATAAAATGAAAAATATTTTGATTTTCATTATGAGTGAAGTAATTATTATAACTATAATTTTTATAGTTTCCATTTCACTATATCCATTGAATGAACGAAATCTGAATAACTATATTGAAAAGCAATATGGTATTATAAATGATTACATCGAAACTGATGGCTCCTATGTCTATAGCTACAATAACCAAAATGGCGAAAAATGCACTTTGGTTTTCAATCGAAACTTCTGGGTTAAAGACAGATTTAAAGTAGGCGAAAATACAAACGATAAAAAATTTGAAATTTCAAATCAATATGAATACCTTGAAATACTAAACGAAGATTCGTTGAAAGTGGATATTTTAAAAAGGATCCGAGAAGAAAAAATCAATCGATACGCATTAGATTTTTTTGCATCAAATTTTTCAATAATAGCATTTCTATTGAATAGAAAAAACAATGCAAAGTCAAGAAATAACAAACATAAAGATGTCTCATGCTAAAAGCGTCTAAACAAAAAACAGCGGAAACCCTCATAAAACAAGGATTTTCCGCTATTATAAAGTCCTGAGCCACTGGGGATTCGAACCCCAGACAACTTGATTAAAAGTCAAGTTGTTTCTTCCTATTATATATGTCATCGTAAGAGTGTTTGAGACATCTCGTGGACATGCGGCCAAAATGTTGTATTTCCTGTAAAAGATGGGAACCCTATTCTTAAAAGCGAAAAACGAATAGGAGGAACAAACATGGCTACTACAATGAAAGGGGCGATATCCTTTGGGCTGGTCCACATCCCCATATCCCTGCATACCGCCACCCAGGATAATGATATCAGATTTAACCAGCTTTGTAAGGAAGACGGTTCGCGCGTCAAATATAAAAAAGTTTGTGCCAACTGCGGAAAAGAGGTTGGGACTGGTGACATCATAAAAGGCTTTGAGATTGAACCCGGCCACTATGTCACCCTGACCGATGAGGATTTTGAAAAAGCCAAGGTCAAAAAGGATAAGACCATCCAGATATTGCACTTTGCAGACCTGGGCAGTATCCGGCCTATCTTTTTTGACCGGACCTATCACACCATACCAGAAGCCGGCGGAGATAAAGCTTATGAACTTCTACGCCGCTGTATGCTGGAAGAACACACCGTAGCGATCGCCAAAGGCGTCATCGGGCAGTCGGAACATTTGATGGTGCTCATCCCAACCGACAAGGGAATATTGACGGAAACCCTATATTATAACGACGAGGTCCGTTCTATGCCCAAAGAACCGGTCCGGCCGGAACTTACCGATCAAGAAATCTCGATGGGAAAGACCATCATTGCATCTATGAAAGAAGAATTCGCCCCGGAGAAATATCATGATGAATACCGGGAACGCTTATGGGAGATCATCCAGGCTAAAGCGAATAATCAAGAGATCACCGCGGCGCCAGATGAACAGCCTGCCAATGTCATCAACATGATGGACGCCCTGGAGCAGATGCTAAAACAAGCGGAAGGGAATAAGCCGAAGCGGCCCCGGACGCGAAGGAAAGTGACCGCGTCATGACCGATCTATTCGACACCAAAGATATCCGGCCTATGCTGATCGCAGATAACGCGGAGCCTTTTGAAGATGATGATTTTCTGTATGAATTAAAATGGGATGGAGAAAGGTGTATCGCCTATCTGGACCCAGGAGCCGGCACAGAGCTGCGGAACAAGCGCAACGTGAAGATGCTTCCAAAGGTACCGGAGCTGGAAGGGCTTCACCTGCAGGCATCGAAAAAGTGTATCTTAGACGGGGAACTGATGTGCCTGATTGACGGGAAGCCAGATTTTGCTGCTATTCAGCGCCGCAGCTTGCTGGGAAATCGGTATCGGATCGAACTGGAATCCCAGAAACGCCCTGCAACCTTTGTCGCCTTTGATTGTCTATATTATGATGGCAAGGACCTGACCATGCTGCCATTGATGGAACGAAAAAAGTATCTTCAGCAAGCGGTCAGAGAATCGGACCGGCTGGCCGTCTCGCGCATCTTTGAAGCGGATTATGGGATTGTCTTATTTAACGTTTCCAAGCAACAACGCCTAGAAGGGATCGTCGCCAAACGGAAAGACAGTCTATATTTCCAGGGCAAACGGACCAAGACATGGATCAAGATTAAGAACCTCATGGATGAGGATTTTGTGGTGTGCGGATACATCTACAAGGACAACCACATGATCAGTATCGTATTAGGGCAATATCGGGACAAGGAACTTATCTACAAGGGACATGTCACTCTAGGCGTGGGAGGAAATGCCTTTGCACAGATCAAGATGCTCCCGCGTATAGACAGACCGGTTTTTGATGTCCCAGCCGGGAATGAAAATGCTGTGTGGGTGACACCTGCCCTGGTCTGCGTGGTCAAATACATGCACAAGACCAAAAACGGTGGGATGCGGCAGCCCGTCTTTAAGGGACTCCGGGAGGATAAGTCCCCGGAGGAATGCGAAGAGGCATAGAACGGGAAAAGGCAGGAATCTCTTCCTGCCCCTCCCCGATATCTCCGTTACCATATAAAAGGGAGTTTTATATGATATCATCATTATACCATCCATAGCCCTTCCATTTCAATCCTTATGGCTGTCCGATAATGTCCCGGACTTATCTTTCACATTTTCCCGGTACGCTTTTCTTTTTTCAAGATATTCTTCCAGGCTCCGATCATATCCACGCCTGACATCCGCTTCGCATTGCTTTAACCGCCTATGCTGCTCCCGGCAATACTCCGAACATACATTGCTTGAGGTGCTGGTCCAAAATTCCCGCAGACAATACGCGCAGACTTTTTTTCTCTCTGCCCGGCGCTCCGCCCTTGCCCGCTCCATCTCCGGGGTTTTATTATACTCTTTTTTTCTTTCCCTCTGCCATTCCAGCACAGCGATCCGCTGACAGGCCTCCGAGCAATATTTCTGACGGCCAGATACGACTGTATATTCTTGTCCGCATATCTGGCAAATGTCCACACTCCCGATCGGACGCATCGCTCCTTTCCGTCTGCATCGTTTCGTGGCTTCCGCTGCTGCCGCGCGCCTGCAGTCCGGACACCTTTTTGCCCTCGGCCCGCCCTGAAAGACCGTACCGCAATCGATACACGCCCGGTCTCTCATCACACTACTGGCTCTGGCTTTTTTGGCGCACTCCGGACATAGCAGGCAATCCGGATCACCATAAAAGAGCTTCTCACATTGTTTGCAGACCCTCTGCGTCCTTTTCATCTATATCCCTCTCCGCTTTAAGCTTCTCCCAACTTAATAAACTTCTGGTCTGTCTGAAAAATCCCCGTCATCCACTTCGGATAGATAGACTGCTGTGCCTTCTTCCTTTGCCTTTGTAATCGCAAAGTCTTTCGCTTCTTTGTAGTCTGTGAACCAATCCATCTGGTCATTGTCATAGATCCCATCTATCTTAGCGTCTTCTGTATATACTGCATACTCTCTGTTCATATCCTTCTCCTTATCTGGCGGAGCCCCCGCCAGTCACCCGTTGACATTTCCTATTGTTCTTTGTTATAATTTTTTTATCGGGGGAGCGGTGGCAAGCCCGCCCTCCTCTGATAACCTGCTTTACTGCTTTTCTTGCCTCTCGGCTTCTTTTATCACCTTCTCGATGATTTCTTTTGCTTTTTCTGTGTTCCCTGTATCCATCAATGCTTGTATGGAGTACAGGAGTGTGAGTAATTCCAGTCTTGTCATTTCCTCCATATATTCTCCTCTCCGATATTGTTAAGGTTGCTTGCCTTTCTTAACTATCTTTATTATACACATTTATATGTGTATTGTCAATAGGTTTTACACATTTTTTTGTGTATTTTCATCTGGTATATATTCGATCAATTCCTCTATCTTACACCCCGATAGCCTGCATATAGTATCGATCGTTTTCAAATTCACAAGTTTCCCGTCTCTTATATTCTGCATGGTCCCTTCTGGTATCAGTTTTTCCTTTCTGATCGCTGCGGTGCTGTAACCGGCATTTTTCATTTTTTCAAATACATTTTTGTATATGATCATATCGCACCTCCTCTTATATAAATGTAACATATTTATTTTTATAAGTCAACACATATAAATGTGTATATTGCACAATGGATTACACATTTTTGTGTATAATTGCTATTGTAATTACACGTTTATATGTGTATAATGTAATCATAAGATAAAGAAACGGAGGAACCCAAAATGAAATTGAAATATGAAGAATACAAAGTCGGCGGCTATTTATTCCACATTGGCAAGGGTGATTTTAAAAAAGCCGAAGAAATAGTCACAAGGATTAGAAACAGCTATTATAGGCATCCCGCCCCGGCCGGGTAATGCCGGGTAAAAGGTAGATTGGTGATAAATACAAACAAAAAAGCGGCCAGGTTTTACCCTGACCGCCATAAAAATATAACTTAACACTAAAGCTGACTATACAAGATCAAAAAAATTGAAACAAACACCACATTCATTAAAGCAACATATGGATATCTTAATAGGACACGTTTTATACATCTGCATAACCAACTAAAAGTTACAGATAAAAAACGTTTCCTTTTCTGATATCTTCTAGCTTTTTTAATATCATCAAATGCCTTTAATAGTCTATCATCTTCGCATACTGCATATGTCTCATTTCCAATATCATCATGTATAGAATAAAAGTTGGCACGTGGCAAAGCTATTGTAAGGCCAATGTTTTTATTGACAATCTTTGCAATCGAATATAATAACAAAAAAATAACATTGAATATAACGAACCCTATAAATGTCAGCACAATCAGCGGAATGATAATATCATCTTTTGTTTTTAGGTCAAATATCCCCTTGATGACTGATGACATACCTGTGATCCCACCAAAAAACACGAAAATAATTGCTGAAAACAGACCAACTACTGTAATAATATTTGCATTTAAAGTATTAGATATCTCATCTGTTTTCTTTTGAAATTTATCTATGCTTACGTTGAACTCATTCATTACATTATTTTGGATTTCCATTTTACTAAAACCCATTATCTGGCTGTTTTTTATTAATCTTTCTTCTTCTAAAGCAATATGGTCGTATAACTTTTCTAATTTCAATTTTATTTCCGCTACAGAAGACTCATTTTCTTCAAATATATCTTTGAAGCTGTCGGGACTATGTGCAATAACGATATCTAAATATAAAATAGTGTCGTGGATATTATATAATAAATATTCAATTATATCCTGGCCTTGTTCCATTTTCTTGTTGACGTATCTAGATATAATGTGATATCGGTGTCGCCCTGTGCTTTCATAAAATCTCGCTATATATCTAAGGATCTCATCAGCTGTTTCAGAATCAATTGAAAATGTATCACTCGTAAACATATCCAAAAACTTATCTTCTGTTACTTTCATCTGTGCTCTTCCTAATCGTTATATAATTTATTTCTATTATTTGCATAATATTCTTTCATTAGTTCGCATTTTATCACTCCATTGTTGCAAGTGTTTATCCAAGGAGTCTCGGAATGCGTCTTTTGCACAAGTAAAAAAGGATTGGTCACATTCATATAGGAATCCACCACTCTTTTTATTAATTCACAATCCACCTCTTTTATGCTTTCATTGATTTCTTTTTTAATCATCCTCATTTTATTTGAATCAAATGATACTTCTTCTCTGCTTTCTTGTGCTGGTATGTTATCCCTACCATACATCTTATATTCATAATATACTTCCGGAATGACAGGACCTAATTCCCAAGCTATTATATCTGAAGAAAAGCACTTTCTGTTTAATTCAACCAGGAATGCTGCTTGAACATAATATAAGATCTTTTGAAGTTTTAAATTGCTCATTCCGCAATGTTTGTCAATCGAATAATTTATAATATATCTTGATACATCTAATACATTGTACATATTTATCCCTCCTTATATTATTTTACATCAAAGTTATTTAAAAAGATACATTTTTCATAATGTTAAATTATATTTCTTTTTATATGAAATATTATATATGTTAGCCTTCTCCTTTTGTACCCAAATAAAAAAGGGCCTCCGCAGAGACCCTTAAAATCATACTTCTTTGATATAATTCTTTGAAACCCAGCCGATATGTGTCCCTATCGTGGGATTACTGATCCGGACCTGATACCATCCACCGGACTCCCCGATGACGGACACCATGTTCCCCTCTCCCAGCTTCGAACAGGCACTCAGCAGCCCATGACCAGTTCCAGGGCCTGTCCGGACATTCAGCCGGCTACCGCCCAACCCAGAAGCCATGCCGGCCCATTCAGTATAGCCGGCCGGTTCTGCTGTAGCCTGACCCGTAATTTTAAGGTAGGTGGCATTGACATAAGCAATCGTTCCCTGGATGTTTATCTTTACCCAGCCATTCTCATATGCCTCGATCACATCTACCTCATTCCCGGCGCCCAGCTCCGGCCAGATGGACGCCCTGGCCGCATCCGCATCCGGCTTTGTGCGGACATTTAAGGTATCCCCCGGCGTCAGGTTGCACACAGTCCCATGCGCCCAGGGATTGTAGGTCTTTGTGACTGCCGGCGCCGGCTTATCGTTGGCCTGTCCGGATAGCCTTGTCTGGACCGCTGCCCGGAAATCCGTCATGGACTTTCCAAACCGCCTGAAATATGGCTCCGGATCGCTGTGGTTGGAAGCAATCCCTTTCTTGTGTGCCTCATAGTGTCCGATGACCTTATCTGCCGTAAGGCCAAACTGTTTACACAGGGCCGCATAATGGGCCACGGCATTGTCCCACACCCTATCAAACTCCGCCGCTGTTTCCAGTTCACATAATTCATATCCGATACAGTGGGCGTTTCCCCATCCATTCCCGATATGCCAGCATGACATGGTAAAGGGGGCAAAATTATAGACGCCGGTATCGTCGATGAAGCCGTGGACCAGCTTTTCTACTCCCGGCTTGTTCCAGCGTTTGTACCATCCGCCTCCGGCGCCGGACTGCGCCCGGATGATGACCGGATAGACCGCGGGGCTGTGGACGATCAGATACTCCACGCTGCCAAGCTTTTTATTTTCCTTGAAGCAGTCATTTTTTGTACAGTAAAGGTTTGTACTCATGCCTTATCCTCATTTCCTTTCTTTGTAATCTTCGATGATATCAATCCCATAACATCCTCTGGCATTTTCCCATCCAGACGCAAAATATGCCACATCAGCAGTTGCAAGCAGTTCCAGCGCCTTACCAAGAAACCATAATCCACTATTCGCATTTTCCGGCGCATCAAGCTGAAAAAAAGAATCAATTACTTCCACATCTTCCCCAAGAAAATCCTTTGCACTCTGAATCGCCTTTTCTCTGACAGCAAGAATTTCTTCGTCCGTCTTATTTTTCATCGGCTGGCTGATAAATAGTTTTTTCATGCCTTATCCTCTTCCGTCTTATTTTTAAGCTGCTTGAACACCTGATTGCTCCCGGTGGCAGCCAGGCCGGACACGATTCCCACCGCAATGGCCGTTATGTAATCACCTGCCGGATAATCCGGGATGACACGCATCCCCACGACGCCCAAGATGCCGCCCAGGACGCCACAGATGACGGGCAGCCACTTATTATCTAAGGGCGTTGCTTTGACGGCCACAGCCGCCAGATAACAGATGACCGTGATCCCTACTACACTTCCTATCGTTCCAAATTCCATATTTTATTCCTTCCTTTCAGATATATTGTACCAGCACCATGATAAGTCCCGTTGCCAATGCCCCTGCTACCACCGACACGATGGTGGTAAAAGCCGTCTTCTTTGCGCTGTTCCACCTTTCGGCCGGTTCGTCTTCCAGTTTCTTCAACCTCTCTCCCTGTTTTTCCTGTTCCTTTGCCATCCGCTCCATGTTATTGGCCAGGCGGTCAATGGATAACGCAAGAGACTGAATGGTCTGGGTCTGTTCTTCCAGGTCCCCTACCCGGTGCTTTAAAGAACCAATTTCCTTGTTGTGTTCTGCTATCTTTACTGCCACTTCTTCGTTGTTCACATCATGCCTCCATTTATTTCGTCCAGACTGTAAGCCATTCCCCGTTATTAAAATACGCATAGGTCAGACCGGTATCGCGGATGATCAATCGGGCAATATTGCCTGTTTTGACTTTAAAATCAATAAAAAAGGCGTTTGCCCCGTCGTATCCAAATTCCATCCCGCTTAAAAAATTATGATTATACGTCACCCCATTAAAAAGTTCCGTTATGGCCCCCACAGCTTCTTTGCTTTCCGTCGGAAGCGTGGAGGTATCTCCGATGCTACCCTTTATCCCGCCTATGGTGGCATCCAGCTTTTCGCCTGTTGTTTCATCGTACACGGCTTTTGTCACGGTGACCGGCAGCGTCGTTCCGAATTTGGATGTCAGGGTCTTTATTACCCCAGTTATGATTGACATGTCTTGTCCTCCTTATTTCGCGATATAGCAGGCGCTGAAACGGATGGAGTATTGCGTGCTTGATGCTGACGCATATATGTTTCCATCTGGCGCTACATACACATTCATAGCCGCAATTGCATCTGACCGTCCAACCAATGGTATGTTCTTCCGGGGCGCATATCTATCCGGTATCGTCCCCAATAGTACATCATCTGTCCCTATCGTCACCCCTAATTGTAAATTTAGGTAAACACTTTTTGTCGCCGGAATATATAGGCAGTCCGAATCATAGACGCCAACCCCTTCCGCGGGGGTAAAAGTTACCGCTTCTAGGGTAAAGTCCGCTTGCTTTGCATAATACCCCGGTGCCTGACCTCCCAGAGTATCGGCGTCCAGCTGCGTCTCGAAGGTGGAACCTTCTACTGTGTCATCTGATGTGAATACACCATTTCCCATTGATTCTGCCGTGTTCTTAAGGCGGGTATCCAGATCGGACACGCTTCCCGCCAGTTTACCTGTTATGTCGCCGAGAGTTTCACCAGATTCCGGTATTACCGTCCCCGTTCCGGTAGCAAAGGTGACGGTTTTATCGGTGATCTCTCCTCCCGCCGCCGCACTGGCTCGATCTGCCGCTTCATTGGCGGTAGCTGCTGCGGTATCCGCCCGGTCTACTGCTGCCCGAGTCGTTGTCTCCATGTGCTGAAGTGCATCGTCCATAGCATCGTTCACGGCCTGTTCAAGCACTGTGAATTCGTTTGTGGATTCTATGGCTGATGCGTCGATATTGGTCGGTAAAATCTCCAGCGCAAAGATTGGAGTGCTGACTCTGTTTTCCTCCCCAGTTATCTCAATCTCCACTTCAGCCCTGCCCGCTGCTGCCAGGGCCTGGTTGGTAAAAATGGCCTTGACCTTACCATTCTCAATTCGACAGTCATTATAAATTTGGGTCTTATCCGGCTTTTTAATAAAAATTCTGACAGTCTCTGTTGTTGGTTCTACTATCTGGCCATTATAAAAGAGGGATATGAGCACCCCTCTTCCTGTGTCCCCCTGGTGGGCCCTGAGTCCAGCCAGAGGATATGGATTCTTTAGATCCACAGTTATCTGGTCCATTAATACCATCTTATCTCTCCTTAATTTACTCCTGTGATGATTCCGTTCTTGATCGTAAATACTATCGTCCCGCCAGATGTATTTTGTGCTACTGCCCTTCCTGTATATCCGGCATATCCGTTCAGGGTATCGTATTGTACATTATCAAAGATTGCATTTGATTTTCCCCCTACCGTACTGATCTGCGCCACGATCGTATTATTTTGTGACAGTGTGAATCCCCGCCAGTCCATCTCCGCCGTAACGCCGCCATATGAACTTGTAATCTCCCCTACCTTACTAATGGTTGTGTTTCCGTTCTTCATGCTTCCGTCTGAAAACAGGATAAAATTCCCGCCGAATGTTGTTCCCCCATTGGTGGATTCCTGACAGGATAAGACCCACGTCTTTTCTGGGGCGGACGATAACGGGGGCTGGAAATATACCCTGTATACCTTGTCTCCGACTCTAACGTCCCGATAGATCGCTTGCCCGTTGATGATCCATCCACCGATACGCCCTTCATCCGCGATCACTTCCACACCCTGTAGGGTTCCAGCTTTTATAAAATCTGCCACTATCCCATTTTCAAGCGTCGCAGCCAGAGCATATGGTCCATTGTATCCGTTTGAGCTATGTCCCCACCCGTTTTTATTCCATCTCCATACGTTCTGGGCCGTATTGATATCCGGGGTATCCATGACCAGAATCTCAAACGGCTGTCCATTTCCGTCAGCATGAAGGACCACATATCCTCCACTTGCACCAGTAATAAGTTCCGTTGCATGTTCTATGGCCTGCTGCAGGAATGATGTTGACGGTTTATCTGATATCGTCTGTTCCTGCCTTACGATCGTTCCCGCCAAACTGCTTTTTGCTTCACCAAGCTCGACACTCTCGTACCGGTCTAGCAATACGTCATATACCGTCTTGATCACCTTCGCTTTTGCAGATACCCCAAGTTCCGAGAATTCTACCGCTACCGTATCGCACAGGCGCACCCTTTCAAGCGGTGCGATATCCTTATACTCTTCTGTCTGCCAAAGTGCCACGAATGACACCGTGATACTTACCGCTGGAATCCCGATTCCTTCCCCCTTGATATAATCCTTTGCCCGCTTTCTCAGCTCTTCCTCTGTGGGCTTCTCCTCGAAGTCCTGGGAACAGTCAAGTGGAACCGTCCGACGATAAGGAAATTGATCGGCGCTGTCCGCATCTACTGTTTTCTCGCTTAAAATCACCAGTTCTCCATCGCTTCCTGACCAATACGGATATACGCCTGTTATTGTGTTCTGGATATTCTCCTCCTGCGTTAGGTCTGTGATATTTTTCCCGTATCGCAGAGAAACGCCAGAATCAGTTCCGCGTTGATTATGAAGCTTTACCGTATAGTTATCAAATTCATATTCTCCTCCGTATACATCAAGAATAGACCCTTCCGCTCCTCCAAGCCTTGACCGGATGCTTGATGGCACCGTGACCGAAAAACCCGCAAGTGTACTTTTATCTGTCCAAAATCCAAACGGACATTCTTCTGCTGCATTGTTTTTTAACCCCGCCAGTGCGCTGTTCACACTGTTGGCCGAGAACGGAGAACACGGAATATGTGACAGCCAGTAACTTATATGTTCTGCATTGATCGTCACGATACCATTTAGTGGCTTTGATATCTTATAGATCCGGAATGGCTGCGGGTTCCTGCCGTCTCCTGGTACTGCTAAGATGATAGCGGATAATCGGATCTCTGAAAAATGGATTCCTTTGACCGGATATTCCATGACAAGTTCGTATGATCCGTTCCTTTCTTCCGTCACCATGCAGGAAACGGCACCGGACAAGCCTCCAATGCCGTTTGTATCAAATTTCCTCGTATTCTGTTCGTATAAAATAGGTATCATATCGTCCACCACCTCGGCATTATTTCCACCCTGTCTATGCTTCCTTCAAACGTCACACCCGTTTTCCCTTCCGGAAGATAAGGAAATCCAGGCGCTTCTATCTCTCCGTTGCAGTTTTTTGTCCCTTTAAAGGCATTTTGAGAATCACAGTCAATGTCTACATATCCGTCAATGCTCTTTAGCTTAACGATGATATTTCCAACATATAAGCTCCCGGATACTCCATAAACCCGGATCATAGGAAGCGCATCGTATGGCGTATCGTTATAAAGGTTTCCAGGTCCATCAAATATGACCGGCGTTTCTCCGTACTTATAAAATCTTTGTGGCTTACAGTCAAACAAGAGTTCAAATTCCGCAGAGCGGTTCCAGGCCCTGGTGTCGAAATCCATCGGTCCGGAGAATCTCGCCATCCGGAATACATCAGGGTGATAGCTGTCCTCCAGCCTTCTGTATCCAGCGTCACCCATCAACCAGCGTTTTGTGTGGTCCGAATACTCCCGGAATTTCTCCCGAATAAATGCCGGATACGTAACATCAATATTCCTAAATCGTTTATTGTCAATGGTAACGCTCCCGTTTTTCCCCGGCACTTCTACCTTTGTGATATCCCTCTCCGGCACGTTATAAGTTCCAGACCCCGATATGTATATACCATAATCTCGGCTGCACTTTCCCCCATAGCAAAAATAATTCATGCAAATACAGCCCCTTTCCTCTGCACGGCAGCATCGATCTTGTCCGCTATGATGTCAGCCAGTTCATTCACGTCCTGCCCAGGTGCGCCATATACAAAAACGTTCACGCCTCCGACGTTCGTAGTATTGTTCGACTGTCCAGTAAGCGGCTGTACCATAGCACGGTTACCCATCATGGTAAGCAACTCCGGTCCTGCCTCTCCGACAACCGCAGACCCCTGAGATAGGATTCCGCCCTTTGCCATGTATGGTATCTTTCCAATCTCTCCTATGTTAAATCCGAATGTCTTTCCGCCCCATCCAAACGGAACCCAGTCCGGGACATCAATCTTGATCTTATTAAGTCCCCGTATCAGCATATTAATACCGCCGATTGCTCCGTTTAAGATACCTATGATTCCATTTATGGGGGCTTTAACAATAGCAATCAATCCGTCAAAGATACCTCCAAAGATTTCTTGTACACCTTTCCAGGCCCTTTCCCAGTCTCCACTGAAAACGCCAGCAATAAAATCGATGATCCCGTCAAAGATCTGCTTTACAGAATCCCATATGTTCTTTACATTGGCAAAAAAAGCATTCAACCCGTCTCCAAGTCCTGGGCCGAATATCTCCGTCCAGTCTGTAACAAAAATGTTCTGGAGAAAATCATCTACTTTCTGCAAGATAGCTTGTATCTCGTCGCCTTTGGTTGCTATCAGTGCCACAAGTCCGACGACGGCTCCGATTATCAATACAATTGGATTCGCTGCCAGGAAAGAAATCGCACTCCCGAGTGCGGGTATGATCGTTCCAGTAACAAAGGATATCGCCCCCGATAATTTTGAAACCACTGTCATAATGGCTCCTATGCCTCCCGCCACTTTTCCCAAAATGATTAGAAAAGGCCCTATCCCTGCCACAATTCCTGCAATCATAAGAACAGTATTTTTCCCTTTGTCATCCAAGTTAGAAAACCAGTCTCCTACCCCTTGTAATTTCTTCGCCAGCTCAAGCAATATCGGGCCGATGGTCTTCATAATGGCCTCTCCAATGTCGTGGAGAGCTACTTGTGCCGTCTGCATGGCAAGCTGCGTATCATCTACCTCATCGATAATTCCTCCATAGGTATCTTCTACCGTCCCTCCGGCATTTTCCAATGCCTTTACATATTCCTCTACCTCAAATCGTCCGCCTTGTATAGCATCTGCAAGGTCAGGCCCTGCTTTTGCCCCAAAAGTATCGATAGCTATTGAAGTCGCCGATGCAATATCGGGAGCATCTTCTATCTCCTTCATTACCTTAGAAAATTCTGCGCCCGCATCTTTTCCTTCTTTCCCCCAATTGGATATTGCTTTTTTCATCCCCGAAAAAGCTATCTCTGTATTGACTCCGGCTTTCTCCCATCCTGCAAACAAAGCAATAGCATCTTTCGTGTCTATTCCAAGTGCCCTCATGGGGGCTCCATATTTTGCGAGATTCGTTGCCAGCGTATCTATGGAAATTCCCGATTGTTGTCCAGCAACTGTTAACATGTCTAAAACGTCAGCATAATCCTCCGCCTGTATCCCGGCATCTCCCATAGCTCTGGTCACCAGCTGTACAGATGTGTTCACGTCAACGTCATTTACTTTAGCAAATTCCAGAAATCGTTTTGATGCTTCGGTAAGCTTGTCGCCTGTAAAACCAAGCCTGGTATTAATTTCTCCTACGGCGGACCCTATATCACTGAAATCCGCAGGGATAGCCGTCGCCACATCGTTATAGACCTTTTGTAATTCTTTTGCAGAATCTCCAGTTGCCCCAGTCTTTTTGACCACGATGTCAAGCCCCTCGTCTACCGCGTCCATAGCCGCCACAGATGCTGTCCCAACCGCCGCCACCGCTCCTGTCACAGGCAATAGCTTCTTTCCAACTCCTGTTATCTTATCGCCTATATTCTTCATCGTCTCTCCCGCCTGTCCAATCCTAGACAGGGCGGTTGAGGCATTATCTGCCTGAGTCTTCAGATCCTTTAGCTGTTGTTCTGTGGCTGCGATTTCACGTTTCAACGCGTCGTACTGCTCCTGACTCACCTTTCCTTCTTCGAATTGCTGTTGTACCTGTTTCTCAGCATCCTTCAAAGCGTCAAGCTTCGTTTTAGTCTCGCCCACTTCCTGAGACAACAGCTTTTGTTTTTGCTGCAGCAATTCCGTGTTTTTTGGATCCAGCTTTAAAAGCCGTTCCACGTCTTTTAACTGTTTCTGTGTGTTGCCTATTTCCTTGTTGGTCCCGGAAAGTGCTTTAGACAGGCCGGTCGTGTCACCACCAATCTCAATTGTGATCCCTTTTATCCTATCTGCCATTACCTTCCACCTCCAAAAAAGTTCTTAAGTGTTCCAGGCGTCCCTTTGATCGCATACTTTTCCTGATCGTTGCCTTGTTCGATCAGCATGTCGTATACCATTCCCATCGTCATACCGTCCAGATCGTCTTGATGAAGTCCCAGTTCCGCACACCGGAGCATAAAAATGGCCCCGGTGCCTTCTCGGTCACGCGGAGCTATTTTTTTTTAGGGATTGCCGTGGTCCTATTGTTCAGTGCCCAAAGTTCCAAAATATGGGGCATGATCTCATAAATGGAGAATGTCTCGAATGTATCCAGCCATTCATCCGGAGAATCCTTGATATTCGGATCATACTGCCGTGCCATCACCCAGGCTGCGTTTTCAAATATCTCCAGGTTGACAACGGAAAGCTGTGCTTCCGTCCGTTCTTCTTCCGGCGCATCCATTGGCATTTTCTCTGCCTTTTCATATGCCTTTCTTAATGATGCCATATCCGATACCATATCGCGCCCGATCCTGTGTCGATAGATCCTAGGCGTTAGAGCCGTGGCCTTAAACCCTACTTTCTTTCCGTCTATCTCGATGATCTTTTCCATCACGCACCTGCTTCCTTTTTATCTTCTACATAAACAGCGGTATACCATGCTTTACTTGTAGCATCTGGCGTTTCATCGCCCGTCATAGCCAATATGTTCCCGTCTTCCATCGGGCTCGCTGTAATGGTGATGCTCTGTGTCTGCACTTCTTTCGATTCTGTAGTCGTGGCAAAAGATCGGCTCGGCCTTGTCGCCGTGCAATTGTACAGAACAAATTTCGTCCCGCTGGCATCCCCGTCTTCTTCAAACAAAAGAGCAAACGGGACCGGCTCTACCCTCGCATTTTCCGTCAGTACCTTACTGGTATCTCCTTCCTTGATCCCATAAATGGACTTTAAAAATTCCGCCGGGAATAAAGCCATCTCCAGATCGCCTGAGTATCCATTGTTCGCAACGCTCTGGTAATAAGTGATCCCGTCTGCGTAAAATGGTGTGACATCACCCTCTGGCTCCATCGAAAAAGCTACCGCTCCCGGGATCTTGACGGGAGTTCCCCATCCCGGTATCTCCCCCTGTGTCGTCATCGGAGCATAATGCACATTTTTAATATTAAATTTCACCTTATCTGGCATATTCAAACCTCCATTTCATAAAGTACCTCGTACATTTTTTCAGATGCGAGATAACTTTCTGTCTTTTCATAAAAAATACCATGCTGCTTGAGCACGGTCTCCACCTTTTTTTCTGCTTCTAAGTCCTTTTTATCTGTATACAATTCTATATCCAGTTTGTTGATCCTGTGATAGACAACTCCGTCTGCTGCAAAATCGTGGGTTTCTGGATACCGGTATACGATAAATGGCGGATCAGGTGACTGGCCTTCTTCAAAATGGTCATATGCCACCGGATATCCCGCTTCTTTTACCATTTGATACACTTCTTTTTCCATCATCGTGACAACCTCTCTTTCAGCCGCCTTTCGTAATCTTCTATCGCTCTCTTTTCTGCCGGAGCAATATGCGGGATGCCTTCCACTCTTCCTCCCCCGCGTTTTGCATGGCCCTTTTCTAAAAGGTGAGTGAGCCAAGGCTTTTTTCGATTGTGAACTTTGATCTCGATCGAGACTGCATTCTCGCGCTCTACTTTAGAGGCCCACCCATCTTTATAATGTCCTACCTTTCCTGTTCCTTTGGGTGACGTCGTTTTTAACGTCTTTACCGTCCCTTTCGAAACTTCCTTTGCTTCTTTTTTCATGTCTTCCGCCACATCTGCCGCGTAGTCCTCCATCAACGATCTGATCGTGATCGCCAAACTGTTCGTATTCGTCCTTTTCGACATCTCTACTCCTTTCGGACAGCCCGGATCTTGATGGTCTCGTTTTTAAACTGGACATTATCGATGCTGGTGATATTATACGCTTCTCCGCGATGGACCAACCTGTATTCTCTTGTGTTCATTTTTGCAATCAAAGGATGGTATCGGAAGATGAACATCACCGTATTTTGTGACTGTGTCTGTGCCGCTTCCCAATATTCAGAACCCGATAGATTGTTCATATAGGCGTATCCACGGAAATATTCAGCCCAGGACGCCACTTGATTCCCGATCTCATCCACTGTATATCCATTCTTCTCGATCAGTACCGGCTCACGGTACGCTCCTGCGTTCATCTCATCACCACCTCACAGAAGATTCTCGCTATACATTCCCAGTATGGTATCCACCACCCGGTTGACATTCGTCTTATCAACATACATTTGCCGGTTATCATACATGTCAGAGATCAGGACTAAGACAGCGATCGTGATATCCTCATGGGAATCGATCGCTGTCTCGTCAAGTTTGGTATAGGATTTCACATATTCTACTGCCGCCCTTTGGAGGATAGCAAGATATTTCTTATCATCCTCTGTCAGGTACGCTTCTTCCTCTCGAATCTGCAGGCATATCTCTTTTGGTGTAATCTCACTTACTTTCATTTTTCACACCTCTTTTTGGCGCAACAGGTTCTATGTATCCGGCGGCAGCAAGGTCTTTTAATATGATTTTGTCTGTGACATCCTTGATCTCCCCTGCGTACATTGATACGACACCTGCAAATGATCTCAATGCCCGAACTTTCATGATATCCTCCTTAAGCAGAAGCTTTCATGACCAGTCTCGCAATCTTTTGAGCATTTTCCACCTTAGAGTCAATCTCGATCCATCCAACCACTCCGATTGCGTGCTGAGTGGCAAACTTCTCTCTCAAAACCTCGATGGATACGTCCTCGGATAACTTCACGGCCAGACCGGACATATCGCCGTAATAGATGGCAGTCTTTCCTGCTGCCATCTCTGGCATATTGCCTGATGTATAGACATCCTTCCCAAACAGTGTATAGCCCCATCTTGCCGTCGCGTCTTTATTCAGGATATAATTTCCGTCATTATCTTTCAGCTTCCGGATCGCCGTCCTGGTGGCCTTATTCATGATCCAGATAGCGCCAGCCTGGTAAACATCGGGAATCGCTTCCTGAACGTCGATGAGCTCGTCCGCCGTGATGACCGCAGCCGCTGCTGCTGTGACAGTCTTCTTCACTGTACTAAGTCCCGCTACCTTATCAGCAGTTCCGTTTAGCAGCTCCTTTTCAATCCACTTACTGATTGCCCCTGCCATCGCCGTGACCACAAAAGAGACGATATCGAACTGACTGTTGTTGATCAGAGATTTTGATACTTTGGAAAGTGCTCCAGCCAGGAAACCTTTCAGTTCAATACTTCCGAATTTTCCAGAGGTGGATTCTAATTCCTGAAATTCGGTAGCATAGGCCATTTCAATGGTCTGGGTATCCTCATCATAGTAGGGAATGGACAGAGTGCCGCCCACGTTATACCGGTTTGCTAACTGGTAGATCGGGCAGATATCATACACCTTCTTGATGATCTTCTGGGCAATTGAGGTAGGGATCACAGCTCCATTATCTCCTGCGGTCAGATTGACGTCCGCTCTCTCCTGCAGGACCTCACCGCGGATGTATGCCGCAAAAGCCCGTTCCTCCAATTCCTCCTGTTTCAGTTCCTCATGTTTCTCCGTACTGGTAACATTAAGTTTCAAATCCCTGGCGCGTTCCAGCTTCTCGATAGTGGAATCCAGCGCCTTTACCTGTTTGTCCAGGTTGTCAAATTTCTGATCCTCCTCCTCCGAAAACGCCCTTTTTTCTGTCTCGGCCGTGGATGTCAGGTCCTTCATCTGCTGGACCAGGTCTGCCCTCTGTTCCGTAAGTGACTTCAAGTCCTCTGCACGGTACTGCATGTACTGTCTTACAACTACTTTCTTTCTCATTCTGTTTTCTCCTTTTCTAATTCTTTGATCCTGTTCTGATATCTGCTTAAGTCAGCAGGTTTCTTTAATTTCTCGGCTTCTACGTAGTCCGCTCGGACCTCCAGCGGCTCCGGTGTCAAGACTGTTTCTCCCTCTGCCCTTACCTCGACACTGGTCCCTTCATAACACGGCTGCTTCCTCTCGTCTATGATGGATACCTCCACGAGGTCCATGTCCTCCACAAAACGACGCTCCAGAGCGTCATGGATATCCTCCTTGCTGGTATCCCGTTCCCGGAATCCGAAGGACCAGCCCCGAAGCTTTTTCTTTCTGGCTTTGTCAATGACTTCCGGGTCCGTAACTTCCGCCCTGGCATGGAGTCCGATACTATCTTCATATAGTTCCAGGTTGGTACTTGTGGATCCCAGGTTCCTGGTCTTGTCATGGTTTAAAAGCAGCTGCACCTCGTTATGTCTAATCGCCCGTTCAAACACCCCAGGTACAATTTGTTCCACAAAACGCTTCCCAGTCTTACGGTCCCTCATGGGCCGCGAGTCTCTGGCAACAGCATTGACATAACCTTCGATCACCACACTGTCTGACCTTAACTCAATCCTCATTGTTCTTTCCACCTTCTTTCTGCACCGAATCTGGCTCTTTCTGCCCAAGTCCACCGGTCTGATTCATGTTTGGCATGTAAAACTGTTTCGTCTCCGGGTCATACAGCACATCCTGCAGTCCAAGACGGACAAAGTCCAATCCCAGCGGAGGTAAGTTTTCTTTCAGACGGATTTCATCAATCTGCATAAATCCGTTTTTGCTGGCCGTCTCATAAGCCCGGAACCGCTTTTCGATATCTCCTTTGGTCAGCTCCGATGTATCCGCAGCAAAATAATAGACCCCTTTCTCTGATTCAAGAAGAAGGTCCCGGTTTAAGGCGCATTCCACTTCTTTTAAAATCGCATTCAGGCAATACTGGACGAAGTTCGTCTTATCCTGCTCCGTGGCTCCGCCATTTATCATTGCGGGGGGCATATTGAACAGCTTGCAGATCTCGTCACTGTTCGTTTTCTTATTCTCGTTAAGCTGCATCTCTACGGATGTGTTGCTGGCCTCCTGAAACTCCAAACCTTCATTCAGGATGACCACATTTTCTGTATTGTTCTGATAAAGCCGATGCCAGGCGTCCTTTAATGCTTTGATCGCAGATTCTGCCAATTTTTTAGGAGACTTTATGAATCCTTTTTTGTTCCCGCCTGTTTTCACCAGCCCTTTCTCATATTTCAGGGAATAGTATGCTACGCTCAAAACTTCGCTGTTTTCATCCACTACGCTCTTTCCGGAACGTCCATCTTCCGTATTGCGTAGAATCTTTAGGAACTCAAACGGCTTGTATTTGATACCCTGGATCATGATGTCATAATCCTTGAATATAGGGTCTGATGTGAACAGGAAAGAAATTTCATTCTCTTTGACATAATGCAGGGAGATTATCCGAGTACCACTCCGGTTTATAAAGGCATATCCCCCTTTTCCAGTCAGATAATCCCTGACTAGCGCTCGTTTGAACTGTACTCCGTCCAGAGTATCCCCGGTGTCATCATTGATCAGCCTGGCTCTTACATCATCCTCGACTTCTTCCAGCTTTCCATCCACCAACTTATATAACCTAATTGGGATGGTCGATACCGTTTCCGCTATCTTATTCACACAGGCTGCAAAAGCCGGCACGTTCATGGCCTGTTCCCTGGTCATATAGTTATCTGTCAGACTGGCGCGCAATAATGCGTCCTCATTAGATTCTATATCCGTCTTTTCCGAATCCGGATCCGCCCTCATCCTAAAGGGCCACATGGGCAGTCACTCCTTTCTATTTTTGTATCGTATTCAACATACTTGCACGGTAAAGCCACTATCATCAAAAATAATATCCTGCTGAAGCAGATAGACCGAATTAATGGTACTCACCACTCCATCTACCTTCCCATTAGATTTCTTCTTGTTGACATACCGGTTCATATTGGTATCATAGGTACACTTCGCATTCTCGAAATTGGTCTCCAGCAGCCGGTTCTCCTCATAATGCCATTCCCGGTTTGCGACTTTTTCTGCCAATAACTTTGTGGGTGGATGCAACGTATCCGAATGCTGCCGGATCTCCACCGTGGTATACTTCTTATTCCATTTCTGGGCGCTTGACAGGGCGTTATATCGGTCGTATCCGATGGCGTGGACGACTACACCTTTTGATTCTTCAAGATTAAACACGTAATCTTCAATCACCCCATAATCCACCGTCATATCACCGCAGGCAATGCAGGTTCCCGCGGCAATGGCCGCCCGGTAGTCAAACTTCTCAAACTCACTCTTCTCATCAATCCTTCCCTCCGGAATAAATGTCATGGTATGGCTTAAGATTTCTCCGTCTTCCTCGGCTGACATGGTTACGGAGCAGTTATCATTCGTCATAGCTAAATCCACGCCGACATACACCTCGCGTCCGGTCCAGTCTATATGTTTTTCTCTGCATGCTTTCACCTGATCGATTGGGATATATGTCTCTGTCCCAGCTCCCTGATAGATGATGTTGCAATGCTTTGTCAGGAAGTTCTCCCGCAGTTTCTCCCGGTTGATGGCACGCTGCCGTTTCAGCAGCAACTCGTCCCACACTTCCGGAATTTCGAGAGCCAGTGGATTGCCATGCGCCAGAATGGTATCATCAGTTGCCCAATCCTTGGTATTGTCCGGCTCATAGAGCAACGCAAAGACAGTTTCATCATTAATCAAGCCGTCCAATATCTTTTTGGCATTGTCTACCTCGTCCTCCAGTGGATTATCAGCCGTCGGGTATTTGGTAGAGATGATAAACCCCAGTTTATTTTGAATCAGTAACTGACCTGATCGCATTGCCTCCACTGGATACGAAATAGGAAGCGCCCCTACCTCATCAGCAATAAACACCGATGGCTCTTTTCCGTCCATACGGCTTGTGGAATAGTTGAGCGGCGTATATTTTGTTTTCGTGGGATTGTGTAGAATGTAATCCCGCAAAACCTTAAACTCGTTCTCCGCAAATAGATCAATATTGGTAGCGATCAACGGCTCCAGAGCCTCCTTGATCTCGCGGGCCAGTGCTCCATCGGGCGCAACAGAGAAGAAACGTGAGTATGCCGGTTCCAGATAAAAAAGCAAAATAAAAAGAACAGCAACCACAAAAGTCTTACCATTCTTTCTGCATATCTCTAAAACCGCCGTCTGATACCGACGTAGCCTCTGATCCTTTCGGTGAACCGTACACAGTACCGCCGTAATCAGCATCCACTGATATCCGGCCAGCGCCGAATAAATAGACTGTCCGGCCTTCGGTCCCTTTGCCATCTTAAGCACCTTAAGGATTTTATATATCTTCTCCAGTAGATTTTCGTTGATGACATACTTCTTATTCTTGCCCTTGTACGTCTGAAGGAAATCCACACACTGAAGGATAACATATCTCGGCGCTTTTATCTTTCCACGGCATACCCCCTCAGCATATGCAACCGCCGGGTGTTTAACCTTCGTCCTCATTGATCAGGTCCATAATGGTCTTTTTCTTCTCGCCCGGCTTAACCTTCGCAATGGATAGCTTTGCCCGGCTCTGGGGGGATAGGCATAGTTCGTTACAGCATCGAAAGTATTCCTTTGACGCCTCCGCCCTGGCTTGCCGGAAGAAATTCTCAAACAGGATATCCTTGTTATCATTGGCTTTCCGGTCCAACTCCTGGATACGGTCTACGGCTATGGCTGTCTGAGCGAGGATGAACAGGTCAAGATTTCCCAGGATGTCCGCCTCCTGCAGTTCCTCCATGATGTAGTTAAATATGGCCATCTGGGATTCCGTCAGGTACAGCGGAGGCACCAGTTTGTCATTCTTACCGCGGAGCTTATCCTCAATTTCCAGGCGCTGGACCTCCTCTTCTTTTTTGATTGTGCCAGTCTTTACCCTGGCTGACTTTGCTGGCCTTGCCATCTAATCATCTTCCTTCTGGTCTAAAATTATCATTTCTAAGATTTTGTGTGCTTTGATGTGGGGCGTCGGTGTCCTGAAAATCGTCTATTTTTCACACGACTCCCCGGGGGATATCCCTTTGCTCAACGTAAAATCCATGCTCCTCCGTAAAATTTTTTGCATATACGGTCACAATCATAAAGTATCCTGCCGTGGTCCGCCATTCCACCGGAACACTCTTTCCTTTTCTTCCTCATTGGTTTTCCTCCTGTTCATCAATAATCCTCTTGATGATTTCATATGGTATCTGTCCCGATTCCGCCATCTCGTGATGCATCCCGCATACTGTCAGTAGGTTGTCATCATCCAGGCGCCGGTCATAGTCTGCCTCTATCGGTATGGCATGATGGACTGAAAGGTTCTCGTAATTATACTGCCTGTCTGTTCTATAAAGATTCCGTATACATATCTGGCATAGGTTCTTGTCCCTTCGCCTGATCTGTTCACGCTTTTCTCTCCAACGCCTGGAGCTGCGGAACTTGTCTATATACGTCAGCTTCTTCTGCCGCGTCGGCTTCTTACCGCAATCATATCGGCTATCATGAATCCGTCCGCAATATTTACACGACTTTAGCATCTATATCATCTCTCCATGTATAATGAATTGAATATAAAAAGCACCCGGCCGCAGCCAAGTGCTCTGTCATCCCGGCGCCCGGGACCTGCAGCTTAAAGTCTATGCACTGCCGACTTGATCCAGCCACCGGGTTTTGATGCCCGGCAGCCGTTAAAAGGAGGGGGAGGTCATCTGTTCTTCATTCCTTCCGCATGATACCATATTAGCACTTCTGCAACGAACATGGCCGAACATTTCTTATTTTTCTTCAAGAAATCTTGTATTCCGCATCCGGCAGCTATCCTCCGTAAATTCTATCCTACGTCGCGGGAATAAATTATTCATTTTCATAGCCACCTTCCACCAAGGGAGCCCGTCTATGTAATACAGCCGGAACATAATGCGTACTTCGCTTTTTTCTATCCCCTCTATGAACTTCTCTGCCTCCGTCATCAGCTCCAGCAGCTCCGCTTCTTTGAATTCCAACAGGGCCTTATTGCGTTCAAGCGCCGTTTTCTTCCGATAATACTCCGGCGCCGGATACCCTGATATCCTGATACTGCCATAAGTCCCGTCTTTCCTGGTCCCTTTCACGGAATCAGACACGATATCCAACTTATCTATTTCCTTTCTCAGCTTCTCGATCCGCCTCCGAATATCCTTTATCTCCTCTTTCATTTCGCAATACTGGACCAGTATTCCTTTGTCCAATGGATTTCTCCTCCCCTCATGTCAAGCTGCTCGTTTCCGGTTATTCCTTACCACCTTTTAATACCGTTTTTATACATTCTTCCACAACAGCGTTTTCCAAATCCAACACCCAGTTATTACAAGCTTCTCCTGTATCTATGTCTACGTTGGGATCAATCATTTCATTTAGCTGCTCCACAATCCGCTCCATAGGCTTGCGGGTGTTCCATGCTTTGACTGCTTCTATTTCTGTTGATTTTCCGTCTGATATCAACCCGCAATGTTCGCATTTTACGGAATATAGCGTACCGCTGCAAAGCATAACTGTTCCCGTTTTTCCGCTGCCGCAGCAGGGGCAATAGATAGGCTTTAATTCTGTATCACTCATCCCAATAAACCTCCTTCAATTCCAATTATCCGGCTTCTCGCACCGTTCAAATTCTATCCGCCATACCCACGGGTTTGCCTCCCATCCGTAGAGGTCAAGGTCGGATTTTTGGATGGTGGAGTCCCATAAATACGATAATGCTTCTTTCGCTGTTTTAGGCATATCTTGCCAAAATGTACCACTGAATAGCTTTCTGTGTTTTTTGTGAAAATCAATCCACCAATCATCAGTAACAGCGTATTTGAACAACTTATCATCTTTTGTATATGCTCTTATTCCTTCTCGTGCGGCCTGTTCATCAGTTATCTCCTGTAACCGCTCCGCCCGGACATCCGTAACCTTGAGCCATATACGGGCGGCTTCTTTCGGCATGTGGATGGATGGGCGCCACTTTACGTACATGTTATCTATTAATCCTTTAGAACAACCTGCTTTATAGAAATATGTATCTCCATTTTTCCACCACGTTTCCCGCACATACATGATATCTAACGGCTGATAGGGTGGATTCATTTGCGAAAGACATTTGCATCCAGATTCAGATTCTTTCATTTCGTACCATTCGTCAATTTGATAGCCAGTGTGATGTTCAACCTTACCTGTCGGTTGCGGTTTAATTACCCGCCTTGTAACCGTCTTTCTCCCGTCCAGTATCGCCCGAACCATGTCGGTGTTGAATAATATCGGTAATACCCTACTCATGCTCCGCGCTCCCTTCTATGGCATCCAAGCACTCATTCCAGCTTGCCGCCGCAATTTCTTTCCCGAGAGATTCTATATTACTCACATTGCCGGATAATTTCTTTCGTTCAGGCAATTCCCGAAGAGGACACCATGCTGCTTTCTCCTCAGAGCTATCATTACCATCAAAGTAATTATCTGCTGGAATACAGTACAATCCGCTTGGGTCAAGATCACCCAGCTTACAATCACCACAACATTCCGGCAGATCCATAACCAATACTGCTTTACTCATTCCTCTTCCTCCTCCAACCATTCCTCTTTGCACCTCTGGCAGTCCCGTTCTTCCCGCAGCCTGTCACATGGCCTTTTATCTTCCGGATACGGGCACCTTATGACTGCTGCCAGATGAGTGTTGTCTTTGTAGCGTATCCTATTTCCGTTTGTCATGGCATCACCCCCGGTATGTCTTCAATGGACATCTGGCCGCCCTTCTTTGCCTCCGCCTGTTTCATTCTCCTGAAATCATTATATTTCTGTCTGTACCTATAGCTATCTCCGAAGATATTCCATGCCGCCTTTACTACATTCGGCTCATAAGGTCTTATCTTCTCCAAATCCTCTACTGCTTTTGATGATATACTGCAACCGCAACAGCCCGTTCTTTTCAGCCCGTATACCTCGTAGGCATCTGAATACCGGATTCCGTACCGCTCTTTGTACCACGCCTTGTCCGCATCCGATACATAATACAGTGGCTTCAGCCGAAACTGCCCGCTGCTTGTTTCCGAGAAGCACATAGTTCCGTTCGCATCTTCGGATTTCGGAACGGAGCGCATACCGCCTTCATCCCGGCGTTCGCCCGTGATGATCATTTCATAGTCTTTCTGGACTTTATGTGCTACCTGCTTTTTACAATAATCACAACACTTTGCACTGATCTTGAAGTCACACGGATTCTCTTTCATAAACTCGTATAAATATTTTGATGAATCTATCACAAGCTGAATGTTCGGTCTCGGTTCCCCGTCCCGATTGCAGCAACACAGGAAATTGATCCCCTGTTCGGATTTTGGATACCGTTCCCGGAGTTCCTGTCTTATCTTCGCTTTATCTTCCGCATTGTCATATTCTTCCCTGATAGAGAATGGAAGTCCTTTCTTCTGTACTGTCTCCATTGCGGCTGATACTATTTTAGACATGAACGGGATACCGTGTTCTCTCGTAGACTGCACGATGTTTTTCTTCGGCCTATATTCCGTTATCTCAACGCCATATTTATCTGCAACTTCTTTCACATGGCGCTTTGTAGCCTCCATTTCAAGCCCGGTATTAAAAAAACAGTATTTTATTTCCGGCAAGCCGAACATTATTCTTGTACGCTCCACCAAATCCAACATAATGTCGCTGTCACTTCCGCCGCTGTACGAACATATCGCATTTGGATGCTCCCGCAATCGCTTCGCTATGATTGACTGAATCGCCTGAAATTTACCCGGTGCATCAAAATCAGCGTAATCTGGGCGATCCGTGTATATCCTTGAATGATACATTGCCTTATTGGTCTTCTTTGTCTTTTTCATCTTTGAAAGGAGCCAGGTACCTTTTGCGCGCGCGGCTCCGGCCTCCTTTCTTAAATCCTACTTATGTTTATTTATCATCCATACGATCCATGCGGCAGTCAGGCTCGCCAACACTCCTATCACATAGTCATATATCATGTGCTTTTCCTTGGTCTGAAGGTCCTTCACATTAAATATGACTGAATTGAAAAATTTTTCTCACTCGCTTGCAGGAAAGTTTTATTGTCTTTCTCTTCTGGCTCTCCCTGGAAAAATATGATCCCACTGTCTTTTAAAGCTCTCCACCCACTCCAGATATTCCACATCGTACCAGTGGTTGTTTATGGTATCGCTGGTGTGCCCGGTCATCTTCGCCACCTGGTACGGGCTGTATCCTTCATTCCGCAGGCGGTGTATCTCTGCTGCCTGGGCGTCAGTGATCGGCCTGCTCATATTTGGTCTCCAAGATTTTGTGTATCTGATCTACGGTATCCTTTCGGCACTGGACCGGCGTCCCGCCCCGCTTGCTTATCTGCATCCTGTATTTCTGGCACACCCAGATATCCCCCGTGTGGCTGATATTTTTGACCGTGGTCCTGTACTGACACTCTCCGCATTTCTTTGGCGACGTTCGGATCCCCCGGCGCCCCATATAGTCATAAAGGCTCCTGTGATCGTACCCCTCTCCCAACATCCCCGCGATATCCTTCGCACCGCATCCAGCCGCCGCACATTCTTCGATAAGGGGACGGTATCGGTCAAACATGCTCCACGTCCTGCTTCTCCTCATGATCTCCTCCTGTTCCGATCAGGTTCTCCCGCTGCAGGCGATAAGTCGTCTGGATCTCCTGCATGACCTTTCCCGGGATCGCCAGATCCTCTTTCCTCCGCCTCTGTTCCGTTTCCCAGGCCATGCGGAAATTTGCCCGTTCCACTTCGATGTTCTCGCTCATACAGATGTTTTTGAACCCAAGCCGTTTTACGATCTTTGCCGCCTCCGGTCCCATCCTCTCCAGCGCCGCCGGCTCATTGTACATCCCATCTCTCCTCACGGCCAGGAGCACTCTGCCCCACGCCTCCGACCAGTCCACATCCGGCCCGGCCAGGATATCCGCGCATCCCCGCCTCAGCTCTGCGATCGTCGGAGGAAAACGGTTCGTGCTGATATGCTTTTTCAGGGCGTTCAGGCATACCCGGTACTCCAGATCGGCAAGCATGGTGTACCAGACATCCTTGCTCTGCTTGTCCGGCATGATATTAGCTGCCGGATAGGCCGCCTTAATGGCCGCCGCTATCGTTGCAAACTCCTGTATCGTCATGACCATCCACCCACTCCTTCATGTCGTCATAAAAAGCTCCGTTCTCTCTCTTGCTCTGCCTCTCCTCGCTCAAGGGAAAAAGCCCTGACCATCCGCTCTCAATGGATTGCTCGATTATGCGGATCTGTCTGTCAGTATCTCCAGGAGCCAGTCTCTCAAGCTTTTTTAAGGCCAGTTCTACCGCTTTGTCCGTCATAGGCCTCTTCAGTTTCTTGCGATGCCTTATGTAATCCTGGAATACCGCGTTCAGACGCGCGTCTTCCGAATAGGATTCGGATTCCGATTCGGATTTGGATTCGGATTGGATTACGGGAACATCTGCTTGCGCCTGACTGCAATTGATATCAGATGATATCGGGTGCCCGTCATCCGGTTTCGGATACTTACTCTTGTGTGCGCGGATCTGCTGATGGCGCTCCCATGCTGTCAGCTGGAGGAAGGGTTTCCTGTCGACTTCGTACAGGGTCACCATCCCAAGAGCGGAAAGTCTATGGAGGGCCTTTTCAATCTCGCTGTTCCGCATATCTTTCAGCGGAAAACAAGTTCCTTTTATGATCGCTATCCTTCCGTCAAAACGTCCGTAATCATCGCAGCTCACTATGAGCCGATAAAACAAGACCTCTTCAAACCAGGTCAGATCATTGATACTGTCGCTTGTGCGGATGGATTCTTTTATGATCCTGTTCGGCATCCCAGCTCCTTTCCGGACTGCCATTCCCGGTATAGCTCTATCCAGTCCTCCAGGCGCATCGTCACCAGCCATCCATGATCGTTCTTCCGGTGAAAGACTGTTGGCAGATCATAGTCAAACGGTAAGGACTCTGCATCACTGTCCCGTACCGCCTGGTCTACCGCACCCTGCAGGTCCAACCGTTCCACCCTCTTGCATTCGATATGGATCCCCGGGAGCCCGACTACATCCGCATCACCATTTGCCCCGGAAAACTGCTGTCCTCTTCGACACGGATATCCATAATCCCGGAGGATCCCGGCGAGTTCGCGCTCTCCGCGCTTCCCCTTCTCTCGTTCTGCTTTTCCCATTCCCGTCTCCGCCTTTCATATGCACGCTTCATCCTGCTATCCTTGTACATGATATCCTTTGCCCTGCTGGCATCGCTCCTCATGTAAGCCCGGTATTCAAACGCCTCGGCAGGGATATAATGTCTTAGCCGGTAATACCGTCCTCTGGCACTTATGATACAATCACCTTTTTTGTTCGCCTGATTGATCAAGTCCCTCAGCCGTCTGTCCGCATATTTATTGCTGGGGCGCGAAACGCCGCCCTCATATCCATAGGAGATACGTTCAAAATGATCTCGTGCCCTCATCCTGCCTCCTTTCCCTCCGGGGAGGGCCCCGGAGGTCTTAACCGGCTTACTTTGGTTACTGTGTGTGACAAAACGTGACAATAGTTCTATGACAACATGACCAGACAGGTCATGGAGCCGTCAGATAATTCTTTCCGTACCTCGCAAGGAATCCTTCCCTGCTCCCGTACTCTCTTTCCCATGCCTCCTGCGCTATCTCATGCAGGTATCTGGCTGTATCTGCGTTCTGATGGGCGGAAAAGGGACCGTCCCGGTGGCAGCGGCATCCGCACAGGTAAACAAATAGTCCATCCTCCTCCGATTTCCAGCGGTTGGATGCCCCGAACGCATGATGCTTTTCCAGCGGGTCTCCGTTTCCGTTCCTCTCGCATAAAAAACAGCTGTGTTCATCCGTCTGAAGGATGCTTCTTTTCATATGCTGTCATCATCCTCTCGATCTCATCCGGCGTGATGGTCTCGATCCCGGCCTCTCTGCACTCCGAGACAAGGCCCTCTATCAGCCTGGACATCTCCTTTGTATCATAGGTGCTGGAGCCCCGCATCATGACATAGGTCCGGTATGCCTCTCCTTTTTCCCCGATCTTCACTTCTGATGTCGGCTTGATGTGGTAGGTCTCCGCCTCCAGGGCCTTATCCTCTGCCTCCTCCGTGTCCGGAAGCACCAGATAGATCAGCTTACCGTCTATATCCTCCAGCTGACCGTACCGGCGGAGGAGGCAGTTGTGCATACATGGATTGGATACGCCCAACGCATCCGCCAGCTTTGTCACCAGGGTCCAGTAATAAGCGTTCGCGTCAAGGCTGCGTTTCTCCCGGTATCTTTTTACTTCGATCCGCAGCCGGTGTCCCGCGAATGGTCCCATCTCTTTTGCGGCCTTCGCGGGGGCCTCGATCTCAAAGCGGACCGTTGCCCTCCCTGTCATGACATCCTGCGTGATCCCGTCAAATCTTCCCACCATTCGGATCACCTCCTATCGGAATGGAAGACCAAAGGTTTCTTCCTCCGGTATCTCATCCGGGATGACTTCCTTCGGTGCCGGCGGAGGCGTATCTTTATCCGGCTTCCGGGAGAGCTTGTCCATCGCGTCCTTGTAATCTTTCAGCGTCATCTCGTGGATATCAGCCACTCCGTATTTATCCAGCAGGCTCTTTTTTCCCACGCCGGTGCGTTTGAGCTGCAGGTACAGACTATTCACCATTGCAGGCGTCAGCCCTTCCTTTTTTTCCTCTTTTGCGGGCATCAGCTCTTCCCTTTTTTTCTCTTTTGCGTCATACTTTGTCTTGTCGTTTCCCCAATAGACATCCGCCCCGATACCCAGCTGCTTACAGGCGACCGATATCGCATCGGTTGTCGCCATCTTATAACATTCATCCGACACGTTGATACCTGCTCTCTCTTTTTTGGCGAACATGCTGCCGCCTGTACCGAAGATCGGCTTTGACCATTCCTCGCCTTGCTTTATGTATAGTAAGATCTCAACAAATGCCGCTGCCTCTTCTCCGCAGCGTTCCATCCACCGGTCCTTGATCTCGTAGTACCATCCGATCCCGCACGGGCCGAACTGTTCTGTCAGCACTTTGATCCGCCACATGGGATTGATATCGGTAAATCCGTTTATCCTGCCGCCCTTGATCTCTTTCTTTGCTTCCTCTGGTACCGTGCGGACTTTATTATATAAGGTCAGATGATCCATCCTGCCCTCCTATCGGATCCGGAGGGATTCCCCCCTCGGTTCCAGATGTGCCCAGGTGATGGACACGCCGTCCTCCAGTGTCTTTCTCACCGCATCCTTGTCCACGACTGGCGGCTGAGGGACCATGTAAGCGTCCGGTACTGCCTCAGGATCGTCGATCACGATCGGCTGTTTCCCTCCGTTCTTCTGGATGCCAAAAGAAAACAACAGGGTCTTGAATTTGATCTTTCCGGTGGATTTCATGGCAAGATACAGCTGACCTTTTAGCCACTTCTCCCTATTTTCAAGGGTTGTCCTTCGGGCTCTCAGGCGATCTTCCTCTTCTTTCAGCGCCCTGGCGTCAGCCGACAGACGCTGCATGACTTTGGCATATCCGTCCGCTTTTTCTTCTATCTCCCCTTCCAAGCCCTCCAACGTGTCCAAGAGAGTCTCCTCATCGTAATCCTCGTCATAAAGGCAATCCAGCAAATGATTATATTGTTCCGTTAAGGTATGTAAGGTATCGTTCATCTTGTCCTCCTATCTGCCGGCCGTCCGGCTCCCCGTATAGTTCCATCCGCAAAGCTGCCGCATCCCTGGTCCTTTTCCTGCTCTCTGCTCTGCATTCCTCACAGGTCTCCCCCTCTTCCGGGTCCAGGTAGCAGCCGCATTGATCACATCGGTATTGATACATCTTGACTTTTCCTTTCGTATCCCCCATAATGGGGGTAGGTTATTTTTTTATCGGCCCCTTAGCAGTTCCCGCTGCTGGGGGCTTTTTTCATTGTTTCCGTCCCTTTCCGGAATGATTCCATTTCCATGCGGCACCTCTTATATTCCTGGCGGTCTATTGTGTGCGCCAGGACCAGCCCCTGTAGAAAACCCTCGGTCATCGCATAAAGATAAGCTATAGTCTCCAGGTCTTTTGCCTTCTGGATATCTTTTTTTGTCCGGAATAACAACTTCCGTACCTGCTCCCTTGCCTGCGCTTCCATCGGTCTCACCTCCTCCATTCCTGCTGCCGTGTAAAATATGTACCATCTCAAAGTCTCCCAGATTCCTTTTTTATCAGGTTCTGCCGATACCGTTCAAAGCCTTCTGTATCAAACACGATCGTACTGTGTGGCTTTGTTGGATTAATCTTGTGGGCAAAATCCTGGCCGCGGCTCCGGTATGCTGTCATCAGGCACTCTTCCGGGAATCCCATTGCCTGTAGCTCTGTCTTTTTCATGATCGGTTTTGGATATTTAAGCATTTCATACACCTCCTTGCTGTCCATAATCACAATTATAATTTCAATATTTGCATTACTAAACTAATCAGGGATATTATCAGTGCCATGACACTAATAGATGTGACAGCAATCTGTATGTACTTTCTTCTTCGTATAATTTTTCTCCCATAGTCTTCTGCTGCTTTTTCTTCCCTTGCTAACATATCTTGATTATTTTTAGGTTCCATAGCGCCCACCTTCTTACCCTGTCTTTTTTATACCCTTTCTCTTTAGTTAATTTCTTGGTAAACTTTTGCCGCTGCTTATTCCATATAATTCATTTGGTTCAACTTCAAGTGCATTAGCAATTTTGATAACATCAATGTCAGTAATAAGTCTCCTGCCGTTGAGCATATTACTAAAAACCTTGTCATTGTATCCAGCTTTTTTTCCTATTGCACCTTGCGCATAACATTTTCTCTTTATAATTGCCTTAATATTTTCTGCGGTCACTGATCTCACAATGAATCCTCCTTTCATGCTCGTATAAGATTCTTGAACTTGCTTATATTTTAATATAAGTTTCTTTTACTGTCAATACTAAATTCTCAAATTTCTTGAACTTTTTTCTTGACAGTTTATAATCTTACGGGTAATATATAGATATAGAAATGGAGAACAACATGGGAATAGGAAAAAGAATAAAAGAAGCCAGAAATGCCTTAAGCTTAACTCAGGAAGAGCTCGCAAAAAAATTAGGCATAACAAAAGGTGCTGTTGCAAATTATGAAAACGAAACCAGCCATCCTAAAGAGCCAATTATGTATAAACTATTTGAAGTATTAAATGTGGATGCAAATTATTTATTTCAAGATGTCGTTAAAATTCCCGAGAAATTAAATGATATAACCTTTTCAGAATTTGACATTATAAAAAAATATCGTAGCCTTGACGATATCGGCAAAAATCACATTGATGAAGTGTTAAAATGGGAATCGGATAGAATTAAAAGAGACTCTGAGAAAGACCGTATTATTTTAGAATTACAGAAAGATGATACCATAGAGGCGAATAATCATATTATTCCCTATTATCCTTATCTGGCTTCTGCCGGATCAGGACAAATCATATTTGAGTCCTCTCCTCCATCACACTACATTGAGCTTCCTGATCTTCCGAAGTATAAGAACGTAAGCTATGCAATCGGTGTTAATGGGGATTCTATGGAACCAAAATTCCATTTTGGAAATATCCTTTTAATTGAATCCATAAGTCAAATAAGTATCGGGGAAATAGGAATATTCCTGGTCGACGGAGAAACTTTTGTAAAAAAATTAGGAAATGGTGAGCTTGTCCCCTTAAATAAAAAGCACAAGGCAATTCCATTGACCGAAAGTAGTCAGTGCTTAGGGCGTGTACTCGGGATACTTGACGAAGATGATATTGTAGACGACGAACCTTATATAATAAACGGCGTTGGTTTTGCTGCTGAAAAAGGCATGGGCAAAGATAATGACGATCAGCGTAGACTAGCAGATATCTTGAGCAAAAAATTATTAGAAAAATATAGTACACGTAAAGATGAAAAACCAAGATAAAATTAAGAAAAAGGCTTATCAGCTTTTAATAAAACAAAAATGTAGCAGTTTTCCAATCAGATCTCTTCAAATGGCCGCTGATTTACACTACCACCTGGAAACATATACGGAAGCAGAAAAACAATATGGTGATGGAGGAGTTACTCGACGCTGGATGTATCATTGTTTTGGTAATGCTTTTGTAGTCAACATTTGTGGAATATACAATATTTTTTACAATGAATATGCCGGACTATTTAATGTAAATTGGACTATCATGCACGAAATAGCGCACATACGTTTGGGACATGTGAAATGGGATGGACAATTTATTGGAGAAAGTTACGTAGATAAATTTAAGTATTCCGAAAAAGAACAAGCTGCTGAATATTTTACCAGTATTGCATTATGTCCTGATACTGTGCTGGATGCCATGCACCGAATAGATAACGTCGAACATACTGCGCTAATATGTTACGTCCCAAGAGACAAGGCCAAACAAAAGGTGGATTATTTTGCAGATACTGCCGAAACCAGAATGATGTTTAGCAGCAAAAATAGCCGGTCAGAAAATCGCCTTTTGTCACAGTATTCAGATTTCATAAATACATACGGAAAACGGGTGGAGATTGCAGAAGAAATCTATATTGATTTTTCCAGACTTTCAAAAGTGGGAGCTTAATGGATGTGTATAATTCGCAATGCGGTTATATATGAGATGAAAAAATTATTTGATATAGGAGGATATGAGGATGAAAAAAGGAGTTATTATTATTTTTCTTGCATTAACTATGATAATTTTGTTTGGCTCTTGTGGCAAATCAAAGGATACGAATGCCGATGACGACTCTCTGGTCTTGAACATCACTATTGCTAAAAAAGCGGCTGAAAAATTCAAACAAACTGATTTAGACTTCTCAAATGATAAGGACGATTATACTCTTCGGGATTTAGGCAATGACGTTCAGGATATTGTTGCAATTGCTCATGACAAAAGCGGAAATGACATTAGATTTAGGGTGGCATACTCTTTTAATGACGATTCAAAAAAACAATATACATATCACTTTATAGAACGAGATTCTGATGTCCTATATGATGACAAAACTTTAGATTAAAATCTTAACAATATAAAACCGGCCCCTGCGCCAACAGAGACCGGCAAGCATACAATCCGAAGATGGTACGCCCTAATCAATCATATTGTATCATCTTCGGGGCAGCCACGCAAGCGAAATAATAGTCGCTGGCTGTTATTTTTATACCCAAAAAAGGAGGAAGATACAATGGCAACGAGAAAGTACAAACCAGGTAAAGATGGGACCTATTCCGCAAAGGTCTGGGATGGGACCTACAACGCTGACGGGAGTAAGCACCGCATCAATCTACGGTCTAAAAAATCAAGCGGGGACCTGGAAAGAAAGGTCAATGAATTCCGGCGCCTGGTAGCCGAGGGCCTGAATCTAGTCAGGACCACTTACACATTCGGGGAATACGCCCAGCACTGGCTTGATACCTATAAAAGCATCTGCGCGCCAAATACACGGAACATGTATCGAAACATCATAGACAAGCATCTTTACGAGATCGCGGACTACCAGCTTACAGACATCCGGAGGTCTCATTACCAGTTTGTTATCAATGAAGCTGCCAATATGCCACGGACCTGCCAACAGTTAGTCCTTACCTTCCGACAGATCATAAAAGCGGCTATGTCGGATAAATACCTCCCGTCCACATCCATTATGGATATCTGTGACGGCGTGACTGTTCCTAATTACCGGGCGTCCGAAAAAAGGCCGCTGACCAAGGCCGAAAAGGAAGCGATCTTAAAGGCAGATTTCACAGACCGGGAAAAGGCATTTGTGTTCATCATATACGGCTGCGGGCTCCGCCGTGGGGAAGCGCTGGCACTTGATCCTGTAGACATCAATTTTAAGGCCCATAGCATCGCCGTAAACAAGTCTTTGGCTTTTGATGGTAATGATTATTATATCAAGTCCACAAAAAGCGAGAATGGGGAACGTATCGTCCCGATGCCGGCCTACCTATCCGCATACCTTGCGACGTACATCAAAAATCTTAAGGCCCCCTGGTTATTCGCAAGACGGGACGGCGGGAGAATGACAAAATCCGCCTATGACAAAATGTGGGCTTCCATCGTCCGAGAATTAAATAAAGCTGCCGGAGGCACAGACAGCATAAAAGTGATCCATGATCTGACCGCCCATGTGTTCCGGCACAATTACTGCACCAGCTTATGCTATCAGGTCCCGGATATCAGCTTAAAGCGGATTGCAGCTTTGATGGGCGATACCCTGCAGATGGTGATGACAGTCTACAATCATTTGATGGAGGAGCAGCAAGATATCAAAAAAACCGTGGAAAAAGCACTGGATATCTGTGGATAAAATGGGGGACAAAAATGAGACATGTTGATCAAAAAAGGCCCAAATGAGACACAAAAGAGACATTTAAAAACATCATTTTCCGCTAAAACCGTCCAAACAAAAAATAGCGAAAACCCTCGTAAAATAAGGATTTTCCGCTATTATAAAGTCCTGAGCCACTGGGGATTCGAACCCCAGACAACTTGATTAAAAGTCAAGTGCTCTACCACCTGAGCTAGTGGCCCGTATGAAAAAACCAGATGTACAGCATCAGACTGTATCTGCACTGGGCTAGCTGGATTCGAACCAGCGAGTGCAGGAGTCAAAGTCCTGTGCCTTACCGCTTGGCGATAGCCCATCATTTTGCTGTTAATGATGTGCACGGCACTTGGCCATACATAAGAGGGTGGATACAGGGACTCGAACCCTGGGTCTTCAGAGCCACAATCTGACGCGTTAACCAACTACGCTATACCCACCATATAAAATTTTTCATCTGTCCGGCGCTGCGGCAATGGATGAACGTGCCTGTAGGGATTCGAACCCTAGACCCACGGCTTAGAAGGCCGTTGCTCTATCCAACTGAGCTACAGACACAGGAAAAGCGGGTGATGGGAATCGAACCCACGTATCTAGCTTGGAAGGCTAGTGTTCTACCATTGAACTACACCCGCGCATGGCGTCTGATTCAAACTGATTCAACTCGACGCAAGAAACATTATATCGTAGGGACCGTTTCTTGTCAACCATTATTTTCAGAAACTGAGCAAATCATAAATAATTGATTGTATAATGCGCCACGCCTTCCCGGTCCAGCTCCATCATGATATAAGAAGGCCTCCGTCCCTCCTGCCGGGGATAGGAGAGACTGCCCGGATTTATCAGAGTCACGGCGCCGCCCTGATCTATAACCGGCCTGTGAGTATGCCCGAACATCGCAATCTGCATCCCTCTTTCCCTAGTCTCCTCCCGAAGCCGTTCCAGTGTAAAAGATACATTATAAAAGTGTCCGTGAGTCAGCAGTACATGATAGCTGCCAATCTCTATTTCTTTTTCCCTCGGCAGGCTGGAAAAAAAGTCATTGTTTCCTGCGATGATCTCCAAATGACATCCTGCGATCTCCCGGATATAGTCCTCGCTGCCCTCCGCGTCTCCCAGATGAATCAGCATGTCCGGTTTTCCAACCTTCGCCAGGACTTTACACAGGTTTCCATTCTGCCTATGGGTGTCACTCACTACCAATATCCTCATTGAGAATCCCCCAGGTATTCCGTCAGCTTTCCTTTCATCGCCCGCAGGGCCTTACCTCTGTGGCTGATCTCATTTTTCTCTTCCGCAGTCAGCTGCGCCGTCGACTTCTTTCTTTCCGGCAGGTAGAAGATCGGATCATATCCAAAACCGCCGTCTCCGACTATTTCATATCCAATCTGTCCCTCAATGGTCCCTCTCGTCGTCAATACACTTCCATCCGGCAGAGCCGCAGCGATGGCACAGACGAATCTGGCGCTCCGTTCCTCTCCCTCCGCGTCTTTCAGTTTATCAATGATCGCCTGATTCTTGATGTCATAAGAAGTGTCTTCTCCCATATACCGGGCGGAATAAATGCCGGGAGCGCCGCCCAGAAAATCCACTTCGAGGCCGGAATCATCGGCCAGAACGATTCCTCCCGCCATTTTCTGAATAACAGTCGCCTTGATGCAGGCGTTTTCCTCAAAAGATTTTCCATCCTCCACAATATCCGCCTGAATCCCGGCTTCCTTCATGGAAAGAATTTCCATTCCCAGATCCGCCAGGATCATCCGTACCTCTTTCATCTTCCCTTCATTTGAAGTGGCAAAAATTATCCTATGTGCGTCCATAGTTCCTCCATTTCTTCTACCTGGCGCTCGTATAAGCTTTCAGACAGATATTGCTGTCCTGCTCCTTCTCTGTATTCGCCCAGTTGCGCCCATCGGCGCTGATATATCCTTCCCCGTCGCTCAAATCTACATACGTCATAATCTCACTGCTGTCATCCTGGTATTCGATGGCCACCGGATGAACTGCTTCCGGAGTCCTGATACGCACTGCCATGGCAAAACGCTCTCCCGATTTTACATCCACCGGTCGTTTCAGATCGACCGTATAATAACCGGCTTGTTCAAATCTCCCGGAAGCCACAGATTCATTCAAAACCAGTTTTCCATTTTCCGGAGCGCCGCGCAAAACATACACTTCATATTCCGTATCGGCCCCCGTAGCATAGAAACCGGCGGCTTCAATCCTCTCGTCGCTTCTTGCTCTATAAACATTCGCGAAATACGCTTCCTCATCACCATAGCCCAGCTGGCCAAGCCAGCCGCACAGATCTGCCTGATAAATATTTTCATAGTTATCCGGAGGAGCTATCCCTGTATAGGCCAGGCTGTGTATCCCAATATTGGTATCTGCATAGGAAACATAAAACAACCCGCCGTCTCCGAACTCCGTACCCCAGCTGTTCATACAAAGAAACGCTCCGTCCATTCCTGGGTCTTGATTGAAGTTTTCCCTGGAATAAGAGTCATCCCAGCCCACGATCACGATATCATGATTGGAAATCTGATTCCCTGTATAATAATAGGAGTATGTATCCTCGTTATAGTATTCGGACTGGCTGCTTTCATCCTCAAGCGCCGTAAACAGGGAAGTCTGTACGCCGCCGTGAAAATAGACCGCCTGTTTTATTCCGGCATAGTCTTTATTATCAAGAAGCTGGATCTCCTGTACATGCTTAACTGGCTCCAGTCCATCGGGAGATTCTCCGTCTCCATACGGATCGTCTTCTTCCAATACGGGGCCCTGCCAAGCCAGCAGGTAAGCCATGGACATGGTGTAATCTCCTCCCATGTCCTGGGACATTCCAAAGCTGTTTTGCAGAGAAATATGATCCTCGCTGAAATCAAAGGATTCCTGCGGAAGCAAAGAGGACTCCAGCGCTATCATTGTGGCGAAAGCCCAGCATGTTCCCAGTTCCCCCTGACTTCCGGCGGCCGGGCACCGGCCGTGCTCCCGATAATCATATCTGGATGGCACTGCTGCCGCGTTCACTCTGGCCTGAGTCGTTTTCTCTGTTTCTTCCGTACGCGGCACAGACGGCAGTTCTTCGCTTTCAGGTTCTGTCTCCTTTCGTGTTTCCGCAGACTCTTCTGTCTGCTGTATATCCAAAGCCGGCCATGGCACCGCGCATCCTGTCAGTGCCACGGACAAAACGCAGACAGAAAGCAGTCTGCATATCCATTTATATTTTAATTTCAATTTTATTCTCCAGACTCAGCCGGCCTGTTCCGCCTGGGCGGTTTCGGCCCAAGGAACTGATAAAAATATGTCTTCATCATCCCATTATATATCTTCCTGTTTTTATCCGCCTTTTTCCCAATATATTTCTCTGCGTCCCCATAAGCCGTTATGATATAGGCCGACCAAGAATCCAGCAGAGAAATCCTCTCGCCGATCGTACGGTAAAGACCGGGGAGACTTTCTTTTTCTTCCATTCTCTCTCCGTATGGAGGATTCGTGATCAAAAAACCATATTTTTTAGGATGGCTCAGTGATGCCACATCCCTCTGCTGAAAGTGGATCAGATGATCCACTCCTGCCAACTGGGCGTTCTCTCTGGCCGCTTTAATAATTTCCCCATCTATGTCATATCCCTGAATATCGGTTTCCACAGTCAGATCCACGGCCTCCCTGGCTTCCTCCCTGGCGCTTGTCCACTCCTGCTTTTGAATCAGATTCTCCCATTCTTCCGCGCAAAAGGTCCTGTTAAGGCCGGGAGCGATATGTGCCGCCATAAGAGCAGCTTCTATGGGGAATGTGCCGCATCCGCAAAAAGGATCCACCAGGATTCTGTCTTTCTTCCACGGGGTCAAAAGAATCAGGGATGCTGCCAGCGTCTCCGTAATCGGGGCCTTGCTGGCAAGCTTCCTATATCCGCGTTTGTGAAGAGAATCTCCGCTGGTATCCAAAGTGACCGTGACCACATCCTTCATCAAAAACACACGAATGGGATAGGCGGCCCCGCTTTCTCCAAACCAATTTATATGATAGGTAGCCTTAAGCCGTTCCACAATCGCCTTTTTCACAAGGGACTGGATATCGGACGGGCTAAACAGCTTACTCTTGATGGAAGTGGCCTTTGTGACCCAGAATTTTCCATTTACGGGAATATACTCCTCCCATGGAAGCTTCTTTGTCTCATCAAACAGCTCTTCAAAGGTGAACGCCCGGAAGCTTCCCACTTTGAGAAGTACTCTTTCGGCCGTCCTTAAGCCGATATTGGCCCGGCAGACGGCTTCCGCATCTCCGATAAAAGTCACACGGCCATCTTCCACCTGACTGATTTCATATCCCAGATCAATAATCTCTTTTTTCAAGACAGATTCCAGGCCAAAGTGACACGGGGCGATCAATTCATAAGTCTTCATACGGTACTCCTCTGTATGGGTCGTGTGCCCAAAATTCATAGTACCATTTTAAAGCCTTCCCCGTCTGCTGTCAATGCTCAAATCCGCCTACTGCCGCTTTGACACGATAGCCTTTTTCCATCAGTTCTTTACCCGCCAGCATCGCCGTGCCGCCTCTTTCGCAATAAAGCAGCAGCAGTTTTTGCCGGGGGAGCATAGAGCGTGCTTCCTCCAAATACTCATATGGTATATTCCATGCTCCGTCTACGTGCCCTTCACGGAACTGTTCTCCGCTTCGAAGATCTATAATTATACAATTTCTGTCATTTTTATACTTTTCTATTTCACGAAAAGCTATCGTTTCTAGCTCTTTCATCTTTTTTCACCATATTTTACTTTCTCCCCATCCTACAATATAAGATATTCCATTTTTCCCAAAATGACACTCGCAAACTATGTATGGATGCCCGAGGGCATCCAGGTTCTTAGTAGTCAGAGTTCCTCTGGCTGCAGTTCTGAGAATTGTTCTGAGAGCTGTTTCTCTGAGAGCTGTTCTGAGAGCTGTTTCTCTGAGAGCTATTCTGAGAGCTGTTTCTCTGAGAATTGTTCTGGGAATTGTTCTGAGAATTGTTCTTCTGGCTGTTGTTCTGGCTGTTCTGAGAATTGTTCTGGTTGTTGTTCTGAGAACTGTTCTGAGAGCAATTTTCCTGGTTATTGGAATAATTTTTGGTATTTGCCATGGTGACATCCCTCCTAAAATAAATTTATCTTGCGTACTTAGTATCTCTTGATTTTGAGTTTTTATGCTTTTTAGGCTAGAAATTTCTTGACTTTTTTATAGGCGCTTATTATAATCGAACTAGGAATGATGATTTTCCTTCAAATCATTTTCCTGATTCAACCCCTTATTAATTATTTATACTCCCCTCAAAGAGAAAACCATTGCTCCCCTTTGGTTTTCTCTTTCTTTTTTATTTTTTAATCTTTCTGAATTTTTTATGAGCATACTTGATTTATTTGTCAAAATATGAGATTCTAATGATAACGCGTATAAGGCAGACTGAATTATTGCTGCCGTTATTGTATATAGAAAGGAATGACATGACAAAAGCCGAGTTTTTAGATACCTTGAGAAAAGCTCTTAACGGCCAGGTATCTCCTGGCGTGATTGCAGAGAATCTCAACTATTATGATTCTTATATTTCAGGCGAAACCCGCAAAGGCCGAAGCGAACAGGACATATTGGACGAGCTGGGCGACCCGAGGCTAATCGCCAGGACTATTATAGATGCCGAAGGCGGACCGTCTTCCTACGAATCGGGCCGCGGTCCCAGCTATGACAGCTATGGTTATTCCTACAGCGATCCTGATGTCTCTGACAGCGATATTTTAGAAAAGGAGACTCGCAGCACTTTCCATCAGAAAAGCTTCCACGTTAATAAATGGGTCGTTTTTGGAATTCTGTTCCTGGTTTTATTTATTATCCTGAGTGTTCTCTTTTTCATGTTTAAGACCATATTTAAGCTTTTGTTTTCTTTCCATGGAATCTGGTTTTGGATCATCATACTGATTATCATCTTTTCCTTATCTAAGCGAAAGTGACCAGTATGAATCTCGTAAGAAAGGACAAGTTATGAAGGCAGTGATTCAGCGTGTTTCGGACGCTTCTGTCACCGTAGAAGGTGAAATCGTCGGACAGATTGGAAAAGGCTATCTCGTGCTGCTGGGAGTAGGACAGGAAGACAGCCGTGCAGATGTGGACAGAATTGTAAAAAAAATGATTAATCTTCGGATCTTCTCCGATGAAAACGGCAAGATCAATTTATCTCTTCTGGATGTGCAGGGTTCTCTCCTCGTCGTATCTCAGTTCACTTTGTATGCGGACTGCCGTCACGGCAACAGACCCGGCTTCACTCTCGCGGCAAAGCCGGAACTGGCATGTGAACTGTATGAATATTTCATAGCCAAATGCCGTGAAACCGTATCCCTTGTGGCCCACGGCACCTTCGGCGCCCACATGGACGTATCCCTCACCAATGACGGGCCGTTCACCATCATTCTGGAATAAACACAGCGACAGCCGACAGGTTGTCGCTTTTTTCATCCATTCTTCTCCCAATGCGCGCCAGCATATAAGAAAGCCATGTCTTTGGCGTACCCGATTTTAAAAGATCTGTCAGCATTTCCTGCCGCTCAGTCTGTCTGTCCCGTATGACCCGGTTTGTCTCTTCCAAAAAACTGCGGAGGTTCGCCTCGGTAATCTGAGGGGACTCCCGAAATCCTGTCTCCGTTTTTTCATAAAAGATCGTATCTTCATTATATTTCCGGCTCCCCTGAAAGGAGCATCCTGACGCCCTAGCTCTCATGCCCATATTCCCCGTTTAGTTCCTCACCTCAAACACCTCATGCCCCATATAAAACCGCTGGCCGCTCTGTAAAAGCACTTGTTCCCCGGGATTTATACATTTTCCGTCTCCCGTGCGGCCACCGTCAGAAGTACATTGGACAGATCATAGATGACCGCCCACACCACATGGCCGCCCGGAGGCAGCACACCCCGCAGCACGACTGTAGCCGTGCCATAGACTTCGCCTCCCACAGCCGCATGGTCAAACGCGTAGCCCAGAGATTCTGTGGCGGAGAACCCTGCTCCTACGGCGCTGCCGATCAATATGCCTTTCAAAATATACTTTTTATCCGATTTTATGGTAAAATGGATCAGAATAACGAAATATCCTTTACTGGCTGATTTTTTATATGAAGCTATTTTTCTGCCAGACGGTATAGAACCACCCCCAAAATCTATTATATACGCCCCTGAATTGCAGGTGTATATCGACTGTTTTGGAGAAAAGAAAGATGATATGGGATTAGTCGCGGAAACGGGCGGAAAAGTCATAGGCGCCGTTTGGGTTCGTATAATGAAAGACTACGGGCATATCGATTATAAAACACCATCATTCGCAATCTCGCTTTACAAGGAATATCGAGGACTCGGAATAGGTACAAAGCTAATAAAAGAAATGCTGGCCTTACTAAAAAGCAGTGGATATGAGCGAGCATCGCTTGCCGTTCAAAAAACAAATTATGCTGTAAAAATGTATCAAAAGTTAGGGTTTGAAGTTATTGACGAAAACGAAGAAGAATACATTATGTTTTACAATCTATAAATTCAACCGGTTTGCCAGGTCTGTCTGACTCCCCTTGTTGAGAAACCGTGTCGGACACTATTATCTGACTAAAAAAACAGCCATGCCAAAGTACTCTCACCTTTGCATGACCGCTTTGCCTGTGCTGCTTAAAACCATTGCCTGAACAACACGTTTCTTTTTTCACGCGGCAGAGAAGATTCGAACTCCCGACACCTTGGTCCGTAGCCAAGTGCTCTATCCAGCTGAGCTACTGCCGCACGTCATTCCAAAAACCTATTATAATACATATTTCCAAAAATTACAAGCTTTCCGTTTAATTTTTTAAAACAGTGCCGGCGACCGGAATCGAACCGGTACGGCTTTAAAGGCCGCAGGATTTTAAGTCCTGTGCGTCTGCCAGTTCCGCCACGCCGGCATGATGTCTTGTTAAAACAACGGAACAAAACTTGTAAAACGACCCGGATGGGGTTCGAACCCACGACCTCCGCCGTGACAGGGCGGCGCTCTAACCAGCTGAGCCACCGGGCCAAAATCTGACACTATAAAACTGATGATATGATTTATCTGCTTTTGTGGGAAAAGAGTGGACCTTCGGGGACTCGAACCCAGGACCGACCGGTTATGAGCCGGTTGCTCTAACCAACTGAGCTAAAGGTCCAAATAAGAAGCAAAGCCGATGATCGGACTCGAACCGATAACCTGCTGATTACAAATCAGCTGCTCTGCCAATTGAGCCACATCGGCAAAATCATTCAAGTGACTCCAAGGGGATTTGAACCCCTGTTACCGCCGTGAAAGGGCGGTGTCTTAACCGCTTGACCATGGAGCCTCATGTCTGCTAAAAAACTCCGTGGAGCCTGCTGACTTCCCGTGCACAGCTCAAAACACCACACGGGGAAACTATCTCATTCTCTTATACTCAACGAAACGATAATACCATAAACTCGGGGGGTTTGCAAGAACTTTTTTCTTTTATCTGAAAAATTAACACTTTTTCTTTTAGGGCATAAGTCTCCAAGGTACTATCCCGGATGTCTTACTCATATATTTTAGCAATACTGCCTCTGGTGAGTGCCATGAACAAATCCTCTCAAAGAAAAAAAATCATCACACGGATCTTTATTTTTGCCCTGGCCTATCTGGTGGGATATGCGGCCGCCCGTTTTACCCGGCCGGCCCCCTCCAAAGCCGTATCCTCTTCTGCGGAAAGTAACTGGGGACTCAGCTTCCAACAGGAAGGAAAAGCGCCTGTCGGCAATGCTACCGCCGATTATCTGAAGAAATTCAACGCCTATTTCGTCCAGGAGACCGAAGATAAAGTGATCTATCTGACCTTTGACGCCGGATACGAAAACGGCAATACGGCCGCCATTTTGGATGCGCTGAAGAAGCATCAGGCGCCGGCCACCTTCTTTGTGGTGGGGAATTACATAGAAACAAGCCCGGATCTGGTCAAACGCATGGTAGAAGAAGGCCACACCGTCGGAAACCATACGTACCATCATCCGAATATGTCCCAGATCTCCACAAAGGAAGCCTTTCAAAAGGAACTGGGAGACCTGGAAAAGCTCTTTGAGGAAACCACCGGTCAGACTATGACTAAATTTTACCGGCCGCCTCAGGGAAAATACAGCGAGAGCAATCTTCAGATGGCCAATGAAATGGGCTACCGGACCTTTTTCTGGAGCCTGGCTTACGTAGACTGGTATCAGGACGATCAGCCCACAAAAGAAGCCGCCTTTGAAAAGCTTCTGGGACGTATCCATCCAGGAGCGGTCGTTCTCCTCCACAGCACCTCCTCCACCAATGCGCAAATCCTGGATGAACTCCTGAGCAAATGGGAGGAAATGGGCTATCATTTCGATTCCCTGAATAATCTGCCCTCCTAGATTTCAGCGTTATTATCTCAATTTGCTATGATACGCAGCTTTGCAGTTCTATTTTCCGCGGCAGGCCTTCAGGGCCTGCTGCCACAGCTCCAGCTTCTTGAGCCTTTCTCCATCCTCCATCTGACGCTCATATATGGTCACGGGACGGCCTGCCCACAAGGTCCTCGCCTCATACATCCCACATTTCAGCCCTGCCATATAGGCGGCCCCCAATGCAGAATATTCCTCCATCTCCGGCGCCAGGACACGGCTCCCCGCCATATCACTCTGAAACTGCATCAGATAACGGTTGCGTGTAGGACCGCCGTCCACATGAAGCTCTTCAATGGCAAGGCCGCTGTCTTTCTCCATTGCTCTCATTACATCCGTGATCTGAAATGCAATACTTTCCACCGCCGCCCGGATAATTTCATTCCTTCCTGTGGTGCGGCTCATACCATAAAGCATTCCTCTGGCGTCATTGTCCCAATAGGGAGCCGACAACCCGGTAAAGGCAGGCACCAGTACCGTGGTATCTATGGGATTGGCATCCGCTGCTGCCGGTTCCAGTTCTCCCAGCTCCGAGAGCAATTTCAGGTCATCCTTCAGCCAGGTGATTACTGCTCCGGTGTAATTGATGTTTCCCTCCAGCACATAATTCACCACACCGTCTATCCCCCAGGCAAGGGAAGTGGCAAGACCGTACCGGCTTTCTTTAAAGCTGGTCCCGATATTCATCATGACGGAGGAGCCGGTGCCATAGGTGGTCTTGCTCATCCCTTTCCGATGGCAGCCGTGAGCAAACAACGACGCGTGAGAATCTCCCATAGCCGAAAGAATCGGAACGGGCGCATCAAAATATCCGTCCAAATCCGTCTCCCCGAACACACTGTTACTGTCGCATATTTCAGGCAGTATCTCTAGCGGCACTCCAAAAAAACCGCACAGTTCCTGATCCCACTCAAGGGTATGAAGATTGAAAAGCTGGGTACGGGAAGCATTCGAATAATCGGTCTTAAAGGATTTTCCGCCGGTGAGCCGGTAGAGCAGCCAGCTGTCCACCGTTCCAAGGCAGATTCCTTTATGGCCTTTAGCCCCCCAATGCTCATGGTTTTCCAGCAGCCATGCCATCTTTGCCGCAGGAAAGAAGGGTGACAGGGGAATCCCCGTCTTCTGGCGAATCTGCTCTCCATATTCTGCAAGCCGCTCTGTGATCTCTCTGGCGCGGCCGCACTGCCACACCACCGCATTTTCCAAAGCACGGCCGCTTTTATCCCACATAACCGTCGTCTCTCTCTGATTGCTGATGCCGACAGCACGAATGGCTTTCTTAGGAACCTGGTGCTGTTCCATCACATCCCGCACCGCCAGTACCACATTTTGATAGATTTCCTCCGGGTCATGGGAAACCCAGCCCAGACCGTTCACAAGCTGGACATGCCTCCGATCCGCCCGTCCGGCAATATTTCCCTGCTCGTCCACAAGTACCGCCTTGCTTCCCTGAGTACTCTGGTCGATTCCTATGATATATGTCATACCGTCTTTCTCCATCCACTGATCCCCATCATCAAAGCTCTCCGTCCATCAAAAGCATCTGTTTTACTCTGGCTGCGATTCCCTCTGCCGTCAATCCGTACTCCCGCAGCACCTCGGAACCGCTCCCTCCAATTAAATGGCGGTCCGGCAACGCCATATTTACGACTTGTTTCGGGCAGTTGGCCGATACGATCTGTGCCACCATGCTCCCCAGGCCACCGTAAGGAGAATGTTCCTCCACCGTAAGGATACATTTGCTGTTCTTCGCTGCCGCGATCACAGCCTCCTCATCCATGGGTTTTAAGCAGTACATATCAATGATCCCTGCCGAAATGCCCTCCTGATCCAGCATATGTGCGGCTCTCACCCCAGGGCTGACCATCTCCCCGCATGCAATAATGGTCACGTCAATACCCTTTTTCAGCACCTGTGCCTTGTCCAGGATAAACTTCATATCCTCTCTGTACACATCCTCAGAAGCGGAGCGGCTCACACGCACATAAGCCGGATCCATGTCCTTTAATAGAGCCTGAATCAGCTTTTTTGTTTCAAACCGATCACAGGGCAGATATACACGCATATCCGGCAGCGCACAGAATGCCGCAATATCCTGGCAGGAATGATGGGTCATGCCCAGAGCGCCGTAGCTGACACCGCCGCTGATTCCTAGAAGAGTTACATTTGTTTTGGAGTAGGCCACATCTACCTTGGCCTGCTCGTAGCTCCTGGTGGACAGGAAACTGGCCGGAGACGCCGCAAATACCTTTTTCCCGCAGGCAGCAAGTCCTGCCGACATTGCCACCAGATTCTGCTCTGCAATGCCCGTCTCAACAAACTGCTCCGGAAATTCTCTGGCAAAGGGCGCTAAGGATGCAGAATCCCTGGAATCGCTGCAGACCACCACAATCTCCCTGTCCTCTTCTGCCGCCTCCAGCAGTACCTCACAAATTACTTGTCTGTTGCTGATTGCTTCCATCTGTCTGCTCCTCCTTTCCGTATTGTGTCTCATCCAGTATCAGGCCCATGGCCGCCGCCTGTACCCTTAGATCTGCAAGCGCCTGCCGATACTGCTCCCCGCTCATCACGCCATGATGCCATGACACATTATTTTCCATATAGGAAATGCCCTTTCCCTTCACTGTATGGGCAATCACCGCCGTCGGCTTTCCCTTTAAGATTTTCGCTTTATCATAAGCTGCCAGCAGCTGACCGCAGTCATTTCCATCAGCCACCTCGATCACATAAAACCCAAAATCCTCAAACTTTCGGCTAAGCTCGGAGCTGTCCATAATCTCCTTCGTTGGACCGGAAATCTGCAGTCCGTTTACATCCACTGTTACGCAAAAATTGTCCAGCCCATAATGGCCCGCCGCCATCATGCCCTCATAATTGGAGCCCTCGGCCATCTCACCGTCCCCGCACACCACATAGGTGCGGTATTCCTGGCTGTTCATTCGCGCCGCTAAGGCCATGCCCATGCCCACAGAAATACCGTGGCCCAGGGAACCGCCGTTTAATTCGATCCCCGGAACATCCATATTGGGATGGCCGATAAAGCGGGAACCGTATTTGCTGAAGGTAGTAACCGCCTCCTGCTTCTCGTAATAGCCCATATCCCCCAGCACACAGTACAGGGCGTCGGCACAGTGGCCCTTGGACAAAAGGAAACGGTCACGGTTCGCGTCCCCGCTCCGCTCCGGCGATAGATTCATCACGCCATAGTATAAGACAGTCAGTATATCGATCACGCTCAGGTCGCCGCCCACATGGCCGGATTTAGACTGATAGACCATTTCAATAATATCTCTGCGCAGCTGATGGGCCTTTCCGGCCAGCTCCGCCGCATTCATTTTCTTTTTCATAGACCCTCCCTTAAACTCCATGAATGTAATCTTGAACCTCTGCCTCATTATCATCGTACAGATCCGGTGTGATGCCAATGTATTTACACGCTTCATAAAGCACCGGGACCACATTCTTGTGGATGCCCACACAGTGGTGTATATAGGGACCTTCCACGATTTTTGCCTCCAGCCGTTTCCAGTTCTCCACCTCAACCCATACATAGGTGCCCTTGGTATAGGGGCCGTCCACTCCTTTGGCACTGCCCAGAAGCAGCGAATATTCACCGTTGTCTCCATCAAACCGGCACAGTGTCATTTCGCCGTGCTTTGCCTCAGCTTCCACAGCGCCCGGATGATCAAAAGCCAGAGGATAGCCGATGGTGGGGCGGCAGGAGGCACAGCTGATGGGCCACGGACCGCAATGCTGCAGCAGCTCTCCATTTTCATTGTCCGGGTGTCGCACTGTCCAATCTGCAAAAAAAGTTCGGGCCTCGTCCATGCCTGCCGCCTCGCAGAGAACCGCTGTTACAGCTCCGTGGATATCCGTCTCGCAGACCACCGGGAAGCCTTCCTCGTTCAGCAGGCTGTTGGCGGCGCAGGGCATGATTCCGATCTCTCCCTGCAGCGCATTCCAGCACTGGATGGCTGCGGCATTGCACCCATATTTTTCTGCCAGCCTGCGGATCGCTGCCTTGAGAGCCGCTACGTTGAGAAGCTCCTCTTCCTGGATGGCAATGTTGAAGTTTGCCCTGCAGTATGCAACAACCTTGGCTGCCTCAGTGCCTTCCGCTTTAGCCAGACGCATCTCTGCTGTCAGCTCCGGCAAAGGAATGGGAGACAGCTGAATGTTGTACTTCTCCAGTAATTCTCCTTCGTTACACATGGTGGACCAGAAGTCAAAGGGCCTGGGACCAATCTGCAAAATCCTGGTATTCTGGAAGGCCTTCACCACGTTACAGACAGCCAGGAAATTCTTCACCCCTCGTTCAAACTCTGCATCCTCCAGGCAGCAGTTACACAAATAGGTAAAGGGTACCTGGAACCTGCGTAAAACCTTTCCGGTAGCGAAGAGCCCGCATTGGCTGTCCCGAAGACGGATTCCATTCTCATCCGGACGCTCATCCCGAGGTCCCCACAGCAGTACCGGCACATGCAGCTCCTTCGCCAAACGCGCAGCCTCATACTCCGTGCCGAAATTCACATGAGGAATAAACAATCCGTCGATCTTTTCTCTCTTGAACTTTACTGCGATCCGAATTCTGTCATTGTCATCGTGCAGCAATCCATCCTCTGAGATATCGTCAATATCTACAAATTCCACGCCCAGCTCCCTTAATTTATGCCTTGTTAAATTGGCATACTTTACCGCATCCGGCGCAGAAAAAATACTTCTCCTGGTCGGCGCAAGTCCGATCTTGATCTTAGCCATTTCTTTCTCCTCCATATATTCAGCCTTTATTCCATGTCTCTATTATAAAATTGGCATAGCTTAATTTCATTTTAAAATTAAGTATTTTTTACTTAATTAGTAGCTTAATTCTTGCATTTTACAACCAAATCATGGATAATTATCCTCATAGAAAATACGTTTTTCATTTTTAGAATTTACAGGAGGACACTATGGGAATCACTGCAAAGGAGCTTGCGAAAAAATTGAAATTATCAGAAGCCGCCATTTCCATGGCCTTAAACGGGAAATCCGGGGTCAGCACTGAAACCCGCAGGACTGTGATAGAAGCCGCGGAAAAATACGGCTATGATTTTACCCGAATTTCCGGCCGTACCAAAAACTGCGGTTCCATCACCTTCGCACTATACCGGAAACATGGGGCAATTGTTGCAGACACGCCTTTTTTTTCCGAATTGTCAGAGGGTATCCAGCAGAAATGCAAGGAAGAGGGGTATAAGCTTAATATCATTTATCTTTATGGAGATGAAACCATAGAAAATCAAATTGAGGATATTCAGTATTCCGACTGTATCGGCCTGATTCTTCTAGGCACCGAAATGCACCCGGAGGATTTTGCGCCCTTTTCCAGCCTGAAGCTTCCATTGGTGCTTTTAGACGTATACCTGGACAATGTCCAACGTGACTGCGTGCTGATCAATAACCTCCAGGGCGCCTACCGAGCCTGTGACTATCTGATCTCCCGCACCAAAAAGCAGCCCGGATATCTGCGCTCCTCCTATTCCATCAGCAATTTTGAAGAGCGGGCCGACGGCTTCTACAAAGCGGTCAGGGCACACGGCATGTCCTCCTCCAAATCCATTGTCCATTCCCTCACCCCTTCCATTGAGGGAGCCTTCGCTGACATGTCCGAGATCATCCAGAGACAGGAGGAACTGGCGGAATGCTATTTTGCAGACAATGATCTGATCGCCATCGGAGCCATGAAGGCACTGCAAAAGGCAGGCTACCGTATCCCGGATGATATCGCCATCATCGGATTCGATAACCTGCCTATGAGCAGCTACGTGGAGCCCTCTCTGACCACCATCAATGTACCAAAGCGCTATATGGGAGAGATGGGGGCGGAGCATTTAATTCATCTGCTGAACGCCCGTCAGTTTGTCCCTGTGAAGCTGGAAGTGGGCATCAACTTGGTGAAGCGGAGGTCGGTTTGAAAAAAGTCCCTTAAACCATAACGTTTTACGGTGATGAGGAAAATATTTTAGCTCTGTACTGCGACCTTGTCTTATCTCCGCAAACAGGACAATGTACCCATTCTGTATGTTCCATACTGAACCACTTTCTAATTTTCAATATCAATACTCTTTTTGTGTTGAATATGTATACCAATATGACCGATCCCTAAGATAAACGTTGCTATCAACATATATATGACCTTTCCATAGATTCCCAACATAAAAAATGCGATAACCGGCAGAGCCGCCCCGGCAAGTGGTATACCTAAAAAGCTACTGTAAAAGTCTGATAATGTGCGTTCGCTCAGAAAATAACGAATCCACCATGCTTCATACATTATCATTAAAATGAAAGCTACGATCAGCCATAAAGACCAGAGCGTCCATTTATGAATATTAAAACTGGAAAACACCAATGAACAGCAACAAGTCAATATTTCTCCCAATCTTTCAAAAACCAGTAAGATTTTATTTTCCTTTTTAGCTGTATATCCCTGTGGTATTCTTTTTGACCACATTACATTGGGAATAAATAACATCAACAAAAAAAGTAATCCTATATATGAAAATCCAAAATTTCCAAACATACAGTTATCCCCCGGCTAAAAGTTTTCTTGCTTCCTTACATCATTCTAAATATGTTTGAAAGGTGCATAATAACGTGAAAAGACGGTACAGCCCTTGTAGGTGGGGCCATACCGCCTAATTTGAAATTACTTCCTTATAACTAAAAACCATAACGTTTACAGGACTTCTAAAGCTCCCCGAGTAGGGCTCGAACCTACAACAACTCGGTTAACAGCCGAGTGCTCTACCATTGAGCTATCGAGGATCATCTCTGAAGGTTAGTCTGCCCGCCTTCCGGCCTTCCCATACCTTCAAAACTGCACATTGTCATCCATCTGTCAAAGCCTTCCTAAACCGCCTGGACAAGCCCTCGGCCGATTAGTACTGGTCAGCTCCATACATTGCTGCACTTCCACCTCCAGCCTATCTACCTCGTCGTCTTCAAGGGGCCTTACTAGCTCTCGCTATGAGATATCTCATCTTGAGGGGGGCTTCACGCTTAGATGCCTTCAGCGTTTATCCCTTCCCGACTTGGCTACCCGGCCATGCGCTTGATGCGCAACCGGTGCACCAGAGGTCAGTCCATCCCGGTCCTCTCGTACTAAGGACAGCTCCTCTCAAATATCTTTCGCCCGCGCCGGATAGGGACCGAACTGTCTCACGACGTTCTGAACCCAGCTCGCGTACCGCTTTAATGGGCGAACAGCCCAACCCTTGGGACCTACTTCAGCCCCAGGATGCGATGAGCCGACATCGAGGTGCCAAACCACTCCGTCGATGTGAACTCTTGGGAGTGATAAGCCTGTTATCCCCAGGGTAGCTTTTATCCGTTGAGCGATGGCGTTCCCACTTAACACCACCGGATCACTAAGCCCTACTTTCGTACCTGCTCCACCCGTCGGTGTCGCAGTCAAGCTCCCTTCTGCCTTTGCACTCTTCGGATGGTTTCCGTCCATCCTGAGGGAACCTTTGGGCGCCTCCGATACTCTTTCGGAGGCGACCGCCCCAGTCAAACTCCCCGCCTGGCATTGTCCCACCGCCGGCTAACGGCGGCTGGTTAGAAACCCAATATCGCAAGGGTGGTATCCCAACAACGGCTCCAGAAGGACTGGCGTCCTCCCTTCTTCGCCTCCCACCTATCCTGTACATGCAATACCGGATCCCAGTGCCAAGCTGGAGTAAAGCTCCATGGGGTCTTTCCGTCCTGGCGCAGGTAACCAGCATCTTCACTGGTACTTCAATTTCACCGGGTGCATTGTTGAGACAGTGCCCAAATCATTACGCCTTTCGTGCGGGTCGGAACTTACCCGACAAGGAATTTCGCTACCTTAGGACCGTTATAGTTACGGCCGCCGTTTACTGGGGCTTAAGTTCAATGCTTCGCATTCGCTAACATCTCCCCTTAACCTTCCAGCACCGGGCAGGCGTCAGCCCATATACCTCACCTTTCGGTTTCGCATAGACCTGTGTTTTTGCTAAACAGTTGCTTGGGCCAATTCTCTGCGGCCTCTCTCGAGGCACCCCTTCTCCCGAAGTTACGGGGTCATTTTGCCGAGTTCCTTAACAATGCTTCTCCCGTCGGCCTTAGGATTCTCTCCTCATCCACCTGTGTCGGTTTACGGTACGGGTGCAGTATGAGCCATAGCGGCTTTTCTCGACAGCTGGTATGGAAGCTTCCCTACTTATTTTCGGTCCGCGTTACGGCTTTGGATTGCCGGACGGTTTTTCCTATCCGACTCCTCTTCCGCTTGCACCGGTCTTCTCATTCCCGGCTCTTCCTTCCCCTCTGTGTCCCCACAGTTCTGTCATACTGCAGTACAGGAATCTCAACCTGTTGTCCATCGGCTACGCCGTTAAGCCTCGCCTTAGGTCCCGACTCACCCAGGGCAGATCAGCTTTACCCTGGAAACCTTAGATATTCGGCCGGTAGGATTCTCACCTACCTCTCGCTACTCATTCCGGCATTCTCTCTTCTTGATCGTCCACAGCTCCTTCCGGTACTGCTTCTTCCTATCAAGAATGCTCCTCTACCACCCTCTTAAAGGGTCCTCGGCTTCGGTGGTGTGTTTCAGCCCCGGACATTTTCGGCGCAAGGCCTCTCGACTAGTGAGCTATTACGCACTCTTTCAATGTATGGCTGCTTCTGAGCCAACATCCTAGTTGTCTTTGAAACCTCACATCCTTTTCCACTTAACACACACTTTGGGACCTTAGCCGGAGGTCTGGGCTCTTTCCCTTTTGACTGCCCAACTTATCTCGTGCAGTCTGACTCCCGTGCAGCATCTCTATGGCATTCGGAGTTTGATATCCTTTGGTAAGCTTTGACGCCCCCGCGGGAATTCAGTGCTCTACCTCCATGAGACTAACACGAGGCTAGCCCTAAAGCTATTTCGAGGAGAACCAGCTATCTCCGGGTTCGATTGGAATTTCTCCCCTATCCACACCTCATCCCCACCCTTTTCAACGGATGTGGGTTCGGTCCTCCACGGGATTTTACTCCCGCTTCAACCTGGACATGGATAGATCACCCGGTTTCGGGTCTGCCTGTGCTGACTCAACGCCCTATTAAGACTTGGTCTCCCTTCGGCTCCGCGCTCCCCGCGCTTAACCTCGCCAGCACCGGCAACTCGCCGGACCGTTCTACAAAAAGTACGCGGTCGTGCTCATATGGCACTCCCACAGCTTGTAAACACAGGGTTTCAGGTTCTCTTTCACTCCCCTCCCGGGGTCCTTTTCACCTTTCCTTCACAGTACTATGCGCTATCGGTCACTAAGGAGTATTTAGCCTTGGGGGGTGGTCCCCCCGACTTCCCACAAGGTTTCTCGTGTCTCGTGGTACTTTGGATCCCGCTCGCTGGATTCCTATTTCGCATACGGGGCTTTCACCCTCTCTGGCTGGCTTTCCCAAAACCATTCTGCTATAGATCCTCCTCACTTATCGCGGTCCGTAACCCCCAGGTGCACGCACCCAGGTTTAGGCTCCTCCGGTTTCGCTCGCCGCTACTCCCGGAATCGACTTTTCTTTCTTTTCCTCCGGCTACTTAGATGTTTCAGTTCGCCGGGTTCCCCTCCATACGTTATGGATTGGCGTATGGATACTGGAGGGCTCCTCCAGTGGGTCTCCCCATTCAGACATCCATGGATCAATGGATATTTGCTCCTCCCCATGGCTTTTCGCAGCTTATCGCGTCTTTCTTCGGCTCTTAGTGCCAAGGCATCCACCCTGCGCTCTTTTTCGCTTGACCAGGTTTTCCCTCACAGGTAGCGTCCCGTGAGCCTGGCTTAGGTTTTTGCTTTGTTTTGAAATTGAATTGGTTTAAATCATTTCAATTTTTGATGTCTTTTCCAATGTGCAGTTTTCAAGGTACGGCGTTTCTAAAAGCTCTCTTTTCTGCTTGAAAAAAGGCTTTCCTGGAGATGAAGGGATTCGAACCCTTGACCCCCTGCTTGCAAGGCAGGTGCTCTCCCAACTGAGCTACACCCCCATACGGGCTTCTGGTCATCTCTATCGTTTTTTCTCTTTTGGTCTTTCTTTGATCTTTCCTTGGTTCCTTCTTGCATGGGCTTAAGCGGGCCTTACCTCCTCAAGCTCATCTTTCCTTGGTCTTTCCTACATGGGCTTAAGTGGACTCGAACCACCGACCTCACGCTTATCAGGCGTGCGCTCTAACCAGCTGAGCTATAAGCCCAAAATTCTGGCACCCACCTGCTCTCCCATGCCGTCTCCAGCATAGTACCATCGGCCGTTCAAGTCTTAACCTTCGTGTTCGGGATGGGTACGGGTGTTTCCCCTGAACGTATCGGCACCAGAAATTCCGTTATCCAGTTGTAAGTGCACAGGCAGGATGGCCTGACCAGGAAGCTCGCTTCCTGAGGATGGGCTCCTCACCTGTATACGCGGCTCTGCCGCGAACGAGAGGGCTGCGCCCTCGAGGTGCACTTTCCCCGATAACTCAACAGCATATTCCAACTCCCTTACTTCTTCTTCCTTAGAAAGGAGGTGATCCAGCCGCACCTTCCGATACGGCTACCTTGTTACGACTTCACCCCAGTTATCGGTCCCGCCTTCGGCAGCTCCCTCCTCTCGGTTGGGTCACTGACTTCGGGCGTTACTGACTCCCATGGTGTGACGGGCGGTGTGTACAAGACCCGGGAACGTATTCACCGCGGCATTCTGATCCGCGATTACTAGCGATTCCAGCTTCATGTAGTCGAGTTGCAGACTACAATCCGAACTGAGACGTTATTTTTGGGATTCGCTCCACCTCGCGGCTTCGCTTCCCTCTGTTTACGCCATTGTAGCACGTGTGTAGCCCAAATCATAAGGGGCATGATGATTTGACGTCATCCCCACCTTCCTCCGGGTTATCCCCGGCAGTCTCCCTAGAGTGCCCAGCTTCACCTGCTGGCTACTAAGGACAAGGGTTGCGCTCGTTGCGGGACTTAACCCAACATCTCACGACACGAGCTGACGACAACCATGCACCACCTGTCTCCTCTGTCCCGAAGGAAAGGGAACGTTACTTCCCGGTCAGAGGGATGTCAAGACTTGGTAAGGTTCTTCGCGTTGCTTCGAATTAAACCACATGCTCCACCGCTTGTGCGGGTCCCCGTCAATTCCTTTGAGTTTCATTCTTGCGAACGTACTCCCCAGGTGGAATACTTACTGCGTTTGCTGCGGCACCGAGGGGCTTTGCCCCCCGACACCTAGTATTCATCGTTTACGGCGTGGACTACCAGGGTATCTAATCCTGTTTGCTCCCCACGCTTTCGAGCCTCAGTGTCAGTTACAGTCCAGCAGGCCGCCTTCGCCACCGGTGTTCCTCCTAATATCTACGCATTTCACCGCTACACTAGGAATTCCGCCTGCCTCTCCTGCACTCCAGCCTGGCAGTTCCAAAAGCAATCCGCGGGGTTAAGCCCCGGGTTTTCACTTCTGGCTTGCCATGCCACCTACGCTCCCTTTACACCCAGTAAATCCGGATAACGCTTGCCCCCTACGTATTACCGCGGCTGCTGGCACGTAGTTAGCCGGGGCTTCTTAGTCAGGTACTGTCATCTTCTTCCCTGCTGATAGGGCTTTACGTACCGAAATACTTCTTCACCCACGCGGCGTCGCTGCATCAGGGTTTCCCCCATTGTGCAATATTCCCCACTGCTGCCTCCCGTAGGAGTTTGGGCCGTGTCTCAGTCCCAATGTGGCCGGTCACCCTCTCAGGTCGGCTACCGATCGTCGCCTTGGTGGGCCTTTACCTCACCAACTAGCTAATCGGACGCGGGTCCATCTCATACCACCTCGGTTTTTCACACTCGGCCATGCGGCCATGTGCGCTCATGCGGCATTAGCAGCCATTTCTAGCTGTTATTCCCCTGTATGAGGCAGGTTACCCACGCGTTACTCACCCGTCCGCCGCTCAGTCACAGAATGGGTCCTCCCGAAAGATTCTCCTCTCTGTGCTTCGCTCGACTTGCATGTGTTAAGCACGCCGCCAGCGTTCATCCTGAGCCAGGATCGAACTCTCATGTTCTGATCTCTTGGTCTTAAGATAAGCTCTAGCTTTTTCTTTATCCCATTTACTTACTTTTAAGGTCGATGCTCTCGCATCGGTTCTCTGAAACTTCTTTTTTAAGAATTTTCAGGGGTTGGAATATACTGTTCAGTTATCAAGGTTCTCTTGCCGGTTCTCCATTATGATAGAAAACCGAGCGGAGAAGGAGGGATTTGAACCCTCGCGCCGCTATTAACGACCTACTCCCTTTCCAGGGGAGCCCCTTCAGCCTCTTGGGTACTTCTCCATCAGCCTGAATCCATTTAATATCATAAAATCTTTTGTAGTTTTAGTTCCTGGACTTATGAAAAATCCTGCGCGGAGAGGGTGGGATTCGAACCCACGCGCCCTTGCGGACAAACGGTTTTCAAGACCGCCTCGTTATGACCACTTCGATACCTCTCCAAAAGTGTGCTCAACTACTTTACCACACCAGAAAAGGCTTGTCAATAGAAAGTCTTCGATATTTTTAAAGAATTTCAAGAATTCGTTCATTTCCGTTCTCATGCCTACGCAACAGAGTTGATTTTACCATTAATATTCCAATCTGTCAATCCAAAAAACAAAAGTATTTAGGCATATTATAGCTGTTTGACAATTCTGTCATCAGATATTAGAATAAATGAAAGTTACCCCGCAATTAATTACTTTTTGAAATAAATTTTACCACGGTATTTATATTGAAATAATAAGGGAGGTTAATATGGAAACGAACCAATATCTAATTGAACACTACAGCAATCATTACGATGAAGACAGCCGTCTTGAATCAAGGCATGGCTCAGTTGAGTTCCTCACAACAATGCATTATATTTCCAACTATATAAAACCCGGCGACCGTGTGCTGGAGATTGGCGCAGGGACCGGACGATATTCCCATGCGCTGGCGCGTCAGGGATATAAGGTTGACGCTGTTGAGTTGGTCGAACATAATATAGAAATATTCCGCCGAAATATCCGGCCGGAAGAAACAATATCTGTCGTACAAGGAAACGCTTTAGATCTGTCTATTTTTCCGGATAATAAATACGACATCACGCTGCTGTTGGGCCCGCTGTATCATCTATATAATAAAGAAGATAAACGGCAGGCTCTTAATGAAGCAATCCGCGTAACAAAACCGGGAGGCGTGATCTTTGCCGCCTATGTCATATCGGACGGTTGTCTCCTTGATGAGGGATTCAAACGCGGCAATATCAATGTATCGGAATATATTGAAAATGGATTGATCGACCCTCAGACCTTTGCGGCCAAATCCGAGCCAAAGGATCTTTTCGAGCTCGTCCGCAAAGAAGATATTGATGAACTGATGTCTGTCTTCCCTGTATCCCGTCTGCATTACGCCGCGTCAGATGGATGTGCCTTATTTATGCGTGAAGCGGTGGACGCAATGAATAGAGAAGAATTTGAGTTATATTTAAAATATCACCTTGCCACCTGCGAACGCGAAGACCTGCTTGGCGTTACTAGCCACGCGGTGGATATATTCAGAAAATAGATAATTCGAACGATATGCCATCACACAATCAATTATGGATTTCGGAGATAATGAGTATGAATTTTAAAAACACCCCCAGATTGGAAACAGAAAGGCTGATACTGCGAAGATTTGTTGAAGAAGACCTGAATGCTCTATTTGCAATTTACAAAGATGAAAAAGTAAATCAATACCTGCCGTGGTTTCCGCTGAAGACAATGGAAGAAGCCAGTTGTTTTTGGCAGAAACAATACGTCAGTGCTTACAGACTGGACCGCGCTTATAAATATGCGATTTGTTTGAAAGATAATAATATCCCAATCGGATATATACACGTAAGCATGGACGATAGTCATGACCTGGGTTATGGATTATGTGAGGAGTTTTGGCACAAAGGTATCGTGACCGAAGCAGCTAGGACAGTTATTGAACGAGTTAAGGCAGATGGAATCCCCTACATCACCGCCACACATGACAAAAATAATCCCCGAAGCGGAGGTGTGATGATCCAGTCGGGTATGAGCTATCAATATTCATATGAGGAGCAATGGCAGCCCAAAGACATTTTTGTCATCTTTCGTATGTATCAGTTGAATCTGGATCATAAAAAGGACAGGGTATACAAAAAATACTGGGATAATTCTGCCGTCCATTTTATAGAAAAAGAGGTGTGACTTCTTTTATTTGATTCCCCCCTTGTGACCGGAGGGCTTTTCGGGTATACTGTTACTGTCATATAATGTCGTACTATAGTTATAAAATATTTTTATGCGGAGGATACTATGGGAGGTTTTTTTGGTGTCGCTTCCAAAAGCGATTGTGTATTTGACTTATTTTTTGGCACCGATTATCATTCTCATCTTGGAACAAGGCGGGCCGGTATGGCAACCTATGATAAAGAAAAAGGGTTTGACCGGGCCATCCACAACATAGAGAACACGCCGTTCCGGACTAAGTTCGACGGCGACGCCAACTCCATGCACGGCTGTTTCGGCATTGGCTGCATCTCCGATTACGAGCCTCAGCCCCTTGTCATCCATTCCCATCACGGCACATACGCCATCACTACGGTGGGAAAGATCAATAATTCTGACGCTATTGTAGAAAAGCTCCTACAGGCGTCCCATTCTCATTTTTTTGAAATGCGGGGCGGTCTTATAAATGCCACAGAGCTGGTCGCCGCCATCATAAACCAGAAGGAAAATCTGATTGAGGGAATCCAGTACGCCCAGGAACTGATCGACGGCTCCATGACCATGCTGATCATGACCCCGAAGGGAATCTACGCCGCCAGGGACAAGCTGGGAAGGACCCCCGTCGCCATCGGCAGAAAAGAAGATTCCTTCTGCATTTCTTTTGAAAGTTTTGCGTACTTGAATCTCGGCTATTCCGAATATAAAGAGCTCGGCCCCGGCGAGATCGTCATCGTCACTCCCGAATATGTCAGAACTCTCATCCAGCCTGGAAAGGACATGAAAATCTGTACCTTCCTGTGGGTGTATTACGGATACCCTTCCTCCTCCTATGAGGGAATCAGCGTAGAGGAGATGCGTTATCACTGCGGAGCCAAGCTTGCAAAACGGGATGATGTCCACCCGGATATCGTGGCCGGCGTACCAGACTCCGGTATCGCCCATGCCATCGGATACGCCAATGAATCGGGAATCCCCTTTTCCCGCCCCTTTATCAAATACACTCCCACCTGGCCTCGTTCTTTCATGCCTACCATCCAGACTCAGAGAAATCTGATAGCAAAGATGAAGCTGATCCCGGTGCACAACCTGATCCAGGACAGGCGTCTGCTGCTGATCGACGATTCCATTGTCCGCGGAACACAGATGCGGGAGACTACCCAGTTCCTATACCAGAGCGGCGCAAAGGAGGTCCATATCCGTCCTGCCTGTCCGCCCCTTTTATATGGATGTAAATATCTGAATTTTTCCCGCTCAACCTCTGAGATGGATCTGATCACAAGACAGGTCATCCGGGAAATGGAAGGCAATGACAAGTTCGCCCATCTGGATCTGTATTCCAATCCGGAAACCAGCGAACATAAAGAAATGGTGAAGCACATCGGAGAACGGCTGTCCTTTACTTCTCTCCGCTATCACCGCCTGGATGATATGATAGAGTCCGTCGGCATCGACCGTGAGAAGCTGTGCACCTATTGCTGGGACGGCAGAGAATAAATGGAAAAAGGATATTTCAGACCATCGCCGTGGTCCTGAAATATCCTTTTTTTGTTATATCGACGCCGCCATATTCACTAGCGTCCACTTTTCTCCGTGATAATCAAATTCATCTTTTAGAATTTCCTCCGTCCGAAAGCCGGCGCTCTCATAGCAATGCCTGGCCGCCGGATTGTTCTCAAAAACTCCCAGGGTGACACTTTTCATACCCAGGATCTCGCCAGCGTACTTAAGCCCCTGGGACACCATGAGGCGCCCGATCCCCTTTCCCCGAAACTCCGGGGAGACCACGATAAAGCCAAAGTGGACACTGTTTCTTTCATAATCTGCCTTCCGCATCATGATATGTCCTGCCAAACGCCCTCTATCATCCAGAGCCGCCATGATCCATCCGCAGCTGTCCTTTTCAAAACGCTCATAATAGTCCAGAAGCTGCTCCTGCGTCAGCGGATATGTGAATTTTCCGGCGCTCCATCTGGAAAACTCCTCTTCGTCCGAAAACCATCCCAAGAGTTCTTTTAATTCTTCTTTTTTCCAAGGTCTGAGCCGAATCATATTCCTTCCCCCTCTATAGCACTACTCCGTTTTGTCGCAGGCCTGCCTGCGTGTTTTCACTCACGTCCCGTTCCCTCAAAAACGCCTCGGCCGCCGCGATGTCCTCCGGAGTCGTCACCTTTATGTTTCGGTAATCTCCTTCCACCAGCTTCGCTCTTTTTCTGAGAAAGATCTCCGCCAGCATGGTATCATCCGTCACCGAAATGCGGTAACTGCCCTGTCTGAACCTCCTGTGTGCTTCCAAAATGACCGGATACGAAAATCCCTGGGGCGTATGGATGGTCCAGAGACTTCCCCGCTCCGGCGTATCCACGGCCATCCCGCTCTCATCTGAAATCTTAATGGTATCCTTCACCGGCATCCCTGTCGTACAGCTGTCATAGGTCATCGCTCCGTCCAGGACCCGGGAAATGATCTCCGGCGTCACCATCGGCCTCGCTCCGTCATGAATCAGCACATAACTGCAGTCATCCGCCGCAAGCAGGCCCGCATAAACGGAATCGTATCGTTCCTGTCCCCCGGAAATGATCTTGGCCACCTTTTGAAATCCATACTTTTCTACAATCTGGCGCTGGCAGTATTCCATATCCTGTTCCCCCGCCACCAAGATGATCTCATCCACACAGCTTTCCTCAAAAGCCTTCAGAGAATAATAAAGCACCTCATGCCCTCTGATCCTCAGATATTGTTTCGGCACATCGGTCCCCATCCGTTTTCCCTGCCCCGCGGCCAGAATAACAGCCGTCACCTTTTCGTATCCCATATCCATTGTCCCTTTCGTTTCTCTCTGGCAGCCGGGCTGCCGATACCGCACACTCCCTGCGGGGTGTTATATATTTCATATCTTCTATCATTTATAAATAGTTTATTGTATTTTATACCAAACCGTACTTTCCTCAGAAATCATACTGTTCAATATTCTTTCTGCATGATCTGCCGCTTTCTGCAGTTCATTCTTACTTTGAAGTGCGACTGCCTTCGGCTCCTCATACTGATAAAGCTGCGGCCACGTACTGTCCGGCACCAAAACAAGTCCTCCCAACTGTGTCTCATCATATGTTCCGACGATACCCACCACTTGGAAAAGTTTCCCCTCAATTTCCAAAGCTTCCCCTATGGCTTCTTTTTCATAAAAGAGCTGCATCGCCGCCCTGTCGTTTAAAACGGCCACTCGCTTCTGTTCCAGAATATCCTTCTCTGTAATCCCCCGTCCTTTTTCTACCATAAGTCCCGCTGCCGGAAAGAAATCTGTCCCTACCCCAAGAACACTTCCACCCGCCAATCCATCCAATCCACGATAAACCGAAATCTCCTCTTTTCTCAAATAAAAGGCCGCCGCTTCCGAAACGTTTTCTTCTTCCTTTATCTCCTTTATCAGGAAATCTGCCAGAGGCACCAGGGAAGGAACGGCTGCCGCTGAAGAAAAATCACATCGAACCTCTCCTTCCGACAGGGCTATCACTGCGGTCTCTTCCCCAAGGATACTTTCATTCTGTACCTCTTCGAGTTCCCCGCTTTTGCCCTTATCACTACCTTTTCCGAATTCAAAGGCTATAAAGCAGGACACAGCCAGTACAAATGCGCCGGCAAAAATTCCGGCAGCAAACTTCGATTTCTTTTTCACAGCCTCCTCCTTTTGCCTGTTATTCCGCCGATTCTTTCGTTCCAATCTCCATTTCTTCTCCATAGACGACTTTGGCTTTTTTCCCTTCTTCTACGCCGTCCGCTTTCGGCTCCGCCAGATAATCGCCCAAAGAGATTCCCGAAAGCACCTCCACATCAGTCCCCAAAATGCTTCTGCCCGTCTCAACAGATCGTTTCTTTAACCGTCCCTCCTGGTCCATGGCATAGACATAGGACGTCCCATTTTCATAAGCGATCAAACTGCTGGGCAGGACAATCGCTCCCTCTCCCTTTTCTCCCATGGGAACAAGAGCCTCCGAAAGCTCCTCTGCCTTTACTTTTCCCGTGTTCTCCAGATTAGCCGTAAATCTATAATAGCTCAAATTGGGATTTCCAACAATAGTTATTTCTTCCTCCGGCTCTTTATCAATGGAAAGAATCTCTGCAGAAACGGAGATTTCTTTTCCATCGGCAGTAGCTGGCAAGGAGATTTTATCTCCCTCCTTTAGCTTAGCTGCAAGAATCTCATTCAGCTGTCCTTCCAGGTGATATCCAGAATCTTCTTTTATTATCAGCATGGGCTGCCCATATAAGACGGCCTCTTCAATCCCTAAAACCTCCTGTACCGTACCATCTCCTTTTGCTATCACAGTACATTCTTCAATTGTTTCCTTCAGATTTAAGATCTGCTTTTCCTTTTTTCGAATAGCAAGCTCCAGCTTCTCATACTCCATCGAACGTTCTCTCACCATCTGAGCCAGCTCTTCCTTTGTAAATCCCTGAACCGCACTGTCCAGATTTCCCAGTGCCTCCTCCAGCATTCCCTCATCAAATTCTCCCTCAAAATCCGGTCGGGATTGTTCGTCCGTTCCTTCAGAACTGCCGGTACTTTCCTCTGCTTTTAAAGAGCTGCTCTCCTCTGTACCTGCGAGGCTGCTTTCATCTTCAGATTCTGTCTCCTTCTGCACCTGATCTTCATATGCTTTTCCATCAAAATTCCAAATAAAAAGCGGTTCCTTCATCAAGTCTTCCGATTCCATAATATAAAACCGCCCGCATCCTTGAATACGCATCAGCAAAACAAGGACCTCGGATGATACCTCCCCGCCCTTTTTCAAACAGTAGCAATATGGAGTATCTATTGTCCCATCACCTTGAAAGGGAATGCTGTCTTTATCTATCTTATCATATAAGACGGTCCCCTCAGGAAAAAAAGTGTCCGTCGTCTCCCCCCCTTCAGACTCATGATCCCCGGGTTCTGTAC